>CAWJZK010000001.1:0-26341 GCA_963847285.1 uncultured Actinomycetota bacterium
TCATATGCTCGCCTCGTGGCCTCCCTCGACGACCTCCGCCGCACTGCTGTTCGGTTGCCCGGCAGCGAGGAGCGCGCGACGACGGGCGGCGCCGCGTGGTTCGTTCGCGGCAAGCTGTACGCGTGGGAGTGCCATCCTTGGCCGAGCATCCCGGCAGACATACGTGCGATCGTCGCGGCCGAGCTCGTCGTCGGGGTGAAGGTCGCCGACCGCCTGGACACGCTCGCCCTCGTCCAAATGGCGCCCGACGTGTTCCTGCGCACCACGACGCCGTGGGGCGAGCCGAAGGTCGCGTTCCGCATGGGCGGCATCGACGAGGACCATCTCGCCGAGCTCGTGACCGAGGCGTGGCGAATACAGGCTCCGAAGTATCTGCGGCGTGAGCTCGACGACGCCGGCTTCTAGAGGATCCTTGAGCGCCCCATCACTGCCCGTGCGCGGTCGCGCCCGTAGACCGCAAGCGACCAGCGTAGGACGCGCAAGGCAAGCGAAGAGGCATCCTTTCGTCGGCAGAAAAGATCCCTCTCACCAATTGCTATTCAGTGTTGCTATCTACCGGTACTTGTGCTTACTATGTACCGGTAGTCAGCAACACCGAGTACTAGTACTCACCACCACCGAGTAGTGAAAGGAGGGTTCCATGAGCAAGCAGATGACCGAGATGCTGAAGGGCACGCTCGAGGGCATCGTCCTCGCGATTCTGGCCGTGCGGCCGGCGTACGGCTACGAGATCACGGCGCGGCTTCGCGACCAGGGCTTCTCCGACATCGTCGAGGGCACCGTGTATGCCCTGCTGGTCAGGATCGAGCAGCGCGGTCTCGTCGATGTCGAGAAGGTCCCGTCGGAGAAGGGGCCGCCGCGCAAGGTGTACTCGCTGAACGCGCTGGGCGGCGGGTACCTCGAGGAGTTCTGGGGAACGTGGAGCTTCCTCGTAGAACGGATCGGACAGCTCCGCAACAACATCGTCAACCCCCAGGCAGAAGGAGCGTAATCATGGCGGCGAAGTGGATCGAGACCCTCACCGGGTCGCTCGAGCAGAAGAAGCAGTACAAGCAGTACAAGGCCCGCATCGAGGCCCTCCCCGAGCCGTACCGGACCGCCGCGAAGGCGTTCGAGCGGTACTTCATGTACTACGGGGGCATCACCGACGGCGACACCCTCATCACGATGTTCGGCGACTTCGCCGACCTCTGGGAGCGCGCTGCGGTGGATGGCACGCCGGTGCGCGAGATCGTCGGCGACGACCCGGTCGGGTTCGCCGAGACGTTCACGCAGGCCTACGGCGGTACGCAGTGGATCGACAAGGAGCGGGCGCGCCTCACGAAGGCGATCGACACCGCGTCCGGTGACAACGAGAAGGAGACGAAAGCATGACCACCAGCAACAAGACCCGTGAGCCCGCGATCCGGGTGGCGGGTATCGAGAAGTCGTTCAAGGATTTGCAGGTGCTGCGGGGCGTGGACTTCGACGTCGCGCGGGGCAGTATCTTCGCGCTGCTGGGTTCGAACGGTGCGGGCAAGACCACGCTGGTGCGGATCCTGTCGACGCTGTTGAAGGCCGACGCGGGCACCGCCACGGTGCACGGCATCGACGTCGCCGCGAGCCCGGGCCAGGTGCGGGAGTCGATCAGCCTGACCGGGCAGTTCGCCGCGGTCGATGAGGTCCTCACCGGCCGGGAGAACCTGGTGCTGATCGCGAGGCTTCGGCACCTGAAGAACCCGGGCGGGATCGCCGATGACCTGCTCGCCCGGTTCTCGCTGACCGAAGCGGGCGGCCGGAAGGCCTCGACGTACTCGGGCGGGATGCGCCGCCGGTTGGACATCGCGATGAGCCTGATCGGCAACCCGCCGATCATCTTCCTCGACGAACCCACGACGGGCTCGACCCGCAGGCGCGGATCGAGGTGTGGCAGACCGTGAAGGCCCTCGCCAAGGCCGGCACGACCGTGCTGCTCACCACGCAGTACCTCGACGAGGCCGAGCAGCTCGCGGACCGGATCGCGATCCTGCACCAGGGCACGATCATCCAGAACGGCACCCTCGCCGAGCTCAAGCAGCTCCTCCCGGCCGCGAAGGTCGAGTACATCGAGAAGCAGCCCTCCCTCGAGGACGTCTTCCTCACCCTCGTCGGCGACACCGCCAGCACCAACACCGACACACCACGACACCACCACCACCGATCGTGCCGAGGGCACGGTCCGGGCAGGAAAGGAACCCCGATGACCACCCACACCCTCGGCGACACCGGCGTGCTCACCGGCCGCTCGCTGACCCACATCCTCCGAAGCCCCGACACGATCGTCACCACCGCGGTCACCCCGATCGCGTTGATGCTGCTGTTCGTGTACGTCCTCGGCGGCGCGATCAACACCGGCACCGACGAGTCGTACGTCGACTACATGCTCCCCGGCATCCTGCTGATCACGATCGCGTCGGGCGTCGCGTACACCGCGTACCGGCTGTTCCTGGACCTGCAGGGCGGCATCTTCGAACGCTTCGAGTCCATGCCGATCGCCAGATCCAGCGTGCTCTGGGCGCACGTGCTCACCTCCCTGGTCTCGAACCTGGTCTCGGTCGCGATCGTGATCGGCGTCGCCCTGATCATGGGGTTCCGCACCGGGGCATCCGTCGGCGTCTGGCTCGCGGTCACCGGGATCCTGATCCTGTTCACCCTCGCCCTGACCTGGCTCGCCGTGATCGCCGGACTCTCCGCGAAGACCGTCGACGGCGCCAGCGCGTTCAGCTACCCGCTGATCTTCCTCCCGTTCATCAGCTCCGCGTTCGTGCCCACCGACTCGATGCCCGCCCCGGTCGCCTGGTTCGCCGAGAACCAGCCCGTGACCAGCATCGTGAACACCATCCGAGCCCTGTTCGCAGAACAACCCGTCGGCAACGACATCTGGATCGCCCTCGCGTGGCTCGTCGGCATCCTCGTCATCGCCTACACCATCGCGATCGCGATCTACCGCCGCAAGATCAGCTGACACCGAGCGCAGCTCGCGGCCCGCACGACCGCGCGACGACCGCCGCCCGCTTCCCCCAGAGGGAGGCGGGCGGCGTCGTCGTTCCTCTGGGTGATGCCCGCGATGCTCGCGCACCGGGTCTGCCGAGAACCAGCACCGCATCGTCGAGAATCGGCGTGACTTCGACGCCCATCGGGACGTACGCTGAACGACACGTGCAGCAGCGCCGCCGTACGGGGGGATCCCCGCGCCGACGGCACCGCTGCACTCCCGTATGAGAGGAGAGCCCGTGAGGGTCGGTATCGCCAGAGAGCGACGTCCGGGTGAGCGGCGAGTCGCCGCCACCCCCGAGACCGTGCGCCAGTTGGCCGGTCTCGGGTTGACGGTGCTCATCGAGCGTGGTGCCGGCGAGGCATCCGGTCACTCCGACGCGGCCTACACGCAGGCCGGCGCGACCGTGGTCGACGCGCTCGACCTCGACGACGTCGACGTGCTCGCTCACGTGCGGCCCCTCGAACCCGAGTACGCCGCACGACTCCGCCGCGGGGCGATCACGGTCGGACTCGCGTCGCCCTCCACCGAGCTCGCGACCGTGCGGGCGCTTCGAGACGCAGGCGTCACGGCGTTCGCACTCGAGCTCGTGCCGCGCATCTCGCGAGCGCAGTCGATGGACGCCCTCACGAGCCAGGCGCTCGTGGCCGGCTATCGCTGCGTACTCGAGGCGGCGATGCGACTCCCGCGATTCTTCCCGCTCTACATGACCGCGGCCGGCACGATCCCGCCCGCGAGAGTGCTCGTGCTCGGCGCGGGCGTCGCCGGCCTGCAGGCGATCGGCACGGCGAAGCGGCTCGGCGCGCGGGTGTCGGCGAACGACGTGCGGCCCGCATCGGCCGACGAGGTGGCATCGATGGGCGGCACGTTCATCTCGCTCGACCTCGAGGCGGCCGAGGCGGCGGGCGGCTACGCGACGGAGCTCGGCGAAGACCGCGCGGCGCTGCAACGGCGGCTCCTCGCCCCGCACGTCGCCGACGCCGACGTGCTCATCACGACGGCCGCGATTCCCGGCCGACCCGCACCGCTCCTCGTCACCGCCGAGATGGTCGCCGCGATGCGGCCGGGCTCGGTCGTCGTCGACCTGCCGGCGGAGTCGGGCGGCAATGTCGAGGGCTCGGTCGCGGGGGCGGATGTCGCGGTGCCGACCGCCAACGGTGAAGGCACCGTCACCATCGTCGGAATGAAGGATGCCGCGTCGACGATGCCGGCCGACGCGTCGCGCCTCTACGCGAAGAACGTCGCGAACTTCGTCGCCCTGATGACCGAGAACGGACGGGTCGTCCCCGACTTCGACGACGAGGTCGTCGCCGGGGCGTGCCTCACGCACGCGGGCGAGGTGCGACATCCGCTGACCGGCGAAGCCCTGGCTGCCGCGCTCGAGAGCGGCTCGCTCAGCAGACCGCACGCCACGACCGAGGGGACGCGTTGATGGACGGAATCGCGCTGCTCACGATCACGGTGCTCGCCGTGTTCGTGGGCTTCGAAGTGGTCTCGAAGGTGACGAGCACCCTGCACACGCCGCTCATGTCGGGCGCGAACGCGATCCACGGCATCATCCTCGTCGGGGCGATCATCGTCGCGGGCCAGGCGGCCGACGGCTGGACGCTCGCCCTCGCCCTGCTCGCCGTCCTGCTCGCGACCGCGAATCTCGTCGGCGGGTTCGTCGTGACCGACCGGATGCTCGAGATGTTCCGCGGGCGCCGTCCGACAAGCTCAGGGACCAATTCGACAGGCTCAGCGACCCCTTCGACAAGCTCAGGGCCCCCTTCGACGGCCTCACGGACGAGGAGCCCGTCGAGGCGAGCCCTTCGACAGGCTCAGGGCACGGACGGGGAGACCGGTCGATGACGATCCTCTCCCCCACCTGGTCCGCTCTCCTCTACCTCGTCGCCGCCGTCTGCTTCATCCTCGCCCTGCAGGGCTTGAGCTCGCCGAAGACCGCCCGCCGCGGCAATCTCATCGGCGCGGCCGGCGCGCTCATCGCGGTCATCACGGTGTTCCTCTCGATGCGACTCGACAACATCCCGTGGATCCTCGCCGCGATCGCGGTCGGCTCGGCCATCGCGGCGCCGGTCGCGCGCCGCGTGAAGATGACGCAGATGCCGCAGCTCGTCGCCCTGTTCAACGGCGTCGGCGGCGGTGCAGCAGCGCTCGTCGCACTGCTCGAGCTCGGGCACACGGATGACCCGTGGGTGCGACTCGCGATCGCGTTCACCCTGCTCGTGGGCGCGGTCTCGTTCTCGGGTTCGCTCGTGACCTTCGCGAAGCTGCAGGAGCTCATGACGACGCGCCCGGTGGTGTTCGCCGGGCTGCCGATCATCATGGGCGCCGCGCTCCTGGCCGCCGTCGCGGCATCCGTCGCCCTGATCTTCACCGGCGATGGATGGCTCGCCGCGGTGCTCCTCGTCTTCGGCCTCCTCACCGGCGTGCTGCTGGTGCTCCCGGTCGGCGGCGCAGACGTGCCGATCGTGATCTCGCTGCTGAACGCGTTCACGGGCCTCGCGGTGGCCGCGTCGGGCCTCGTGCTCGGCAACGTGCTGCTCGTCGTCGCGGGCACGCTCGTCGGGGCGAGCGGAACGATCCTCACCCGGGCGATGGCGTCGGCGATGGGACGGAGCGTCACCGGCATCCTGTTCGGCGCGTTCAAGGGCGGCTCGACGGCGGGTTCGACCGTGGCATCCGATCGCCCGGTTCGTTCATCGAGCGCCGAGGATGTCGCGGTGCTCCTCGGCTACGCGCAGAAGGTGCTGATCGTGCCCGGGTACGGCCTCGCCGTCGCGCAGGGCCAGCACACGGTCGCCGAGCTGCAGACGGCGCTCGAGGCGCGCGGAATCGAGGTGGTCTTCGCGATCCACCCGGTCGCCGGCCGCATGCCGGGCCACATGAACGTGCTGCTCGCCGAGGCGAACGTGCCCTACGAGTCGCTGAAGGAGATGAGCGAGGTGAACCCCGACTTCAAGACGGCGGATGTCGCGCTCGTCGTCGGCGCGAACGACGTCGTGAACCCCGCGGCGAAGACCACGCCGGGCTCGCCGATCTACGGCATGCCGATCCTCGAGGTCGAGGATGCCCCGCAGGTGGTGTTCCTCAAGCGCTCGATGCGCCCGGGGTTCGCGGGCATCGAGAACGAGCTGCTCTACGAGCCGCGCACGACGCTGCTGTTCGGCGACGCGAAGGAGTCGCTCGGCAAGGTGCTCGCGGCCGTGAAGGCGCTGTGACGGGCGGCTCCGCTTCGACCGGCTCAGCGGACCGGGGCCCCCTGAGCCTGTCGAAGGGCGGCGAAGGGAGCCCTTCGGCCGACGCGTAGGATGGATCGGTACCCCCCTCCGACGTGAAAGAGGTCGCCGTGGCTGCCGCCCGCGATGCCGCCCCGGAGCGCGCCCAGTACTGGGCCGTCCCGGTGGTCCGCGGCATCCTCGCCCTGGTGCCTGCAGCCGTCATCACGTTCACGCAGAACCACTCGCCCGAGTTCGGGCTCATCGTGTTCGGCGTCTGGGCGATCGTATCGGGGCTCGTCGTGGGCGCGCTCTCGCTGCGGCTCACCGTGGAGCGCGGCATCCGCTCGCTCTTCGCGGTCGGCGCGGTCGCGACCGTCGTCGCGGGTCTCCTGGCGCTCACCGTGCCCGGCGCCCTGCCGTTCCTGCTCTACCTCGTGAGCGTGTGGGCCGCCGTGACCGGCATCGTCGAGCTGTTCGCCGGCCTGCGCGCGCGCGGTCGCACGTCGGCGGCACGCGACTGGATCGCGGTCGGCGGGTTCACGGCCGTGCTCGCGATCGTGTTCCTGGTGTTCCCGCTCGATGCGGTCACGGCGGTGGGCCTCCTCGGCGGGTACTTCGTGATCGTGGGCGTCTACCTCGTCATCGGCGGGTTCTCATTGAAGTGGGCGGCCGCGCCCGAATCCGCGGCATCCGGAACGGAGCAGCACTCGTGACCCAGTCCCACGGTGAGTTCAAGCCGAGCCGACGCGACGTGCTGCGGCCCGCCGAATACGTCGGCGGCGCGGCGATCGCCGCGATCTTCGTCGGCGTGGTGGTCCTGGTGTCGGTGCGCGAACCCATCCTGGCCCTCATCGGCGCGGGCATCGCGTTCATCGTCGTGCTCGTGGTGCTCGCCCTGCTCTCGATGGCGATCAAGCCGAACGCCGAGGAGACCGCGGAGCTGCACGAGGGCGACGAGCCGGGAGACCAACCGTCGGGCCCGCCCGCGCACTGAGCGAACGCGACTAGAGCTCGTCGACGAGCTGCGACGCGATGCCCGTGTACGTCGCAGGAGTCAGCGCGAGCAGGCGCTGCTTCGCGGCATCCCCGATATCGAGCCCCTCGATGAACGTCGCCAGGTCGGCGGAGTCGACGCGCTTGCCGCGCGTGAGCTCCTTCAGGAGCCCATAGGGATCTGTGATGGTCGACCGGCCGGCGACGACTTCGGCGCGGATGACGGTCTGGATCGCCTCGCCGAGCACCTCCCAGTTGGCGTCGAGGTCCTCGAGGAGGCGGGCGCCGTCGAGGTCGATCTCGAGAAGGCCGCGCTCGATGTTGTCGAGCGCGAGGAGCGAGTGTCCGAACGCGACGCCGATGTTGCGCTGGGCACTCGAGTCGGTGAGGTCTCGCTGCAGTCGCGTCGTGACGAGGGTCGCCGCGAGGGAGTCGAGCAGAGCTGACGAGAGCTCGAGGTTCGACTCGGCGTTCTCGAAGCGGATCGGGTTCACCTTGTGCGGCATCGTCGACGAACCCGTTGCGCCCGCCTGCGGGATCTGGCGGAAGTAGCCGAGCGAGATGTACATCCAGATGTCGGTCGCGAGGTTGTGCAGGACCCCGTTCGCGTGCGAGATGCGGGCGTAGAGCTCGGCCTGCCAGTCGTGCGACTCGATCTGCGTGGTGAGCGGGTTCCAGGTGAGGCCGAGCGACTCGACGAACTCGCGCGACACGTCGGGCCACGAGACATCCGGAGCCGCGACCACGTGCGCCGAGAACGTGCCGGTCGCGCCCGAGAACTTGCCGAGGTACTCGCTGGCCTCGATCTGCTTCGCGATGCGCTCGAGGCGGTAGGCGAAGACCGCGAGCTCCTTGCCCATGGTCGTCGGGGTCGCGGGCTGGCCGTGGGTGCGTGAGAGCATCGCCGCGTCGCGGTGCTCGACCGCGAGGGCGGCGAGCGAGTCGATCACGCCGCGCAGCTTCGGCAGCCACACGTCGCGCACCGCGTCGCGCACCGTGATCGCGTAGGCGAGGTTGTTGATGTCTTCACTCGTGCACGCGAAGTGCGTGAGCTCGGCGATCGAGTCGAGGCCCAACTGCTCGAGACGCCGGCGCACGTAGTACTCAACGGCCTTCACGTCGTGCCGGGTCGTGGCCTCGAGCGCGGCGAGCTCGTCGATGTCGGCCTGCCCGAAGTCGGTGACCACCGATCGCAGCCGGAGCCGCTGCTCGTCGGAGAGCGGTGTAGTGACCGAAGAACCCGCGATCGGTCTGGGCGATGAGCCACTCGACCTCGACGAGCACCCGGGCGCGGTTGAGGCCCGCCTCCGACAGGTGCTCACCGAGTTCGCCGACCGCTTGGCGGTACCGCCCGTCGAGCGGGCTGAGCGGCTGGGGAGGCAGCGGGGTCATCGGATTCCTTGTCTGAGAGCGGGGGCGAGTTGCCGGAAGAGCGCCGACGTCGACCGCTCTATCATCTCAAGCACCCGGTCGAACATCCCCGAGTCCGAGTAATAGGGGTCGGGAACGTCGTGCAGGGCGGCGAGCTCGGGCTCGAACTCGAGGAGCAGTCGCACCTTCTGCTGCTCTGGCGCGGTCGGCGCCCAGTTGCGCAGGATCCGCGCCTGGCCGCGGTCGAACGCGACCACGAGGTCGAGGTCGGGAAAGTCGGTCGCGTCGAACTGGCGGGCCCGGTGGTGGGTGCCGTCGTAGCCGGCGCGAGCGAGGGCGTCGATCGTGCGCTGGTCGGCGGGCTCTCCCACGTGCCAGTCCCCGGTGGCCGCCGACTCGATCGCGAGGCGACCGGCGAGTCCGGCGCGTTCGGCGTGGGCGCGCAGCACGACCTCGGCCATCGGCGAGCGGCAGATGTTGCCGGTGCACACGAAGGAAACCCGGAAAGGCTGCGCGATGTCCCCCGCGGGTTCCGCTCGCGTCATGATCTCCATTGTGTGGGAGATCGGCGTTCTCCGCAGCAGTGAGTTCGGGAACCGCCGGCTAGGCTGGGCGATCTGGAACGGCGCGGAAAGGACGACGATTTGGATGCCCCTCCGCCCGACTTCCACGTCGACGAGGCGCTCGCGGCGCGGCTGGTGGCGGCGCAGCATCCCGATCTGGCGGGCGAGATCCGGCTCGTCACGAACGGCTGGGACAACGCGATCTTCCGCCTCGGCGACGACCTCGCGGTGCGACTGCCGCGACGGGAGATCGCCGGTGGGACTCGTGCTGCACGAGCAGCGGTGGCTGCCCGAGCTGGCGCCGCGGCTGCACGTCGCGGTACCAGTGCCGGTACGGGTGGGGTTGCCGGCGCCCGAGCTGGGCTACGACTTCCCATGGAGCATCGTGCCGTGGTTTCGCGGCGAGAGCGCGGCCGACGTCGAGCCCGCTGCGCGGGCCGGAGCCGCGGCGGCGCTCGCGGCATTCGTCACGGACCTCGGCGTGCCGGCGCCGGCGGATGCTCCGGCGAACCCGTTCCGAGGTGTTCCGCTCGCCGACCGCGACGAGGTGATTCGCGCCCGTCTGGCGGGCGGGCGGGTGCCCGGGGCCGCGCGGCTGGTGCCGGTGTGGGAGCGGGCGCTCGAGGCATCCGTCTGGGCGGGGCCGAAGGTGTGGCTGCACGGCGACCTGCATCCGGGGAACCTCCTGCTCGACGCATCCGGAGCCCTCGCCGCGGTCGTCGACTTCGGCGACGTGACCGCGGGCGACCCCGCGACCGACTTGGCGACGGCGTGGCTGACGTTCGAGCCGCCGGCGCGACGGGTGTTCCGTGCCGAGGTCGAGCGCGTTCGGGGCATGGATGATGCGATGTGGGACCGTGCCCGCGGGTGGGCGCTCGCGTTCGGCACGATCGTCGATTCCATCGGCACCTCGGGCCGCATCGGTCGTGTCGGAGCGCACGCTCTGGAGCAGGTGCTCGCCGACTGAGGCAGCGCAGGCGCGGCAGCCCTCGGCAGGCAGCTCGGCGGGCCAGCACTCGTCCTCCACCGCGACGGCACGGTGCGCGCTCTCCACGGCGCCGCCCTCGACACACGCTGCCCGGCGATCGCCGAGGGCAGGCTTGCCGCATGTACGACGCCGACTACCTCATCGCCGCGATCACCGGGCGGGCGGCATCCGCCGAGCAGGTTGCGGCCGCTCGGGAGTTCCGGAACCTGCTGGTCACCCTCCGCCTCGAGATCGACACGGCGGCGGGCGCGCTCGTGCCGCCGAGCACCGGTGCGTGGCGTTCGAACGCGGCCGACCGGTACGCCGAGCGGCTCGACGCCCTGCGAGCGCAGTTCCGCGATGCCGGCGACGCACTCGGCGGGGCGGAGTCAGAGCTCGATGAGCGCATCCGTCGTATGGAGGCGCAGCTCGCTGCGTTCGCACAAGCGCAACGCGATGCCGAAGAGGCTGACGCTGCAGCTCGGCAGGCCGCGCTCGCCGAGGATGCCCGCGATGTTCGTCGCGCAGAAGCGCGTCGCACGCAGGGAGAGCCCGGGGAGCCCGCGTGGACGACTCACTGACGATCTCGGGCGGCGGCACCACGACCGTCGCCACCGACGAGCTCTTCAGCGACGCGGCGAAGCTCGGCGCGGCGGCCGGTGTCATCGCCGACTGGACCCAACGCGCTTCGAGGATCGCGACCGGACTCGACGGGCTCGATCTCGACGCGAGCACCGGGCTCTGGGCCGAACCGAGGCCGGTCGCCGCGATGCAGAGAGCCGAAGCGGCGCTTCGACGATGCGGCGACGAGATCGAAGATGTTCGCGCCGCGCTCATCGCCAGCGCCGAGCGATACGGCTGGGCCGAGCGGACGCTCGACGGCTTCTGGAGCGTGGGCGGCGGGCTCCTCGCGACGCTGCTCGGCGCGCGCCTCCCCATGATGCTGCCCCTGGGCGGCGCACTGCTCCTCGGGGGCGCCGCGAACGCCGTCGCATCGAAGCTCTTCGGCAGCACCCCGCTGAACGACTGGCTCGCCGAGCACAAGGGGCTGCTCTCCGATCCCGTCTTCGTGCGCGTCGTGCGAATTGCGGCCGACTCCGCCGACGAGTTCGCCGCCGGAGCCCTGCACGTGCCGTGGCTGACGTCGCTCGGGGGATCGATCGGCGCGCCCGAGGGAGCCGCCGTGCTCCTCGCCGTCGCCGGCCTCATCGGAACCAAGGTGCTCGTCGACGGACCGGTCACGGTCTCGAGGGGGTCACACGCTGACGCGCCTGCTGGGCACCCGGCCGCGGCGCCGCTCCGGGCGGCGACCCCGCCCACCGGCGTCGGCGACCTCGCCGATCGGGTGCCCGGCGCAGGCGACGCGCAGATCCGCATCGAGCACTACGGCGAGGCGGGCGACAACCGCTGGATCGTCTACATCGGCGGCACCGTCGAGTTCGGGCTGACCGCAGGCGAGCAACCGTTCGACAACACCTCGAACGTGCACGGCATCGCCGACGACGCCTGGATCGACGAGCTCCGCGCCGCGGGAGCGGAATCAGGGGCGGGCGAGCGTGCGGTGCGACAGGCGATGGCCGAGGCCGGCGTGAAACCCGGTGATCCGCTCCTCGCCGTCGGCTACTCCGCCGGCGGCATCATCGCGGCGAAGCTCGCGGCCGATCCCGAGCTGAACACGGTTGCGGCGGTGAACCTCGGCGGCCCGGTCGCCTCCGCCGAGACCCGCGAGAGTGTGCCGGTGCTCTCGATCGAGCACGAGGAGGACTTCGTTCCCGCGGTCGGCGGCGCGGGGCATCCGTCGCCCGAACGGCTCACCGTGTCACGGAGCGTGCTCGAAGAAGGGCGGACGTACGAGGCCATGGTGCCCGCCCATGAACTCTTCCGTTATCGCGCGACCGCCGCACTCGTCGACGAGTCGGAGGAGGAGCGACTGGCGGCATTCAGGACGTTCGTCGGCGAGTTCGCCGGTGGCGGCCAGGGTGCCGCGAGCGAATGGATCGCCCGACGTGAGCTCAGCCCTTCGAAGACGGGCGCACGATGAGCCCGATGAGCCAGCTGATCAGGCCGAGCACGAGTGCGCCGAGCACGCCCCACCAGAAGCTGTCGATGCGGAGCCCGAAGCCCATGAGGCTGCTGATCCAGTCGACGAGCAGCAGCAGCAGTCCGTTCACGATGAAGGAGATGAGGCCGAGCGTGAGCACGTAGAGCGGGAATGCGATGATGCGGATGAAGGTGCCGATGAATGCGTTCACCAGTCCGAAGATGAGGGCCACCAAGAGGTAGGTGAGCACGGTGGCGATCGTCGTGTCTTCGTAGGGAACGACGTGCACGCCCGAGACGATGAACGTGGTGAGCCACAGCGCGAACGCGACGACGAGGACCTTGACGATGAAACGCATGGGTCAACTCTGGCAGACGTGCCGGGGTGGGCGGAGGGTACGGTGGAAATCGTGACCGCACCAGAGTCCGAGGAGGCGAGCGTTCGCCTGCGCCCCGAGATCACCGCCCTCCCCGCCTACCGGCAGGGCCGCCCCGCGCCCGCCGACGGGTTCAAGCTCTCGAGCAACGAGAACCCGTTCGAACCGCTGCCCTCCGTCGTCGCAGCCGTCTCAGCGGCCGCATCGCAGATCAACCGGTATCCGGATGCCTCGGCGCTGAGCCTGCGCGAGCGTCTCGCCGAGCGGTTCGACGTCACCGTCGACGAGGTGCTCGTCGGCGCCGGTTCCGTCTCCCTCCTCGCACAGTTCATCGCCGCCGCCGCGGGTCCGGGCGACGAGGTGGTCTATTCATGGCGTTCGTTCGAGGCGTACCCGGGCCTGGTCACGGTCACGGGCGCGACGAGCGTGTTCGTGCAGAATCGCCTCGACCACGGGCACGACCTCGAGGCGATCGCAGCCGCCATCACGCCGAACACCCGGGTCGTCATCGTCTGCTCGCCGAACAACCCGACCGGCACGATCGTCACCGCCGACGAGTTCGAGGCGTTCATGGCCCGGGTGCCGGCCGATCTCCTCGTGCTGCTCGACGAGGCGTACATCGAGTTCGTGCGCGACGAGGCATCCGTCGACGGTCGCAGCCTGATCGGCCGATACCCGAACCTCGTGGTGCTCCGCACCTTCTCGAAGGCCTACGGGCTCGCCGGCCTGCGCGTCGGCTACGCCGTCGGGCCGGTGAAGATCCTCGACGCGGCACGGTCGACCGCGATCCCGCTCGGCGTCACCGGCACCGCAACTGCGGCCGCTCTCGCCTCGCTCGAACCCGACGCCGAGGCAGAGTTGCTCGCCCGCGTGCAGAGCATCGCCGACCGCCGTGACCGGCTGCGTGCCGCGCTCGTCGAGCAGGGTTGGCCGGTGCCGGTCGCGCAGGGCAACTTCGTCTGGCTGCCGACGGGGGCCGAGACGACCGCCGTCGCGGAGCGGCTCTTCGAAGCCGGACTCGTCACGCGAGCCTTTCCGCCCGAGGGCATCCGGGTGTCGGTCGGCGAGCACGAAGCTGTCGAAACCCTCCTCAGGATTCTGGGGGAGCTTGTTCCAGTCTCACAAGAAAGGGGTCCCGCGTAGCGGGTAACGTGGAACGGTGCCAGCCCGCGAGAGAGAGTTCACCGCTCCGACGGTCCAACTCCTGACCCACGAGGGCGAACTTCGCCCGACCCCCGAGGCCGAGGCCTACCTCCCGCTCGTCGAGGCGCTCGACGACGCAACGCTCGAGCGGTTCTACCGCGACATGGCGATCTCGCGCCGCCTCGACATCGCCGGTGCGAACCTGCAGCGGCAGGGGCAGCTCGCGCTGTGGGTGCCGAGCCACGGCCAGGAGGCCGCCCAGGTCGGCTCGGCGCACGCGGCCCGCCCGCAAGATCACCTGTTCCCGTCGTACCGCGAGCACATCGTCGGCATGATCCGCGGCCTCGACCCGGTGCGTATCCTCGCACTGCTCCGCGGCGCGACGCTCGGCGGCTGGAACCCGGCCGAGAACGGCAACTTCCACCTGTACACGCTCGTGCTCGCCTCGCAGACGCTGCACGCCACGGGCTACGCGATGGGCCTCCAGTTCGACGGCGCCACGGCCACGGGCGATCCCGAGACGGATGCCGCGGTCATCGTGTACTACGGCGACGGTGCCAGCTCCCAGGGCGACGCCAGCGAGGCCCTCGTCTTCGCCGCGAGCTACCAGACCCCGCAGGTGTTCTTCATCCAGAACAACCAGTGGGCGATCTCGGTGCCGGTCTCACGGCAGTCGCGCAGCCCGCTCGCCCTTCGCGGCGGCGGGTTCGGCATGCCGGGAGTGCGCATCGACGGCAACGACGTGCTCGCGAGCTACGCCGTCACCCGTCAGTCCCTCGAGGAGGCCCGCGCGGGGCACGGCCCGAGCCTCATCGAGGCGGTCACCTACCGCATGGGTGCACACACGACCGCCGATGATCCCACGAAGTACCGCACCGAAGACGAGGTTCGGTACTGGGCCGAGCGCGACCCGATCACGCGGTACCGCACGTGGCTCGAGGGCCGCGGGGCATCCGCCGCGTTCTTCGACGAGGTCGACGCCGAGGCCGCCGCGGTCGCGGCCGACGTGCGTCGCCGCGCGCTCGACCTGCCGGCGCCCACGCGCGAGAAGATCTTCGCGCACGTGTACAGCGAGCCGCACCAGCTCATGAACGACGAGGCCGCGTGGCTCCACGCCTACGAGTCCGGCTTCGAGGGAGGCGCCGCATGAGCGCACGCACCGATGAGGAGCGCCGAGTGACGGATGCCGCCGACACGCCCGCGATCGCCGCCGACGCGGTTGCCGAGGCATCCGTCGCCGACGCGGTTGCCGAGGCATCCGTCGCCGAACCGACGCGACGTGGCGTGCAGACCCTCTCGATGGCGAAGGCGATCACCGCCGGCCTTCGGCAGGCGATGCGCGCCGACGAGAAGGTGCTGCTCATGGGCGAGGACATCGGGCCGCTCGGCGGTGTCTTCCGCGTCACCGAGGGCCTCTCGGCGGAGTTCGGCGAGAAGCGCGTGCTCGACACGCCGCTCGCCGAGTCGGGCATCGTCGGCACGGCGATCGGTCTCGCGATGCGCGGCTACCGGCCCGTCGTCGAGATCCAGTTCGACGGCTTCATCTTCCCTGCGTTCGACCAGATCACGACGCAACTCGCCCGCCTCACGGTGCGGCACGAGGGCGCGCTCACGATGCCGGTCGTCATCCGCGTGCCCTACGGCGGCCACATCGGCTCGATCGAGCACCACCAGGAGAGCCCCGAGGCGTACTTCGCGCACACGCCGGGCCTGCGCGTGGTGAGCCCGTCGAGCCCGCACGATGCGTACTGGATGATCCAGCAGGCGATCGCCTCGAGCGACCCCGTGCTGTTCTTCGAGCCGAAGAGCCGCTACTGGCCGAAGGGCCCGATCGACCTCGACCACTCGGGCGTGCCGCTGCACGCGAGCCGCGTCATCCGCCAGGGCACGGATGTCACGGTGGTCGGCCACGGCGCGATGGTGTCCACCCTGCTGCAGGCCGCCGACATCGCCGCGGGCGAGGGCACGAGCCTCGAGGTCGTGGACCTCCGCTCCCTCTCCCCCATCGACTACGGACCGCTGCTCGACTCGGTGCATCGCACCGGACGCCTCGTCGTGGCCCAGGAGGCATACGGGTTCGTGAGCATCGGCTCCGAGATCGCCGCGACCGTCGCCGAGCGGGCGTTCTACTCGCTCGAGGCGCCCGTGCTGCGAGTGTCGAGCTTCGACACGCCGTTCCCGCCGGCCGCCCTCGAGACCGAGTACCTGCCGAGTCCCGACCGGGTGCTCGAAGCCGTCGACCGCGCGCTGGCGTACTGACCCGACGGCCCGACTCGCCCCGTGACCCCCTATCGCCGAGCGTTAACGATCAGTGCCGACTGATGTCGTTCCGGCGGCGAAGCCCGGCCGGAACAAAACACTCGGCGAAGAAGGTGGAAGGTAGAGACATGAGCGAGATCCGATTCCCCCTCCCCGATGTCGGTGAGGGACTCACCGAGGCCGAGATCGTGCAGTGGCGCGTCGCCCCCGGCGACCGCATCGTGCTCGACCAGGTGTTCGTCGAGATCGAGACCGCGAAGTCGCTCGTCGAGCTTCCGAGCGCGTTCGAGGGCGTGGTCTCCGAGCTCCTGGTCGAGGAGGGCAACACGGTCGACGTCGGCACGCCGATCCTGGTGATCCAGACGGATGCCTCCGGCGCCGACCCGGTGGCCCCGGCGTCATCGCTCGCGGTGTCGACGTCTCCGGCTGCGCCGCCCGCGCCCGCGGCCGGCCCGCGACCGCCGCCGCACCGCGCCGGCGCCGCCGCTGCACCCGCGGACCGTAGCGCCGCGCCCGCGCGCCGCCGCTCCGTCGAGGCACCGTCGCGTCGCACGCGCCCGCCGCGGGCGAGGGCGGCGGAGCCGTGCTCGTCGGCCACGGGTCGTCGGGTCCGGCGGCAACACGTCGGCAGCGGCATCCGTCACCGGGTGGTGCGCACGAGAACCTCGCCGCGCCCGCCGCGCCCGCTGCGGCGGCATCCGCCCGCCCGCCACGCACCCGCCACCGCTGCGACCACGGCGGCACCCCGACCCGACTCGGGCGTTCCGGTGATCGCGAAGCCGCCGATCCGCAAGCTCGCGAAGGACCTCGGCGTCGACCTCTCGCGGGTGACCGCCACCGGCCCGATCGGCGACATCACGCGCGACGACGTGATCCGCGACGCGAGCCAGGCGAGCGTGTTCCGCAACATCCAGACGCCCGAGTGGCCCGAGGGCCGTGAAGACCGCGTTCCGGTGAAGGGCGTGCGCAAGGTGATCGCGAATGCGATGGTGCAGAGCGCATTCCAGGCGCCGCATGTGAGCCTCTTCGTCGACGTCGACGCCTCCCGCACGATGGAGTACCTCAAGCGGCTGAAGGCCTCCCCCGACTACGCAGGAGTGAGGATCTCGCCGCTGCTCATCATGGCGAAGGCCATGGTCTGGGCGGTACGCCGCAACCCCTCGGTCAACGCGCAGTGGACCGATGAGGAGATCATCGTCAAGCACTACGTGAACCTCGGCATCGCGGCGGCGACCCCGCGTGGCCTCGTCGTGCCGAACGTGAAGGAGGCGCAGGCGATGTCGATGGTCGAGCTCGCGACCGCGCTCGAGCGGCTGACGCTCACCGCTCGCGAGGGCAGGACGCAGCCGGCCGAGATGCAGGGCGGCACGATCACGATCACGAACATCGGCGTGTTCGGCATGGACACGGGCACTCCGATCCTGAACCCCGGCGAGGTCGCGATCGTCGCGCTCGGCACCATCAAGCAGAAGCCGTGGGTCGTCGACGGCGAGGTGCGTCCGCGCTTCGTCACGACGATCGGGGCATCGTTCGACCATCGCGTGGTCGACGGCGATGTGGCGTCGCGCTTCCTGGCCGACGTCGCCTCGATCATCGAGGAGCCGGCGCTGCTGCTCGAGTAGCTCTCCTGCGCGCCTAGAGGCGGATCTCGTAGGTCACGGTGTCGGCGGTGCGGCCCGCCTCGACCATGCCGGCACGCTCGAACGCCCGGCGGGCGGGCAGGTTGCCGACCTCTGCCTCGGCACGCGCGATCGACGCGCCGGTGTCGCGAGCGAGCGCGAGGGTCTCGAGCACGGTGTGCAACGCGAGCCCCTGGCCGCGCACGGCGGGAACGAGGCCGAACGCGAACTCGATCACGCCGTCGGCGCCCGGGGGGCCGAAGAGGTTCACACCGCCGATGGTCGCGCCGTCGCCCGAGCGGCGGACGAGGTACGGGCCGTAGGGAGCAGGGTCGCCCGATTCGCGGACCGCGAGCATGTACTCGCTCAGGAGTTCGGGCTCGTCGGTGAAGGAGTACCCGCCCTCCCATCCGTCGTGAGGATCGACTTCGCCGGAGAGAACGCGCTCGGCATGTTCGACAGTGAACGGATGCAACGTCAGGGGGGTCGTCGTCGGCACGTGCTTCAGCCTCGCACGTCGGTGCGACACTCGCCAGAACTGTCCACAGATGTTCGGGAATCTCGAAGCGTCGCGCGCGTACCCTTCACTGAGCGCTGACGCCGCCATTTCATGGTTTTGACAATCATTATCAATAAGCGTAGCGTCGTGGCCATGACCTCACGTTCCCCCCTGTTCTCCAGACGCCTGCTCGCCCCTCTCGCCGGCGGCGCCATGCTGGCCGTGGGCGCGCTGGTGCTCGCGGGGTGCTCGTCGCCCGCGGCATCCGAGAACGGATCCGGCGACGTGCCCACGATCGTCGCGACGACGACCCAGGTCGGCGACTTCACGCGCGAGCTCATCGGCGGCGGCGCCGACGTGACCCAGCTCCTCGCCCCCGGCCAGAGCGCGCACAGCTTCGATCCGTCGGCCGCACAGCTGCTCGCGCTCTCCAACGCCGACGCGGTGGTCGTGAACGGCGCCGGACTCGAGAGCTGGCTCGACGACGCGATCGCGGCATCCGGCTTCGACGGCGAGCTCATCGACGCGAGCACCGGCATCGAGCTCTTCGGCACCGACGACCATGCCGAGGACGCCGCGACGGATGCCGCCGCTGACGACCACTCCGAGGACACCGCGACGGATGCCCCCGCCGACGACCACGCCGACGCTGCCGCCGACGATCACGCCGACCACGAGCACGGCGAGGGCAACCCCCACATCTGGACCGATCCCGAGCTCGCCGGGCACATGGTCGAGAACATCGCGCACGGACTCGCCGAGGTGCCGGGCGTCGATACCGATGCGATCTCGGCGAACGAGACGGCCTACGTGGGCAAGCTCGACGCGCTCGATCAGTGGATCGAGGAGAACGTCGCGCAGGTTCCGGTGGAGCAACGCCTGCTCGTGACGAACCACGACGCGTTCACGTACTTCGTCGACGCGTACGACATCACCTTCGTCGGCAGCGTCATCCCGAGCTTCGACGACAACGCCGAGCCGAGTGCCGCCGAGATCGACGAACTCGTCGCGAAGATCCGGGAGACGGGCGTGAAGGCGGTCTTCTCCGAGACATC
Source organism: uncultured Actinomycetota bacterium (assembly GCA_963847285.1). GTDB lineage: Bacteria > Actinomycetota > Actinomycetes > Actinomycetales > Microbacteriaceae > Agromyces. Next base: position 19,121 of record CAWJZK010000001.1, read on the forward strand.
CATCTCCCCGAAGACCGCCGAGACGATCGCCGCCGAGGCCGGGGTGAAGGTGTACTCCGGACCCGACTCGCTCTACGGCGACTCGCTCGGCGCCGAGGGCACCGACGGCGCGACCTACCTGAGCAGCCAGGAGCACAACGCACGACTCATCCTCGAGTCGTGGGGCGTCGAGCCTTCCGCGCTCCCCGCCGCCCTGCAAGGATGACGAGATGACCGACTCCCCCGTGCTCCGCCTCGAGGGCGCCGCCTTCAGCTACCCGGGCGGCGCGGGCGTGAGCGGTCTCGACCTCGCCATCTCGCCCGGTGAGGCGGTCGCACTGATCGGGCCGAACGGGGCAGGCAAGTCGACGCTCTTGAAGGGCGTCCTCGGGCTCGTGCCGCTGACCGCCGGCAGCATGCAGGTGGGGGGCGATCGCGAGAGCGCGAATGAACGCAAAGGCGGAACGCATTCCGCACGCGGAATGATCGGATTCCTCCCACAGTCGGCCGAGCTCGACCCCGAGTTCCCCATCAGCCTCGAGCAGGTCGTGATGCAGGGCCGGTATCGGGGTCTCGGCCTCCTCCGTTGGCCGGGTCGCACCGATCGTCACGCGGTCGGTCAGGCCCTCGAGACGGTCGACCTCACGAGCCTGGCCAAGCGCAGGTTCGGCGAACTCTCGGGTGGACAGCGCCAGCGCGGTCTGCTTGCGCGGGCCCTCGCATCGGAACCGCGGCTCCTCCTGCTCGACGAACCGTTCAACGGTCTCGACCAGACGAACCGCGACGCGCTCATCGACACGATCCGCACCCTGAAGCGGCGTGGCGTCGCGGTGGTCGTCTCGACGCACGACCTGGAGCTCGCGCGACTCGTCTGCGACACCGTCGTGCTCGTCAACGGCGTGCAGCTCGCCAGCGGACCCGTCGACGAGGTGCTCACGCTCGGGAACGTCCAGGAGTGCTTCGAGGGCGTCGAGGTCGAGATCGACGAGCACACGCTCGTCGTGCCGGATCACGAAGGTCACTGAATGCAGTTGAGAGCATACGAGCCGCGGCAGTGGGGGAGTGGCATCCGATGACGCTCGGCGAGGCGCTCTTCGGCGCGTTCGCGATCCCGTTCATGGGACGCGCACTGCTCGTGATGCTCGTGCTCGCGATCGTTGCGGGAGTCGTCGGAGTACTCGTGAACCTCCGCGGCCTCGAGTTCATCAGCGACGGGCTCACCCACGCCGTCTTCCCCGGACTCGCCATCGGACTCGCGATCGGCGGCACCGCGGGCCTCGTTCCGGGGGCGACCGTCGCGGCCCTCGCCGCCGCCGTCGTGCTCACCCTGCTCGACCGCGCCGGTATCACCTCGGATGCCGCGATCGCGATCGTGCTCACGGCGACCTTCAGCGTCGGCGTGATCGTCGTCTCGCGCAGCGACGACTACGCCGGCGAGCTCGAGGCGCTGCTCTTCGGCCGGGTACTGACGATTCCTCCCGAGGAGGTCCTGCCGCTCGTCGTGGTGAGTCTCATCGCGCTCGTCGCGGTGACGCTGACGCTCAAGCAGCAGGTGTTCCGGGCATTCGATGCCCGGGGCTCGCGTGCGACCGGCGATTCGGCCCTCATGCTCGATCTCGTGCTGAACGCCGCCGTCGCGCTCGTGGTCGTCGCCGCCGCGAGCACGATCGGCACCCTCCTCGTGCTGGCACTGCTCATCGTGCCCGGCGCGGTCGCCCGACTCGTCACCGAGCGGCTCTGGTGGCTGTTCCCGGTCGCGGCCCTGTTCGCGTCGGTCGGGGCGTGGCTCGGACTCGCCACCGGGTTCGCGATGTCGGTCGGGGCAGGACTCGAGCTCCCGGCCGGCGGCACGATCGTCGCCGTATTCGTGATCGGGTATGCGATCGTGCTCTTCGTGCGGTGGGTGGTCGACGCGCGGCGCGGGCGCATCGCGTCACATGGTTCGAAGGCGCGGGTCGAGACGGGCTTGCCGCCACGGGCGCCGGTACGGTCGCAGGCGCCGGACCGGTCGACTGCGGCGCTCTCGGGCGGGGAGGGCTGATGGGCTTCTTCGAGCGCGCGCTCGTCGCGGCTGTCGTCATCGGAGCCGGCGCAGGATTCGTCGGCGCCCTCGTGGTACTCCGTCGCCGCACGTTCTTCGCGCAGGCGCTCACCCACGCGACCTACCCGGGCGCCGTCGCCGCTGCGGCGATCGGCGTGAGCGTGCCGCTCGGCGCCGCCGTGGCATCCGTCGCGATCGTCGCCGTGATGGCGGGCATCGCCCGCGTCCGCCGACAGGGCGCCCAGGTCGCCGCAGGCATCGTGCTCACCGGCGGATTCGCCGCTGGCGCGCTGCTCCAGGCCGCGATCCCGGGTCTCCCGGTGCGCGCGGAGACCCTGCTCGTCGGCTCGATCCTCACGGTCAGCGACGGAGACATTCTGCTTGCGGCATGCGTTGCAGTCGTCGCCATCGCGGCCGTAGCCGGATTCGGCAAGGAGATCGAGTTCTCGACGTTCGACGCCGCGGGGTTCCGCGCCGCGGGCTACCGGGAGTGGCCGATCGAGGTGCTCGTGCTCGGCCTCACCGCGGCATCCGTCGTGAGCTCGCTCCCCGCAGTCGGGGCGATCCTCGCGATCGCCCTCATCGCCGCCCCGGCGACCGCGGCGCGGCTCGTCGTGCCGACGTTCCGGGGCATCCTGCTCACCGCGCCCGTGATCGGCGCGGCATCCGGCGTGCTGGGCGTGCTCGCGTCGCGCGCGTTCGCGATCGCCGCCGGGCCCGGCGATCGCACTCGCGGCGACCGCGTTCTTCCTCCTCGCTCTGGGAATCTCCAAGCTGCGCGGACTACCGTTGAACCGAGTCTCCATACCGGTGGAGACCGCAGAGGATGCACGAGTCGCATGAAACGCAACACCTGGCAACGCGAAGCCGTTCGTGAGGCGCTCGACGACACCGAGGGCTTCATCAGCGCGCAGGCTCTGCACTCCTCGTCTGCACGCGACCGGGTCCCCGATCGGGCTCGCGACCGTCTACCGGGCGCTCGGCGATCTCGCCTCGACCGGCGAGGCCGACTCCCTGCAGTCGCCCGAGGGCGAGGCACTGTACCGCGCCTGCAGCACGACCGGCCATCACCACCACTTGATCTGCCGCAACTGCGGGCTCACCGTCGAGATCGCCGCCGACCCCGTCGAGGCGTGGGCGAAGAAGGTCGCAGCGGAGCACGGCTTCACGGGTGCGGCGCACGTCGTCGACGTGTTCGGGCTGTGCGCGAACTGCACGAAGCTCCTCGCCGCAGGCTGACGGCGGCGGCTGCGGGGGAGTAGCTGGCCGACGGAGCATCGGGGCTATCGCTGGCCCGCTCGCGGGCGTAGTGTTCGGCGCGTAGAACAGTGATCCGGTCCGGGGGGCCCGGCACCTTCTGGTCGACGGCCTTCCGGCGGGCCCGCGCGGAGCGGGACCGGACGCCGACGTGACCGGAAGGACCGCACATGACGACCCACGACCCCGGCGTGCTCCAGCCGACCTACACGAGGGCGGGAGTGCGTGCCGTTACGCCGCGCTTCACGATTCCCGATGCCGAGATGGATCCACGCAGCGCCTATCAGGTCGTGCACGACGAGGTGATGCTCGACGGCAACTCCCGCCTGAACCTCGCGACGTTCGTCGCGACGTGGATGGGCGACGAGGCCGACCGCCTGTACGCCGAGACGTACGACAAGAACATGGTCGACAAGGACGAGTACCCGCGTACGGCCGCCATCGAGGAGAACTGCTGGCGGATCCTCGCATCACTCTGGGGCGCGCCCGACGCGAAGGACACGATCGGCACATCGACCATCGGATCATCCGAGGCCTGCATGCTCGGCGGACTCGCCTTCAAGCGGCGCTGGCAGCTCGCCCGCCGTGCGGCGGGGAAGTCCACTGAGAAGCCGAACCTCGTGATGAGTTCCGCGGTGCAGGTGTGCTGGGAGAAGTTCTGCAACTACTTCGAGGTGGAGCCGCGCTACGTGCCGCTCACCGCCGAGCACACGATGCTCGACGGGAGCCAGATCGAGCAGTACGTCGACGAGAACACGATCGGCGTCGTCGCGATCATGGGCGTGACGTATACCGGCATGTACGAACCGGTGAAGGAGATCGCGGCAGCGCTCGACGCGTTGCAGGAGAAGACCGGGTTCGACGTGCCGATCCATGTCGACGGGGCATCCGGAGCCATGATCGCGCCGTTCCTGCAGCCGGAGATCGAGTGGGACTTCCGGCTCGAGCGCGTGCAGTCCATCAGCACCTCGGGCCACAAGTACGGACTCGTCTACCCCGGCGTCGGCTGGGTCGTATGGCGCACGCTCGCCGCGCTGCCCGAGGAGCTCATCTTCCGTGTGAGCTACCTCGGCGGCGACATGCCGACGCTCGCGCTCAACTTCTCGCGGCCGGGCGCCCAGGTGCTGCTGCAGTACTACCAGTTCCTCCGCCTCGGGCGAGAGGGGTACACCGCCATCCAGCAGGAGTGCCAGGATGTCGCGATGTACCTCGCGAAGGGCATCTCCGAGATCGGCGCGTTCGAACTCTGGAACGACGGCTCCGACATTCCCGTGTTCGCGTGGCAGCTGAAGGCCGGCCACACCGAGAACTGGAACCTCTATCACCTGTCCGATCGCCTGCGCATGAAGGGATGGCTCGTGCCGGCGTATCCGATGCCCGACAACCTGGGCGACCTCACCGTCCAGCGCATCGTGGTGCGGAACGGCCTGAGTCGCGACCTCGCCGACGAGCTGCTCGACGACATCCGCGCCGAGACGACGTGGCTCGACGCACTCACCTCGCCGATGCCCGTGGAAGTCGCGAAGCCCGGTTTCCACCACTGAGCTTCCAGCACTGAGCTTCCACCACTGAATCGATGCGAACGGATGCCGCGGCGATGAGCGTGCACGTCGAGGGCACCGGTCGGCGCCGACGTCTGCGCCGCGAGGCGTGGGGTTTCGCGATCGGATCGCTGTGCTTCTTCGTGGGTGCCATCCCGTTCTACGCGGAGTGGGCGGGCGCGGTCGGTGCCGGCGTGACGTTCTTCGTGGGTTCGATCTTCTTCACCGTGGCGGCGTTCATCCAGCTGAGCCTCAGCGGTCGCCGCCTGCCCCGGCGCGGAACGAACGCGGCGGATCGCTGGGACTGGTGGGCGGCGGCCATCCAATTCGTCGGCACGCTCTTCTTCAACATGAGCACGGCGGCCGCGCTCGCCGCGGCGATCGTCGACCCCACCCGCCTCGGCGCAGGCTGGCGACCGGACGCGTTCGGCTCCGCGGCGTTCCTCGTCTCGAGCGCGTTCGCCGTGGTCGCGACGAAGGATCGCGGCGAGCTCTGGGACAGGGACGCGCGCTCGTGGCACGGGACTTGGCTGAACCTCCTCGGCTCGATCGCGTTCGGGGTCTCAGCCGTCGGCGCCTACGTGTCGCCGGAGACCGACACGCTCGTGAGCATGTTCTGGGCGAACGCCGGGACGCTCATCGGCGCCCTGTGCTTCCTCGTCGCGGCGCTGTTGTCGCGGCGCTCGATCGGCGGCGAGACGGCCTCGGACGCCGACGCCGATGCGGACGCCGACGATGACGCCGATGCCGACGATGATGCCGACGCGCCGAAGTCGAGCGCGGGGGAGGGGGCGGCCGCCGGCGCGGGAACGTCCTTAGTCCGTGGTGCGGTCGAGATGCTCGCGCACGAGCCGCGCGGGAGCGACCGCCGCCCACGCCTCGGCCACGACCTCGGCGAGACGCCGACGCGAGATGCGGTCGAGGTGCACGAGCACGGCCGAGTAGCCGTCGAAGTGCGGCGTCGTGAAGAACACCGACGGGTCCTCGGCGATGAGCGCCTGCTTCACGGCCTCATCCTCGGTCGCGGCGCCGAGCACCGGGCCGCCCTGCTCCTCGATCCCGAGCGACTCGAGGTCGGCGCGTCGCAGCGGCCGCTCCCACACGAAGCCCTTCGACCGAACCTTCCATTGCGCGCTCCCGCGCGAGACGTGCTCGGTCGCCTCCGGCAGGGCGAGCGCCAGTTCGGTCACGTCGTCCCACGTCGCCATGGGCGTCAGGCTACGCTCACGGATGCCGCGCCGCAGCTCGGGCCGACGGCGATGCGTAGCCGCGGGCGTAGTGCAGACGGGACCTGCTCGTTTCGGCTCGGCAGGAGCCGTCTGGTAAGCTAGCTCTTTGGCTGGGCACTTCCACCGCCCAGACCGCGACAATTCCCTTCGAGATCCACGAGAGATCGTGTGCGTTCGCATGGGGAGCGTCAGCAGACAAGAGACCTTGGGAGGGGCATCCGCCCCTCGGTATTGGAGGAAACCAATGGCAGCAGTGTGCCAGGTGACTGGAGCCGTTCCCGGCTTCGGACACAACATCTCGCACTCGCACCGCCGGACGAAGCGCCGCTTCGACCCGAACGTGCAGAAGAAGACCTATTTCGTGCCGTCGCTTCGTCGGAACATCACCATCAACGTGTCCGCCAAGGGCATCAAGGTGATCGACGCGCGTGGCATCGAGCGAGTGGTGAAAGACATGCAGGCACGTGGGGTGAAGCTCTAATGGCGAAGCAGCAGGACATCCGCCCGATCATCAAGCTTCGGTCGACTGCCGGCACCGGGTACACCTACGTGACCCGCAAGAACCGCCGCAACAACCCCGACCGTCTCGTGCTCAAGAAGTACGACCCCGTAGTGCGCAAGCACGTCGACTTCCGAGAGGAGCGCTAAGACATGGCGAAGAAGAGCAAGATCGCGCGCAACGAGCAGCGCAAGGTGATCGTCAACCGCTATGCGGCCAAGCGCCTCGAACTGAAGAAGGCCCTCGTCGACCCGAACGGAACCGACGAGTCCCGCGAGGCCGCCCGCGTCGGCCTGCAGAAGCTGCCCCGCAACGCCTCGCCGGTGCGCGTGCGTTCGCGCGACGCCATCGACGGTCGCCCCCGCGGCAACCTCTCGAAGTTCGGCGTCTCGCGCGTGCGCTTCCGCGACATGGCGCACCGCGGCGAGCTGCCCGGCATCACCAAGTCGAGCTGGTAAGCACCAGACTTCACGCTTCACCGAGAGGGGGCGTCCCGAAAGGGGCGCCCCCTCTCGCGTCCCTGCACTGCATCGGGCGCGTTCCTGCGCGGCGTTCGTTGAGCGCGTCAGCATGCGACATCCGGATGCCTCGTGGCCGGCTTCGGCGTCGCGATGTGACGCGTTCGGCAGGCTCGAGGCGCGAAATCGCTCCCGGCCGACGCGACACGCCGGAGGC
>CAWJZK010000002.1:0-22267 GCA_963847285.1 uncultured Actinomycetota bacterium
CGGGTCTCGTCGCCGACGCCGAGATCCTCCCGGGCGAGCAGCTGCTCGAGGCGCGGTTCGTCGATCCACGCGAACTCGCCGCGCAGGGCGACGTGCCGGTGCCCGACGGCATGCAGCTCGTCTCGTTCACACTTCCCGCCGACCGAGTCGTCGGCGGTCAGGTCGGGGCGGGTGATCACATCGGTCTGGTCGGAACCGTGGACCCCGACGAGGTCGGCGACTCGGAGGACGTCATCAACCCGATCTCGAGCTTCGCGTTCCACGGTGTGCTCGTCACCAAGGTGCAGGGCGTAGTGGCACCCGATCCCGAGACCGGCGAGGCCGTCGATCAGGGCGCCGGCGACAGCATCATGGTGACCATCGCCCTTTCGGCGCACGACGTCGAGCGATGGGTGTGGTTCGCCGAGGGCGAGTCCGCGGACTACGCCCAGATGTGGCTCACCCTCGAGAACGAACAGACCGACAACAGCGGGACGAGTCCCGTCGACGGAAGCAACGCCTGGTAGTGACCCCGTTCCTCCTGGTAAGTCGTTCCGCCGAGTACGAGACCCGTCTTCGGGCGCTTCTCGGCGGGCGGCTGCGCGTCGTGCCCGGTGAGTTCATCACGTTCGGCTCGAATGCGGTCGTCGACCGCGTCTTCGACACACCCCGCATCGCGCTGCTCGGGCCGGTGCTCAACTACGAGGAGACTCGCGGCCTCGTCGAAGAGCTGACGGCGAGGCATCCAGATGTCGGACTCGTCGTCGTGCGCGAGCATCGCTCCGATCTTGAAGACTGGGTCGACGAGCTCCCGCTCCACGCGGTGCTCAGCCCGGCCGCAACCGATGACACGACCCTCGAGCTGATCGAGCGGCTCTCCGACTGGCTCGTCGCCACCGGCAGGGCGCAGACCCGCGACTTCGATGCGCCGCTCGGCGCTCGAGATCGACGACTCGTCGCTCCTGTCGGCTGACGACGTCGTCGAGACATCCGCTGCGCTGGCCGAGTCGGCAGACCTCAGCGTTGAACCAGACGAGTTCGACGAGCTGGTGCACGCCCCGCCAGAACAAGCTTGGGAGTTCCCGCCGCTCGAGGCCGGCACCCCGACCGAGGCGATCGCGGTCGTGGCCCCGAAAGGCGGCCAGGGGAAGACGACACTCGCGATCAACCTCGCGACCGGTCTGGCGGAGGTCGCACCGAACTCGGTCGTCCTCGTGGATGCCGATCTGCAGTTCGGCGACATCACGGCCGCCCTCGCGCTCAGCCCGACGCGCACGATCGTCGACGCGGTTGCGGATGCCGCAGCCGACGAGCTCGTGTTGAAGACCTCGCTCACCCACCACGACGACGGCTTCTTCGTCGTCGCGAGCGCCCCTTCCCCGGAACTGGGCGACTCGATTCCGGCGGCGTCGCTGGGCAAGCTCATCGAGCGGCTGCGCGCCACCTTCAGGTACGTCGTCGTCGACACCACGCCGGGACTCGGTGAGCACACGCTCATCGCACTCGAGCACGTCACCGATGCGCTCTTCGTCACGAACATGAGCGTGCCCAGCCTGCGCGCGATGCGCACGGAGTTCGAGCTGCTCACGACGCTCGGTCTCATGCCCACCAACCGGCACGTCGTCGTCAACCAGACCGACAAACTCAGCGGCATCACCGTGCGCGACGTCGAGAACATCCTCGGCACACATGTCGACGTCGAGGTACCGCGTTCCTCGGCGGTCCTGCTCGCGAGCAATCGCGGGGTTCCCCTGATCCACGACGACGTGCGCGATCCGGCGGCGAAGGCGATCCGCGCCGTCGTGATGCGCATCGCGCCCGAAGCATTCCCGAAGCGCAGCAAGATCCACAGAAGGCGGCGATCGAATGAACCTCAATGACCGATTGAACGCGATCCGAAGCCCACGGGCGGCAGCCACCATCGTGGATGCAGGCCGCGCTCGCGTCGGCGACTCCGGCCGAGACAGCCGTGCTGCCGGTTGCGCAGGTCGTGCAGGTCGACCCTGCCGAACCGCCCGCGATGCCGGCGCAGACCGGCGAGACGGATGCGGCGCTGCTTCATCCTCCAGCAACGCGGCGCACGCCGCGACTGGCGCCGGCCGTGGACCCGCTTGCGGGCATCAAGGAGAAGGCGGCGCAAGAGCTGTTCGTCCGCATCGGGTCGCGACTCAACGACACGACGCTCACCGAGGAGCAACTGCATCTTCTCGCGCGTGCCGAGCTCGCCGAGATCGTCGCTGCCGAGCAGCTCGCGCTCACGACCGCCGAGCGAAACCGGCTCATCGACGATATCGGCGCCGATGTGCTGGGGTACGGGCCACTCGAAGCCGCTGCTCGACGACCCGACCGTGAGTGAGATCATGGTCAACGGCTACGACAGGCTCTATGTCGAGCGCAACGGACGACTCGTCGAAACCGCGCATCGATTCACCGGCGAACCGCAGCTCCGTCGGGTCATCGAGCGGATCGTCGCCCGCGTCGGCCGCCGCATCGACGAGTCATCGCCCCTCGTCGACGCGCGTCTCGAAGACGGCTCACGCGTCAATGCCATCATTCCGCCCCTCGCTGTGAACGGCTCCTCGCTCACCATCCGCAAGTTCGCCGGCACGCCGTATACGAGCGAAGACCTCATCGGGTTCGGCACCCTGACACGCGAGGTGACCACGGTGCTGGATGCCGCGGTGCGGGCGAAGATGAACATCCTCGTCTCGGGCGGCACCGGCACCGGCAAGACGACGCTCCTCAACGTGCTCTCCGCGTTCATCCCGAGCGATGAGCGCATCATCACCATCGAGGACGCCGTCGAGCTGCAGATGCAGCAGGATCACGTCGTGCGACTCGAATCGCGCCCCCCGAACATCGAGGGGCGCGGCGAGATCACGATCCGCGACCTGGTGCGGAACTCGCTCCGCATGCGCCCCGACCGCATCGTCGTCGGCGAGGTCCGCGGCGCCGAGAGCCTCGACATGCTGCAGGCGATGAACACCGGGCACGAGGGCTCGATCTCGACGCTCCACGCGAACTCGCCGCGAGACGCGATCTCGCGCATGGAGACGCTCGTGCTCATGGCAGGCATGGACCTGCCGCTCCGGGCCATCCGCGAGCAGATCGCGTCGGCCATCGACATCATCGTGCAGATCACCAGACACAAGGATGGTGTGCGCCGCGTGACCCACATCACCGAGGTGCACGGCATGGAGGGCGAGATCATCACCCTGCAGGACGCATTCACCTTCGATTACTCGGCGGGCTACGACGCCGAAGGCGGGCTCCGCGGACGCATCGAGCCCACGGGAGTGCGCCCGCGGTTCGCCGAGCGAATCGCCGATCACGGCATCGCCCTGCCGATGTCGCTCTTCCAGCCCAAGCTCGTCGAGACCCTCGGGGAGTTCCGATGAACCCGGTGGTGCTCGTCGCCGGCATCGCCGTCAGCCTCCTCGCAGGGCTCGTGCTGCTGTTCTTCGTCATCGCTCCGCCGTCACCGCGGGTCGCGTCGCGACCGACGTTCGGCCCCCGGCGTCGAGCACGTCTCCACGCTCACGAAGGTCACCGAGCGCGCCACGGCCGCGATCGATTCGGTTGCTTCGAAGCGATCGACGCGCTTGTTCGGACCGCAGGAACTCGAGATGGCCGGCATCAAGACGGAGCCATCGGGATTCCTCGTGCTCGTGGCATCCGCAGCGAGCGTGCTCGCCCTCGTCGGCGTCTTGATCGGACTCTCGAACGGCACGTCGATCCTCTGGGCGATTCTCCTCGCTGTGCTCACGCCGATCGGCGCGAAGCTCATCGTGGTGCAGCGCACCTCGAAGCGCTGCGCGAAGTTCGGCGACCAGGTCGATGACACCGTGCAACTGATCGCCGGCAGTCTGCGCGCAGGACACGGCCTCAGCCGCAGCATCGCCGCCGTCGCGAGCGAGGCGGAGTCGCCGACGAACGAGGAGCTCGCACGGGTCGTCAACGAAACGCGGCTCGGCCGGAACCTTGCCGATTCGCTCTCAGTCACCGCGCAGCGCATGCGCAGCGATGACTTCGAGTGGGTCGCGCAGGCGATCGCGATCAACCAGGAGACCGGCGGAAACCTCGCCGAGGTGCTCGATCAGGTCGGTCGAACGATCCGCGAGCGCAACCAGATCCGACGGCAGGTGAAGGCGCTGAGCGCGGAGGGGCGACTCTCGGGCATCATCCTGGTCGCGCTGCCGATCGCGGTCGCCCTGTTCCTGATGATCACGCAGCCGGGGTACTTCGCCGCGTTCCTCGAGAGCATCATCGGCATTCTCGCGCTGATCGTCGCCGGGGTCCTGCTCATCGTCGGCACGATCTGGATCGCGTTCACGGTAAGGGTGAAGTTCTGACATGGATGTCTCGACGATCCTCGTCTACGTCGCCGTCGGCGTGACTGCGCTCGCTCTCGGCGTCGTCGTGTTCCTCATGTTCCCCGGCAGGAAGCCGACCTCGGAGGCCGTCGGGGAGGTGCATCCGACCCTCGGACTCGTGCAGCAGTCCTCGATCGGCGCCTCGTTGATCGCCGCCGCGCCGCGCGGCTACATCGGCTGGATCGAGAAGCAGATCGCGTTCGCCGGCCGACCGAGCGGCCGGTCGGCCTCGGGCATCGTCACCTGGAAGATCCTGCTCACCGTGGTCGGTGTGCTGGGCGGCCTGCTGTTCGTGTTCGCCGGCGGGCCGCAACCACTCGAGATCCTGCTCGCGGGCTTCGTCACGACCCTGTTGTTCTTCCTCCCCGATGTGCTCATCCACAGCCGCGCGCACGACCGGCAGGAGGCGATCAAGCTCGCACTGCCCGACACGCTCGACCAGATGACGATCGCCGTCGAGGCGGGCCTCGGCTTCGACGCCGCGATGTCGAAGGCGGCCCGGAACGGCAAGGGGCCGCTCGCAGAGGAACTCATCCGCGTGCTGCAGGACATGAGTATCGGCCGGACCCGCCGCGACGCGTTCATGGAGCTCGAACGGCGCACGAACACCGAGGATCTCCGTCGGTTCATCCGCGCGATCATTCAGGCCGACGCCTATGGCGTCGCGATCGGCGACGTGCTGCGGGTGCAGGCGGGGGAGATGCGCCTCAAGCGTCGCCAGCGTGCCGAGGAGCAGGCCATGAAGGTGACCGTGAAGATCCTCTTTCCGCTCGTGTTCTGCCTCCTTCCGGTGCTGTTCATCGTGGTGATGACCCCCGCAGTGATCGGCATCATGGAGGCGTTCAGCGCGACGAACTGAGCGACGCCTCGCACGAGGCATCCGCACGGCGTCTCTAGGCACGGCCTCTCTCGGCACGCCTCTCTAGGCTGGAGACGAGGTCGGGGGAGGCGCCATGGCGGAGGCGAGCGTCGAGGGATGGCGGCCCGACGTGCTCGGCGAGCACTTCGAGCAGCTCACCCTGCCGCTCGGGCACGACGACGAGGGCGAGCTCGTCGCGACGCTCGTGCGGTACCGGCCGAGGTGGCGGCTGCGGCTCACGCCGGGCGCGGCATCCGGAACCGACGTGCTCTACGTGCACGGCTGGAGCGACTACTTCTTCAATCCCGAGCTCGCCGAGTACTGGTCGAACGCCGGCGCGCGCTTCTACGCCCTCGACCTGCGCAAGTACGGCCGCAGCCTCCGCGCCGGCCAGACGCCGGGGTACATCACCGACCTCGCCCAGTACGACGCCGACATCGAGGCCGCGCTCGCGGCGATGGGGCATGGGGTGACGGATGCCCCGGCATCCGTGTCGCCCGGCCCGGCACGCGCCGGCGGGGCATCCGCTCGCCCGCTGATCCTGCTCGGACACTCGACCGGCGGCCTCACCCTGAGCCTCTGGGCCGCGCGCCATCGCGGTCGCGCCGCCGCGCTCGTGCTGAACAGCCCGTGGCTCGAGTTCCAGGCGAGTCGGGTGGGACGCGAGGCGATCGCGCCGGTGATCGGCTGGGGCGCGAAGGTGAACCCGCTCGGTGCGCTGCCGAACGTCGACCTCGGTTTCTACACGCGTACGGTGGCGGCGGAACAGGACGGCGAGTGGGAGTACAACCACCATTGGCGGCCCGACCGGGGATTCTCGACGCATCCGGCGTGGCTGACCGCGATCCTCGCGGGTCACGCGACGATCGCGGCCGGCGTCGACGTCGGGGTGCCGGTGCTCACGCTGCTGTCGGCGCGGTCGACGATCCAGCCGCGGTGGGATCCCGCGATGCTCGTCGAGCGACATCGTGCTCGTCGTCGACGAGATCGCCCACCGGGTGCTGAAGCTCGGGTCGAGCGTGGGCGTCGATCGCATCGACGGGGCGCTCCACGACGTGTTCCTCTCGCGCCAGCCCGCCCGCGCGGCGGCCTACGCCGCGCTCACCCAGTGGCTGCGGGGCTACGCGCCGCGCCGCTGACGCTGCAGCGACTTCGCTGCGAGGGGATGAGTCGTCAGCGGAAGTTCACGAACTGCAGGGCGACCTCGAGGTCCTTGCCCTTGAGCAGCGCCATCGTGGCCTGCAGGTCGTCGCGGCTCTTCGAGGAGACGCGCAGCTCGTCGCCCTGGATCTGGCTCTTCACGCTCTTCGGCGCCTCGTCGCGGATGATCTTCGAGATCTTCTTCGCGTTCTCCGAGTCGATGCCGGCCTTCATCGACGCCTCGATGCGGAACTCCTTGCCCGACGCGAAGGGGTCGCCGGCGTCGAGCGAGCGCAGCGAGATGCCCCGCTTGATGAGTTTCGCCTCGTAGACCTCGAGGATCGCCTTCACGCGCTCTTCACTCGTGGCCTTGAGCAGCACCTTCTCGCCGGACTGCTCGATCGACGCGCCCACGTTCTTGAAGTCGTACCGCTGTGCGACCTCTTTCTGCGCCTGGTGGAGCGCGTTGTCGGCCTCCATCTGGTCGACCTTGGAGACGATGTCGAACGTCGAATCTGCCATGCCGACAGTGTAGCGACGAGCGGATGCCTCGGGCAGGCGCTCCTTGCCATACACGCGCGCGGCCGCGCAGGAGGCGCGTCCGTGCAGGAGATTGGTCGCCATCCCGCCTGTGAGGGGCGGATACGTACGAATCTCCTGCACGGCGTACCGCGGCCGAGCGGCTCGGGCGCGCGGCGAGGGCGAGCCGTCGACGAGCGCACGCGCAACTCGTATGGCAGCGGAGTCGCCGCGGGCGCCGCGGCATCCGCTTCGGGCTCGAGTTGCTCCATGAGGATCTCGACCGCGAGCTCGCCCTGAAGGCGGGGGAACTGCGCGACCGTCGAGAGTCCGAAGAAGTCGGAGAGGTCGTGGTCGTCGATGCCGACGATCGACACGTCGCGGGGCACGACGAGCCCGAGGTCGCGGGCGGCGAGGATCGAGCCGATCGCCATCTCGTCGGAGCCCGCGAAGATCGCCGAGGGACGGTCGTGCGGCGCGCCCAGGAGCTGCTTCGCCGCGTGGTAGCCGCCCCGGATCGTGAAGTCGGCCGGAGCGAACAGGCGCGGGTCGACGTCGAGTCCGGCGTCGGCAAGAGCGCCCTCGTATCCGATTCGGCGGTTCGTGGGCAGGTGGAAGTCGATGTCGAACTCGATCTCGCCGCCGATGTGGGCGATGCGGGTGTGGCCGAGGCCGATGAGGTGCTCGGTCGCGAGCCGTGCGACGGCGACGTCGTCGATCGTGAGCGTGCGCACCCCGGGGATCGGGCCGCCGACGCCGACGAGCGGCTTGCCCAGCTCGTGCAGGCGTGCCACCTCGGGCTCGGTGAGCTCGAGCGAGACGGCGATCACTGCGTCGACGCGCTGGCGCAGGAGGAAGTGCTCGAACACGCTCGTGCGTTCCTGCCCGTGGCCCGAAAGGTTGTAGAGGGTGAGGTCGTAGCCGCTGCGGAGCAGAGCCTGCTGGGCGCCCTCGAGCACCGACGAGAAGAACCAGCGGTTCAGGAACGGGATGACGACGCCGATGTTGCGGGTGCGCCCCGAGGCGAGACTCGAGGCGTTCGAGGAGACCACGTATCCGAGCCGGGCGGCGGCTTCGACGACCTTCGCCTTCGATGCGGGTGACACGTGGCCACGGCCGCTGAGCGCACGCGATACCGTCGCGGTGGAGACCCCCGCGAGCTTCGCGACCTCTTCGATGCCGGCCATGGCTCCCCTATTCCCGACCTCGCCGAGTCAGGAAGAATCCTATCGCGTGGCCTCGCAGTCGCTCTGGGAACTCGACTGCCCCCCAAACGGGTCGCGCCGTGCCGCGCGTGGCGCATTGCCGGACCCCCCGCGGTGCGATAGAAATGCCAAGTCTGGGCTTGCTCACTTTGGGGGGGCGGGTCGCCCGCTGTCGTCGTCTCGAAGGGAACGTGCGCGTGAAGTGGCTCAAGCCGGTCGTATTGGTGCTCATCGTGGTATTCGCGTTGTTCTACATGATCAGCCGCCCAGAGGATGCCGCGAACGCCGTCCAGGGCGCGATGGCCGCGGTCTTCTCCGGCGCCGAAGCGGTGGGCCGCTTCTTCACCTCGCTCGCATCGTGACGCCATGAGCGTGTTCGGCCTGGACCCACGGGTCGAGCGACACCTCATCGCCGACGAGGGCGAGGTGATCGTCGACGAGGTGCGCAAGCACTGGGCCGCGATCGTCGGCCCGGTGCTCGAGGTGGTCGCCGCGATCCCGGTGCTGCTGCTCATCCTGTGGGTGCCGTCGCAGGCCTACTGGGTTCCGCTGCTCCTGGCTGTGGTCCTCGTGATCCACGGTCTGTGGCGGATCCTCGAGCGGCGAATGGATCGCTTCGTGATCACCAACATGCGGGTGTTCCGGGTGCACGGCATCCTGTCGCAGAACATCGCGACCATGCCGATCGCGCGAATCCTCGACATCTCGGTGCACAAGCCGATCATCGGCCGCATCTTCGGCTACGGGCACTTCATTTTCGAGTCGGCGGCTCAAGACCAGGGCCTCCGCGAGATCAAGTACGTCGGCTCGCCGAACGAGCGGGGCATCACGATCCAGCGAGTCATCCAGCGGTCCGGCCTCCGCGGTCCCTCTCGTCCGCCCAGTCGAGCCGATTACAACGAGCTCGCCGAGAGCATTCGACGCGAGCAGACCGAGACTGTCGACGACGGTCGACGCGACCAGATCGAGACCGCCGACGTCAGCCGGCGCGACCAGACCGACACTGCCGACGTCAGCCAGCGCGACCAGACCGAGACCGCCGAGATGCCCTGGTGGCGCCAGTCGGGATGAGCCGGCAGCGAGCGGATGCCTCGTCGGGCCCGGGTCCGTGCGGATCCGGGCCCGACGTGGCGGCGGTCAGTCGATCGTGCAGGGCACGCCGTCGAGCGTGAACCATGCGGGCGGTGCGACGGGCGCTCCGTTCGTCGCGACCGTGAAGTCCACGTTGACGGCGTCGCCCGGTTCGATCACCGCGTTCCGATCGACGGGGGAAGCCGCGACATGCGAGCCGTCCTGATGGACGGTGGCGCCGGAGGCATCCGCGATCCATTCCCCGTCGCCGAGGTGCCAGGCGAGGTTCCACCCGTCGATCGGCGCGTCGCCCGTGTTGGTGAGGGTCGCCCGGAAGGACGTGCCCGCCAGCCTGTCGCGTCTGGCCTCGACCTCGACCGAACACAGTGACGGCGGAGCCTCGAGGAGGCCGAAGTTGCCGCCCTCGTCGATCACCGTGCCCCAGAACTGGTGCTGCCCGTCGCCCTGGGTGGCAACGCCTGAGGCGCGCACGTTCGCGAACCGGTGGTCACCGCCGACACGCGCCGCGACGCCGTAGGAGCCGGTGCCCTCGATGACGACGTCGCTCACGCGGAGGTCGTTGACCCAGTGGCTGCCGCTCACGAGGATGCCCTCGTACGTGGAGTCGAGGATCTCGGTATCGCGGATGATCACCGGCGTCGTGATGTGGCTCGTGTCGGCGAACACCCAGATCGCGCCGAACGAGGTGTTCCAGTTCGGCTCCCAGCCGCCGCTGCGCACGATGGTGTTGCCCTCGACGATGGTCGTGCCCGAGAACGGCACCGGATTGAAGCGGGTGCTCACCGCGATGCCCGCGGGCGCCGTCAGGGTGTCGCGCACGATGCTCGTCGGCGATGCGGTTCGAGTCACCACCGTAGATCGCCGCACCGTTGCCGAGCAGCGGCGTCTGCACGCTGACGTGCACGAACGAGCTCCGCGTCACCGGGCCGCCTGAGGACCACATCGCCATCGCGTCGTCGCCCGTGTTGCGCACCACGGAGTGCTCGACGCGCGTGTCGGTGACGAGGCCGTGCAGGTGCACGCCGTCGGCGAAGGTGTCGCGGACTCGGAGGCCGAGCGCGTAGAGGCCGTCGGTGCCTGTGTCCGCCCAGAGCCCGACCTTCGTGTGCTCGATCCACACGTTCTGCAGCAGGGAGCCCTGGCCGAAGTTGCCCTCGAGTGCCGCGTCGAACCGGGCGTCATCGCGGTGGTCGACGTCGCCGTCGATCATGAGGTCGGCGATCGTGACGCCCGACCCCATCGCGTAGAAGCCGCCCTTGCCGTCGCGCCCCTCGACGATCGAGTGCCAGGGTCCGGCGCCGCGCACGGTGACTCCGTTCACGCGAACCCGGTCGGTGAGCGTGAACCGTCCCGCCGGCACCCAGACGCCCGTGCCCGCATCCTTCGCCGCCGCGACTGCCGCGATGAACGCCGCCGTGTCGTCGGTGCCGTCGCCCGAGGTCGCGCCGTGTGCGGTCACGCTGACGAATCCGCCGGGCGCCGCGACGGCGTCGGGAACGAGCTCGGTCTCGACGAGGTCGACGGTGTACGGGAGCGTCGCCGGACGCGGCATCCTTCTCGAGCCGCAGCACCGTGCCTGCGCGAAGCTCCGGGAACGTCACGCGCGTCTCGTCGAAGAACCGCTGCGCGCCGCCGCCGGCCGGGTCGTTGCCGTACGGGTAGCCGCCGTAGACCCACGCGTACTCGCTCGACACCGGGATGTCGGCGACCTTCTTCCCGCCGGCGTAGACGCCGAGCG
This sequence comes from uncultured Actinomycetota bacterium, assembly GCA_963847285.1. Classification (GTDB taxonomy): domain Bacteria; phylum Actinomycetota; class Actinomycetes; order Actinomycetales; family Microbacteriaceae; genus Agromyces. The sequence goes on from CAWJZK010000002.1 coordinate 10,906, forward strand.
ACCCGGTCTGGCCCGCGCCGTCGACGGTGTCGGGGATCGACGCACGCAGCACGAGCGAGCTCGCCGGCTCGGTGAGCGTCCACTCCACGTACGCGCCGGTCTCGGCGAGCGTCACGGCCTGCCGACCGGATGCCTCGGCCGCAAGCTCGCGGAACGTGCGACTCGGGGCGAGCACCTCGCGCGTTCGTGGTGCCGTGCTCCGCCTCGTACGCCGTGTACGGCACCGTGGCGCCGCGCTCGTCGAACGCCGTCGCCGTGCTGGAGCACGACGCGATCGATCGCGACCGCGGCATCCGATGCCTCGCCGCTGCGCCGCAGTTCGACGCTGCCGACGCCGTCGCGGAGCTCGAGGCGTACCGCGGTCTCGGCCCAGCCGTCGACCGGCGGCAGCACGAGCCGACCGACCGCCTCGCCGTCGACGCCGAGCACGACGTCGGCGTCGCCGCCCGTCGCGTTGGCGTATCGGAACGCGACGACCTGCGAGCCCGCGTCGGGCGGCGTTCACGGGCACGACGAGGCGGGCGCGCTCGGCGGCGAGGTCGACGCCGTCGACGTCGCCGACGGATCGTCGCGGCCGCTCCGTTCGCGAAGAACGCGTCCTCGGCCTCGTAGGCCTCGCCGCGCTTCGGCTTCACGGTCTCGAGCACGGCGGTGACGTCGTCCCAGCGGGTGTCGGGTCCCGCGCCCTCCTGCGAGCCCGGATCGGTCGGCCCGCCGCCCGGCGTCGCGAGGTCGCCGATCGTGGTGAGCGCGATCGCGTCGAGGTTGACGTTGCCCGTGTCATCCGCGTCGAAGCGGTACGTGATCTGCTGCTCGCCCGCGGCGAGCGTGACGATCTCCTGGTGCACGAACCAGAAGCTCCACGATGCGCCGACGGCCGAGGGAAGCGTGATCTTGCGGTCCTCGCCGCCCGCGACCTGCGAGAGCGTCATGTCGGATCCGAGGCCGTTGGCGTAGCGGAGATTCAGGCCGTAGTCGCCCGCGACCGGCACGTCGACGGTGAAGGTGACGCCGGCGGTGCCGGTGTGGTCGATGACGAACCCGTCGACGAAGCCGGTCGCCCGAGAAGCCGAGGTGGTTGTCGTTGACGCCTGCGCCCCCGACGAGCACGGCATCCTCGGCCTCGAGCTCGAGCGGAAGGCCCGGCGTGCCGGGTGGGACGGGCTCGGCCGCGGCGGGCGCGGCGGCGGCGATGGCGCCGCCTGTGACGAGCGTGAGCGCGGCGAGCATGCTCGCGGCCCTCGAGAGTGCGGAAATGAACACGACGATCTCCTTCGATCGACTGCGGTTGGAGGTATCGACTGCGGTTGGAGGTATGGAACGCGGATGCGCGCGACGGCGCGTGAATGCACTGGGGCGGTGCCGTGTTGCACCTCGGCACCGCCCCATCCCTCACCACACCGGCATCACCCGGCGAGGATCCCCTGCGCCTCTTGCTCGACGGCTGCGAGCAGGGCGTCGATGTCGGCGTTCTGGTCGGTGAGCACGGCCTGCACCACCGGGTCGAGCAGCGCGTAGATCTCCTGCGTCGAGTGGCTCGGCTCCGCGAGCAGCGGCTGCTCGAAGATGTGGTCGGTGAACGGCGTCATCTGGTCGAGCGGCACGTTCACGAGGTCGGCGACCCACGTCTGCGCCTCCTCGTAGGTGGCCTGGTCGAAGATCGGCATCTGCGGGGCGCCGACCGGGAGCATCGGATGCCGCGAGCGCCTCGGCGTCGGCGACGGCGGCGTCCTGCTGCGTGAGCTTCTCCATGTAGTAGAAGTCGATCCACTTCACGGCGGCCGCCTGGTGCGCCTCGTCGGCGGTCGCGCTCACCGCGGCGAGCGTGCCGCCGCCGAGCACTCCGGCCTCGGGGTCATCGGCGAGCGGAAGCACCGTGAGCCCGTAGTCGTCGGGGTTCATCTGGTTCTGCGTGAAGAGGTTGCCGTAGTTGCCGCCGCCCGAGACGTACATGCCGATCTGGCCCGACGCGAACGCCTGGTTGATCGTGCCCCAGTCGTAGATGAAGTTCGCGCCCATGGAGTTGTCCTCCCAGCGCATCGCCTGCACCATCTCGAGCGCCTCGGCCATCGTCGGGCGTGTCGAGCGTCGCGGTGACGTCGTCGCCGTCGACGTCCTCGTTGCGACCGCCGAGCGCGTAGTTCAGGGTCGTGAGGATCCAGCCGCCGGTGTTCGCCGACGTCATCTGGGCGTATCCGGCGACGCCGGTGGCATCCGCGATCGCTTTGGCGTCCTCGCGGATCTCGTCCCACGTGGTCGGCGGTGCATCGGGGTCGAGCCCCGCGGCCTCGAAGAGCGTGCGGTTGTAGTGGAGGCCCTGCCCGTAGGCGGCGATCGGCACCGCCCACAGGTCGCCGTCGGCGTCCTCGCCGGCGACCGCGACGTTCGGGTTGTAGTCGTCGGCGTAGGGGAGCTCGGCGATCAGGTCGGAGACGTCGGCGATCTGCTCGCCCTCGATGAGCCCGCGTCCGTCGGTGAACGGGCAGCGTGAACACGTCGGGGAGGGTGGCGCCGGCCAGCTGCGCGGCGAACGTCGTGCCGTCCCAGGTGTACTCGACGGGTTCGATCGTGATGTCGGGGTTCGCCTCCTCGAACTGCGCGGCGCGCTCCTCGAACGCGGCGACGGCGCCGTCGTCGAGTCCGGCGTCGATCGAGACCTTGAGGGTGAGCTTGCCGTCGGCCGGGTCGTCGGACGCGGCGCACCCGGCGAGCGGGGCCGCGAGGGCGATCGCGGCCACGATGCCGGCGATCTTGAGTGGTGACTTCATCGTCTTCCTTGTCTCTCGTGCTGTGGGGTGCAGCACTGGGGCTGCATGGATGATACGGATGCCGGCCGAGGTGTCAGAGTTCGAGCCAGGCGGATGTGTTGCCGGGAAGCTCCTCTCGGGTGGTCGGGCCGCTCGCCAGCAGCAGTCGTCGGTGTTGGGGGAGGCTGACGGGCTCGTCGCCGAGGTTCGTCACGTGGACGAGGTCGCCGCGCCGGAACGCGATGACCTCGGGGGAGGCGTGCTCGAGCCACTCGAACGCCGGGTCGATCCCGCGACGGAGACGGAGCATCGTGCGGTAGAGGGCGAGCGTCGAGTCGGGATCGGCGTCCTGCGCCTCGACGGAACGTGCCGACCAGTCGGCGGGCTGCGGGAGCCAGGGCGCGGCGTCGCCGGCCGCGAAGCCGAGCGAGGCGCCGGCGCGGCGCCAGGGGAGGGGCACGCGGCATCCGTCTCGTCCGGGGTCGATGCCGCCCGACCGTGCGTGCATCGGGTCGGTGAGCACGTGCGAGCGGGAGGTCCTCGACCTCGGGGAGGCCGAGCTCGTCGCCCTGGTAGACGTAGAGCGAGCCGGGCAGCGCCGCCGCGAGCATCGCCGCGGCACGCGCGCGGGCGAGCCCGCAGGTCGACGTCGCTCGCGACGCCGAAGCGCTTCGCGTCGAACGAGAACCCGCTCTCCGCGCGCCCATAGCGCGTGACCGGCCGGGTGAGGTCGTGGTTCGAGAGCGCCCACGTCGGCGTCGCCTCGAGACCGGCGTGCCAGTCGAGCGTCTGCTCGATCGATGCGCGGAGCTCGGAGGCAGACCACGGCTTCGTCATGAAGTCGAAGTTGAAGGCGCTGTGCATCTCGTCGGGTCGCAGGTACCGCGCGAACCGATCGGGTTCGGCGAGCCACACCTCGCCGACGAGCATGCGCGTGCGGCTCGTACCCGTCGGCGACGGTGCGCCAGTCGCGGTACACCTCGTGCACGTCGTCGCGGTCGAGGTACGGGTGGTCGGATGCCCCGGGCTCGGGTGCGTCGACGGGCAGCGCCGGGTCCTTCACGAGGAAGGCGGCCGAGTCGATGCGGATGCCGGCGACGCCGCGATCGAACCAGAAGCGCAGCACGTCCTCGTGCTCGGCGCGAACGTCGGGGTGGTTCCAGTTGAGGTCGGGCTGCTCGCTCGAGAACAGGTGCAGGTACCACTCGCCGGACCTGCCGTCGCGCTCGACGAGGCGCGTCCAGGTCGGGCCGCCGAAGCTCGACACCCAGTCGGTCGGCGGCAACTCGCCCTGCGGGCCGCGCCCGGGCGCGGAACCAGAATCGGTCGCGCTCCGCGCTGTCCGGCCCCGGCGGCGAGGGCGGCCTCGAACCACGGATGCCGGTCGGACACGTGGTTCGGCACGACGTCGACGATGGTGCGGATGCCGCGGGCCGCCGCATCGGCGATGAGCGCCTCGGCCTCCTCGAGGCCGCCGAACGCGGGATCGATCGCACGATAGTCGGCGACGTCGTAGCCGCCGTCGGCGAGCGGGGACACGTACCAGGGGGTGAACCAGAGCGCGTCGACGCCGAGCGCCTCGAGGTAGTCGAGCCGTGAGCGCACGCCCTCGAGGTCGCCCGTGCCGTCGCCGTTCGCGTCGGCGAAGCTGCGCACGTACACCTGGTACACGACGGCGTCGCGCCACCAGGCATCGGCGAGGCCGCCGGCCGCGGCGGCGCCGGATCCGGCCGCCACCGCGGGGGCCGTTCCGGCCGCCATCGCGGGGGCGGTGCTCGACTCTGAGCTCACGTCGTCCTCTCCTGAATGCGCTAGGTTTAGCGCTATACCAATCTGAGACGCGAGCGTAGGGCGATGATCGGATCCATGTCAAGTCCCGCCCTACACTGAAGGCCGGGAGGGACGAATGGCCGTCACACTGCGCGACATCGCCGAGGAGGCGGGCGTCAGCGTCATGACCGTCTCGAACGTCGTCAACGGCAAGAGCGCACGGGTCTCGCAGGCCACGATCGAGCGGGTCACGCGCATCGTGGAACGGCGCGGCTACGTGCCGAACGCCCCAGCCCGCAGCCTCGCCGCGCAGCAATCGCACGTCATCGGCGTGCTCGTGCCGGTCGGCGAGGGCGACAGCCTGCTCATGAGCCCGCACCACACCGCCGTCATCGGCGGCGTCGAGCGCCAACTCCGCAAGCACGGCTATCACCTGCTGCTCCGCGGCATCGCCGACCCCGCCGAGGTCGGCGACGCCGTGCGCGGGTGGTCGCTCGACGGCGCCATCCTCCTCGGGTTCCTCGACGAGGAGGTCGACGGCATCACGATCGACGGGGTGCCGATGGTCGCGATCGACAGCTACTCGTCGAACCCGCGCACGATCGGCGTGCGATCCGACGACGTCGCGGGCGGTCTCGCGGCCGGGCGGTACCTCATCGAGCACGGCCACCGCAACGTCGCGTTCGCTGCGCCGCACTTCACCGACGTCGGCGTCGTCCGCCGCCGTTACGACGGATTCCGCCGCGCCTTCGAGGAGGCCGGCCTCGACTTCGAGGAGACGCGCATCCTCGAGGTGCCGACGACCTACGAAGACGGGCGGCGGCTCGCCGCACGGCTCCGCGCGGAGCATCCCGAGGTCACCGCGGTCTTCGCGACCGCCGACATCCTCGCCATCGGCTCATGGCCGGACTCGCCGACGCGGGCGTCGACGTGCCCGGCGACGTCTCGGTGATCGGCTTCGACGACCTCGAGTTCGGCGGCTACGTGTCGCCGGGGCTCACCACGATCGGCCAGGACATGGGCGCCAAGGTCAGCGAGACCGCCCGGATCCTGCTCGACGAGATCGAGCGCGAGGAGCGCCCCGAGGCGGCCGTCACGCTCGACGTCCGGCTCGTCGAGCGCGAGTCGGTGGCGCCGCCGCAGCCCGTGCGGCGGGGATGATTCCGGCCGAGGCATCCGCTCGCCGGTTCGATTTCTCGACACACCACCCGGCGGGTATCCTTGACAGGCCCCCGGTTGTGTGCAGAACGTGGTCGGGTGCATTCGGCGAGTTACCCAAGCGGCCAAAGGGATCTGACTGTAAATCAGCTGTCTACGACTTCGGGGGTTCGAATCCCTCACTCGCCACGTGAGAAAGCCCCGGGTCCACCGGGGCTTTCGTCGTATTCACGCGGCTCGATTCGCGGCGTTCGGCTCGCGGCCCCGGTGCGGGCCCCGCGCTGGCGTAGCGTTGGGGGCATGAGCGAGCACGAGGCATCCGCAGGAATTCAGGCACCGGGCGGATCGGTCGCGCACGAGGCATCCGTGCCGACGCCCGCTGCCCTGCTCGCCCTCGCACGCAACATCGCCGTACGGGCCGCGGAGTTCGCGCTCGCGGCGCGCCGTGTGGGAGTCGAGGTGGCCGCGACCAAGTCGACGCCGACCGATATCGTCACCGCCACCGACCGCGACACCGAGGCGCTCATCCGCTCGCTGATCCTCGCCGCCCGGCCCGACGACGGCATCGTCGGCGAGGAGGACACCGCGCACATCGGCACGAGCGGCCTCAACTGGGTCGTCGACCCCATCGACGGCACGGTGAACTTCCTCTACGGCATCCCCGCGTGGGCGGTCAGCATCGCCGTCGTCGAGGGGGCGCCGGAGCCCGGGCAGCTGGACGGCGCTCGCCGCCGTCGTCGCGAACCCGGTGACCGGCGAGGTCTTCGAGGCGACCGCCGGGGGAGGGGCGCGCCTCGGCGACGCTCGAACTGCAGGTGAACACGGATGTCCCGCTCGGCCGCGCGCTCGTCGGCACCGGGTTCGGCTACGCCGCCGAGCGCCGGCGCGCCCAGGCCGAGGTGCTGCTCGGGCTGCTCCCGAAGGTTCGCGACATCCGCCGCGTCGGCTCGGCCGCCCTCGACCTCTGCGCCGTCGCCGCCGGACGCCTCGACGCGTACTACGAGCGCGGGCTGAACCCGTGGGATCACGCCGCCGGCGCGCTCATCGCCCGCGAGGCCGGCGCGCGGGTCGGCGGCATGCGCGGCGGCCGCGAGAGCTCCGAGCTGATCGTCGCCGCAGCACCCGATCTCTACGCAGAACTGGCCGAGGCACTCACCGCAGCCGGGCTCGACGCCGCGGGGCCGACGCAGCGGGGCTCGACGCCGCGGGCTCGACGCCTGATTTTCGGCGTCTCTGCCCCGGAATCCTGCGGATGTCGCCGCGTGGCGACCCTCAGGCTTCGGGAAATCTCCGTCCGACGTGGCGCCCAGTGACGTGACCGGTTAGTCTTTACCAATCCGTTATCCCGGCACGGTTGCCTGGGATGATCATCTCGGTCCCCCCGTTCCCCACAACGCCGAAAGTCCCCCCACGTGCTCGAGTCCCCCCTCGTGCCCGACGGTTCAGCGCCAGGCACCCATGCTTCACGGCGGCCCGAACGACCCCTGACCCGACGCGAACTGCGTGAGTCCGAGGCGGCCGAGGCTCGTCGCGCGGCCTACGAGGGCGGTGCGATTCCGGATGCTCCGGCGCGGCCGATCGCGTCCGAGCCCGGGTTCGAGGCATCCGCTCGGCGCGCTGCACCGCAGCCGACGTTCGACGAATCGTTCGGCGTCACGGGCGGCGCGTCGGTAGCGCCCGCGCAGGTGAACCCCGCCGCCGCGGCCCCCGTGATCCCGACTTCGGCGTATCCGGAGTATCAGGCGCCGTCGTACGAGGCACCGGCGTATCCGGCCTACTCAACGCCGTCGTACGAGGCACCTTCGTATCCGGCGAACGAGGCGCCGGCGTATCCGGCTTCCTCAACGCCGTCGTACGAGGCACCTTCGTATTCGGCGAACCAGCCACTGTCGTACGACGCGCCGGCGTATCCGGCGAACCAGCCACCGTCGCATGAGACACTTTCGTATCCCGTGAACCAGGCGCCGGAGTATGAGGCACCGTCGTATCCGGCAAACCAAGCGCCGTCGTACGAGGCGCCGGCGTACCCGCGAACCAGGGACCGTCGTACGAGGCGCAGTCGTATCCGTACCACGCGGCGCCGACGCCGCCGGCTTCCGCCTCGATCGCCGCAGGCGCCCGCGGCGCGCCCTGCCGGCGCACGAGCCGCCCGCGGCGTACGAGTTGCCCGCGGCCTACGAGGTGCCTGTCGCGTACGAGCCGGCTGCGGCGTACGAGCCGACTGCCGCGTACGAGCCGCCCGCCGCGCACCCGCCGGTGGCACAGGCTCCGGCCGCTCCGTGGTCACTCGCCGCGCCCAGCAGACGCCAGTCGCGCAGCAGCCGCCGTCTGGGCAGCAGCCTCCCGCCGCGCAGGAGCAGGCCTTCGAGTGGCCGCTCGTCCGATGAGCACCAGCCGGTCGCCCAGCAGCCGGCCGCCGCTCACCAGCCGGCCGTCGAGTGGCCGCTCTCCGCCGCCTCCGCAGCCGGCCGTCGGGCAGCCTCCGGCCGCCGAGTGGCCGGTTGCACCGTCGCAAACCCCCTCGCATACGAATGCTGAGGACGCGCTCCGGACGCGCCGCAGCACACCCCTCCCGCCCTCCGAGGCCGAGTCGGTCGACTCCCGAGTCGACCGGGACTCGGCCTTCGGTGTTTCCGGCGCGGAGCATCCCGCCTCAAGCGGCTTCGATGCGTTGTTCGCCGGACTCAGCGACGACGACGACCCAACCGGTGCCGACGGCGCGCGGCAGGCGAAGAGTGGCGGTCGCTCCTCCCGCGCCCCCAAGCCGACGCGCGCAGAGCGCAAGGCGGCGAAGAAGGGCGGCCCGCTCGGCGCCGCGCCGCGGAGTGACGCCCGTCACGCCGGTGCCGTCGGCGACAACCGTTCCGGCGACCACCGGTGTCGACGACTTCGCCGCCCTCATCGCCGCTTCGGCGGGCGCGTCGTCCGGCGCGACGTCGGCGCCGATCGCCCCGGCCCGCCTGAGCTTCGACGCGGCACCCGTGACCCGGCGAGCCCGCTCGTCTTGACTTCGACGCGCCGGACGTGCCGCCTGAGCCCCCTCGCCTGAGCTTCGACGCAGCCCCCGTTCCAGGCGAGTCCGCCTTCGACACGCCACACGCGCTCGGCGAGCCCGCCCGCCTCGACTTCGAATCCGGTGCGACCGAATCCGATTCGCGATCGCATGATGCGTTCGACCTGTTCGCTGACACGCCCGCCGGATCCGCCGGATGGCAGCCGTCGACCGGCTCGCCGTTCGAGGCGCCGGCGTCGTCGCATCGCGGTGCTGCCGCCCCACCGTTCCCCGAGGGTCACGCGACGCGTCGATCTCGACGCGAGCTCCGCTCCTCATCGCGGATCATCGCGTCCCCAGACACGATCCGCCGCCGGCTCCGCGCCTCGAACCCCGCCGCGTCGAACGCCGGCGACCGCGCGAGTCCGCGCCGTCGTTGCGATCAGCTTCGCCGCGCTGCTCGCCGTCGCGACATCCGTGCCCTCACTGTCGCTGCTCACGCCGGCCGACGTGCAGGCCATGGCTCTCGGGAACGTGGTGGACGCCGGCAACGAGGCAGGCCAGCGCGTGGAGATCTTGGACGGCGTGCTCGCGCAGGGCGTCGACCGCGAGGGCTACGAGTCGCAGACGATCGAGGAGTACGCGCGCGCTGCGGGCATCCGTCCCGAGGCGACCTTCACGAACAACCCCGCGGGAACGATCCAGTGGCCGTTCGCCATCGGCGTGCATATCGGCGACCACTTCGGTTACCGCAACTGCGCGGGGTGCTCGGTCAACCACATGGGTCAGGACTTCAACCCGGGCCTCGGAGCCGAGATCCAGGCGATCGCCGACGGCACCGTCGCCGTTTCCACCGACTCGGGCGGGTCGCTCGGCGTGGTCATGATGATCGACCACATGATCGACGGCAAACTCGTCACGAGCGTCTACGCGCACATGCAGTACGGCTCGAGGCGATTCCAGGTCGGCGACACGGTCGAGGTCGCAGACGTCGTCGGCACGACAGGTAGCACCGGCATGTCCACGGGCCCGCACCTGCACTTCGAGATCCGCCTCGGCGGTGTCGACGGCACCCATGTCGACCCGCTCGAGTGGCTCTACGCCAACACCAACTGACGCTCGCCGCGCCTCGAGCTCTCGGGGCTTGCGACCGCCCTGAAGCCGGTCTGATCTGCGCGAGATAGAGGACCACAGCGTGCACGACCTCGCTGACGTGGGGTGAATGTCCGCTCGTCCTGCATTCGGTGGACTCGGATGCCTCGGATGCCTCCGGTCGATGCTCGGATGGCTGCGGTGGGGGTACCGGCGGCGAGACAGCGCGCGCGCCTCGCGGCGGTGGCGGCTAGCGCGCGACTGAACGAAGGTTGTCCACAGGTCTCGGCTGCCGTCGGATCGTATGCTCCACACCCACAAGACTCGTCGCATGAACCAGACGCCGAGGGCAGTGGCACAGTTCATCCGTGTGCGAGGTGGGGCGTTGCCGTACCGCGAGCTCGACGCTGGCGGGGTGACACGCGAGGCCGTCGCGGCAGCACTCGCGGCCCGCGCGCTCGTGCGGGTTCGACCGGGGTGGTTCGCGACGCCCGACGCGCCGCGCGATGTCGTGCGGGCTACGCACGTGGGCGGCGTCGTCACCGCGGCATCCGCGGCACGACTCGATGGACTCTGGCTGCTTGACGATCCGATGCTGCACGTTCGGGTGCCACGCACGGCTTCTCGGCTGCGTCCGCCCGATGCCACGCATGAGCGGCTGAACCGTGTTGCTCATAAGGTCTGCGTCCACTACCGCAGCGACCCGCCCGCCCGTTCAGCTCGTGACCCGCTCCCGCTCGCGATCGCGGAGATGCTCGCCTGCGCGGAGCAGCAGGCGGCGATAATCGCGATCGACTCCGCGCTCACGCGGGGCATGCTCGATTCTGGCCGACCTCGCCGAGGTACGGTCGCTCGCGCTGGCTTCGCGCCGGAAGGTGCTTGACGCGATCCACGCGGGGTCTGAATCGGGCACCGAGTCGAAGGTGCGATTGCTGCTCCGCACTCGCCGCATCGGCCATCGGCCCCAGGTATACATCGCGCGGGTCGGGTACGTGGATCTGCTCGTTGGCGATCGCCTCGTTGTCGAGATCGACGGCGCCGCTTACCACACGGGACCCGAGTTCGAGGAAGATCGGCGGCGCGACTTCGAGCCGTGATGCGTGGGTACCTCGTTCTGCGCCTCAGCTACCGCCAGGTCATGACCGAGTGGAGCGTCGTGAGCGAGGGGATCCTCGAACTCGTCACGCGCGGGGAGCATCGCTGGGGGAGGCGGTCCGAACAGCGGTCGGGGCTTGTGACCGCCCTGAAGCCGGTCTGATCTCGCGAGATGCAGGACCACAGCGTGCAGGACCTCGCAGACGTGGGGTGAAGGTCCGCTCATCCTGCATTCGGTGAGCGATGCTGCGGACGACCGAGCCGGCTCGCGGATGCCGCGACAGCGCGCCGCGCTGGCGGCGGATGCCGCGACAGCGCGCCGCGCTGGCGGCGGATGCCGCAGGTGCAGGACCACAACGCGCACGACCTCGCTCACGTGGGGTGAGGGCCCGCTCGTCCTGCATTCGGTGAGCGGATGCCGCGACACGGCGTCGAGCAGGCGAGCGGATGCCGCGAAGCGCGCCGCGCCGGCGGCGGATGCCGCGACAGCGCGCCGACGCCGGCGCGC
>CAWJZK010000003.1:0-43295 GCA_963847285.1 uncultured Actinomycetota bacterium
CGATCGGTGGAGGGGCGAATCCGCCGCACGGGGGCTCCCGCGCGGCGCGCGGAAGGGGCAGGCTCGGAGCATGGACACGACAGCGCCCGCAACGGGCATGACGAGCACGACGAACACGGATGCCGCAGCGGTGCGGATCCGCGGGCTTCGCAAGCTCTACGGCGGGCTCGCGGCCGTCGACGGCATCGATCTCGACATCGCGCATGGCGAGACGTTCGCCCTCCTCGGGCCGAACGGCGCGGGGAAGACGACGGTGGTGGAGATCCTCGAGGGGTACCGCCTCCGCACGGCCGGCGAGGTCAGCGTGCTCGGCGTCGATCCCGCGCATGCGGGACTCGACTGGAAGGCGCGACTCGGCATGGTGCTGCAGTCGGCGACCGAGACCGGCCTGTACACCGTACGCGAGCAGCTCGCGCACTTCGCGAAGTTCTACCCGAACCCGCGCAACGTCGACGAGGTGATCGCGGCCGTCGGCCTCCAGGCGAAGGCGCGCACGCGCATCTCGAAGCTCTCGGGCGGGCAGCGCCGTCGCGTCGACGTCGCACTCGGCATCATCGGCCGGCCCGAGCTGCTCTTCCTCGACGAGCCGACGACCGGGTTCGACCCCGAGGCGCGCCGCGAGTTCTGGACGCTCATCCGCGGCCTGAAGGCCGAGGGCACGACCATCCTCCTGACGACGCACTACCTCGATGAGGCCGCACAACTCGGCGACCGAGCGGGCATCATCCTCGGCGGCAGGCTCGTCGACGTCGGTCCCGTCGACACGCTCGGCGGCGCCGACGCGCGCGTGCCGATCGTGCGATGGCGAGGCGGCGACGGAGCCCCGCGCGAGGTGCGGACCGAGCGACCGGCCGAGCTCGTGGCATCCGTCGTCGCCGAAATGGGCGGCGAACCCGACGGGCTCGAGGTCATCCGGCCGAGCCTCGAGGACATCTACCTGCAACTGGTGCACGCGGCGGGAGCCGAAGCACGCGACGACGAGGAGGCGCTCGCATGAGCACTGGAATCATCCCGATCGGCGCGTCGCGCATCGGGTACGAGACGAAGGGGTACTTCCGTTCACCCGACGCGGTGTTCTTCACGTTCCTCTTCCCGATCATCATGCTCGGCATCTTCACCGCGGCATTCAGCGCGGCCGGCGACATCCAGGTCACGCCGGGCGGCGAGGGGATCTCGGTGGGCGCCTACTACCTGCCGGGGATGCTCGCCGCGGGCATGCTGCTCTCGGGCGTGCAGAACCTCGCCGTCGACATCGCCACCGAGAAGGGCGACGGCACCCTGAAGCGCCTCGGCGGAACGCCGCTCTCACCCGTGTCGTACTTCCTCGGCAAGATCGGGCAGGTGTTCGTGACGGCCACGCTGCAAGCGGCGATCCTCCTGCTCGTCGCTGCGACGCTGTTCGGCATCGCGATGCCGACGACCGGCGAGGCGTGGCTCACCTTCGCATGGGTGTTCGTGCTCGGCGTCGCAACCTCGGCGCTGCTCGGCATCGCCCTCTCGGCCGTGCCCCGATCGGGCAAGAGCGCGACGGCCGTCGTCATCCCGATCGTGCTCGTGCTGCAGTTCATCTCGGGCGTCTACCTGCGCTTCAACATCCTGCCGGAATGGATGCAGAACCTCGCGAGCCTGTTCCCCCTGAAGTGGATGGCGCAGGGCATGCGCTCCGTGTTCCTGCCCGACGCGTTCAAGGTGCTCGAGCAGCACGGCGAGTGGGAGCTCGGCTGGGTGGCGTTCTGGCTCGTCGCGTGGCTCGTCATCGGACTCGTCGTGAGCCTCCTGACATTCAGGTGGATCCGACGGAGCGCGTGACGAGCGTCCGCGGCCGTATGAGAAGGTGACGAATGCAGAATGTGCGGTGGTGGGATGCCGCGGCGATCGCCGTGGCATCCGTCATCGTGCTCATCACCCTCATCGACCCGCCCTACGGGCCGATGCAATGGGGCGCTTGGGCCACCGCGGCGGCCTTCCTCGTCGTGTACTTCGCGTACGCCCGGTGGCACATGCGCCGCGAGTCGATGGGCCACCACCTGGCGATCTCGATCGCCTTCGCCGTGCTGCTCGCGGTCGGCACGTCGTTCGAGCCGGCGTTCGCGATCATGCAGGCGTTCCTCTATCCCTTCGTCTGGTTCACGGCGCCGGGCCTGCGCAGCGCGATCGTCGCGAATGTGCTCATCGCGGTCGCGATCGTCGTGGGCTACGGCGTGCGGTTCGGAGTGGCCGGCCTCCTCCCCGGCATCGGCGTCGCGGTGCTCTCGTTCGGCTTCAGCATGGCGCTCGGGCTCTGGATCAGCCGCATCGCCGAGTACGGTGATGAACGCGCGCGGCTGCTCGAGGAGTTGCGGGCGGCGCAGGGCCAGCTCGCCGCGATGCACCGCGATGCCGGCGTCACCGAGGAACGCGGGCGGCTCGCCCGCGAGATCCACGACACGATCGCGCAGAGCCTCACGGGACTCGTGATGGTGGCACAGCGGGCGGGCAACCGGCTCGAACCCGTCGAGGGTGGCGCCGCGGCATCCGCTCGGGGCGATGTGGAACTCATCGAGCAGATGGCGCGCGAGGCGCTCATGGAGGCGCGCGGGCTCGTCGCCTCGCTGGCGCCCGTGGCCTCGGACGCGGGGCTCGCCGATGCCCTGCGACGCCTCGGGGCGGCATTCGAGCGGGAGACGGGAGTGCGGGTGACGGTGACGGCGGATGCCTCGGGCGTCGGTCGTGAGCACGAGGTCGTGTTGCTGCGCTGCGCGCAGGAGGGGCTCGCGAACGTCCGCAAGCACGCGCGGGCGTCGCACGCGACGATCTCGGTCGAGCAGGCCGAGCATGAGGTCGTGCTCACGGTGCCGACGACGGCGTCGGCCTCGGCGGCGCGGTGCCGGGCGACAGCGGTTTCGGACTCGCGGGCATCCGCGACCGCGCCGCGCTCGTCGGCGGCTCGTTCTCGGTCTCGGCGGGTGACGGCGGAGGAACGGTGCTACGCGTCGGCGTGCCGCTCGATGGAACCGGCGGACGGACGATGCTGCCGGCGGACCGCGCGACGCACTCGGCAGACCCGGCGACGGCGGAGGACCGGAATGACCGCCCCGATCCGCATCGTCGTCGCCGACGACCATCCGATCGTGCGGGCCGGCATCGTCGGGCTGCTCGACTCGGAGCCCGGCATCGACGTCGTCGGCGAGGCCGCCGACGGTGCCGAGGCCGTTGCGCTCGCGGCATCCGAACGCCCCGACCTCGTGCTCATGGACCTGCGGATGCCCGAGCTCGACGGCGCCTCGGCCACCGCGCGCATCGTCGCCGACTCGCCCGGCACGCGCGTGCTCGTGCTCACGACCTACGAGACCGACGACCACATCCTCGCGGCGATCGAGGCGGGCGCGAGCGGGTATCTCCTCAAGGCGGCGCCGCAGGCGGAGATCCTCGCGGGCATCCGCGCGGTCGCCGCCGGTGAGACGGTGCTCGCGCCGTCGATCGCTGCGAAGCTCGTCTCGCGGGTGCGGGCGGATGCGGCATCCGCGCCCCCATCGCTCTCGCCGCGGGAACTCGAGGTGCTTCGGCTGGTCGCCAAGGGCCGCTCGAACCCCGAGATCGCCCGAGCGCTCTTCATCGGAGAGGCGACGGTGAAGACGCACCTGCTGCACGCCTTCGAGAAGCTCGACGTGAGCGACCGCACGCGCGCCGTGACACGGGCGATGGAGCTCGGGCTGCTCTGAGCGCGTCGGCGCCTGACCCCTTCGCCATCCGACCTCGACGCCGAGGTTGCGCGTCCCGTGCAGGAGATTCGGCCCCATGAGCGCTGAGACTGGACCATCCCGCCCAATCTCCTGCAGTGCCACACTCACCGAAGAAGCGCAGGGCGGATGCCACCCCGCTCGAGGTGGCATCCGCACGCGCCGTCACGACGACTGACGGTCAGGCGATCTTGCGCCGGTAAGCGCCCATCGCGAACGCGTACGCGATGACCAGGATGCCGAGGCACCAGGCGAGCGCGATCCAGATGTCGCTGCCGACCGGTTGCTGTGCGAAGAGGTCCTGGATCGTGTTGACGATGGACGTGACGGGCTGGTTCTCGGCGAAGACGCGGATCGGGCCGGGCATGGTGTCGGTGGGGACGAACGCCGAGCTGATGAACGGCAGGAAGATCAGCACGTAGGAGAACCCGGCGGCCCCGTCGACGGACTTGGCCGTGAGGCCGGCGATGACCGCGATCCACGTCAGCGCGAGCGTGAACAGCGCGAGGATCCCGGCGACGGCGAGCCATGCCAGGAGGTCCGCCGAGGTGCGGAACCCCATTGCGAGGGCCACCCCCACGATGATCACGAGCACGATCCCGTTCGCGACGAGCGACGTCAGCACATGCCCCCACAGCACGGATGACCGCGAGATCGGCATGGAGTTGAATCGCTCGAAGATGCCGCCCTGCAGGTCGGTGAATAACCGGACCGCGGTGTACGCGATGCCCGACGCGATCGCGATCAGCATGATCCCGGGCAGCAGGTAGTTGATGTAGTTGCCGGTGCCGGCCTGGATCGCACCACCGAACACGTAGACGAACAGCAGCATCAGTGCGATCGGGGTGATCGCCGTCGTGATGATCGTGTCGGGGCTGCGGCTGATGTGACGCAGGGATCGCCCCGTCAACACAGAGGTGTCTCCGAAGAAGTGCGTGCTCATGACTGGTCCTTCCCTTCCTGAACCTTGCCGTCACTGCCGACGAGTGCGAGGAAGACATCCTCGAGGGTCGGCTGCTTCTCGATGTACTCGACCTTCGCCGGCGGCAGGAGCTGCTTCAGCTCCGCGAGGGTGCCGTTCGCGATGATCCGCCCCTGATGCAGGATCGCGATCCGATCGGCCAGCTGCTCGGCCTCGTCGAGGTACTGCGTGGTGAGCAGGATGGTGGCTCCCCGATGGGCGAGCTCCTGAATGACCTGCCACACCTCGAGGCGTCCTTCGGGGTCGAGACCCGTCGTCGGCTCATCGAGGAAGATCACCTTCGGCTGCCCGATCAAGCTCATGGCGATGTCGAGGCGACGCCGCATGCCACCCGAGTACGTCGACACCTTCCGCGAACCGGCCTCGGCCAGGCCGAACCGTGCGAGCAGTTCATCCGCCACCTTGCCGGGCTTGTCCAGGTGCCGCAGCTTGGCGACGAGCACCAGGTTCTCCCGGCCGGAGAGGATCTCGTCGACCGCGGCGAACTGACCGGTCAGACTGATGGACTCCCGCACGTCCGCCGGTTGCGTGGCGACGTCGAAGCCGCCGACGCTCGTTGTGCCCGCATCTGCCTTGAGCAGCGTCGACAGGATCCTCACCACCGTGGTCTTGCCAGCCCCGTTGGAGCCGAGCAGGGCGAAGATGCTGCCCCGCTCCACATCGAAGTCCACACCGCGCAGCACATGCAGCGTTCTTGTACGACTTCTCCAGACCCTGCACACGGATCGCGGGGCCGCGGTCTCGGTTGGTTGTCGACACCGTGATGCTCATGTCGTCTTCTCTCCTCTCGTGATTCATGACTTGCTCCTGTTCCTCGTGTTCTGTTCGGTCGCACGGCGAATGACGATGTCGCCCCACGAGCTGCGGGCCCGCACTTCGGCGGTTTCATCGGATGCTCCGGGGCCCTCCTGTGCGCCGAGGGAGTTGATCACGCTGCCGTGCTGCGTGGCCACGTCGAGCCAGACGGCGGTGCCCTCGCGAACGCCGACCTCGAGGGCCCCGTAGGAGCTCTCGAGCTGCACTTCGCCCCGCACGATCTCGTCGAGGCGGACGTTGCCGTGGGCGGTCTTGACATCGACCGAGCCGAGTGCCCGGTCGACCCAGATCGACCCGTAGGCGCCCTTCACACGCAGCTCGCCGGCCACCTCGCCGATCGTCGTGTCGCCGTACGAGTTCTTGATCGCGGCGCTGCCGTCGACCCGGCGGATGCGGACGCCACCCGAGGCGCTCTCGACATCGGCGTAACCCGTCGCCACGGCGATCGAGACGGTGCCGGCGCCCGTGCGCAGTTCGAGTGGGCCGGCCTCGTCGAGGGTGATGTCGCCCGCGCCGGTCTTCACGGCGCACCTTGCGAGCCGGCCCTCCGCCCGGAGGTTGCCGTACGCGATCTCACCCCGAACGTCGGAGCCCGCCGGCAGCTCGATCGTGACGTCGACCGACTCGGTGACGGGGAGCCAGGTTCGCCAGCTCCTCATGGTGTGCACGCGCAACCGGCCATCGGCGAACTCGATCTCGGCCTGCTCGGCCGCCCTGATGTCGCCCGACCGCGACGGTCGGCTGGGGCGCACCTCGACGATCGTGTCGTCGCGGTCGCTCGCGATGAACCGCACATTCGCGGCGGCGACGTCGAGGGTGACCGAGATCGGTTCCGGGGTCGCGAAAACAGGCATGGTGACTCCTAGTGGTGTCTATGTCAGGCCGACTGGCCTCGACGGAAATGAAGTTCGGGGAGCGCTGCGCTCAGCGCACCCAACCGGTGAAGCGCTCGCCGCCGCGGATCTCCCGCGGCGCCGCGCGCGGACTGTTCGGTTCGAGCGCTCCGGTGACAGCGCGCACGAGCCAGGCATTGACCGAGATGCCGTCTCGTGCGGCCGCCTCCTCGACGCGCACCTTCAGGTGGTCGGGGAGCCGGAGCGTGGTTCTGGATGTGCTGCCCTCGTCGAGGTCGGCGACGGGGGCGGGCGATGGCGTCGCCACGACCTCGGCGACGTCTTCGAAGATCGCGTTGACGGCCTTCGTGACGACGAACTCGGGCTCCCGCCCCCGGAGGCGCACCTCGACGGAGCCGGGCGCGAGTTCGCGTGTGATCTCACCCGCGGCGTCGGAGAGCGCCTCGAGGAGCACCAGCCGGCTCGCGGCCTCGAGCGGGGCGGTGAGTCGCTCGGCGAGCTGCCGGGCCTCCTCGCCGCCCGCGTCGGCGGCGACTCCGAGCTGATGACGGAGTTCGCTGACGTAGTGCGTGAGATCCATGACACCATGGTGACACCACAGTGGTGTCATGTCAAGCGATCTGACACCAGAGTGGTGTCAGATCGACGCCCCGGTGGTGTCATCCCGCGTTCGGCGGCAGGTTCTGAGCTAGAGCAGCCGTCGCGCATTCGCCCACGCCGTGAGCTCGTGCCGACTCGACAGTTGCAGCTTCCGCAGCACCGCCGACACGTGCGTCTCCACCGTCTTCGTCGAGATGAAGAGCTCGGCGGCAACCTCCTTGTAGGCGTAGCCGCGCGCGATGAGGCGCATGACCTCCTGCTCCCGCGCCGAGAGGCGGTCGAGCTCGTCGCTGCCCGAGGCCGTCTCGCCGACCGCGGCGCCGAACGCGTCGAGCACGAACCCCGCGAGCTTCGGCGAGAACACCGCGTCTCCGCCCGGCGACGGCGTGGACGGCGCGGCTCACGTCGGCGCCCGAGGAGCCCTTCGTGATGTAGCCGCGGGCGCCGGCGCGGATGACGCCGACGACGTCCTCGGCCTTGTCCGAGACGCTCAGTGCGAGGAACCGGGTGCCGGGAACGGATGCCGCGGCACGGCGGATCACCTCGGCGCCCCCGCTCGAGCCCGCCGGCACGGATCGACCCCGGGCAGGTGCACGTCGAGGAGCACGACGTCGGGCGCGGCATCCGTCACCGCCGCGACCGCGGACTCGACGTCGTGCGCCTCGCCGACGACCACGATCGTCGCATCGAGGTCGGCCTTGAGGCCCGAGCGGAAGATGGAGTGGTCGTCGACCACGACGACGCGAACGGCGCCGCCCTGAGCCTGTCGAACGGATGCCTCAGGCACGCGTCGCCTCCGACGCGGCACGTTCCGCGGGGAACCGCAGCCGCACCTCGGTGCCGACACCGCCGGCGCCGGGCCGCACGACGCCCGAACCCCCGGCACGCCGCATCCGCCCGATGATCGACTCGCGTACACCGAGCCGGTCGCCCGGCACGTCGGCGAGCGCGAACCCCGGACCGCGATCACGCACGAACACCTCCACCGACTCGGGACTCGACTCGACGTACACCGACACCTCTCCGCCCGCGTGCCGGGCCGCATTCAGCATCGCCTCGCGCGCCGCGGCCGCGAGTTCGCCGCTCGCGCGCTCCCGTGACTCCCCCACGACGACGACGTCGACCGTCACCGGATAGTCGATCTCGAGCGCCGCCGCGAAGTCGCGGAGGTCGGTGCCGAGGTCGCTGTCGGCCGGAGTGTCGCCCGCGAACAGCCAGTCGCGCAGCTCCCGCTCCTGTGCGCGGGCGATCCGGGCGACCTCGCTCGTCGCACCCGCGCGGTTCTGGATGAGGGCGAGGGTCTGCAGCACCGAGTCGTGCAGGTGCGCGGCGATCTCGCTGCGCTGCTCCTCGCGGATGCGCTTCGTGCGCTCGGCGCTGAGGTCACGCCACTGCGCGATGAGCGTGGGCGCGTAGACGAGGGCGATGCCGATGACGGCAGCGAGGGCGGCGGCGAACACTGGCACCGGGTTCAGCGCCGCGTGCCGGCCGAACACGAGGGCGGCGGCGGTGATGCCGAGCAGCACGGTCGCGATGCTGCGCACGATGAGCTCGGAGCGGGGGCCGCGCGCCGGATCCGGCCGATCGACGAAGGTCGACCAGGCTGCGGATGCCACCGCGAGGGCGATGCCCGCGACGGTCGCGCCGAGCCAGGTCGCCCAGGCGTCGCCGTCGCCGGTCACGAGCGTGGCGCCGACGATCCACGCCACGAGCAGCAGGATCACGGATGCCCCGACGAGCAGCCACGCGACCGGAGCACGCCGGCTCGGGGCGCGCTCGCCCGCCTCCCACGGCGTGAAGGCCCAGAGCCAGGCGTAGAGCAGCACCCCGGCGCCGCCCGCGAAGGCGAGCACGACGAATGCGGTACGCACGATCCAGACGTGCAGCCCGAGGTGCGCGGCGAGCCCGGCCGAGACGCCCGTGGCGACGCAGTCGCGCGGACGCGTGAGACGTGGAGCGGGCGACGCCGCAGACTCGACCGCCGCGGCATCCGTGCCCGCAGCGCTCGCGTGCGCGCTCGTGTCCATGCCAGCCATCCAAGCAGACGCGGCGCTCAGCGCCCGCGGCCGGGCGCCGCGACTCAGGGTCGAATCAGGGATTCACCCCATAGCGACCGATCCGTCGCCGCTGCCAGCATCGAGGCATGGAGACGAACCAGACCGCCCCCGAGGCAGGCCCAGCGCCGGATGACGCGAAGGGGGACTCCGCGTCCGCCGGCCCGCCCGCCGACGGGGCGGCCGGTTCGACTTCATCCGGTCGGTCCGACGCGGCGACACCCGCGTCGGCCACCGGCCCCGGCTTCTTCGCCTGGCTCCGACGCCTCGGCGTTCCGCGCCGCGCCGGCTGGCTCGGCGGTGTGTGCGCGGGCGTGGCCGCGCGGCTCGGCATCGACCCGATCATCGTGCGCGGCATCGTCGTCGTGGCCGCCGTGCTCGGCGCGCCGCTCGTGCTGCTCTACGCGATCGCGTGGCTGCTGCTGCCCGACGTCGACGGGAACATCCACCTCGAACGACTCCTCAGCGGCAGCGTCGACCCCGCGGTCGTCGGCATCGCCGTGATGGGCGTGATCGGCTTCCTCCCGCTCGTACAGGGCGGCTGGCTCGGCTGGCGCTGGTGGCCCGACTGGCCGACGCTGCCGCTCGGCGGCATCGACGTGCTCGCGCCGCTCCGCGTGCTCTGGGTGCTCGCGATCATCGCGGGCGTCACGGCCCTCGTCATCTGGCTCGTGCGCCGAGTCGCTCAGACCTCCCCGGGCGGCGGTGCTGCGCCGCGAATGGCTTCCGCGCCCGCCGCCGCCTCGGGGAGCCCCGTCGTGGCAGATCCGAGCGGGCCGACGGATGCCTCGGCGGCATCCCCCCCGTTCGCCCCCTCGCCTGACCCGTCGACCGAGCCGCCGATCCCGGCGCAGGGCGCCGACGCGGCGACCCTCGCGGAGTGGCGCGCGCAACACGAGGCGTGGCGTCTCTCGCACGCGGAGTGGAAGGCAGGGCAACAGGACGCAGAGCGCGCGGCCCGTGCGCAGGCCGCCGCCGAGAACAAGGCGAAGGCGCGGGCGCTCGCCGCGCAGGCCGACGAAGCCCGCGCCGCTCGTCGCGCCCATCGGCCCCGCGCGAGCGCCGCCTACGTGTTCACGGTGCTCGGCCTCGCCCTTGTGGCTGCGGCATTCGCGGCGATCTCCGCGCTCGGCCCGATGGACGAGTTCGCGCCGGCGATCGCGCTTGCGGTCGCGACGCTCGTGATCGCCGGCGGCATGTTCATCGCGGCCGTGCGGCGCCGGCGGAGCGGCGTGCTCGCCTTCGCGGCCATCGTGACGACGGTGCTCATGCTGGGCAACGCGGTCGCGCCCGGCGCGACGTGGGTGCCGTGGTCGATCGGCGAGAGCCTCGGCTCGTCGCGGACGATCGTTCAACCGTTCGGCAATGCGCAGCTCTACCCGTCGGATGGCCAGCACGACACCCAGGTCGAGTTCCTGCAGGGCGTCGGCGAGGTCACGCTGGTAATGCAGAGCGACGAGCGGGTGCGCCTCGACGCGCGGAACGCCGGACCGGTCGACGTCACCTGGTTCAACGACCAGGGCGAAGTCACCGCGAGTCAGAGCCTCCCCGACCAGTCGCAGCCGCGCGCGTTCGGGGGTATCCCGGGTGCGACGCCCGATTCCGAACTCGTGGTGCGGCAATGGGTCGGCACCGTGCACGTCGTCATCTACGAATCGGAGTGACCATGACCGACCAGCCCACTCACGACCGCGATCTCGCGCGCACCACCACCGACTCGTCGCTCACACGACCGAGCATCGACGGCGACGAGCCCGACACGGTGTTCGCGACCGTCGTCCTCGATCAGACGCCGACCGACGTGCCGCCGGCTGCTACAGCTCCGCATTCCGCTGCAGCCGGGACGTCGAGTCCGCCGCGACCCACCGTCCGCTGGGGAGCCCTGGTCTGGAGCCTCCTCTTCGCCGCCACGGCAGCGGCGACGCTCTGGTTCCTCGATCCCGAGCGTCGGGATGCCGCGGCGACGTGGCTCCAGGCCCTCGATCCGCTCGAGGCGGTGCTGTACGCGCTCGCCGCCCTCGGCGCCCTCATCGCGCTCTTCGGCCTCGTCGGCCTCCTGCGTCGGGGCGAGCGCGCCCGGCGCCGACCGAGCTAGAGCTCGACGCCGAGCAGCACCGGCTCGGGCCGCAGCACGATGCCGAAGTCGGCCTGCACGCGGCTCTGCACGAAGCGCGCGAGCTGCACGAGCTCCTCGGCGCTCGCGCCGCCGCGGTTCGTGAGCGCGAGCGTGTGCTTCGACGAGATCGCGGCACGCGATCCGGGGAGGCCGAACCCGCGGCGGATGCCCGACTGCTCGATGAGCCACGCGGCCGAGAGCTTCACGAGCGGCTCGTCGGTCGCGGCATCCGCTTCGATGTCGGCTGCCTCGAGTGAGGCCTGGAGATCGAGGAACGCGTCGAGCGGCGACGCCGAGGCGAAGAGCGCGCCGAGGGGCGTGACCTCGTCGGGCGTCTCGGGCTCGACGTACCAGCGCGGGGCTGCCGCCGGCATCGTGCGGGCGACGCGCTCGGTGACGATGGGGTTGGTGAAGAACGATCCCGCACTCACGGAGTCGGGGTCCGTTGCGTCGAGCACCATGCCCTTCGCCGCTCGCAGCGCCAGCACGCTCTCGCGCACCCGGGCGATCGGCACGCGGTCGCCCTGCTGCACATGCAGGGCGTCGGCGAGCTGTCCGTAGGCGATCGGCTGTCCGAGCGACTCGCCGAGCACCGCCCGTTCGTCTGCGGTGTCATGGAGCTCGAGCTCGACCGAGACGACGATGCCCCTGAGGCCCTGCTTCAGCACCGACGTGCGGTAGGCGAGCTCGAGCTCGGCGGCACTCATGCGGCGCGGGGCATCCGCTCCCTCGTCGAGGAACTCGATCGACACGAGCGTCGAGGAGAGCTCCTGCCCGTAGGCGCCGATGTTCTGCACGGGCGCGGCGCCCACCGAGCCGGGGATGCCCGAGAGCGCCTCGATGCCCGAATAGCCGCGCTCGACGGTCCACGCGACGAGGTCGTCCCACGTCTCGCCGGCCTGCACCCGCAGGCGAACGGATGCCTCGGGGTCTCGCGACGCGTCGTCTGCCTTCCTCTGACCCGCGAGGCAGCACCTCGATGCCGCGCGTCGCCACGCGGATCACGGTGCCCGCGAACCCGTCGTCTCCGACCAGCAGGTTCGAGCCGCCGCCGAGGGCGAGCCACGGGGCATCCGTCGCCCAGGCCTCACGGGCGAGGTCGACGAGGTCGCGCTGGGTGGTCGCGGTCACGAGTCGCTCGATGGGACCGCCGACCTGCAGGGTCGTGAGCTCGGAGAACCGGATGTCGCCGCCCATGTCAGCCGAGCGCGACGCGCACTTGCGCCTTGCCGAGCACCGTCTCTTCGCCGAGCTTCACCGTGAGGTCGATGCGCGCGACCGTGGCGGCCTCGTCGAGCTGGCCGACCGTCGCGATGACCGCGATGACCGCGCCGATCTCGGGGTCGACGACCACGGGCCTCGTGAACCGCACCTGGTAGTCGACGACGCGGCCGGGGTCGCCCGCCCAGTCGACGACGGGCTGCACGGCGAGGCCCATCGTGAGCATGCCGTGGGCGAGCACGCCCGGCAGGCCCACGGTGTGCGCGACGTCGTCGCGATAGTGGATCGGGTTGAAGTCGCCCGAGGCGCCGGCGTAGCGCACCAGCGAGTCGCGCGTGAGCGGGAAGGACTCCTCGGCGACGATGTCGCCGACGGCGAGCGCGGTGAAATCGGGAGCGGGCATCAGTCGTCTCCTCGCACCACGAGCGTGGACACCGCAGTCGCGACGTGCTCGCCCGCGGCATCCGTGATCGCGGACTCGGCCGTGACCATCGAGTGCGCGCCGAGGGTCTTGACGGTCGCGATCGTGAGGGTCGCGGTGAGCAGGTCGCCCGCGACGATCGGCCGCGTGGAGGTGAACCGCTGGTCGCCGTGCACGACGCGCGAGAAGTCGATGCCCGAGTCGGGATCGGCGAGCAGCTGTGCGAGGGTGAGCTCCTGCACCACCACCGGGAAGGTCGGCGGGGCGACGACGTCGTCGTAGCCGGCGGCACGAGCGGCGTCGGGGTCGAGGTTGATCGGGTTCGTCGCGAAGACCGCGCGCGCGAACTCGCGCACCTTCTCACGCCCGACGAGGTATGGCTCGGTGGGCGGGAAGCTCCGCCCCTGCAGCTCCGGGTTCACTGACACCCGGCCAGTCTATGCGGGTGCCCCGCGCCGCGATCTCGGGGGATGGGCTTCGCTTTCCTTCGGTGCGGCCGAGAAGACGTTCCGGGAAACGTTATGCCAGTTCCCCCTCAGCGGTGCGACTTCACACCTCAGCGCTGAGGGGGGAACTGGCACAACCGAAGTGAACAAACTCCGCCGTGCGGAAGAGGCGTGGTGCCGATCAGCCGGCCGCGAGGATCTCGTCGGCGACCTCGCGGCCGACGCGGATCGCGCCGT
This sequence comes from uncultured Actinomycetota bacterium, assembly GCA_963847285.1. Taxonomy (GTDB): domain Bacteria; phylum Actinomycetota; class Actinomycetes; order Actinomycetales; family Microbacteriaceae; genus Agromyces. The sequence continues at coordinate 13,467 of CAWJZK010000003.1, forward strand.
CGACGTGCTGGTAGCCCTTGCCGGCCACGTCGCTGCACGAGAAGTGGATGGGCCCGACGGGCGTGCGGAGGTCGTGGCCGTAGCGCGCGAGCCCGCCCATGTCGAAGCTCGCGGCGTATGCGCCGCGGGTCCACTCCTCGGAGCCCCAGTCGCTCTCGTAGTAGACCACCGGGTGCAGCGCCTCATCACCGTAGTAGTGCGAGAGCGACTCGAGGATCCGGGCCTTGCGCTCGTCGGCGCTCACCGAGAACACGCCGTCGGCGGCCTCGTCGGCGACGAACCCGACGAGGGTGCCGCGCGGGTCCTCGTGGTTGGTGTTGTCGTACGCCTCGTGCACGAGTTCGTACGGGCTGAACGCGGTGCCGCTCAGACCGGCGGCGCGCCAGAACGGCGTCTCGTAGACGGCGTGCACCTTGATGACGAAGCCCATCGAGAGGTGCTGGTGCAGCTGCTGCTGGCGGCGCGGCAGCGGCGGCTCGTAGGAGATGCGGCTGATCAGGATCGGCGGGATCGCGAGCACGACGTGCCTCGCGTGCACCTCGAGCGAGTCGGTGACCGCGGTGACGCCCGGCGCCGGGGCATCCGCTCGCCCTTCGGAAGGCTGAGCCCAGCGAACCGTGCGCACCGGCTGTCCGAGGCGCACGGCCTCGCCGAGTCGCTCGGCGAGGAGCAGCGGCACCTGCTGCAGGCCGCCGACGACCCGCCGGTCGAGAATGAAATCGGCGTCGACGAGGTTCGAGAACGAACCGGCGGATGCCGCCATGAGCAGCGCCTGCAGCGCGGAGAACGCGTGCGCGGGCTTCGTGAGCATGGCGCCCGCGATGAACATGCCGATGTTCTCGCGCGCCTCCTCGTCGTCGGTCTGCGTCTCGAGCCAGTGCGCGAACGAGATCTCGTCGAGGTCCTTCGCCTGCGGGTGCTCCCACGGACGGTCTGGGTCGATCTCGGCGACGAGGGCGTCGAGCTTCTCGATGAGGGTGAGGATCTCCTGCTCGGTCGCAGGCGGCACCGGGAAGATCTCGCCCTCGAACCTCTTCAGCTCGCCGTTCGGTCCGATGTAGATGTTCACGCCCTCGCGATAGCGCGGGTACGTCTCGAGGCCGAGTTCGTCGAGCGTCTCGATGAGTGCGTCCTGGTCGGGCGAGACCCACTGCCCGCCGATCTCGAGCATCGCGCCCTCGATGTCGTCGGTCCAGAGTCGCCCGCCGACACGGTCGCGTGCCTCGAGCACCACGACGGTGCGGCCGGCGTCCTTCAGTCGGTTGGCAGCGGTGAGGCCGGATGCCCCGGCCCCCACGATGACGACGTCGCAGTCGATGCGCTCCATGGCCCCTGTCTCTGTTCGGGAGCGAGCGGATGCCGCGGCATCCGCTCGGCTCAGCTCACCGGGATGAGGGTGTACTTCGTGTCGAGGTACTCGTGGATGCCCTCGAGCCCGCCCTCACGGCCGATGCCCGACTGCTTGACGCCGCCGAAGGGCGCCGCGGCGTTCGAGACGAGGCCGGTGTTCAGGCCCATCATGCCCGTGGCGAGGCGGTCGATCATTCGGTGGCCGCGCGCGAGGTCCTGCGTGAACACGTAGGAGACGAGCCCGAACTCGGTCGCGTTCGCGAGGCGCACCGCGTCGTCTTCGTCGGCGAACGTCGAGATGCCGAGCACCGGCCCGAAGATCTCCTCCGAGAGCAGGCGGCTGCCCGCCGGCACGCCCTGCAGCACCGTCGGTGCGTAGAAGGTGCCCGCACCGTCGATCGGGTTGCCGCCGGTGAGCACCGTCGCCCCGCGGGTGACCGCGTCGGTGACGAGTGCGTCGGTCGAGGCGACCGCCTTCTCGTCGATGAGCGGTCCGATCGCGACGCCGTCTTCAGTGCCGCGGCCGATGCGCATCGCCTTCACGCGTTCGGTGACGCGGCGGCCGAACTCGTCGGCGACCGACTCGTGCACGATGAAGCGGTTCGCCGCGGTGCAGGCCTGGCCGATGTTGCGGAACTTGGCGATCATCGCGCCGTCGACCGCCTTGTCGAGATCGGCGTCCTCGAAGATGACGAACGGGGCGTTGCCGCCGAGCTCCATCGACGTGCGGACGATGCCCTGCGCGGCCTGCGCGAGGAGTGAGCGCCCGACCTCGGTCGATCCGGTGAACGAGAGCTTGCGGAGCCGCGGGTCGGCGATGATCGGGGCCGACACCTTCGACGAACTGCTCGTCGCGATGACGTTCACGACGCCGGCCGGGAGCCCCACCTCTTCGAGCAGCTGCACGAACGCGAGCGTCGTGAGCGGCGTGAGGGCCGGGGGCTTGATCACCACGGTGCATCCGGCCGCGAGCGCAGGCGCGATCTTGCGGGTCGCCATCGCGAGCGGGAAGTTCCACGGCGTGATGAGGAACGACGGGCCCACCGGGCTCTGCGACACGATCATGCGGCCGGTGCCCTCGGGGTTCAGTCCGTAGCGGCCCGTGATGCGCACGGCCTCCTCGCTGAACCAGCGGAGGAACTCGCCGCCGTACGCGACCTCGCCGCGCGCCTCGGCGAGGGGCTTGCCCATCTCGAGGGTCATGAGCAGCGCGAACTCCTCCTTGCGCTCCTGCAGCAGGTCGAAGGCTCGGCGCAGCAGCTCGCCTCGCTCGCGGGGCGCGGTCGCGGCCCAGGAGTCTTGCGCGGCGACGGCCGCGTCGAGGGCGCGGAGACCGTCGGCGACCGAGGCATCCGCGATCTCCTTGATCGTCTCGCCGGTCGAGGGGTCTGCGACCGCGAGGGTCTTGCCGCCCTCGGCGTCGACCCACGCGCCGCCGATGAAGAGGCCGCCGTTGATCTTGTCGAGCACGGTGGCTTCGAGTGTTGCGTTCGTCATGAGTGCTTCCGTTCGGTGATTCTCGGCGATTCGGATGTCCCGATCAGGGGGAGAGCTCGCGCGGTCCCGGGCGTTCGACGGTGAACGCCGGTGCTCGACATCCGCTCTTCCAGTCTGGACTCCGCCTCGTCGGCGCGCCACCACGCCGCTTTCGTGTCGCCAGCCTCTTGCATTCGGGAACCTATCTTCCTATAGTTGCGTCATGTCTCGAAGACGACCAGGAATGCTCCTTCCGTTGGAGTTGCGCATTCTCGATGTCGGCGTCGCGCTGCAGAGCGCGGACGGCTCGTTCTACGGGTTCGGCGCTGCTCGAGAGCTCGCGGCCGATGATGGTGGTGCATTGACCTCGCACGGCACGCTGTACAAGGCGCTGAACCGCATGGCGTCGTCGGGGATGCTCGAGTCGGAGTGGGAGGACGCGAGCATTGCCGAGGCGGAGGGTCGCCCTCGCCGCCGCCTGTATCGCGTCACCGCCGAAGGACAACGCGCACTGAACGCGCAGGCCCGCCCCGCTTCGACGCCGGCTCCGGCCGCGGCGCGGGTGAGGCTGGCATGAGCGCCGAACGCAGCCGAGAGTTCCGCAGTGCGGCGCGGTCGGTGCTCCGCTGGTGCGCCACGTACACCCGAGGCCTTGATCCGGCGATTGCCGCGGCCCGGCAGGACGAGATCGCGTCTGACCTGCACGAGCACGCCTCGTGGGCTGCCGCGCAGGGCATGTCAGCGCAGCGGCTGGCCTGGTCGGTGCGTTCCCGGGCGGTGTTGGGCGCGGCCGCGGACATCGCCTGGCGGCGACAGCAGGCCCGCACCGCAGCACCGTCGGTCCGGCTTGTGCTTCGCGCCAACGCAGCGATCCTCGCCGCGACCATTGTCACCGCTGCGGTCGTCGCGGGCACCGGGATCTTCACGATCGCCCGGGTGGTCCGGGCGATCCTGATCGGCGACATCGGCTACGTTCCGAGTGCCACGTATGCGATCGGCGCCCTCACCCTGATCGCCCTGGCGGCCGGGATTCAGTTGTTCCATCCTCGCCGGCGGGCTTGGGGAGCTGCCCTGCTCATCGTTCCCGCGCTGCTCACGTTCCCGCTCGCGGGCTCAGCACTGTGGTACATCAGTGCCAGCACGGTCGTCGCATTCCACTCCGCACCATGGTGGACCATCACGGCGTTCATCGCCGGCATCAGCCTGACGGTGTTGTGCACCGCCGCAGCCGCCTACTGGTTCAGCGCCGAACGTCGCCTTCAACCCGCCTACCGAAAGGAACTCGCCCGTGTCTGAGATCCCCGAGCTGCTCGCGAGCGTCCGCGAGAAAGAATCCCGTCGCACGCCACGCGGAAGCAGAATCGCGCTCACGGTCGTGGGCATCGGGATCGTCGCGACGATCGCGGCCGGGGCAACCCTGGCGGTCTCCGCGACCGCCAGCATCGCCGAAGCGGGCTTGGGCGGAGCAGGCAGTGAGCCGGGCAACGAACCACCGCCTTCGCAGCTGCCTGAGTTTGTCGGGGATTCGACAAGAACTGCTCCGCTCGAGCAGGTCGCGGCACCCGCAGCGCCAGCAGCACCCGCAGCAGCCCCGCAGCACCAGCAGCCCCCGCGGCTCCTGCTGCTCCTGCTGCTCCTGCGGCAGTTGCTGGTCCGCCGATCTACGACGCGTCCACCGACATCGCGACGATCCCTCGACCACCAGCCGACTGGCCGGCGTCGGAGTTGGCGAACGTCGAGGTCTGGCTCGAGCAAGCGGGCATCATCGCCGACTGCATGCTCGAGCAGGGCTACGAGTACCACTTCACGCCGTGGTACCTGTACACACCGGGCGAGAGGTCGCTCATCAACTCAGAAAACTGGGATGGCGACATGACCTCACCCAAGGCCGTCGCGCTCTGGGGAGCGCCCGACCGCGGCCTCGGAGAGGACTACAACTGGCGCGAAGCCGGCTGCCACGGGTACGCCGTGCACGTCACCGGCATGGATGATGCCAATTAGATCGCCGGCCGCCATGCACAACGTTGCGCGGCTCGCGGCCACTGCGGGCACCATCCTCGTCGGCCTCACCCTTGCCGGCTGCACGCTCGCCATCGACCCCGTCGAGACGGATGCCGCGAGTCCCGCGACGACGACTCCACCGCCGTCCGCGGCAGTTGCCGCGCCGGCCGACTGCCAAGACGAGTTCACCGCCGCCCTGCTGTGGGATCCCGAGCTCGAGGTGCCCGTGACCGGCATCGTCCAACTCACCAACGAGGGTGCGGGGCCGTGCGACCTCACGGGGTTCCCCGGCGGTGTCGACTTCCTCGCCGACGGCCAACCGCTTACCATCTCGTACGACGTGGAACAGGTCGACGGCTTCGACCGGGCGGGAACCACCGTGACGGTCGGTCCGGGCGCATCGGCGTATGTCTGGATCTGGGTCGCCCGGGCGGAGCCGGTCGTGGGCGCTCCGCCGTGCGAGTTCCCCGTAACCGCGACCGAGCTTGCGCTCACGCTGCCCGGCTCGAACGTCTCGGTGGCGGCTCCTGTCGAGATCGAGGTCTGCACCGACGAACGGATGCTCCTGTACGGCCCAGTCGACTCCGAGCCGCGGGTCGCGGCGCTCGGCTTCTGATCTGTCGCAGCTCGACCGGGTCAGTCGTCGGGCATCGAGCGGCGGTCGCCGACCGGGCCGTCGATCAACGGGAAGGCGAGCGAGCCGGCGCGAACCCACCACTCCATCACGTCGTAGGCGAGCCGTCCGGCCACCACGGACGGATCGCCGTCCGACAGCCGAGCGGCCTCGGCGGCGTCGCAGGCGAAGATCGACATCCCGCGATACGACGGGTCGCTCTGCTCGTCGAACGGCCCGTTCACGACCACCACGCCCCGCCGCCCCAACTCGGCGCGGTAGGCGAGGTGGCGGGACTGGAGCGCATCGAGCTCCTCGTCCGACATCTCCGGCGCATCGGCCGGCCGCCGCAGGACCACGATCGTGTACACGTCGAACGCGTCGGGGATGTTGGCATCGCGGGGCATTCAACGATCTTAAGTCTGACTAACCGGCGCCGCGCTGCCGCGCGATCAACCCCCGATACCAGTCGAACGAGCGCTTCGGCGTGCGCACCCCGGTCTCGAAGTCCACGTGCACGAGCCCGAATCGCTGGGTGTAGCCCTCTGCCCACTCGAAGTTGTCCATGAGCGACCAGACGAAGTAGCCGCGCACGTCGACGCCCTGCGCGATCGCGTCGTGCACGGCTCGGATGTGCGCGTCGAGGTAGGCGATGCGTTCGGCATCGTGCACCGCGCCGTCGACGACCTCGTCGGGGTACGACGCACCGTTCTCGGTGATGACGATCGGCGGCAGCGCCGCGCCGTAGTCGCGCCGCAGCGAGACGAGCAACTCGGTGAACGACGACGGCACGACCGGCCAGCCGAAGCCGGTCACCGGCACGGCCTCGAAGTCGACCGGCTCGAACGGCAGGCCGGCTGCCGCGAACTCGGATCCAGCGGATGCCGCGGCCACGCGTGTCGGGTTGTAGAAGTTCACCCCGTAGAAGTCGAGCGGCGCGGCGATCGTCGTCGAGGTCGCCGGGTTCCACGCCGGGGAACGCGTCGAGCCCGAATCCGCTCAGGTCGGGGTATGCGCCCGTGAGCACGGGGTCGGCGAAGATGCGGTTGTACACGAGGTCGAACGCGGCCGCGGCGAAACGGTCGGCCGGGGCATCCGTCGCCGGCACCACCAGGGTGTGGTTGTTCGTGATGCCGACCTCGGCGTCGCCGGCGGCCCGGATGGCGGCGACCGCGAGCCCGTGGGCGAGCAACTGGTGATGCGCCGTCGGCAGCGCGCCCAACATGAGCGCATGCCCCGGAGCCTGGGTGCCGAGCGCGTAGCCCTGCAGCGTCGTCATCGCCGGTTCGTTCAGCGTGATCCATCGGGGCACGCGGTCGCCGAGGCGGCCGAGCACGAGCGCGACGTAGTCGGCGAAGCGGGTCGCGGTGTCGCGGGCGAGCCATCCGCCGGCCTCTTCGAGCGGCTGCGGCAGGTCCCAGTGGAAGAGCGTCGGCAACGGCGCGATGCCGGCGGCGAGCAGCGCGTCGACGACGCGTTCGTAGTAGTCGAGCCCCGGTTCGTTCGCCGGTCCCCTGCCGCCCGGTTGCACGCGCGGCCATGAGATCGAGAAGCGGTAGTCGGTGGCGCCGAGCTCGGCGAGCAGCGCGACATCGTCGCGGTAGCGACGGTAGCTGTCGGCCGCGACGTCGGCGTTCGCGCCCTCGAGGATGCGGCCCGGCGTGTGCGAGTACACGTCCCAGATCGAGGGGCCCCGGCCGTCGGCATCCGTCGATCCCTCGATCTGGAACGCGGCGGTCGCGGCACCCCACCGGAACCCCGGCGGAAACACGGGCAGGTCGTTCTGAGCAGGGGCGTCGTGCATCGGGAACCTCGCAGTTCGTCGGTGCGCGAGCGGATGCCTCGCACGCCGATCGGGCCGAGTGGGACACTTGACCCACTCGGCCACCCTAGCGTCGCCGCCAGTGCAGCGGAAGGGTTGCGCTGGTACGGCGGGCCGACCACCTTCCGCGCCGAGAGCGCCCGGCGTACTCTGGTGGGAGCGAGAGGGGGATGCGATGCACGCGACCGTCGGCGAACGCCTCGTCATCCATGGCAAGCAGGTCGGCCAGTCCGACCGACACGGTGAGATCCTCGAGGTGCGGGGCGAGAACGGCAGTCCACCGTTCCTCGTTCTCTTCGACGACGGCCACGAGACCCTCCTCTTCCCCGGCACCGACTGCGAACTCGAGCACGAGAGCCAAGTGCGCTGAGCCGGCTTGGTCCCTGAGCCGCTCCGCTCCTGAGCCGTCCGCTCCCTGAGCCTGTCCCGCTCCCTGAGCCTGTCCCGCTCCCTGAGCCTGTCGAAGGGAGCACTCCTTCGGCCTCGCTTCGAAACGCTCAGCGCCCAACCACTCGCGTACCGTGGAAGCCATGTTCCACTCCTACGCCGCCATCGGCGACAGCTTCACCGAAGGCGTCGGCGACGAGATGCCCGACGGCAGTGTGCGCGGCTGGGCGGACTTCGTCGCCCTCGGGATCGCCGCCGCCGCGCACGAACCGATCGGGTATGCGAACCTCGCGATCCGCGGCCGCAAGCTCGGACCGATCGTCGACGAGCAACTCGAGGCGGCGATCGCGCTCGGGCCCGAGGTCATCAGCTTCAACGGCGGCGGCAACGACATGCTGCGTCCGCGCATGCCCGAAGATCTCGTGGCCGGCCGCTTCCGGCAGGCCGTGCACCGCATCCGCGACGCAGGAATCCACGTGCTCATGCTGAGCGGCGCGAACCCCACCGAGCACCTCCCGATGGGGCGTGTGTTCGACGCACGCGGCGCCCGCCTCACCGCCAAGCTGAACGACCTCGCCGAGCTCGACGGGGTGACCTTCGTCGACAACTTCTCGGATCGCGGGCTCCGAGACATCCGCTACTGGTCGCCCGACAAGCTGCACCTGAACTCGCTCGGACACGCGCGCGTCGCGAGCAACGTGCTCACTGCGCTCGACGTGCCCGTGCCCGAGGAGTGGGGTGTCGCCGAGGTCGCCGCCGCGCCGCCCGGCCCGCGCAGTCGCAACACCGCCGCGTACTACCGCGAGTTCGTGCTGCCGTGGATCGGCCGGCGGCTCACCGGGCGCTCGTCCGGCGACGGCCGCACGGCGAAGCGTCCGACGCTCGAGCCCCTGACGGCGGACGTTCGCTGAGCTCGTACGTTCCCTGAGCTTGTCGAAGGGCGACGGCTCCCTTCGACAAGCTCAGGGCGCGTCGTCAAGGCGCGCGGCTCCCTTCGACGACAGGCTCAGGGAGCGGCGCCGAGCACGTCGGCGACGAACGCACGCGTTCGGCGGGCGAGCCCCTCGATGCGCTCGATCTCCGAGACGCTCGGCTGCACCTCGGACGGCGCGGGCGGGCGCCCGAGCCGCACGGTCTCCTGGCATCCGAGGTCGCTGCAGATGTAGGTGCCGACGCTGTCGCCGCGCTCCCCGGCCGCGCCCGCTCGTCTCGCCGAGAACAGGACGACCTGGTCGCCCGGCTGGTGCGTGTGGCAGAGGTTGCAGATCGCGGCGCGATGGTGCGACCCGGTTCGCTCGGTGGTGCGCAGCACGACGCCCACGGTCGATCCGTCGAGTTCGGTCAGGAGGTAGCCGCGCGACGCGATGCGGGGATCGCGCCAGGCGAAGGCGTCGAGGTGCGCCCACTCCGTGACGAAGAAGCGCACCGGCAGCGACAGTTGCGCGATCTCCGTCACGCTCGCGTTGCCGAGGGAGGAGCGGATGTCGCTCTCGACCAGCGCCTGCATGCATCCCCTTCCGTGCCGACTCCCCCAGTCTACGAACCACCCGACCGGGCGAGGCGAGCGGACGACCACTCCTCGTAGGTCATCGGGGTAGCCCCTTCGGCGGACGTCGGCACCCAGATCCGGTCTCCGTCGGGCTCGCCCTCCGAGAGCGGCACGATCGACCACTCGACCTCGACGTACCCGTCGTTCCACGCGAGCTCGACGGCACTCGCCGGATCGAGCCCGGCCGGTCGTGCACTCCCGCTGAACTCGTCATAGGTGATGATCTGTCGGATGCCTCGGCCCCGGAAGTCTGCCTCGGTGACGCAGTTCGCCCCCCAGCCGCTTCCGTGCTCGCGCTGGGCCATCATGCACACGTCGCCCCGATCGCGGAACACCCACACGTCGTACCCCACTGCGCGCCCGATGTGGCGGACAGTCGTGACGGCGCTCTCACCCACTGCCGCAGAGAAGCCGCGTGGGCCCGCGTCGGTCTCGTCGCCTTGACTGTCGAAGATCTCGAGTCCGCGCGGCGGGTCGACGAAGTCGCGCACCTGCCCGAATGCGAACGTCGCTCCTACGACAGCGATGATCGCGGCACCCGCGATGACGAGCCTGCGTGTGCGGTGACGCGGAGCCGCGGGATCGGGTACGCCTTCAGAGGGCGCCTCTTCGGACTCGGGTCTCGTGGGCGGGATGCCCGGAGCGAGAGTCGCGAGCGCGCTCCCGGCCGGCGCGTCGACGGCGTCAGCGGCACGGATGTCAGCGGCACGGATGTCGGCGAGCGCGCGCTCGACCTCGAGGAGCTCCGCCACGGCGTCTGATTCATGTCCGCCGGGCGTGCCGTAGACGAGGCGGCGGAGCTCCGCGGCGCGCACTTCCAATGCCGCCTCGTCGGTCATCGACGGGGCTGCGGCGTGCTCTCCTGGCGAGCTGCCATTCGGGTTGGTCGACGACGACCCCATTCATCCAGTCTCGCGCATCGTCGCCGCGTAGGGAACGGCCTTGCGGACACGGTGACCGCATCGGTCCGACCACGTCGCATCCGCACGCCCACCCCCGCGCGGCTCAGCTTTCGGGCGTCCCGGTCTTCTCGTCGGCGGTCGCGGGTTCGACCGGGTCGACGGCTGCAGGGGCATCCGTGGCCGGCGACAGCGACCTCGGAGCGCCGCCCGCGGATCAGGAACCCGAAGGCGAGCGCGATGAAGAACATCAGCACGCCGTAGACCGCGGCGGGCAGGCTCATCTCGACGCTGCCGATGACGGTCTGGGCGATGACGATCGCGAGGGTCGCGTTGTGGATCCCGATCTCGAAGGAGCTCGCGATCGACTGGCCGCGCGAGACCTTGAGGAGCCGCGGCACGACGTAGCCGACGGCGAGGCTCAGCACGCAGAACACGACCGTGATGCCGGCGAGGCGGCCCACGTTCTCCATGAGGAGCTCGAGGTTCGAGACGATCGCCCCCGCGATCACGATCACGAGGATCACCACCGAGGCGATGCGCACGGGCTTGTCCATGCGATCGGCGAACGCGGGCTTCCACCAGCGCACGAGCATGCCCAGGACGACCGGGCCGAGCACGATCGCGAACACCTCGACGGTCTTCGCGAGCTGGAGTCCGAGTTCGTCGCTCTCGGGCAGGAAATACGCGATCGCGAGGTTCGTGATGAGCGGCAGCGTGAAGACGGCGAGCACCGAGTTGACCGCGGTGAGCGAGATGTTGAGGGCGACGTCGCCGCGGAACAGGTGACTGTAGAGGTTCGCGGTGGTGCCACCCGGGGATGCCGCGAGCAGCATCATGCCGACGGCGAGCACCGGCGGCAGCTGGAAGAGCAGCACCAGGCCGAAGCAGAGCGCCGGCAGCAGCACGAGCTGGCAGGCGAGGGCGACGATCACCGCCTTCGGACTCTTGGCCACGCGGGCGAAGTCGCGCGGTGTGAGGCTGAGGCCCAGTCCGAACATGATGATGCCGAGGGCGACGGGCAATCCGATAGTGGTCAACGCTGATCCCATCCGCTCATCGTGGCGTATGCGGGGGCGCGAGCGGAAGAGGCGCGTTCGAGGGCGCCGGACATCGTCGCGGTCATCGCGCGGTCATCGCGCCGCGGTGCATCGCACCGCGGTCCATCGCGCTCGCGGTCACGTGCGCGATCGGCACGAGCTCCCAGACGAGCTCAGCGGACTCGGGCGTCCAGGTCACCGAGACCACGTGCCCGTCGGTCGACTCGGGCGGGCGGTGCCGGCCGAGTTCCTCGGGCAGGTACTGCACGGCGATGCCGTGCTCCTGGAACCTCGAGGTCGACGCGCATTCGCCGCGCTCCACGAGGTCGGATCCCATCGGCACGACCGAGAGGCAGACGACGTCGGCCCCGTTGCGGTACGCCCAGAACCCGCGGCCGAAGAGCTCGCCGAGCTTGCGCACCGTGTCGGCCTGGCTGCCGAGGGCGACGGTGAGGCTCTCGTCGCCCGGTTCTTGCGCCCGATCGAAGACGGCGAGGCCGCGGGGTGCCCCCGAGACGCCGATGGCCGCCACGGCGCCGAGTCCGGCGGCGACGGCGAGCACGGCGGCGAACGCCGCGATCGTCACGGATCGTGCGTGGCGACGGCCGTGGGACGGCGACTCGCTCGCGGAGTCGGCTGCGGCGTCGTCCTGGGGGGTGCGTCGGAGGCGTCGGACGCATCCCGCTCGGGCGGCGCGATATCGATCGGCCGCGGACGGAGGGCGGCGAGGCGATGCTCGATCGTCGCGAGCTCGGTCGCGGCATCCGATTCGAAGCCGTCTGGGGTGCCGTAGACGACGCGACGGAGCGCCTGCGCGCGAGCCTCGAGCTCGTGGCTGTCGTCGGTCATCGGCGCCCTCCGATCCGAAGGTACCCGCGAGGCATCCACGGCGTACAGTCCCCCACTCTGGAGGCGTCAGGCGAGGGAGGCGTCAGGCGAGGTCGAAGGTCGGGCGCGGGCGGTCGTCGACGAGCGGCGCCCACCCGTCGGGGCCGCGGTCGTAGGCGTGCGCGGGGCCGTCGGCGATGAGGCGCCCGAGCGCGGCGAGGAACCGGTCGACGTCGTCGGACGACGACCCGGCACCGAGGCTCGCCCGGAGGCCGTTGGCCCGGGTGGCGACACGGCTGAAGAACGGATGCGCGCAGAACCGCCCCACCCGTACCGAGATGCCGTGTTCGGCCCCGAGCGCCGCGGCCAGAAGGCCGACCGAGCCGCGCTCGAGCTCGATCGTCGCGATCCCGAGCCGCTCGGTGGCGTCGTCGAACCCGCGGATGACGCGCACGCCGCGCTGCCGCGCGAGCCCGTCGTGGAGCCGGGTCGTGAGCGCCTCCTCGTGGTCGCGCCGAGCCGCCTCTCCGATGCGGTCGAACTCGATGAGGGCCCCGGCGAGCGCGGCGATGCCGATGACGTTCGGGGTACCGGCCTCGTGCCGTTCCGCGCCGCGCTTCCAGTCGACACGGTCGAGCCGCACCGACTCCACTGCGCCGCCGCCGGCGAGGTGCGGCGTCGCCGCGTCGAGCCAGTCGGCGCGGCCGACGAGCGCGCCCGAACCGAACGGCGCGTACGCCTTGTGGCCCGAGAACGCGAGGTAGTCGATGCCGGATGCCGCGAGGTCGACGCTGCGGTGCGGCAGCAGCTGTGCGGCGTCGACCGCGAGTCGCGTGCCATGCGCGTGCGCGAGCTCGGCGAGCCGTGCGATCGGCAGGACCTCGCCCGTGACGTTCGAGGCGCCCGTCACCGAGAGGAGCGCGGCCGGACGCCGGTCGAGCTCCGCGTCGAGCGCGTCGAGCGTCTCGGCGATCGTGGTTCGGGCGACGACGACACGGCGCGTCCCCTCGCGCCAGGGCAGCAGGTTCGCGTGATGCTCGAGGTCGAGCACCACCGTGTCGCCGGGCACAGCGCGGGCGAGGAGGTTCAGCGCATCGGTCGTGTTGCGCGTGAACACCACGAGGTCGTCGTCGCGGGCTCCGACGTGGCGGGCGACCGTCGCGCGTGCGTCCTCGACGAGCGCGGTCGACACCTGCGAGGGGTAGCCCGCGCCGCGGTGCACGCTCGCGTAGTGCGGCAGCACACGGGCCACGTGCGCGGCGACCGACGCGAAGGCGGGTGCGGATGCCGCGATGTCGAGGTTCACGTGGCGCACACGCCCGCCCCCGAGCACGGGCACCTCGAGCCCCGCGTCGACGAGCGCGGCGAGCGGTGCGAGCGGGTGCGCACGCGCGGTGCGCATCGGCATCGGTGCGCCCGCGGCATCCGGTGCGCCCGCGGCATCCGTCACGGCACCGCTGAACGGGCGCGACGACTGCGACCGTCGTGCGCTGCCTGGCTGCCGATCACCGGTGCTCCTTGCTCATCGTGTGGCACGAGGCTACGGATGCCGCGGGCACCCCTCAACCGCCCGCGACCCATGCGGTCACGCCGCGTCACAAAGCGCAACCGAGACGGCACCCCCGCCGCCCACCGCGCCGCTCGCTCAGGCCGGTTTCTCGGCGACGAGGATCGTGAACCGGCTGAAGGTCGTCTCGTCCGCCAGGCGAAGACCGGCCCGCGTACACCGGTCGCGAAGCTCGGCGGCGGTGTCGATCTCGTTGCCCCAGGTCAGTTCGAACCACTGCGCGACCGCCGAGAACCGGCTGGGCATCGTGCGGAGCGCGGCATCGGTGTCGGGGTAGGCCTCGTCGAAGATGACGAGCGACCCACCGGGCGCCAGGGCCCGGGCCGCCGAGGCGAGCACGATGTCCTTCGCCTCGGGCACGATCTCGTGGACCACGAGGAACATCGTGATGATGTCGTAGCGTCCCTCGTCGGTCAGACCCTCGGCGCCGAGCAACCGCGCCGAGCAGCGTTCGGTCAGGCCGTGCCTGGACGATCCGTTCCCGGGCCAGCTCGATGGACCGCGGCTCGATGTCGACGCCGTCGACCAGGCTCGTCGGAAAACGTTCCGCGAGCTCGACGATCGCCCATCCGGCACCGCATCCGAGGTCCAGCACCCTGGCACCGGCGGCCAGTCGGGCGTCCAGCGATGGAAGGCGCGGCAGGACCAGGTCGACGAACATCCGCGGCAGCGACCGCAGGCTGTCGGCGATTTCCTCGACGAGGGCATCGCTGTGGTCCTGGTAGGGCACGACCCGCCCGCTCCGCAGCCGATCCGCCAGATCCGGATAGTCCTCGCCGCCGAGTGTCATGTGGACTCGTGCCGCCCGACCGAGGTAGAACGCCGACGCGGGGTCGCCGAGGATGGCGTCCATGTGGGCCGCCATCCTCCAGCCGTCGCCCTCGCGCTCGAGCAGCTCGAAGGCGAAGGCTGTGCGGCACAGGACGTCCAGGTAGTGCGGATCCGTGCCGAGCTCCGCGGCGAGCGTTCGGGAGTCGATGCCGGGTTGCGTCGCGATCCGCTCCCAGACGCCGACCTCGCGGGCGATCTCGATCAGGTTCGTCAGGTGGTAGCCGGCGATGAGGTCGTAGAGGCGCGAGACCTGCTCGGCAAGCGTCGGGCTTGCCGGGTCGGCCTCCGGCGTGGTGGCCATCTCCCCATGCTAGCCACGCGCCCGCCGCGAAGTTCAAGGTCCCCAGATCCCGCAGACTCCGCCACTGATGCCAAAACTGCATCAGTGGCGGAGTCGGCGGCGACACTGCGGACGGCTCACGCCGCCGGGCCGGGCTCCGGCGGGCTTTCGGGCTCGCCGAGCGAGAGCATGAGCCGGTTCGCCCAGTTGAAGAACGCCGCCGAATGGATGACATCGGACACCGCCTGCTCGTCGAAGCCTGCGGCGCGGAGCGCATCGAGGTGCCGCGCCTCCAGCCGCGACGGGGTGGCGGCGAGCGCGACCGCTGCGTCGATGACCGCGCGCCATGCGGCATCCTGCACCGCATCGACCCCCTCGTCGAGGAGCCGCTGCACGTCGTCGTGGCGCTTCGAGTGGTGCGTGGCGAAGCGCGCGTGCACCGACGCGCAGAAGATGCAGCCGTTGAAGCGACTCGTCGCGGCGGCGGCGAGCTCGCGCTCGGCGCGCGGGAGGCCGTCGTTCGCGTTGTAGAAGATGTCCTTGTCGGTGAGGGTGCGCGCCCGCAGGATGTCGGGGTCGCGTGCAAGCAGGCGGAAGTAGTCGCTCTTCGCGCGCGAGCGGTCGACGAGACCCTCGTACTGGCGCTCGGTGAGCGTCGCCTCGTCGGCGGGTTCGAGCCACGGCAGCCAACCGAGCTCGGCCTGCGTGAAGGCTCGGGGCACGGATGCCTCGGGGTGCGCGAGGATGCGCACGGGCTCGCTCCCTGAGCTCGTCGAAGGGCGCCGTTCGAGTGTCGCTTCGACAGGCTCAGCGAGCGGTGCGTGTTCGAGCGTCGCTTCGACGGGCTCAGCGAACGGTGCGTGGTCGATCGTGTGTTCGGTCATGCTGCGTCCTCCGAGGTGATGAGGCGGAGCCCGGTCGCGACGCGCAACTGGAACGCGAGGAACGACACGAGCTGGGAGAGGGTGACGATGCCGTCGGTCGACCAGCCGGCATCGGCGAGGCGGGCGAGCGCCGCGGCCGACGCCTCGCGCGGGCGGAACACGAGCAGGTGCGCGTGCTCGAGGGCGGCGGCGATCCGATCGCCGAGCGCTGCGCGAGCGTGATCGTCGACCGCGAAGCGGAGGCCCGAGACGCCCTCGGCGGCGAGCGGGCCGTCGGCCGGATACTCGCCGTACGGCCCGGCCGTGGCGGCCGGCCCCGCGAGGTCGGCGATCGCATCCGCGATCGAATCGCCGCCCGACTCGCGGGTGAGCGCGGCGTAGTGCGCGGTCGCGACCTCGTCGGCGTGCAGTTGCGCGACGAACTGGGCGACGGCCGCGCGCTCGGCGCGGGTCGCGTGGGTCTCGTCGACCCCGGTGAAGAGGGCGTCATAGCTCGCCTGCGCATTGTCGCGAGTGGCGGGTCGATGCCGGCGCAGGGCGTCGACGCGCCCGCCCGGTTCGACGCCGGCGAGCCGGTCGATGATGTCGGTCATTCGGTGTGTCCTTTCATACGTTGGTGGTCATTGGGCGGATGCCGCGACGGCGGCGCCGCGGTCGGCGATCGCGCCGCCCCAGCCGAGGGCGGGCGCGACCTCGGTCGCGATGAGCTCGATCGAACGGAGCACGAGCTCGTGCGGCGGGTCGACCGAGTGCACCTGGAAGGCGACCTCGGTCGCCGCCGCGGCCGCGGAATCCTGCGCGAGCGACTCGATCACCTCGTCCACGGTGCCGACGTGGGTGTCGTAGCTCGCGATGAGGTCGTCGAGGGTGTCGCCGAGCGGCGGCTGGCCCATGCGCGCGAAGCCGGCGGCGGCGCGCCGGAGGCCGCGCTCCGCCCAACGCCGGGCTTCGTCGCGGGAGTCGGCGACGAAGAGCGTGCGGGAGGCGAGGATGCGGGGCGGGATGCCGGCGGGCAACGCCTCGCGGTACGCGTCGATGATGGGCAGCTGGAGTTCGGAGAGTGTGATGCGCGGACCAGGCCCAGCTGGCACCGTCGCGGGTCTCGGCTGCGTGCGCGAGAGCATGAGGCCGTGCCCCGCGCGACCGGCGCGAGTGCCGCCGAACGCCGAGAACGTGGCCTGCCAGATCCGGCCGAGGAGGTCGCGGCCGGCGGGATGCAGCCGGTTCGCCTCGTCGCCGAGCGCGCCGCCCGCGAGCGCCGCGACGAGTGCGTCGAGCTTCTCGCCGAAGACGCGGGCGCGATCCTCGGAGCGCTCGCCGAACGCGAGGAACGACGCGGGCGTCGAGCCCGAGCCGAGCCCGAGCTCGGCGCGCCCGCCCGAGAGCAGGTCGAGCACGACCGCGTCCTCGGCGACCCGCACGGGGTCTTCGAGCGGGAGCGTCACCACGGCGGTGCCGAGGCGGATGCGCGAGGTCGACGCCGCGGCGTGCGCGAGGAACACGAACGGCGACGGCAGTCCGCCCTCGGCCGCGTGGAAGTGGTGCTGCGCCACCCAGGCCGAGTCGAAGCCGTGCCGCTCGGCGGCAACGATCTGCTCGGTCGCGATGCGGTAGCGTTCGGCCGCGGATGCCTCGTCGAGGAGGCGGGTGAAGAATCCGATGCGGGTCATACGTTTGCCTTTCCGGTGGGCACTGCCCGTCGGGGAACCGCGGCGAGCAGTTCCCGGGTGTACTCGTGCTGCGGAGTGCGGAAGACCTGCTCGGTCGGCCCGTGCTCCACGATGCGGCCGCCTCGCATCACCGAGACCGAGTGGCTGATGCGCGAGACGACCGCGAGGTCGTGGGAGATGAAGAGGTAGCTGAGCCCGAGCTCGCCCTGCAACTGCTCGAGCAGTTCGAGGATGCGGGCCTGCACGGTCACGTCGAGCGCCGATACGGCCTCGTCGAGGATGACGAGCTCGGGCTCGAGCGCGAGGGCGCGGGCGATCGCCACGCGCTGGCGTTGGCCGCCCGAGAGCTCGGCCGGCCGGTGAGTGGCGACGTGCGCCGGCAGCGCGACCCGGTCGATGAGCTCGCGCGCGGTCGATGCCCGGGTTCGCCGGTCGCCGACGCCGAAGTTCCGGAGCGGTTCGGCGATGATCTCGGCCACCGACTGCCTCGGGTCGAGCGAGGCGAACGGATTCTGGTACACGAGCTGCACGCGCCGGCGGAACGCGCGCTTCGCCGCGCCCGTGAGCGAGACGACCTCGGAGCCGCCGAGCTCGACCGAACCCGCGTCGGGCGTGACGAAGCGGGCGACGATGCGTGCGGTCGTGGTCTTGCCCGAGCCCGACTCCCCCACGATGGCGTGCGTCGTGCCGCGCAGCACGCGGAACGACACGTCGTCGACGGCGCGGAACGGCGCACGCCCACGCCCGAGCGAGAACTCCTTCACGAGTCCGGATGCCTCGAGCACGAACGGGTTCTCGGCGGCGGCCACGCCCGCGTCGCGGAGGTACAGCGGCGCACGCGGGTGTCGGAACTCGGGTTCGGCGAGCCCCGGGGCATCCGCCAGCAGCCGCTTCGTGTATGCCTCGGCGGGCGCGTCGAGCAACGACCCGGTGGGCCCGTGCTCGACGATGCGTCCGTGCTGCATGACGACGACTCGCTCGGCCCGTTCGGCCGCGACGCCGAGGTCGTGCGTGACGAGCAGCACCGCGGTGCCGTGCTCGCGACGGAGCTCGTCGATGAGGTCGAGGATGCGCCGCTGCACGGTGACGTCGAGCGCGCTCGTCGGCTCGTCGGCGATCACGAGCTCGGGCGAGAGCGCGACCGCGTTCGCGATGAGCACCCGCTGTCGCATGCCGCCCGAGAGCTCGTGCGGGTACTGCGTCGCACGAAGTGCGGGATCGTCGAGTCCCACGCGTTCGAGGAGCTCGAGCACGCGGTTCCGGATGTCGCGGCGGTCACGCCGTCCGTGCACGCGGAACGTGTCCGCCAGCTGCACCCCGATCGGACGCACGGGGTTCAGCGACGACACCGGATCCTGCGGGATGTAGCCGATGCGGGCGCCGCGCACGCTCTCGAGCCGGCGGTCGCTCCACTTCGCGATGTCGGTGCCCGAGAGGCGGATCGCGCCCGACTCGACACGTCCGCCCGGGGGCAGGAGCCCGAGCACCGCGCTCGCGGTCGTCGTCTTGCCCGAGCCCGACTCTCCGACGAGCGCGACGACCTCGCCGGGCTGCACGTCGAAGCCGACCTCGTGCACGACCCGACGTGGTCCGGTGGCCGTGCGGTACGAGACGTCGAGCCGGTCGATCTCGAGGAGCGCGGTCATCGGGTCCTCCCGAGGGAATGGCTGATGCGGTTCGCCGAGAGCACGACGGCGACGACGACGAGTCCGGGCAGCACCGTGAGCCACCACGAGGTCGCGACGTAGTTGCGTCCCTCGGCGATGAGCAGACCCCATTCGGGCGTGGGCGGCGGGGCGCCGTACCCGAGGAAGCCGAGGGTCGAGATCGCGAGGATCGCGGCGCCGAACTGGAGGGCGGCGAGGCCGACGACCGTGGTCAGCGAATTCGGCAGCACGTGCCGGAACAGCACGGTGTGAAGCCGGGCGCCCGAACCGAACGCCGCCTCGACGTAGTCGCTCTGCCGCACCCGCACCACCTCGGAGCGGGAGAGACGGGCGAAGGCGGCGATCGAGCCCACGCCCACGGCGATCGCCGCGTTCACGGTGCCGAAGCCGAGCAGGATGATGATGCTGAGGGCGAGCAGGAGCCCGGGGATCGCGAGCAGCACGTCGACCAGACGCATCACGACGGCGTCGACGACACCGCCGAGCGAGCCGGCGAGCACGCCGAGGAGCGTGCCTCCGACGAACCCGACCGTCACGGCGACGAACGCGCCCGACAGCGAGTGCACGGCGCCGTAGACGACGCGCGTGAAGAGGTCGCGGCCGATCGCGTCGGTGCCGAAGAGGTGCGCGAGACTCGGCCCCTGCAGCTTCTCGGCGGGGACGCCGCTGATGGGGTCCTGCCCGGTGAAGATCCAGGGCACGATCGCCCAGGCGACCACCACGACGATGACGATCCAGGCGAGCACGAGGCCGGGGCGGATGCCCCGGACCCACGCGCTCGCCGAGCGGACGGCCCGAGAGTCGCTCGCTGAGCCTGTCGAAGCGAGCCGCGCTGCGTCGCGCCCTTCGACAAGCTCAGGGAGCGCCCCCTGCTCGCTCGCTGAGCCTGTCGAAGCGAGCCGCCTCCGCGCCGCGCCCTTCGACCAGCTCAGGGACCGACGCGTCGTCGACGCGAATCGCCGAGGCATCCGTCGTCCTGCTCATGCCGCCACCGCCTTCCGCTTCAGCCTCGGATCGAGGACCGGGTATACGAGATCGACCGCGAGGTTCACGAGCACGAACACGAGCGCGGCGAGGATGACGATCGCCTGCAGCACCGCCACGTCCTGGTTGGCGACGGCCTGCTCGGTGAGGCGTCCGATGCCCGGCCTGCCGAAGACGGTCTCGGTGACGACCGCGCCGCCGATGAGCTCGCCGATCAGCACGCCCGCCATGGTGATCGCCGGCAGCAGCGCGTTGCGGGCGACGTCGCGCCACAGCACCCGCGACGGGCTCGCCCCCTTCGCGCGCACCACCGCGACGAAGGGCGAGAGCTGCACGTCGTCGATCGAGCGGGCGAGCACCTGCGCGAGTGGCGCCGAGATGGGGATGGCGAGGGTGAGCACCGGCAGGATCAGACCCTGCACGGGGTCGGCGCCGATGACCGGAACCAGGCGCAGCTGGAACGAGAACACCTGGATGAGCACGATGCCGAGCCAGAACACGGGCACCGAGATGAACAGGCCGGGCAGCGCCCGAAGCGCCTGACGGAGCCAGCCGAACGGCGCGAGCGTCGAGAGGAACGCGAGCGCGACCGCGATCACGACGGCCGTGAGGAAGCCGAGCCCCGCGAGCGCGAGGGTGTCGGGCAGGGCCGATCCGATGAGCTCGCTCACCGGCGTGCCGTACTGCACCGAGCGACCGAAGTCGCCCCGCAGGAAGCCCGACAGCGTGTGCAGGAACTGCTCGATCGGCGAGTTGTCGGCGCCGTAGGCGGCGCGGATGTCGGCGACCTGCTCGGGCGAGAGGCCGAGCTCAGGGCTCTCGAACTTGATCAGGATCGCGTCGCCCGGCAGCGCCTGCAGCAGCACGAACGTCGCGGTGAACGCGATCGCGAGCACGATGAGTGCCTGTCCGGTGCGGCGTGCGAGGTAGCCCATGGTGCTCCTTCCGGGTAGTGCTCGCTGAGCTTGTCGAAGCGAGCCGTGAGTGGGTCCGCGCGCTTCGACAAGCTCAGCGAGCGGACCCGGCTCGGTCACTCCTGGTCGAGCCAGGTGTCGTAGAACTGCGGGCGGGCGACGGCCTCGGTCGTGAACCCGTGCACGTATGGCGCGGCACCGTAGACCTGCGGCTCCTCGAAGAGCGGGATCACGTAGGCCTGCTCGGTGAGGTAGTCCTGCACGGCGGCCGAGGCTTCGTCGCGCTTGGCGGCGTCGGGCTCGGATGCCACGGCCTCGAGCAGCCGGTCGAGCTCGGCGTCGTCCGAGAGCAGCGTGTTGCGGTTCTTCGTGTGGAACTGACTCTTGATCACATCGTTGTCGGCGCGCCCGACCATCGAGTGGTAGAGCGGGGTCGCGAGCGGGTCGAGGATGTCCTCGGCGTAGCTGCCGGCATCCGCCGCCTTGACGTTGAGCTCGACGCCGATCTTCGCGAGCTGCTGGCTCACGAGCTCGAGGGTCTGCTTCGAGAGCGGCTGCGGCGCCGCCTCGTAGACGGTGAGCGAGAGGCGCTGCCCGTCCTTCTCGCGGATGCCGTCGGCGCCCACCGCCCAGCCGGCTTCGTCGAGGAGTTCTTCCGACAGCTCGGGGTCGTAGGCGAGGTCATCCGACTCGTCGGTGTAGCCCTTCGCCGTCGACGCGAGCTCCGACGTCGCCACGGGGTAGTTCTCGGTGAAGATCGTGTCGACGACCTCCTGCGCGTCGACGCCGTGCACGAGCGCCTGGCGCACCCGGATGTCGCTGAGCAGCGGGTTCGTGAAGCGCAGGCCGAGCGAGTTGTTCACGCCGCGAGTGGGCGCGGCGATGATCTCGAAGCCGGCGCTCGACACCTGCGCTTCGTCGAACGCCTGCACGTAGCGGATCACGTCGGCCTGGCCGGCGAGCAGCGATCCGATGCGCACGCTGTCTTCGGGCGTCACGACGAGGTCGATCGCGTCGAGGTAGGCGCGGCCCTGGTGGTCGAAGGACGGCGGCGCCCAGTCGTAGTCCTCTCGCGCCTCGAGGCGGAGCGAGGTGCCGATCTCCTCCTCGGTGATGACGAACGGGCCGGAGCCGACGATCTCGGTCGACGATCCCGCACCGAAGTCCTCGAGCTTGCGATCGAGCGTCTCTGGCGAGAGAAGCCCCGAGTTGATCGTCGAGGTCGCCTGCAGGAACCCGGGCGCCGGGGCAGAGAACCGGAACACGACGGTGTCGGCGTCGACGACCTCGCTCGAGGCGTAGTTGTTGATCGCCTCCGAGATCGTGAGGCCGAGGTCTTTGTTGCCGAGGCCGTAGGTGTCGAAGTTCTTCGCGACCGCCGCCGCATCGAGCGGAGTGCCGTCGGCGAAGGTCACGTCGTCGCGCAGCTCGAAGGTGTACTCGGTGGCATCCGCGTTCACCGTCCACTCGGTCGCGACCCACGGTTCGATCTCGAGCGACTCGGGGTCCTGCCAGGTGAGGCGCGACGTGATGTTGTTCACGATGCCGCCGTTCGGGTAGAACCCGGCCTGCGGCGGGTAGAGCGTCGTGTGGGCCTGGTGCTCGAGGTAGGTGAGCGTGCCGCCCTCGGCGGGTTCGCCGGCCGCGGCATCCGTTCCCTGCGCCTGGCTCGCGCACGAGGCGAGCAGGGCGACGGCGGCGACGGCGGCGGTGGCCGCGACGGCGAGACTGCGGGTGCGTTTCGTGGACATCAGCTGGGTTCTTCCTTCGGCTCGGAACGGTGCGGGATTTCCTTGGTGCGGGTGTGATCGTCGAAGCTACGGATGCCGCGGCGCGCCCTCAAGTGCCGAACGACCGATGCCGTCACGACGCGAAACGGGCGGAAACGCGGCGTCATCGGGCGTCACGTGCACGTTCGCCGGTCGCCCGAGCCCGAGGTGATCGCGGAGCGTCTCACCCTCGTATTCCGTCGGGAGAATGCCTCGTCGCTGGAGCTCGGGCGCCACCTCGAATGCGAACGCCTCGAACTGGGCCGGCTGGACCGCCGAGAGCACGTTGAAGCCGTCGACGGCGCCGGCGTCGCCCCACGCCTCGAACTCCGATGCGATGTCATCGGCGGTGCCGACGATCATCGAGACGTTCACGGATGCCGCAACCACGAGGTGGCGCAGCGTCGGCGGCCGCTCCCCCGACGGGCTTCGCCCGGTGCGCTCCGCGACGATCTCGACGAGTTCCTGTCCGGCGGCGCTGAAACCTGCGACGAGCGCCGGAGTGACCGCGAGATCGGGCGAGCGGCCCGAGACGTCGACACCGAGCAGGCTCGAGAGCTGGGTCAGCGAGCGATTCGCGGGGAACGCCGCCGGCGGGGCATCCGGCCAGTCCTCGGCGATCTGCACGAGCTCCGAGAGCTCGTCGGCGATCGACTGCGCGTGCTCGCGGGTCTCGCCGACGATCGGCAGCACCGGTGCGATGACCTTCAGGTGGCGATCGTCGCGGCCCGATTCGAACGCGAGCGCGCGGAGCTCTTCGCGCACCGCGACGGCACGCTCGAGGTCGCCGACCGCGACGAGGGCGAGGTCGGCGCTCTGCGCGGCGAAGAGCCGCGATCGCGGCGAGGTGCCCGCGTGCACGATCGGCAGGTGGCCCTGCACCGGTCGTGCCACGTTGAGCGGGCCGGTGACGCTCAGGTGCTGGCCGTGGAAGTCGGTGGCGTGCAGCTTGTCGGGGTCGAGGTACACGCCGGCCGCGGCATCCGCGACGATCGCGTCGTCTTCGAACGAGTCCCACAGGCGTCTGAGCAGGTGCTCGAACTCGACGGCCCGGTCGTAGCGGGACTCGTTCGCGGCGTGGAAGTCGCGGCCGTGGTTGCCGGCTGCGCGCGGCTCGGCGCCCGTCACCAGGTTCAGGCCCGCCCGCCCCCCGCTCAGGAGGTCGACCGATGCGGTGGCGCGTGCGAGCGTGTACGGGTCGGAGTAGCTCGTGTTCGCGGTCGCGATGAGGCCGATGCGCTCCGTGACGCCCGCGAGGTAGGTGATCGCCGAGAGCGGGTCGATGCGAGCGACGAGGTAGGGGTCGCGGAACTCGAGGTCGTGGCCCGTCGCGAGCCAGTCGCCGAAGAAGAGGTAGTCGAGCCGCGCGGCCTCGGCGACCTCCGCCGCCCGCCTGAGCACCGCGGCGTCGCCGCGCGGGTCGCGATGCGCGCCCGGGTACCGCCAGCCCGAGGGATAGGCGCCGATCGCGCGGACCATCGCACCGATGATGAGTCGTGTCATTGTTCCGACCTCCCGAAGCTGACGCTAGGGAGGGCGAGCGGATGCCGCGAGGCCCGCCGTCACACGGCGGAACCGGCGGTCACACGCCTCAACGTGGGGTCATGCGGCGTCATCTGCGATCGACGGGATCGACGCGATCGACGGATCGACGCGATCGACGGTCCGATGCCTCTGACGGCAGGCGACGCCGGCGGCGGGAGTGCCGCCTAGCGATACATCGACTCCCTCGGGCCGAAACTGATCCGCTTGGCGGCATGGATGACCGCCTCGGCCCGCGACGCTTCCCGCTCCGAAGCCTCGATCCGTTCGCCCTCGCGAGGCTCGCGCTGCGCCCCCGCGCTCGCGGCGATGTTCACGAGGATGGTTCCGATGAGACGGGCAAGACCGGTCTCGAGTTCATGCAGATCGGTGTTGCCGATGAGCAGCCGCCGATCGGAGGCGGCGAGCGTGGTGCCGGGATACCCCGCGGCGGCCAGTTGCTCGCGAACGGCCGGCGCCTCGAGCAGCTGCAGCTCCAATGGATCCGGTCGGCGCGTGAGGATCGCGGTCACGAGGTATTTCGCCGGGGCATCGACCGTGCCGAGAGTCGCAGGCAGTTCGCCGGCGAGGACGTGGTCGACGGCGAGCGGCCCGACGACCGCGACGTCGCGGTCTGTCGGAGGGCGACCGAGGCCCTGTGTGTTGCTCATGCTCGGACCGTACGCCGCGAACATGTACCCGCGTACAGGTTCACGAGGTCCGAGGTCGGATCGAAACCGCCGGGCTCACCAGGTGGGGACGTACTCCGACACCCGGTCGGGCAGCGTGCCGCGCACCACCGGCAGTCCACGGCTCACGGCCTGCGCGATGCGCTCGCGCAGCGGCTCCGCCTCGATGCGGTACTCGACGAAGTCGGCGTCGCGCGCGTACACGCCGAGCGGCAGGGTGAGCGCCTGGAAGAAGGAGAACAACGGCCGGAACTGGTGCTCGATGATGAGCGCGTGCCGGTCGCTGCCGCCGGTCGCGGCGAGCAGCACCGGCTTGTCGATGAGCGAGTACTGCCCGACGAAGTCGAACACGTGCTTGAACAGCCCCGTGAACGACGCACGGTACACCGGACTCGCGACGATGAGGAGCGTCGCCGACTCGATGCGCCGGATCGCCGCCTCCGCGGCCGGACTCAACTCGTCGCGCCGAAGCGCCCCGCTGAACTCGCGCCCGACCTCGCTGAGCTCGATGAGGTGGGTCTCGACCTCGACGTGCCCGCCGAGTGCGGCGGCGAACTGCTCGAGGATCTCCGTCACGAGCACGGTGGTCCTCGACGGCGACTGCAGGCTCCCCGAGACGGCGACGAGTGAGACGGAAGGCGACATGCCTCGACGCTAGGCACGCCGAGCGGATGCCGCGATGGGGCGCCGTCGCATTCGGTAACCGCGCGCAACACCGCGCAGCACGGCCGATGCCGAGGCGTCGATGTCGACGCTGCGTAGAATCAGACCATCTGCGCATTTCCGCGCCCCACGCACCGACCCCTGGAGGCCACCACTTCGTGACGAGACCCGACCGCGATCGAACCCCTGACCGGCACCCGCACGATGGGCACGCGTTCGCGAGGAGGGAAGCGACGCCCGCCCCGCCGATGCGGCTTTCGGATGCCACGGAGCTCGTGCTCGTGGCATCCGCGATCCGTCCCCCGCGGTTCGAACGCGACGACCTCGTCATGCGCAAGGGCCAGTACGCGCTGCGCAACGGCCACGTGACGCCGCAGGAGTCGATGGTCGAAGACCTGCTCGCAGTGGGCGATGCGCTGGATGCCGCCGGCATCCCGTTCCTCCTCGTGCGCGGCAACGACGACCGGCCGGTGATCGCCGTCGACCGAGCGGAGCGGAAGGCCGTCGCACGCGCGTTCGCCCAGGCGTTCGCGAACGAGCCGTTCTACGCGTCGACCCTCGCGCCCGACCGAGCGGCCGACGCGCACGCCGTGCTGCTCGCCGACGGGCGACTGTCCGCGCATCGCAAGCCCTCGGTGCTCCGCATCCACCGGCCGCGCCTCGAACCGATCGGGCGGCTGCGCTACGGCAGCGCGACCGCCGTGCAGCTCGAGTTCTGGCGGTTCGGCGACGAGACGATCGAGGCGCCCGTCGAGAACGCGCTCATGCGGCGCACCCTCCCGCGCTGGGAGGCGGTCGACGACGTCGTGCACCTGCACGGGCGCGACTGGCCGACGCTCGAGCACATGTTCGAGCCGCTCGCGAGCGACGTCGACTTCGACATCGACATGGTGTTCTCCTGGGTCGACGGCTCGAGCGACGAGTTCGTGCGCGAGCGGGCGAAGCGCATGCAGAGCTACGTCGTCGGCGAGGGCGACGACTCCGAGGCCAGGTACCGGCAGATCGACGAGCTGAAGTACGCCCTCCGCTCGGTGTACCTCTTCGCTCCGTGGGTGCGCCGCATCTTCATCGCGACCGACTCCCCCGCGCCGTCGTGGCTCGCGAGGCATCCGAAGGTCACGATCGTGCGGAGCGAAGAGATGTTCGCCGACACCTCGGTGCTCCCGACGCACAACTCGCACGCCGTCGAGAGCCAGCTGCACCGCATCGACGGGCTCGCCGAGCACTTCCTCTACTCGAACGACGACATGTTCTTCGGCCGGCCCGTGAGCCCGTCGCTGTTCTTCTCCCCCGGCGGCATCACGAAGTTCGTCGAGGCCTCGACGCGCATCGGGCTCGGCGAGACGGATCCCGGCCGCAGCGGCTTCGAGAACGCCGCGCGGGTGAATCGCGCGCTCCTCCTCGGCCGGTTCGGCAAGGTGACCACCCGGCATCTCGAGCACTGCGCCGCACCGCTGCGCAAGAGCGTGATGGCCGAACTCGAGGCCGCCTTCCCCGAGGAGTTCCGCCGCACGGCCGCGAGCCGGTTCCGTTCGGCGACCGACATCTCGGTGACGAACTCGCTCTACCACTACTACGGACTGCTCACCGGCCGCGCGGTCGTGCAGACCGATGCCCGGGTGAAGTACGTCGAGACCACCCTGCGGCGGGCGCTGCCCGCCATGAAGACGCTGCTGAAGCGCCGCGACCACGACATGTTCTGCCTGAACGACGGGAGCCTCCCCGAGATCTCGGTCGAGGAGCGCACCGCCGCCGTGATCGACTTCCTCGATCGGTACTTCCCGTTCCCCGCGCCATGGGAGAAGCCGGTGGCGGATGCCCCGGGCCGAGCGGATGCCTCGGTGCAGGCGGATGCCGCGGCATCCGTCACTCCCGTCCTCACCGCGTGAGCGAGCACGTGAATCGAGCCTAATCCCGTGCTCTCGAGACCGCGTCTGCTCCACTCGAAAGGCGGAACGAGGGCAGTCCCCTGCGCCGGATCAGCCACTCGGCCACCACGAGGTTCGGCAGCCAGGCGAGGAAGGGCACGGCGGCGTACGCGTTGTCGAAGACGTCGCCGAAGTCGATGTCGCCACCCGGCAGGAACTGGACGGCGATCAGGACGCCGAGCCACAGTCGCAGGGTGACCGCGGCGTAGGTGAGCGCGAAGTTGCGCATCATCCAGGCTCGGTGGCTCGCGACATCCCGTCGCCTGATCGCCCGATAGGCCGCCAACCCGGTCACGAGCCAGAGCACCGCGAGGGTGCCGAACCCGAAGAACCCGACCAGTCCGGCCGAGTTGAACGGGGCCATCACGAGCCCCGAGACACCCGCGATCGCGATGGCGGCGAGGTAGGTGCGCCCGATCCAGCGGTGCACCGAGCGATGGCGGTCGCGCAGACCTCGCCAGAACTGGAACGGGCCCGCGATGAGGGCGACGCCGCCCGCCACGATGTGCGCGTAGAAGGCGGCCTGCACCACGACGGGACTGTCCTCGTAGTTGCCCGCGAGTCCGCCGGCACCCGAGTCCGACAGCTCGGCGAGCGACGCCGTGAGGTACGGCACGACGGCGAAGGCGGCGATCGCGAGCGAAGAGAGCACGATCCACGTCCACCCGATGCGGGCTCCGACGCGGCGCGGTGAGGGGACGCCGGAGTTCCCGGCGCCGGCAGGATGAGGCAGTCGTTCGGTTCCTGTGGTCATGCACCACACGATATGAGCGCGACGCGAAGGCCGTTATCGGGTCAACCCCCGAATCGGATGCCGCGATCAGGACTGCTCTGCGCGGTGGCGGCACGCACATCGTCGCCGCACGTTGCTCGCCTGGTAGTCGCGTGAGCGAGCGCGCGCTCGCGGGCTACTGCAGCGCCGAGGTGAGGCGGGCGACGCCGTCGAGGAACGTCGCCGACCCGGGCTCCTTCTGCCACTCCTCGAGGGTGAGCTGCCGACCCGCGTCGCGATACCCCTGCTCGACGGCGCGCATCTGCGCCACGAGCGAGCGGCCGCGGACGAGCAGCATCATCTCGGCGTTGAGGCTGAAGGAACGGATGTCCATGTTGCTCGAGCCGATCACGGCGACGTCGTCGTCGATCGACAGGTGCTTCGAGTGCAGGATGTACGGGCCCGGGTACAGCCAGATCTTCACGCCCGCGCGCAGGAGGGCGCTGTAGTAGGAGCGCTGGGCGTGCCAGACCGAGCCCTGGTCGCCGACCTCGGAGACGAAGAGCTGCACGTCGAGCCCGCGATAGCACGCCGAGGTGATCGCATACAGCATCGCCTCGTCGGGCACGAAGTAGGGGCTCGTGATGATGGCCCGTTTCTGCGCCGAGTTGATGAGCGCGAGGAACAGCCGGAGGTTGTTCTCGGCGTCGTAGCCCGGACCGCTCGGCACCACCTGGCACACGAGCGCGTCGGGCGAGTGATCGGCCGGCACCGCGGCGGCCGGCACGTTCTCCTCGTCGCCGAGCAGCTCGTCGGTCTCGAGGTACCAGTCGGAGAGGAACACGGTGTTGATCGCCGTCACGACCGGACCGGTGATCCGCGCGACCAGCTCCTGCCATTGCAGGCCGCGCTGGAGGTTCTTCTTCGTGTTGTAGCTGCGGTCGATGAGGTTCTGCGAGCCCATGAAGCCGACGCGCCCATCGACGACGACGAGCTTGCGGTGGTTGCGCAGGTCGGGCCGCTGGTACTCGCGCTTCAGTGGGCGCACCGGCAGCATGAAGCTCCACTTCGCGCCGATGCGGTCGAGTTCGGCGTAGGTCTCCTCGTGGCCGACGGCCTTGTTCGAGGCGATGTAGTCGAGGAGGACGCGGACCGTGACCCCGCGCTGCACGGCCCGTTCGAGGGCGCCGAAGAATCCCTTGGTCGTCTCGTCGAACGAGACGATGAAGAACTCGACGTGCACGAACCGCGTGGCGGTGTCGATCTCCGCAGCCATGGCGTCGATCGAGCCGCGGTAGTCGCCGATGAGCTCCGCCGTGTTGCCGCCGACGGCGGGCAGGGCGCCCAGCACGCGGTTCTGCTCGACGACCGACGCGAACCAGTCGGGCCACGTGGCGCGGTCGGGAGCCAGGTCGATGCCCGCTGACTTCTCCGCGATCATCCGGTTGATCTGCGCTTGCTTCTCGCGGCGCGCCTTGGGGAGCTTCACGCTGCCGATCACGAGGAACAGGAGGATGCCGACGAACGGGATCAGGAAGATCGCGAGGAGCCACGCCATCGCGGCGGTCGGCTTGCGCCCGCGTGGAACGATGATGAGCGCCGCGATGCGGATCGCGAGGTCGGCGAGGATGAGCACTCCGCCGATGATCGTGACGAGCTCTGCGCTCATGCACCAACCCCCCAAGGTCGATTCCTCGCCTCACGTGTCGCGGGTCGCGGTTCCGCCGGGAGTGGTCCGAGTATGGCATCTCGCCCGACGGGGGCGGAAGTATGCCGGCGGCGATT
>CAWJZK010000004.1:0-26935 GCA_963847285.1 uncultured Actinomycetota bacterium
GCGACCCCCATCACCACCAGGATGATCACGGCGATCGACACCGGGTCGAAGGCGATCAGGGTGAGTCCCGGCAGGTCGGCGAGCAACGCCCCGCCGAGCACGGAGCTCAGGGCCGTGCCGGCGAGGATGCCGAGTCCGGCGCCGATCGCACTGCCGAGGAATCCGATGAACACCGCCTCGAGGCTGAAGAGCCCGAAGACCTTGCCGCTGCCCATGCCCATCGCCTTCATGAGCCCGATCTCACGGGTGCGCTCCTGCACCGACATGAGCAGTGTGTTCACGATGCCGAAGCTCGCCGCGAGCAGCGCGATGATCGCGAATGCGTTGAGCACGAGCACGATGCCGTCGATCACGGCCTTGAACGAACCGAGCTGCTCGGCGACGGTCGTCGAGTCGTACCCGGCGTCGGTGAGCTGGTCCTGCAGCGCGGTGACCTGTTCGGGCGTGTCAGCTCGGGTCGAACCAGACCGTCGCCTGCGTGAACTCGTCCTGCGCGGCCGCATCGAGTCCGGTGGACTGGGCGGCGAACAGGGCGTCGGTGAATGCCTGGTTCGGCACCGCTTCACCGCTCGTGCCGAGGCTCTCCTCGGCGACGCCGACGACGGTCGCCTCGAGCTCGTGCTGGGTGTGCTCCGCGTCGGTCACCGCGAGCGTGACGGTCTGACCCACCGCGGCGTCCGCGTCGGCGAAGCCGAGCGAGTCGACGTAGGCAGCGGGAATGACGACCTCGTAGCCGGATGCCGCCGCGTCGGGCTGCTCGCCCGCGGCGAGCTGCAGGCGCATCCCGCTCACGAACCCGCCGATGTCGATCGTGTACTTCGTGCCGCCGTCGTCGATGTAGTCGGCGTCGATCGTCTTCACGGGTTGCACCCGCACGACGCCGTCGATCGCCGCGAGCTCGTCGAGCTGCGAGGTTCCGATCGGCGCGACGACGCTCGACGAGCCGGGAGGGCCCGGCACGGGGGCGCCGGGGATCGCCTGCGGGTCGTACTCGCGTGGGCCGTCACCGGCATCCGCTGCACTCGCACTGACCTTGGTCACCGTCATCACGTCGTCGGCGCCGATGGCCGAGACCGTGTCGTCGATGTAGTGGTTGATGCCGGTGCCGAGCCCGTTCGTGATCGTGAGCGTGAAGGCGCCGACGAAGATCGCGAGGATGGTCAGGATCGTGCGGGTCTTCGAACGGAAGGTGTTGCCGATCGCCGTTCCGATCAGGTCGAGGGTCTTCATGCCGCCACCTCCTCGTCGACGGTGACGCCGCCCTCGTCGACGATGACGCCGTCGCGGATGTGAGATGCGCCGGTCGCAGCGGGCCGCGAGCTCCTCGTCGTGCGTGACGACGATGAGGGTGATGCCCTGTTCGCGGTTCAGGTCGAAGAGGATGTCCTCGACGACCGCGCCGGTTGCCGTATCGAGGTTGCCGGTCGGCTCGTCGGCGAAGATCACCCGCGGATTGTTCACGAGCGCACGGGCGATCACCGAACGCTGCTTCTGGCCGCCCGAGAGGTTCACGGCCTTGTTGCGCGCCTTGTCGTCGAGCTCGAGCTGCTCGAGCGCGGCGAGCCCGCGCCGCTTGCGCTCACGCGCGCCGACTCCGGCGATCTTCAGCGGCAGAATCACGTTCTCGAGCACCGAGGCGTTCGGGGTGAGGAAGAACTGCTGGAAGACGAAGCCGAACGTCTTGTTGCGCGTGCGGTTGAGCTTCGCGCCGCGGAGCGAGCGGGTGTCTTCGCCCGCGAGCTCGACGACACCCTCGGTGGGCTGGTCGAGCAGCGCCAGCACGTGCATGAGCGTCGACTTGCCCGAGCCGCTCTTGCCGACGATCGCGATGCTCTCGCCCTCGTTGACATCGAGGCTCACCCCCTTGAGGGCGTCGAAGCGGTTCGGGTCCGCGGCCGTACGACTTGTGCACGTCGCGGGCCGAGAGGATCGGGGCGGTCATGAGATGGTCCTGTTCGTCGGTGGGTCCGGGGGTTCCGGATGACTCTTCAAGCGTCGGCGAGCGGATGCCGCAGCACATCCACCCGTCGCCGTCACTTCGACTACTGCGCACGCGGTACGACGGATGCTGCGCGGGGGTGACGCGCCCGTCCTCGAACCGGTCCATGCTGGAGCCATGACTCCGACGAACGGCGCGTCGAACGACGCGTCGGCCGGCCGCGAACCGCGGCGGTGGCCGGTGTGGATCGGCGATGTCGTCGCCGCCGTCCTCGTCGTCGCGGCCGCATTCGCGCCGTTCCCAGACGGGGGTTCGCCCCCGACCGACCCGCTCGGGTTCGTGCTCGTGCTCGCACCCGCCCTCATCCTCCCCCTCCGGCGGAGATGGCCGATCCCGATCCTCGCGGCCTGCGTCGCGATCTTCGGCATCGCGGCGGTCACGGGCATGCTCGCCGCGGGAGCGGTGCTCGCGAGCGCGATCGCCATGTTCGGGGTGGCGGTGCGCACCGATCGGCGCACCACGATCATCACGGCCGCGATCGCGGGGGTCGTGCTCGTCGCGCTCGGAGTGCTCGCGACCCGGGCGCAGCCGGTTGATCCGCGCACGATCCAGCTTCTCGTGACGATGGGCTTCGCCGCGGCGGCGGGCGACGCGACGAGATCCCGGCGCGCCTACATCGTCGCGATCACCGAACGCGCCGAACGTGCAGAGGAGACCCGTGAGTCCGAGGCACGGCGACGGGTCGCCGAGGACCGGCTGCACATCGCTCGCGACCTGCACGATGCGGTCGCGCACCAGATCGCCGTGATCAGCCTCAACGCCGGCGTCGCGTCGTCTGCCCTCGAGTCGCGGCCCGAGACCGCACGGGAGGCGCTCGTGACGATCAGGTCGGCGGCGCGGTCGGTGCTCGGCGAGATCGGCGACCTGCTCGCGGTGCTCCGCTCGGAGGAGACCGATGCTCGGTCGGCGGATTCCGGCGCCGCCCCGCAGCCCGGTCTCGACCGCATCGACGAACTCATCGCCCGCTTCACCGAGTCGGGGCTCGACGTGACACTCCGTGTCGACGGCGATCCCTCCCGGCTCCCGGTCGCCACCGACCTCGTCGCCTACCGGGTGCTGCAGGAGGCGCTCACGAACGCGCACAAGCACGGCGCCGAGCATCGGGCGCACATCCTCGTCGAGGTGCGGTCGGATGCCGCGCGCCTCGTCGTCACGAATCCGGTCGATTCCCGCAGCGACGCGACCGACACGGCGCGGGCCGACACGGCGCGGGCCGCGGGTGCGACGGCGGCCGCGGCGCCGCGGGCGCCGCGGCCGGGCACGGCCTGCTCGGCATCCGCGAGCGCGTCGCGTCGGTGCGCGGCACCGTCGAGGCCGGCCCGACGGCCGGCGGATACCGCCTCACCGTGACACTGCCGCTGCCCGCCCACGACGTCGACTCGCGGCATCCGTCGCCTCATGGTGGAACGGACGATCCCCGATGACCTCGGTGCTCATCGTCGACGACCAGACCCTCATCCGCACGGCGCTGCGCGAACTGCTCACGCACGAGCCCGGCCTCACGATCGCGGGCGAGGCGGTCAACGGCGAGGAGGCTGTCGCGATCGCGCGGTCGGAGCATCCCGACATCGTGCTCATGGACATCCGGATGCCGGTCATGGACGGCATCGCCGCGACCGCCGCGATCTGCGGCGACCCGGAGCTCGCCGAGACCCGAGTGCTCATCCTCACGACGTTCGAGGAGGACGAATACCTCGTCGCCGCGCTCCGCGCCGGCGCGAGCGGCTTCATCGGCAAGGGCGCCGAGCCCGAGGAGATCGGGCGGGCGGTGCGGGCGGTGCACGCCGGCGACTCGCTGCTCTCGCCGACGGCGACGCGGAGCCTCATCACGCGCTACGTGCTGCCGGTGACGGATGCCTCGCGCTCGCCGTCGCCGGTGGCATCGCCCGAGCTCGAGCTGCTCACGGAGCGCGAGCGCGAGGTGCTGCTCCTCGTCGCCCGGGGACGCTCGAACCAGGAGATCGCCGACGAACTCGTGATCTCGCCGCTCACCGCGAAGACGCACGTCAACCGCATCATGTCGAAGCTGCACGCACACGACCGGGCGCAACTCGTGATCTACGCGTACGAGAGCGGGTTGCTCCAGCCCGGTTCGGCCTGAGCGGCCGCCCGTCACGGCTCGCGGGCGGCTCGTGTGCTGCGCTGCTACGCCACGGAGGGGTACGAGGAGATCGCCGCGTCGAGGACGTTCGCGACGACGACGAAGATCCACACCATGATGCCGATGAATACGGCGACGTTGAGCGCGATCGCGACCCACATCGGCGCCGACCCGCGGCCGGCCTGGCGCTTCACCACGACCGAGCGCCCGATCACGTACACGAGCGACGACAGGAACGCCCATGCCCAGTGGAACTGCCGGGTGTATCCCAGTCTCTTGAGCGCGGCGCGGTCGAGGTACGCGAACCAGACCGCCGCGCCGTACCCGAGCCAACCGAGCACGACCTGGGCGAGGTACATCGGGTCGAGGTAGATGCTCACCTGGGCCGTGGGGTCGGTCATCGAGCGCAGCAGGTAGCCCTCGAAGTCCCACATGAAGAACGGGATGAGGGCCACGACCGGCAGCGCCACGATGAGCCAGATCCAGACGGTGTCGACCGGGGTGCCCTCCGGCACGCGGGCCTGCGTCGTGCCGCCGTCGTACGGCGCGTACTCCGCCACCGGCGGCGCAGGCGGCGCCACCCGCGGCGTCGCGTACTCCGTCCATGCGGTGCCATCCCACCAGCGTTGGCCGCCGGTGCCGTTCGGTTCGGGATACCAGCCGGCCTGAGCCGCGTAGGGGTCGCTCATCCATTCCTCCTGTGGGGGTCGAGGCAATGGTAGGGGTCGGCCGCAGGTCGGCGCATCAGCGAATCCGACTCGTCCTCAGACGGATGCCTGCCTAGACTCGACAACCGGAGGCGCGATGATCGACACGGATCGCCCGGCCGACGGATTCCGCCGGACCGTGCTGCTGGTCGCAGCGCTGAACCTCGGTTACTTCGGAATCGAGTTCACGGTCGCACAACTGATCGGGTCGGTTTCGCTCTTCGCCGACAGCGTCGACTTCCTCGAGGACGCGAGCATCAACCTGCTCATCTTCGTCGCCGCCGGATGGACGGCCCGGCGGCGTTCGCTCGTCGGGAGCGTGCTCGCGTTCGTCATCCTGATCCCGGCCCTGGCGACGATCTGGACTGCCGTGGTCAAGATCCAGAATCCGACGCCTCCCGAGACGTTGCCGCTCTCGCTCGCCGCGATCGGCGCTCTGCTCGTGAACCTCACCTGTGCACTGCTCCTCGTTCGCCACCGGAACCATGTCGGCAGCCTCGCGAAGGCCGCGTGGCTCTCGGCCCGCAACGACGCGCTCGCCAACCTCGCGATCATCGGCGTCGCGATCGCGACCATCTGGATCGCGACGGGCTGGATCGACATCGTCGTCGGCGTCGCGATCGGGCTGCTCAACGCCGACGCCGCCCGCACCGTCTGGCGGAGCGCGCGAGACGAACGGGTCGCGCTCGCGCCGGAGCCCTGACGCATCGCGCACTGTGGGGTCGAGACGGTGGTGACGCGCGATCAGGGCAGCGGATACTCCACGATGTAGACCGGCACGCCGATGCGCGTCGTGTCGGCGGGATCGCCGATGCCGTTGACGACGTGCAGGATCGTGCCGGCGCTCAGGTTCACCGTCATGATGTGGTGCAGGGAGATGCCCTCACCCTCCGGTGCCTCGAACCCGTTCTCGGTCAGGATCGACGGGTTGTTCTGGTTGAACACGTACACCCCGCCGCCGTACAGCGTGTGCTCGGCGACGTCGTCGGCGACCTTGTACCCGGGATATCCGAGCGTGCCGTCGGGCCGCGTCCAGTCGGCCTGGGTGGGCGGATCGTAGGGCAGCTCGTTCTGGTAGAGCACCGTGGTGCCGCGCTCGCCGTTCCAGACGGTGTTGAACTGCTGGAAGTGCTCGACGAAGAGGCCCGTCGCGGTCACGTCGTCGCCGTTCACGACCACACCCGTGCGACCGGTGTTCGTGTTCCAGCGGTCGGTATCGCCGTTGACCCCCTCGGTGAAGCCCTCGACGCCGTGGTCGCCGCGCCACACCCAGGTGTGGTCGATGAGCACGTGGTCGCTGTTCACGACGAGCGCGGTGTCGGCCTTGCCGATGTGCGGGCCGCCGACGCGGAAGTACACGTCGGAGAGCGTGATCGGGTTGGCCGGGTCGATCTTGTTCGAGTGGCCGTTGCCCGGCTTGCCGACCTGCAGGAGCACGGGCGACTCGACCGTGCCGGCGTCGATCGTGACGCCCGCCACGACGACGCCCGGGGCATCCGCAACCTCGAGCGGCACGGCACCGCCGACGGCGGTGAGCGTGGCGTGGCCCATGCCGAGCACCACCGTGTCGGCACGCTTGACCTGGATCGTCTTCGCGATGTCGTACACACCGGGCGTGAGCAGCAGGTGCTTGCCCTTCGACAGCTGCGTGTTGATCGTGCTCACCGAGTCGCCGGGCTTCGCGATGTAGAAGTCGGTGATCGGGATCGTGCGTCCCGGCGTCTCGCCGTCGGCCCACGTGATGCCGCGGGTGCCGGTCTGCGCCTCGGGCACGCGCACCGCCGTAGCGTCCGTCGGAGTCGACGAAGAGGTACGGCTTCTCGCGGCTCACGGGCGTCTCGTCGAGCGTCGTGTACGGCGGGTTCGGGAACGCCGAGTCATCCGGCGCCCCCTCGACGCCCGAGAAGACCTGGTTCCAGACGCCGTTCGTCCAGCCGCCGACGATGCTGTTGCGCGTCAACCACTGCTGCTGGGAGCCGTTGAGCACGTTGGGGAGCCGCGAGTCCGCGATGAAGCCGCCGCTCGCGAATTGGGGACCGGCCGTGCAGTAGTCCATGAGCGAGAGCGTGCTGCCCGACACGTTGAGGCGGCGCATCGACACGGCCTGCGACACCGCCCAGAAGTTCGCGGAGGCGCGGCATCCGTCTTGCCCGGCCGCGTTCACCTGGAGCGAGAGATTCGAGATCGTGCGCCAGAAGTTCACGAGTGCGAGGCAGTTCGAGGTGCCGCCGTCGGCGAGGCAGCGGTTGTAGACCTCGATCTTGCCCGTGATGTCGACGTCCTCGGGCGACGCGCCGAGCCCGGCGATCTCGGTGTAGTAGCCGACGCGCGCCTGCAGCGGATCCTCCGCGGTGCCGTAGGCGCCAGGCAGGAACAGCACGCTGTGGCGGGCGGTCGACATCTCGGCGTCGACCTGGGCGTCGGCGAGATCGTCGAGCATCGCCTGCACGTCGCCGATCGGCGTCGCGGGTCGACGACCGTGACGTTCGGCCCGAAGTCGGGCGCGAACGGGTCGATCTGCTGCGGCGGCGCAGCGTGTGCCGCGCCCGCGGTGCCGACGACGGTGAACAGTGCGGCGGCGACCGCAAGGGCTGCAGCCACGCGACGTGGGGTGCGGGCGGGCGGGGTGTGGGTGCTCATGCGGTCGTGCCTCCTCGTTGAGGGCCTGCGCGCTCCTCGCGCGAGATATGCGCAGTCGACCGAGCGCGATGAGTGCCTCGTGTCACCGAGGCATATCGCTCACGTTATGGAACGCGCCGGAATCGCACAAGGGCGAACATCACCCAGACGACAGCGGCTTACAACTCGACGACGGTCATGCCCGAGCCCGCACCGCCGGCCTTGCCCATCGACGCGAGCGCCTTCGGCACCTGGTCGAGGGTGATGCGCCGCCCCACGAGCTCGATCGGGCGGAAGTCGCCCGAGGCGACCGCGCCGAGCATCGACGGATACTCGTGCGCCGCCATGCCGTGGCTGCCGAGGATCTCGAGCTCGCCCGCGATCACGGCGTCCATGGGCATCGCGGCGAGCGCGCTGTCGCCGACCATGAGGCCGATCTGCACGTGCCGCCCGCGCTTCTTCAGGCTCCGCACCGAGGCGAACGACGTCTCGGTGCTGCCGAACGCGTCGACCGAGACATCCACCCCGCCGTCGGATGCCTCGAGGATGCGCTCGGCCGCGCCGTCGCCGCCCCGCACGGTGATCGCGCCGAGCTTCTCGGCGGCGGCGAGCGCCGCGTCGGAGACGTCGACCCCGTAGACCTTCACCCCGGCGGCGACGGCGATCATGATCGCCGAGAGGCCGACGCCGCCGCATCCGTGCACCGCGATCTGCTCGCCGGGGGCGAGACGGCCGCGCGAGACGATGGCCCGGAACGCGGTCGCGAAGCGGCAGCCGAGCGACGCCGCCTCGACGAACCCGAGCGAGTCGGGCAGTCGGATGAGGTTGAGCTCGGCCTCGTCGATCGCGACGTACTCGGCGAACGAACCCCAGTGCGTGAAGCCCGGCTGCGACTGGTCGTCGCACACCTGCTCGTTGCCCGAGCGGCATTCGTCGCAGCGTCCGCACGCGCAGATGAAGGGCGCGGTGACCCGGTCGCCGACGCTCCAGCCCGACTCGGCGCTCACGTCGGAGCCGAGCGCGGCGATCTCACCGGCGAACTCGTGCCCCGGCACATGCGGCAGTGAAACGGTGTCGTCGTGACCCATCCAGGCGTGCCAGTCGCTGCGGCACACGCCCGTCGCGCGCACCCGGATGACGGCCCCACGCGGCGGGCAGTCCGGCTCCGGTACCTCCACGAGTTCGGGCTTCTCGCCGAAGGCGTTGAAGAGCACGGCGCGCACAGCGGTCCTTTCCGTTCGGGTCCGTTTCGGGTCGACGGATGCCGCGTGCAGGCCGGCTTCGTCGCCGCACCGCGTCCGCGACATCCGCGAGCCTACCGCCACCGGCGGCCCTCCTCCCCTTCGGTGCATCGCGCACGGACCTCCGGTGCACCGCCGGCGGAGAAGTATGGCGGCGTGCGGTGGATTGTGTAACAATATGTCATGCCGTTCGTGCTCGCGGTGCTCCTCGCCGCCGTGTGCTTCGGCACGACGGGGACCGCGCAAGCGCTCGGCCCCGACGCGAGCGCCGCGTCCGTGGGCGCGGCGCGGCTGCTCATCGGCGGCGGCGCGCTCGCGATCATCGCCGTGGGCATCCACTTCGCCGGGCGCCGGCGCGATGCGACCGGGACATCCGTCGCACCGGCGCCCGGCGTCGTCACGCGGCATCCGCTGCCCTCGTGGCTCCTCGTCGCATTCGGTGCGGCGGGCGTGCTCGCGTACCAGCCCGCGTTCTTCGCCGGCACCGCGGCGAACGGCGTCGCCGTCGGCACGGTCGTGGCGCTCGGTTCCGCGCCGGTGATCACGGGTGCGCTCGACTGGGCATTGCACCGCCGCTACCCCGGCCATCGCTGGGCCGTGGCCACCGCGATCGCGACGGTGGGCGTCGCGATCCTCGCCGCCGCGACGAATACGGGTGGCTCGGCCGCCGATCCGCTCGGGCTGCTGGCCTCGCTCGGCGCGGGCGCGTCCTACGCCGTCTACACGCTCGCGGCGAAGGCGCTGCTCGATCGCGGGTGGACGCCGACCGGGAGCATGGGTGCGCTCTTCGGCACGGCTGCGGTGGCGAGCATTCCGATGCTCGCGCTGACGGATGCCTCGTGGCTCGCGACCGGCGCAGGACTCACGATGGCCCTCTGGCTCGGACTCGTCGCGACCACGCTCGCATACCTCCTGTTCGGCTTCGGGCTCGCCGGACTCGCACCCGCCACCGTCTCGACGCTGACGCTCGCGGAACCATTGACCGCGGGCATCCTCGGTGTCGCGCTGCTCGGCGAGACGCTCTCGGTCGGTGCGGTCGCGGGACTCGCCGTGCTCGCCGCCGGCATCGTCGTGCTCGCGACCGCCGGCGTGCGCCGCGTGCCGCGCACCGCCACGGCCTGATCGGGCGGCCGTCTTCCATCCGGCCGTTCGAGTGTCGGTAGACGTCGGTAGCGTCGAAGCATGGACGTCATCCTCATCCCTGGTTTCTGGCTCGACGCGTCGTCGTGGCAGGAGGTGACCCCCCTCCTCGAAGAGGCCGGGCACACCGTGCATCCGCTCACCCTGCCCGGCCTCGAGTCGGTCGACGCCGACCGCGCCGGCATCGGCCTTCGCGACCACATCGCCGCCGTCGTCGCCGTCGTCGACTCGCTGGATGGCGAGGTCGTGCTCGTCGGGCATTCGGGCGGCGGCGCGATCGCACACGGCGTCGCCGACGCACGGCCCGATCGCATCGCGCGGGTCGTGTACGTCGACTCCGGGCCGCTCGGCGATGGCGGCGTCATCAACGACGAGCTCCCGATCGAATCGGGCGAGATCCCGCTGCCCGCGTGGGAGGAGTTCAGCGACGAAGAGCTCGTCGACCTCGATGAGCCGCTTCGGGCCGCGCTTCCGCGCCCGCTCGATCCCCGAACCCGTCGGCGTTGCGACCGAAGCGATGGTGCTCTCCGACGAACGGCGCTACGACGTGCCGGTCACGGTCATCACCTGCGAGTTCCCGAGCGCGCTCCTCACCCAGTGGATCGCCGACGACATGCCGTTCACCCGCGAGCTCGCGAGGGTCAGGAAGGTCGAGTACATCGATCTGCCCACCGGCCACTGGCCGCAGTTCACGAAGCCGGTGCAGCTCGGCCAGGCGATCGTCGCGTCCATCGGCTGATCACGACGCCGTGATGGGGCGCCTCATCGTGATGGGGCGCCTCATCGGCCTGGCGCGACGCTACTTCTCGTGGTGCGACCCGTGGCGGTCGCCGTCGTGGTCGTCGGGCTCGCCGTGGTCGTCGGGCTGTTCGCGTTCTTCGTCGTCGTCGGGCGTTCGCGGTCTTCGTCGTCGTCGGGCTGTTCGCGTCTTCGTCGTCGTCGGCGTCCGTCCGTCGTCGTCGGCCCTTCGCGCGCGTCGCGCCGTTCACGTTCGCCGTCGTCGCTGGGCTCATCGTCTTCGTCGTCGTAACCGTCGTTGCGATAGTCGCCCTCTTCGTCGTCGTCCTCGTCGCGGTCCTCGTCTTCCCCGTCGTCGCCGCCTCCGCCGAGCCCCTCGCCGCGTGCGAACCGGTCGGTCGCCTCGATGAGCGCGTCGAGGATGCCCGGCTCGTCGAACGCATGCCCCGCATCGGGGATGATCTGCAG
This sequence comes from uncultured Actinomycetota bacterium, assembly GCA_963847285.1. Classification (GTDB taxonomy): domain Bacteria; phylum Actinomycetota; class Actinomycetes; order Actinomycetales; family Microbacteriaceae; genus Agromyces. The sequence goes on from CAWJZK010000004.1 coordinate 11,014, forward strand.
CTCGGCCTCGGGCCAGGCACGATGCAGGTCCCACGCGGTCATGGCCGGGGTGCACATGTCGTACCGCCCCTGGATGATGATCGCCGGGATTGCGCTCAGCCGCGAGGCATCCCGGATCAGCTGACCCTCGTCCCACCAGCCGCCGTGCCGGAAGTAGTGGTTCTCGATGCGGGCGAACGCGGTGGCGTACTCGGGCTCCGTGAACCGCGCGACCGTCTCGGCCCGCGGCAGCAGGGTGATCGTCGACGACTCCCAGCGCGACCACGCGATCGCCGCACTCTGGTGCACCTCGGGATTCGGGTCGGCAAGCAGGCGCCCGTAGGCATCGATGAGGTGCGCGCGCTCGAACAGCGGGATCGGCGCGACGAATTCCTCCCAGAGGTCGGGGAACACCGACGAGGCGCCGCCCTCGTAGAACCAGTCGAGTTCCTGCCGGCGCAGGGTGAAGATCCCGCGCAGCACGAGCTCGGTGACGCGCTCGGGGTGTGTCTCGGCGTACGCGAGCCCGAGTGCGCTCCCCCACGAACCGCCGAAGACGAGCCAGCGGTCGACGCTGAGGTGCTCGCGCAATCGCTCCAGGTCGGCGACGAGGTGCCAGGTGGTGTTCGCCGACAGGTCGGCGGCGGGCTCGCTCGCGTGCGGGATCGAGAGCCCGCACCCGCGCTGGTCGAAGAGCACGATCCGATACCGCTCGGGGTCGAAGAGACGTCGGTGCTCGGGCGTCGTGCCGCCGCCGGGACCGCCGTGCAGGAACACCGCCGGCTTGCCCGCGCGGTTGCCCGAGATCTCCCAGTAGATGTGCTGCCCGTCGCCGACGTCGAGCATGCCCGTCTCGAGCGGCTCGATCTCGGGATACATCTCTCTCATGGCCTCACGGTAGCGATCCAGCGGATGCCCCGCACCAACGCCACGCGCACGGCGTCTCAGTCGGAGCGAGCCGAGCTAGGCCGCAACCCCCTACGGCGGTTAGGCTCGCGCCACGCGCACGGCGTCTCGGTCGGAGCGAGCCGAGCGCAAGCCGCAACCACCGCGGCGGTTAGTCTCGAGGTATGGCTGCCAAGAAGCCCGTCACCGTCACGCTCACGGGCGCCGGCGGACAGATCGGGTACGCGCTGTTGTTCCGCATCGCCTCGGGCGGCATGCTCGGCCCCGACACCCCGGTGCGACTCAATCTGCTCGAGATCCCGCAGGGCGTGCCTGCCGCAGAGGGCGCGGCGCTCGAACTGCAGGACTCGGCGTTTCCGCTGCTGTCGCACGTCGAGGTCTACGATGACGCGCGCGCCGCGTTCGCGGGTGCGAACATCGGCCTGCTCGTCGGCGCCCGACCGCGCACCGCCGGCATGGAGCGCGGCCACCTGCTCGAGGCGAACGGGAGCATCTTCGGCCCGCAGGGCGAGGCCATCAACGCGGGCGCCGACGATGACATCCGCGTCGTCGTCGTGGGCAATCCGGCGAACACGAACGCGCTCGTCACGGCCGCGCATGCTCCGGATGTCCCGTCCGAGCGCTTCACCGCGCTGACTCGCCTCGACCACAACCGCGCGCTCGGGCAGCTCGCTCCGGCCGTCGCCACTCCCGTCGGCGACATCCGCGGCGTCACGATCTGGGGCAACCACTCGGCGACGCAGTACCCCGACATCGCGCACGCGACGGCGGCGGGCGACTCGGTGCCCGCCCTCCTCGCGGCACGCCTCGGTGGGCCGGATGCCATGCGGGAGTGGCTCGTCGACGAGTTCATCCCGCGCGTCGCGAAGCGCGGCGCGGAGATCATCGAGGTGCGCGGCTCGTCGTCGGTCGGGTCCGCGGCGAACGCGACGATCGACCACGTTCGCGACTGGGTCCTGGGCACGCCCGACGGGTGGACGAGCGCGGCGCTCGTCTCCGACGGGTCCTACGGCGTGCCCGAGGGACTCGTCTCGTCGTTTCCGGTCGAATCGACGAATGGCGCGTGGCACATCAGGCAGGGGCTCGAGATCGACGAGTTCGCGCGGCGCGGCATCGCGGCATCCGTCGCCGAGCTCGTCGACGAGCGCGAGGCCGTTCGTGCGCTCGGCCTGATCTGACCCCGGCGCGGCTCCCGCGAACGTAGGGTTGACCCATGGCTCAACCGATGACCCCTTCCCGACGCAGGCAGCTCATCGTCGGGCTCGTCGTCGGCGCCATCGTCGGCGTCGGCATCAGCCTGTTGACCGGATTCTGGCTGTGGCTGGCTGCCGGCCTCGCGGTCGGCCTCGCCACGGGCGCGCTCATGAAGCCTCCGGGGGAGTAGCGGGGCAGGCTCAGTCGATCGCGGCGGCTCGCGTGGGCGTGGCGGTGGACGTCGCGACGAACGACTCGATGCCGTCGATCACCCGCTCGAGCCCGAACTCGAACGCCCCCGGCGGATCGGCGGGCGCGTTGTACGCCTCGCCGGCGGCCTGTCCGACCCGCCCCGACACCGGATAGCGTTCGGCGTCGATGATCTGCTCGAGGAGCGGCGCGTTGCGCTCCCACCACTCCACGTCGGACTCGGCGCTCGAGGCGCGCAGGCGATCGGCGTCGACGTAGGCGCGCGCCGGCCCCGAGACGAAGCCGAGGAGCAGCGTCACGATGCGGTCCATGTCGAGGTCGTCGAGCCCGAGGCCGTCGATCGCGCGCAGGCACCACTCCCAGTGGTCGGAGACGTGCGGCCCGAGCGGAGGCCGGCTCGTGTCGATCCAGAGGAGCCACGGATGCCGCAGGTACTCGTCCCACTGCAGGCGGGCGATTCGCGTGAGACGTTCGCGGAGCGACCCTTCGAGCGCGGGCAGCGGAACCTCGCCGGCGACCTGGTCGACCATCAGGTCGATGAGCTCGGCCTTGCCGGGCACGTAGGTGTAGACGGACATCGGCTTGAGGCCCAGCCGGTCGGCGATGCGGCGCATCGAGACGGCCTCGATGCCCTCCTCGTCGGCGAGCTGGATCGCGGTGTTCACCACCTCGTCGACGCTCGAGCGCTGCTTCGGGCCGCGTGAGCCCACGGGCTCGCCGAGACGCGCACGCCACAGTAGGCGCAGCGTGCGGTCGGGCTCACCTCGGCCTGTGGATACTCCCGCCATGCGGGCTAGCATACATTCTCCGTATGGTGTACGGTATGCTTGAAATTACCCCGTACAGAGTACGTTGAAGGAGAGCGATGACTCCGACCACCCCACCCCGACTGCCCGGCGCGCCGGCCCTCCACGCCGTCGGCCTCCACAAGCACTACGGCCGATCCGCCGCCCTCGACGGGTTCGACCTCGAGGTCGCACCCGGCACCGTCCACGGTCTGCTCGGCCCGAACGGCGCCGGCAAGACCACGGCAGTGCGATGCCTCACCACGCTCACGGCGATCGACGACGGCACCGCGACGATCGACGGCATCGATGTGCGCCGACATCCGGCCGCAGTGCGCGAGCGCATCGGCCTCGTCGGCCAGTTCCACGCCGTCGACGAAGCCCTGACCGGCCGCCAGAACCTCGTGCTCTTCGCGCGCCTCAGCGGGCTCTCGAAGTCGCGCGCCCGCGAACGGGCGGCTGACCTGTTCGGGGCGTTCGAGCTGTCGGATGCCGCGGACCGCGCCGTCACGGGATACTCGGGCGGAATGCGGCGCCGCCTCGACATCGCCGCGAGCCTCGTGCTCACCCCGGCGATCCTGTTCCTCGACGAGCCGACGACCGGCCTCGACCCACGCGGCCGGGCCACCGTCTGGCAGGCGGTGCGGGAGATCGCCGCGGCGGGCACGACCGTGCTCCTCACCACCCAGTACCTCGACGAGGCCGACCAGCTCGCGGGTCGCATCTCGGTGATGGACCACGGACGGGTCATCGCCGAAGGCACCCCCGCCGAACTCAAACGCCGACTCGGCGGCGACCGCGTCGCCGCAGTCATCGCCGACGGCACGCGGCTTTCGCAGGCGGCCGACGTGATCGCCCGCGCGGCGGGCGCCGAGGCATCCGTCGACGACGACACTCGCACGGTGACCCTCGAAGTCGCCGACGGCGCCAAGGCGCTCGCGCCGATCGTGCGGGCGCTCGACGCCGAGGCGATCGCCGTCGACGACCTCGCGCTCAGGCGGCCGACGCTCGACGAGGTGTTCCTGCACCTCACCGGACGCGGCGACACGCCCGACGCCGCGTCGGCTGACTCCGCTGCATCGAACGAACCGACTCCCGAGGAGGCACGATGACCACGTCCGCCATCACCGCGGCACCCGGCCGCGACCGCTCGCCGAACGCCCTCCGCGAAGGCTGGCTCATCGCCGGCCGCGACGTGCTGCACTGGGTGCGGGAGCCCTGGGGCCTCGTGTTCGGGCTCGCGTTCAACATCATGCTGATCCTCCTGTTCGGCTTCCTCTTCGGCGGGGCGATCGAACTGCCCGGCGGCGGCGACTACATCGCATTCCTGCTCCCCGGCATGTTCGCACTCACGATGCTCTTCGGCCTCGAGTCGACGATGACGGCGATGGCGGAAGACGCGAAGCGCGGCATCACCGACCGGTTCCGTTCCCTGCCGATCGCGAGCGCCTCGGTCGCACTCGGTCGCGCGATCGCCGACCTCGCGTCATCGGCGCTGAGCCTCGCCGTGCTCATGCTCGGGGGCTTCCTGATCGGATGGCGCCCCACCACGGGCCCCGCCGAGATCGCGCTCGCGATCGTGCTGCTGCTCTGGCTCCGGTTCGCGTTGCTCTGGCTCGGGATCTTCCTCGGCCTGAGCTTCCGGGGCACCGGGGCGACCACCGCGGTGCAGGTGCTCGTCTGGCCGATCGGGTTCCTCTCGACCGTGTTCGTCTCCGCCGAGACGATGCCGGGGTGGCTCGGCGTGATCGCCGAGTGGAACCCGGTCTCCGCGACCGCAGCGGCGACGCGGGAGCTGTTCGGCAACCCGACGGGAGCGACGAGCGGATGGCTCTCCGAGAACGCGGTGCTCGCGGCATCCGTCTGGCCGCTCGTGATCACCGCCGTGTTCCTGCCGCTCGCGGCGGGCGCCTACCGACGCCTGCGCCGCTGATGCCGTGAACGACGAAGGCCGGGCACCCCCCAACAGTGCCCGGCCTTCGTGTGTGCGCGGATGCTACTTCTTCGACTTCTCCGGCACGGGGAGGGTGCCGGCAGCGCGCTGTGCCGCGTAGTACGCCCGCGCCTCGTCTTGGCGCTCCTGCTCGCCACCCGACGCGATCTTCGCCCGGAGGTGCTCGGGCGAGTACCCGAACGCGTCGACGAGGTCCTGTGCGTGCGGGCGCAGGCGTTCGATGAGGCGGTCGATGTACGCGGTCACGGCCTGTGCGCGCTTCGGCGAGAGGCGGCCGTTGATGAGGTACCACGCGAGGTGCTTCTCGATGAGGCCGAGGCCGAAGAGGTCGCGCACCCAGGTGAGCACCTGCTTCGTGCCGGGGTCGGTCGTCTTGGCCAGGCCGCGCGTGAACGCCTCCCACTGCAGCAACTCGGCGTGGGCGCGGGCGGCCTCGATCAGCTCGTTCTGGTTGCGGTTGAACGCGGCCGCGGCATCCGCCTTCGGCAGCTTCCGTGCGTCGCGGAGACGACCGGCGATGTCGGCGATCATCGTCTCGACACGATCGGTGAGGAGCTGACGCTGCGTGTTGGTGTCGCGGAGTCCCGACACCGATCGGGCGGTCGACCCGAAGTCGGCGATCGTCTGGGCGAGGCTGCGCAGACCGGTGCCGTGGTACGCACGGTCGGCGGTCTGCGCGACGACGTAGCGCGCCAGGGCGCCGGCATCCGCGTTCGCGAACTGCTTCGAGTAGTCGGTGAGCAGGCGCTTCGCGACGAGCTGGAGCAGCACGTTGTTGTCGCCCTCGAACGTGACGTAGACGTCGAGGTCGTGACGAAGGCCGACGATGCGGTTCTCGACGAGGAAGCCTGCGCCGCCGGTCGCCTCGCGCGCCTCCTGCAGCGTCTCGAGCGCGTGCCACGTCGAGAGCGGCTTCAGTGCGGCCGCGATGGTCTCGAGATCCTGCCGGTCGTCGTCGGTGTCGGCTTTGCCCGAGAAGACCTCGTCGAACTTGACGAGGAACTCGTCGTGCGCGAACACCTGCGCGTAGGTGGTCGCGAGCTTCGGCAGCAGGCGGCGCTGGTGCCGCTGGTAGTCGAGCAGCACCTCTTCATCGGTGTCGCTCCCGGCGTTGAACTGCCGACGCTGGTTGCCGTAGGTGATCGCGATCGTGAGCCCCATCGCGGCGGCGGTCGTCGCGGCGCCGTCGAGCGAGACGCGGCCCTGCACGAGCGTTCCGAGCATCGTGAAGAAGCGGCGACCGGAGCTCGCGATCGGGCTCGAGTAGGTGCCGTCTTCGGCGACCGAGCCGTAGCGGTTCAGGAGGTTCTCGCGCGGCACCCGCACGTCGGTGAAGTGCAGACGGCCATTGTCGATGCCGTTGAGGCCGCCCTTCAGGCCGTCGTCTTCACCGCCGATGCCCTTGAGGAAGCCGCCCTTCGCGTTGCGGATGGGCACATAGAAGGCGTGCACGCCGTGGTTCACGCCCTTCGTGATGAGCTGCGCGAAGACGACCGCGGCGGTGCCGTGCAGCGCCGCGTTGCCGAGGTAGTCCTTCCACGCACCGCGGAACGGGGTGTCGATGACGAACTGCTGCTTCGCCTCGTCGTAGGTGGCCGTGGTGCCGATGGCCGCGACATCCGAACCGTGCCCGGTCTCGGTCATCGCGAACGCGCCCGGCACCTCGAGCGACATGATGTCGGGCAGGAACGTCCGGTGGTGGTACTCCGTGCCGAGGTGGAGCACGGCGGCGCCGAAGAGGCCCCACTGCACGCCGGCCTTGATCTGCAGGCTCGGGTCGGCGATCACGAGCTCCTCGAATGCGGCGATGTTGCCGCCGTTGTCGTCGTACCCGCCGAGCGCGCTCGGGAACGCGCGGTGCACGGCACCCTCGTCGACGAGGATCTTCAGCTGCCCGAGCACTCGCTCGCGGTGCTCTGCCATGGTCTGGCCCTCGATGCGCTGCAGTTCGGGGCGCGAGGCACGCTCACGAGCGGCGATGCGGACGTCGGGCCAGGTGCCGAGCAACTGCCGGCCGAGGGCGGCGACATCGACCTTCGCGCCGTCGGCGCCACTCGTGCCGTTCAGGTCGTTCGCGCGAGTCGCGGCATGCTGCACGGGCGCGGATGCCGCGGCGCGGGCCGGCTTCGGCGGCGCCGTCTCGGCCGAACGCTCGGGCGCGGGGCTCTTCTTCGCAGTCGTGTTGCGTGCCGTGTCAACCATCGTCGGTGTCTCGTCCTTCGTGTGCAGTCTGGGCCTCCCTCCACCGTAAGACGGCGCGCAACGGCGCAGAAATGCTGCGTTCGCGCCCTACAAACGGGCGCGCCGACGTCTCGCGAGGGGCTGTGCGGACCCTACAAACCCGGTTTGCGCGGGCTGATGGGACATCGACAAGCGGATGCCGCGGCATCCGTCGCCCGATCCAGTGAGCCGAGCGCTCAGCTGCGGAAGTAGTCGCTCGCGCTGCGCGACCAGAGCAGGAGCAGCACGACCGCCGAGATCGCGATGCCGAAGTACTCGCCGATCGCCCCTGCGGGATAGGCGATCGCGAGGAACACCGAGCTCACGATCGAGAGGATCTGGAAGATCGTCATCACGATGCGGGAGCCCTCGCTCCCGCGCAGGAGTCCCACCGCGACCACGATGACCACCACGCCGATGAGGACCGTGAGGAGTGCCGAAGCGATCAACTGGCTCGGCCCCCCGAACTGGTCGACGGTCGCGGCGACGCTCGTCTGGAAGAGCAGGATCGTGCCGCCGATGATGTCGAGCAGTCCGGAGATCCAGGTGAGCACCGCGACAAGTGTCACGCCGCCCGGTCGAGTCGAGGCCATGAGATGTTCCCTTTCGGTCGGATCAGCTGTTGAAGAAGGAGCTCGCGCGGCGTGTCCAGAGCAGCAGCAGCACGACGATCGACACCACGATGCCGAGCCACTCGCCGACCGCTCCGCCGAGGTAGGCGAAGGCGAGGAAGAACGAGCCGATGATCGAGAGCACCTCGACGACCGTCACGATCATGCGCGCCGTCGAACTGCCGCCGAGGAGCCCTCCGGCGACGGCGACGATGATGAGGCCGACGATGATCGAGCCGATCGCGGCCCCGTAGAGCTGCCCGGTGCCGCCGAAGCCCGACACCACGGATTCGACGCCCGACTGGAAGAGCAGGATCGTGCCCGAGATGATGTCGAGCGCGCCCGAGATCCACGCCACCACGGCCACGATCGTGACCCCCGCCGGACGCATCGCGCGATCGGTCATGTGATGACGCCCCCGCATCCGCGCCGCGCGATGCGGCGTCCCCACGGCCGATCGTATCGGTGAGCGAGCGGATGTCGCCGACAACACGCGCATCGCAGCATCCGCCCCCTTCGGCGCGTCGGTCGCGACGACGGGGTTGCGTCAGCTGCCGGGCTCGTCGGCCGGTTGTCTGCGGAAGTATCGGCCGGCCTCACCCGACCACAAGAGGAACAGGATCGCGATCGCGACCAACGCGCTCACGATCTCGGTGGCGAGCGCCGACGGCTGGGCGATGCCCACCCAGATCGACGTCGCGAGCGAGAACACCTGCAAGATCGTCGCCGCGATGCGCGAGACCGGGTTGCCCTGGAGGAGGCCCACCGAGATGATGAGGATCGCGATCCCGATGACGATCACCAGGATGGCGGCGGTGACGAGCACCCCGGTGCCGCCGAACGCCTGGGCGACCGCGGCGTCGCCCTGGGCGGCGAGAAGCGCGATGCCGCCGATCACGTCGAACGCGCCGGACAGGAGCGAGAGCGCCGCCACGACCGTGACGCCGAACGGTCGTTTCGGTGCGAACTGGTCGGCCATGGCCTTCCCTCCGTCGTGGTGCGCCTGACGCCGGCGAACGGCTCGCCTGCCGCGATCCTAGCGGTCGCCGGTGCCTCGATGGGGTCAGGCCGCGGCGACAACGGCGAGAAGCGCCTCGCCGTAGGCCTCGCGCTTCTTCGCACCGATGCCCGTGATGCCGTCGAGCTGGTCGAGGCTCGCCGGGCGTTCGACGGCGACGGCGCGCAGGGTCGCGTCGCCGAAGACGATGTACGCGGGCACGCCCTGCTCGCGCGCCTCCCCCGCGCGCCAGGCGCGCAGCTGCTCGAAGAGCTCGGCCTGAGCCGGTTCGAGGTCGGAAGCAACGGGTGCCGCCTTCGCGCCTCGCGACCGCGGTGCGCGTTCGGCTTCGGTACGGAGCATCACGGTGCGACTGCCCGAGAGCACGGCGGATGCCTCGTCGGTGACCGTGAGCGTGCCGTACTCGCCGTGCGTGGCGAGGAGTCCCTGCGCGAGCAATTGGCGCACGACGCCGCGCCACTGCTGCTCGCTGAGGTCTTCGCCGATGCTCCACGTGGCGAGCGAGTCATGGCCGTACTGGCGAACCCGCGGCGTCTCCTTGCCGCGGAGGATGTCGATGAGGTGCCCGGCGCCGAACTTCTGCCGCCGCTCGCGCTGCAGCCGCACGATCGTCGACATGAGCTTCTGCGCGGGCACCGTGCCGTCCCACGAGGCGGGCGGTTCGAGGCACGTGTCGCAGTTGCCGCACGGTTCGCTCGGCTGGCCGAAGTAGCCGAGGAGGTTCTGTCGACGGCACTGCACCGTCTCGCAGAGCGCGAGCATGGCGTCGAGGTGCTGCGCCAGGCGACGCCGGTGCGCGAGGTCGCCCGGGCTCTCGTCGATCATGCGGCGCTGCTGCACGACGTCTTGCAGGCCGTAGGCGAGCCACGCGGTGGCCGGCGCGCCGTCACGACCCGCACGACCGGTCTCCTGGTAGTAGCCCTCGACCGACTTCGGCAGGTCGACGTGTGCCACGAAGCGCACATCGGGCTTGTCGATGCCCATGCCGAAGGCGATCGTCGCGACGACGACGACGCCGTCTTCGCGCAGGAACCGCTCCTGCGTGCGGCGACGCAGTCCGGCGTCGAGGCCCGCGTGATACGGCAGCGCGTTCACGCCGTTCGCGGCGAGGAAGGCGGCGAGCTTCTCGGTGCTCGCGCGGGAGAGGGCGTAGACGATGCCCGAGACCGGCGTGCCCGACGCATCCACCCCCTCGCTGCGCACGAAGTCGAGGAGTTGCTTGCGCACCTCGAGCTTGGGCGCGATGCGGTACTGGATGTTCGGACGGTCGAAGCTCGACACGAATTGCTTCGCGCCCTCGAGCGAGAGTCGCGAGGTGATCTCGCGGTGGGTCGCCTCGGTGGCCGTGGCCGTGAGCGCGATGCGTGGAACGTCGGGCCAGCGGTCGGCGAGCTCGGAGAGGGCGAGGTAGTCGGGCCGGAAGTCGTGCCCCCACTGGGCGACGCAGTGCGCCTCGTCGATGGCGAAGAGCGCGACGGTGCCGCGCTCGAGCAGCTGCCTGGTCTGCGGGGTGTTCAGGCGCTCGGGCGCGACGTAGAGCAGGTCGAGTTCGCCGGCGAGATACGCGCGTTCGACTTCGGCGCGTTCGAACGACTGCTGGCTGGAGTTGAGGTATGCCGCCCGCACGCCATTGCGGATGAGCGCGTCGACCTGGTCGTGCATGAGCGCGATGAGCGGCGAGACGACGACCCCGGTGCCCTCGCGGAGGAGTGCCGGGATCTGATAGCAGAGACTCTTGCCGCCGCCGGTCGGCATGAGGACGACCGCGTCGCCGCCCCCGGTGACCTGGTCGATGATCGCGGCCTGCTCGCCGCGGAAGCTGTCGTAGCCGAAGACCGTGTGGAGCGCCTCGGCCGCTGCGGCGAATCGGGCCGGCGCGGCCCGACGGGGCGAGCCGGCTTCACGAGGCTCGGAGTGCTGCCGTTCTGCGGGCGCCGGCGGCGCCCACTCATCGTCTGGCGGCGGAGCGAGCTCGTCGGGATCCCACGGGACCTCCTCGGCCCATTGGGATTCCGCGTTCCAGCTCACCCGTCGAGTGTAACCAGCGCATCCGACGGCGGCGCCGGACCTGAGACGTGGTGACGGGCAGTCACCGCGCGGCCGGGCTGTGGAGGACTGTTCCGACGCCCACTCGGCTCGAACGGCGACGAGGCCGGGCTCTTTCGAGCCCGGCCTCGTCACTACAGAGAGGGTCAGCCGATGTTCAGCACGAACGAACTCGTCGTTCCCGTCGACGACACCAGGACGTCGAACCTCGTCGGGCCCGTCGCACCGGCCGGGATGGTGAACGCGACGGTCGCCTTGCCGATCTCGTCGACCGTCGGCGTGTACGCCCGGTCGACCGACGAGCTGCCGAGCTGCACTCCGCCGAGCGACACCACGACCGTGCCGGCGGCCGGCTCGGTGCGGCTGAAGTCGAGCGACGACAGGTTCACCGTCACCAGCTCGCCCGGCGCGTACGTGCCGTCGCCGACGACCTGCACGCCGACGGCCCGCTGGGCGTTGTCGGGCGCGATCGTGTTCTCGGGCTGCGCGGCGAAGTAGTCGACCATCGACTCGAGGTCGACCTTGCCGCTGTCGGCCTTGTTCGTGCCCGCCGCGAGGGTGAAGAAGTTGTCTCCACCCGCCGCGAGGAACGAGTTCGCGCCCACCAGGTAGGTCGCCGCCGGATCGATCGGGACACCGTTCAGCAGGATCTCGGTGATGCGGTTGCCCGCGGGACCCGCCGGGTTGTAGGTGTAGTCGAGCTCCTTGTTCACGCCGAGCTTGAGGAACGGACGCGACGCACCCGCGGGCTGCCACTGCTCCTCGAGCACCTGCTTGACCTGGGCCCCGGTGAGATTCAGCGTCACCAGCGTGTTGGCGAACGGCTGCACGTCGGCGGCCTCGCGATACGTGACCTCACCAGACGCCAGGTCGGCCCGCAGGCCGCCCGGGTTCATGAAGGCGATGGCCACCTGGCTGTTCGCCGGCCGGTCTTGATTGAGCGACCAGAGCTGCACGTCGGCCACGAGGTTGCCCAGGGTCGACTCGCCACCGCGGTTCTCGGGGAACGACGGAGCGCCGACCGGGTTCGACGCCACGGCCCGACCGAAGTCCGCGGTCGCGGTGCCGAGCACCTGGCTGCCGAGCACGTTGGCGACGGCAACGGCCTCATCGACGATCGGCTTGACCGCAGGGTCATCCGGGTACAGCGGCGTCGTGCCGTCCATCAGGTTGAAGATCTCGTTCTTCATCGTGAAGGACTTCGACGACTTGTCGTACTGGATGTCCATTCGGGAGAAGCGCTCGCCGTACTGGCCGCTCGAGATCACCGGCCGACCGTTCCGCGGGTCCACCAGGTTGTACGCGAGGTGGGTGTGGCCCGACACGATCGCGTCGACGTTGCCGTTGGACCCGTTGACGATCTCGCCGAACCGGGTGCCGGGTGCGGATGCCGATGCCCACGTCGGCTCCGCCGCGCCCTCGTGCACCAGGAGCACGACGATGTCGGCCTCACCGTTCTGCTTCTTGCCGTCGCTCAGCTGGTTCGCCACCCGGTTCGCCGCCTCGGTGGGGTCGCCGATGGTGAGGTCGGCGATGCCGGCCGGGCTGACCAGCGAGGGCAGCTCGTCGGTGACCGCACCGATGAAGCCGATGGTCACGCCGTCGAACGTCTGGGTGAAGTACTCGGGCAATGCGGGCGTGGTCGTGCCCTTCTCGTAGACGTTGGCACCGAGGTACTCCCAGAGCGCCAGCGGCATCACCCGGTCGGTGAGGTCGGCGAAGCCCTGGTCGAACTCGTGGTTGCCCACGGCGCTGACGTCGAGCCCGGCCGCGTTCAGCGCCTCGATCGTCGGCACATCCTGCTGGATGAAGGACGTGAACGTCGAGGCGCCGATCATGTCGCCGGCCGCCGCGAAGACCGTGTTCGGGTTCTCCGCGCGGATCTGCTTCACTGCGCTCGAGAGCGCCGCGATGCCGCCCGACGGGGCCGACTGCTCGATGCGCCCGTGGAAGTCGTTCACCGTCACGAGGTCGATGTCGACGGTGCCGGGCACGCCCTCGGTGCCGACGCCGACGACGATCGGGTCGTGGTCGCTCGAGCGGAACGGCGTGCCCGCCTCGGCGGCAGGACCCCAGTACTCACGACCCGACCACTCGGGCGAGTTGATCGGCCAGACGGCCGCCTTCGTCACCTTGTCGGTCGCGGCCGGGGACGCGATCACGTGGTCGAGCGAGCCGAGCTCGCCGTCGAACGTGTAGGTGTACTGGCCGCGGGCCTTCGTGAACATGAGGTCGCTCCACCCGGCGTCGGTGAAGACCTTGATCGGGTCCTCCTTGGCGTACGAGTTGAAGTCGCCGACGAGGTAGACCGCGTTCTTTCGTCCCTCGGAGAGGCTGTTCGCGAACGTCAGGAGCGACTTCGCCTGGTCGACTCGGTCCTGGTTGAACGCATCCTGTCCGGGCTGCTGGTTCGGGTCGGGAGGAGTCTTCGACTTGAAGTGGTTCGCCACCACGGTCACGAACTGCTTGTTGTACTTGAACGTCTGGGCGATCGGCTCGCGAGCGTTGTCCCACACCGTCTCGTCGATGATCGTCTGCGCCTCGCCGGAGGGCTTCACGACGGCGGGCTTGAAGATGATCGCGTTCGTGATGAAGTCGGTGATGGCGGCATCGTGCAGCGCGGCGGGCGTGCGGACGTAGTCCCACACCTTGGAGCCGGCGGCGGCGTTGAGGCCCGCGACCAGGTCGGCGAGCGCCTCGTCGGGCGCCTCACCGAGCTTCACCGAGTTCTCGATCTCCTGCAGGGCGACGACGTCGGCATCGAGGCCGTTGATCGCGGCGACGATCTTGGACTTCTGGATGGCGAACTCCGCGGCGTTGGCGGCGCCCCTGGCCTGCGGGTTGTCGTCGCGGAGGGTGGTGAAGTAGTTCAGCACGTTGAAGGCTGCGACCGTGATGTCGCCGTCGACGACGGGAGCCGTCGTGGCGGGGCGCGCGTTACTGGTGAACGTGGGCTTCAGCGCGGCCGGGCTCGCGTCGTTGACGGGAACCGGCGGCTGCAGCCGCCAGTTGCCGAAGTCGAAGCTGAGCAGTGATCCGCCGGCGGGGAAGTTCACGGCGTCGCCATTGCGGACGACGAGGTCCTTCGTGAAGTAGGGCTGGTCGCCGGGGTGCGCCGCGTTGTCGGTGCGGATGCTGTACCCGTCGTCGAGCAGCAGGCGGGCGTTGTTGTTCGCGGTCGTGATGGCGTTCGCGGCCGTCGTGGTCGGCGCCTGCGTCTCGAACGCCTCGACGGGCATCGCGGTGCCGGCGCTGGTCCAGAGCTCGCCGAAGTTCTGCAGGTTGTGGCTCGAGACGAGGCGGTAGGTGCCGCTCGGGCGCACGAGCATGCCCTCGAGCGGCTCACGCGCGCTGCCGAGCACGGTGGCGGGCAGCGGAGTCACCGCGGGCACGCCGACGCCGGCCTGCACGAGCTCGACAGCGCCTGCTGCCGAGCCGTTGATCTGGGTCACGCTGTTGAACTCGCTCGCACGGCCCGTGACGCGCACCTTGTCGCCGATGGCGACGCCGGGGTTGCTGTTGGCGAGGAAGATGAAGATGCCGTCGGAACGGCCGGGCGTGGCATCCGTCGCACCGCCGGACCCGGCGGTCTGCAGGTAGATGCCTCGATAGCCACCGGTGCGATGGTCGCCGGTGACGATGCCCTCGACGGTCACCGACAGCGTCGGGTCGATCGTCGTCGCAGCGCCGGAGCCCTGCACCTCGGCGATCGTATGCGTCACCTCTGCGGCATAGGCCGGCGGCGCGGCGAGAAGCCCCGCCACGATGGTGCCCGCCGCGGCGACCGCGACGGCCGAGAGACGCTGGATGGTGCTGCGACGTGACATGAATTCTCCTTTGAATCTTCACCCCGGCCGGCTCGCACGCGACCAACGTTCGGTTCAGCTCGCGAGGGCACTGGTCCGTAGCCTACGAGTGCCCTCTGGCCTTGAAAAGGGATTTGCGACGATTGCTACGCTGATTTCGCGCGTTGTTCAGCGATATCGCGCAGATGAGCAGCGTAGACCCGTCCCCTGCGCCGATGAGCAGGCCGACCGCGCGACTACGCTGAGACGACCATGCTCACCGCCGTCTTCTCGCTCACGGGGGCACTCGTCTTCGGTGCGGCCGACTTCCTCGGCGGGCTCGCCGCGAAGCGGGTGAGCGCGATACTCGCGACGGCGGTCGCCGCCCTCTCGGGCCTCGTCGTGCTCGCCGCGGCGTATCCGCTCCTCGGCGGCGCCTGGACGGCGCACGACGTGCTGTGGGGTGCGCTCTCGGGCGTCATCCGGTGCGATCGCGATCTCGCTCCTCTACGCGTCGCTCGCGATCGGGCCGATGTCGATCCTCTCCCCGGTGACCGCCGTCGTCTCGGCGATCGTGCCGCTGCTCTTCGGACTCGTCGTGGGCGGCGAGCGGTTCGCCGCGCTCGGCTACTGGGCGCTCGGCATCGCGCTCATCGCCGTGGTGCTCGTGGGGTTCGTGCCCGAGAAGGGTGCGGTGCGACCGAGTCTGCGCGGCCTCCTCATGGCGGTCGGCTCCGGCATCGCGATCGGCGGCTTCTACATCACGATCGCCCAGACCTCCGACGAGAGCGGCGTCGTGCCGCTGCTCCTGAACCGCGGCGTGAACGCGGCGATCATGTTCGTCGGTCCTCGGCGTGCTCGCCGTCGTCGCCGCGGTGCGCGCCCGCTCGGCCGCCGCGGTTGCGGTGCAGGGCGAGCGGATGCCGCAGCCGGCGTCACTCGGCCCCTCCGCGACGCCGGCGGGGCGCGGGGTCTCGACCACCGCCGCCGGCGTGCGGCTCGCGATCGCGTGCGGCGTCGTCGACGTCACCGCGAACGGACTGCTGCTGCTCGGCATCCGGGCGGGCGATCTCTCGGTCGCCGCGGTGCTCGGAGCCCTGTACCCCGCGGGCACGATCCTGCTCGCGGCGCTCGTGCTGAAGGAGCGCATCGCGCCCGTGCAGTGGGTCGGGCTCGTGCTCGGACTCGCTGCCGCGGGCATGCTCGCGGTCGCG
>CAWJZK010000005.1:0-186583 GCA_963847285.1 uncultured Actinomycetota bacterium
CGCTCACTCGGCGTGCCGGCTGCGTCGCGGCCGCTCCGGCACCGCGACGATCGCGAGCGCCACGCAGCCGAGCGCCGGGACGACGAGTGGGATGAGCTGCCAGGTCACGACCGCGGCGAAGCCGGCGGTCGCCACGAGGTAGACGGCGCCGGCAGGGTCGGCGCGGAGCGCGCCAGGCACGTTGCGCAAGGCGCCGAGCCAGCCGTTCTCGGGCGTCCAGTGACCCGCCGCCGTGAAGAGCACGAGCACGAGCGCGGCGAGGCCGACCCATCCGACGACGCCGATGACCGGCCCGCCGGGCAGCATGCCGGTCGACGCGAGGTCGATGTCGAGCACGAGCACGATGGCGATGACGACGGATGCCGCGCCGACGCCGATCCCGCCGAGGATCGACGCGCGCACGTCGCGCCAGAACCACTCGAGGCTCGAGTCCTCCGCGCGGAGGAACCTGCGGAGGTGCCGCACCCCGGCGGCGAGCGCCGCGGGGAGCGTCAGCACCGGCAGCGACACGATCGCGACGAGGATGCCGACGAGGAGAATCTCCCCGAGAAGCCCGAACGCGCTTCGCGCCCCGGGGAACCGCGCCGTGGCTGCGGCGTCGTCGCTCGTCGGGCCGCTGCCGGAGAGGGCAGCGCGGCGCGCGGCGCGATCGGCAGCTCGGGACATCCGGACCTAGCCCTTCAGCCCCTGGGTCGCGACGCCGTCGACGAGGAACCGCTGGAAGACGATGAAGAAGATGAGGATCGGCAGGAGCGCGAGGAACGATACCGCGACCGTCGCCCCGTAGTCCGACGTGCTCGTCGCATCGTTGTAGAGCTTCAGCGCGATCGGCAGTGGGTACTTCTCGGGCGAGTTCACGTAGAGGAGCGGCCCGAGGAAGTCGTTCCACGTCCAGATGAACGCGAAGATCGCGCTCGTGATGAGCGCCGGCTTGATGAGCGGCAGGATGATCGAGTAGAAGATCCGGATGTGTCCGGCGCCGTCGATGCGGGCCGCCTCGTCCATGTCGCGCGGGATGTTGCGGATGAACTGCACGATGAGGAACACGAAGAACGCCTCGGTCGCGAGGAACTTCGGCAGGATCAGCGGCCAGTAGGTGTCGACCAGCTCGAGCCGGTTGAAGATGATGTACTGCGGGATGATGATCACGTGGAACGGCAGCAGCAGCGTTCCGATCATGGCCGCGAACAGCACGCCGACGCCCCGGAACTTGATACGTGCGAACGCGTACGCGGCGAGCGCCGACGAGATCACCGTGCCGATGACGGCCATCACCGCGATGAACAGCGAGTTCGCGAAGAACTGCCAGAGCGGCGTGCCGCCGATGCCCTGGACGACCTTGACGTAGTTGTCGAACGTCGGGTTCTCGGGGATCAGGCCCGGGTTCTGCCCGAACTCGCTCGAGGGCTTGAACGTCGAGAAGACGAGCCAGACCAGCGGGTAGAGCACGATCGCGGTCATCCCGAGGAGCACCACGAACCAGATGATCGTGTTGACCGTCTTGCGCTTGACGCGGCGGCGCTGCTGGGGCTGGGGTTGGAGGGCGTTCTCGACGACCTCGGCGCGGGGGGCTTCGATCGTGCTCATCGGTTCTCTCCCGTGTAGTGGACCCAGGACTTCTGGGTCTTGAACAGAATGAAGGCGATGATCGCCACGACGATGACGAGCACCCACGCCATGGCCGAGGCGTACCCCATCTGCAGGTCGGCGAATCCGCGCTTGTAGAGGTAGAGGGTGTAGAAGTTCGTCATGCCCGCCGGCCCGCCCGAGCCGTTCGAGATGATGTACGCCGAGGTGAAGACCTGGAAGGCGTTGATCATCTCGAGCAGGAGGTTGAAGAAGATGACCGCACGAGAGCATCGGGATCGTGACGCTGCGGAACTTACGCACCGGCCCCGCGCCGTCGACCTCGGCGGCCTCGTAGAGCTCCTGCGGGATCTGCTTGAGGCCCGCGAGGAAGATGACCATCGGCGCGCCGAACTGCCAGACGGCGAGCAGGATCATCATGGGGATGACGAGCTGGACGTTGCCGACCCAGCCGCCGAGTTCGATGCCGAAGAAGCTCAGCGAGTTGTCGACGGGGCCGTCGGTCGAGAACATCGCGCGCCACACGATCGCGATCGGAGACCGATGCGCCGATCAGAGACGGGGCGTAGAACGAGGAGCGGAAGAAGCCGCTGCCCACGTTGCGGTAGTTCAGGAGCATCGCCACACCGAGGGCGGCGGCGAGCTTGATGGGGGTGCCGACGAGCACGTAGACCAGAGTGATCTGCACCGACTGGATGTAGTTCGGATCCTCCGTGAACATCCGCACGAAGTTGTCGAGGCCGACCCACTCGGGTTCGGTGAAGAGGTTGTACTTCGTGAAGGCGAGGTACAGCGAGTAGATCATCGGGCCGACGGTGAGACCGATGAATCCGATGAGCCACGGGAGGAGGAAGCCGTACCCTGCCGCGGTCTCCCGGCGGTTCTGGGAACGTTTGCCGGCACTGCTCGGGACGGTGTTCTCGGCCCGTTTGATCTGGCGCATCACCTGTCGCACGCTTCTCGACCCGGCCTCAGCCGTGACGATCGATTCAGTTTCCGTGCTCACCTGGTTCTCCGGTTTCCTGCGAGAAACAGTACCCCGGCCCGGCGGGGTGATTTCCCACCGGGCCCGGGGTCGCTGTCGTGGTGCTACTGGTTGAGGACGACGTCCATCTCGTTGAAGAACTGCTCGACGGCATCATCCACAGTCAGGGTGCCGAAGCCGAGCTCCTGGCCGAGCTGGCGGAACTTCTCCTCGAGCCGCGCCGTAGCCGACGATCGGCACCGGCGGGGCGTCGCCGAGGCGGTCGGCGATCGACTCCTCGTAGTCGCGGATCTGCTGGCCGAGCGGGTCGAGTTCAGCACCCTCGAGCATCGTCTCCGATGCGGGCAGACCACGGTTGGTGCCGAAGATCGCGCCGGCCTCGGGGCTGTTCACGAGGAAGTTGACCAGGGTGGCCGCAGCCTCGGGGTGCTCGGTCGTGGAGGCGATCGAGTGCAGCATCGACGGCTTCAGGTACAGGTCCTTCGCGCCGTCTTCGGTGATCGGCGGGGCGACGAGGCCGAGCTCGGTGTACTCCTCACCGAGGTTGCCGAGGTAGCCGGCGCCGAAGTTGTCCCAGGTCAGCTCGCTCGTGGTGAGCGCGGCGTCGAAGCCGGAGACCGGGTAGATCTCCTCGAGCCGCTGCTGCGGGATGGTCGCCGTGCGAGCCTCCTCGCCCTGCTCCCAGAACGCCGCGAGCTCCTCCTCGGTGAAGTTCGGCTCGCCGTCATCGGTGAAGAGGTCTTCACCCTGGGCGCGCTGCTGGATCTCGAAGTTCTGGATGCGGCCGGTGTAGTCGGTGCCGCCCCAGAGCGCACCGGCGCCGGCATCCGTCACCTCTTGGGTCCACTCGACGTACTCGTCCCAGGTGCCGCCCTCGAAGTCGTCGACGCCGACCTGCTCGAGGAGCTTGGGATTCGTGAACATGCCCCACGCGTTCGTCGAGGTCGGGATGCCCGTGGTCTCGCCGCCGACGACGCCGATGTCGAGGATGTTCTGGGCCAGCGGCTCGGTGTCGATGATGGTGCCGAGGTAGGGCTCCAGGTCGAGGAGCAGGCCGTTCTCCGAGTACTGGCGCAGGTACGAGTAGTCCATCTGCAGGACGTCGGGCAGGCCGCCTCCGGCAGCCTCGGTCTGGCGCTTCTCCCAGAACTCGGGGAACCCGAGGAAGGACGAGTTCACCGTGATGTTCGGGTACTCCTCGTTGAACGCGGCGATGGCTTCGTCGTACAGGGCAGCGCGCACGTCGTTGCCCCAGAACGCGAGGTTGAGGGTGACCTCCTCGTCGGGGTCGTAGGTCGCTGCCGGCTCGGCGCCGCTGCCGCTCGAGCACCCCGTGAGCACGAGGGCCGCGCTCGCGGTGAGCGCCGCCGCGGCGATCGCCATGCGGCGCTTGCGAATGTTGAACATCGTTGTCCTCCCGGAAACGTCTCTGTCTGCCTGATGCAATCTCACAATGGTGCGAATCACGCGGGGCGGGAAAGCGCTTCCCCAATGTAACTCAGCGGATGCGGTCGGTCAACTCAAATCAGAAAATCGTTTCAATTCGTTATCGGATGCCTCGGCCGGACGTGCTCGGACGTCGCTGAAGCGCAGGTCAACGGGTGATTCGACGGTATCAGCGTCGCGGTCGCACCTGAGCCACCCGCCGTCGACGGCCAGACGTGCGGCGAACACGGCGCTCCGGCGCGTCTCGGCGGCGGCGCTCGACCCGAGCTCCGACCCGTCCCAGTGCGGATGCGTGAAGTAATAGAGGACGGCCGTGTCGCCGTCGACCACGACGTCGCCGTGCCGGCCGAAGGTCGCGTCGCCCGTGCGCCGTCCGGGCGACCCGAGGATCACGTCGTCGGGCGCGCCCTGCCGCACCCACGAGACGGCATCGGCCGAGCGGTGCACGCCCATTCCGCGCCACTCGTCGACGAGCATCCACCACCAGCCGCCGAGCTCGAAGACGTTCGGGCCCTCGTGCGGGCGTCCGCCGATCGCGCGCCCCTCGACCTGCCACGACGCGAGATCGTCGCTCACGGCCGCCCACGTGGTGGAGTCATCCGCCTCGTCCTTGTACCAGAGTCGCCAGCGGCCGTCGGGGCACCGCGCGACGCACGCGTCGATCACCCGGTCGGAGCTCAACGGGATCTCGCCGACGAAGCGCCATCGCTCGAGGTCGTCGCTCACGTACTCGACGATGCGGCGCGGATGCCCCTCCCAACGATCGTGGATGCCGTCGACGACCGTGAGGTACATGCGGTACCGCTCGCCGTCGTCGATGATCTCGGGCGCCCAGTGGGTCTCATCTCCCCCGCCGCGTTCGAGGCCCGCGACCGTGCCCGCGTAGCGCCAGTCGTGCGCGTCGGCCGAGCGCGCGACGCCGATCCGACTGCCGTGCACCCACGCGACTCCCGGCTCCTCGACCGAGGCGCGCCGCTGCGTGTAGAACATCCACCACTCGCCCGTCTCACGGTGGCGGATGACGGCGGGATCGGTCGCCCCGTCATGCACGGGGTCGTGGTAGAGCGCGTCGTCAGCCACGGCGGAGGTCCACCACCGGACTCTCGAGGCTCCGGCGCCGATCGGGGTCGTCACGAAGCGTCTCGGGGGTGACCACCGTTCCCGTCGCCGCGGAGGAGTAGATCGCCGTGACGATCTCGAACGAGCGCGCGGCATCCGAGGCGGTCGGCGGCAGCGGCTGGCCGGTCACCAACGCGGCGTAGATGTCGCGAATGAGCGGCTCGTGACCGCTCGCCTCATCGACGTCGGGCAGCGCCCAGGCTGCGGCGGTCTCGGCGTCGACATGCAGCGCGGGCGTGATGCGCCAGTGCTCGCGCCTGTGTCCGTAGAGATGGTCGACGGTGACGGTCGCGAGCTCGGTGTCGATGCGGATCGAGCTCGTCTCGCGCGGCGAGAGCGCACTGGTGATCACGGATGCCACGGTGCCGCCCGCGAAGGCGATGACCGCTGTCGAGACATCCTCCGTCTCCGTCTCGCGCCCCAGCCGCCAGAGCTGGCCGTGCACGCTCGACCAGTCGCCGAGAAGCCACGCGAGCAGGTCGATCTGGTGGATGCCGTGCCCGAGCGTCGGCCCGCCGCCCTCGGTCGCCCATTTGCCGCGCCACGGCACGGCGAAGTAGGCGGGGTCGCGGTACCAGAGCGTCTGGCACGTCGCGACGAGCGGGCGTCCGAGCGCGCCCGAGTCGAGGAGGCCGCGCACGTGGGCGGCGGCGGAGCCGGTGCGCTGCTGGAAGACGACGGCGAGGCGCCGGTCGTTGCGAGCCGCGGCATCCGTCATCGCGTCGAGCTCGTCGAGTGAGAGCGCGGCCGGCTTCTCGCAGATCACGTGCAGGCCCGCGTCGAGCGCGGAGATGGCCTGCTCGGCGTGCGCACCCGGGGGCGTGCAGACGTGCAGCACGTCGGCAGCGCCGCTCGCAAGGAGCTCGTCGAGCGAGTCGAAGACGGCCGGGCCGCCCCAGCTCTCGGCGAACGCACGCGCCGCCTCGCCGTCGCGATCCACGACGGCGACGAGCTCGGCGTCGGTCGAGGCGGCAAGCGCGGTCGCGTGGGCGTTCGCGATGGCGCCGGTGCCGATGATCGCGGCGCGGAGCGGGGTGGACTCAGACATCGTTCTCCTTCTCGGTTGCCGTCGCCTTCTGGGTTGCCGTCGCCGGTTGCGTCGGCCAGTCGCCCAGCAGGTCGCCGAGCCCGGCCGCACCGACCGTAGCGAGACGCGCGGCGCGCTCGGGGTCGCTCGCGCCGTCGGCGATGACCACGCCGTACCGCAGCACCATGGTCGCGCCGGGCTCGACCGTGTGCTCCTCGCTGAAGAACGGCGCGGGGCACAGGCACGCGAACTCCTCGGTGCGCGCGAACCACTGCGGCGGGTGCTGCACGTTGCCGGGATCGTCGACCATCACGATCGTGGATGCGCTGCCGCTGCCGTCGTGCCGCCCGCTGAATCCCATCCACGGTGCACGGATGCCGCGGAGCTCGTCGCCGCCCGCGACGCCGGGCGCCAGCACGGTGCCGCCGGTGAACGACCGCGGGCCGCGCCAGAACAGCCCGCCGTAGCCCGCGTTCTCCCGCCCGCGCGTCGTGGGCGAGCCGATCGGGATCGCCCTGCCGGCGACGTTGCGCATGCGGGTCTCGAACCCGAGGAGCCAGGCATCGGGAGCAGCGGCGGGCGTCTCGGGCTCGAGGATCGTGGCGGCGATCGTGCGCTGCTCCTCGAAGACGGTCTCGCCGGCCTCGGTCACCCAGTCGAGGCGCTCGACGATGCGGGCGGGCGCGTTCGCGGCATCCACGAACGATCGATGGTGCTGCGTGCCGTTGTTCGGAAGCTGCACGTAGCCCTGCCCCGACACGAACGTGGGACCGCCCCAGAAGTTCTCGTCGCCGACGACGGGGAGCGACCAGGCGATGCCCTTGTGCCACACATGGTCGTGCGGCCGGTAGAGCGAGACGGTCTCGCCGCCCAGGGTGCGGATCGGGCTGAAGTACGGCCGCGGCGACTCGAGCTGCGGGTCGGACGGACGGTGCACGTACTCGGTGAGCACCACGTCGTTCGCTCTGATGAGCACACGGTCGTCGTGCTCGTCGACGCGGATGGGGCGCATCGGGTCTCCTCGGAATCATCGTCGATCATCGGGCGAATGTGCGGCCCGAGCGGGTGGGAAAGCGCTATCCGGAGCCTACCCGATCGAGCTCGATCGGTCGATCGAGCCCATTCGAGCGCACCGTCGGCCAGCGCGGGTCACAGCGTGAGCACCTCGATGCCGGATTGCCGCACGAGCACCGTGTCCTCGACCTTCGCGCCCGGCGCAGTCGGGTTCCACGCGAACGCCTGGTCGGGCTGCACTCGGTCGGCGACCGCCGCGGTAGCGCGCGGATCGCGCCCGGCGTAGCCCGTCGCGCCGCCCTGGTGGTGCCGGCGCCACTCCTCGGGCTCGAATCCGTGCACGGCATACGCGCCGATGCCGGCGCGGAACGCCTCGGCGATCGTGCCCCCGATGCGGGTGCCCGCGAGGAACTCGGCCTCCACGGCGTGGATGCGCCGCTCGAGATCGGCATCGGTCGCGCCGCCCCAACGCACCCACCTCGTCGCGTTCGCGATGAGCCCGTGCCGCCGTCCGCAGACCACGAGCATCGCCCGATCACCGAGCGGCGCCGCGGTGGGCAGCGGATGCCGGTGCGCGAGCCTCGACCGTCCGGCGACGAGCGTCACGAGCGGGTCGATGCCGCGACCCACGAGGTCGGCCGCCAGCCGGCCGGCCACGTCGCGCTCGGCGTCGTTCGGATCGGCGGCGGTCGCGGCATCCGTCAACGCCTCGGCGACCTCGCGGCAGAGCGAGCGGTACCGCGCGAGCTCGGCGGGCAGCAGGCTCGCACGCGCCGCGCGGAGCTCGGCCGCGACATCCGCCTCGTCGAGCGCGGCGACGCCCTGCGGCACGAGCGGCTCGTGCCATGGCACGCGCACGACGTCGAGGGTGGCCGCCGAGCCGACCTCCTCGGCCAGGAGTCGGTCGGCTTCGTTGTCGAAGACGCGGAGCTCGTCGCCACTGCGGCGTACGACGACCGCCGCGATCGGATCACCGACCAGCGAGACGTGCGTGCGCGGGCCGTCGAGGTACCACGCGACGGCGGTGTGCGAGCGCAGCACGATCGAGTCGGCGCCCGCGCGCTCGAGCAGCTCGAGCACCCGCCCGCGCTTGACGCGCCGATCGACGACGGATGCCTCAGCAGACGTCTCGACGGATGCCTCGGGCGCGGATGCCTCGGGCTGCACGACGCTCATGCACCCGCCCCCGCGCTGCCGACCGCGGCCGTGCTCTCGCGCGCCTCGAGCCGCGGGCGGTACAGCACCGAATGCTCGATCGGGCGACCACCGATGAGGGCGCGGAGGGACCCCCACACCTGCGCGCCGAGCTCGCCGCGCGGCACCGACATGCTCGTGAGGCGCGGGGTGGCGAATCGCGCCATCGGCACGTCGTCGAAGCCGGCGATCGAGAGTTCGCCGGGCACGTCGACCCCGAGCTCGCGGAGCCGGGTCATGAGGCCGAGCGCAACGAGGTCGTTGAAGGCGATGACCGCGGTGACGCCGCCCTGCCGCGCATCGAGCACGGCCTGAGCCGCGTCGTAGCCGTCGTCGAGCCGCGAGCCGCTCGGGATCACCTCGATGCGCAGTCCGGCGTCGGCCGCGATCGCCTCCGCCACGCCGCGGAGGCGCTCGGCGTTCGACGCGCTCGACGACGGGCCGCTCACGTAGGCGAGGTGGCGGTGGCCGAGTGCGCTGAGATGGTCGACGAGGTCGCGGATGCCGCGCACGTAATCGACCCCGACAGTCGGCACGTCGGCGCCCGGGAACGGGCGGTTCACCACGACCACCGGGGCGACGCGCTCGATGAGACGGCGGAGGCGATCCTCGGGCATGCGGGGCGCGCACAGCACGAGGGCGTCGCAGCGCTGCCGCGCCTCGAGGGCGGTGGCCTCCTCGTCGTCGACCTGCTCGGCGGTGTCGGCGACGAGGACCCGGTAGCCGTCGGATGCCGCGGCGAGGCTCAGTCCCTTGAGGATGCCCTGGAAGAGCGGGTTCTCGAGATCGGGCACGACCATCGCGATCGTGTCGTTGCGGCCGTGCACGAGGCTGCGAGCTGCGACGCTCGGCGAGTATCCGAGGTCGGCGATCGCGGTCTGCACGCTCCGCACGATGAACGGGTCGACCGACTGCTTGCCGTTCAGCACCCGCGAGACGGAGGCCTGCGAGACCCCGGCGCGCGCGGCGACGTCGGCGATCGTCACCGCACGGCTGCGCTCGCCCATGCCCTCTCCCCTCGCGCCGCTTCTGGCGGGCCCGATCGTTCGTCTCTTCGCGTTCACGGTCGTCCGAGGTGGGAAACCGGTTCCTCAGTCTAGCCTCCGAGTTGCCTGCGACATCAGGTTTCACCTAGGCTTCGGTCGAGAAAGCGGTTTCTCATCGCCGCGCAATCAAGGTCTGGGAGCGGGATGCGGGTCGTCGTCACGGGATCGTCGGGCAGGCTCGGTCGCACCCTCTGCGCCGGCCTCGCGGCATCCGATCATGCGGTCTTCGGCGTCGACCGCGCACCCGCCGGACTCGACGGCGTCGACGAACGCGAGCTCGACCTGCTCGACGCGCACGCGACCGACGCGCTGCTCGACGAGGTCCGTCCCGACGCCATCGTGCACCTCGCCGGCATCGCGGTGCCGTTCAGCGCCCCCGAGCGCGAGATCCTCGTCACGAACACGACGCTCGCGCACACCGTGCTCGCCGCCGCCGCCCGCGCCGGCGTCGGCCGCGTCCTCGCGGCGAGCAGCCCCACCGTCATCGGCTACAGCGTGCCGTCGTGGCGGGCCCGCGCCGTGCCGATCGACGAGACGCACCCGATCGAGCCGGCGAACGCCTACGCGCTCTCGAAGCTCGTGATCGAGCAGACCGTGCGCATGTTCTCGCGCACGGCGCCCGGCGCCTACGGCTTCTTCCGCCCCTGCTACGTCGTCTCGCCCGAGGAGTGGGCCGGCGCCCCCACCCAGCAGGGACACACGATGCACGAGCGGCTCGCCGACCCGGCGCTCGCCGCAGTGAGCCTCTTCAACTACCTCGACGCGCGCGACGCCGCTTCCTTCGTCGCCGCCTGGCTCGCCGCGCCGGCAGACGTCGTCGACGGTGAGGGCTTCTTCGTCGGCGCCGCCGACGCGCTCGCGAAGCAGCCCGTGGCCGAGCTCTGGCGGGACCTCGCACCGGGGCTCGGCGACGCCGCCGACGCCCTCACCGGCACGCGTCGGCGTCTTCGCGATCGAGAAGGCCGCGCGGCTCGTCGGCTGGCGACCCGAGCGGGACTGGCGCACCGAACTCGCCACGGCGACCACGGCACCGACCGCCACCACTGCCACTACTACGGCAACCACGGCAGCCGCCGCACCCCACACCGAATCGAGGGCATCATGACCGCACGCGCACTCGTCTTCGACGGGGTGCTGTTCTTCCCTGTCACGCCGTTCACCGCGCGCGGCTCGGTCGACCGCGACGTGCTCGCCGAGCACGTCGCGACGCGGCTGCCGTTCTCGCCGGGCGGCGTGTTCCCCGCCTGCGGCACGGGCGAGTTCCACGCCCTCTCGGCGCGCGAGGTCGTCGACGTCGTCCGTACGACGGCGCAGACCGTCGCCGGCCGCGTACCCGTGATCGCCGGCACCGGCGGGCCGCTCGGCCATGCGATCGAGCTCGCTCGCGGTGCCGCCGAGGCCGGTGCCGACGGGCTGCTGCTGCTGCCGCCGTACCTCGTGTCGGGCACGACCGACGGACTCGTCGCCTGGGTGGAAGCCGTCGCGGCGGCGAGCGAACTCCCGGTCATCGTCTACCACCGCGGCACCGCGCGCTACACCGCAGACGCGATCACCCGGCTCGCCGCGAACCCGAAGATCGTCGGCTTCAAGGACGGCACTGGCGACATCGGCCTTGCGCAGGAGATCGTGCTCGCCGCCGAGGCGACTGGCCGCGAGCTGCAGTTCTTCAACGGCCTGCTCACCGCCGAGCTCAGCCAGGGCGCCTACCGCGGCATCGGCATTCCGCTCTACTCCTCGGCGGCCTTCGCGATGATTCCCGAGCTCGCCGCCCTGCACTACCGCGCCTACACCGACGGCGACGAGGCGACGCGGATGACCCTCCTCCGCGAGTTCTACACCCCGCTGGTGCGGCTCCGCGACGAGACCCCCGGCTTCGGCGTGTCCCTCATCAAGGCGGGCCTGCGCCTCCGCGGGCTCGACGTGGGATCCGTTCGCCCGCCGCTCGTCGACCCGACGCCCGAGCAGGAGGCCAGGCTCGGCGCGCTCCTCGAAGCGGGACTCGCGCTCGCCGAGCGACTCGACGCGGCGGCGGTGCGGTGACCGAGACGATCCGGCGCATCGCCAGCCGGGGCATCCGTGTGCCGCTGCACCGGCCGTGGGGTCCCGACGTTCGCGCCCTCTCGCTCGTCGAGGTCGTCGTCGAGGACTCCGCGGGCGACCTCGGCTACGGCTTCTCGTGGACCCCGTCGATCGGCGCGGCTGCGGTGCAGGCCCACCTCGACCACGACATCGCGACCTTCGCCGTCGGACGCGACGCGGACGCCGAGTCGCTCTGGGAGCCGCTCTGGACGCACCTGCACGAGGGAGGCGGCGGCGGCATCACGACGATCGCGATGGCCGGACTCGACCTCGCGCTCTGGGACCTCGCCGCACGCCGCGCCGGCCTCGGCATCACCGACCACCTCGGGCGCCGGCACGAGACCGCCGAGGTCTACGGCAGCGGCGTGAACCTGCACTATCCGCTCGACGAGCTCGTCGCGCAGGCCGGCCGCTGGGTCGAGGCGGGATTCGACGCGGTCAAGGTCAAGGTCGGCAGTCCGCGCCTGGCCGACGACATCGAGCGCATCGGCGCCGTGCGCCAGGTCATCGGCCCCGACCGCCGCCTCATGATCGACGCGAACCAGCGTTGGAGCCTCGAGCAGGCCGAACGCGCGATCGGCGAGCTCGCCGCGTTCGACCTCGCCTGGATCGAGGAACCGCTCCGCGCCGACGACCTCGCCGGCCACGTTGCGCTCCACGGCCGCATCGAGGTGCCGATCGCGCTCGGCGAGAACCTGTACACCCGGTACCGCTTCGCCGAGTTCATCGACGCGGGCGCGGTCGACGTCGTGCAGCCCAATATCGTGCGCGTCGGGGGCATCACGCCGTTCCGCGATATCGCGTCGCTCGCGGCCGAACGCCGAGTCGAGCTCGCGCCGCACCTGCTGTTGGAGCTCTCGACCCAGCTCGCGCTCACCTTGCCGGGCGATCACCTCGTCGAGGCCGTCGAGGATGCCTCCTTCGCCGAGCTCGGCGCCCTCGCCTCGCCATCGCCCGTCGCCGTCGACGGGGCGTGCGTGCGCACGACCGGGCAGCATGGACTCGGCATCCGCTTCACCGACGACCGAGCGGATGCCGCGGCATCCGCCGACCACACGGAGGAATCATGACCGTCACCGAGACCCCGACCCGACCCTCGATCGACGAGGTCGCCGCCGGCGCCCGCCGCGCCTTCGCGACCACCGTCGCCTCGACGGCCGCGGAGCGTGCCACGTGGCTGAACGAGGTGGCCGCGGCGCTCGACGCCGCCGGTCCCGAGCTCATCGCCCTCGCCGCCGAGGAGTCGCACCTCGGCGTGCCGCGTCTCACCGGCGAGCTCGCGCGCACCACCGCACAGCTGCGGCTCTTCGCCGAGGCGATCGTCGAGGGCTCCTACCTCGAGGCGACGATCGACCACCCGAACCCGTCGACCACGCCGCCCCGGCCCGACCTGCGCCGCCTGTTGCGCCCGCTCGGCCCGGTCGCCGTGTTCAGCGCCTCGAACTTCCCGTTCGCGTTCTCGGTCGCCGGCGGCGACACCGCCTCGGCGCTCGCGGCCGGATGCCCCGTCATCGTGAAGGGCCACTCCGCGCATCCGCGCCTTTCGCGCGCGCACGGCCGAGGTCGTCACGGGGGCGCTGCGCGCGGCGGGCGCACCCGACGGCGTGTTCGGCCATGTCGAGGGACGCGAGACCGGCGTGGCGCTCGTGCAGCACCCCGAGGTGCGCGCGGTCGGCTTCACCGGATCGCTGCACGGCGGCCGCGCCCTCTTCGACCTCGCGGCGGGGCGGCCCGACCCGATCCCCTTCTACGGCGAGCTCAGCGCGGTGAACCCGGTGTTCATCACGCAGGCGGCGCTCGACGCCCGGGCCGACGAGCTCGCCGAGGGGCTCGCGGCATCCTTCATCCTCGGAGCCGGCCAGTTCTGCACCAACCCCGGCGTCGTCTTCGTGCCCGCTGAATCAGGCTTCGCCCGGCGCGTCGCCGCTGCGGTCGGCGCGACCGATCCCGTGCCGATGCTCACCGACGGCATCGCCGCGGCGTTCGCGGAGCGAATCGCGGGCCTCGCCCGGCACGACGGCGTGACCGTGGTTGCAGGCGAGACCGTCCAGCAACCGGGCACCGGCTCGCCAGTCGTGCTCGCCACGACCAGCGCCACCGTGCTCGCCGACCCGTCGGCGCTCCTCGCCGAGTGCTTCGGCCCCTCGACCCTCATCGTCGAGTACCCCGACGTCGACGAGGCGCTCGCCGCGATCCGCGCCGTCGGCGGAAGCCTCACGGCAACGGTGCACGCCGAACCCGGCGAGGAGCTCGACGACATCCTCGCCGTGCTCACCGAGATCGCGGGCCGGGTGCTCTTCGCGGGATGGCCGACCGGGGTCGCGGTGAGCTGGGCACAGCAGCACGGCGGCCCGTGGCCGTCGACGACGTCGATCCACACCTCGGTCGGCGTCTCGGCGCTCCGCCGATTCCTCCGTCCCGTCGCGTACCAGGACGCACCCGAATCCGCGCTGCCCGCCGAGCTTCACGAATCGAACCCGCTCGGCATCCCGCGCCGCGTCGACGGGGTCCTCGTCGTGCCCGGTGCAGTCGTGCCCGGCACAGTCGTGCCCGGTACACCGGTCGTCTGAGTGGGCGTCGCGGCGTACCTCACCGCGGCCACACCACCACGGCTGGCGGTCGGCGGCATCACCGTGGCCATTCCGGTGCTCGCGGTCGAGCAGCTCGGCGACGTCGCGCTCGGCGGGCTGCTCGTGGCCGCTGCGCTCGGGCCGAGCATCGTCGCCGCGCCGGTCGTGGGCGCGGTACTCGATCGTTCCCGCCGACCCGGCGCCTTCGTGGCGGGTGCGGGCCTCGCGATGGCCGCCGCGTTCACCGTCGCCGCCTTCCTCGGCGTCGTGCCGACGTGGGTCGTGGCGCTCGCCCTCGTCGTCGCCGGTGCCGCGACACCCTTCGTGATGGGCGGCCTGTCGAGTTTCGTCACCGAGGGTATCCCCGACCAGCGACGGGCCTACGCGATCGACGCGCTCGCCTACAACCTCGGGGCCGTCGCAGGTCCCGCGGCCGTCGCGGCGGCGGCGGCCCTCGGTTCGGCCCGGCTCGCGACCCTCCTCATGGCCGGGAGCGCCCTCCTCGGAGCGATCGGCACGATCCCCCTACGGCTCCGTCCCGTCGCACGAGAGGCGCACGCCTCGATGTTGCGCACCATCGCCGCCGGATTCCGGCACATCGCGACGCACCGGCCGCTGGCCGTGGTCACCGCGAGCGGCACCCTGAGCCAGTTCGGCGCCGGCGGGCTCGCGATCGCCGCGGTCGCGTTGTCGGTGCAGCGCGGCGGCGATGCCGGCACGGGCGCACTCATCGTGACGGCCTTCGCGGTGGGCGGGTTGCTCGGAGCGCTCTGGACCTCGACGCATCCCGGTCGACGCCGACCCGAGCTCACGATGGGCGTCGGCTTCGCCGCGACCGGGGTGTTCACGGTGCTCGCCGCGCTCGACATCGGCACCGCCCTGGACGATCGCCGCCATCGGCGCGTCGGGACTGTTCACCGCCGCGAGCTCTGCGGCCATGCTGCTCATCCGCCAGCAGCAGAGCCCGCCGTCGCTCCGCTCGCAGGTGTTCACCGTGGGGGCCGGACTCCGTGCGGCAGCGGCGGCGGCCGGTGCCGCAGTGGCGGGCCTCGCCTCCGGCGTCGGCGCCGCCGCGCTCATCGTCGCGATCGGGGTCATCTGGATCGCGTCGGCCGCGATGCTCGTCGCCTACCCGAAGGGCGCGCCCGCGATCGACCGGATGACCGGATGACGGGCTGACGACGCGCGACGGATGCCGCGGCATCCGTTGCGGTCCGGCCTTCCGACAGCCTTAGCGCGCGTTCGTGAAGACGGCGTCCTCGTAGGTGAACGATGGCGCTGTCCGCATCGTGAGCGAGTCGGGATCGTCGACCGACCACGCCTCCCGCCAGGTGATCGAGTCGCCAGGCGGGATGGCCGTGGTGGGCGGGATGCCGACCTGGCCGCCCTCGGCGGCGACGTCGAAGATCCGGGTGACTTCGACGTCGTCGGACTCGAGCCTGGAGAGCACGACCGGCTGGACGTTCTCGGAGGAGTCGTTGGTGATCGTCAGCGTGAAGACCAGGTTCTCCGCCTGGTCGGCGCCGACCGCGACATCCGACGGCGTGAACGGTTCCGGCCCCGAGACGGTCATCGAGACACCGTCGGCCCACGCCATCGTCTCGCCGAAGGCGAGCTCATCCACCGGCGCTGCGCCGGGATCGCCGGGTTCCTCCCTCGGAACCGGGGTTCCGAACTGATCCTCGAACTGCTCGCGGATCTCGTCCTGGATCGCGGGCGAGTCGACGACCTGGCCGATGATGCCGAGCGTCACGATGACGAAGACCACCGCACCGACGATCCCACCGAGGACGGAGACGATGAGGCCGGTGAATGCCGGCCACTTCCTGCCTTCGAGGAAGAGGGCGACGATCGAGAGCACGAACGCGATCGGCAGCAGGATGAGCGCGACGACCTGCACGAGCGGGACGCACGCGAACACGAACCCGACGGCGGCGATGACCAGGGCGACCACGCCGAGGACGTTCACACCCCCGGGTTCCGGCGCACGGTTCGGGGCGCCCGGCGTCGCCGTGGCTCCGGCAGGGGCGATCGCGAACGGCACGGTGTCCTGGTAGTCGCTGGCGGCGGCGCTTCGCGGCCCGGCGAGTACCACCGTCTCGTAGGGCAGCGTCGCTGCCTGGGCCGCTGCCTGGTCTGCCTGGCCTGCGGGAGGCGCGTGCGGCGCGGTGTGTTCGGTCCACTGCGCGCCGTCCCAGTAGCGTCGCTCGCCGCGACCGTCGTCGTACCAGCCTGCCGGAGGCCTCGTCGCATCGGCCATGCTGCCATTATCGCAGCGGCCGCGCTCCGCGGGAGGGTCGAACTGCCTGCGTCGACGTCAGTATTTCGCGTGCGAGCGGATGCCTCGGCGTCCGTTCACCGCTCAGGCGCCGAGTTCGAGGTCGGCGATGCGCACCGGCAGCCCCGTCTCGAGCGACAGGTTGCCGGCGATCCCGACGGAAACCGCACGCACCCCGTCGGCGTAGCCGGCGACGCGGTGGAGCGGCGCGTCATCCGTCACCCGGTTGAAGACGTGGTCGAGCAGGTACGCGTCGCCGCCGCCGTGGCTGCCGATCCCATCTGGGATGGGCACGACGCGCGCGCCCTCCCAGTGCCGCTGCAGCACGAGTCGCTCGGTGTCGGGTCGCACCTCGTCTTCGGGCGAGTAGCCGGGGTGCATGCTCGGGTCGACCACGACGCGTCCGTCGTCACCGATGAGCACCGCCCCGCGCTCGACGACCTCGAGCTCGGCGCGACCCTCGGTGCCGTTCACGGTGACGCGGTAGCCCTCCCATGGTGCGTGGGCGTTCAGCGAGTAGCTCATCGTCGCGCCCGAGTCGTAGTCGACGAGGGCCGCGAGGTTGTCCTCGATCGTGATGCCCGAGTCGAACACGTCACGGTCGCGGAGGTAGCCGTCGTGGTGCTCGTTGTCGAGGTAGAGCTCCTTCATGCGCGCATTGGCTGCCAGGTCGAGCGCGAACGGATCGCCGGTCACACCGGTGCCGCGCGCCGGGCGCTCGCCGAGCCCGCGAGCCGCGGCGTTCTCGGCGCCGTAGAACCGCAGCCCGCCGCTCGCGAAGACGCGAGTCGGCGTCGCCCCGATCCACCAGTTGACGAGGTCGAAGTGGTGCGACGCCTTGTGGATGAAGAGTCCGCCCGACTTCGCCTTGTCGCGGTGCCAGCGGCGGAAGTAGTCGGCGCCGTGCACCGTGTCGAGCGCCCACTCGAAGTGAACGCTCGTGACCCGGCCGACGCCGCCCTCGGCGATGACTCTGCGGAGCGTGCTGTTGCGCGGGCTGTACCGGTAGTTGAACGTCGTGATGACGTCGCGACCGGTCTCGGCGATCGCCTCGCCGATACGACGCACGCTCTCGGCGTCGATCGTGAGCGGCTTCTCGACGACCACGTCGGCGCCGGCCCGCAGCGGCGCGCACGACGTAGTCGGCATGCGTGAAGTCGGGGGTGGTCACGATCACCCGGTCGAGGCGCTCGTCGCGGATCATCCGCTCGAGGTCCTCGGGCGCGTACCGGACCGGTGCCGGATGCCCCGCCGCGACGACCTCGCGCTCGTACACGTCGAGACGGCCCGGGTTGACGTCGCTCCAGGCGGCGAGCTGCGCGATGTCGGGAACATGCTCCGCACCGAGCTGGGTGCCGGTCATCGCACCGATGTACATGCCGGCCCGACTGCCCGTGCCGATGAGTCCGTATCGTTCCTGCTGCGCCATCGCCTGCTCCACTCGGATTCCCGTGGGTCGAGAAAGCGCTTCCTCGAAGGTGGCCTCTGGTGTGGAGATCGAGTCGGAATTCCGCGGGAAAGCGCTATCTCACGTCGGTATCATGTCTACCAGCAACACTCCGTGCGGCCAAACCAACCGGTCACGGAACCCGGCCGCGCGGTAGAGTCGAGGGCGCCCGAGGGGCGGCACACTGCGGGAGGACGGATGACCGACGACGGCATCACGACGAGTCGAAGCACACCGGCGACCCTGCATGACGTCGCCCGTGAAGCCGGGGTCTCACTCGCCACCGCGTCGCGCTCGCTGAACGGCAGCATGCGCAAGGTCAACGACGAGTACCGCAAGCGCGTGCTCGACGCGGCGGCGCGGCTCGACTACTCCCCCAATCTCTCCGCGCAGGCGGTGGCGCGGGGCACGACGACGACCGTGGCCCTCCTCGTCGCCGACATCGCCGACCCGTACTTCTCGTCGATCGCCGCAGGCGTCGTGGCCGAGGCCGATCACGCCCGGCTCATCGTCACGATGGCGGCGACCGAGCGCGATCCCGAGCGCGAACTCGAGCTCGTGCGAACCCTCCGCGGCCAGCGGCCCCGTGTCATGATCCTCGCGAGCTCTCGCCCCACCGCCGACCCGACCGAGGGCGCGCTCGGCGAGGAACTCCGCGCCTACGAGCGATCGGGCGGCGTCGTCGTGCTCATCAGCCGCAACGAGTTCGACCTTCGCACGGTGCTCGTCGAGAATCGCAGCGGCGCCGAGTCGCTCGCACGCGAGCTCGTGGGCATCGGCTACCGCCGCTTCGCGATCATCACCGGCGCCGAGGGCCTCCGCACCGCGGCCGATCGCGTCGACGGGTTCCGGGCGGGCCTCGCCTCCACCGGCGGGCAGCTCGACGACGAGCACGTCATCCGCGCCGCGTTCACGCGCGACGGCGGCTACGACGGCATGCGCGAGCTCATCGAGCGCGGCCTCGACGGCATCGAGCTGGTGTTCGCCGCGAATGACGTCATGGCGGTCGGCGCGCTCTCGGCGATCCGCGACGCGGGTCTCACGCCCGGCACGGATGTCGCGGTCGCCGGCTTCGACGACATCCCCACGGTGCGCGATGTCACGCCCGCCCTCACGACGGTGCGGGTGCCGCTCGAGGAGATCGGCCGTCGCGCATTGCGCCTGGCCCTCGGCGACGAGGATGCCGCGAGCGAGGGCGCCGCGCGCACCGAGGTCGTGCTGCGCGAGTCGACGCCGCGGCATCGCACGCTGAGCCGCGGCATCCGGCGGCGTCGACCGACCGGATGTTGCGTGATCGCGCCCACCTGCCCTACACTCGGGTAAACGCTTTCCGCAGCGACGCGGCGGTCTCCGTCACCCGCTCCCGGCTCGAACAGGAATCACCGTGGCAGAGCACACCATCGGCATCATCATGAACGGCGTCTCGGGGCGCATGGGCTACCGGCAGCACCTCGTGCGCTCGATCCTCGCGATTCGCGAACAGGGAGGCGTCGAGCTCTCCGACGGCACGCGCGTGCAGGTCGAGCCGATCCTCGTCGGTCGTAACGAGCAGAAGCTCGCCGAACTCGCCGCGAAGCACGGCCTCGAGCACTACACGACGAACCTCGACGAGGCGCTCGCCGACGACCGCTGGCAGATCTACGCCGACTTCCTCGTGACGAAGGCGCGCGCCGCGGCGATCAGGAAGGCCATCGCGGCCGGCAAGGCCATCTACACCGAGAAGCCCACCGCCGAGACCTTCGAGGAGGCGCTCGAGCTCGCTCGCCTCGCCGAGGAGGCCGGCATCAAGAACGGCGTCGTGCACGACAAGCTCTACCTGCCCGGCCTGCAGAAGCTCAAGCGCCTCATCGACTCGGGCTTCTTCGGCCAGATCCTCTCGGTGCGCGGCGAGTTCGGCTACTGGGTCTTCGAGGGCAACTGGCAGCCCGCCCAGCGCCCGAGCTGGAACTACCGTGCCGAAGACGGCGGCGGCATCATCGTCGACATGTTCCCGCACTGGAACTACGTGCTCGAGAACCTCTTCGGCCGCGTCGAGTCGGTCTACGCCAAGGCCGCCACGCACATCCCGGCCCGGGTCGACGAGCGTGGCGACGACTACGTCGCGACGGCGGATGACGCGGCGTACGCGATCTTCGAGCTCGAGGGCGGCATCATCGCCCAGCTGAACTCGAGTTGGACCGTGCGCGTGAATCGCGACGAGCTCGTCGAGTTCCAGGTCGACGGCACCCACGGTTCGGCGGTCGTCGGCCTCTTCGGCTGCAAGATCCAGCCGCGCAACGCCACCCCGAAGCCGGTGTGGAATCCCGATCTCGCCGACGCGCATGACTACGACGCCGACTGGATCGAGGTGCCGACGAACGACGTGTTCGAGAACGGCTTCAAGACGCAGTGGGAGGAGTTCATCCGCCACGTCGTCGAGGACGCGCCGAACCCCTACGACTTCCTCGCCGGCGCCCGCGGAGTGCTGCTCGCCGAGCAGGGCCTCGCCTCGAACCGCGACGGCCGCCGTATCGAACTCCCGCTCGTGACCCTCGAGTCGGCGGTCGCCCCGGCTGCGGCGACCACGCCCACGCCCGAGGACGCCTCCGAGCTGACCGGAGCTCGCTGACCATGACCTCCCTGACCCTCGTCGACGAGGCGGGTGCTCGCACCGCGGTGGCACTCGCCGAGGCTCCGGCGTTCTGGAAGCCGCGGCATCCGCTCACGAGCCGGGTCGCCTACGCCGCCGCGCACGTCGTGCCCAAGCCGTTCGCAGACAACACCCCGGGCGAGCCGGCCGAGATCGACTGGGACACGACCCTCGCCTTCCGCCACCACATCTGGTCGTGGGGCCTCGGCGTCGCCGACGCCATGGACACCGCCCAGCGCAACATGGGCCTCGACACCGCCGCGACCCGCGAACTGATCTCCCGCAGCGCCGCAGAAGCGGCGTCCGTCGGTGCGGCCCTCGTCGTCGGCGTGAACACCGATCATGTCGGCGACGAATCGATCTCCCTCGAGGCCGTGATCGATGCCTACAAGGAGCAGCTCCACCATGCTGAAGATGCGGGCGCCGGCATCGTGCTCATGGCCAGCCGGCACCTCGCGCGCGCGGCACGGACTGCCGACGACTACCGCCGCGTCTACCGCGAGGTGCTCGCGGCGGCCGGCGGCCCCGTCATCCTGCACTGGCTCGGCACCGCGTTCGACCCGAACCTCGCCGGCTACTTCGGGTCGGACGACACGGATGCCGCCGCCTCGACGCTCCTCCAGATCATCGAGTACAACCGCGACAAGGTCTCGGGCGTGAAGATGAGCCTCCTCGACGCCGACGCCGAGATCTCGGTGCGGGGGCGCCTGCCCGAGTCGGCCCGCATGCTCACCGGCGACGACTTCCACTACGTGAGCCTCATCGAGGGGAGCCCGCTCGATGAGCCCGTCGAAGCGGGCGCGACGGATTCGCCTTCGACAGGCTCAGGGACCATCTCGCCACTCCGACGCGCTGCTCGGCGCGTTCGCCGCGCTCGCGCCGAACGCGTCGGCCGCGATCCAGGCGCTCGACCGCGGTGACACCGCCTCATACCGTGACATCCTCGGCCCCACCGAAGCACTCTCGCAGCAGGTGTTCGCCGCGCCGACGTACTACTACAAGACCGGCGTCGCGTTCCTCGCGTGGCTGAACGGCCACCAGGCCGCGTTCCAGATGGTCGGCGGCCTGCACGCCGCGCGCAGCCTTCCGCACCTGTCTCGCATCGTGGAACTCGCGAACGCCTCGGGCGCGCTCGAGCGGCCCGAGCTCGCCGTCGCCCGATGGCACTCGCTGCTCACGCTGAACGGCATCGATCTCGCGAGCGCACCGCCCGCCGTCGACGACACGCCGAGGCGAGCAGCGGTGCCGCCGCCCGCCTCCGACGAGAGTGCTGAGGTACTCACGTGAGCGCGCACCCGCGGCTGTCACTGAACCAGGCGACGATCAAGCACGCGCCGTTCGACGAGGCGCTCCGTCTCACCCGCGCCGCCGGTTACGCGTCGATCGGGCTCTGGCGTGAGCCCGTGCAGGTGGTCGGTCTCGACGAGGCCGCGCGCCGGCTCGGCGACTCGGGCCTGCGCGTGTCGAGCCTCTGCCGAGGCGGCTTCTTCACCCTCCCCGAAGGTGCCGCGCGCCGCGCCGCGATCGACGACAACCGTCGCGCGATCGACGAGACGGCGACGCTCGCCGCGGCCGGCGCGCCGGGCTCCGCAGCCGTGCTCGTGCTCGTCGCGGGCGGCATCCCCGCCGGATCCACCGACCTCGCAGGCGCGCGCGGCCGCGTCGCCGACGCTCTCGCCGAGCTCGCCGAGCACGCGGCATCCGCCGGCGTCACCCTCGCGATCGAGCCACTGCACCCGATGTACGCGTCCGACCGGGCGGTCGTCTCGACCCTGAAGCAGGCGCTCGACCTCGCCGAGCCGTTCGACGCCGCGGCTGTCGGCGTCGTCGTCGACACGTTCCACATCTGGTGGGATCCCGAGGCGCTCGCGCAGATCGCGCGCGCCGGGGCATCCGGCCGCATCGCGAGCTACCAGGTGTGCGACTGGCAGACGCCGCTGCCCGCCGACGTACTGCTCGCCCGGCACTACCCGGGCGACGGCGTCATCGACTTCGCCGCGTTCACCCAGGCCGTCGAGGCCGCGGGATACACCGGCGATGTCGAGGTCGAGATCTTCAACCAGGAGATCTGGGATGCCCCGTGGCCCGAGGTCGTCGCCCGCACCGCCGCGTCCTTCGACGCCGTGGTCGCGCCGCACCTCGCGGCATCCGTCGCCATCCGATGACCAAGTCCGCCCGCATCACCGTCCACCCCGCGTTCGCCGTCGGCACGATCGACCGCCGCATCTTCGGCTCGTTCGTCGAGCACCTCGGCCGCGCCGTGTACACGGGCATCTCGGAGCCGGGGCATCCGGCCGCCGACGCCGACGGCTTCCGCGAGGACGTCACCGAGCTCACGCGCGAGCTCGGCACGACCCTCGTGCGATACCCCGGCGGCAACTTCGTGTCGAACTACTTCTGGGAGGACGGCGTCGGCCCGGTCGACGAACGCCCGACCCGCATCGACCTCGCGTGGCGCACGATCGAGTCGAACGAGTTCGGCACCGACGAGTTCATGCGCTGGGCGACGGCGGCCGGCGTCGAGCCGATGATGGCGGTCAACCTCGGCACGAGGGGCGCGGATGCCGCGGCCGCCCTCGTCGAGTACTGCAACGTGCCGGGCGGCACGGCGTGGAGCGACCGGCGTCGCGCGAACGGCGCCGAGGATCCCTACGGCATCACGCTCTGGTGTCTCGGCAACGAGATGGACGGCCCGTGGCAGATCGGGCACAAGACCGCCGAGGACTACGGCAAGCTCGCGAGCCAGGCCGCGCAGGCGATGCGGCGCGTCGACCCGTCGATCGAGTTGGTCGTCTGCGGCTCGTCGAGCCGGGAGATGCCGACGTTCGGCGAGTGGGAGCGCGTCGTGCTCGAGCACACCTTCGACGACGTCGACTACATCTCGGTGCACGCGTACTACCAGGAGCGCGACGGCGACCGGGTGTCGTACCTCGCGAGCGCCGCGTCGTTCGAGGCGTTCATGCACGAGGTCATCGCGACGGCCGACGCCGTCGCCGCGCGCCGCCACTCCCCCAAGCGACTGAAGCTCTCGGTCGACGAGTGGAACATCTGGTACCTCTCCGAGTTCGCCGGCGAGGACCACCTCGAGCTCCTCGAGCGGCCGCGCCTCATCGAGGACGTCTACTCGGTGCTCGACGCGGTGGTCGCGGGCGACCTGCTCGCGACGCTCATCCGCAATGCCGACCGCGTCGGCGTCGCGTGCCTCGCCCAGCTCGTGAACGTGATCGCCCCGATGATGACCGAGCCCGGCGGCGACGCGTGGCGGCAGACGACCTTCCACCCCATCGCGCTCACCGCCGCGCACGCGCGCGGCGTCGCGCTCGACGCCCGCGTCGACGGCCCGGCACTCGCCACCTCGAAGCACGGCGAGGTCGCGGGCGTCGCGGCGACCGTGACGTGGGACGCGTCATCCGGCTCGCTCGTCGCGATCTGCTCGAACCGCACCGCGTCACCGGTCGAAGCGACCCTCGAGCACCTCGGGTTCACGGGAGTCGCGCTCGTCGAGGCATCCGTCATCGTCGCCGACGCGAACGAACGAGGTGCGGTGTCGACGGATGCCCCGGCCGAACTCGCTGAGCGCGGCGCGGCCGCGACGCCGGTCGCGCTCGACGGCGTCGTCGTCGGCGAGGCCGCCACCACGGTGACGCTGCCCGCCGAGTCGTGGTCGCTGCTGCGGTTCACCGCGGCGGCCTGAGCCGCCGCCCCGAACACCGCGATACGGATGCTCCGTGCCGATGCCGGGGCATCCGCTCGACATCAGGCCGACTGCAC
Organism: uncultured Actinomycetota bacterium; assembly: GCA_963847285.1. Taxonomy (GTDB): domain Bacteria; phylum Actinomycetota; class Actinomycetes; order Actinomycetales; family Microbacteriaceae; genus Agromyces. The sequence goes on from CAWJZK010000005.1 coordinate 24,193, forward strand.
GCGGTCGAGCTCGGCGTAGCGTCCGCTCCGGGCGATGAGCTCGGCGTGCGAGCCGACCTCGACGATGCGACCGCCCTCGAGCACCACGATGCGGTCGGCCGTGCGGATCGTCGAGAGGCGATGCGCGACGACGAGCGTCGTGCGTCCGCGCATCAGGCGCTCGAGCGCTTCCTTGATCTTCGCCTCCGATTCGGGATCGAGGGCGCTCGTCGCCTCGTCGAGCAGCAGGACGCGGGGGTCGCGCACGAGCGCGCGAGCGATCGAGAGCCGCTGCCGCTGGCCACCCGAGAGGCGAGCGCCGCGTTCGCCGACGACGGTGTCCCAGCCGTGCGGCTGAGCCTCGACGACTTCGAGCGCATTGGCGTCGCGAAGCGCGGTGAGCACCCGCTCGTCGCTCACCTCGCCGAGCCCGTACACGACGTTCTCGCGGATCGTCCCCTCGAAGAGCACCGACTCCTGCGGCACGACCGAGACGAAGCGGCGGAAGGTGCGCAGGTCGAGCCGCTCCATGTCGACACCGTCGAGCAGCACCCGACCCCGGGTCGGCCGGAGGAAGCCGAGCACGAGGTTCAGCAGCGTCGACTTGCCCGATCCCGAGGACCCGACGAACGCGATCGTCTCCCCGGCGCGGATGTCGAGGTCGATCGCCTCGAGCGCCGGTGCTCCGGCGCCGGCGTCGGCGTAGCGAAAGCCGGCATCCTCGAGCCGGATGTCCCCGACGACCTGCTCGACGGATCGCTTGCCCTCGTTGAACTCGAGGTCGGGTTCCTGGATCACCTCGGCGATGGAGCGGATCGACTCGGTGCCGCGGGCGACCACCGGCAGGAGCATGAGCAGGTTGGTCGCGCTGCCGGTGAGGAGCGTGAAGTAGGAGCTGAGCAGCACGACCTGACCGGCCGTGATCGGCAGCCAGCCGCTGATCGAGACCCAGGCGGCGAGCACGAGGCATCCGACCGTCAGCAGCTGCAGGCTCACCCACGAGAGCGACGCGAAGCGCCCGTTCAGGAGGTCGAGCTGGAATCCGGCGCTCCGGACACCCTCGGCGCCGCGCGCGACGCGGCGCACTGCGGTCTGCTCGAGGCCGTGCGCGCGGGTGATCGGCAGGAGCGTCGCCATCTCGCCGACGCGCGCGGAGAACTGCTCGACCTCGCGGCGGAAGTCCTCGTTGCGCGCCGCGCTGCGGCGGTTGAGGATGGCGCGAAGCAGCACGGCGAGCGGGATGGCGAGCGCGTAGACCGGGAGGAACGCCGGGACACTGATCGCCGTCATCACGATCGCGCCGATCAGCACCATGGTGGCCGACAACAGCGGATGCGCGACCTGCTGCAGCATCAGCTCGACGTTCTCGACGTCGCGCACGACCTTGGTCTGCATGATCGCGGAGTTCGCACGGGTGTGGAAGCCGATGGAGAGCGCCTGGAGCCGAGCGGCCAGGGCGTTGCGGAGCTCGGCGCCGGTGCTGCGCACCGCGCCCATGAAGAGCCGGGTGTAGAGCACGTGGTTCGGGTAGTTCTGCAGGAGCGCGGCGACGGCGACGCCCGCCCAGATCCACAGCGTCGAGAGCGGGCCACCGGCGACGATGACGTCGATGATCCCGGCGGTCACGACCGGCAGGAGCCAGAGCGGCGTGTCCTTCAGTGCGAAGAAGCCGATGGCGGCGAGCACGCGCCCGCGGTGCAGGTCGAGGAGCCGCCAGACGGAACGCACCGGATGGCGCCCGTCGATGGCGGGCTCGACTCGATGGGAAAGCGCATACCCGTGCATGTGCGCCATTCTCTCATCGCGCCGCTCCGGCGCTTGCCACCCGCCGCGTCGCGTGCCGCAGCCCGCCTCAGGCGGTCGACGCGGTGGACGCTCGACGCCGTCGACGCGGTGGACGCGGTGGACGCCCGGACGACGAGTTCCGGCTGGAAGATCACGCGTTCACGCTCGAACCCCTCGCCGATCTCCGCCTCCTTGAGGAGCAGGTCGACCGCGGTGTACCCGATGAGCGCTGCCGGCTGCCTGATCGACGTGAGCGGGACGACAGCCGCCGACGCGAAGTCGATGTCGTCATACCCGACCAGGGCGATGTCTTCGGGCACGCGCACCGTGCCGAGCATCATGAGCGCCTGCAGCACGCCCACTGCGAGCAGGTCGTTCGCGGCGAAGACCGCGTCGGGGCGGTCGCCGGCGTCCCGCTCGCGGATCGCCTCGCCGGCGGCCCGGCCCTGCAGCACCGTCAGCGACTCGGTCTCGATCACCTCGAGCGCCATCCCCTCCGTCTCTGCGACTGCCCGTCGCGCGCCTTCGAGCCGGTCGGCGACCTGCCGGATACTCGCCGGACCGCCGACGAAGGCGATGTTGCGGCGACCGGTGTCGGCGAGGTGCCGCACCGCGAGGTATCCGCCGACGACGTCGTCGACCGACACGGAGGAGAAGCTCCGATCCGCCGCCTCGCGGTCGACGAGCACCACCGGGGTGCCCCGAGCGCGCAGCCGATCGAGTCGCGGCAGGTCGTCGGTGAGCGGCGAGATGAGCACGCCGCGCACGCGCTGCTCCTCGAAGAGGTCGAGGTAGGAGCCCTCGCGGTCGGTGTTCTCGTCGCTGTTGCCGAGGAGGATCGTCATGCCGTCCTCCGCAGCGCGATCCTCCGCGCCGCGGGCGATGTCGGTGAAGAACGGATTGCGCACGTCGAGCACGACGAGGCCGATCGAGCGGCTCCGTCCGGCGCGAAGCTGCCGCGCCGCGTCGTTGCGCACGAAGCCCAGCTCCGCGATCGCGGCGAGCACGCGTTCCACCGTGCCGGGTGCGACCTTGGCGGGCCGGTTCAGCACGTTCGAGACGGTGCCGACCGAGACGGATGCCGCGGCAGCGACGTCGCGCACGCTGACTGCCAATCGTCCCCCTTGCGGCCCACACGACTCTTCGTCAACCGATCGCCCCCGCCTGAGCCGAGGCACAGGCCGACTGAGCCGACCGTACACCGATCGGGCTCACGAACTCGACACCGGCAGCGTCCACACATCCGCGATCGACGGGTCGTAGAAGCTGTGGTCGTCCTGCGTCTCGAAGCGGATGCGGACGGTGTCGGATGTCGCGAGCTCCCCCGCAACGAGCAGTTGGTAGGTCTCCGTGCCGGCGCCGCTCGTGTGGGTGAACTGCCGCAGTGCGACCTCCACCCCGTCGACATAGACCTTGTAGCGCTTCGTCTGCGCGCGATCGTACGTCTCCACGGCGCGGATCGCGAACGGCTCCCCCGGCACGACCGCGAGGTCGAACTCGAACGACGAGAAGTCGACGAGATGACCTGCATAGCGTCGGGTGAGTCCCGCTTCGAGGCTCGTACCGGACGACGGCGCCGCCGTGAGCGCGTGCGCCTGCTCGTCGGCGCCGACCCCGAGGTCGACATGGTCGTAACCTGCGGGCACGACGCCGACAGGATCGAGCACCACGCGCAGGTCCACCCCACCGGTTGCGAGCTCCGCCTCTCCCCGAACGAAGGTCACCCCGAGCTCGACCGAGTGCTCCAGCTCCGGCGTCGCGACCGGCACCTGGATCGACACCGGGATGTCGATGCTTCCGCCGGCGGGCACGACGACGTCGCCACTCGCCACCGGAGCCGGCCAACCGTCGGGCACGGTGACACGGAGGCGACCCACGACCGCCTCGGAGCTCGCGTTCGCCATGGTCGCGGTGAGCGTCACCGCGGATCCCGGGGCACTCGTCACATGATCGAGCGCGACGCCGTCGACTGAGATCGGCGACTCGACGAGGAGTGCCGTCGTCGTCGAGAGCGAAACAGCCGCGCCTGCGAAACGGTAGCCGAACCCGACGGTGGTGGCGGCGCTCCCTGGCGGCGCGTCGGGGTCCACGCCGAACCCGACGTCGCCCGACGCAGTCGCACCGGCCTCGACCAGCTCGGCGATCTCGACAGGCACGTCCTTCGTCGTCCAGCCATCGGGCAACCCGCCCAGCACCGCGGTGACGTCGGTGACGGCCGAGTCGCCCTTGTTCTCGATGGTGGCGACGACCGCACCGGTATCGCCCGGGAGGTAGCCGTTCGCGTCGGGAGCTGCCCCGACCTCGATGCCGAGGAGCGTGGAGACGCCCGCGCCGAACGCCTCACGCAGCGCACCCGATGCCTCGGTCAGCGACGCCACAGCATCCGCGTCCTGCACCGCGGCGATCTGCTCGTCGACGCCATCGACGGCGAGGATGCCACGTGCGAGCTGCTCAGCGGCTGCAGCCGCACCGTCCGAGCGCACTGCAGCGAGCGCTGCGTCGACCGCGCGGCGCGCCTCCGCGGAGTGCCCGAGCACGCCGTCGCGCTCACCGTCGGTGAGCTGCACGGCAGCATGGCTCGCCTCGATCCGCGAATCGAGCTCGTCGATCGCCGTGTGCAGCGCGCCGATCGCGCCGGCGGACTGGTCGACCTCGAACGAGTAATCGCCCGACCCCACGGTGACCACGACGGTCTCGCCCGCGTCCTCGACGGCTCGAACACCATCGACGGCGTCGAGGCGCAAGCCACCCTCGGTCACGGCCCAACGTTCGCAGCCGGCAGGTGCACTCGTGCGGTCGAGCCGACCGGCACGTGGGTGTCGAGCGTCAGCACGCCGCCCTCCGAACGCCAGTCGACGGCCACCGGCCCGAACGGCGTCTGCGTCGAGGCCTTCGCCCACTCCATGCGATCGGTGACCATCGGCTTGATCGTGATCTCGCGGTATCCCACCTCGTCTGAGGGGGCGATGCCCGCGACACCCTGATAGAACCAGTCGTCGACCGTGCCGAGGAAGTAGTGACCGAGCGAGCGAGCCTCCTTCGACCAGTGCTCCCACATCGTGGTGCCGCCGTTCTCGACGATGTACCCCCAGCTCGGGTAGGCCGTCTGCACGGCGAGCTCGTAGGCGACATCCGCGTAGCCGTACTCGCTCAGCACCGGCAGGAGGTACTTGGTGCCGAGCACGCCCGTGTTGAGCGTGCCGCCCCGCGCCTCGACGTCGGCGGCGATGCTCGCTGCGACGCGGGCCGCCATCGCCTCATCGGGCGCCAGCCCGAACGCGAGTGCGAGCACGTTGTGCGTCTGCCGATAGCCACGATCATTGCCGTTGCCCCGGTAGAGTCCGCGGTCGGAGTCGAGGAACACCCTGTTGAAGGCGTCCTTCACGACCGCGGCGTTCGCCGCGAACTGTGCGGCATCCTCCGCCTTGCCGAGATGTTCGGCCGTCTGCTGCATCTGCGTGAGCATGACGTAGAGGTACGCGGTCCCCGAGACGCGGATGTCTTCGGGCGCATTGCCGCCCGCCGGGCTCGCCTCGGGGCTGACCCAGTCGCCGAGCCTGGGGTTGCTCACGATCCCGCCGGACGACCGCGAATACTCGAGGTCGACGTACGTCTTCATGCCGTCGTACTGCTCGGTCATCACACGGTCGTCGTTGCCGTACTGGTAGAGCCACCACGGGATCATGACGTAGGCCGAGTGCCAGGGCGGTGCCACGCCCCATTCGCCCCAGCTCCCCGAGCTCGGCGCGATCACCATCGGGGCGCCCTCGGCGTCGCGTGTCTCGTGCAGGTCGCGCATCCACTTCGCGAAGAGCTCGTGGGTGTCGAGGTTCATCATGAACATCTCCGCGCCGACCGCGGCGTCACCCGTCCATCCGTTCTTCTCGAACATCGGGGTGTCTGTCGGGATGCCGTGGATGTTGTTCTTCAGCGTGTCGACGACCGCGCGGTGCACTTCGTTCATGATCGGCTCAGAGCTCTCGAAGCTGCCCCACTCCGCGGCATCCGTGTGCACGACCTTCGCCGTGAAGTCCTCGAGAGTCGGCGGCTCATCGCCCGGCCAGCCGGTGACCTGGATGTACTGGAAGCCCTTGTACGAGAACTGCGGCTCCCACGTCTCGGGCTGCCCGGTGCCGGCGAGCACGAACCGGTCGGTCTGGAAGCCCGAGGCGAAGCCGCCGTTGTTGTCGAAGTTCGGCAGGCCGTTCGCGCGGAGCTTCTCGCCGTATTGGGCACGGATGGTGGTGCCGGCATCGCCCTGCGCCGTGAACTCGACCCAGCCCGCGATCACCCGCGGGAACTTCACGACGTAGGTGTCGTCGACGGGCTCCGTGATCTCAACCGCGGGCAGCTCCTCGGTCACACGGATGGGCTGCTGCCGCTGGTTCACGAGCACGCCCTTCGGGCCGCGCACCTCGGCGGCGTTCGACCAGTCACTGGCGGAGAACTCGACCGTGTCGAAGCCCGGCTGCACCTTGCTCGCGTCGTAGGTCTCGCCGCCGTAGAGGTCGTCGAACACCGTGGGTCCGGCGTGGACGCGCCACGTGTCGTCGGTCACGACCTCCTCCACTCGGCCGTTGGCGTACTCCATGCGCAGCATCGCACGCACGACGGGTTCGTCGTGCCACGGCGGCGTGCTCCAGTTCCAGACGTTGCCGCCGGTCATGCCGTAGAAGCCGCGACCGAGTTCCACGCCGATCGCGTTCCGGCCGTCATGCACGAGCTTCGTGACATCCGTCGCGACATACTGCACGGTGTCGTCGTAGTCGGTGAAGCCGGGCGAGAGCACGTCGTCGCTCACCGGCTCGCCGTTGATCGAGACGTCGGCGTAGCCGCCCGCAGCCACGTAGAGCATCGCCGACTTGACGCCCTCGTTCAGTTCGAACGCCTTGCGCAAAAGCGGCGCCGGCAGTGGCGGGTCGACGGGCGGGCGAACGTTTGTTCCCCAAGGTCCGGTGCCGTAGGCGGTCTGGACGACGGCTGCACCCCACCCGCCGTCGTCGAAACCGGGGGCGGCGAAGTCGGAGGGCACGGTCTTCGCGGCGCGCCACGAGGTGTCGGTGCGCACGATCGCAGTGCTCCCGTCGTCGTAGCGGATCCGGATGGCGGCGACGAGGCCGGCGGGCGATCCGGCGCCGTTCATCGTGCGCACGGCGAAGACGTTCCGGCCCTCTTCGAGGTCGACGGTGTACTGATGCGACTGCTGCCACTCGTTGACCGCGCCCTCGGTCTCTCCGACGAGGGAGCCGTTCACGAACAGCCGGTACGAGTCGTCGGCGGTGATGAGCACCTCAGCCGACTCGGCCACACGCCCGTTCGGCGTGTCAACGGTTCGCCGGAACGCACGCTCCTCGGCGGGAGCGACCGGGCTCGTCGCTTCCGGCGTCCAGATCCACGATGACCCGCCGAGGGTGAGCGGGGCGGTGCCGACGGTGAGCTCAGGGATGCTGACACGGTCGCCGTACACCCAGGTGCGGTAGAGCGCCTGCGCCTGCGCGTTCTGCCAGGCACTGTCGTCGAAGCCGTTCTCCGTCCATCCGGCCGGAGCAGCCGCCTTCGACGAGACGAGCGCCTTGAACGCACTCGTCGTCGCGATCTCGCTGCTCGAACCATCGGTGTAGCCGATGCGGACCCTGGCGAGCACTCCGCCGTACCCGCTCGTGCCTGGCGTCTCGAGAGCGATGGCGAGGGTGTTCTCGCCCGGTGCCGCGGTGAGGGCGATGGCGCGCGCAGACTGCCACTCGTTGTTCGCGCCCGTGTTCGCGGCGACTTGTGCGCCGTTCCAGTACGCGGTGAAGACCTGGTCGCCCGTCACGGCCAGCTGCGCCCAGGCGATCTCCTTACTCGTCGAGGCTTCGATGGTGCGGCGGAACAGCGTTGACGGAATGGGGTTGTCCGACGTCGGCTCGCCGATCGGCGGAATGATCCACGACGCGGTGTCGAAGTTCATACGGGTGTCGGGTGTAGCCGTAGGCGGCACGACGACCTGCCCGCCCCATGGCGCCCCGCCGTAGACGGTTCGTGCCGCGGCCGGCACCCACGTGCTCACGTCGTATCCATTCGCGTGCCACCCGGGTTCTGCCGTGCGATTCGAGAACCAGCTTGCGTCGGTGACGACATCCTGCGTCGTCCCGTCGGTGTACAGCACGGTGAGCTTGCCGACGATCGCACCGTACGTCTTGGCCGTGTTGTCGAGGCGTACCGCGAGCAGGTTGTCACCGGCGAGTGGTTGTACCGCCACGCGTGCTGCGGCCTTCCAGCGGTCGGCGACGGATGCCCCCGATGCGATCTGCACCCCGTTCAGGAAGGCCGAGAATCCCATGTCGCCGGTCATCGTGAACTCGGCGGCGGCGATCTCCTTCGACGTGTCGACGGCGAACGACTTGCGGAAGTAGCCGGCGGGCGTGTTCGCGCCCGTGTACGGCGGATGGATCCAGCTCGCGCCGGTGAGCGTCAGGCCGATCGCGCCCGACTGCTGCGCGCGGTCGTTGCCGATCCACTCGCTCCCGGCCCAGTCGGACTCGGTCGCAAGTCCGGTGCGAAACTCGGAGCGAGCGGTGGACTTGCCAGCGGTCGTGACGACATCGACCTGCCAGTAGAACCGGGTGCCGGATGCGAGCCGCGGGCCGGTGTACTCCACGTTCGAGGATTCGCCGGCTGCAACGACTCCGCTGTCCCAGGCGAGGCCCCTGCCGGAGGCGAACGCCGACTCGTTCGTGGCCACCCGGAGCCGATAGGACTCCTGCAGCGTGTCCCGCTGCTCACTCTCGACCACCCAGGAGAACCGCGGTCGTTCGAGATCGATCCCGACCGGCTCGGTCTTCTTCTCCACTTGCAGCGTGCTCAGGGCGACCGCGCTCGGCTTCGCCGCGAGCGCGGGTTCGGGCGAGAAGACGAGTCCCGTCACGATCATGGCGACGATGAGCGCGAATGCGGCGATCGAGCGGGCGAGCCGCCGCGGACCACCCATCGCATCGCGGTCGAGAGCTGGGAGATTCTTCACGGATGGCCGTCCAATCACCGTTGATCAGGGAAGGGGGGTCGACGTGGTCATCGTGAACGCCGCAGAGCGGTTGTTCAACCGTGTCTCGTAAATGAAACGATTCACATCCAGGCCGTTCGATGAACGTAGCATGAGCCGGACAATCGCGGCAAACGACCGCGGGGTTGCTCGAAGCCGTCGTCGCCGGTGTGCCGACGCCGTCTGCATTGTCGACTTGACGCCGCGCCCGGCGCGTGGCAGAGTATCGGCGCAAGACTTTGAAACGATTCAGAACCGAATCGCTCAACGAAGAGAAACCCGCGGAGATCGATGACGACCACCCCCGAACCCGGCGTTCGCCCTCCGGCGCTCCTGCTCGACGGCATCCAGAAGTCGTTCGGCTCCGTCGTGGCGTTGCGCTCCGGCACGATCGAGGTCCGAGCCGGCTCCATCCACGCCCTCGTCGGCGAGAACGGCGCGGGCAAGTCGACGCTCGTGAAGATCATCGCAGGCCTCTACCGACGCGACGGCGGCATCTTCCGCCTCGAGGGCACCGACGTCGACTTCACGTCGACCGCCGAGTCGAAGGCGGCGGGCGTCGCCGTCATCTACCAGGAGCCGACCCTCTTCCCCGACCTTTCCGTCACGGAGAACGTCTTCATGGGCCGCCAGCCCGTCGGCCGATTCGGCCGCATCGACCGAAAGGCCATGCGCGCTGAGGTCGAGGCCGTGTTCCTCCGGCTCGGCGTGCGCATCGACCCCGATCGCCCAGCCGAGGGCCTCTCGATCGCCGACCAGCAGGTCATCGAGATCGCGAAGGCGATCTCGCTCGACGCGAAGGTGCTCATCATGGACGAGCCGACCGCGGCGCTCTCCGGCGTCGAGGTCGACCGGCTCTTCCAGATCGCCCGCAGCCTCCGCGACGAAGGCCGCGCGCTCGTCTTCATCTCGCACCGGTTCGACGAGGTGTTCGACCTCTGCGACACCGTCACCGTGATGCGCGACGGCGCCTACATCTCCACGAACCGGATCGTCGACACGAGTGTCGACGAGATCGTCACGCAGATGGTCGGCCGCGAGATCACCGACCTCTTCCCCAAGCAGGCGACCGAGATCGGCGCGCCCCTGCTCGAGGTCGAGGGGCTCACGAGTGCCGGCGTCTTCCACGACATCAGCCTCACGGTGCGGTCCGGCGAGATCGTCGGTCTCGCAGGGCTCGTGGGCGCCGGCCGGAGCGAAGTCGCTCGCGCGATCTTCGGCGTCGACGGCTACGACTCCGGAACGGTACGGCTCGCCGGAAGGCCGGTGCCGGCCAAGAACCCGAGCGCCGCGATGCGCCAAGGGCTCGCCCTCGTGCCCGAGGACCGCCGCAAACAGGGCCTCGTGCTCGACTCGAGCGTCTCGCAGAACCTCACCCTCGCCATTCGATCGCACCTCGCGAAGGCCGGGATCATCACGTCGGGCTTCGAGAACCGCGCCGCCCGGGTCTGGGCGAGCCGGCTCGAGGTCAAGACGAGCGCGCTCAGCACCATCGCCGGCACGCTCTCGGGCGGCAACCAGCAGAAGGTGGTGCTCGGCAAGTGGCTCGCCACCGAGCCCGCCGTGCTCATCATCGACGAGCCGACGCGCGGCATCGACGTCGGCACGAAGGCGGAGGTGCACCGCCTGCTCTCGGAACTCGCGGGCCAGGGCATGGGCATCCTCATGATCTCCTCGGAGCTGCCCGAGGTGCTCGGCATGGCCGACCGCGTGCTCGTCATGCGCGAGGGCCGCATCACGGCCGAGATCGAACGCGAGGATGCGACATCCGAGAATGTGATGTTCGCCGCGACCCACGCGACGGGAGCACCACTCGTGAGCACCGCGACCCGCCATCGAGAAGTCGAGCGTCACGAAGCGCTTCGCCGCCGTCGGCAAGGCGCGCGAGTTCGGGATCCTCATCGCCCTCGTCATCGTCGTCATCGCCGCGACGGTCGCGAACCCGAACTTCCTCTTCAGCGCCGACGGATGGCGCGACCTCCTGCTCACCCCGTCGATCCTCGTGCTCGTGGCCGTCGGCCAGGCGATCGTGCTGATCACCCGCAACGTCGACCTGTCGGTCGGCTCGGTGCTCGGCCTCACCGCCTACCTCACCGGGCGCCTGTTCATCGACGTGCCGGGCATCCCGATCCTCGTCGTGTTCGTCATCGCGGTCGCCTTCGGCGGCCTGCTCGGGCTCATCAACGGCGCACTCGTGGCGTTCGCGCGAGTGCCGGCGATGGTCATCACCCTCGGCACGCTGTACGCCTACCGCGGCATCAACGTGCTGTGGACCGGCAGTGATCGGGTGAACGCCTCCGACCTGCCGAAGGACTTCCTCGCCCTCGGCACCGAGCAGATCCTGACGATCCCGATCCTCACCATCATCGCGTTCGTCGTGCTCGTCATCGCCGGTTGGTACATGAAGAACACGCGCGGCGGTCGCGAGTTCTACGCGATCGGCTCCGACCCTGCCGCTGCCGAGCTCTACGGCCTCCGCGTGACCCGGCGCCTCCTCACCGCGTTCGTGCTCTCGGGTGCCCTCGCCGGACTCGGCGGCGTGCTCTACGCCGCGCGATACGGAACCGTCAGCTCGCAGGCCGGCTCCGGCTGGGAGCTGGATGCCGTCGGTGCGGCCGTCATCGGCGGCGTCGCGATCGTCGGCGGCGTCGGCTCCGTGTGGGGCGCGGCGATCGGCGCGGTCCTGCTGCTCACGATCAACCGCGCGCTGCCGATCCTCGGCATTCCCGACTTCTGGCAGCGCGCTGTCGTCGGCGTGCTCATCATCGGCGCCATCGTGCTCGACCGCGTGCTCGCCGTGCGCCAGAAACGGAAGCTCCTCGAAGCAAGGGACGAAAGCTGATGACGAGCGTCACCCAGACCTCCGGCGCGACCGCTCGTCGCTACCGCGACTACGACCGGCCGCTGTGGAAGCGCGTGCTGCTCACGCGCGAAATGGCGATCATCGCCGTGCTCATCGTCGTGGTCATCGTCGCATCGACGACGGTGCGCGGGTTCGGCCAGCCGATCACGCTGACCTACCTCATCCTCGATGTCGCGCCGATCCTCCTCATCGCACTGCCGATGACGCTCATCATGATCACGGGCGAGATCGACCTCTCGGTGGCGAGCATGGTCGGGCTCTCGAGCGTGGTCACCGGCGTGCTCACGCAGGGCGGCGTGCCGTTCGAGCTGGCGGCGCTCGTGGCGCTCCTCGTGGGCGTGATCGGCGGTGCGGTCAACGGGTTCCTCGTCACGGTGGTGGGACTGCCCTCGCTCGCCGTCACGATCGGCACGCTCGCGCTGTTCCGCGGCCTCGCGGTCGGCCTCCTCGGCACGACTGCGGTCACCGACTTCCCCGAGTTCTGGACCGACCTCGCCAAGGCGAAGCTCGGTGCGACCGCCATCCCGGGCGTCATCATCCCGTTTCTCGTACTCCTCGCCGTGTTCGCGGTGCTCCTCCACTTCACGCCGTTCGGGCGCGGCATCTACGCCATCGGCCTCTCGCCTGAGACGGCCGCCTTCTCAGGCGTGCGGGTGGGGCGGACGAAGTTCATCCTCTTCGTGCTCGCGGGCCTCGTCTCGGCATTCGCCGGCATCTACTACACGCTTCGCTTCGGCAGCGCGCGTGGCGACAACGCGACCGGGATGGAGCTGCAGGTCATCGCCGCCGTCGTGCTCGGTGGAGTAAGCGTCTTCGGCGGCCGCGGCGCGCTTCACGGTGTCGTCGCAGGCGTGCTCCTCATCGGGGTGCTCGCGAGTGCGTTGCGCCTCGCGAACGTGACGTCCGACGTCATCAACATCATCACCGGAGTGCTCCTTGTGATCTCCGTGGTGTCCACGAGCTTCCTGGCCTGGCTGCAGAAGAAGCGGCAGCCTCCGGGGGGAAATCCGCGCGTCGAGGTCTCCACAGCAGGGTAACCAGACCGCACCACCGTCGATGCGATCAGGTCATCGACGCCATCCATATGAAGGGACGAACAACGATGTTGTTTCACAAGAAGGCCCGCGCCGGGGCGCTCGCCGCGCTCGCGGTGAGTGTCGCGCTCGTCGCGACCGGATGCGCCGCGGCTGACGCCGGCGCCGACGGCGGGGAAGGCGACAGCGGCAACCTGGCGATCACCTTCCTGCCGAAGAACCTCGGCAACCCGTACTTCGACACCTCGAACGCGGGCGGTGAAGAGGCCATCGGGGAGTTCGACGGCACGTATCGCCGAGGTCGGCCCCGCAGAGGCGACGCCCGACGGCCAGGTCAGCTACATCAACACCCTCACCCAGCAGGGTGTCGGCGCGATCGCCGTCTCGGCGAACGACCCGAAGGCCATCTGCGACGCGCTGAACGAAGCGCGCGATGCCGGCGTCAAGGTCGTCACGTTCGACTCCGACACCAACGCCGAGTGCCGCGACCTCTTCGTGAACCAGGCCGATGCCGAGGGCATCGCGAAGGTGCAGGTCGACCTCATCGCAGAGCAGATCGGCGGCGCGGGCGAGATCGCCATCCTGTCGGCCTCGGCCAATGCGACGAACCAGAACGCCTGGATCGCGCTGATGGAGGAGTACATCGCCTCGGACTACCCCGAGATCACCCTCGTGGAGACCGTGTACGGCGACGACGACGACCAGACGTCGTTCGACAAGACCGCGGCCCTGCTCCAGACGCACCCGAACCTCAAGGGCATCGTCTCGCCGACCACGGTCGGCATCGCGGCCGCCGCGCGCTACCTCCAGACCTCGGAATACAAGGGCACGGTGGCGCTGACCGGGCTCGGCACCCCGAACCAGATGCGCGAGTACGTCGAGGACGGAACCGTCACTGCGTTCGCACTGTGGAACCCGGCCGATCTCGGATACCTCGCCGCCTTCGCCGCGAAGGCACTCATCGCGGGCGACATCACGGGCGCTGAAGGCGACACCTTCGACGCCGGCAAGCTCGGCGAATACACCGTCGGCACCGACGGCGTCGTGCTCCTCGGCGACCCGTACGTGTTCGACGCGGAGAACATCGGCGACTTCGACTTCTAGTCGCCTCGGGCTCGGCCGGCGTCTGCTCCGGCCGGCCGAGCCCACCCCGCGGCATCCGTAGTCAAGACTGCCCGCCGCAACCAAGACCGCCCACCGCACGAAGGGAGAGCCCGATGCAGCGAGTCTGCTTCCAACTGCAGGTGAAGCCCGACCGCCTCGACGAGTACCGTGCCCGCCACGCCGCGGTGTGGCCGTCGATGCTGCGCGCGATCGAGGTATCCGGCCGACGCAATTACTCGCTCTTCCTCCGCGAAGACGGCCTCCTCATCGGCTACTACGAGACCGACGACGATGCGGCATCCCAGGCCGCGCTCGACGACGACCCGGCGACGGCGCCATGGGAAGCCGAGATGGCCGGCTTCTTCATCGCCCTCGACGGTCGCCCCGACCAGGCCGCCCCCAGACTCACCGAGGTGTTCCACCTCGAAGACCAGCTCGCGGCGCAGCGCGTCGAGGGCTTGACCACACCCGCACCCGCACCATCAGAAAGCAGCGACTCGTGAGTATCCTCTCCAGCGCCCAACTCGCCCAGCTCGAGCAGCAGGCGATCGAGCTCCCCTCGTGGGCGTTCGGCAACTCGGGCACCCGCTTCAAGGTGTTCGCGACACCCGGCACCCCGCGCGACCCGTTCGAGAAGATCGCGGATGCCGCGCAGGTGCACCGCTACACGGCGCTCGCGCCCACCGTGGCGCTGCACATCCCGTGGGACAAGGTCGACTCCTACGACGACCTGCGCCGCCACGCCGAAGACCACGGCGTCGCGCTCGGAACGATCAACTCGAACACCTTCCAGGACGACGACTACAAGTTCGGCGCCCTCACCCACGAAGACGCCGCAGTGCGGCAGAAGGCGATCGACCACCACTTCGAGTGCATCGACATCATGCACGCGACAGGCTCGCGCGACCTGAAGATCTGGCTCGCCGAGGGCTCGAACTACCCGGGCCAGGCCGACCTGCGCGGCCGACAGGACCGCTTGCACGAGTCGCTCGCGACCATCTACGAGCGGCTCGGCGACGACCAGCGCCTCGTGCTCGAGTACAAGTTCTTCGAGCCGGCGTTCTACCACACCGACGTGCCCGACTGGGGCACGAGCTACGCCCAGGTGGCCGCGCTCGGCGACCGTGCCATGGTGTGCCTCGACACCGGACACCATGCGCCGGGCACCAACATCGAGTTCATCGTCATGCAGCTGCTCCGGCTCGGCAAGCTCGGCTCGTTCGACTTCAACTCGCGCTTCTACGCCGACGACGACCTCATCGTCGGCGCCGCCGACCCGTTCCAGCTGTTCCGCATCATCGTCGAGGTGATCCGCGGCGGCGGCTTCAACCACCCCGATGTCGCGTTCATGCTCGACCAGTGCCACAACGTCGAGGACAAGATCCCCGGCCAGATCCGCTCCGTGCTCAACGTGCAGGAGATGACCGCGCGCGCCCTCCTCATCGACACCGAGGCGCTTCGTGCCGCGCAGGTCTCGGGCGATGTGCTCGAGGCGAACCGCATCTTCATGGACGCGTTCTACACCGACGTGCGGCCCGCCCTCGCCGAGTGGCGCGAGTCGCGCGGCCTGCCCGCCGACCCCATGGCCGCCTTCGCGGCATCCGGCTACCTCGCGAAGACCGCCGCCGAGCGCGTCGGCGGCGTGCAGGCCGGCTGGGGCGCCTGACACCATCGTGACACCATCCCGCAACCCGACTCGAGCGAAGGACTCACCATGACGAACCAGGCAGCTGCCGACCTCATCGCGCGGTCGAACCGCCTCGGCGCCGATCCGAAGAACACGAACTATGCGGGCGGCAACACCTCCGCGAAGGGCACCGAGACCGACCCGGTGACCGGAGAGCCCGTCGAGCTCATGTGGGTGAAGGGCTCGGGCGGCGACCTCGGCACCCTCACCGAAGCCGGGCTCGCAGTGCTGCGCCTCGATCGGCTGCGCGCGCTCGTCGATGTCTACCCCGGTGTCGATCGTGAAGACGAGATGGTCGCCGCGTTCGACTACACGCTGCACGGCAAGGGCGGCGCCGCGCCGTCGATCGACACGGCCATGCACGGCCTCGTCGACGCGGCGCACGTCGACCACCTGCATCCCGACTCGGGCATCGCGATCGCGACGGCCGCCGACGGCGAGGCGCTCACCTCGAAGATCTTCGGCGAGAAGGTCGTGTGGGTGCCGTGGCGTCGCCCCGGCTTCCAGCTCGGCCTCGACATCGCCGAGATCAAGGCGGCGAACCCGCAGGCGATCGGCTGCATCCTCGGCGGCCACGGCATCACCGCGTGGGGCGACACGTCCGAGGAGAGCGAACGGAACTCGCTCTGGATCATCGACACGGCCGCCGCCTACATCGCCGAGCACGGCCGCACCGACCCGTTCGGCGACGTGCTCGACGGTTACGCGGCGCTCGAGCCGGCCGAGCGCCGCGCGAAGGCCGCAGCCCTCGCCCCGACCATCCGCGGCCTCGCCTCGCACGACAAGCCGATGGTCGGTCGCTTCACGGATGCCCCTGAGGTGCTCGACTTCCTCGCGCGCGCCGAGCACCCCCGGCTCGCGGCGCTCGGCACGAGCTGCCCCGATCATTTCCTGCGCACCAAGGTGAAGCCGATGGTGCTCGACCTGCCGGCCGACGCCTCGATCGAGGCATCCGTCGCCCGCCTGAAGGAACTTCACCAGGCCTACCGCGCCGATTACCAGGCGTACTACGAGCAGTTCGCTTCGACGGGCTCAGCGACCGAACCCGCGAGCCCGGCCATCCGCGGCGCCGACCCGCTCATCGTGCTCGTGCCCGGGCGTCGGCATGTTCAGCTACGGCGCGAACACGCAGACCGCTCGCGTCGCCGGCGAGTTCTACCTCAACGCCATCAACGTGATGCGCGGCGCCGAGGCGCTCTCCACCTACTCGCCGATCAGCGATGCCGAGAAGTTCCGCATCGAGTACTGGGCGCTCGAGGAGGCCAAGCTCCAGCGCATGCCGAAGCCGAAGCCGCACGCGACGCGCATCGCGCTCGTCACCGGCGCGGCATCCGGCATCGGCAAGGCCATCGCCACCCGACTCGCGGCCGAGGGCGCGTGCGTCGTGATCGCCGACCTCGACCTCGAGAAGGCGCAGGCGGCCGCTGCCGAGATCGGAAGCGAGGATGTCGCGATCGGCGTCGCCGCGAACGTGACGGATGCCGCCGCGGTGCAGGCCGCCATCGATGACGCGGTGCTCGCATTCGGCGGCCTCGACCTCGTCGTGAACAACGCGGGCCTGTCGCTCTCGAAGCCGCTGCTCGAGACCACCGAGGCCGACTGGGACCTGCAGCACGACGTGATGGCGAAGGGCTCGTTCCTCGTGTCGAAGGCCGCCGCGCGCGTGCTCATCGAGCAGGGCCTCGGCGGCGACATCGTGTACATCTCGAGCAAGAACTCGGTGTTCGCAGGGCCGAACAACATCGCGTACTCGGCGACGAAGGCCGACCAGGCCCACCAGGTGCGCCTCCTCGCCGTGGAGCTCGGCCAGTACGGCATCAAGGTCAACGGCATCAACCCCGACGGCGTCGTGCGCGGCTCCGGCATCTTCGCGAGCGGCTGGGGCGCGAACCGCGCGAAGACATACGGCATCGAGGAGGAGAAGCTCGGCGAGTTCTACGCTCAGCGCACGATCCTGAAGCGCGAGGTGCTCCCCGAGCACGTCGCCAACGCGGTCGTCGTACTCACGGGCCCCGAGCTCAGCCACACGACCGGGCTGCACATCCCCGTCGACGCGGGCGTCGCGGCCGCCTTCCTGCGATGAGCCCCAGCGGGGGCGGCGCCGGGGCCGGGGCGGCGGGCACGGTCGCGGCGGTCGACCTCGGGGCGACGAGCGGCCGTGTCGTCGTCGGCCGAGTCGACGGGCGCGGCGCGGGCGCACTCGAGATCCGGCAGGTCGCGCGGTTCGCGAACGAGCCGGTGCGGCTCGCCTCCGGCCTGCACTGGAACCTCTCGGGCCTCTCCCGCAGCATCACCGCCGGGCTCGCGCAGGCGATCCGCGAGGAGCCCGCCGTCGCAAGCATCGGCGTCGACTCCTGGGCCGTCGACTACGCGCTGCTCCGCGGCGAGCGCGTGCTCGGCGAGCCGTTCCACTACCGCGACGAGCGCACCGCCGCGGGCGTCGAGGCCGTGCACGCCGTCGTCCCGTTCGCCGAGCTCTACCGTCGCAACGGCCTGCAGTTCCTGCCGTTCAACACGCTCTACCAGCTCGCCGCCGAGCGCGACGACCCGAGCGGATGCCTCGGCGTCGCCGACACGCTCCTGCTCGTGCCCGACCTCATCGCGTTCCAGCTCACCGGCGAGCGCGTCGCCGAGCGCACGAACGCCTCGACGACGGGGCTTCTCGGCGTCGAGTCCCGCGAGTGGGACGACGAGCTCATCGAGCGGCTCGGGCTCCCGCGATCCGTGTTCCCGCGGCTCGTCGAGCCCGGCGAGTCGATCGGCGTCGCTCCGCGCCGCAGGTCGCGGCCGACCTCGGCGTCGGCGCGGGGCATCCGCTCGAGGTCGTCGCCGTCGGCTCCCACGACACCGCGTCCGCGGTCGTCGCCGTGCCGATGCGCGCCGAGTCGGCCGCGTACATCTCGTGCGGCACGTGGGGTCTCGTGGGCGTCGAGCTGGAGCATCCGGTGACGACGGATGCCGCGCGCGAGGCGAACTTCACGAACGAGGGCGGCGTCGACGGGCGGGTGCGGTTCCTGCACAACGTCATGGGGCTGTGGCTGCTCAGCGAGTCGGTGCGGCAGTGGGAACGCGACGGCGAGACCGTCGACCTCGCCGAGCTGCTCGCGGCGGCGGCATCCGTCGCCGCACCGGTCGCGGTGTTCGACGCGAACGACCCGCGCTTCCTCGCTCCCGGCGACATGCCCGCGCGCATCGCCGGAGTGGTGCCGCGAGCACGGCGAGCCGGTGCCCGCCACCCGGGCGCGAGTTCGCACGCAGCATCATCGAGAGCCTCGCGCAGGCGTTCGCCGACGCGGTGACGGATGCCGCGATCCTCTCGGGCATCGCCGTCGAGACGATCCACATGGTCGGCGGCGGCGCGCTCAACGAGCTGCTCTGCCAGCGCACCGCCGACCGCGCGGGGATGCCGGTGCTCGCCGGCCCCGTCGAGGCGACCGCGATCGGCAACGTGCTCGTGCAGGCGCGGGCGCAGGGCTTCGCGGGCGGCGACCTCGAGGCCCTCCGTGCGCTCGTCGCCGCGACATTCGCACCCCGCCGCTACGAGCCCTCACCCGCCCGCTGATTCAGGCCGAGTGGGCGAGCAGCTGCAGGCCGACCACGATCGCGCCGAGGAGCGCGAGGGCGAGGAGCGCGAGGAGCTGCGCCCACCACGTGAGGGTCGTTCGGCGCACCGCGATGAAGCCGATGAGCCCGAGCGTCGCGACGTAGATGATCGTCGATGCCAACAGGGCGCCCTCGAGGCTGATCCATCCGGGCCAGGTGAGCAGGAGCAGCACGATCGGCAGCGACGCGGAGCCGAGCGCACCGCCTGCGATGCGGAGCATCCGCCCCAGCTCCTCGCGTTCAGGGAACGTCCCGTGCTGGGCGAGGTGGGCGATCACATCGGCGGCGAACCCCGCCACGGTGATGCCGAGAATGCTGATGGCGAGCGAGTACGTGGCGTCCTGCGGCGAGCCTTCGTGGGTGCGCAGCACCAGCACGATGGCCAGGCCGGTGAACGTGGCGTAGACCCGCTCCTTGAGTGCCTGTGCGAGCACCTCGGGGGGCTGCCGCGCCTGCCACGCGCGCAGGCTCTCAGGCCCGCCGTGCGACACCCCCTCCGGCTGTCCATCAGGGGAAGTCGCTCCGCGGCCGGATTGCTCCGCCATGCGGGCAACGGTAGCAGGGGCCGAGGCCCTCACACGGTGACCGGTGCTTCCTGTACGGCCGCGCGCCCGGCCGCGCGCGTTCTCGGTGTCGCGCATGCCGAGCGTCGAGACGCCGACACCGTACGTCACGAAGTCGCCCGTCGGCCACACACGCACGGCGATGAGCGCACCGCGCTCGCCGTCGCTCAGCTCGAGCCCGTGCAGCAGCGCGTGTGCCGCGTCAGCGGACAGCTGCTCGGCGGCAACCGCCTCGGCGACGCCGGTGAACGTGATGGTCGCCGCCGGGATCTTCACCCACGGCACGAACGGGATGCGCTTGGCGATCGGCACCGTCACCGAGACCGAGGGGTTCGCCGCGATGTGCCGTGCCTTCCACTCGCGCTCGTTCGTCGTGAACCAGAGGCATCCGTCGTCGACGAAGTGCATGACGCCCGCGGTGCGAGCCTCGCCCTTCGCCGAGACCATGCCGATGACCATGAAGTTCTCGCGCGCGATCGCCGTCCAGACGTCTGCGCTCGTGATGTCGACCATGAGATCCTCCCGCTTTACATTGTCAAGGCTTTACGATGTAAAGCAGACTACGGATTGCAACTTGACGTTGTCAAGTGCCCGGGCCCGAATTCGGAGGATGTATGAGCACGACCGCCACCACCGCCCCCGGTCGAGCCGCGCTGCTCCAGGCGATCGAGCAACTCGCTCGTGAACAGGGCGTGAGCAACGTCGGCCTCCGCGAGGTCGCACGCCGCGCCGGACTCTCGCACGCCGCGCCGACCCACTTCTTCGGGTCCCGCGAGGGCATGATCCGCGCCCTCGCGTTCGAGGGGCTCGAGCTGCTCGACGCTGAGCTCTGCACCGCGCAGGAGCGCGCCGCCCATCTCCCGGGCCGCGATCGGCTCGTCGCCGACTCCCTCGAGTTCGTCGCGTTCGCGCGACGTCACCCGGCGCACTACGACGCCGTGTTCCGTACCCCGGCCGCCGCTCAGGGCGACGCCGCGCTCGACCGGGCGCGATTGGCCGCACTCGATGGGCTGCGGGCCCTCGTGAGCGACGTGCACGCCGCCGGCGACATCGGCGGAGATGTCGAGACCGTCTTCCTCCAGCTCTGCGCGATGAGCCACGGCATCGCTTCGCTCGCGGTCGATGGGCTGCTGCACGGCATCGACGAGTTCGCCACGACCGACGACGCGACGACCGACATCGTCGAGCGGATCATCCGCGCGCAGGTCGAGCAGCTGCCGTGACGGGGTGCGTCCAGGCGCCGACGCCCGGTGGCCGCGTCCGTGGCATCCGCTCTGGAAGGATTGAGCCATGACGGATGCCCCACTGCTCGTCTCCGTGCCCGGCGCCACGCTGCGCGATGCACTCGGGCCCCCGCCCGCCGGTGCCGAAGTCGTCATCTGGGATCTCGTGTCACCACCACCCGCGGCCCACCTCGATATCGTCGTGCCGCCCTACATGGGCGCCTCCGCCCGGCTCGGAGCCCTCGCGGCGGTCACGACCCGGCTCGTGCAGTCGCAGTCGATCGGCTACGACGACGTGCCCGCGGTGCTCCCGCCGGGCCACGTCTTCGCGAACGCCGCGAGCGTGCACGAGACCTCCACCGCCGAACTGGCCGTCGCGCTCGTGCTCGCCGCGCAGCGCGGCATCCCCGACTTCGTTCGTGCCGCCGCCGAGGGCCGCTGGGCGCCGGCGCGACACGCGAGCCTCGCCGACCGGCGGGTGCTCCTCCTCGGCTACGGCGGCGTCGGCCGTGCGATCGAGGCGCGGCTCGCCCCGTTCGAGGTCGAGCTCGTGCGGGTCGCCTCACGGGCGCGCGACGACGAGACCGGGCACATCCACGGCATCGACGAGCTGCCCTCGCTGCTCCCCGAGGCAGAGATCGTGATCGTGGCCGTGCCGCTCAACGATGCGACCACCGGACTCGTCGACGACGCGTTCCTCGCGGCGCTGCCCGACGGCGCGCTCATCGTGAACATCGCGCGCGGCAAGGTGGCGCACACCGACGCGATCCTCGCCGAGGCGGCATCCGGGCGCCTGCGGTTCGCGCTCGACGTCACCGACCCCGAGCCCCTGCCCGACGGGCATCCGCTCTTCGCCCTGCCGAACGTGCTCATCTCGCCGCACGTGGGCGGCGCGTCGACCGCGATGATGCCCCGCATGGCGCGGCTGCTGCGAACCCAGATCGAGCGGATGCTCCGCGGCGACGAACCGCTCAACGTCGTGTTCCGCAGCTGAGCGGGCGCGAGCTCGCGCTGCCCGCCTCGTCACGTCGCCGCCTCCACGCGACGGCCCACTTCCCCGCCCCGCTCCCGATCCCACTTCCCCGCCCCGCCCTACCGAAAGGACCCACCCCATGCCCCGCTTCGACCACGCCTTCGACTGGGCCCGCCGCAACGTCGAAGCCGGTCCGCTCCCGACCGCGGTGCTCGGCATCGCCACGAGCGCGGGGGTCGCGGCACTCGACGCGTTCGGCGTCGAGCGCGGGCGCGCGGCATCCGTCGACGACCACTACCCGCTGTTCTCGGTGACGAAGCCGATCGTCGGGCTCGCCGCGCTGCGTCTCATCGAGGCCGGGCGGCTCACGCCCGAGACGCCGCTCGACCGGGCGATCCCCGAATTCGGTGCCGGACGCGACGACGTCGTGCGGCTCAGGCACCTCGTGAGCCACACCTCGGGCATCATCGAATCGCCGATGGACACTCCCGGGCTGCGCCGGTCATTGCTCGCGCCGGGCCGCGACTTCACCGCCGGCTCCGTGTCGCGCTACTCGACGATCGCCTTCGAAGGGGTGGCCGCGCTGATCGAGCACGCGAGCGGCGAGCCGTGGGATCGCGCGATCGACGCCCTCGGCAAGCGCGCCGGGGCGACGGGGTTCACGCTCGACGCCGAGGCGAGCCAGCACGAGGTCGTCGATGCGGCCGAGCAGGGCCTCGACTACGGGCGGTTCGCGTCGCTGCGGCATCCGGGCGCCGGACTCCTCGCCCGCGCCGAAGACCTGCTCGCGGTCGGCAGCGCCCTGCTGCGCAACGACGGCTCGCTCGTCTCTCCGCTCACCGTCGAGGCGATGCGCCGGCCGCTCACCGCGGGCCTGCCGAAGCTCGAGCCGTACGTCGCGAGCCGCGGGCAGGACTGGGGCTTCACCTGGAACCTCCGGCACTCGGCGCCCGGGCTCCTGGCCGGCGACACGTTCGGCCACGGCGGCTGGGCGGGCGCCGAGTTCGGGATCACCCCGTCGCGCGACGTCTGCTTCGTGCTGCTCACCAACATCGGCGGCGGCATGGGCCGCTTCGGGGTCGATGTCGACGAGCTGCACAACGCGGTGGCCGCGGCCGCCTGAAGCGAAGCGCGCGGGCGGCCGGGCGTCACGCCGCTGCCAGGCGACACGTTCGGTGCTCGTTCTCGGTACCGAAGTACCGAAGTACCGAAGTACCGGATGTCAGGCGCCGGCGACCGACTCCGCGACGCCGCGGCGCGGCGCGGCGAGCGGGTCGACGCTGCTGCGCGACGCCCCTACGCCGAGGCGGCGTCGAGCGCCGCGAGCTCCTCGGCGGTGAGCTCGAGCGACGCCGACGCGAGGAGCGCCGGCAGCTGCGAGGTGGTGCGGGCGCTCGCGATCGGTGCGACCACGGTGGGCTGCTGACGAAGCCAGGCGAGCGAGACGGATGCCACGTCGACCTCGTGCGCCGCCGCGATCGTGTCGAGCGCGGTGAGCACGCGCTGCCCGCGTGCGTCGAGGTACGCGGCGGCAGCGGCGGCACGCGGGCTGGCGCCGGAGGCGGAGGCATCCGCTGCACCGCGGTACTTGCCCGCCAGGAAGCCCCTCGCGAGTCCGAAGTACGGGAACACCGCGAGACCCTCGCGCTCAGCACGCTGCCGGAGGCCGTGCTCGAAGCCGCGCTCGACGAGGTTGTAGTGCGGCTGCAGCGCGACTGCGCGGTGGAACCCGTTGGCAGCGGTGACCTCGAACCACTCGTCGATGCGCTCGGGCGTGTAGTTCGAGATGCCGATCGCGCGCACCTTGCCGGCGTCGACGAGCGCGGAGAGGGCGCCGACGGTCTCCTCGAGCGGCACCGTCCGGTCGTCCGCGTGAGCGTAGTACAGGTCGATGCGGTCGGTGCCGAGACGCTGGAGCGAGGCATCCGCCGCGGCCGCGATGTTCGCCGCCGCGAGGCCCTTGAAGGACGGGTGCTGGCTCACCTTCGTGGCGATGACGACATCGTCGCGGTTGCCGCGCGCGGCGACCCAGCGGCCGATGATCGACTCGCTCTCGCCGCCCACGTTGCCCGGAACCCAGTGGGAGTAGCTGTCGGCGGTGTCGATGAAGTTGCCGCCGCCGGCGACGAAGCCGTCGAGTACCGCCACGGATTCGGCCTCATCGGCGGTCCAGCCGAAGACGTTGCCGCCGAGCACGAGCGGGAAGACCTCCAACTCGGAGTCGGCGATGCGCTGGCGGGTGGCGGCGGTGGTCTCGGTCATGGTGCTCCTGCGGCTCGGGGGAACGAATTGCGATACAACAGAAAACCACGAGCGGATGCCCCTATTCCCGCGTATGCCGATGAATACGCCCGCCCGCCGATGTCGGCGGCGCCAGACGACACTCGCACGCGCCGCCGCGCCGGGGTCGGCGAGTCTGTGCCCCGGCCGCCCGCCGGGGCCTACGATCGAGGTGACGCCAACCGACGGAAGGTCGATATGCCCACCTCGGCAGAACCCCGCGTTGCCCTCTACTTCGATTTCGACAACATCGTCATCTCACGCTACGACCAGCTCCACGGCGACGGCGCCTACCGCAAGGACACCTCCCGCAAGACGGCGACGACGAGCACCGAGACGGGCAAGAAACTCAGCGCGGCCACGGTCGACATCGACGCCGTGCTCGACTTCGCCGCGACGTTCGGCACCATCGCCGTCGCCCGGGCCTACGCCGACTGGTCGACCCCGGTGAACGCGAGCTATCGCGGCCAGCTCATCGACCGTGCGGTCGACCTCGTGCAGCTGTTCCCGCTCTCGGCCACGAAGAACGGCGCCGACATCCGGCTCGCGGTCGACGCCGTCGAAGACATGTTCCGCCTCGAGGACCTCACGCACATCGTCATCGTCGCGGGCGACTCCGACTACGTGGCGCTCGCGCAGAAGTCCAAGCGGCTCGGCCGCTACGTCGTGGGCATCGGCGTCGCCGGCGGCACGAGCCGGGCGCTCACCGCGTCGTGCGACGAGTTCGCCGACTACGACGCGCTGCTCTCGACCGATGCCGCGGTCGAGGACGACGAGGTGGGCGCCGGCGAACCGGCGGCGGCATCCGCTCCCGAGGCGCCGAAGGCCCGCCGGGCCACTCGCGGTGCGGGAAAGGCGAAGACGACGGATGCCGCTGCGCCGGCGCCGGCAGCCGACGCCGCCGCTGAGGCGGCTGCGGCTGAGGCGGCCGTCTCCGAGGCGGCCGGCGCCGCACCGACCCGCGGCCGATCCGCCGCAACGCGCCCGCCGTGCAGTTCTCCGACGGCACGAACGCGGCTCCGGCGTCGGGCACCCGGAATCCCGGGTCGCCTCTCCTGAAGGCCATCGAGTTGCTTCGCTCGAAGAACGACGAGGAGTGGCAGGCGCGTGGTGCGGTGAAGAACCAGATGCTCCGCATGGACCCGCGCTTCCAGGAGCGGCGTCTCGGCTTCGACTCGTTCACCGACTTCGTGAAGTCGCGCGCCGGCGTCGTCGAGCTCGACGAGAGCGGCACAACCGCATCCGCCTTCGCCCGAAGAAGGGTTGACGCAGCCGCCGAGGCTCAGCGCTGCGAGCGGCGCATTTGCGAACCCGGACCGTAGATCACGATGCCGGCGATCGGAACGAGCAGGAAGAACACCCACGACCAGGCGAAACTGCCGAGGTATCCGAAGAGGAAGAACAGGCCGAGCGCCAGGAACGGCACGAGGGCCATGATCGTGGCTCCGACGGCACCGCCGAGCGGGCGCAGACCGCGTGGTGGCGCCGGAGGCGCGTCGTCGGCGTATCTGTCGGCAGAGCTGCGTGGCGGCGGGGAGAGGTTCCAGCAGCCGCGGCCGGCGCCGCAGTCGACCGCGGCGACTGGTCTTCGGCGGTGGTCGAGCTCGGGCAGGTCCGCGAAGAGCGGCACGAGATCGCCGCGGGTCACGGCGCCCCGGGCGGCGCTCACACGTTCCTGGTACTCGGCCGGGTTCAGGCGCCCCTCGGATTGCGCTGCGGCGAGGTGCCCCACCGCGGCGTCGCGCTCCGCATCACTGAGTCGCTGGTCGGGACGATCGGGGTTCGCATATCCGCTCACGCCCTCCAGAGTGCCCGAGCCGTGGTCATTACGGAAGTCTGACGCCGGGATGACCGGGATGACTCGCATGTCCAGATAGCCCTGATGTGGTCTGACCACACGTGGTACTGTGGTCCGACCACATGAAGGCGCGGCGAGGGGAACGAGCAACATTTGACTGCGGCATCCACCGCGCCCCGCGCCTGGCAGACCGTGCTCGAGCACATCGAGACGCAGCTGCTCGAGGGGCGCCTGCGCCCCGGCGATCGTCTTCCCGGCGAGCGGGCGCTCTCAGCCGACCTCGGTGTCGGCCGATCAAGCGTGCGTGAGGCGCTTCGGGTGTTGGAGGTCCTGGGCCTCATCCGCACCCAGGCAGGCTCCGGCCCGAACGCCGGCGCGATCATCATCGCGACGCCCGGCGGCGGCATGTCGGCGCTCATGCGACTGCAGGTCGCCGCGCACGGCTTCCCGGTCGCCGACATCGTGCGCACCCGGCTCATCCTCGAGACCTCGGTCGCCGGCGACCTCGCCGAGGCCGACCCGGCCGCCGCGCCCGACCTCTCCGCCGCCGACGCGCTCCTCGACGCGATGGACTCCCCCGAGCTCGAGCCGTCCGAGTTCCTGGCGCTCGACGCCGCCTTCCACCTGGCGCTCGCCGAGGCATCCGGCAATCAGGTCATCACCGCGACCATGGCCGGCCTTCGCTCGGGCATCGAAGGCTATGCACTCGCGGGCCTCGCCGCGATCTCCGACTGGAGCGCGACCAGCGCCCGCCTCAGGCGCGAGCACCGCGGCGTCGTCGAGGCGATCAGGGCGGCGGATGCCCCGGCAGCCCGCACCCGCATCCACGACCACATCTCGGGCTACTACGCCGAGACCTTCATCGAACCCACCCGCACGCGAAGCACGACCTGAGAGAGATCGACAGCACCATGGTGAAGCGCCAGTTCCCGAACCCCCGTGACCTCGCGGACCTCATGCAGTTCAAGAAGCCCACGCTCAGCGCGACCGAGCGGCGGCTCGAGAAGGCGCTGACGATCTCCGACCTCCGGGCGATCGCGAAACGCCGCACGCCGAGGGCGCCGTTCGATTACACCGAGGGGGCCGCCGAGGGCGAGCTCTCACTCGCTCGGGCACGCCAGGCGTTCCAGGACGTCGAGTTCCACCCGTCGATCCTGCGGAACGTCCCGGTCGTCGACACGACCCGTGAGGTGCTGGGCGGCACCAGCGCGCTCCCGTTCGGCATCGCGCCGACCGGCTTCACCCGCCTGATGCAGACCGAGGGCGAGGTCGCGGGCGCCGGAGCGGCTGGCGCGGCCGGCATCCCGTTCACCCTCTCGACGCTCGGCACGACGTCGATCGAAGACGTGAAGGCCGCGAACCCGAACGGGTCGCAACTGGTTCCAGCTCTACGTCATGCGCGACCGCGAGATCTCCTACGAGCTCACGCGCCGCGCGGCATCCGCCGGCTTCGACACCCTCTTCTTCACGGTCGACACGCCGGTCGCCGGCGCCCGCCTGCGCGACAAGCGCAACGGCTTCTCGATCCCGCCGCAGCTCACCCTCGGCACCGTGATCGACGCGATCCCGCGCCCGGCGTGGTGGATCGACTTCCTCACGACGCCGAAGCTCGAGTTCGCGTCGCTCTCATCGACTGGCGGCACGGTCGGCGAGCTCCTCGATTCCGCGATGGACCCGACGATCTCGTTCGAGGACCTCGACATCATCCGCGAGATGTGGCCGGGCAAGATCGTGGTCAAGGGCGTGCAGACGGTCGAGGACGCGAGACTCCTCGCCGATCGAGGCGTCGACGGCATCGTGCTCTCGAACCACGGCGGCCGCCAGCTCGACCGCGCGCCGATCCCGTTCCACCTGCTGCCCCATGTCGTGCGCGAGGTCGGCAGCGACCTCGAGGTGCACCTCGACACGGGCATCATGTCGGGCGCCGACATCGTCGCGTCGATCGCGCTCGGCGCGCGGTTCACGCTGATCGGCCGCGCGTACCTCTACGGACTCATGGCGGGCGGCCGCCGCGGTGTCGACCGGACGATCGAGATTCTGCGCACCGAGATCGTGCGCACGATGAAGCTCCTCGAAGTCGCGTCGCTCGACGAGCTCGGCCCGCAGCACGTCACCCAGTTGGCGCGGCTCATGCCGATCGCGAGACCGGTGACGGATGCCGCGGAGGCGCCGCCTCAGCGAAGCCGAAGACCGTGCGCTCACCGCGCGCGGGCTCGGGGTCGAAGTCGGCCGGTCGACGTCGGCGCGCGGCGAAGCCCGCGTCGGCGAAGCCCGCGTCGCGGAGCTCCGTCACGAAGTAGTCGACGGCGCGGCGACATCCGCCACTTCTCGCTCCCGACTGTGCCGCGCACGGCAGCGTCGCGAAGGAAAGCGGATCTACCCGCCGGCCGTGCTCGCGCGAACGAGTTCGAGCCGCACGATGAGCTCCTTGGATGCGGGCTGGTTGCTGACGAGCGCGACCGAATCCAGCGGCACGAGCACGTTCGCCTCGGGGAAGTAGGTGGCGGCGCATCCCCGAGCCGTCGGATAGGAGACGACGCGGTAGTGAGGGAGCACGCG
Source organism: uncultured Actinomycetota bacterium (assembly GCA_963847285.1). Taxonomy (GTDB): domain Bacteria; phylum Actinomycetota; class Actinomycetes; order Actinomycetales; family Microbacteriaceae; genus Agromyces. The sequence goes on from CAWJZK010000005.1 coordinate 52,665, forward strand.
ATCGACGTCGTCGGCCCATTCGCTGTGGATGTCGACCCGATCGCCATCGACGATGCCCAGCTCGGCGAGGTCGTCGGGGTTCACGAAGATGACATCCCGTCCGTGATGGATGCCGCGGTAGCGGTCGTTCAACGAGTAGACGGTGGTATTGAACTGATCGTGGGCGCGCAGGGTCTGCAGGATCAGCCGGCCGGCGGGCCGGTCGAGGTGTTCGAGCTCGTTGACGGTGATCATCGCCTTGCCCGCTGCGGTGGCGAAGGTGCGTGAGTCGCGGGGGCCGTTCGGCAGCACGAAACCGCCCAGACGTCGCACGTGTTCGTTGAAGTTCTCGAAGCCGGGAATGACGCGGCTGATGTGGCTCCCGGATCACGTCGTAGTCGCGCTCGAACGACGCCCAGTCGATGGGTGAATCATCGCCGAGGACCGCACGGGCGAGCCGTGACACGATGGCGACCTCCGACAGCATTCCCTCGGCCACCGGCGGGACTGCGCCATGTGTGGCATGCACGGCGCACACGGTGTCCTCCACCGAGACGAACTGCGGCCCGCTCTCCTGGAGGTCGAACTCGGTACGGCCGAGCGTCGGCAGGATCATCGCCGCGCGGCCGGTGACGGCGTGCGAGCGGTTCAGCTTCGTCGACACCTGGACGCTCAACTCGGTGCCTCGCATCGCGGCCTCAGCGGCATGCGTGTCCGCGATCGCCGAGACGAAATTGCCGCCCATCGCGAAGAAGACCTTCACCGCGCCTCGCTGCATCCCCCGGATCGTGTTGACGGCGTCGAGACCGGGCTCACGGGGCGGGTCGAAACCGAACTCGCGTTGGAGCGCATCGAGGAACGTCGGCGGCATCTGCTCCCAGATGCCCATCGTGCGGTCACCCTGCACGTTGCTGTGGCCGCGGATCGGCGAGACGCCGGCGCCCGGCTTGCCGATATTGCCGCGCAGCAGCAGGAGGTTGACGATCTCCTTCAGCGTCGCGACGGCGTTGCGGTGCTGGGTGAGGCCCATCCCCCAGGAGATGATCACCTTGTCTGCGCGGAGGTAGCGCTCGGCGAGTTCGTCGATCTCCTCGCTCCTGAGTCCAGTCGCCGCGAGCACCGCCGACTCATCGAGATCCGCGAGATGCGCTTCGAATTCATCGAGCCCGACGGTGTGCTCGGTGAGGAAGGCGTGGTCGAGCACGCTGCCCGGCTTGGCGCGCTCGGCGGCGAGCACGCGCTTGGAGAGCGCCTGCAGGAGCGCCATGTCGCCGCCGACCCGGATCTTGAGGTACTGGTCGGCAATCGGGGTGCCCTTGCCGATGATCCCCCTCGGCCGCTGCGGGTTCTTGTAGCGGATGAGGCCCGGCTCGGGAAGCGGATTCACGGCGACGATCGAGCCGCCGTGGCGCTTGACGTCCTCGAGGGCGGTGAGCGCGCGCGGGGCGTTCGTCCCCGGGTTCTCTCCCATCACGACCACGAGGTCGGTCCGCTCGAAGTCGTCGTAGGCGATCGTGGACTTGCCGACGCCGATCACCTCGGTCAACGCCCGACCGCTCGACTCATGGCACATGTTCGAGCAGTCGGGAAGGTTGTTGGTGCCGAAGGCGCGGGCGAACAACTGGTAGATGAACGCCGTCTCGTTGGCCGTACGGCCGCTCGTGTAGAACGCCGCCGCGTCGGCGGAATCGAGCCCCCTGAGGTGTTCGGCGATGATCGAGAAGGCGCGTTCCCACGACACGATCTCGTACTGGTCCGAGTCCGCCGGCTTGTACACGGGGCGGGTCAGCCGGCCCTGCATGCCGAGCCAGTACTCCGACCTCCCGTCGAGGTCGGTGACCGGATGCTCCGCCCAGAAGTCGTCGGGAACGAGCACCGGCGTGGCCTCCCAGGTCACGGCCCGCGCGCCGTTCTCGCAGAACTCGAGGGTCTTGCGCTCGTCCGGATCGGGCCACGCGCAGCTCATGCAGTCGAAGCCATCCTTCTGGTTGATCTTCGTGTAGAGCTTCGTGGTGCGCGCCAGCCCCATGTGCTCGATCGCCGGGGCGAGGGCGGTGACGATCGCGGGAACGCCGACGGCCCACGACTCGTTCCGTTCGACCTTCAGGCGCGGGTACTCGGCGGGGCTGCCGCGGACGACGCCCTCCTTCGGCTCCTCGTCAGTGCTCATGCCGTCCTGGCTCCTTCCTCGGCCGGTCTCGCGCTCGTCGCACCGAGCCGGTCGACGTGCCCGTGCGCATCGCGATCGGCGTCGTCGACGACGATGCGGTCGCTGCGGGAGTAGACGACCATCGTGGTTCCCCGGATGAAGCCGACGACGGTCAGCCCATGTTCGACGGCCAGCTCGACGGCCAGCGATGACGGAGCCGACACGGCCGCGAGGACGGGGATCCCCGCCATCGACGCCTTCTGGGTGAGCTCGAAGCTCGCCCGTCCCGAAACCATCAGCACACAGCCCGCCAGTGGCAGGAGTCCTTGGGTCGCGGCCCAGCCGATCACCTTGTCGACCGCGTTGTGCCGTCCCACGTCTTCTCGGATCGCCAGCAGTCGACCGGTGCGGCCGTCGAACAACCCGGCGGCGTGCAGCCCGCCCGTCTTCTCGAACACCGCCTGCCCCTCGCGCAGCCGGTTCGGGAACTCGGCGAGAGCCTCCGCGGCGACGACCACGTCGTCGGCGGCCACGGGGTACCGCGAGAGCGTGCGGACGGCATCGATGCTCGCCTTGCCGCAGACACCGCAGGAACTCGTGGTGTAGAAGTTCCGCGCGAGGCTCGGATCCGGCCGTGGGACACCCGGCGCCAGCGTGACGTCGAGCACGTTGTAGGTGTTGGCGGCGTCGACGCCCGGTCCGGCACATTGGCGGATGGCGGCGATATCGTCAGCGCTCGCGACGATACCCTCCGACACCAGGAACCCGACGGCGAGGTCGAATTCGCTTCCTGGCGTGCGCATCGTCACACTCATCGGCACCCCGCCGACGCGGATCTCCAGCGGCTCTTCGACGGTCAACAGGTCGTCGCGACGCTGCACCGGACCACCGATGGTGATCCGAGTAACCCTCGTATGTGCCGTGATGCGGCCCATCTCCCATGAGTACCACCGACGACCTCGAATATCCATCGCAAGGCGTCGAGCGTCCCGCCGTAGAGTGGCACACATGGACTTCGACGCCGTGATCCTGGCGGGCGGGAGATCGAGCCGACTCGGCGGCGTTGCCAAGTGCGAGCTGGTGATCGACGGATCCACCCTGTTGGAGCTCGCGGTGCGGAGCACCTCCGGAGCACGAGAGGTCGTCGTGGTCGGTGATCGCGCGCCCGACGGAGTTCGCCGCGTCCGAGAGGATCCGGCGTATGGCGGTCCCGTCGCCGCGGTCGCGGCTGGACTGGCCGGGCTCGACGAGGTGCACGGTGATTCACCGCCGGAGTGGGTGCTCATGCTGGCGTGCGACATGCCCCTGGCCGGATCGATCCTGCCGCGTCTCCTCGCCGCGGCATCCGACGACGGCGCGGTCGCCGTCGATCCGGTCGGGCACCCCCAGTACCTGCTGGGCGTCTACCGGCGCTCGGCCCTCGGGAGTGCTCTCGCCCGGCTCGGCCGACCCGGCGGGCGAGCGGTGCGAGAGCTCGTCGACGGACTCCGTCTGCACGAGGTGTCCGATGAGGGCGCTGCGGGCGATCTCGACACGTGGGCCGACGCCGCGCGATTCGGAGCCCGGCCCTTCGACCCGCGATGAGAGGATGTGCGCCGTGAACGGTGAAAGCGGACCGGCCAGCCCCGAACTGCTACGCGACTGGGTCGATCGATTGCGCGGCGAACTCGGGATCTCACCAGAGGTCGACATCAATGCGGTACTTTCCCTGGCCGGCGCTGCGGCGCACGCGGTGACCCGCCCGGCGGCCCCCCTCACCACCTACCTGCTCGGCTACGCCGCGGCATCCGCGGCGGCGGACGGGGCCGACGCCGGCGACGCGTTCCGTACGGCGGTCGAGCGCGTGCAGGCGGCCGTCGAAGCGTATGAGGGGACGGACCGGAGCCCGGGCGGTCCGAACGAGACGTGATCCAGCAGGCCTCGCCGGTGGACTGGCCGACGTCGCGGAGGATCGCGTACGACTCCGGCTCCCCGGGCCGTATCGAGCGCGTCGCACTCGGATCCGCCATCGGGCTGGTCGCCGCGACCGACGTGGTGGCGCCATACGATGTCGCACACTACGCCTCGTCGGCGATGGACGGATGGGTGGTTGCCGGGGAGCCACCGTGGAACCTCACCAGAGCCCCGACGCTGGAACCGGGCGAGGCACGCGGCATCCTCACCGGCCAGGAGGTGCCCGCAGGGGCCGACCGCGTGCTCCGGTCCGAGCACGGGCGGGTCGACCGCAGCGGGGTGCTCGAGCCGAACGATCTCGCTGGAGTCGGCGAACCGCGGCCGGGCGGGCACGTGCGTCCCGCCGGCGACGAGGCACGGCGCGGCGAGGTCGTGATCAGGGCGGGCTCACGCCTCAACCCGGCCCACATCGGCGTCGCGGCTGCCTGCGGGGTCGACGCCCTCGATGTCATCGCGGCGCCCATGGTCGCGCTGGTACTCACGGGTGCCGAGGTCGTGGCGACCGGCATTCCCCTGCCGGGCCAGGTGCGCGATTCCTTCGGCCCTCAGGTTCCCGCGGTACTCGCCATGCTCGGCGGTCGAGGGAACGAGGTCGTGCGCGTCGGTGACTCGCTCGCGGCCACCGTCGCCGCGATCACGGATGCCCCGTCCGACGTGATCATGACGATCGGAGGCACGGGAGGGTCCGCAGCCGATCAGGTGAACCCGGCACTCCGACTCCTCGGCGCCACTCGGGTGATCTCCGGCATCCGGATGCGACCAGGCTCGCCCACGACGATGGCGTGCCTGCCTGACGGGCGCCAGGTCATCGCGCTTCCCGGCAACCCGCTCGCCGCGATGATGGGACTGCTCACGGTGGCGGAGCCGCTCCTCCGGGCGCTCGGGGGACGCGAGCGCCCGACCCTCGGGAGTACACGAGTGGCCGAGGCGGTGGCCGGTCGACGCAGCTCGACCCGGCTCGTGCCGTACCTGCTCGGTGCCGACGGCGCCCGACCAACCGGCCGGGACGGCTCAGGCATGATGCGCGGGTTGGCCTCCGCAGCGGGTGTGCTGGTGGTGCCGCCCGCCGGTATCGAGGCGGGCGGGGTGGCCGAGACGCTTCAGCTGCCCTGGGACTGATGCCTCGAGTCCGGAGTTCCGTCACGAAGTAGCGTGCGGCGTGTCTCGTCGAGGCCACCGCACGTAGCGCGGTACGCGTTCGCGGTAGCGCGGCCACTCGGCGCCGAACTGGCGATCGAGGGCGCGTTCCTCGGCGAGCACGCCGATGCGCTCGCCGTGCACGCCGACGTGCTCGGCGAGGATTGCGACCGGCAGCGTCACCGCCACCCAGCCGGACCCGCGCAGCATGCCGAACCCGAGGTGGATGAGCCACCATCCGACGTACATCGGGTGACGACTGAGGGCGTACGGGCCGGTCGTCACGAGCGATCGCGGCTGGTCGAGGCGGAACTCCCCGGCCGCATGCCGTCGCCGTTCGGCCAGCGCCCACGCGTTCAATCCACAACCCGAGGCGAGCAGGAGCGCGCCGAGAGCCCGGTGCAGGACCCGCGGCCCTGGGAGCGGCGCGGGCCGGATCCGATCCAGCAGCATGCCGACCACGAGTCCGATGGCCTGTCCCGGGGGAAGTGGCAGGTTGCGGAGGAGCCTGACGACATCCGTCATGCGACCCTCCCGGCGAGAGCGTTCTCGCGATCCGTTCGCCCGCTCCTCGCGGACTGCGCGGCCGATGGGCGCGCGACCGCCGCGGCCGATGGCGGGCGCATGTGCCTCGCGAGGTAGCGGGCGTCACGCCCGATGCCGGGGATCGTCGCCGACCCCAAGGCGTAGAGGAACTCCAGGCCGAGGAAGTAGAGTCCCGGAACGGATTCGACGACACCGCGACGATGACGGGGTTCGCCGTCGTCGTCGAAGGCCGGCAGGTCGATCCATCCGAAGTCGTTCCGGTAGCCGGTGCACCAGATCACGCTCGACACGTCGCAGGTGGTCTCGTCGGCGAAGGCAGGCCGGCCATCCCGCACCCCGGTGACACGCGGGACGACTCGAACGCCCGCCGCGACGAGGTCGGCGACCTTTGTGCGCATGAGCGGGGTTGCCCCGATCTTCGCGGAGACCGCACGACCGATCGGGTTCGCGAGCGTCAGCACGTGAAGGAAGGCGAAACGGGCCAATGGAAAGACGAAGCGGGCGGTCGCGCGGCTGGGGTGTCCGGGGATCTCGGCGCTCGGCCTTCCGGCGATCCTTGTCGCATGAGTCGGCGCGACGTCCCGGGCGATCTCCGCACCGGAGTTGCCCACGCCGACGACGAGCACCGGACCCGGCGGTAGCTGGGCCGTACTGCGGTAGTCGCTCGAATGCAGCTGAACGATGTCGCTCGGCGAGCCCATCGGCGAAGCTCGGCACCTTGGGCGCCTGGCATCCGCCGGTGGCCACGACGACGTTCTGCGATTCCCACTGCAGGCTTCCAGCGGAGACGACGAATCGCTCGCCCTCCCGCCGTACCCGATCTACGCGCACTCCGGTGCGGATGGGGAGGGCGAACGCCTTCGCGTAGGCCTCCAGGTACGACGCCATCTCGTCCTTGGTGGGGAAGGAGAGCGGATCCCCGGGGAACGGCATTCCCGGCAACCCGTCGAAGCGGCCCGGCGTGAACAGCCGCAGGGAGTCCCAGCGCAGCCGCCACGCGTCGCCGACCCGACGACCCGCATCGAGGATCGACGAAGTCGCGACCCTGCCGCGCCAGTTCCATGCCGATCGCGAGTCCCGCCTGCCCGCCGCCGATGACGACGGTGTCGACGACCTCGGCGTCCTGGATGATCATTTCGTGCCTCCCTGAGCGACAGTGGGCGAGGTTCTTACCGATGACGTTAGGAGGCATGGCCGTGCGCCCGCATCGGAAGAATGACCCATCCCGCGGCATGCCACGGACCGCCACGCAACGCCTCACGCCGGCATCCGGCCGGCCCCGGCGTGAGGCATCCGATCGCTAGACCAGCGCGTGCTCGTACGCGTACGCCGTCGCTGCCGCCCGGGACGCGAGCCCGAGCTTCGCGAACACATTGCCGAGGTGGTGTGCCACGGTCTTCTCGCTGAGGTAGAGCTCACCCGCGATCGCGCGGTTCGTCTTGCCTGCAGCGACCAGGCGCACCACCTCGACCTCGCGCGCGGTCAGTGGTCCGAACGCCGCGTTCGCCGCGGTGCGGGCCAGCGCGTCGACGCGCGCGAGATCCGGGGCGGCGCCCAGATCTGCGAACGCAGTCCGTGCCGCGTCCAACTCCATCGCCGCGGAACCCTCGTCGCCGAGCGCGCGCCTGGCGCGGGCGGTGAGGACGCGACAGCAGGCCGCTTCGTACGGGGCGTCGAGCTCCTGCCAGAGCACCCACGCGCTGCGAAGTCTCGCGAGTGCGCTGCCGGCGTCGCCCTCCTCGAGCAGCACCGCGCCCTGCGAGGCGTCGGCATACGCCTGCAGCATCGGCATTGCAGCGTCGGGAGTCATCACGACCAACTCGTCGGCCGCTCGACGGGCGGCGGCCACGTCATGCATGGCGAGTTCGATCTCGACAAGTGCGGGGAGCATCCGCCGCCGAGTGGCCTGGTCGACTGCTGCGGCAGCCTCTCGGAGGAGCGACTGCGCGAGTCGAGCCTTGCCTTGCGCCAGTCGCAGCAGGGCCAGGCCGGGTTGGGGAGGGAACCCGGTCTCGCTCGCGTGGCGATAGGACTCCTCGGCCGCGTCGGCTTCACCGCGGAGGCGCTGCACCTCGCCCTGCTCGTACCACGCCCGGTAGAACGCGTTCCGGTCGCCGCGGCCAGCCAGGACCAGGCCCGCTCGCGCCGCCACGAGAGCGTCCTCCCACGCGCCGTGCAGGCGGTAGAGCTCCGCACGATGCGCCTGGCACTGGCCGCTGAACATGACCATGCCAGGGCGGGCGCCGCACCAGTGATCGAGTGCGATGGTCCACTCCCTGGCTCGGCGGAAGTCATAGGCGAGCTGACAGAGCCCGATCACCGCGCAGTAGGCGATGCCCGAGGGCACCGGCGAGATCTCGCCCGCCGTGACCGCGACCATGACCTCGTCGAACAGGGCGAACCCCGCCTCGGCCTCGCCGAGAATGATGCTGACCTGTCCGAGGCCGAGCCGCGCCAACGCGATCGTGTCGCGGTCATGGAAGCGCTCGCCGATCGTGAGGGCCTCATCGAACGTATGCAGTGCGCTCGACGGGTCGCCGCCGTACATCGCGCCGAGGGCCTGCGGGATGAGCACCAGCCCACCCACCGACTCGGCACCGCGGTTCGACTGGATGATGCGCCCGGCGCGAGCCAGCCAACCGCCACTACGGGCGAGCTCACCCATGTTCATCAGGTAAATCCCGATCCAGACCGCGGCTCGCGCCGCGCCCGCTTCGTCGCCCGTCTCGAGGAACGCCTCATGCGCCCGCGTCGCCGTGTCGATGGCGGTCTCGCGTCCGATGAGCATCGCCGCAGTCGCGAGACGCGCGAGGACGTCGGCATCGAGCCCATCCTCCGCGTCGGCCTCCGTCAGTGCGTCGAACGCATCGATCCACCGCTGCTCGGCGAAGGCGTCGAGTCCGCGTTCGAGAACCGCAGAGGTGGTCATGATGTCTTCCGCGGCGAGCGCACACGCACTCCGACAGCACGCCGGGCGCCCGTCAGATATCGCTCACGGTACGCCCGCGCATCGCCGGGGGCAAGGTCGGCGGACGCACGCGGGGAACGGCGCCGTCAGCGCGCGATCGACCGGCTGACTGCCGGAGCTCGCCGCCCCGCTCCGTCTCCGACCGACATCGCCTGCCGACTCCGCGAACCGTGCCTCCCCGCACGGAATCGGACGAACCAGACCAGCATCAGCGCGGACGCGACGAGGTAGAACGTGTGCAGGAACCAGATCGGACCGACCGGGAGGCTGAACACGTAGACCGAGTGCACGGCGTTGCCCGCATTCGTGATCGCGAGGTTGCCGAGGCTGTACGACGAGAGGTCTTTCGTGCGCGCGGCCTTCACCAGCATGGGCAGATAGCTCATGGCGAAGAGGCCGGTCGACAGGACGCCGGCGAGCACGGCGAGGTCCATGGCACTGACGCTACGAACGGCGAGTGGACGCCGCATCGGGAGAACCACCCATTCGCGGATGCCGCATGGAGCAGCCCGACGCTCCATCGGGACATCCGACACCGCGCCTCCGCTCAGGGCGTGCTCGTAGGCGCCGAGCTGCGACTCAGCGGGTGCGCAACGTCACTCGCCGCGTCGACCCGTCGAGCGGCGAGTGGTTCGTCACGACCTCTGGCACACGGAACCGCGGGTCGTCGGCGAGGGCGCGGAGTTCCTCCGACGGTCACCGCGGGGTCGGCGATGCGCGCGGCGATGCGGTCGAGATCGGCGGCGAGCGCGGCATCCGGACCGTCGGCCCCGATCTCGTCGTCGACGCCCCACGTCTCCCAGAGGATCGTCTCGTGCCCGGCCTGTGCGACGAGGTCGAGGATGAGGTTGTGCGTGAGGTACGGCCACGAGCGCAGCTCGGGGATCTCGAGGTCGGGCATCACCACGACCCGCTCGGGGTCGAGGCGGCCGGCGCGCGCGGCGATCCAGGCATCCGCGCCGGTGAGGAATCGGTCCTGGGGAACATCGAGCAGGTCGAGCGGCGCTCCCGTCGAGGCGTCGAGGTAGCCCTCGGGCATCTGCGGGTCGATGCGGCGCCAGCGCGCGGCATCCGCGTCCCACGCTTCGGCGATGACGTGGTCGAGCCACCAGCCGTCGAAGAAGTAGCCGCCGAAGCCGACGCGTGAACGCGCCGGGATGCCGGCGCGGCGGGCGAGTGAGACGAAGAGCAGGGTGAAGTCGCGGCAGCACCCGAGGATCCGCTCGGTCGGCGCGCGCGCGGCGTCGAGCGGGCCGGGCTTCAGTTCGGCGAGGCGAGCGAACTGCTCTTCGGCGTAGCGCAGGTCGATCTCGGGCAGCCGATCGGGCGTGAAGCCGGACTCCGCAACGTCGCCGTTCGCCCGGTAGTGGAAGACGAGGCCCGATGCGAGCCGCCTGAGCCCGGCGAGGTCGCTGGGCACGTCGTCGATCCACGCCGCCATGCGGCCGGGGTCGCTGCAGACGGTGTGGGTGAGGTAGGGGTGGACCAGCGCAATCGTCATCCCTCAGGTCTACCGGGTGCACCCCATGGCCGGTCAAGTGGCAAGCGCGCGGGGCGGTGCCTTGGTACGGCGACGCGCGCGCTTCTGGGCCTTCTCGGCGTTCTCGGCGTGCTCGGCGTGCTCGGCATGCTCGGCGTCGGATGGCGTCGTCACAGATGACGCGAGCAACTGGGACGTGACGAACTTCACCATCTGTTGCGCCTGCTTCACCTGCGTGCGACGGCGCTTGGTCGCCTGTGCCTGTTGCTTCGCGTCGATCTTGGCGAGCGCTCGCCTCTCGGCGACACGTGACCCGACCGCCTGAACCGACGCCTTCCGGAGTCGGGCCGCGGCCTTCTGTGCTGCGCGCTTCGCACGCCTCGGGCGAACGCCCAGTGCATTTCGTGCCGCGCGGACCTCCGCGTCGGCGGACACCGCGACCGCTTCGAGGCTCGAGCGCTCGTCGACCGACAGGGTCTTGGCAAGTCTCGCGGCATCTCTGCCGACCCGCTTCGCCTCTGCGACCGCCTTGCCGGCCTCGCGCCGCTCGATGCGTTCCGCATCGATGTTCCGTTTCGCCATGACACCCTCCATTCCGGGTTCGTCGCCAGTCTGCACCGGCGCGGCGAGGATGCCCAGTGGTTGACACAGATGTCCCGGTCGACGAGCGCCGGGCCTCGCGAATTCGGCCCGCGTGTCGGACCTCGAGGAGCCCCGGAGAAGGATGTCCCCCGAACGGGGTAGGTGACCCGGAGGCCCCGGGGCCGCATGCTTCAAACATGACAGAGGTCGGCGAGGCATCCGTTCCCACCACGACATCCGTTCCCACCACGACCGGCCCGATCGATGACGCGCATCGCGAGCAATCGGCTCGTCTGCTCGAGCACCTCGTCGCGCACGGTCCGGCGACACGCAGCGAGCTCTCGACGGCGACGGGCCTCGGCCGCGGCGCGATCGCGGGCCTCACCTCCCGACTGCTCGACGCAGGCGTGCTGCGCGCGACGGTAGCGGATGCCACGGGCGACCACCGCACGGCACCGCTGACGCTCGTCGCAGCCGACCACGTGCTCGTCACCACCACGCTCGGGCCCGACGACGCCATCGCGACCATCGCAACCCTCGGCGGCGAGGAGCTCGCGCGATTCACCGCGCCGCTCTCGGCGACTGCGGATCCGGGCGCGCCCGAGGACGCGCATCTGCCGACTCCCGTCGAGCTGCTCGCGGTCGTGCTCGGCCGCGCTCTGGCCCGTGCCGAGCGCTCGGAGCATCCCATCGCGAGTGTCACCGTGCTCAGCGACGGCGCCGTCGCCGGACGCCCCGCGGTCGTCGTCCTCGACGACCGGCTCGGCGTCGAACCTCTCGATCTCGTCGGCGAGCTGCGGGCTCGGACCCCGGCGCTCGCCGACCTCGAGGCGGCCCTGCCGCTGCCGATCGCGCTGACACCGGCGGCGGTCGCGGCGGCGGTCGCCGAGCACGCGGAGCTCCCGGGCGTCGACGACATCCTCTACATCAGCGGCGACACGAGCGTGATCGGAGCGGTCGTCGCGGGTCGACGGCCCGTGCACGGCGCACACGGGCTGGCCGCGACGTTCGGGCACCTGCCCGTCGTGCAGGGCGGCGTCCGCTGCGACTGCGGACAGCGCGGATGCCTCGCCACGGTCGCCGCCCCAGGGGTCGTGCTCGAACGCGCGGGACTCGACGACTTCGCGGCCGCGCACGGACAACGGGCCGCGCTCGCGGAGCTCGTCGCCCGCATCGCCGCCGGCGACGACCACGCCAGTTGGTCGTGGCTCGACGCCGCGCTCTGGATCGGACGGGCCCTGCAGGTCGTGGTGCCGACGGTCGACCCCGCCGTGGTCGTGATCGGCGGCTACTGGTCCTCGCTCATCGGTGACATCGAGACCGCATTCCGCTCGAACCGACCGACGGTCGGCGGAGGGGCGCTCGAGGCGATCCCGACCCTCGCGCCGGCACGCGTCAGCGTCGATGCTGCGCTCGTCGGCGCCCGCCGTCAGGCGCGGGAGCGCCTCGTCTCGGAGCCGTTGCTGCTCGCCGGCTGAGTCGCTCGCCGCCGAAGCCTGCTCGAGATCCCCCACCACGTCACCCGCATCATCGCCTCGACCACGATGCCGGGGCTCATCTTCGAGCGCCCGTTCACGCGTTCGACGAAGGTCACCGGCACCTCGACGACCGTGAGCCCTGCCTCGCGCGCATGCCAGAGCATGTCCACTTGGAAGCCGTAGCCGCGCGTGTGCACATCTTCCAGGCGGATGCGGCGGAGTGCGTCTGCCCGGAAGGCACGGTAGCCCGCGGTCGTGTCGCGCGTGGAGAGTCCCAGTACCCACCGCGCGTAGGCGCTGCCGCTCCGAGAGAGCCACTCGCGGTGGCGCGGCCAGTTCTCGATGGAACCGCCGGGAATCCACCGGGACCCGATGACGAGGTCGACCGGCACGCCCGCCGGACCGTCGGCGGCCCCGGGGAACGCCGTTCGCGACAGCACCGCGAGTAGGGAGGGAAGCTCCTCGGGCTGGTGGGAACCATCGGCATCGAGCTGCACGATCGGATCGAAGTCGCGCTCGAGTGCCCAGCCGAACGCCTCGAGATAGGCGGCGCCGAGTCCTTCCTTGCCCATGCGGTGCAGGGTGAGCACCGCGTCGTCGGCGACGGCGAGCTCGTCGGCGAGCGCTCCGGTGCCGTCGGGCGACGCGTCGTCGACGACGAGCACACACGCATCCGGCACTGCGGCGCGCACGCGTGCGACGATCGCGGCGAGGTTCGCGCGCTCGTTGTAGGTGGGGATCACCACGAGGGGCAGCGACATCCGACTCCTCCCGCGCGCGTGTGCGTACGGGCAATCGTATCCGCCCGGAGCACGAGCGGAGTCGTCGGCGTCAGCGCACCCCGGCCATGAGCTTCAGCACGCGACGGCTGCCGAGTGCGAGCGCCGCTCCGAGCACGATCGCGATGCCGCCGAGCACGCCGAAGTACATGACTTCGTTCTCGGCGGAGTAGAACGCGGCGAGTTGTCCGGAGACCGCGGTTCCGAGCGCGACCGACAGGAAGAACAACGCGATCATCTGCGTGTGGAAGACCTTCGGCGCGAGTTTCGTCGACACCGAGAGTCCGACGGGCGAGAGCAGCAGCTCCGCGATCGTGAACACGAAGAGGATGCCGACGATGGCGAGGAGCGGCGTCGAGTTCGGCGCGCCGCCCGCGAACGGGATGAACAGCAGGAATGCGATGCCCATGATCGCTGTGCCGAGCGCGAACTTGATCGGCGTCGAAGGCTGGCGGTCACCGAGCTTGGTCCAGATCGCCGCGAACACGCCCGAGAGGATGATGATGAAGACCGGGTTGATCGACTGCACCCATGACACCGGCATCTCGAAGCCGAAGAGGTTGCGATTCAGCTGCTCGTCGGAGTAGATCGTGAGCACGGTGAACTGCTGCTGGTAGAGCGACCAGAACGCGGCGCTCGCGATGAACAGCGGGATGAATCCGTAGACCCGGCTGCGCTCGATCCGGGTGAGGCGGCGGTTGGAGAGGATCACCACGAAGTACGCGATCGCCGCCACGATGGTGGCGCCGATGACCCAGAGCACGAGGTTCGTCGCCGAGATCACCCCGAGCAGCACGAGGACGACGACGAGGACGACGGCGGCCACGGCGATGCCGATCACAAGCCCGATGCGGTCGCGAGGCAGCCGGTTCGGCACGACGGATGCCTGGGGCGGCAGGGTCTTGCGCCCGAAGGAGTACTGGATGAGCCCGAACGCCATGCCGACCGCGGCGAGCCCGAATCCGTAGTGGAACCCGAGCGTCGTCTGCAGGAGTCCCGTGAGCAGCGGCCCGAGCAGTGCACCGAGGTTGATGCCGAGGTAGAAGATCGAGAACCCGGCATCCCGCCGCGGGTCGTGTTCGGAGTAGAGCGTACCGACGACGCTCGTGGCGTTCGCCTTCAACCCGCCCGAGCCGAACGCGACGAGGATCAGGCCCACGCCGACGCCGAAGAAGCCGGGGATGAGCGCGAGTGCGACATGCCCGGCCAGGATGACGATCGCGCTGACGAACAGCACGCGCTCCGATCCGAACAGGCGGTCGGCGATCCACGCCCCGAGGATCGTCGAGAGGTACACCCCGCCGCCGTACGCGCCCACGATGCCGGCGGCGGCGGTTTGGTCCATGCCGAGGCCGCCCTCGGCGGCGGAGAAGTACAGGTAGAGGAGCAGGATCCCCTGCATGCCGTAGAAGCTGAATCGCTCCCACAACTCCACGCCGAAGATGTGCACGAGTGCTCGCGGCTGCCCGAAGAAGCCGTGGTCTCCCCGGGTGTCGCGCTCGACCGTCGCGACGCCGACCGGGGGCTCGGGGGGCCCGTACTCCCCCGGGGCAGGATCGGTCTCGCTGCCCATGCGCGCCACCCTACTCCGGCGTGCCCCGAGGGTCGAGCAGGGTGGGCACGGGGCCGCCGTGGGGGTACGACGGCGGATGCCCCCGCGCCGGGTTGGCGCGGAGGCATCCGTTCATCGCAGTCTGGGTCAGCTGCGCGTCACGATACCTTCCGTGGCGGCAAGCAGCCGGCGGCGGCGAAGCAGCATGCCTCCGGCCAGCGCGAGCAGCACCCCGAGGACCGCGATCAGGCCCACGTTCACGCCGGTCGACGCGAGATCGCCCGGGGTCGTGCCGCTTCCACCGGCACCGGTACCGGCATCGGGACCGGCGAGCACGGCCCGGCCGAGCGGTGCAGGATGGACGACCGGGTGCGCTTCGAAGTAGTCGACGGAGGCGATCAGGTCGATCTGCCCGGAGTCGGCCGGGTTCGCTCCGAGGGCGAAGGTGGAGAAGTTGTCGCCACCGGTCGCGAGGAACGAGTTGGTCGCCACCCGGAAGACCTGGCCGTCTGCGACCGGCACGCCGTCGAGGCTCATCGAGACGATGTGCTCGCCGCGCGCCGCGTCCGGCTCGTAGACGTAGCTGAAGCCCTCGGAGACACCCAGGTGGAGCTTGGGACGCGACGAGCCGTCGGGCTGCCACTGCTCTTCGAGAACATCCTTCAGCTGCGCTCCGGTGAGGTCCATCGTCCAGAGCGTGTTGCCGAAGGGCTGCACACTCGCGACGTCCTCGTAGGTCACCACGCCGTCGTCACCGTAGAGCAGATCTGCACGCAGTCCGCCCGGGTTCATCAGGGCGATCTGCGCGTGCTCGCCGCCGAACGAATCGTTCGAGGTCGCCCAGAGCTGCATGTCGGCGACGAGGTTGCCGAGCGATGACTCGATGCCGCGGTCCTCCGTGCCGCTTGCGGTCTTGCCGCGGGAGATGTCGGCCGTGATCTCACCGATCTTCTTCGTTCCGACCTCGTCGGCCTCCGCCTTGGCCTCGGCGACGATCGCCGCGACGTCGGCGTCGGCCGGGTAGTCGGCGCCGGTGAGCGGCAGCACGCCGCCGCTCATCGAGACGACCTCGCCGGATGCCTTGTCGAACTCGATCTGCAGCTGGTCGAGGTTCATGCCGTACTGCTGCGCCTGCAGCACCGGGCGCTCGAGGCCGTCTTCCCATCCGTCGACGGGGTACGAGCACGCGTACTTCTGGTGCGTGTGGGCCGAGAGGATCGCATCGATCTGCGGCGAGGCGTCGCGGACGACCTCGCCGAAGGTGGTCTCCTCGGTCGCGATGGCCGCGCAGTCGGTGCTGGCCGAGCCGTCGTGCACGAGCAGCACGATCACGTCGGCTTCGCCGTTCGCCTCGTCGCCGTCGGTCAGCTGGGCCGCGACGCGGTTGGCTGCCTCGGTCTGGTCGCCGAACTCGATGTCGGCGATGCCCGCGGGCGAGACCATCGACGCGGTCTGCTCGGTGACGACACCGACGAACCCGACGCGAACACCGTCGACCTCGCTGATCGAGTACTCCTGGAGCGCGGGAGTCTTCGTTCCCTCGAGGTAGACGTTGGCGCCCAGCGCGAACTCACCCCCGCCGAAGCGAGGCACGACACGGTCCCTCAGGTCGACGAAGCCCTGGTCGAACTCGTGGTTGCCGACCGCCGAGGCGTCGAGCCCGGCGGCGGCGAGGGCGTCGATCGTCGGGTTGTCGTCCTGCGAGAACGACGTGAAGGTCGATGCGCCGATGTTGTCGCCGGCGGAGACGAAGAGCGTGTTGGGGTTCTCCGTGCGCAACGTGTTCACCGCGCCCGCGAGTACCGCTGCGCCCGCTTCGGCGCCGTTCGCCTCGATACGACCGTGGAAGTCGTTGATGCCGAGCACCTGGATCGACGTCGTGTCGTCGTTCGCGAGGGAGTCGACCGAGAAGAGCGTCGTCGTTCCCGAGACCTCGTTCGCGACGGCGAGCATCGGCTCGCCGGTCGGCGAGTCCTCACCCGAGATGAAGGTCAGTCCCTCGGGCCCGAGGTCTCCGGCGTCGGCGAGTACGGCTTCAGGGTCGTCAGCGTCTTCGACCGAGATCGAGAAGTCGCGGTTGTTGACGTAGGTCACGAAGGCGGAGTGTTCCGGGTCGGTGATGTCGTAGACGATGATGCCGCCGACCCGCTCGAACCCGATGAACGCATAGGTGCGGCCGTCGATCTCACCGATGGTGAGGTTCTCGGGCTCGGGGCCCTTGTCGTCGCTGCGGCCCTCGAGGCCCGACTCGGTGTGGTTGGAGTTGAAGTAGTCGGGAATCGCGTCGGCCGTGATCTGCTCGAAGTCGTCGCCCGAGTCGAACACCTGCTCGCCGTCGGTCGTCCAGATCGAGAACGAGCGTCCGCCATACGCGTACAGGTCGTCGTAGCAGTTCTCCGCTTCGTTGAACCCGTTCGCTGTGGTCACGTTGAGGCGGCCGAGGTCTTCGTCACCGGTGAGCGCCGCGAAGGGGCTGTCGGCGCAGATCTCGAGGTCCTTGACGCGAGCCGGCTCGACGTACTCGCCCCACTCGCGGGCGTCGCCCTCGTTCGCCGTGACCAGGTAGGTCTGGCCGCCGGCGGTGTAGGCGTTGATTCCGTCGGGCATGTAGATGCCCTTGAGGCCGTCGAAGGTGCGGATGCCGATGTTCGGCGCGTCTTCGGGGTCGCGGTCGGAGGGGTCGATGCCATTGCCGACGGCGCCGAGATCCTTGAACCCGAGCGGCCAGATCTCGGTGACCTCTGCAGCTGCGAGGTCGACGACCGCCACGGCGTTCGCCTCCTGGAGCGCGGCGTATGCCGTGTCGCCGTCGATCGCGATGTACTCGGGCTCGAGGTTGCGCGAGATGGGGAGGTCGCTCTCGGGAGTCGGACCGAAGATGCGCGCATCGGCGGGGAGGGTCTTCGACCCGCCTGCCTCGAAGTCGTGGAAGTCCGCGATGCGGACCGCCGACTGGCTCGGGGCCGCGACGGTGTCGGGCAGGTCGACGATGCCGACGGAGCCCTCGGGATCCACGGTGAAGTCGTCGCTGGGCTCGCCCTCGTTGGCGACGACCGCCACGCTTCCGTCTTCAGACAGGGTGACCATGTCGGGCAGTGCGCCGACCGTGACCGAGCCGAGGATCGCTCCATCGGCCGCCGCCGCGTCGAAGAAGACGAGCGAACCCTTGTCGGTCTTCTCCGGAGCCTCGAAGGCGATGACGCCCAGGCCGTCGTCGCGGATCGCCACCGAGTTGGCGACGCCGGTGCTCTTGATCGCGAACAGCTTGGACGGCGTAGCCGGCTCGCTGATGTCGAGCACGTCGACCTCACCGGCCTGCGCGTTGACCACGAACAACCGCTCGGTGGCGGCGTGGTAGGCGACGATCTCGGCGCCGGATTCGTCGAAGATGCCGGTCTCGTACGAGCCGAGCGGCGACAGGCTGAGCGCGGCGTCGGCGGCCGAGTGGCTGATGTACACGTCCTCGCCGACGATCTCGGCCGAGGCTGCCGGCGCAACGAGGAACGGACCGACGATGGCAAGGGAGGCGGCTGCAACCGCAACCCCCGTGAAGCGACGTTTTTCACGTCGGAATGCAGACATGGGCGATCTCCAGGCAAGGGTGGCGGGGGTCGAGTCATGTTTAGGGATCGCAGGTGTCGCGCTGGTGATCGGAAGGTGTCCAATCGGCGTCGTCATGCCGCGACGACGCGCACGGAAGCAACGTCCTCGCGGCAAGCTCGAGCTGACGCGCCATGTGCGAAATCACTTGCGGCACCGAGACCGCGGTGATGGACTGACGATGGCGGCGCGAGCCCGGGGGGTGTCGCGACATCCGTCATCCGAAATCCGACATCCGAATCGGGGGCTCTCATGCCGTACATCACCGTTGGAACCGAGAACTCGGCGCCCATCGAGCTCTACTACGAAGACCACGGGCAGGGCCAGCCGGTCGTGCTCATCCACGGCTACCCGCTCGACGGCCACTCGTGGGAGAAGCAGGCGCGCGCCATCCTCGACGCCGGGTACCGCGTCATCACCTACGATCGCCGTGGCTTCGGCCAGCTCGAGCCAGCCCACCGTGGGCTTCGACTACGACACCTACGCCGCCGACCTGAAGGTCGTGCTCGACACGCTCGACCTCAACGACGTCGTGCTCGTCGGCTTCTCGATGGGCACGGGCGAGGTCGGCCGCTACCTCGGCGCGTACGGGAGCGGACGCGTTGCGAAGGCGGCCTTCCTCTCCTCACTCGAGCCGTACCTGCTGCAGACCCCCGACAACCCGCCGGGCGTGCCCAATGAGGTGTTCGACGGCATCAAGCAGTCGGCGGTCGGTGACCGCTACGCCTGGTTCGACGACTTCTACCGGAACTTCTACAACCTCGACGAGAACCTCGGCACCCGCATCAGCGAAGCGGCGGTGCGCGGCAGCTGGCAGGTCGCGGCGAACATGTCGTGGTTGGCGTCGTCTGCCGTCGTCGACTCGTGGCTCACCGACTTCCGTGCCGACATCGAGAAGATCGACGTGCCGGCGCTCATCGTGCACGGCACCGCCGACCGCATCCTCCCCATCGATTCGACCGGGCGCGAGTTCACCAAGCGACTCCCCGCCGCCCAGTACCTCGAGATCGAGGGCGCGCCGCATGGCCTGCTCTGGACGCACGCCGACCAAGTCACCCCGGTTCTCCTCGCCTTCCTCGCGAAGTAGGGCGGATGACCGTCGGCGCGACGACGATCGACGGCGGGGTGCGGCTCCGGTGGGCGCACCCCGACGAGTTCGACCGCGGGCGGGCGCTCCACCTGCTCGGCACGGCCGAGCGCGCCCGCGCCGTCGGCACGTCGCCCGGCGGACTCCGTGATCGATTCCTGCTCGGGCGGATGCTCCTCCGCGAACTTGCGGCGGAAGTCGGGGGCGTCCGACCCGATGAGGTCGGCGTGGCGGCGACCTGCGAGCGCTGCGGCGCCGAGCACGGGCGGCCGCGTCTGGTGTGGCCGGATGCCGCGGGGCCGCCACCGCTCGCGAGCCTCGCGTCGTGCGGGGATCTCGTCGTCGCGGCCGTCGCACCGGCGGGCATCGCCGTCGGCATCGACGTCGAGCCGCGCCGCGCCGGGGAGTCGCGCAACGCCGAGGCCGGCCGTCGCCGGGCCGTCGCCGACCTGATCGGCGGCCCGCGCCGCACGTCGATCCGCCGCTGGGTGCGCATCGAGGCGGTGCTGAAGGCCGACGGCCGGGGCCTCCGCGTCGCGCCGAGCGCGGTCGCGTTCGACGACGGCGGCGCGCGGATCGCCGATCGGTCGGCGAGCTATCGCATCATCGATCGACGCATCGACGGATGCCTCGTCAGCGTCGCCGTCGCCGCCCCGAGTTGATCGCGGCCGGGGCGACGGACGGCACCGGGAGCGGCGGCAGTGCGGGATGGTACAACCACGCCTCGAAGAACTCGCCGAAATCGGCGCCGGTGCGTGCGTCGACGAGGTCGATGAAGTCGGCGGTCGTCACGGTGCCGTGCCGGTGCACGTCGGTCCACGCGCGCAGCACCTCGAAGAACTCGTCGTCGCCGATGCTCAGACGAAGGGCGTGCAGCGTCAGGGCGCCGCGCTTGTAGAGCCGGTCGTCGAACATGTCCATGGGTCCGGGGTCGCCGATCAGGAGGTCGGCGGGCAGCAGCGAGACCTGAGCATGATGTCGGCGGGCGAGCACGTCGACGGTCTCCTTGCCCGCGGCATCCGACCACAGCCACTCGGCGTAGCAGCAGAATCCCTCGTTGAGCCAGATGTCCTGCCAGCGAGCGACGCCGACGCTGTTGCCGAACCACTGGTGGGCGAGCTCGTGCGCGATGAGTCGCTCCTCGCCGCCCCGCCCGTCGATGTGATTCGAGCCGAAGACGGCGAGTCCCTGCGCCTCGAGCGGGATATCGAGCTCGTCGGGTGTCACCACGACGGAGTACTGCTGGAACGGATACGGTCCGAACCGCTCCTCGAACACCCCGAGCATGCGTGGGAGCGCACTGAAGTCGGCGCGCACCGCTCGATCGAGCAGGCGCGGGAAGAACACGGCGCAGTCGACGCCGTCGAAGGCGAACCGTCGCCTCGCATACCGCCCGATCTGCACCGTGAGCAGGTAGCTCGCGGTGGGCTCCCGCTGCTCGTAGACCCACACGCCCTGCCCACCGACCACCCGGTGCTCGAGGAGCTCGCCGTTGGCGACGACGGTGTACGCGGCATCCGTCTCGAATCGAATGCGGTAGCTCGCCTTGTCTGACGGGTGGTCGTTGCACGGGAACCAGGTCGGCGCGCCCGACGGCTGCGAGGCGACGAGCACGCCGTTGTCGAGTTCCTCCCAGCCGATCGGTCCCCATCGCGAGCGGCGCGGCTTCGGCGCACCGCCGTACTCGATCTCGACCTCGACGATCGCGCCGGCCTCGATCGGGATCGCCGGAGTGATGCGGAGCTTGCCCTGGCTCTGGCGGAACTCCGCCCTTCGGCCGTCGATGCGCACCGCGCCGGCGGCGAGCCCCAGGAGGTCGAGACTGAACCGCGCGAGCCGCTGCGTCGTCTGCAGCTGCAGACGCGCGGTGCCGTCGAGCCGGTTGCGGGCGACGCGGTACTTCAGCGAGAGCGAGTTCGAGAGGGTGCGGTAGCCGCCGTTGCCGCTCTGCGGCAGGTACGCGTCGCCGGCGGTGGCCGCGCCGATCTCGGAGGGGTCCATCACCGCACCCGCGCGTGGTAGTCGGCGAAGTGGACGGCCCGCCACGGCCCGATCGGGTTGCCGCTCCAGCGACTGCCCACGGGCACCTCCTCGCCGCGCATCACGAGCGATGCCGGACCGACGGTCGCGTGGGCGCCGATGCGCGCCGCGGGGAGGATCACGCTGTGCGGCCCGAGCGTCGCGCCCTCCTCGAGGATGACCTGGTCCATGCTCATGATTCGATCATGGAACAGGTGGGTCTGCACGACGCAGCCGCGGTTCACGGTGGATCCGTCGCCGAGGGTCACGAGGTCGGCCTCGGGCAGCCAGTAGCTGTCGCACCACACGCCGCGGCCGATGCGTGCCCCGAGCGTGCGCAGCCACACGGCGAGGGCGGGCGTTCCCACGGCCGCATGCGCGAACCACGGCGCGGCCACCATCTCGACGAACGTGTCCGACACCTCGGTGCGCCACACGAAGCTCGACCAGAGCGGATGCTCCGCCGCCCTGATCCGCCCGACGAACGCCCACTTCGCGATCGTGCTCAGGAGCGCGGCGACCGCACCCGTGGCGAGCATCACGACGCCGCTCACGAGGAGGGCGACGAACGCGCCGAATGCCGACGTCAGCGCGGCGAGCGCGAAGAGCACCCCGAGTCCGATCGCGCACGTGGCGAAGACCGGCACGATGCGGCAGAGTTCCCAGAGCGTGCGGGCGACGCGCAGGCCGTACGGCGGCCGGTAGGTGCGGCTCTCGTCGGCCGCGAGCGACGCACGACGCAGTCGCACCGGCGGCGAGCCGAGCCACGACGTGCCGGGTTTCGACTTCACGGGCGCCACCGAGAGCACCGCGACGAGCGCGTCGCGCGCGAGCCGGTGGCCGGCGGCGGCGATGCCGGAGTTGCCGAGGAACGCCCGCTTGCCGATGCGGGCGCGGGCCAGGTGCATCCACCCGCCCTGCAGCTCGTAGGACGCCACCATGGTGTCGTCGGCGAGGAAGGCGTAGTCGTCGATCGTCGTCATCGAGGGGATGAGCAGCACTGTGGATGCCTCGACCCCCCGGCCGACCTCGGCGCCGAGGAGGCGCAGCCACACGGGCGTGAAGAGGCTCGAATAGAGCGGGAACAGGATCGTGCGCGACGCGTCGAGCAGACGCTCGGTCGTCCACGCCTGCCAGCCGATGCGGCTGCGCACCGGATGCCGCCCCTCACGCA
The DNA here is from genome assembly GCA_963847285.1 of uncultured Actinomycetota bacterium. Lineage (GTDB taxonomy): Bacteria > Actinomycetota > Actinomycetes > Actinomycetales > Microbacteriaceae > Agromyces. The sequence goes on from CAWJZK010000005.1 coordinate 75,148, forward strand.
GTCCGATCGCGAGCAGCCGCACCGCGATCACCACGAGTGCGGCGAACACCACTCCCGCGACGAGGGTGGCGGGAACGAGCCAGGCCAAGGCACGCAGGATCGCCTCGCCGAGCGTGGCCGCGCCGGCGATTCCCGCGGCGATCACCGCACCACCGGCGGCGAACGCGGCGATCGGCAGCAGTGAGAGGAAGAGCGACGACACTCCGTAGGCGACGAGCCAGCGCATGGGTCGCGGCGGCTCGTCGGACGTGAGGTCGGCCGGACCGACGCGTTCGGCGGGCGACCCGGCCCAGAGCTGACCCGACGGCACACGGCCGAACACGGCCGAGCCGGGTGCGATCGCGGCGCCCGTGCCGATGCGAGCACCGGGCAGCAGCGTGCTGCGCGCCCCGATCGTGGAGCCCGCCCCGATGCGCATCCGGCCGATGCGCACGACATCGCCGTCGATCCAGAAGCCCGCGAGGTCGACCTCGGGCTCGATCGCCGCCCGGTCGCCGATCGTGAGCATTCCCGTCACGGGCGGGAGGGTGTGCAGGTCGACGTCGCGACCGATCTTCGCACCGAGGGCGCGCGCGTAGTTCGACACCCAGGGCGCGCCCGAGAGCCCCACGGCGTCGACCTGGTGCGCGATCTGGTCGGCGAGCCACATGCGCATGTGCACCGATCCGCCGCGCGGGTAATCGCCGGGTTCGAGCCGCGCGAGGAGCAGCCGCGCCCCCGCGATCGCGATCGCCATGCGGCCGAACGGCGTCGCGAAGATCACGAGCCCGAGGATGAGCAGCCAGAGCGGCACCGTCGGGAGGAAGGCGAAGTCGTCGCTCACCGCGGTGAGCACCGCCGTCGCGGTGAGCAGGTAGAGGAGCCAGCGAGCGCCGCTCAGGATGAACAGCGGCACGCCGGCGAGGGTCTGCACCCACTGCGTGCCGAGGGGCGTGGGCACGGGCTGGCGGAAGGTCGCGTCGCCCGCCCCCTCGTCGGAGGTGCGCGACTCGACCTCGGCCGCCATGAGCTCGAGTCGCGGGTGGTCGTAGATGTCGGCCACCGTGAACTCGGGGTCGCGGGTGCGGATGCGGCTCACGAGTTGCGCCGCGGCGAGCGATCCCCCGCCGAGGTCGAAGAAGCTCGCGTCGGGTTCGGTGACCGGTACGCCGAGCACCGCCTGCCACTGTTCGGCGAGCCAGGCGGCGGATGCCCCGAGCCCCGCGGCATCCGGCTCCACACCGGGCAGCGGCCACGGCAGGGCGGCGCGGTCGACCTTGCCCGAGGTGCGGCTCGGGAGCTCGTCGACGACGGCGAGCAGCGGCACGAGCGCCGCCGGCAGCTCCTCGGTGAGTCGGGCCCGCGCGGCGGCGCGATCGAAGTCGCCGGAGGCGGCGACGTAGCCGACGAGCACCTGGTTGCCGGCCTCGGTGCTTCGCACGGCGGCCGCGGCGGCCGTGACGCCGGGCAGGTCGTGCAACGCCGACTCGATCTCGCCGAGCTCGATGCGCCGCCCGCCGACCTTCACCTGGTCGTCGGCGCGGCCCTGGAAGAGCAGGCCGGCGCGGTCGAAGACGACGAGGTCGCCCGAGCGATAGGCGCGCTCCCAGCCGAGGGTCGGCATCGGCGAGTACTTCGCGGCGTCCTTCTCGGGATCGAGGTATCGGGCCAGTCCGACGCCGCCGATGATGAGCTCGCCGGTCTCGCCCTCGACGACTGGCTGCCCCTCGCCGTCGACCACCGCGAGCGCCCATCCGTCGAGGGGCAGGCCGATGCGCACCGGCGCCCGCCCGTCGAGGAGCGCCGCGCACGCGACGACCGTCGCCTCGGTGGGGCCGTAGGTGTTCCACACCTCGCGATCCGGTGCGGTGAGGCGTGCGGCGAGATCGGGCGGGCAGGCCTCGCCGCCGAAGATCAGGAGCCGCACGTTCTCGATCGCCTCGGCGGGCCAGAGCGCGGCGAGCGTCGGCACGGTCGAGACGACCGTGATCGAGTGGGTGACCATCCAGGGGCCGAGGTCCATGCCGCTCCGCACGAGACTGCGCGGCGCCGGCACCAGGCAGGCGCCGTGCCGCCACGCGAGCCACATCTCCTCGCACGAGGCGTCGAAGGCGACCGAGAGGCCGGCGAGCACACGGTCGCCGGGTCCGAGCGGCGCCTCCTGGAGGAACAGGCGCGCCTCGGCGTCGACGAACGCCGCGGCCGACCGGTGCGAGACGGCGACCCCCTTCGGCGTGCCCGTCGAACCCGAGGTGAAGATGATCCACGCGTCGTCGTCGACGGAGGGCGGCGAGGTGACCGGGGTCGTGTGCGTGCTCGCGTGCGGCGGGGCGCCGTCGAAGAGCTCGGGCGATGCGGCATCCGCCTGCTCGGCCCTCGATTCCCCGTGTGGCTCGAACGCACCGCGCCCGGTGATCACGCCGCGCACACCCGCTTCGTCGAAGACGAGCCGGGCGCGCTCCTCGGGGTCGTCGGCGTCGACCGGCACGTACGCCGCACCGGCGGTCATCGCGCCGAGGATGGCGATGTAGAGCGCTCGCGACCCCGAGGGCATGCGGATGCCGACCCGGTCACCGCGCCGCACTCCCGCCTCGTGCAGGCGCGCGGCGGTGCGAACGACACGGGCCATGAGCTCGCGGTAGCTGAGTGCGCCGTCGGCATCCTCGAGGGCGGATGCGTCGGGGTGCCGGTGCGTGGTCTCGCGCAGCACGTCGAGCAGGGTGCGCGGCGGTGCTGCGAGCATCGAGCGGTCGAGGACGCCGCGAGCGTCAGCGGTCACGGCGGCGTCAGCGCTCACGTCAGCGTCAGCGGTCACGGACCCTCCTGCTCGAGACGGATACCGGGCGTGACCTGCATGCGATGCCGCCACGACCCGACGCCCACAGGCTTCAGCTGCGCAGGGTGACGAGGAGTTGCGCCTTCGTCAGACGCGAGTAGCCGGTGACCCCGCGATGCTTGGCGAGCTGCCGCAGCTGCCCGACGGTCCGCGAGTCGAGATAGGGCTCGGCTGCGTCCCCCGCCAGGGTGCCGCCGACGATCGGCGTCGCTGGGGGCTTCGCTGCGGAGCTCGCGACCGGTTGGGCGCCCGCCTTCGTCGACCGGCTCGTTGCGCCCGTCGCGGTCGGCGCGCTCGCCTTCGGCGCGCTCGCCTTCGGCGCGCTCGTCGAGGTGGCGGATGCCCCGCTCCCCCGCGCTCTGACGACCGTCGGCGGCGTCACCGACTTCGCCCATTCCACCTGCGACGTGTCAGCCTTCGTGGACTTCCTCGAACTGGTGGACTTCGCAGACTTCGCGGACTTCGCAGACTTCGATGACTTCGCGGACTTCGCGGACTTCGCGGACTCGTCGGCCTTCTTCGGCCTCGACGCGGTCGCGGTACCGGACGACTTCGCGCGGGCCGCTCTTGCGGACGCGCGCAGGTCGGCAGCGACGGCTTCGAGCTTCGTCTCCACCTTGTCGGCCCGCTTCATGGCGGCCTTGTCGACCTTCTTTGCAAGCCGTTTCGCCTCGGTGACGGCCTCCTGGGCGTCGTCGAGCGCTTTCGCGGCCGCCTTCTCAGCCTTCTTCTTTGCCATCCGTCTCACCCCTGACTCAGACGCCCGCCCAAAGTTCGGCGGTGGCAGCAATGGTAGCGCGGGGCCTTCCGCACCGGGGGTTCGCCGTGAACCGCGGCACTCGGGGGCAAGCCCCCATGGTGGCGGGTCGCGCCCATCGAGGGCGGCCACTCGGCCTTCGCGCCGTTCTGACCTTCGACGTGGTCGGGTTGTGACCGCCTCGCAGGCGACTGTCAAACGGTCGTTGTGATTACCGCTGCTGCGAAGCGTGGTATGCGCGACCGTCGCTGATTTCTCGCCAGTACTGCTCGACCAGTACGGTCATCGGCATCACCAGAGTGCCGCCGGTGTAGTCGAGAATGCGGCGAGCGGTCTCGACCACGAGCGGTCGCCACGGCGGCCAGTGCTGGAAGTTGTCCGTCTGGGGCAATCCCGGCCTGATGTCCATGAGCGTCTCGCCGACCTTCTCGGCGTCGAACACTCGCGAATCCGCGATCAGTTCCTGCACGAGAGCACTAGTCGTCGTCTTGCCCACGCCGTGGGTGCCGTTGAGCCATACGATCAGTCGCGGTGTTGCAGCGCGGCGCGGCGCCGGAGCACGGGCGTGAAGACGCGCGACTCGAGGTCATCGCCGAGGACAGCGGCACGGCTGAGGCGTTCGTCGTGGAGGTCCGCCGGCTCATGCTCGAGCGCAGCGTGCTTCGCGGGCAGGTGCTCACGATCGGCGGCAGCCAGTTTGGCCGCGGCACGGGCAGCATGACGTTCCTGACCCGGCCCGACGTTCCTGTCGAGCACGTGATCCTCGACGAGGCGACGCTGAAAGGCATCCTCCGCCACGTCGTCGGCGTCGGAGAACAACGCGAAGTGCTGCGCAACGCAGGTCAGCACCTCAAACGCGGACTCCTTCTGTACGGCCCTCCCGGCACCGGCAAGACGCACACGGTGCGACACCTTCTCAGCCGCACGCCCGGCACGACCGCGATCCTGCTCACCGGCCCGGCGATCAGATACATCGGCCTCGCCGCGGAGGTCGCGCGGGCGATGCAACCGTCGATCGTCGTGCTCGAGGACGTCGATCTCGTCGCCAACGACCGCTCCATCGCGCCGGGGAACGGAGTGCTCTTCGCGATCCTCGACGCACTCGACGGCCTCGACGGCGACGCCGACGTGACGTTCATCCTCACCACCAACCGGGTCGAGGTGCTCGAGCGTGCGCTGGCCGATCGGCCCGGCCGCATCGATCACGCCGCTGAGATCCCGCTTCCCGACGAGGCCGCGCGCCGAAGGCTGCTCCGACTCTACGCAGGCACATTGCCGCTGACGCCCGCTGGGCTCGACGCCGCAGCCAAACGCGCCGAAGGGACGACGGGATCCTTCGCCAAGGAACTCGTCCGTCGAGCCGTGCTTACCGCCGCCGAAGACGGTCGAAACCCTGCAGACGAAGACCTCGAGCATGCTCTCGACGAACTGCTCTCCTCCCGCGCCGAACTCACCAGGAAGCTGCTCGTCGGCGGCAACAGCGGCGACGCACAAGCACCTGCCGCCGTCAGCTTCGGCTGGGTCGGCGGCATGAGCGGCTGATGTTACTCGGGGGCAAGCCCCCATGGTGGCGCGTCGCGCCCATCACTAGTGTCGGGTGGGGGCGCGGGGCCGTGCCCGAGAAGGGGCGACGCGATGAATCAGACGATCCGCGGGCTGTCGGCGGCCCTCGCCGTGGCACTGACCGTGAGCGTGTTCAGCGGATGCGCGTTCCTCCGCCCGCCGGAGCGGTTCTCCGACGAGGCCACGTTGCGCGAGCAGGTCGATGCGATCGAGCTCGACGATCCGGAGGGCGGCGTCACCATTCACGGGGTCGACGACGCCATCGCCATCGAGGTGTCGCGCACCGTCTCCTACCGGGGCACGCGCACCGTCGGCACCACGTACGAGATCTCCGACGGCGTGCTCGTCCTCAGCGGATGCGGCCGCAACTGCAGGGTGAGCTACACGATCGAGCTGCCGACCGGTGCGGACGTCACCGGGTCGACCTCCAACGGCGGGATCGAGCTCCGCGGTGTCGACGAGGTCGACGTCGAGACGAGCAACGGCCGCGTCGAGCTCAGCGAGGTCACCGGCCGCATCGACGTCGAGACGAGCAACGGGCGCATCGACGGAGTGGGGCTGAATGGGGACGGCGTGCGGGCGTCCTCCTCGAACGGAGCGATCGAACTCGCGCTCGGCGCGTCGCAGGACGTCGAGGCGCGCACCTCGAACGGCGCGATCACACTCACGGTTCCAACCGATCCGGGCGGTTACCAGGTCTCGGCGAACACGTCGAACGGCTCCACCGACATCGAGATCGACCACGACCCCGGCGGGCGGTTCCTTCTCGACCTCAACACGTCGAACGGGTCGATCACCGTGAAGGCCGACTGAACCGGTCGAGGTCAGTCGCCGCGCAGCTCCGCGAGCACCGCCTCGAGCTGATCGACTCCCCAGTCGAGGTCGTCTTGCTCGACGACGATCGGCGGGGCGAGCCGGATCGTCGAGCCGTGCGTGTCCTTCGCGAGCACGCCGCGGCGCATGAGCGCCTCGCACACCTCACGGCCGGTGGCGAGCGCCGGGTCGATGTCGATGCCGGCCCAGAGTCCGGCGCCGCGCACGGCGACCACTCCCCGCCCGACGAGCGGGAGCAGCCGCTCGTGCAGGTGTGCGCCGAGCACCCGCGCACGTTCCTGGAGTTCGCCGGTCGCGAGCATCCGCACGACCTCGAGGCCGACGGCGGACGCGAGCGGGTTGCCGCCGAACGTCGAGCCGTGCTGGCCCGGCTCGAGCACGCCGAGCACGTCGCGGTCGCCGACGACCGCAGATACCGGAACGACGCCGCCGCCGAGCGCCTTGCCGAGCAGGTACAGGTCGGGCACGACGCCGACGAGGTCGCACGCGAACGTCGCGCCGACCCGCCCGAGACCCGACTGGATCTCGTCGGCGATGAGCAGCACGTTGCGCGCCGTGCAGATCGAGCGGAGCGCCGGCAGGAAATCTGCCGGCGGGACGACGATGCCCGACTCCCCCTGGATCGGCTCGACGAGCACCGCGACGGTGTTCTCGTCGATCGCCGCCTCGACCGCGGCGGCATCGCCGTAGGGCACGGTGCGGAAGCCCGGCGTGTACGGCCCGAAGTCGGCTCGCGCGTCGGGGTCGTCGCTGAACGAGATGATCGTCGTCGTGCGGCCGTGGAAGTTGCCGGCCATCACGACGATGTTCGCGGCATCCGCTGCAACGCCCTTCACCCGGTAGCCCCACGCGCGAGCGACCTTGATGGCCGACTCGACCGCCTCGGCGCCCGTGTTCATCGGCAGCACCATGTCCTTGCCGCAGAGCGCGGCGAGCTCGGTGACGAACGGCCCGAGCCGGTCGTTGTGGAACGCACGGCTCGTGAGCGTGACTCGGCCGAGCTGCTCGCGCGCGACCTCGACCAGCCGCGGGTTGCCGTGGCCGAAGTTCACGGCCGAGTAGGCGGCGAGGCAATCGAGGTAGCGCCGCCCCTCGATGTCGGTCACCCACGCGCCCTCGCCCGAGGCGACCACGACCGGCAGCGGATGGTAGTTGTGCGCCGCGTGCGCGTCTTCGAGGGCGATCGCGTCGGCGGTGGCATCCACCGCCCGGCCATCGTCTCCCGCTACGCCGGCGAGGAGGACATCTGCCGCTTGGGAGGACGGACGCGACTCAGAACGTCCTACCGAAGCCGCAATGTCCTCCGAACCCGACGGCTCGCGGCCGCCGACCCGCGTGCTCATCGGCGCAGCTCCAGCGTGCAGCACTTGACGCCGCCGCCCCCGAGCAGCAGCTCGGAGAGGTCGACGCCGATCGGGTTGTAGCCGTGCTCGCGCAGCTGCCGTTCGAAGTCGGTCGCGCGCGACGCGATGACCACGTTGTAGCCGTCGCTGAACGAGTTGAGGCCGAGCACCGCGGCATCCGTCTCGTTCACGATGATCGCGTCGGGGTAGCGCTCCTGCAGCAGGGCGACGGATGCCTCGTCGAACGCGCTCGGGAAGTAGGCGATGTGCTCCTGGCCGGGCGTCGGGTCGAGCACCGCGACCGCGGTGTCGAGGTGGTAGAAGTTCGGGTCCACGAGTCGGAGCGTCACGACCTCGCGGCCGTAGATGCGGCCGAGCTCCTCGTGCGAGAGCGAGTGGCTCCGGAAACCGGTGCCCGCGAGGATGGTCTCGCCGACGAGCAGGAAGTCGCCCTCGCCCTCGTTGACCTCCTCGGGCACGCGCACATCGAATCCCGCTTCGCGGAACCACTCCATGTATGCCGGGCCCTCGGGCTGCCGCTCGGGGTGCGTGAACTTGGCGCCGTAGGCGATGCCGTCGATCACGAAGCCGCCGTTCGCGGCGTAGACCATGTCGGGAAGGCCGTCGATCGGGTCGATGAGCTGCACGTCGTAGCCGAGGCCGAGGTAGATGTCGTAGAGCGCCTGCCACTGACGCAGCGCGAGGCTCGTGTCGGTGGGCTTCGCGGGATTCATCCACGGGTTGATGCGGTACACCACGGTGAAGTGCTCGGGGCGGCACATGAGCACGGTGCGCCCAGAGGGGCGGCGCTCGGGCCGGGTTCCGGGCTGGCCCTCGGTCTGGATCAGGGTCGACATGTAGCTCCTCGAGCGGTGGGTGGGATATGCGCTTCGACGGCGACGTTTCGGGTTCCGCCGCCGTCGAAGCACCACTCTCAGTGTGAAGGGAAACACGTTGCGGTTGCCTGAATCGAGCGCACGTTTCGTGCTCGTTCGGACGCGATTCGCGGCATCCGTGCGTCAATTCGCGAGCGGATGCCGCATCGCGCGCGTTTGATCGCCTATTTACCGTTCTTCGCGTCGCGCCACGCGAGCCAGTGCCGCACGGGCTCGAGGTCGTAGTCGGGCCCCGAGATGCCCACGGTGAAGAGGCGCACGCCGCGATCGAAGAGCCCGTCGGCGCGCGCGTCGTCGCCGTGGCGCCCGAGTTCGTTCGAGATCGTGATCTCCGAGACATCCCGCCCGACCTGTCGCCCCATCGGGCGAGCACGTCGAGCTTGTGCGGCAAGTCGTCGGGCGCGACGAAGGAGTGCCAGATGTCGGCGTGCTCGGCGACGATGCGGAGCGTCTTCTGCTCGCCCTTGCCGCCGATCATGATCGGGATCTCGCGCGTGGGCGGCGGGTTCAGCTTCGCCCAGCGCGCGCGGATGCGCGGCATCGCGTCGGCGAGCGCGTTCAGGCGGGTGCCCGGAGTGCCGAACTCGTAGCCGTACTCGTCGTAGTCGTGCTGGAACCAGCCCGCGCCCGTGCCGAAGATGAAGCGGCCGGGGCCGTCGCCCTTCGCGCTCATGTGGTCGATCGTGCGGGCCATGTCGGCCTGCAGATCGGCGTTGCGGTACGAGTTGCAGCTCACGAGCGAGCCGAACTCGATGCGCTCGGTCTGCTCGGCCCACGCACCGAGCATCGTCCACGCCTCGAAGTGCAGGCCGTCGCGGTCGCCCGAGAGCGGGAAGAAGTGGTCCCAGTTGAAGACGATGTCGACCCCGAGGTCTTCGAGTCGAAACACGGTGTCGCGGATCGCCGGGTAGAAGGCGTGTTGGGGCTGGACTTGCACGCCGAGGCGCACGGCAGATTCGGGAGGCATAGATCGAGTTTAAGCCGGAGCGGCGACCGCGCCCAGAGAGTCGTGCGGTCGCGATCTGCTGCTCGCGTCACTCGCGGCTCGCCACCGCCTGGCGTGCCGCGCAGGAAACCTGCGCGTTTCCCTGTGCTCACGCAATGAATCCACCTAGACTCCGAGAATGGACAACCTCGACCGTGCGATTCTCGACCTCCTTCGGCAGAACTCCCGGTCGGGCTACGGCGACATCGGGTCGTCGGTCGGGCTCTCGGCGTCGGCCGTCAAGCGCCGCGTCGACCGGCTCTCCGCCGACGGCGTCATCCGTTCGTTCACGATCCAGGTCGACCCGGCCGTCGACGGCATGAGCACCGAGGCCTACGTCGAGCTGTTCTGCCGCGGCACGGTCGCCCCCGACGAGCTGCAGCGCATCCTCCAGGGCGTGCCCGAGGTCGTCTACGCCGGCACCGTCACGGGCAGCGCCGACGCGATCGTGCACATGCGCGCGCGCGACATCACGAGCCTCGAAGAAGCGCTCGAGCGGGTGCGCGTCGCGCCGAACGTCGACCACACGAGGAGTGCGATCGTGCTCTCGAGACTGGTGAACCGCAACCGGGATTGACGATGACGGATGCCGCGAGCAGCACGCCGAGCGAGACGCCGAGCGAATCGCCGACGCCGAACGCGCTCGACGACGACGGCCGCAAGCACGGCCCCTGGCAGGAGCACTTCGCGAACGGGCGGGTCTCGGCTGAAGGCTCGTACGACCACGGCGCCGCCTCGGGCGCGTGGCGGTACTGGTATCGCAACGGACAGCTGAAGGCCGTCGGCGAGCGCCACGACGACGCGCTCGACGGGTTCTGGCGCTGGTGGCGCGAAGGCGGCGGGCCGCTGCAGGAGGGCGCCTTCGTGCGGAACGTGCAGGTCGGCCCGTGGCGCCGCTGGCATGCCACCGGCGAGCTGCTCGACGAGGGCGAGTACCACCACGGCAAGAAGGTCGGCACCTGGCGCAGCTACCATCCCGACGGCACGCTGAAGCAGGAGAAGGACTTCGGTCCGGCGCCGCTTGACGAGTGACTTTTGTAGTAATACATTCAGGTCATGCCCTCCCTCGAATGGCCCGAATGGTACCTGCTCGCCATGCTCGCCGTCGTGACCGTCGTCTGCGGCGCTTTCGCCGCTCTGGCTTGCCCGGCCGCGCGCGATCGGCCGGTTCGCCCGCACGGTCGGACTCCCGCTCGACGGCGACGAGGAACTCGAGCGGATCCTCGGCGAACGCCTCCGCCGCCGCGCCGGCTGGGGGGCGGTCGGCTTCGCGGTCGGCGCTCTCGCCTGCGTCCCCCTCATCTTGAGCGGCGCGCTCTCGACGCGCGATGAGTGGGGACCCGGAGTCGAGTCCTTCGCCGGGCTCGTCCTTCTCGGCATCCTCCTCGCCGGCCGCGGCGTCGGCGTCGCGATCTCGATCCTGCCCGCGCCGCCCGAGGTGCGCCGCCATGGCCCGCGCGTTGCGCGGCTGCCGCGCCCCGAGGTGCGCGACTACGTCGCTCCGATCGAGCGAACCGGCGCGCGCGTCCTCGTCGTCGCGGGCGGCGTCGTCGCGGTGGGTGCCATCGCCGTGCCGAGCGCCGTCGAATCGCGGATGCTCGCCGGAGCGACCGCACTCGCGGCGATCGTCTCGCTCGTCGTGGTCGAGTGGGCGTCGTCGGCGTTGGTCTCGAGACCGCAACCCGCGGTGAGCGAAGAGCTCCTCCGCTGGGACGACGCACTTCGCGCCCAGACGCTCCGAGACCTCGTCTCGGTGCCGATCCTGTTCGGCTGCCGTTGCGGCGGTCACCGCGTTCACCGCGGCGTCCGCGTGGGTGGCCACGCTCGGCGATGTCGGCATGATCGCGATGAACGTCTCTGCGTACGTCGTGTTCGTCGGGTTGCTCGTGCTCGCCGCGTTCTCGATCGCGCTGCGCCCCGCCCGGTACTACCTCAGGCGCCTCTGGCCGGTGCAGTTCGCGGAGGCAGAGCCCCCGGCCGTACGGCGAGGTGCCGGCCTCCGAGGGGGCATGATGCTGCTCGAACTCGACCCCGAGTCATCCGTACCGCCCTACGAGCAGTTGCGGCGCGCGGTCATCGACGGCGTCCACGACGGCAGCCTCGTCGCCGGCGTGCGGCTGCCGCCCGTGCGCACGCTCGCCGAAGAACTCGGGCTCGCACCGAACACCGTCGCGCGCGCGTATCGCGAACTCGAGCGCGACGGAGTCATCGAGACGCGAGGGCGCAACGGCTCATTCATCGCCACGAACGGCGACCCCACCGAGCAGCAGGCGCAGCTCGCGGCATCCGCCTATGCCGAGCGCATCGCGCAGCTCGGCCTCGACCCGTCCGACGCACTCGCGATCGTGAGCGCCGCCTTGGGGCTCCGCCGCTGACGTCCCGCGTCGCGCCCGGCTGATCCTGCGCGTATGCAGGATGAGCGAGGAGAGGGCGTCGTACGGCACCCTGTCCGTGCTCTGATCCTGCATCTGGGCTCACGGGTGCCGAACCGACACCCGACGCGTCTGCCGCGGCATCCGCTCAGTGAAGTCAGCCCTCGGGAATGGGCTGCTTCGGCAGCTTTCGCACCCTCGCCCGGCGACGCCGCCGCTCGGGGATCATCGAGCGCATCTCCTCGAGCCTGCCGAAGCAGAGCAGCCGGTCCTCGGCCTCGAGCACGACCCCGCGCCGCGGGTTCGGAATGACGGTCGCACCGCGGTGCGAGCGTGAGCACCGTGATGTCGCGTTCGGAGAGTCCCGATTCGCCGAGCTTCTTGCCGACGAGGTCGGCACCGCCGCGCACGACGAGCTCGGCGACGCCGTATCCGGTCGAGACCGTGAGGCGCTGGCGCACATCGATCTCGGGGAACGCGACCTGGTTCGCGATGTGGTCGATGATCGCGCCGGCGACGTCGAGCTTCGTCGCGCTCTCGATGCCCTCGAGGCCGGGCGAGGAGTTCACCTCCATCACGAGCGGACCCTCGTCGCTCTCGAGCATGTCGACGCCCGCGACCCGCAGGCCCATGATCTGCGCGGAACGCACTGCCGCCTGCTCGTACTCCGCCGGCAGGTCGACCGGTTCGACCGTGCCGCCGCGATGCACGTTCGAGCGGAACTCGTCGCCGCTCGCGACCCGGCGCATCGCGGCGACCACGCGGTCGCCGACGACGAGCGCGCGGATGTCGCGCCCACGGCTCTCGCTGATGAACCGCTGGATCAGCACGTTCTGCTTCGTCGAGTGCAGCGTCTCGATGATCGCCTCGGCCACCTTGACCTGGGGGGCGAGGATGACTCCGATGCCCTGTGTTCCCTCGAGCAGCTTGATGACGACCGGCGCGCCGCCGACCCGCTCGATCGCAGGGCGCACGTCGGCGCGATTCCGCACGAATGCCGTCGCCGGCATGCCGATGTTGTGCCGGGAGAGGATCTGGTTGGCGCGGAGCTTGTCCCTGGAGTTCGTGATGCCGTTCGCCGTGTTCGGCGTGTAGACGTCCATCTGCTCGAACTGGCGCACCACGGCGGTGCCGAAGTAGGTGATCGAATTGCCGATCCGCGGCAGGATCGCGTCGTAGTCGGAGAGCGCCCGCCCGCGGTACTGCAGGTCGGGTTCGTGCCCCGACAGGTCGATCGCGAAGCGCAGGGTGTCGAGCACCCTCACCTTGTGACCGCGTTGCTGTGCAGCGGCGCGGAGTCGTTGCGTCGAGTACGCCTGCGGAGCGCGCGAAAGGATCGCCAGTTTCATTCGTGTGCCCCTGCGAAGATGGTCGGGTGAGAGCGTCCCCCCATTCAAACACCATTGCCGGATGGCGTGAGTGGGTGAGTCTGCCTGCGGCCGGAGTCCCGTGGATCAAGGCGAAGCTCGACACCGGGGCGCGAACGTCGTCGCTGCACGCCTTCGACATCGAGGAGGTCAGGCGGGGCGACGTCACCGTCGTGCGGTTCGGCATCCACCCATGGCAGGAGACCGACAAGGACGCCGTCGTCGTCGAGTGCCCGATTCACGATCGGCGGTCGGTGCGGAGCTCCTCGGGCCACGCCGAGGAGCGCATCGTCGTGCTCATCGACGTCGTGCTGCGCGGCCGCACCGTGAGCGCTGAGATGACCCTCACGAACCGCGACGAGATGGGATTCCGCATGCTCATCGGCCGCGAGGCCCTGCGCCAGGGATTCGTCGTCGACTCGGCGCGGTCGTTCGTCGGAGGCCGCGCACCGCGGGGCATCCGACGTCGCAACCGGGGCGCCGGGCCGCCCCTGAAGCCCTGAGCGAGACCCTAGATCACGCCCTGCGAGAGGGCCGTCGGGTTGCCGAACCGGTGGTTCGTGATCGCGATCGCCTGCTCGTGCAGGAACGGGAGGAGCTCGACGCGGCCCGACGGAGTCACGGGGTGCGACCACACCGCGATGTCGGGAGTGCCGCCGAGCGCCTCGGCGAGCACGGATGCCCCGCCGCCGATGAGCCGCACCCGCGGCGTCGTGACGCCGCCCTTCGCGGCGCGGCCGAGCCAGGTGACGTCGCCCTCGCGGATGACGCGCACCTCGCGCGCAGCCAGCAGGGTGCGGACGCCCTGTGGCAGTTCGACCGCGGTCGACACCGTGAACGGCGACTTCGCGAGCAATGCCGCCGCGATGATGCGAAGGCCCTCGGCGAGCGTTGCCTGCTCGCCGATGCGGATCGTGACCGCAAGCGGGCGATAGCGGAAGAGGTTGCGCTCGACGCCGACGCCCGAGACATCCTTCACCGCACCGTACTCCTCGGCCCACGCGAGCTCGTCGGAGAGGGCCGAGCGGCGCAGGAGGTCGAACGACTCGTAGTCGAGCGCCGGCTGCGACGCCTCGATGAGCTCGGTGACGCGCTTCTCGAGTCCGCGGAGGTGGAGCGTGGTCGAGGAGGCGCCGTGCCGGGGCATCCACTCGCCGAGGCCGAAGAGGTAGTTCGGCCCGCCCGCCTTCGCGCCGGCGCCGACGGACGAGCGCTTCCAGCCGCCGAACGGCTGGCGCTGCACGATCGCGCCCGTGATGCCGCGGTTGACGTAGAGGTTGCCGGCCTCGACCCGGTCGAGCCACGTCGCGAGCTCCTCGGAGTCGAGCGAGTGCAGGCCCGCGGTGAGGCCGTAGTCGACGGCGTTCTGCATGCCGATCGCCTCGTCGAGGTTCCTCGCGTGCATGATGCCGAGCACCGGGCCGAAGAACTCGGTGAGGTGGAAGTAGGAGCCCGCCTTCACGCCGGTGCGGATGCCCGGCGACCACAGGCGCCCGGTCGCGTCGAGCTGCTTGGGCTCGACGAGCCATTCCTCGTCGATGCCGAGCTGGGTCAGCGCGTGCAGGAGCTTGCCGTTCGCGGGCTCGACGATCGGGCCCATCTGGCTCGTGGCCTGCTCGGGCCATCCGACCCGCAGCGAGCTGGCGGCGTCGACGAGCTGGCGGTGGAACCGCTCCGACTTCGCGACCGAGCCGACGAGGATCACGAGCGAGGCGGCCGAGCACTTCTGGCCCGCGTGCCCGAAGGCGCTCTTCACGATGTCGGATGCCGCGAGGTCGAGGTCGGCCGACGGGGTCACGATGATCGCGTTCTTGCCGCTCGTCTCCGCGAGGAGGGGAAGGTCCTTGCGGAACGAACGGAACAGCTGCGCCGTCTCGTACGCGCCGGTGAGGATGACCCGGTCGACGGCGGGGTGCGACACGAGCTCCTGGCCGAGCTCGCGCTCGCCGATGTCGACGAGGGCGAGGAGTTCGCGCGGGATGCCGGCCTCCCAGAGCGCCTCGACCATGACCGCGCCCGTGCGCTGGGCGAGCTTCGCCGGCTTGATGATGACGCCCGAGCCCGCGGCGAGCGCGGAGAGCACGCCGCCCGCGGGGATCGCGACCGGGAAGTTCCACGGCGGCGTCACGACGGTCAGTCTCGACGGCACGAAGGTCGCGCCCTGCACGTGGTCGAGCTCGCGGGCGCGCTCGGCGTAGTAGTGGGCGAAGTCGATGGCCTCGCTGACCTCGGGGTCGGCCTCGGCGATGGTCTTGCCGGTCTCGGCCGCCATGACCTCGATGAGGCGGTCGCGGTTGGCGGCGAGCGAGAGGCCCGCGCGGTGCAGCACCGCGGCGCGCTCTGCGCCGGACAGCCCGCCCCACAGGCGACCGCGGGCTGCGACGGTCTGGACGACGGTCTCGAGGATCGCCGCGTCACCGACGCGTGCGGCGGCGATGGTGTCGACACCGAGACGCGACCCGGGCACGCGGGCGAGGATGCGGCGTCCCCAGTCGCGGTTCGCGGCGAGCGCGGGGTCGGTGTCGGGTTCGTTGCGGAAGCCGGGCGTCGCGCCCGGACCGCTCGCGCGACGGCTCGCTGAAGCCTGTGGAAGCGGGCTCCGCGGTCATCCGACGAGTTCGGGATCGCCCCGTCGGAGCCGCGCGTGATGCCGAGCACGACGCTCGTGAGCGACTCGTCCTCGTGCTCGGTGCCCGGTGCGGGCGCGCCGGTCGCCGCCATCGCGGCCGCGAGGGACTCGTCGCTCCACTCCATTCGACGGTTCTGGGTGCGGTTCGGCGCGGGCACGCCATCGGCCCCTCCGACACGTTCAAGGGATGCCGCTTCGAGGGCCGCGAGCGAGCGCAGGTAGCGGGCCTGCTCGCGCTCGAAGAGGCGCTGGTCGCTGCCGAGCTCGAACACGGCCGACATGAAGTTGTCGTGGCTCGCGTTCTCCTCGAGGCGACGGATCAGGTACGCGATCGCGACGTCGAACTCGGCGGGGTTCACGACGGGCGTGTAGAGGAGCAGGTTGCCGACGTCGCGGCGCACCGCCTCGGCCTGCCCGGTGGCCATGCCGAGCAGCATCTCGAAGTCGATCCGGTCGGCGACGCCGCGCTGCTTCGCGGTGAGCCAGGCGTCGGCGACGTCGAAGAGGTTGTGGCCGGCGATGCCGAGCTTCACGGCGTGCGTGCGCTCGGGAGTCATCGACCAGCGGAGCACCCGCTTGTAGTTCGTGTCGGATTCCTGCTTCGTGGCGTACGTCGCGAGCGGCCAGCCGTGGATCGCGGCGTCGACGTGCTCCATCGCGAGGTTCGCGCCCTTCACGACGCGCACCTTGATGGGAGCTCCGCCCGCTGCGCGGCGCGCCGTCGCCCACGCGGTGAGCTCCTGCATCGCGCCGAGCGCGTCGGGCAGGTAGGTCTGCAGCACGATGCCGGCTTCGAGTCCGCGAAGCTGCGGCTGGTCGAGCAGCGTCGTGAAGACCGCGATCGTGAGATCGAGGTCGCGGTACTCCTCCATGTCGAGGTTGATGAACTTCGCCCTGCCGTTCGCTGAGCCGGTCGAAGCGGCGGCGAGCTCGTAGAGCGGGGTGAGCTTGGCCACGACCTTCGCGACGGCCTCGTCGAACGACCACATCGAGAGCTGGCTCACGACGCTCGACACCTTGATCGAGACGTAGTCGACGTCGTCGCGGGCGAGGAACTCACGCGTGCCGCGAAGGCGCCGGTCGGCCTCGTCCTCACCGAGCACGGCCTCGCCGAGGAGGTTGAGGTTCAGGCCGTTGCCCGACTCGCGGAGTGTCTCGATGGCCGGCCCGAGCTTCTCCGGCGTCGCGTCGAGCACGAGGTGGCCGACCATCTGCCGCAGCACCCGGCGTGCGATCGGGATGACCACCCACGGCAGTGCGGGCGCCATGACGCCGCCGACGCGGATCGCGGCGCGCAGGTACCAGGGCAGGAACTTCGGCGTGAGCTTCGCGACCTGCTCGAGGTTGCGGCCGGCGACGCCCAGGTCTTCGGGGCGCATGACGCCGTCGACGAAGCCGACGGTGAAGGCGAGCCCGTTCGGATCCTTCAGCACCCCGGCGAGGCGTTCGGCGGCGGGGTCGACGGGGTATTCGGCGCTCTCGGCGAGCCAGCGGCGCACGAGGGCGACGACGTGATCGGTGTTCGGCCGGGCGTCCGTGGCGGCGTTCGACATGGTCACGAGGGTAGTGTCCTTTTCTTCGGGCGCGCCCGGGGCCGCGCGCCTGTCGGGTTAAGTGTGCGCCGAGGCATCCGTTCAGTACAGCGGATGAATCTGCACGATACTCTTCAGAAAAGCCGAACGTTCGCTGAGCTTGTCGAAGCGAGCGAGAGGAGGAGGCCACTCATGCTCGACGTGCGACGCTTGCGCCTGCTGGTCGAGCTGCGCGATCGCGGCACCCTTGCGGCCGTGGCCGAAGCGCTCTCGTACAGCCCGTCATCGGTCTCGCAGCAGCTCCGCCAGCTCGAACGCGAGGCCGGCGTGCCGTTGCTCGTGCAGGTCGGCCGTCGCGTGCAGCTCACCCCGCAGGCCGAGCTCCTCGTCGGTCACGCGCGCGCGGTGCTCGACCGGCTCGAGGAGGCGGAGTCGGATGTCGCGCGCTCGCTCACCGCCGTCGGCGGCACGGTGCGCATCGCGGTCTTCCAGTCGGCGGCGCACGCGGTGGTGCCGCAGGCGCTCACGCTGCTTCGCGCCGAGCACCCCGACCTCCGCGTCGAGGTCACCGAGCGGGAGCCCGACGTCGGCCTCTTCGAGGTCTCGGCGCGCGACTTCGACCTCGTGATCGCCGAGCAGTACCCGGGTCACACGCGCGCGCACCGCGAGGAGCTCGACCGCGTGCACCTCGCGGCCGACGCGATCCGCCTCGCGCTGCCGCCGCAAACTGCTCCTGTTGGCGGATATACGATCCGCCGCGCCGGGGAACCGGTGCTGCGTCCGGGGCGGCGGATCGTATATCCGCGACAGAGACGCGCGTTGGGCGGAACGCGCGCTCGCGCGGCATCCGCGATGCCGTGGGTGCTCGAGCCCCAGGGCACGGCCTCGCGCGAGTGGGCCGTGCAGCTCTGCCGCGAAGCCGGCTTCGAGCCCGACGTGCGGTTCGAGACGGCCGACCTGATGGCGCACATCCGGCTCATCCGATCGGGCAACGCGGTCGGGCTCCTGCCCGATCTCGTGTGGGCGGGCGAGGCGCCGAGCGTGACGCTCGTCGACCTGCCGGGGCATCCGGAGCGCGAGGTCTTCACCTCGACGCGGCACGCCGCCGCCGCCCGGCCCGCGGTCGTCGCCTGCCGCGACGCGCTCACCCGGGCTGCGCACGCGACCGCGACGCCTGCTGACCGATGAGCGACCTCGGCGTTACGCTGTACCCATGTCACGGACGCAGCGGCGCTCTGCACTGACCGCAACGATGCTCCTCGCAGCCGCGGCTGCGCTCACCGCATGCGCGAGCAACTCGGGCAGCGCTGAGGGAGGGGCCGATCCGGTGGGCACCTGGGGCGATGCCACGATGACGTCGGGACCATCGCTCGTGCTCGACGAAGGCGGCGAGTTCAGCGGCACCGACGGCTGCAACCGACTCTCGGGCGCGTGGTCGGAGCAGGATCAGGTCATCTCGTTCGAAAGCGTGACGTCGACGATGATGGCCTGCGAGGGCGTCGACACCTGGCTCTCGGAGCTCTCGTCCGCCAGGATCTCGGATGACACGATGACGGTGTACGCCGAGGCGAACGCCGAGATCGGCACGCTCCAGCGCACCGAGTAGCGCAGCACGCTCAGGCGGAGCGCCACGACGACGACAGCGACCCACCCACCTGAGGAATCCTCGCATTACACTGAAGCCATGGCACGAATGCCTCGATCCACGACGCAGATCGGCACGATCATCGTGGCAGCGGTCGCCGTCCTGACACTCACCGGCTGTCCGTCGAGCGGCGGCGGCGGCGGGATCTACGGACTCGGCCCCGACGTCTCCGCTGTCGTAGATGCCCCGCCCGGCACGGCGGGCACGTAGCGCGACCCCGCCCATGTGCGGCTGCGGGCTCGCGGCTGCGAGTACCGCTCGCTGAGTGCGCCGCGGGCGTCCGCAACGGTTGCGGGCGACACGATCGCCTTCTTCGAAGAGTCAGGTGCAGCGGATGCCGCGGCATCCGCGCCGTTCTGGGGGAAACCCCCGAGTGGATCCGGGTGATGTCCCCGATGCCTCGCAGCACGCGCGCTGGCTAGCGTGAAAACGACCCGATCCCCACAGCGGGGATGGACGCAGAGCACGGGTCATCACGAGCAATCGGAGCCCAGTGGACATCTTCGCACTCATGCAGCAGATCCAAGATGCCGTCGTGGATCTGGCCTCGTCACCGTGGGTTCTGCTCGTGCTCTTCGCCTGCTGTTTCATCGACGGGTTCTTTCCGCCCGTTCCGAGCGAGGCAGTCGTGATGTCCCTTGCCGCATTGTCGGTGACGGGGAATGCCCCGCACCTGGCGCTCATCATGATCGTCGCGGCGGTCGGTGCACTCTGCGGTGACATCGTCGCGTTCGCGATCGGGCGACGGATGCCTGTGCGCCGGCTGAAACTGTTCAGAACGGGGCGCGGAGCCGCAGCTCTCGATTGGGCGGAGGGTCAACTGGAGCGACGCGGCGGATCTCTCATCCTGTCGGCACGATACGTGCCCATCGGCAGGATCGCGGTCAACGTCTCGGCCGGGGCCGCAGGCTATCCGTTCCGGAAGTTCCTGTTGTTTGCGATCATCGCCGGACTCAGTTGGGGTGCGTTCTCCGGCATCATCGGTGCCGGCGCGGGCGCGGTGCTGCACGAGCATCCGATTCTCGGGGTGATCGTCGGAATCGCGCTGGGATTGACGCTCGGTGCCCTGCTGGATGCCGCTCTCAGACGGATCGAAGCACGGCGCTTCGCGGGGAGTGCCTCGTCAGCGGCCGACGCCGAGTCCGATGAATGGTCGTCACTCGAGGAAAGCCGCACTCGATGACCGTGCTCTCGCCATCGACTGACGGGCCTCAGTCACCTTCGTGCATCCACGGCGTGTAGCTCACGCCGACGAGCAGCCCCTCGGGACTCTGCAGGCGCGCCGTCGTCTGGCCCCAGGGCTCCTCGTGCGCCTCGCGGAGGATGCGGTGACCCCCCGCGGCGAGCTCCGCCGCCGCCTCCGCGACCGCGGCCGGTGACGCGACATCGAATTCGATCCACGCTTGCGGCACGGGCAGGTCGGGCGGCCATTCGCTCGACCCGAATGTGGCCTCGGCGGCCTGTTCGATCGGCCAGATGGCGAACGCCTTCACCCCGTCGAGTCGTTCGGTGTCGAAGTACCGGGGCGTGTTCTCGTGGAAGTCGATGCCGAGGGCGCCGGCCCAGAACGCGTGCGACGACGTGTCGGCGGTGCCGATGGGTCCGAACCCGGCGACGAATGCGATGTCCATGCACCAAGCGAACACCCGGCCACCGACATGTCGCCCCCGGTCAGTCGCCGGATGCCGGCGCGGATGACGGCGCAGATACGGGCGCGGATGCCGCCGCGAAGCGCTCGGCCTGCGTGGCGAGGAACTCGAGCTACCTCGGGCGGGCCGTCGACGTGGTAGCGCACCCCGGGCGGCATCCACAGGAGCGCGATCACGAGGTTCACGACCGAGTCCGCCTCGAGCGGCCACGCGCAGCGCGCGGCGTCGAGAGCGACGACGTCGCGCCCGTACCAGCCGAGGTAGTCCACGAGCTCGGCCTGCGGCATCTCGACGATGAGGCGCGCCTTCACCGTGCGGTCACGCCAGCGCACGGCGGCTTCGACCCGCGCGCGGGCGGCCTCGTCGCTCATCGGCCGAGCGTCGAAGTGCACGCGGGTGGGGAAGACGTCGCTGATGCGATCGAGGCGGAACGTGCGCCAGTCCTCGCGCTGGCGATCCCAGGCGAGCAGGTACCAGCGGCGCGCGACGGGCACGAGCCGGTAGGGCTCGATGATTCGAGCTGTGGCCTCGCCCGCGGCATCCGTGTAGGTGAAGCGCAGCCGCTCGGAGTCGCGGCAGCCGAGCGCGAGCAGGCCGAGCAGTTCGGCGTCGACCTCGGGTGCGGGACGGCCCGAATGACCCGCACGGGGTCCGCCGGCGCCCACGGCGGCGTGCGATTGGAGCGCCTCGATGCGGCGGCGGAGCACCGGGGGCAGCACCTGCTCGATCTTCGCGAGCGCACTGAGCGTCGTGTGCTCGGCCCCGCGCAGGCCCGCCGTCGCCTGCGATCGCAGGCCCACGGCGATCGCGACACCCTCGTCGTCGGTGAGGAGCAGTGGCGGCAACCCGGTGCCGGCCTCGAGTCGGTACCCTCCGGTGCTGCCGCGCGCCGACTCGATGCCGTAGCCGAGCTCGCGCAGCCGCTCGACGTCGCGGCGCAGCGTGCGCTCGCTGACGCCCAGCCGATCGACGAGTTCGCGCGCCGACCAGTGCCGGTGGCTCTGCAGCAGGGAGAGGAGTTCGAGGGTTCTCGAGGTGGTCGCGGCCATGTCTCCAGTTTCTCTCGAAAGAGGACAGAATGTGACCGGATGCCTCGGAAGACTGTGAACATGACGAACCAGATGATCACCGCTCGAGGCCTCACGAAGACGTTCCGCTCCAAGGGGCAGACCGTCGAGGCCGTCCGCTCCGTCGACCTCTCCGTGCAGGAGGGGGAACTCGTCGCCTTCCTCGGCCCGAACGGCGCCGGCAAGTCGACGACGCTCCGCATGCTCACGACCCTGCTGCCGCCGACATCGGGCGAGGCGAGGGTCGCGGGCTGCGACATCCGTCTCGATCCGGCCGGGGTGCGCCGCCGCATCGGCTACGTGGGCCAAGGCAACTCCGGCGGTCACACGCAGCGCGTGCGCGACGAACTGCACGCGCAGGGCGCGTTCTACGGCATGGGCCGCCGCGAGACCCGCACGCGGGCTGCAGATCTCATCGAGTCGCTCGAGCTCGAGCCGGTCGCCAACCGCACCGTGCAGTCGCTCTCGGGCGGTCAGAAGCGCCGGCTCGACATCGCGCTCGGCCTGATCCACCGGCCGGAGCTGCTCTTCCTCGACGAACCCTCGACGGGCCTCGACCCGCACAGCCGGGCGAACCTGTGGGAGCACATCGTCGACCTGCGCCGCGCGACCGGCACGACGATCTTCCTCACCACGCACTATCTCGACGAGGCCGACCAGCTCGCGGAGCGCGTCATGGTCATGGACCACGGCGCGGTCATCGCCGATGACACGGCCCCGGCCCTCAAGGGGTCGCTCGCGGGCGATCGCGTCACCCTGACCTTCACGACGGCGACGGATGCCTCGGCCGCCGCCGCCCGCATCGGCGGCGAGGTCGACGGGGCCGACGCACGCGTGGTCACCGTCACCGCGCCCGGCGGCGACCGCGCACTCCCCCGCTACATCCGCTCGCTCTCGGATGTCGGACTCGAGGTCGTCGCGGCCACGCATCGCCAGCCCACCCTCGACGACGTCTTCCTCGCCCTCACCGGACGGAGCCTCCGCGAGGAGTCCGCTGCCGCCGGCGAGCACGCGGATGCCGCGTCCGAGCGCGCCGCCGTCTGACCGCCACTTCACTCCTCGCCTCCCCCGCTCTCCCTCCCCCTCGCCTCCCGACCCCTCCCTCCCTTACTCGAAACAGGAAGACACGCCGCGTCGGCACCGAACACAGGAACCACGCCACCCTTCCCGCCACCGATCACCTGTTCTCACGACACGAAGGAACCTCTCATGAACACGATCACCCCGACCGCCGAGAGCGCCGCCGCGAGCGAGCACGGCGCGCCCGCGGCATCCGCTCGCCCGACCGGCTTCGTGCGCGACACGATCACCGTCTACGCGCGCGAGACGAGGCCGCTCGTGCGCGACCCGTTCAGCGTCGTCTTCTCGCTCGTGCAGCCGCTCGTCTTCCTCGGGCTGTTCGGCCCGCTGCTCGTCGGCGCATCGGGCGGCGACGTCGCGGGCACGCTGCAGTGGTTCGTGCCCGGCATCCTCGTGATGGTCGCGCTGTTCGGCACCGCCTCGACGGGCGCGAACCTGCTCTTCGAGATGCAGACCGGTTCGCACGAGCGCACGCTCGTCGCCCCGCTCTCCCGCAGTGCGCTGCTCGTCGGCCGAGCCCTCAAGGAGGTCGTGCCGCTCGTCATCCAGGGCACGATCGTCGTGCTCGTCGCGGTGCCGTTCGGGTTCCGGCTCGACGTGCCCGGGCTCATCGCGGGACTCGCCGTGCTCGCCGTCTTCGGCGTCGGCTTCGGCGCGCTCAGCTACACGCTCGCGCTCGCCTGCCGCAACCGCGACTGGATGTTCTGGATGGTCCACCAGACGCTGCTGTTCCCGCTCATGATCCTCTCGGGCATGCTGCTGCCCCTCGAGGACGGCCCCGAGTGGATGCAGGTCGCCGCTGCGGCGAACCCGCTGAGCTACCTGGTCGCCGCCGAGCGCGCGCTCCTCGCGGGCGACTTCGGCGACCCGGCGGTCGTCGGCGGCATCATCGCCGCGGCGGCCACGTGCGCGATCGGGGTCATCGTCGGCGTGCGCGCCATGCGCCGGGCGCGCTGAGCACGAACGAGGGGCGAGCGGATGCCGCATCCGCTCGCCCCTCGTCGTCGCTGCTACTTCGTGTCGCAGCTCGACCCGGTGTAGGGCACCTCGTACGAGGAGTGCTTGCCCTGGCCGTCGCTCCACGTGTAGCCCGACACGGTGGCCTCGCCGTCGTCGATGCTCTTCTTGCCCTTCCAGAGGTAGGTCACGGTGTCGCCGGGGGCGACCTTCGTGAACTTCACGGTCCCCTCATCGGTCGTGAGCCGGATGTCGGCCGGCACGGCCGCACCGTTCACGGCCGACACGACGACGTAGGCCTTCTTGTCGAGGCACTGGGTGTGCGCCTTCACCACGAGGGGCACGTCCTCGACGATCACGATCGCGATGGTGCCAGACCAGCTGACGACCGCCGAGACGTTGCCCGCGGCATCCGTCGCGCGCGCCTCGACCGTGTGCTGGCCGTCGCCGAGCACGATCGGCGCCGTGACCGGCTGCCAGCCGGCTCCGTCGACGTTCGCCTCGACTGCGGGCGGCGGCGTGAAGTCGTCGCTGCCCGAGACCGTGAGCGTCACCGCGCTCGTGTAGGTCCCGTCGGGGCCAGGCGCCTCAGGGTCGGACGCGATCGCGACGCTCGGCGCCGTGGTGTCGGCCGGCGGGTACGACGCGAGCTGCGGCGAGGCGAAGCTGCCGACCGCCGGGCCGCCGGCGTCGTTGATGATGTGGTTGATGCCGCCCGTGCCGTTGAGGAACACGCTCGTCATCGACTCGAACCGCACATTCGCCGACTTCGGCGTCTGGATGCCGCTCTCGATGCGGATGTCCTGTCCGCCGTTGATCGTCGGATCGAAGAACGAGTAGACGCCGAGGCCCTGCGCGAAGTGCTCGGTCACGTCGTCCGCCACGCGGTACGACGCGAAGCCGAGCCGGTCACCGTCCATGTACGCGGCCTGCGACGGCGGGTCGTACGGGATCTCGCTCTGGTAGAAGATCGTGCGCCCACGCTCGCCGTTCCAGATGGTCTGCTCCTCCTGGTAGTGCTCGACGAACAGGCCGGTCGCAGTGACATCGTCACCGTTCACGACGACACCGTGCGCACCGGTGTTGAGGTCCCACGCGACGCCCGCGCCATGGTCGGCGCGCCACGCCCAGATGTGGTCGAGCAGCACGTCATCGCTGTTCACCTCGATGCTCGTGACCGCCTTGCCCGTCCACGGTCCGCCCACGCGGATGAAGACGTCGGAGAGCGTCGTCGGGTTCGCCGCGTCGGCGACGGATGCCTCGTCGGGGCCGACCTTCACGAGGACGTCGGATTCGACGGGGCCTGCGTCGACGGTGATCCCGGCGACCTTCACGCCCTCGACGTCGCCGATCTCGAGTGCGGCGGTGCCGTTGTCGGGAGTGAGCGACGCGTAGCCGAGTCCGAGCACGACCGTGTCGGCCCGATTCACGACGATCGGCGCCTCGAGGTGGTACACGCCGGGCGTGAGCAGCAGGTGCTTGCCCGAGCCGACCGCGGCGTTGATCTCGGCCGCGGTGTCGCCCTCGTGCGCGATGAAGAAGTCGGCGATCGAGATGGCGTCGCCCGCCGCGGCATCCGTCGACCAGTCGTGGCCGCTCGTCTCGGTCTTCGCCTTCGGCACGAAGACCTTGTAGTCGTCGCCGTCGAGGTAGAGGTACGGAGCCTCGCGGCTGAGCGGCGTCGCCGGCACCGTGGTCTTGTTGCCGGGCGCGAAGTCCGTCGCCGGGGCGCCGTCGACGCCCGAGAACACCATGTTCCACACGCCGCCGTTCCACGTTCCGACGCTGGAGTCGCGGGTGAACCACTGCTGCTGCGACCCGGTGACGATCGTGCCGTCGACGTTGGAGTTCGCCATGTATCCGCCCGACGCGAACTCGCCGACCCGGCCGAAGAGCGTGAGGTCGCCCTCGATGTTGATGCGGCGGAGCGGCGCGGCCTGCGAGACGGCGAACCGCATCTGGTGCGGCGCAGTGATGCCCGACGGGAACGGCCGGGTCGCGTCGACGCCGACGGGCTGCTGGATCGGGTTGATGGTCATGTTGCTGAGCGAGCGCCAGAACCGGGTGAGCGAGCCGGGCTGCTGGCAGTCCCAGGGGTTCGCCTCGCACGCGCGCACCGGTTCGACGTGCAGTGCGCCGTTGATGCGCACGTCTTCGGGTGAGGCGCCGAGGCCCGCGATCGCGGTGTAGTAGCCGAGCTCGGCGTTGACGATGCCGGTCGCCGTCGCGGGGTTGTCCTCGCCCGCGTCGCTCCCATACGTGCCGGGCTCGAAGAAGACCGCGTGTCGGTTCTGGCTGAACTCGGGCTCGTTCGCGAGGCTCGCGAGCGTCGCGTTGATGTCGTCGACCGACATGGTCGAGTCGAAGATCGTCACGTTCGGGCCGAAGTCCGGTTCGGCCGCGGCGGCGGGTGCTGCGACCGCGAATGCGGCGCTTCCGGCCACGATCGCGGCCACGGCCGCGCCGGCGGCGAGCCGGCGCCTCCCAGATCGGCCGGGCGACCTGTTCTGCCCGCTGGTTCGTTGCGTCGTCACACTGTTCTCCCTTGAACGTCGGCGGCGGCGCAGTGGACCGCGCGGCCGGCCGGAACCGGATCGTTGCGATAGTGCGCGACCGCGCCATCGTCGGCGCGGTCGTGAGACTCAGCCTAGCCATAACTTACTTACCCGTCAGTAAGCAATTTGGCGATGTCGGTAGCGCAATACGCACGGATGCCGGTCGCCTACGCTCGGGACATGCGACTTCCCCAACCCGACCACGACGTCGTGATCATCGGCGGCGGACACAACGGCCTCACGGCGGCCGCCTACCTCGCCCGCGCGGGCCTCAGCGTGCTGCTCCTCGAGCGCGACGACCACCTCGGCGGCGCAGCCGTGTCGGCGGAGGCGTTCGACGGCGTCGACGCGCGCCTCTCCCGGTACTCGTACCTCGTGAGCCTGCTGCCGCAGCGCATCATCGACGACCTCGGCCTCGACGTGCGACTCGTGCGCCGCCGCTTCTCCTCGTACACGCCCGACCCGAGCGACCCCGATCGGGGGCTGCTCATCGATCGCGAGGCCGACGATGCGGCATCCGTCGCCGCCTTCGCCCGCGTCGGCGCCGAGGTCGATGCTGCGGCGTGGGACGCGTTCTACGCCGACACGGTGCGCCTCGCCGAGCGGCTCTTCCCCACGCTGACGGAACCGTTGCCGACGCGCGACGAGGCACGGGCGCTCGTCGGCGACGACCGCGTCTGGAGCGAGTTCATCGAGCAACCGCTCGGCACGACGATCGATGCGCGTTTCGCGAACGACCTCGTGCGCGGCGTCGTGGCGACCGACGGCCTCATCGGCACGTTCACCGACCTCGACGACCCGGCGCTCGACGCCAACCGCTGCTTCCTGTACCACGTCGTCGGCGGTGGCACCGGCGACTGGGATGTGCCCGTCGGCGGCATGGGCGCCGTGAGCGGCGAGCTCGCCCGCGCCGCCCGCGAGGCCGGCGCCCGGCTCGTCACTGGCGCGGAGGTGCTCACGGTGGAACCTGACGGGCGGGTGCTGTATTCACTGGATGGCGCGACGCACGCCGTCGACGTCGGCACGGTGCTCGCGAACGTGGCGCCGGCGGTGCTCGATCGGCTCCTCGTGGCAGGGGCGGCGGATGCCGGACGTCGCACGGATGCCGCTGCCGATGCCGCGCGTCGCACGTCGGCTGATGCCGCTGCCGGTCGCGCGGATGCCGCCGGGATCGCTCCCCGCGATCAGCGCCCGTTCACGCCCGACGTCCCGATCGAGGTGTCACCGGTCGTGCGTGAGCGCCTCCGCCACCTGGCCGCGCCCGAGGGCGCCCAGGTCAAGGTCAACCTGCTCCTCACCCGCCTTCCGCGCCTGCGCGACACGGCGGTCGCGCCGGAGGCCGCGTTCGCCGGCACCTTTCATGTCAACGAGCTCGAGTCGCAGTTGAGCGCCGCGTTCGGGAGCGGCTCAGCGGGGCGAGATCCCGTCGCCGCTGCCCTGCGAGATCTACTGCCACACCCTGAGCGACCCGTCGATCCTCGGACCCGAGCTCGCGGCATCCGGCGCCCACACCCTCACGGTGTTCGGGCTGCAGGTGCCCGACCGGCTCGTCGAACGCTTCGGCAACGACGTACTGCGCGAACGGCTGCAGGCCGCGGTGCTCGAGTCGCTGAACTCCGTGCTCGCCGAGCCGATCGAGGACGTGATCGCGACGGATGCCTCGGGGCGCCCGTGCATCGAGACGAAGACGACGCACGACATCGAGGAGGCCCTCCGCATGCCGGGCGGCAACATCTTCCACGGCCCCCTGTCGTGGCCCTGGGCCGAGCACGGCGCGCCGCTCTCGACGCCCGCCGAGCGGTGGGGCGTGGCGACGCGGCATCCGCGGATCCTGCTCTGCGGTTCGGGTGCCGTGCGGGGCGGCGCCGTGAGCGGCATCGGCGGCCACAATGCGGCGATGGCCGTGCTCGAGGCATCCGGGAGCTGACGCCGGCGGTACCTTCTGTACCTGCTGTACCTGCGGGGCCGTACCTTCCAGTATGGTCTTGGTATGTCCGCGACCCGGCAGCGATGGCTCGACGAGGGCCTCGCGGTGCTCGCCGACGAGGGCGCTGCGGGGTTGCGCATCGACCGCCTCGCCCGGCGGCTGGGACTCACGAAGGGGTCGTTCTTCCACCACTTCGGCGGCGCGGCGGACTACCGCGCGGCACTCCTCGACTACTACGAGCAGTTGACGCTGGGGCGCCTCACCGAGGCGATCGACACCCGTCGCGGCGAGGGCCCGCGGGCGACGCTGGCCTGGCTCACCGACCTCGCGACCTCGGGCGACGATTCGATCCGCCGCGCCGACCTCGACCTGGCCGTGCGCGCATGGGCATCGTCGGATCCGGCGGCGCGCGCCGTGCAGGCACGCATCGACGCCGCGGTGATCGACGCACTGCAGGCCACCTGGCGGCCGCTCGTCGA
This sequence comes from uncultured Actinomycetota bacterium, assembly GCA_963847285.1. Taxonomy (GTDB): domain Bacteria; phylum Actinomycetota; class Actinomycetes; order Actinomycetales; family Microbacteriaceae; genus Agromyces. The sequence goes on from CAWJZK010000005.1 coordinate 103,600, forward strand.
GACGGATGCCGCGGCGCGCGCTGCGGCGCTCGTGCCGTACCTCGTGTCGCTCGGTGCGGCGGTGACGGTGCCGCCGATCTCGGCGGCGGAACTGCGCGACGTCTACCTGCTGCTGCTCGAGGCGGTGCCGGGCTCGCACGACGCGTGACGCGGACGCGGCGCGCGACGCCGGGCTCCTGAGGCTGGCTGCGTCGATGCCCAGCACCACGCTCAGAGCACGAAGCTCCACAGCCCGGTCGCGACGCACACGAGGAGCATGCCCGTCGCGTTCACGAAGAGGTTGCGCCCGAAGTCCTTCGCTGCGATGTGCATGCCGATCCCGACGACGAAGTAGACGATGAGGGCCGCGCACGTCACGGCGCCCAGGTAGGGGATCCAGATGCCCGCAATGAGTCCGGCCGCCGCAGCGAACTTGATCGGGCTGAAGATCCACCACCACTCCCGCGGGAAGTGCACGTCGTCGAAGCATTTCGCGACGAACGGCACGGGCTTCCAACTGAGCACGCCGTCGACGAACTGGATCACCGCGAGCACGACGACCGGCCAGATCGGGTCAGGAAGGAGAGTCATCGGATGCCTCGTTCGGCGGCACCGGTCGACGCGACGCGAGAGGCCCGCTCGGTCGGGCGGGCGCGATCCCTCGAGTGAACCTTCATGTTCCATACCATACCGCATGGTATGGCCGTGACACTGCGATCGATGCCGGTCGATGAGATCGCGGATCGCAACAGTGTCAGACGGGTCCTCGCGGGCAGGACTCCCCGCCGGTGCACCGCGCAGCACGTCTGTTGACGTGGTATCCCTGCTGCTGCGGGCTCGTCATGTCCAGCTTCGGCGAGATCGTCCTCGCAGGGAGAACTCAGGTGTCTCGAAAACGAGCCTCTACGGTTGATGTCATGCTGCCTCACCCTCGGAGGACGCGGGGCGCGGCGCCTCCCACGGCGGCTCGTCAGGATACCTGGCCAGCGCAGCGGCCAACGCGGCGGTCGCCCTGGTGGATCTGCGGGTGCGCCGTGCTGGGTCGGGCGGCCGGGCGGGGGCGAATGGATGGGCCGGGGTGGTGGTGTGTTCGCGGCCGGCGGGTGAGGTCCAGCGGATCTCGCCGCCTGGCTGTTGGGTCATGCTCCAGGGGGTGTGGTGTTTGAGGCGGTGGTGTTTGCGGCAGAGGTGGGCGAGGTTGTCGTGGCGGGTGTGGCCGCCGGATTGCCAGTCGGTGGTGTGGTCGATGTCGGTGCGGACGGCGGTGCGGGTGCAGCCGGGGAATCGGCAGCCGCCGTCGCGGATGCGGAGGTAGCCGGCGAGGTCGGCGGGGACCCGGTAGCTGGTTCGGCCGTAGGAGAGGTACGCGCCGGTCTCGGGGTGGGTGAGGATCCGCCGGAACGAGGGGGCGTGCGCGGCGAGCCGGCGGGCGGTGTCGGCGTCGATCGGTCCGTAGCCGTCGAGTTCGGCGGGTTGGTCGGTGTGGCCGAGGAGGGTGAGCACCGGGCACGGTGACGTAGATGCGCGGGGTGACGATGCCGGTGGGTGCGGTGTCGGCGGCGCCCTGGCCGCCGAGGAGGAGCCCGGCGGCGAGGTCGAGGCGGAGCTGCTCGCGGGTACGAGCATCGGATGCCGCGCCGGCAGGGTCGGAGGCCGCGCCGCCCGGGTCGGATGCCGCGTCGCCCTGGGCGGTGCGGCGGCGGCCGGGGTGCGCCGCTCGGTGTCGGCGAGCGCGTCGAGTCGGGCGATGATCGCGACGCCGCGTTCGGCTTCGAGGTGAAGGCTCAGCCACGCCATGCCGTCTTCGGCCGGATCGAGGCACACCCGCCGCTCGGCACGGCCCCGCTGGTGGCGGGCGGCGAGCGGTTCGGGGTGGATCCGCTCACGCAGCGACCGCAGCCGGCGCCGGAACGCGGACGGCGTCTCGGCGACGCGGGTGCCCGAGCGCGGCGTGCTCGAATGCGGCGACCGCGTCGGCGGGCAGGGTGCCCGCGAGTTCGAGGAGCGTGCGGACCTTGCCCAGGCAGACCGCCCCGCCCGCGAGCGCGGCCAGGGTCGCGGTGAACGGCCCGGTCAACCGGCCCGCGTCGGCGACGAGGCGACCCGCGGTGGCCTCATGCACGGTGAGCGTGGTCGCGAGCTCGGCCACGAACGACCGGGTCGCGAACTCCCGCTCGACGAACCCGCTCGACTCGGTGACCCCGTCGAGCGAAGCCGCCAGAACCCGGGCCGCCTCGATGCGCTGGAACTGCTCCGCCTGCGCCGCGCGGATCACCCGATCGAGCGCCGCGATCTGCGTCAACTCGGCATCGAGCGTCGCCTGCAGCGCGGGTACCGGCCGGGTAGGCGCCGGCACCGTGGCGCTGCAGCGCGGGTGCCGTTGGGGTGGTCATGGGTCAACTCAACCACGACCCACCGACATTCGAATCGGCGGAAAACCGCAGGCCAGAGCCACTATTCCCTGTGGAGAACCAGCTCGAGCACGAGCCTGTTGAGGACAAGTCGAACCGACTCAGCCGGGTCGAACACGACCGCAGGCGGACTCAGCCGGCCGTGACGCCAGCGCCCGCGCCACTACCCGAGCACGACCCACCCGACTCCCACCGCGAGCGCCACCACGCCGAGCACGACACTCGGCACGAACGACTCGCCGCGCTTCACGTGCAGCGCCGTCCCGACGCCCATCGTGATCGCGAGCGCGAACGCCGCAACCGGCGTGAGCCACGGCAGGATCCCGGTCGCGGCGGGCAGCACGAGGCCGAGCGCGCCGAGGAACTCGAGGATGCCGACAACCCGCGCCTGCCCGTTCGAGAGATCCTCCATGTACGCCATCTTCGGCACGAGCTTCTCGCGCGGCGTCGAGGACTTCACGAACCCGGCGGCGAGAAAGACGAGGGCGAGCAGCACGGTGACGATCCACAGGGCGATGATCATGGGTTCTCCAGTCGAGTCGGTTACGATAAGTGCGTGACGCACGATCGGTGACTATAGCCCACGGATGCCCCGCACTTCACCGTGCGTCACGCACCTCCAGGTGCGTAATGGACGTCACAGAAGCAGTCGCGGCGTCACAGAGAGCAGTCGCAGAAACACAGAACAACGGAAGAGGACGAAGATGACGATGACGGATGCCGCAGGCCGGGCGCTCCTCGCCGACCACCCCCATGTGTCGGCGTCGACGTGCAGCACCGACCACCCGGCGAGCGACGTGATCCGCGACATCCTCTCCCGCGTCGGAGACAAGTGGAGCCTCCTCGTGATCGGCCTCCTCGACGACCGCTCGCTGCGCTTCACCGAGCTGCAGCGCCGCGTCGACGGCATCTCGCACCGCATGCTCACGCAGACCCTGCGCAACCTCGAACGCGACGGCCTCGTCTCCCGCACGAGCTACCCCGAGATCCCGCCTCGGGTCGAGTACGCCGCCACAGCGCTCGGCCGCTCCCTCGCGGAGCCGGTGCTCGGGCTCGTCGGCTGGGCCGCCGCCAACCACGAGCAGATCACCACCGCACGCGACACGTTCGACGAGGCATCCGGCGACCACTGACGCGCGAGCGAGCGAACGCGCGCTCTACACGGCCACGGCGGAGGTGACGAGGCCACGCACGAGGAAGCACCCGCCTCAGTCCGGTGGGATGTTCTGGTTGAGCCGGAAGAGATTGCCCGGGTCGTACTTCCGCTTGAGCGCCTTGAGCCGGTCGTACTTCTGGGTCCCGTAGGCCTGACGTATGCGCTCCTCGCCCTCCTCCATGAGGAAGTTCACGTACACGCTCGTGTGATGGGGCTTCAAGGCCGACCAGAAGTCGCGGACCCAGTCGCGCTCCTCGTCGAAGCCGTCGGCCGTCTCGGTCGCCGCGTTGATGTTGAAGGTGTGCCCGACGCCGCGTCCGTTGAAGGCCGTCGCCTCCTCGCCGACACGTGCCACAGCCCCGCCGAGCTGCCAGATCGGGAAGCTCGTCAACGGCGACCGGATCCGCATCGAGTGCTCGACGGTGATGTCGATGACGTCGTCGGTCAGCTCCGCGACGTCGCAGGAGCGGAAGTAGTACCACTGACCGGGTGGGAAGGACGGATCGAACATCGCCTGGTGATCGACGAAGGGCTTCGGGACGCACAGGTCGAGCACCGGTGAACCGAAGTCCTTGAGCGGACGCACGACCTTCATGCCCTCCTCGACCGGTCCGGTGTAGCAGCAGACGACGCCGACGATGAGCTTGCCGTGCAGCTCGGCGGGAACGAACGGAAGCGGCGGCGCCTTGCGATGGACCACGATGGTCATCAGCTCATCGGGTGCGTCGGCGATCCAGTCGCGGTAGAAGCGCAGCACCTCCGGCGACTGCTCGATGGGCCAGAAGATCGGGCCTGCGACGACGGTCGGGCCGACGTCGCAGAGGCGGAACTCGAACTGGGTGACGATGCCGAAGTTGCCTCCGCCCCCTCGCACTCCCCAGAAGAGGTCGGCGTTCTCGGTCTCGCTCGCGGTGACGCGTTCGCCCTCGGCGGTGATGAGTTCCACCGACGACAGCTGGTCGATGCTGAGGCCGTACTTTCGCATGACCCACCCGATGCCACCGCCGAGGGTGAGTCCCGCGACGCCGGTGTGCGTGACGATGCCGCTCGGGACCGCCAGCCCGAGTGGCTGCGTCGCGCGATCGACCTCCCCCAGCAGCACCCCCGCCTGCACCCGGACGGTGCGGGCATCCGGGTCGACACGGATGCCCTTCATCGGCGCGAGGTCGATCACGATTCCGTCGTCGCACACCGACAACCCGGGGAAGCTGTGACCGCCGGCGCGCACGGCCACGGGGAGACCGGTCCGGCGTGCGAACAGCGTCGCGGCGCCGACGTCCGCAATCCCCGCGCACCGGGCGATCAGCGCCGGACGACGATCGATCGAGCCGTTCCAGACCTTGCGACGCTCGTCATAGGAGGCATCCCCGGGCCGCACGAGTTCACCGGCGAACCCGCTTCCGAGTTCCCTGATCGCGGCTGAGTCGAGCTGTGCTGCCATTTCGTGGGTACTGCTTCGTGGAGACTGCGCGCATGCATCGCGGTCCCTCGCGTGGGGCGGAGGTACGAGTCACGCTACGCCCCGGCTCACAGCCCCGCTACCTGCAACCAACCGGTCGGCCCGGGTGCAGCTACCGGCGCTTCGGCGCCTCCGGCGGCAACTCCCCCGAGGTCAGAAGAGGTCAGAAGACGAAGAGCTGCCCCAGCACCAGGATCGCGATGATGAACAGCACGACGATCCCGCCGACGATGGTGAGCGCCTTCACCGAGAGCTTCGCGACGCCGAAGCCCACGAGGAACGGCAGCGCGGCCAGGAGCAGGGTGACGATCCACCAGAACGCCATGTAGCCGCCCTCGGATGCGGCCTCGAGGCGCCCGCCGAAGAGCTGCTGCGACGTCGGATGCGTCGCGAACGCGAACGCCGCCGAGAGCGGCACCGCGATCAGCGCCGCCACGATGAGCCCCGCGAGCCAACCCCACAGCCCGGCCTTGCCCTGCGACACGTCCAATGCCTCTTCGTGCCCCCGAGCCTGGCTCGAGTTCTGACTCTGCGTGTGGGTCTGGCTCTGGCCACGCCCCTTGGTCTTCGATCCCTGTGAACCCATGCCCGCAACATTAGTGAGCGACGACTCCCTAGTGATAGGAGCCGCACGGGATTAGCCTGAAGCCACGACGAACTGCGGGGGGCGATGATGACCGCGAAGCCGACCGGACACTACGCGATGAAGCCTGACGGGCTCTACCTGCAGTACGACCGATTGTTCTACGCACCCATCGAAGACGTGTGGTTCAGCCTCACGAACCCCACGGCGATGCAGGCGTGGATCGGCACCTACACGGGCCGCCCGGCCACGGGGGGCGTGCGATTCAAGATGTCGTTCGAAGACGGCGCCGACTGGCAGAACGTCAGCATCCTCGAGTGCGTCCCGCCGCACCGCTTCCTCGCCGATTCCGGCCCCGGCCCGACGGGCATTCGAGTGTTCTGCCACCTCCTCGAGGGCGGCGGCATGACGACGCTCACCTTCTGCCAGCGGTTGCAGAGCGCAGCGGATGCCGCGAGCATCGGTCCCGGCTGGGACTACTACCTCGATCGGCTCACGGCGGCGCGCGCCGGTCACGAGCTGCCGGCGTGGGAGCAGTACTATCCCGCGTTCGCACGGCACTACCGCGAGCTGCCCGTGCCCGACGCCGCCAAGGCGCTGAAGCACTGAGGCGGCACTGAGGCACTGAGGCGCAGCTCCGGCGCGCTGCCCCTCGTCGCGGCATCCGCGACCCTAGACTGACGCCGTGAAGAGCATCGAGCGGCGCGCTCGCGAGGCCGACGAAGGCACGAGCCGGCGCGCCCGGCATGCGAATCTGATGGCGAACAAGCCGTTCCAATGGGCGTTCGTCGCGACCCTCGGCGTGCTCGTCGCACTCGGTCTCGCCTCAGCGTTCCTGAGCATTTCGAGCGTCATCTTCTCGGTGTCCGCTGCGGTGTTCATCACGCTCGGCCTCGATCCGCTCGTGCGCTGGTTCCAGCGCCGAGGAATGAAGCGCAGCCTCGCGATCATCACCGTCATCGTGTTGTTCATCCTCGTGATCGGCGGGCTGCTCTGGCTCGTGCTTCCACTCGTGATCACGCAGGCGGTCAACTTCGTCAACGGTCTCCCCGCGATGCTCGCGAACCTGCAGTCGCAGGAGTGGTTCCAAGAGGCGTCATCCGGTTCCGGCGGCGTCCTCGGCACGATCTACACCTGGCTCGTCGGCGTCATCAGCGACCCGAACTTCTGGGCGACGGTCGGTGGCGGCGCGCTGCAGATCGGCTTCGCGATCGTCGGCGGCATCTCGAGCGCGTTCTTCATCTTCATCCTGACGATCTACTTCACGGCGACGCTCGACACGTCGAAGGCAGCGATCTACACGCTCATCTCGGCGTCGCATCGCGAGCGGGTCGTCGGGTATGCCGAGCGGATCATGCAGAACGTCGGCCGCTACCTCAGCGGCATGGTCATCCTCGCGTTCTTCAACGCCGTGTACAGCCTCATCCTGCTCACACTCGTGCAGGTGCCGTTCGCGCTCGTGATCTCGGTCGCAGCGTTCTTCATCACGCTCATCCCGCTCATCGGAACCGTGCTCACGACGGTGGTCATGACGGTGCTCTCGCTGTTCGTCTCGCCCACCGCAGCGATCATCGTGCTGATCGCGATGCTCGTCTACATGCAGGTCGAGGCCTACGTGCTCACGCCGCGGGTCATGAGCAAGGCGGTGCAGGTTCCCGGCTCGATCGTGCTCATCGCGGCCCTCACGGGCGGAACGCTCGCCGGGCTCCCCGGCGCGCTCGTCGCGATCCCGGTGGCGGCGGGCATCCTGCTCATCATCAAGGAAGTCGTCATACCGCAGAAGGCGCGGTCGTAGGTTCAGCTCGCTGAGCTTGTCCTCAGTTCGCTGAGCTTGTCGAAGCGAGCGGCCCCTTCGACAAGCTCAGGGAGCGAGCGTTCAGCGCCAGAGCGACGGCGCTGCGGCCCGGGTCGCGGGCAGCGCGACATCCTCGCCCCACCGCTCGAGCCACTCGGGGATCCCGTGCGCCTCGGTGACGCCGAACGCCTCGATGAGCTCGGACATCGGCACCGTGCCGCCCGACTTGCGGAGGAAGCGCGCGCGGATGAATCCCTGCGCATAGATCTCGGGCTCCCCGCCGGCGGTGTTCCCTGAGCCGGTCGAAGGGCGCACGAACCGCTGCTCCAGGTAGATCGCCTTGTCGTCGTGCCCGACGAGCCTCGACTCGATCGTGAACCGCTGCCAGAGGCTCAGCGACTTGCGGAACGTGATCGTCTCGCTCGCGACCACCGGGTACCAGCCCTTGTCGCGGAACGCCTTCCAGATGCCGTTGCGCACGAGCATGTCGAAGCGCGCGACATCCATGATCGAGAAGTAGACGCCGTTGTTCATGTGCCGGTTGATGTCGAGGTCGGTCGGCAGCGTGATGAAGTTCGTGCGGGCGACGTCGAGGTGCCCGAGGTCGGGCCTGCGGCGCGAGAGGAACAGCACGTGGAGCAGCGTGCGGAAGAACATGTGCATAGTCCACGACTGTAGAGCGGAGTCGTGGTGGATGTCCCGAACTTGGCGGGTCGCGACAGTCGACTCGCGGATGCCCCGCGCCCGCGTTGTGCGGAACTGGAAAGCGCTCTACCGCACGACCCGATACCGCAGGTGCGTCGCCTCGGCGCCCTGCTCCACGCCGAGCGGCTCGAGCTCCACGCGGTGCGCCGCGCCGTCGGGGAACAGCCGCGAGCCACCGCCGAGCAGCACCGGCACGAGATGCAGGCGCGCCTCGTCGACGTAGCCGCCGGCGAGGGCCTGGCGCGCGACATCCGCCCCGCCCATGATGCAGACGGATGCCGCGCTGGCCGCCTCGCTCGCGCGCGCCACCGCCTCGGCGATGCCGCCGGTGACGAACTCGTATCGCGAACCGCCGCGCACGAACGACTCGCGCTCGCGCGTCGTCACGACGAAGCACGGGCGCCCCGCGAACACCGGGTCGTCGCTCCACGGGCCCTCGCCGACGTCGAAGGTGCGACGGCCCATGACGAATGCGCCGGTCGTGTCGAACATGCGGGCGGCGACGTTGCGGTCGATCTCGTCGGGCGACGCATCCGCAGCACCGTCGGGGCCGAGGCCGTCGACGACGGTGGGTCCCCGAGTCTCCCGGCCCTGGCTGCGGATCCAGTCGTGCACCCGCTCGCCGTCGATGCCGAGCGGATGCTCCAGGCTCACGCCCGGTGCGGCGGTGAAGCCGTCGACCGTCATCGTCATCTCGAGGAAGACGTGGGTCACGTGGTCACCCCTTCGCGGGGACGTGCCGTTCGTCAGGACCGTTGTACACCGACAGCGGACGGATGAGCGCGTTCGACGCCGCCTGCTCCATGATGTGCGCCGTCCATCCGGTGACGCGGCTCGCGGCGAAGAGCGGCGTGAACGTGAGGGTGTCGAAGCCCATCAGGTGATACGTGGGTCCGGACGGGTAGTCGAGGTTCGGCTTGATGCCCTTGCGCTCGCCCATCAGGGTCTCGAGCGCGACATAGAGTTCGAGGATGTCGGGGCGGTCGTAGTACTCGACCATGCGCTCGAGGGCGTCGCGCATCGTCGGCACGCGCGAGTCGCCGTTCTTGTACACGCGGTGGCCGAAGCCCATGATCTTGCGCTTCTCGGCGAGCGCGGTGTCGAGCCACGCCACGGCACGTTCGGGGCTGCCCGGCCCCGTGCCGATCTCGTCGAAGGCGTGCATGACCGCCTCGTTCGCGCCGCCGTGCAGGGGCCCCTTGAGCGCGCCGATCGCCCCGACCACCGACGAATACAGGTCGCTCAGCGTCGACGTGATGACACGCGCGGTGAACGTCGACGCGTTGAACGAGTGCTCGGCGTAGAGGATCATCGACACGTCGAACGCGTTCACGACCGCCAGCTCGGGCGCCTCGTCGAACGCCTGGAAGAGGAAGTTCGCCGAGTAGCCGAGGTCGTCGCGGGGCTCGACGAACTCGAGCTCGTGGCGGCGGCGCTGGTCGTAGGTGACGATCGAGGGCAGCTTCGCGAACAGCCGGATCGCCTTGTCGAGGTTCGCCTCGGGGCTGTTGTCGGGGGTCTCGGGATCGCTCGCACCGATGACGCTCACCGCGGTGCGCACGACGTCCATCGGATGCGCGGTGAGCGGCAACTCGTCGATGATGCGCTTCACCTCGTGGTCGAGGCCGCGCAGCGAGCGTTCGCGCTCTTCGAACGCCGCGAGTTGCGCGTCATCGGGCAGCTCGCCGTACCAGAGCAGGTACGCGACCTCTTCGAAGGTGACGGATGCCGCGAGCTCCTGCACCGGGTAGCCACGGTAGAGCAGCGAATTCGTCTCGGGGTTCACCTTCGAGATGGCCGTGTAGTCGACCGGCACGCCGGCGAGGCCCTTGTAGATGACGGGCGCTGCCCCCTGCTGCTGATCGCTCATCGTGCTCCTCGCGGCTCGGCGCGGCCGCCACCGCGCGGCCATTCCCCCAAGCCTAGAGCCACGAGTCCTCGGCTCGCTGAGCCTGTCGAAGCGAGCCCCGCGGATGCCGCGTCAGCGGGCGACGCGGAAGTTGAAGATCGAGGTGTCGAACCGGTTGTAGCCCTCGTAGTCGATGAGCTCGTACAGGTCGGCGCGGTGCTGCATCCTGTCGAGCATGCCGTTCAGCGACCCCGTCTCCTCGAGCTCGTCGAGGCCGCGCACCGCGGCGCCCATCGCGAGCCGAAGCAGCGACACGGGCCAGATCACGAGGTTCATGCCGACATCCGCCAGCTGCTCGACCGTGAAGAGCTCGCTCTTGCCGAACTCGGTCATGTTGGCGAGCAGGGGCACGTCGACCGCGGCGCGGATCGCGGCGAATTCCTCGAGCGAGGCCATCGCCTCGGGGAAGATCGCGTCGGCGCCCGCGTCGACGAGCTTCTTCGCGCGGTCGACCGCGGCGGGGAGGCCCTCGACGGCACGGATGTCGGTGCGCGCCATGATGAGGAAGTTCGGGTCGCGGCGGGCATCGACGGCGGCGCGGATGCGCTGGAGGGCGGTGTGCTCGTCGACGACCTCCTTGCCGTCGAGGTGTCCGCAACGCTTCGGGTTCACCTGGTCCTCGATGTGGAGGCCGGCGAGGCCGGCGTCCTCCATCTCCTGCACCGTGCGGGCGACGTTCATCGGCTCGCCGAAGCCCGTGTCGGCGTCGATGATCGCGGGCAGCTCGGTCATCCGTGCGATCTGCTTGCCGCGCCCGGCGACCTCGGTGAGCGTCGTGAGCCCGATGTCGGGGAGGCCGAGGTCGGCCGAGAGCACGGCGCCCGAGACATACACGCCGTCGAAGCCCTTCTGCTCGATGAGTCTGGCCGACAGCGGGTTGAACGCCCCCGGGAACCGCATGATCTCGCCGCTCGCGAGCCGTTCGCGGAACAGTCGGCGCTTCTCGGCGGGCGGGGTCTGGGCGTAGAGCATGGTGTTGCCTTCTCTCAGAAGAGTCCGGTGGGGATCTCCACGCCGACGAGCGCACCAGGCGCCGCCGTGAAGGTGAGGCCGACGAGCTCGTCGGGGCCGAGTTCGGGCAGGCGCTGGGCGAGCTCGAGGAAGCGCTCGATCTCGGCCTCTTCGAGCACCCACTCGGCGAGCGTGCGGAACTTCTGCACGTACTGTTCGCGGGCGAACGGCCGGGCACCGAGCGGATGCGCGTCGGCCACCGCGATCTCGTCGACGATCTCGCCGCCGTCGGCCAGCTTGATCACGACGCGACCGCCGAACGCCTTCTCGTCCATGTCGAGCGAGTGGTAGCGGCGCGTCCACTCGGGGTCTTCGACGGTCGACACCTTCTGCCAGAGCGCGACCGTGTCGGGGCGGTGCGCACGCTCGGGCGAATAGGAGTCGGCGTGGTGCCACGTGCCGTCTTGGAGGGCGACGGTGAAGATGTACGGGATCGAGTGGTCGAGCGTCTCGCGCGACGCATCGGGGTCGTACTTCTGCGGGTCGTTCGCGCCCGAGCCGATCACGTAGTGCGTGTGGTGCGAGGTGTGCAGGGTGATCGACTCGATGCGGTCGGGGTCGTCGAGGATCAGCGGGTACTCGTCGTGGAGCTTGCGGGCGAGGTCGATCCACGCCTGCGCCTGGTACTCGGCGGAGTGCTCCTTCGTGTACGAGTCGAGGATCGCGCGCTTCGCCTCGCCCGCTTCGGGCAGCGGCACCTCGTAGGAGGCATCCGGCCCGCCCAGGAGCCACGCGATCACGCCGTCTTCGCCTTCGTAGATGGGCACGGGGCTCGTCTCGCCGCGCATCGCGCGGTCGACCGACTCGACGGCCATCTTGCCGGCGAACGCGGGGGCGTACGCCTTCCACGTGGAGATCTCGCCCTTGCGGGACTGGCGGGTCGCGGTCGTCGTGTGCAGGGCCTGGCCGATCGCCTGGAAGATCGTCTCCTGGTCGAGCCCGAGGAGCGTGCCGATGCCGGCCGCCGCCGACGGACCGAGGTGGGCCACGTGGTCGATCTTGTGCTCGTGCAGCGAGATGGCCTTCACGAGGTCGATCTGGATCTCGTAGCCGGTCGCGATGCCGCGCACGATGTCGCGGCCGGTGAGCCCGCGTGCCGCCGCGAGGTGCTGGGCGACGGCGACGATCGGCGGGATGTTGTCGCCGGGGTGCGAGTACTCGGCGGCGAGGAACGTGTCGTGGAAGTCGAGCTCGCGCACGGCGACCCCGTTCGCCCAGGCGGCCCATTCGGGCGAGGTGCGGCGCGCGGCATCCGCTCCGAAGACGGTGGCGCCGTCGCCGCCGATCGAGACCGGGTGCGAGAGCGCCTGGCTGCGCGCGGAGACCACGGGCTTGCGGGCGATCGCGGCCGCCGCGACCGCCGCGTTGTCGATGACGCGGTTCACGACCATGTCGACCACGTCGTCGTCGAGCTCGACCGGGTCGGTCGCGACACCCGCCAGCTGCCAGGCGAGCTGGCCCTCGCGCGCCAGGTTCTCGTCACTCCGATGGGTGCGCAGGTGGTGGGTCTTCACCCCCCAACGCTATCGAAGGGTGACGGATGCCCCGAAGCCGCGACTCCGGTCAGGGCGTCGCCGATGCGGGCCACACGGGCTCGTGCACCTGCGTGTCGAGCACACGCGCCGCGAGGTCGGGGTCGACCTCGTCGAGGCTCGCCGGGCTCCATTTCGGCGACCGGTCCTTGTCGATCACCTGCGCGCGGATGCCCTCGCGCAGGTCGTGCTGCTCGATGAACCACGACACGAGCCGGAACTCCTGCTCGAGCGCGTCCTCGAGCCGCGGCAGCGTGCGGGCGCGTCGCACCGATTCGAGGGTCAGGGTGAGCGCCGTCGGCGAGAGGGTCTCGAGTTCGTCGGCGGCAGCGGCCGCGTAGGCGGAGGCCGCCGGGTCGAGCGGATGCGTCGGGAACGAGCTCGACGCGGCATCCGCTCGCCCCTCGGCGAATGCGTGGAGGCGCTGGATGATCTCGGCGACCGTGGGGGCGGAGTAGCACGCGTCGACCCAGTCGCGCGCGAGGGCGAGCGCGGAGGGACCGGGCGTCTCGTCGAAGAGCATCACGATCTCGGCGGGGCTGCCGGGGTCGGCGCGCTCGGCGAGCGCGTCGATCAGGTCGGGAAGGCGCTCGGAGGGCACGAACGCGTCGGCGAAACCGGCGTGCAGGGCGTCGGCTGCGTCCATCGTGCGGGAGTTCAGCGCGAGGTGCACGCCGAGTTCGCCGGGCGCCTTCGAGAGCAGCCAGGAGCCGCCGACATCGGGCGTGAAGCCGATGCGGGTCTCGGGCATCGCGACGCGCGAGCGCTCGGTGACGATGCGGACCGCGGCGTGGCCGGCGAGGCCGATGCCGCCGCCCATCGTGATGCCGTCCATGATCGCGACGACCGGCTTCGCATACCGGGCGATCGCCGCGTCGAGGCGGTACTCGGCCCGGAAGAACTCGCGGGCATCGCCCGGGTTGTCGCTCGTCGCGTACTCGTAGAGCTCGCGGATGTCGCCGCCGGCCGAGAACCCGCGCTCCCCTGCCCCGTCGATCACGACGAGTCCGACCTCCGTGTCGTCGCGCCAGGCGTCGAGGACGGCGGCGAGGGTGCGGATCATCTCGTAGCTCAGGGCGTTGAGCGCCTGCGGGCGATCGAGCGTCAGGTGGCCGACACCGTCGGCGACGCTCGCAGAGACATGGTCGGTCACGAGTGCCACCGTAGCGGCATCCCGCCCGGCGCGTGCAGCCTTCGCCCGTCGGATGCCGCCGAGTCTCGGCAGGGTTAGCATCACAGGATGGTCCCTGTCGAGAACCTCGGGGCGTTCGTCGTCGCATCGATCGTGCTCATCGTCATCCCGGGCCCGAGCGTGCTGTTCGTGATCGGGCGTTCCCTCGCGCTCGGCCGCGTCGGCGGATTGGTGAGCGTCGTCGGCAACGCGCTCGGCATGGTGCCGCTCGTCGCCGCCGTCGCGCTCGGCGTCGGCGCGATCGTCGCGCAGTCGGTGGTCGTCTTCACGATCATCAAGTTCGCGGGCGCCGCCTACCTCGTCTACCTCGGGGTGCAGGCGATCCGCCATCGAGCGGATGCCGCGGCATCCGTCAACGGGGCGGTCGCGCCCCGCTCGCACTGGCGGCAGCTCGGCGAGGGCTTCATCGTCGGCGTCACGAACCCCAAGACGATCGCGTTCTTCGTGGCGGTGCTGCCCCAGTTCGTCGACTTCCGCGCGGGGTCGATCCCGCTGCAGCTGTTCGAGCTCGGCGTCGTGTTCATCGTGCTCGCGCTCATCTGCGACTCCGTGTGGGCGCTCGCCGCGAGCGCCGCGCGCAACTGGTTCGCCCGCTCGCCGAAGCGGGCCTCGCACCTCGCGGCGACCGGCGGCGTGATGATGATCGGGCTCGGCGGCGTGCTCGCCCTCAGCGGCAACAAGCACTAGAGGTTCCTCCGTGGCGCGCACCGCGTTCGGTGGCGCGCGCCGCTTGGTGGTCGCCTCAGGTCGGGTGGCGTCGGGTGCGGTCCGCTGTGGATAGCCCACGGCATTCGAGCGAACGCCGATACGCTGCGGCGATGCCCATGCACCCCTTCGAGATCGCCGCAGAGCCCGTGCGACGGCGACTCATCGAGGTGCTCGCCGTGGGCGACGGATTCGGAGCAGCGCACGATGCAGTCAGCGGGCCGGAACTGTCCGACCCACCGTGAGACCACCGCCGAGTGGTGCGGCATCCCGGAATCGGTATGCAGCCACCGCAGAACGTCGCCGGCTGAAGTCGCCAGCAGGACGTCGCCGGCAGAACGCCGGTCGGCCGTGGCGGTCCCGATCACGATCAGACGTGGCGGCCGCCGATCAGTCGGACGTTGCCGTGCCGATCAGGATGCCTCGGGCGAGCCCGTGGAAGTAGAGGCGCATGCCGAGCACGGCGGGGGTGACGTCGGGCGCGACCGCGAGGCTCGGCACGTTGAGTGCCGTCACGACGAAGAAGTAGCGGTGCACGCCGGTGCCGTGCGGCGGCGTCGGCCCAGAGTAGCGGCGCTCGCGATCATCGTTGGGGAGGGCGAGCGCGCCGACGGGGAGCTTCCTGCCGCTCGCGGCACCGGCATCCGCGTCGAGGCTCGTGACGCTGGCCGGGATGTTCGCGACCGCCCAGTGCCACCAACCCGATGCGCTCGGCGCGTCGGGGTCGAAGCAGGTCACCGCGAAGCTCACCGTTTCCGGCGGGAAGCCCGACCAACTCAGTTGCGGCGACAGGTCGCGTCCACCGGCGCCGGCGCCCCAGTGCGGTCGGGCGAGCGGATGCCCGTGCTGCACTTCGCTGCTCGTGAGCGCGAAGCGTGCCCATCGGCTTCGCCTGCAGGAGCAGCTCGTACGGATCGAAGTCGAGCATCGGGATCCTCCCCGGGCGGGAGCCCGTCCCGCCGACGCGGCCAGCCTACGCCGACGCCACGCCGCACGTCCCGGGCCGCGCGCCAGGCCGCGCGCGAGGCCGCACGCCCCAGGCCGCGCGCCAAGCCGCACGCCCAGACGGCGCCCGTACAATTCCGGGGTGGCCGTCGCCAAGATCCTCCTCTACTACGCCTTCACGCCGCTCGCCGACCCCGAAGCCGTGCGCCTGTGGCAGCGCGACCTCGCCGAATCGCTCGGGTTGCGCGGGCGCATCCTCATCTCGAAGCACGGCCTCAACGGCACCCTCGGCGGCGAGCTCCGTGCGCTGAAGCGCTACGTGCGGAAGACCCGCGACTACCCCGCGTTCAAGCACATCGACTTCAAGTGGAGCGAGGGCACGGGATTCGACGCGAGCGGTGCGAGCGCCGACTTCCCGAAGCTCAGCGTGAAGGTGCGCGAGGAGATCGTGAGCTTCGGCGCGCCCGGTGAGCTCGCGGTCGACGAGTCCGGCGTGGTCGGCGGCGGCACGAAGCTGAGTCCCGACGCCCTGCACGAGCTCGTCGCCGAGCGCGGCGACGACGTCGTGTTCTTCGACGGACGCAATGCGCTCGAGGCGGCGATCGGCCGATTCCGGGGCGCAATCGTTCCCGACGTCGAGAGCACGCGCGACTTCGTCGCCGAACTCGACTCGGGCCGGTACGACGAGCTCAAGGGCAGGCCCGTCGTCACCTACTGCACGGGCGGCATCCGCTGCGAGGTGCTCTCGAGCCTCATGGTGAGCCGCGGCTTCGGCGAGGTCTACCAGCTCGACGGCGGCATCGTGCGGTACGGCGAGCGCTTCGGCGACGATGGCCTCTGGCAGGGGTCGCTCTACGTCTTCGACGGCCGCCGTTCGGTCGACTTCAGCGACCACGCCGCCGTGATCGGCACGTGCACCGTGTGCGGCGACGCCACGAACCGCACCGCCGACTGCACGGATGCCTCGTGCCGCACCCAGCTCGTCGTCTGCGATCGGTGCGCCGACATCGCGTGCTCGGCACACGTCGTCGCCGCGACCGCGTCATGACCGCGGGCGCCGCGCGAAGGCCCGCGCGTTCCGGCTCGAGAGCGCCAGCAGCACGAGGATGTCGATCGCGAGCGTGAAGAGGGTCGTGCGCAACGAGATCTCGGACGCGCCGGTGAAGTACTCGATCGCCGACAACGAGACACTCAGCGATGCGAACACCATCACGGTGATGCGCGCCCAGTTGCTGCCGAGATAGACGAGCACAGCGAGGACGAGTTCGGCGGCCAGCACGATCGCGCCGCCGACGAGGACCACATTGAGGGCGATGTTCGATGCCTCCTCGGCCTGCACTGAATCGATCGTGATGTCGAGGTCGTCGGCGACGAGCCGGCTCCACGACAGTGCAAGCGAGATCAGCCAGACGACGCCCGCGAGAACGCGGAACACGACGAGCACCGCGCCGAGCGCCGTGGCAGCCGGCCGGCGCATCGTCGGCGGGACCGGCTGCGGGCGGACGAGGGCGGCGGGCGGTTCGAACGCGGGGCGCTTCTCGACGGTCACGGTGCCACCTCGGCCTCGACGTGCGGCGAATGCGCCGGGGCATCCGTCGCCTGGATCGCGTCGCTCGCCGTGACCGGCACGCGCCGCAGGTCGAGCACCGGAAGGTCGCCGTCGGTGCGGATCGAGTCGCCGCCGCCGTTGCGCGCATGGTAGCCCGTCGAGAAGTCGGCGAGCACGTCGACCCGTGCCGCCGGGTTCGCCCCGAGCACGGTCGTGACGATGTGGTCGCGCTCGACATCGGTGTCGGCGTCGATCTTGTGGGTGATCTGCAGGGTGAAGAGCGAGAACCCGACGGCGCGGTCGAACGTTCCGGCGGCGAGCCAGTCGACCCGGCGCCCACCGGGCAGGAGCCATCCGTCGGGCGTGCGCCAGAACCGCACGTGGTGGCGCCTCGAGGGGTTGCCCTCCACCTCCTGCTGGTAGGCGAAGTCCTGTTGCCGCTCGAAGAGGAACAGCGGGCTCACGGGCGCCTCGTCGTAGCTGCGGCGCGTGATCGTGGAGGCGATGATGCGCCAGCTCGACCGCGCGTCGACATCGTCGGCCCGGGTCCAGCCCGCGGCGTGCAACGCGGCGTGCAGCGACTCCTCGTCGCCGTCGAGCGCGAGGTTCACCGGATCGCCGAGCAGCCCGTCGCTCGTACGCGCGCGACCGATGAAGTAGTCGGGCACGTAGATCGTCGTGAGGATGCGGTGCAGGCGCGGCAGCACGAGATAGGCGAGCACGAGCCAGAACACCACGAAGAAGGCGATGCCCCACCATCCGAACGCGAACGACTCGGTGAACACGAGCCATGCGAGCCACACGGCCGCGACTCCCGCGAACACGAAGAAGAAGCCGTCGAGGAGCGCGCTGACCGAGAACCGGCGCCCCCGCACCGGTTCGAGTGCCGCACCGGATGCCTCGGCGCCCGCCTCGCCCATGACTGCATGTTAGTCGGGGCAAGGTCGACTGAGCGGAGGTGGGCGAGGTCGCGGCCCCCGTCGTAGGCTCTCGCCATGGCCTACGACGTCGCGCGCATCCGATCGGAGTTCCCCTCGCTCGAGAGCGGGTGGGCCCAGTTCGACGGGCCGGGCGGCACGCAGACGCCGCGGGCCGTGGGCGACGCCGTGGCATCCGTGCTCACCGGGCCGCTCTCCAACCGCGGCACGACCGGCGAATCCGAGGAGCGGGCCGAGGCGGCGGTGCACGGGTTCCGGCTCGCGATGGCCGACCTCGTGAACGGGCACCCGCGCGGCATCGTGCACGGACGCAGCGCCACGCAGCTCACCTACGACTTCTCGCGGCATCTCTCGAAGGACTGGGCCGCGGGTGACGAGGTGATCGTCACGCGGCTCGACCACGACTCGAACGTGCGGCCGTGGGTGCAGGCCGCCGAGCGCGTGGGTGCCACGGTGCGCTGGGTCGACTTCGACCCGGCGACGCGGCGAGCTGTCGACGGATGCCGTGACCGCCGCCCTCTCCGACCGCACGCGACTCGTCGCGGTGACGGCCGCGTCGAACCTCATCGGCACGATGCCCGACGTCGCCGCGATCTCCGCCGCCGCGCACGACGCGGGCGCCCTCGTCTACGTCGACGGCGTGCATTACACCGCGCACGAGCTTCCCGACGTGGCCGCGCTCGGCGCCGACTTCTTCACCTGCTCGCCCTACAAGTTCCTCGGTCCGCACTGCGGCGTGCTCGCGGCGAGCCCCGAGCTGCTCGAGACGATCGTGCCCGACAAGCTCCTGCCGGCGACGAACGCCGTGCCCGAGCGGTTCGAGTTCGGCACGCTCCCCTACGAGCTGCTCGCCGGCGTGACCGCGGCGGTCGACGTGCTCGCCCGGCTCGCGACGGGAGCCACGGATGCCGCGAGCTCGCGCCGCGCGCGCCTGGCGGTGTCGTACGCGGCCCTGCACGAGCACGAGGAGGTGCTCCGCGCGCGCGTCGAGGCGGGATTCGCCGAGCTCGCCGGCGTCACCGTGTGGTCGCGGGCTGCTCGGCGCACACCGACGCTGCTCGCGACGTTCGCGGGCCACGAGGCATCCGACATCACGACCCGTCTCGCCGAGCACCGAGGTGCTCGCGCCGAGCGGCAACTTCTACGCGCTCGAGGCCTCGCGGCACCTCGGCCTCGGCGACGCGGGCGGCCTGCGCGTCGGCCTCGCACCGTACACCGACGCCGACGACGTCGAACGACTGCTCGACGGGCTCGCCGCGGCGCTCGCCTGAGCGCGGCCGGCGGGCTTCGGACGTCACCCGACGGCGGGCACCGGCGACGTCACCGTGTCGACCTAGGCTGAATGCGCGCCGCGTCCGCATCTCCTACGCTGAACGTATGACCATCGCCGACACCGCCGCCGAACTCCGTCGCCTGCACACCGCCCCCGAGCTCCTCCAGGTGGTGAACGTCTGGGATGTCGTGGGCGCCCGCGCCGTCGCCGCCCTCCCCGAGACGCGCGCGATCGCGACGGCGAGCCACTCGATCGCCGCGAGCTTCGGCTACGAGGACGGCGAGCACATCCCCGTCGAACTCATGCTCGACATGTGCGGGCGCATCGCCCGCGCGGTCGACGTGCCGGTGACCGCCGACCTCGAGGCCGGGTACGGCGATGCCGGCGAGACGATCCGCCGAGCGATCGGCGAGGGCATCGTCGGGTGCGAACCTCGAAGACCAGCTGAAGCCGCTCGCCGACTCGGTCGCGGCCGTCCGGGCCGCGGTCGCCGCCGCCGATGCCGAAGGCGTGCCGTTCGCGCTGAACGCCCGCACCGACGCCTGGCACCGTGAGACGGAGCGGCCCCGCGACGTTCGGCTCGCCGACGCGATCGAGCGGGGTCGCGCCTTCCTCGACGCGGGTGCGACGTGCGTGTTCGTGCCCGGGAACTTCGGCGACGACGTGATCGCCGAGCTCGTCGCCGGCATCGGCGAACGACGCGTGAGCGTGATCGGGCTGCCGAAGGTCCCGGCCCGGGCGCGGCTCGCAGGAGCTCGGCGTCGCTCGCGTCTCGTACGGTCCGATCCCCCAGCGGGTGGCGCTCGGGTCGCTCCAGGACTTCGCGAGCGAGCTGTATGCGGGCGGAGCGCTGCCCGGCGGCATCCGCCCGCTCAATTGACGGCGACTTTCCCGCGAATCCCCCGCGTGACGGATGCTCCGAAGGCCGCTCCATCGCTAGGGTGAGCCTGAGGCGGCTCCGGCCGCCGGACCGTGCGGGGGCGCGGTCACACGCCGCCGAATTCGCCCCCCACGGGAGGGAGAAGGCATGCCGAGCGGCATCCCCATCGAGATCGCAGGGCTCAGCAAGCACTTCGGCGCGATCACCGCGGTCGAAGACCTCAGCTTCACGGTGCAGCCCGGGCAGGTCACCGGGTTCCTCGGCCCGAACGGCGCCGGCAAGACCACCACGCTGCGGGTGCTGCTCGGACTCGTGCGCGCGAGCGCCGGCACCGCGACCTTCGGCGGCAGGCCGTACGTCTCGCTCGAGCGCCCGCTCGAGACGGTCGGCGCCGCGCTCGACGCGAACTTCCACCCGGGGCGCACCGCGCGCAACCACCTGAAGGTCTACACGACCGCGACGGGGCTGCCCGCCACGCGGGTGCCCGCCGTGCTCGAGCAGGTCGGCCTCGCCGAGTTCGCCGACCGGCGCGTCGGCGGGTACTCGCTCGGCATGCGGCAGCGGCTCGCGCTCGCGTACACGCTCCTCGGCGATCCGGGCGTCCTCGTGCTCGACGAGCCCATCAACGGGCTCGACCCCGAGGGCATCAAGTGGATCCGCGGCTTCCTGCGGAGCCTCGCCCACGAGGGTCGCACCGTGCTCGTGAGCTCGCACCTCCTCAGCGAGGTGCAGCAGAGCGTCGACGACGTCGTGATCATCTCGCGCGGTCGGCTCGTGAAGAGCGGCACGCTCACGAGCCTCGAGGTCGAGGCGTCACCTCGCACGACCGTGGATTCCTCCGACCGGCCGGCGCTCGCCGCTGCACTCGACGCGGCCGGCCTCGAGTACACCGAGGGACGCCACGGGTTCATCGTCGACGAGCCCGACCCCCGACGTGTCGGGCACGCGGCCTTCGTCGGCGGCGTCGAACTCAGCGCGCTGCATCGATTGCACCCCGGCCTCGAGGAGTCGTTCCTCTCCCTCGTCGACGGAGGTGAGCAGTGATGCCGTTCCTCCGCGCGATCGGCTCCGAGTTCCAGAAGGTCTTCACGACGCGCATGTGGTGGCTCCTCGCCATCCTCCTCGCCGCCTACGTCGCGTTCCTCGCGGGCGGACTGGGGGCCTTCCTCGGGTGGGCGATCGAGAATCCGGATGCCGCGGCGGCCGCAGGCGGGCGGCGCCCCGCTGCCGCCCGGGACCGACCTCGCACCCCTCCTCTACAGCTTCGCCTCGTCGATCGGCTACGTCTTCCCGGTGCTCCTCGGCGCCCTCGCGGTGACGGGAGAGTTCCGCCATCGCACGCTCACGCCGACGTTCCTCGCCCAGCCGCATCGATCGACCGTGCTGTCGGCGAAGTTCCTCTCGCAGCTCGTCGTCGGCGCCGGGCTCGGCGTCATCGCCTTCGTCGTGTCGGTCAGCGCCGGGGCTGCGGCCCTGGCGGGCTTCGGGCTCGAGACCGACCTCGACTCGAGCGACACGTGGGCCCTCGTGGGCCGCGGCATCCTCGCGATGGCGCTGTGGGGTGCGATCGGCGTCGGCCTCGGCGTGCTCGTGACCAACCAAGTCGCCGCGATCGTGATCGTGATCGCGTTCACGCAGTTCGTCGAGCCGATCCTCCGCTTCGCAGCGTCGCTCAACGACGTCACCGCGAACATCGGCAAGTTCCTGCCCGGCGCCGCGAGCGACGCCCTCGTCGGTGCATCCTTCTTCAGCATCGCCTCGGTCGGCGCGACCGAGGTGCTCGAGTGGTGGCAGGGCGGGCTCGTGCTGCTCGGCATCGCCGCCGTCGCGACGGTCATCGGCGGCGCGACCACGTGGCGGCGGGACGTGTCGTAGCGGTGGAACTCGCGGAGCTCCGCTCGAGGCGGTTGTTCGCACAGGGGCTGCGGGGGGCGGGCCCCGGCGGGGCATCCGCTTCGTCGCCCGTGGATGTCGTGCAGCGGTCGGTGGCGGTGCAGTCGCAGGAGTATCTCGCGGCCCAGTGGGGACTTGCGCAGCGCCTGCCCGACGCCGCTCGCCCCGACGCTGCCGCGGTCGCCGCCCTGATCGACGGCGGGGCGATCCTGCGCACCCACGTGCTGCGACCGACCTGGCATTTCGTCACGCCCGCCGATGCACGCTGGCTGCTCGAGGTCTCGGCAGAGCGCGTGCACCGCGTGAACGGCACGTACTACCGTCGGCACGGTCTCGAGGGGGCCGAGGTCGCCGCGAGCCTCGATGTCGTCGCCCGCTCGCTCGCCGGCGGCCATCGCACGCGGGCGGAGCTCGCCGCCGAGCTCGAGGCGGCCGGACGCCCGTCGAGCGGACTCGGCTTCACGCTGCTGGTCATGCTGGCGGAGCTCGACCGCGTCGCGATCTCGGGCGCGAGCGTCGGCAGGCAGCGCACGTACGCGGCGTTCGACGAGCGCGTGCCGGCGTCACCGCGCAAGCCGCGCGACGAGGCGCTCGCCGAACTCGCCGAGCGGTTCCTGCTCACGCGCGGCCCGGCCTCCGCACGCGACTTCTCGTCGTGGTCGGGGTTCACCCTCGGCGACGCGCGCACCGCGTTCGCCGATGCCGTCGAGCGCACCGAGGGTCGCCTCGAGCCGGTCGCCGGGCCCGATGACGAGCCCTTGTGGCAGGATGGCGCGGTCGCTGCGGCATGGAGCGCGCGCGAGGCATCCGACGATCCCGACCGCGTCGACCTGCTGCAGGCGTACGACGAGTACATCATGGGGTACGCGGTCCCCCGCACGTACCTGCAGCCGCCCGGCCGCACCGACCCCGTGATCCCCGAGTTCCCGCTGCACGCGATGATGGCCGGCGGCACCATGGCCGGGCGATGGGCGCCGAGCGTCAACGGGCGGCGGGCGGTCGTGAGGCTCGTGCCATGGCGCGCGTTCTCGCCCGCCGAGGAGCGTTCGCTCGCGGCATCCGTCGCCGAGGTCGAGACCTTCCTCGGCGTGCCGGTCACCATCGAACGCGAAGCGCCGCTCGACGCCTGATCCCGATACGATCGCGGCATGGCCGTCATCGGGACCGTGTTCGTCGCCCTCGCCGCGCTCCTGCACGGCTACATCTTCCTCATGGAGAGCGTGTGGTGGACGCGGCCCTCGACGTGGAAGCGGTTCGGCGTCGCCGACCAGGCGCAGGCCGAGGCGACGCGCGCGCTGGCGTACAACCAGGGCTTCTACAACCTGTTCCTCGGCATCGGCGCGGCCGTCGGCCTCGTGCTCTTCTGGGCGGACGTGGTACCAGCGGGCAAGACGCTCGTGCTCTTCACGACCGGGTGCATGGTGCTCGCCGCGGCCGTGCTGACGACGACCGGTCGCGGGTTCCTTCGAGCGGCGCTCGTGCAGGGCACGCTCCCGCTCATCGGGTTCGTGCTGTTCGCGTTCGCCTGAGCGACGCTGCAAGAGCCTCGACTCCCACGCGAACACGCGGCGGCGGAACACGGAGTGCGGCGAGCAACTCGCGCGTGACCCGGACGACCTGCTCCGCCGTCATGTGGGGGAAGATCGGCAGGCTGAGGATCCGACTCGCCGCGGCATCCGTCACCGGGTACTCGGTCCGACGCACCGCCAGACGCTCGAGCGCAGGCGAGCGGTGCAGTGGAACCGGATAGTGGATGCCGGTCGCGATGCCCGCCGCGGCGAGCTCGGCGGCAACGCGATCACGATCGCGCACCTGCACGACGTAGTGGTGCCAGACGTGCTCGTTCCCCTCGGCGACGACCGGGAGAATGAGACCGTCGACACCGTCGAGGAGTGCACCGTAGGCGGCGGCGATCGCACGTCTGCGCGCGTTCCAGTCCTCGAGCCGGCGGAGCTTCGCTGACAGCACGATCGCCTGCACGGCGTCGAGCTTCGAGTTGAAGCCCAGGATCTCGTGCTCGTACTTGTGCTCGCTGCCGTGCGACCCCAGCATCCGAACGGCGCGCGCGATCTCGGGGTCGTCGGTGGTGATGGCCCCGGCATCGCCCGCAGCACCGAGGTTCTTGCCCGGGTAGAAGCTCGTGGCGGCGATCCGGCCGAGGCTCCCGGATGTCTCGCCGTAACGTCGCGCACCCTGTGACTGCGCGGCATCCTCGACCACCACCGCACCCAGGCGCCGCGCGATCGGTTTGAGTCGCTCGACCGGCGCCGGCTGCCCGTAGAGGTGCACGGCGATGATCGCGCGAGTGCGGGGACCGACCGCCGCCTCGACGGCATCGGGATCGATGAGGAGTGTTCGCTCCTCGACGTCGGCGAGCACCGGCGTCGCACCGGCCCGGACGACCGCCTCCGCGGTCGCGATGAACGTGTTCGCCGGGATCACGACCTCGTCACCGGGCGCGATGCCGACGGCGCGGAGGGCTGCCTCGAGTGCGTCGGTGCCGTTGCCCATGCCGACGCAGTGACGGGTGCGGGTGTACGCGGCGTACTCCTGCTCGAACGCCGCGACCGCGGGGCCGCCGATGTACGAGCCGGCATCGAGCATCGCCCTCAACTGCGGGAGCACCTCCACGTCGATCTCGAGCTGCTGGGCGGCCAGATCGGTGAACGGCACACTCATCGCGTCACCTCCTCGTTCCAACTGATGCGAGGTGCCGAGCGGGCCACGACGCCCGAAGCGGGCGGCGCGCAGGCTCGGAGGATCCGCCCGGCCGCGCCCCGACCAGACTCGGGCGTTCGCGTGGCATTCTCATGGCGCGCCCTCGATCGCGCGGTCTCCGAGTCGGGTGGCCGGCACGCCCGCCCACGACTCATTCGGCGGCACGTCGTCTAGGACGGCCGCCCCCATGCCCACCGTTGCGCCCGCCCCGACGAAGGCACCGGACCGCACCGACGCGTTCAAGCCGACGTAGGCGGCGCGGCCGATGTGAGCACCTCCGCCGAGCGAGACGCCCGGTGCGAGGGTGGCGAAGTCGTCCACGACGCAGTCGTGCGCGATTGTCGTGCCCGGCATCGCCACGACATGCCGGCCGATCACCGCGTCGGCGGTGATCGTGACATGTGCGAGGAGCATCGACCCCGGCCCGACCGGACAGTCGCCAGGATTGCGAACGCTCGGGTCGACCAGAACCGGGTACCGGTCCATGGTCACGCCGAGTGCCGCGAGCCGCGCCACGATCCGCTCCCGCGCCGATCCCGACCCCACGCAGACGAGCAGCCGGTCCTCGGGGAAGAACGGCGCATCGTCGATCGTGCCGACCACGAGCACGCCGCCGATCGTGCGCGGGAGAGTCGCGGCCGCGTCGTCGAGGATGCCGATCGGGTCGAGCCCGACTGCGCGCGCAACCGGGAGGGCCTCACGCGCGAGGCCGCTCGCACCTACGAAGATGATCGACTCCATGTCACGGCTTCCCGGCTCCCGAGCGGCTGACATCGAGCACGCGATCGAGGTCGTCGGGCCCCATCCGTGGTGGAGCGGCAGGATGAGCGTGTTCGCGGTGAGCCGGTCCGTCGTCGCGAGGGTGGGCGTCACGACGGGAGGGGCGGACAACTGGGCTGATACCCGCTCCCCCGTCGCGACATCATGGAGCCCCGATGCGGGGCTGGTCGAGGGCACCGTCACCATCGTCGCGCCGGCGAAGACGCCGTCGACGAGGAGTTCGTGCGGTTCGTGCGGGTGCACGCGAAGGTCGGAACCGCGCGTCCAGTGGACGCGCGAGTACGCGGGGTGCAGTCGGCCGAAGAGGCGGCGAGCATCAGGGCCGGTGCACGGCGTAGGTGCGACGGGGTTGCCGAACGGGCATTCGGCGGATTCGCTCGGGCACGAAGTTCCTGACGGGTAAAGCGATGTTGCGGCGCGACGCAGCGCATGACGAAATGCGCCGCGACACAACTGGG
Organism: uncultured Actinomycetota bacterium; assembly: GCA_963847285.1. Taxonomy (GTDB): domain Bacteria; phylum Actinomycetota; class Actinomycetes; order Actinomycetales; family Microbacteriaceae; genus Agromyces. The sequence goes on from CAWJZK010000005.1 coordinate 129,471, forward strand.
GCGGGGCTTGAGACCGCGAAGGTCTAAGTTGAAACGGAGGAAACCTACGGGTAGTGAGATTTCTTCACGTTTCTCGGGTATCAACAGTTGTACGCCGATGGCGCGCCGCCCGCTGCCCCCCTTTCGGTTGACAGAAAACGTGTCGACCGGGGCCCCCGGGCGATCGCCGAACGGGAAAGTCAGTCGGCGTCGGCCGCGGCGGGCGGAACGGTGAGCTTCAACCCGTCGATGAGCCTGGCCGCGTGGTTCGTGCTGAGGATGATGCGGGTGAACTCACCGTTCGCGAGTTCGAGCACGACCGCCGGGCGCTTGCCCTTCACGATGACGAAGTCGATGCCTCCGTGGTACTTCCAGGCGCCGACGGCGACGACAAGTGGGATCTCGGTTCCTCGACGACGGATGCCACGGATCCAGATCCACGGGTCAGCGGTGATCGTCGCCGAGCGGATGTCGTCGCGCTGCACCACGATGTCGTCGACACGGAGCGCCAGCGACTTCTCCGCCGGGGTGAGGTGAACCTCGATCCGGTCGGTGTGCACGCGGAGGTTCGCCATGCCTCCATCCTGCCCGAGTCCCCTGCCCCGTGGTGTGTCGAGCCCCCACAAACGACGTAACGTTTGGTGCACGGTTCCGCGGTAACCGGCTCTGCCTGTTACCGCGGCTGCCGAGTCAGGACGGGCGAGCGGATGCCGCGGCGCGGGCCGCACCCGGCAGGGCCTCGAGCACCCGACCGACGGCCGCGTCATCGTGTGCCGCCGTGACGAACCACGCCTCGAACACCGATGGCGGCAGCGAGACGCCGGCGTCGAGCATCGCGTGGAAGAACGGGGCGTAGCGCCACGACTCCTGTCGCTGCACGGTCGCGTAGTCGCGCACCTCGCCGGGGTCGCCGAAGACGAAGCTGAAGAGGTTGCCCGCGCGCTGTACGCGGTGCGCGACGCCCTCGGCCGAGAGCGCGTCGGAGACGGCATCGCTGATCGTCTCGGCGGCGACGCCGAGCTTCCAGTACACCGCGGCATCCGCTGCCCTGAGGGTCGCGAGGCCCGCGGCGACGGCGACGGGGTTGCCTGAGAGGGTGCCGGCCTGGTAGACGGGGCCGAGCGGCGCGAGCTGCTCCATGATCTCGGCGCGACCGCCGAGCGCGGCCACCGGCATGCCGCCGCCGATGACCTTGCCGAAGGTCATGAGGTCGGGGGTGTACGCGCTCGCTGAGCTTGTCGAAGCGCGCCCTTCGGCAGGCTCAGGGAGCGAGTTCTCGAGCCCCCACCAGCCGGCCGCCGAGACGCGGAAGCCCGTGAGCACCTCGTCGGAGATGACGAGCGCGCCGTGCGCATGGGCGAGCTCGACGAGCGCGCGGTTGAAGCCCGGTGCGGGCGGCACGACACCCATGTTCGCGGCGGCTGCCTCGGCGATGACGGCGGCGATGCGGTCGCCGTGCTCGGCGAAGACCGTACGAAGGGCGTCGAGATCGTTGTAGGGCACCACGAGCGTGAGCGCGGCGATCTCGGCGGGCACGCCCGCGGAGCCGGGCAGCGCAAAGGTCGCGAGGCCGGAGCCCGCCTCGGCGAGCAGTCCGTCGGAGTGGCCGTGGTAGTGGCCCGCGAACTTCACGAGCAGGTCGCGGCCGGTGAAGCCGCGGGCGAGGCGGATGGCGGTCATCGTCGCCTCGGTGCCGGTGGAGACGAGGCGCAGCTTCTCGACCGGGGCGACCCGCCGTTCGACGAGTTCGGCGAGCTCGGTCTCTGCGGGAGTCGACGAGCCGAACGAGAGGCCGCGCGCCGCGGCATCCGTCACCGCCTCGATCACGCGCGGGTCGGCGTGGCCGAGGATCGCCGGACCCCAGCCTGCGACGAGGTCGACGTACTCGCGACCCTCGACGTCGGTGACGTACGGGCCGCGCGCCGAGACGAGGAAGCGCGGCGTGCCGCCGACCGAGCGGAACGCGCGCACGGGCGAGTTCACCCCGCCCGGGATCGCGGCCTGGGCCCGGGCGAAGAGCTCGGCGTTGGTCGGGGTCGGGCTCCCTGAGCTCGTCGAAGGGAGCGAGGTCGGCGCGCCGCTCATGCGTCGCCCGTGCGGATCCACTCCGCGAGCTCCATGGCCCAGTACGTGAGCACGGCGTCGGCGCCGGCGCGACGGATGCCCCGCACCGACTCGATCACCGCACGCTTGCGATCGATCCAGCCATGGGCGGCGGCGGCCTCGATCATCGCGTACTCCCCCGACACCTGGTACGCCCAGACGGGGATCTCGCTCGCGGCCGCGACGTCGGCGAGCACGTCGAGGTACCCGCCGGCGGGCTTCACCATCACGACATCGGCGCCCTCCTCGATGTCGATGAGGGCCTCGCGCAACCCCTCACGCCGGTTTCCCGGGTCGAGCTGGTACGAACGGCGGTCGCCCTCGAGCGTCGACTCGACGGCGTCGCGGAACGGGCCGTAGAACGCCGAGGCGTACTTCGCCGAGTAGGCGAGGATCGCGACATCCGTGTGCCCGCCGTCGTCGAGGGCGTCGCGCACGGCGGCGACCTGGCCGTCCATCATGCCCGAGAGGCCGAGCAGCTGCGAGCCCGCACGCGACTGCTCGAGCGCCATCGCCGCGTACCGTTCGAGCGTCGCGTCGTTGTCGACCCGGCCGCGATCGTCGAGCACGCCGCAGTGTCCGTGGTCGGTGAACTCGTCGAGGCAGAGGTCGGTCTGCACGACGAGGGCGCCGGCGGATGCCTCGACCGCGACCCGAGTCGCGACGTTGAGGATCCCCTCGGGGTCGGTGGCCCCCGAGCCACGTGCGTCCCGGAACTCGGGCACGCCGAACAGCATGACGCCGCCGAGGCCCGCGGCCGCGGCATCCGCCACCGCCTCAGGCAGGCTCGCAAGCGAGTGCTGCACGACGCCCGGCATGGAGGCGATCGGCACGGGCGCCGTGGCGCCCTCGCGCACGAACAGCGGCAGCACGAGCTCGGCGGGGTGCAGTCGCGTCTCGGAGACGAGTCGCCGCATCGCAGCGGTCTCGCGGAGTCGACGTGGGCGGACGCGGGGTACTGGCGTGGAACTCACCCGGCAAGCCTACGTCGCGGCGAGCTGGCGGCCGCTCGGTGTACTGGTCAACGGACCCCGTAGATCTCCACCTCGAAGACCCGGGCGATGGTGTCGCTCGGGCTCGGATGGGTGAATCGGATCCGTACCTGCGACACCGGGCCCGGGGCATCCAGCGAAAGCGTGGCGGGGCTGACCGAATTGGCCGAGAGGTCACCCATCGGCTGCCACTGGGCACCTACCATGCCGTCGACCTCGAAACCGGTCACCCGAAGGCCTTCGGAGCCAGTCACACCGCTGTACAGGACGAGCCGGTCGAGGTCGGCAGGGTCGCCCAGGTCGACCGTGAGGGTCGGGGTCGGATCGCTGCTTCCGGAGACCCAGCGCGGACCGGAGACCTGGCCGTCCACGGAATTGACTGCGGCGTTGCTCGAAAGCGTCGAGCTGGCAGCGACGTTCGCCCCGCGGGCGAGGTTCTCTCCTCCGACATGGACCGTGAGCTGCTGGTCGAGCTCCTGAGCCGAGCCAGCGCTCCTCACGGCGACGGTGAGCTCAACCTCGTATGACGTGCCCGGTTCGAGGTCGCTCGGTGCGCCGACCGTGAGCGGGATCGTCATCGTCGAGCGGCCGGGCACGCTCGAGCCGGGGGCATCCGTGGTCACCTCGAGACCCCCTTCGCCCTCGGCCGACACCGTTACGTCACGCAGCGGCTGCGAGCCGTCGTTGCCGAGTACGAGATTCGTCTGCGCGACTTTGCCTGGCAGCAGGGCAAGATCGGCATCCTCGAGACCGACCGACAGGCCCGAGGCTGACGCCGCACGCCCGCTCTCGTTGATGCCGAGGTACACCACCTCGAGCTCGGGTACCTGGCGTCCGCTCTTGACATCGGCGACCGTCGCGCCCCAGCGAGTGTTCGCGATGTTGTCTGGCCGGTACCCGCGCGTGCCTCGCAACACGACGTTCGTCGAATCCTGCACGCTCATGGCGTACGGATACGGGCCGAGCACCGTCGCGACTCGGAAGAAGACGGTATTACCGAAGAGCACGTCGTGGACGTCGACGAGCTCGACGGCTTGCGACTCCCAGCCGTATATGTGGTCCTCGGTCTGGAGCGCGTGCAGTTCCCAGCCCCGGACGCCGCGAAGCACGACTTCACGGTGCTGGTGATGCTCGATCGACACCTCGTACATGTGCCCCGGCACGTCGGTGTTCTCAATCAGGAGGCCGTTGTCGGCCCAGCCGGAAGCAGCCCAGAGGTTGACGAAGGAGCCACCACCGCCGTCGATCCAGAAGTTGTAGCGAGTCTTCCCGCGGTAGCCGTAACCAGGATCGCCGAGCGCCGGGTCGCCGGGCTCGGTCTCTTCGGGCGCCCACTTCACGAACTGGGTGGTGATGTCCGATAGGTGACTCTGCCGGCCGGACCGCCAGTGCACCTGGAGCGCGCCGGGGTTGTTGCGGTCGGTGTCCAAACCGATGCCTGCGACGAAGTTGCGGCCGCCCGACGGCGTGCCGATGATCGCCCGCGGCTGCTCCGGATCATCGAACCCGGGTGCCTCGTCGGGGATGACGAGCCACGTCTGGCGAGGATGCAGGCCGATGAGGTTGTTGCGGTGGCCGAGTTCGAGCGTCTCCGAGAGCACGTACCTCCCGATGGGCACGTAGACCGTGTCGTGTTCGTCGAGCGCCGCCCGGAAGACGGCCCAGTCGTCCTGACCGGTGCCGACTGTGAGGCCGCGCTCAGCGGCGAACTCGACGATGTTCACCCAGTCGCCCGAGTCGGGTGGAAGTGGGACGTCGCTCTTCAGGAGGCGCGCCAGGGACCCCGGTTCCCGCCGCGTCGCATCGAGGAAGACCTCGTCGCTCCGTGATTCGCGGTCGCCGAGCGCATCTGTCACACGAAGCCCCAGTGTCGCCTCATCCACCCGGTACGAGGACGTCGCGAGCGACCAGGTTCGCCCGCTCGGTACCGTCCGCAGCAGCGGACCGCTGTCGACGACGCCGGTCGACACGACATTGAGCTGATTCTGGCCGCGAACGAGTTCGGGCTCGCTCGAGGCGGGGATGGAGTCGCTGTCGTTGAGCGTGATCGCCGGCCCGGTGATCCGCTCGAATACCGAGTCATGCACATAGAGGCGCTGGGTCTGGCCCGGGCTGGCCTCGATCCCGAGCGGTGCGTCGGCGATGCGTGCGCGGATGATGCTCAGCTTCGAGTCCGTATGGAGCCGGATCGCCGTCTCCGCCTGTCCGGTGAAGCTGGAGTCCATGATGGTGGTCTGCCACCCGGGCGTCGCGGCGAATGCGAGCAGGCCGATTCGACCGCCGTTCACGTTGACCCGCTGGATGAGGTTGGCGTTGTGGTCGATCCCGGCGTAGCCGTCCCCCATGTCGATGTCGACGTCCTGGAGCACGAACATCTGCGCGCCACTGAAGCGGACCCCGACCGCGCCCGGATTCCCCTCGGCGACGGTGATGTCGACATTGACGAGGCCCGTTGCGAACGTGTCGTTGTTTCCGAAGGTCACGGTGGCGCCCTCGACGAACGGCCGGCGCACCGCTGCGAACACGAACTGCGGGTCGCCCTGGAAGGCGGTCGTTTCCGGCGCGACGTAGAACTCCGGACGAACCTCGCCGAACCCGACCAGCCGCACACTCGCGTGAAGGTCGATCCGGTCTGAGACACGGTACCGGCCCTCCGGCACGAACACCAGGCCGCCGCCGTCACCGACCTCGAGGCCGCGAGCTCCGCCGACGATATTTCCCAGCCAGTTCTCGCCGCCGCGACGGGAGGCCTCGTCGATTGCAGCCTGGATCAGTGCGGTGTCGTCCCCGATGCCATCGCCGTGCACGGGGAACTCCTCGCCACCGAGGACGACGGCGTTCGGGTCATCCGGCATCGTCGTGTAAACCGAGGTCCCGGTCGGAGTGGGCCCCGTGGGTCTCGCCGCCTGAATTCGGATTTCCGAGGCGTGTGCAACGGGGCCTGCGATGGTGCTGGCGAGCGCGACCGCCACTGCGGCCAGGATCGAGAGGGCGGGCCGGCGGCCGGCGCGCGTGGTGTCCATCTTCGAACTCCTCCTTCGTGAGGTCGGGTGCGATCTCGGATGCGATGCGGGCTTGGCGGCGTCCGGGCGTCAGCCCTTGAGACCCGTCTGCGCGAGCCCCTCGACGAACTGCTTCTGCGCGAAGACGAACACGATGAGCACCGGCAGCGCCGTGAGCGTCGCCGCAGCGAGCTGCGTGTTCCACATCTCGCCGCCGTACGCGTCGGTGTAGCGGGTCAGCGCCTGCGGCAGCGTGAACAGCTCGGGTGTCTGGAGGTACACCGTGGGCTCGAGGTAGAGGTTCCACACGTGCAGGAACGTGAAGATGGCGACCGCGGCGAGCGCCGAGCGGCTGAGCGGCAGGGCGATCGACCAGTAGATGCGCCACCGGCCGAGTCCGTCGATGCGCGCGGCCTCTTCGAGTTCGACCGGCAGGGTGATGAAGTACTGCCGCATGATGAACGTCGCGAGCACGCTCGGCGCACCGAAGGTGCTCACCAGGATGAGCGGCCAGTGCGTGTCGATCATTCCCCACTGGTTGAAGAGCTGGAAGAGCGGCACGATGGTGACCTCGGCTGGGATCAGGAGTCCCGTCAGGACGACGAGGAAGAGCACGCCTTGGCCGCGGAACCGAATACGCGCGAACGCGTAGCCGGCCATCGACGAGAACAGCATCGTGCCCGCGGTCACCAGCACCGCGATGTACATCGAGTTGAAGTACTGGCGTGCGAAAGGCTGCACTGTGAACGCCTCGACGTACCCGTCGAGCGTCGGGTTCGACGGCCACAACTCGGGCGGGAAGGCGAAGATCTCGTTGATGGGCTTCAGCGACGAGGTGACCATCCACCAGGTCGGGAAGACGAACGGCACGGAGAGCACCAGGAGCAGGCCGTATAGCAGGACCTTGCGCCACGGGTTCGGGCGAGCGCGTCCGCGTCCGGCGCGGTCGTCGCGCGGCGGTTCGCGAAGGGCGTCGTCGACGTCGAGCACGGGACGCGCCACGATGTCCGCGATCTGCTCGGCTGCGGCATCCTGCCCCGCATTGAGGGCGATCGCATCAGTTCTCATAGAAGACCCATCTCTTGCGGAGCTGCCACTGGGCGATCGTCAGCACCAGCACGATCGCGAACAGCAGGATGGCGAGCGTCGACCCGTATCCGAAGTGATGGAAGTCGAACGCCTGCTGATAGAGGTAGTACACGAGCACCGTCGTCGAGACGCCCGGGCCGCCCTGGGTGAGCACGGCGATCTGCGCGAACACCTGCAACGAACCCGACGATCGTGATGATCGACGTGAGCAGGATGGTCGGCGAGATGAGCGGCACCGTGATTCGCCAGAAGAGTGCGCGGTCGGACGCCCCGTCCATGCGCGCGGCCTCCTGCACCTCGCTGCGGCACGCCCTGGAGGGCGGCGAGGAATAGCACCATGTTGAGTCCCACGTTCTTGAAGACCTGCACGACAATGACCGACGCCATGGCGGTCGGCCCTTCACGGAGCCAGTTCGGCCCGTCGATGCCGACGAGCTGGAGGATGCCGTTGATGCCGCCGTTGTCCTGGAGGAGGAAGCTCCACACGATCGTCCACGCGACCAGCGAGACGACGACTGGGGAGAAGAAGATCGTGCGGAACACGGTGATGCCCGCCACGCGGCGGTTGAGGAGCACCGCGAGGAAGAGCGCGAGCCCGAGGTTGAGGACCACGAGCCCGGCCGAGAAGACGCCGGTCGCCTGCAGGACTGGCGCGAGCTTCGGGTCGCTCATGAGCTTCTCGAAGTTCTCGGTGCCCACGAACCGAAAGGTGCCCGCGAGCACGTTCCACTCGTTGAACGAATACCAGAAGATGAGCACGAGCGGCACGAGCACGAAGACCACAATGCCGAGCAACTGCGGTGCGATGAAGAGGTAGCCGGTGAGCTGGTCTCGGGCGGAGTAGCTCAGCCACCGGCGTCGGCGGGCGCGGGAGTCTGGGGTTCGGGGCGACCCCGGACCGGACTGGTGCCCGGCCCGGAGTCGTCACGGTGGCGTCGGCCATGGAGCGCGTGCCTTCCTCAGCCCGCCAGCAGCGGGTCGATGGCGTCGCAGACGCCCTCCAGCGAGCCGGGGATGTCGGCATCGGGCACCCAGAGCGCATCGAGCGCGCTGCGTACCTCCTGGCCGATCTCCGCCGAGTCCGTGTGGCTCGGGCGGGTGACGCCCGTCTCGATGCCGGGGATCACGACGTTCTCGATCTGTTCAGGCGTGAGCGTAGGGTTCGTCGCGGCGAGCGTCTCGACGTTCAGCTGCGACACGCGGGGCGGCGGAAAGTACTGCGCCAGCTGCTGCGAGTTCTCGGGGTTCGTGAAGAACGCCAGGAAGTCGGCGGATGCCTGGGCATTCGGGCCGTCGGCGAGCACGCCGATACCGGCCTGACCGACCATCGAGTACTCACCCATGGGACCCTCGGGCAGCGGAAGAAGATCCCATGCGAAGTCGCCCGTGAGCAACGACGCCCGCGAGATCTGCGTGACGGTGAACGCCGACTCGCCGGCAAAGAAGTCGGCCGTGGTGCCCGGACCGGGCATCGACTGCTTCGTGAAGGCCGCGTCGTGGAGAAACTCGAACGCGTCGGTCATCTCGTCCGAGTCGAACGTGCACTTGGTGCCGTCCTCGCTCCACGGCGCCGCGCCCCAGCCCATCCACACGGAGGCGAGGTTGTCCCACGTGACGTAGTCGAAGTCGCGGATGACGAACCCGGCCTTGCCCGTCGCCGAATGGACGGCGGCACCGGCACCCGAGACCCCCTCCCAGTTCCAGTCGCCGCTGGCCTGCATCTCTGCGGACGTCGCGATGCCCGCCTGTTTCAGCAGGTCGTCGTTCGCGAACATCACGAACGGCGACGTCGAGAACGGGTATGCGACGAGCGCTCCCGATTCGTCGTGCCACAGCGCCGTGGCGCTCTCCGAGAGGTCGTCGAACCCGTAGTCTGGGTCGGCCTCGAGCGTCTCGTCGAGCGGCAGCAGCGCACCGGAGTCGACGAAATCGGGCGCCGCGTTCTCGAGGATCCACGCCAGGTCGGGAGCGCTGCCGCCCGCAATCTGGGTGGTGAGGGTCGTCGTGTAGTCCTCGAAGGGCAACGGGTCGAAGGTGATGTCCGTCACCTCGGGGTGGTCCTCCATGTAGGCGTCGGCGATCGAGTCGAACAACGCGAGGTGGTCCTCGTTCGAAGTCCACACCGTCATCCGCAGCTCGATGTCGGCGGGTGTCGGATCCGGCGCCCCTCCGCCCGAGCAGGCCGCGAGCGCGAGCGTCGCGGCGGTGACGAGTCCGAGACCCGTCAGCGCCTTTGCTGATCTCATGATTTCTCCTAGTATCCCGAGACGCCGTGCGGCCAGTGCAGCTCGACGCCTCCGTTCGTGAGCAGGGTCTGGAACTCCGTGAGGAGTTCCGGATTGGTGCGGATCGCGCGGGGGCGGGACGCACGATCGAGGCAGAACGCCGCCAAGCGGCCAGCCACCTCGCCGATGTTCCACTCCACCGGGTGGAGCCGGAAGGCGCCGTTGGTGATGTGGGTGGTACCGACGTTTTTGCCTGCAGGCAGGAGGTTCTCCAGCCTGCGGGGGATCAGGGCTCCGAGCGGGATCTCGAAGGGTCGCGAAGGCAGGTCGATGTAGTTGTCGCCGCCGGTCGAGGGGTGCAGGTCGATGCGGTACATGCCGACGCCAACGCTGTCGTGGAAGGTCGCCGGGCTCGCGTCGCCGCTCACCGCGATCGACAGGTCGAGCTCGGTGACGGTTGTCTCAGCGAGGATGCGGCGCGACTCCCTGAATGTACGGTGCCATCGCCAGGCCGTCGGGCCCCTGAGTGAGGTCGGAGCGCAACCTGAGCCCGGGGAATCCGGTGCCGCCGTCGGGTCGCGGAGCTTCGGTCTGGAGCCAGTAGAGCATCGACAGCGACTGCTGCCGGGCGGATGCCTCGCGCTCGAGCGCGCACTTCGGCGGGAACGTCGATGATCGTGCCGCCGATGTAGTCGATCATCGGCCAGTTCACGAGCACGACGTCGCTGGCGTATGCGCCGGGACGAAAGTTGTGTCGCGCGATGATGCGGCGGAACGTCCAGAGTTCACGGTCGCCTGCGTCGGCTCGCTGGTCGGCGACGCGCTCGGCGTCGATGCCGACGTTCGGCGTGAAGGTGCGCGTGGTGATCTCGAGTGTGCGGGGGTCGGGCCCCGTGAGCGAAATCATCGGCGCACCCCAGAACGCCGGTTGCGCGACGCGCCACTCGTCGTAGCCGGTGGGCCGGTCGATCGTGTGGTCGCCGTCGACGTGATCGACGACGAAGCACCAGCTGATCGCCTGCTGATTGTCGGGCTGCGCCTCATCGGGTGCGCTCGGCTCTCCGGTGTCGTGGCGAGACTCGAAGCCCGTGACGTATTCGGCGCCCGTGAGGGGTAGCAGGTCTCCGAGCTCGGTCGCGTCGATGACGTACTCTGCCCGGACGGTCGTCTCGGTTCCGTCGTCGAGGGACCGGAACGCGACCGACTCCACTCGGTTGCCGTCGACGGACGCCGCCACGGGTACCGTCGGCTGCAGGATCTGCAACCGCCCCGTCGCACGGTGCGGCGCGAGCATCGACTCGATCACCGCCACGCCCACGAGCGGTTCCGCGCAGACGCGGCCGACGAGCCCCGCACCAGGATTCAGGTCGGGGTCGTCGCGTGCGGCATCTGTCAGCGGATAGTGACGGCGGTAGTAATCGCGGATGCCGTCGCGCAGCGCGCGATAGCTCGCGGTCGCGCCGAACGACTCGATCCACGTGTGCTCGTCCATCGGAACGGCCTGGCTCGTGAGCTGACCGCCCAGCCAGCGATACTCCTCGGTGAGCACGACGGAGCGGCCGGCCTCGAGAGCCCCCAGCGCGGCGGCGACCCCGCCCAGGCCGCCGCCGGCGATGAGGACCTCGGTGCGGAGCTCGCCCTCGGACGTTCCGGCGCTCATGCGCGACCCTCGGGCGCGACGAGCGTGCTGCCGTCGACGATTGTGCACTCGATGAGCGTACGCAGCTCGGACTCGGTCGGATCGTCGTCGTCGTCGGAGAGGATGCGCGAGAGCAACGCGACGGCGAGCCCGCCGAGCTCGGCGCGTGGCGGAGCGAGGCGCGTGAAGTCGACGGCGTGCTCGCCCGAGCGCGACGGCGAGCCGAGCACGATCATGCTGAGACCGGTCGGCACGTCGATGCCGTCGGCGACCGCCTGCGCGCGGACCGCTGCGCCCACGGTCGGCGACTCGACGACGAGGAGCGTGGGCGCGAACTCCCGCACCGCGAGCCAGTCTGCAGCGATGTCGCTGCCGTCGGTCGAGCGGATCCGCGACTCGACCGCCGCGCCCTCGAGGGCAGCCTCGTAACCACGAAGGCGGTCGGCGCCCGATTCGCCGCCGCGCGAGTCGCGCAGGAGCGCGATGCGGCGGTGTCCGAGCGCCAATGCGCGACGGAGCAGGGACTCGGTCGCCGTCGCGTAGTCGATGCCGACGTACGGGATGTCGGGAGCATCGCGACGACCGACGGCGACGACGCGATAGCCGTCGCGGACGAGGGTGGCCAGCTCGCTGGCGTCCATCTCGCGCCCGAGCAGCAGCACGCCGTCGGCGAGCCGGAGCCGATTGTGCTGGTGGAAGAGCTGCCGGGTGCCATCGACGACGGGGGCGCTCGTGAAGATGAGGAGGTCGCAGCCGAGCTCCTCGGCTTCGGCCTCGATGCCGCTGAGTAGCGGTGCGTAGAAGTCCTGGCTCTCGGTGGGGAACGCGGGCTCGTAGGTGAAGACACCGAGGATCTTGTTGCCGACGCCCGCGAGCCGTCGGGCGGCCGGATCGGCGACGTATCCGGTCTCGCGCAGCACCTTGAGCACCCGGTCGCGGGTCTCCTCGGGGATGCGGGCAGCGCCGTCGGCCTTGTCGTTGAGCACGAAAGAAACGGTGGCCTGGCTGACGCCGGCGAGCTCGGCGATACGCCGCTGCGTGATGCGGCGTGGCGGTGTCTTGGAAGTCGTCATCGAGGCCCCTCGGGTCTTGTGCTGCGGTGCTAATCCGCATTAGCGTCGACCATACCCGACGCTAATGCGCATTAGCAGAGTCGGGTTCCGCGTATCGAAGGAGCTACCACATGTCACCGATCCGGCGCATTCGCGCCTCCGCCGCCGCCGTCGCCCTTGCGGCGCTGGCCCTTGCCCCGCTCGCCGCCGCGCCACCCGCGGCCGCGGCCGCGCCGTTCCCGCAGTTCGCATTCGAGGGGGTGATCACCGACAAGGAGAAGATGATCTACAACCCCACGAACGAGTTCATCTTCCCGAGCGTCTTCCACGCGGGCGCCTACCTCGAGAACCCGCTCGGCGAGTGGTACCTCTATCTCGCGCCGCACGATTCCCCTGCGGGCGTCATGCTCATGTACGCCGACAGCCTCGACGGCCCGTGGATCGAATACGAGGCGAATCCGATCATCGCCAGCGACTGGGCGCCGTACTACGACGTCTCCCACGTCTCCTCGCCCGACGCCATCTGGAACGAGGAGGCCGGCGAGATCTTCCTGTACTTCCACGGCGAGAACTCGGTGACCCGCTACGCGTCGTCGAGCGACGGGGTCAACTTCGAGTACGGCGATGTGGTCGTCTCGAACGCCATGGGCGGGCCGGATGTCACCGAGACGAGCTACGCGCGGGTCTTCGAGCACCCCGACCCCGGCTCGGGCTTCAACTACGGCATGTTCTACATGGCCAACTTCACCGACAACCACCGGCGCATCAAGCTCGCCGAATCGGTCGACGGCATCACGTGGACGGTGCGTCCCGGCACGGTCGTCGAGCCGGGTACCGGTGACAGCGGCAACGTCTCAGGCGGCAACCTCTGGGAGTGGGGCGACCAGCTCTACGTGATCTACCACAACTCGACCGGCAACGTCATGGCCCGCACGATCGACGAGACGCTCACCGAGGTGGGGCCGGCCGAGCTCCTGCACCGGTCGAGCGGGGTCGGCGAAGACGTCGGTCGGGTGGCGGCCCCCGAGATCATCGAGGAGGGCGATGACGTCTACCTGTTCTACGAGTCGGGCGATCGGCTCGGCGCAACCATCGCGTACGCGAAGAACGATCCCGACGCCGAGCCCCCCGTCGAGCCCGAGCCCGTCGCCTGGCCGACCGACCCGGCCGACCCGGTCTTCGAGCACTGCGCGACCGACGGCTCCGACGAGTTCGACGGCACGGCCCTCTCCGTCGACTGGGATCGGGTCGTGCGGCCGGATGCCGCGCGCCACTCGGTCGGCGACGGCGTATTCACGATCCCGACATACGTCGGCGGCGTCGCCGCGGCATCCCTCCCGCAGCAGCAACTGCCAGACGGCCCGTGGCAGCTCACGACGAAGCTGGACATCGACGTGTCGCAGCGCTTCCAGCAGGCCGGCCTTCTGCTCTACGCGTCGGACACGGTCTACGGCAAGCTCGACCTCGGCCAGGCGACCTCGGGCAAGACGCTCGAGGTCGTGCGGTACCTGAACGGCAACAACCGCCAGGACACTGCGACCCCGGCCGTGCCCGAGGCCGACACCGTGTGGCTGCGCCTCACGAGCGACGGCGTCTCGATCCAGTCGAGCGTCTCGTACGACGGCGCCTCGTTCGCGGACTACGGTCGACCGTTTTCGATGGCCGAGACGCCGTTCACGCACGTCGGGCCGTACGCCTTCCGCGGTGCGACGGGCTCGCCCGAGATCGATGCGAGCTTCGAGTGGTTCCGCTGGTCGCCGCGCCCCGAGGCGTACGAGGCGTGCGTCGCCGCCGGCGCACCGGCGAAGGGCGTGCTGAGCTCGACGAGCGGCTGGGAGACCGGGCTCGATGGCGGTGACTTCGAGGTACGGATGAACCTCTGGTGGGGCACGAACGCCACAGAGTTCCGCTTGTTCGAGAACGACGTACTCATCGCGACCGTGCCGCTCGAGGCGTCCGACCCCGAGGCGCAGTCGGCCACGGTGCCGATCAGCGGCCGGGTGAACGGTACGTACGCCTATCGAGCAGAGCTCGAGAACGCATACGGGGTGACCGAGCTCGACCCGCTCACGGTCGAGGTGACGGATGCCGCACCGGCGCGCCCGGTGCTCCGGAACATGGACTGGGACGACGACGGCGACCTCACGCTCGAGGCGAACCTCTGGTGGGGCACCAACGCCGACTCGTGGGAGCTGCACCGAGATGGCGCGACGGTCGCGAGCGGCTCACTCGTGCCGGCCACGCCGTCGGCGCAGCACGTCGAGATCCCGATCACCGGGCTCGCGCCGGGCACGCACGCGTTCGTGATCGTGTTCTCCAACCATGCGGGCAGCACGGAGTCGAAGCCGATCACCGTGAAGGTCGCCGGATAGGCGCCGACGCAGGGCACGGAGGCGTCGTCGTTCGCGGCGGCGCCTCCGTGGCCGGAGCCAGCGACCGCGCGGTCGGCCGACAAGTCAGGCGTTCGCGGTCGCCGCCTCGACGACGGCGTCGATGAGCGACTCCACGGTGCGTTCGCGCGCGACCACGTCGACGCGGAGGCCGACCTTCGCGGCATCCTGCTTGGTCTGCGGCCCGATGGCGGCGACGAGCGTCGTCTCGGGAATCGGGCCCAGCTGCTGCTGCACCTGCTCTGCGACGCTTCCGGATGTCACGAGCACCGCGTTCACCCGGCCGGACCGAACGTCGTCGGCGACTCTCGTCGCGACGGGCACGCCGATCGTGCGGTACGCGACGACGGCCTCGACGTGATGGCCCGCGCGGGCGAGCCCGATCGAGAGCACCTGCTTCGCGATGGCCGACCGCAGGGCGAGCACGCGGAGACCGAGTCGGCCGTCGGTCGCCGCCTCCCACTCCCGCAGCAGGCCGCCGGCCGAGTTGTCTTCGGACGGGACGATGTCGGCGTGGTACCCGGCGGCGACGAGCGCAGCGGCGGTCGTCTCGCCGACCGCGGCGACCCTGGTCGTCTCGGGGATCACGGCGTCGTACGACGCCAGCACGTCGACCGTCGTCGCGCTCGTGATCGTGACCCAGTCGAAGCCGCCCGCGGCGAGCTTCGCGAGCGCCGCCTCGAGCGCGGGCTGGTCGTCGGTCGGGGCGAAGTTGATCATGGGGGCGACGACGGGCGACGCTCCGCGCGCGCGGAGCGCGGCGGCGACACCGTCACCCCAGGGGCCGCCACGCGGCACGAGCACGCGCCATCCGGCGAGGGGTTTCGCGCTCGAAGGGGGCAGGGCGATGGCGCCCGTCATCGGTTCGTATTCGCTCACGACGACTCCTCAGGAGGTGCAAGTTCGGCGGCGCCGTTGCCGAGGAGTTCCGCGACGACGCGCTCGGCGATGTCGCGTGCCGCATCCGCCAAGTCGGCGGCCGAGCGGCTGTCGGGGGTGGCCGCGTGCGAGCTCGTGAGCTGCCGGGCCCCGTCGGCACTGTACACGCTCGCCGTCAGGAACAGAAGTTCATCGTCGACGAACGCCGTCGCACCGACGGGAGCGGAACAGCCGGCCTCGAGGCCGGCGAGCACGAGCCGCTCGGCGAGCACCGTCGCCCGAGTCGCGCGGTGGTCGATCGACTCGAGCGCGCGTTCCAGCGCGCGGTCGCCGCGTTCGCGGCGCACCTCGATCGCCAGGGCGCCCTGCCCGGGCGCGGTCGGCCAGTCGCCGAGCTCGAGGAGGTCGGTCTCGGCATCCGCTCGCCCGAGGCGTCCGAGACCGGCAGCGGCGAGGATCACCGCGTCGAGCTCACCGCTCTCGACCTTGCCGAGCCTCGTGTCGACGTTGCCGCGGATGTCGACGGCGACGACGTCGGGGCGGGCGGCGAGGAGCTGGGCGATGCGGCGGGGTGAGCCGGTGCCGACCCGGGCGCCCGACGGAAGCGTCTCGAGCGTCAGGCCGTCGCGGGCGCACAGCGCGTCGCGCGCGTCGGCGCGCTTCGGCACCGCCCCGAGGCGGAGTCCGGGGTGCTCGGCGGTCGGGAGGTCTTTCAACGAGTGCACGACGACGTCGCATTCGCCCGCGAGGAGCTCCTCGCGCAGCGCGGCCGCGAAGACGCCAGTGCCGCCGAGCGACGCGAGCGATGCACGCGTGATGTCGCCCTGCGTCGTGATCGGCACGAGCTCGATCTCGGCATCGGCGGCCTTCGCGAGGCGATCGGCGATCTGGCGCGTCTGGGCCATGGCGAGCGCACTCGCCCTGGTGCCCACCCGGATGACCGACGTCATCGTGACGTCGCCTGCTGCGAGTCGACGACCGCACCGCCGGCGACGCGAGCGTGGTCGGGCCACGGCCCGAGTGCCGTGAGGTGCGGGCGCTCGGCATCGGGCACGTCGTTCAGGCGCTCGAGCACGAGGTCGACGAGTCCGCGTACGAAGGCCGGGTGCACGCCCGGCGTCGGCACGCGGAGCGCTCGCAGCCCGTGCTCGCCGGCCGTCTCGATCGCCTCGTTGTCGAGGTCCCACATGACCTCCATGTGGTCGCTCACGAAGCCGAACGGCACGATCACGACGGCTTCGGTGAGGCCGCCGGCCGCGAGCTCGCCGATCGCGTCGTTGATGTCGGGCTCGAGCCACGGCGTGCGCGGGTCGCCCGACCGCGACTGGTAGACGAGCGACCACGGCGAGTCGGGCGCGGCGGCTTCGTTGATGACGGATGCCACGGCGAGGTGCTGCGCGACGTACGCGCCGCCCTCGCCGAAGCCCAGGCCCTCGCCCGAGGCCGCCGCCGCGGCGGTGGGGATGGAGTGCGTGACGTAGAGCACGTGGATGCGCTCGGGCGCGATGCCCTCGGCGGCGAGGGTGGCCGAGGCATCCGTCACGCCCTCGATGAACGGCTCGACGAACCCGGGGTGATCGAAGAACTCGCGCACGCGGTCGATCGCGACGTCGGTGCCCGCAGTCGCCTTCTCGAAGTCTTCACGGTACTGGCCGACGCCCGAGTACGAGGTGTACGCGCTCGTGACGAGGCCGAGGAGCCGGGTGTGGCCGTGCCGCCGAGGCTTCGGCGACGACATCGCCGAAGTACGGCGCCCAGTTGCGATTGCCCCAGTACACGGGCAGGTCGATGCCGCGGCTCGCGAGCTCGGCCTCGAGGGCGGCCTTGAGCTGCCGGTTCTGCTCGTTGATCGGGCTCACCCCGCCGAAGTGGCGGTAGTGGTGGGCGACCGCTTCGAGGCGCTCGTCGGGGACGCCGCGTCCCGCCGTCACATTGCGGAGGAACGGGATGACGTCGTCTTGCCCCTCGGGGCCGCCGAACGAGGACAGCAGGATCGCGTCGTACTGCGCCACTACTGCAGCACCTCCACGAGTTCGGCCGTCGAGATGCGGCGCCCGGTGTAGAAGGGCACCTCCTCGCGCACGTGCCGGCGGGCGTCGGTGGCGCGGAGGTCTCGCATGAGATCGACGAGGTCGGTGAGCTCGTCGGCCTCGAGCGGCAGCAGCCACTCGTAGTCGCCGAGCGAGAAGGATGCCACGGTGTTCGCGATGACTCCCTTGAATGCCGCGCCCTTGCGACCGTGCTCGGCGAGCATGCGGCCGCGCTCCTCGGGCGCCAGCAGGTACCACTCGTAGCTGCGCACGAACGGGTAGACCGTGAGCCACCCCTTCGGCTCGACGCCGCGAAGGAAGCCGGGAACGTGCGCCTTGTTGAACTCGGCGTCGCGGTGCACGCCCATCGCGTTCCACGTCGGGAGCAGGTTCTTGATGATGCGCGCACGGCGGAGCTCGCGGAGCGCCCACTGCAGGCCCTCGGCGGTCGCGCCGTGCAGCCACATCATCACGTCGGCGTCGGCGCGGAGCCCCGAGACGTCGTAGAAGCCGCGCACGGTGACGCCCTCGTTCTCGATGAGGGCGATGATGCCGTCGAGCTCGGCGACGATGCCGGGCACGTCGTGCCCGTCGTAGTCGTCGGGCTTCGCGGGATCCCGGCGGAGCACGGCGAAGACCGTGAACCCCTGGGGAGACTCGCCGGCTTCGGAATGGGGACGGAGCGCGTCGGCTGCCGCTTCGGCAGCGGGGGAAGACATGCCTCCAGTCTCCCCCTTTCCACCTGAACGGCCAAAAGAGGGTCGCGGATGCCTCGACCACGATCTCGACGGCGGGACGAGACGGACCGTCTCAGTCCTGGTCGGACTCGGTGGCGCTCAGCGCATCGAGGAATCGGATGACGACCTCACGCTCGGCGGGGGTGAGTGCCGCGGCTGCGGCGAAGCGGCGCGCGTGCAAGCGCCCGACGGACTCGCGGGCGACGACGCGCGTGGCATCCGTCACCGAGATGGCGAGGGCCCGGCGATCGGTGGGGTGCGGCGCGCGCACGACGTGACCGCCGCGCTCGAGGCGGTCGAGGAGCTTCGTCGTCGATGCGCTCGAGATGCGGAGGTACTCGGAGAGCGCACCCGGCGTCGCGATCTCGCCCTGGTTGCGTGCCGCGATGAGGAATCGCAGTGCGCGCATGTCGGTGGCGTTGAGCTTCATGTACCTGCCGGAGGCCTCGCTCATGCGGCGCTCGGCCTCATGCCAGCCCCGCAGGCTCTGCATGAGCGCGGACGACCTGGTCGACATCGTCGTCGTCGAGTCCTTCGCGGCTCACGAGCTGCTCGTCCCGGTCTGAGATGCGGGGGTCGTGCATGCCCGCGGCGATGTCGTGCCGCGCTCCCCGCTCATCTGCCATGACGTGATTCTAGCCATGTCGGTATACTTCTCGCTAAGCTAACATCTAGCTGAAGCAACTAATCGAGGAATGGAGCAAGCATGACACTCATCGAGATCGAGGAGGTCGTTCTCCTCGACGCCGACGATCGGCCGATCGGCCAGGCACCCAAGTCGAGCGTGCATGGCGCCGACACGGCCCGGCACCTCGCCTTCTCCTGCCACGTGTTCAACGCGCGCGGCGAGCTCCTCGTGACCCGGCGCGCCCTCGTCAAGCAGGCCTGGCCCGGCGTGTGGACGAACTCGTTCTGCGGGCATCCCGCTCCCGCCGAAGCGCTCGTGCACGCCATCCGGCGCCGGGGCGAGTTCGAGCTCGGTCTCACCCTGACCGGCGTCGAACCCGTACTGCCGTTCTTCCATTACCGGGCGACGGATGCCTCGGGCGTCGTCGAGAACGAACTGTGTCCGGTCTACACGGCCCACACGACCTCGACCCCGACCCCCCACCCCGGCGAGGTGATGGACTTCGCCTGGGTCCACCCCGCCGAGCTCGCGCGGGCCATCCGGAACGCACCGTGGGCGTTCAGCCCGTGGCTCGTGCTGCAGGCGCGCCTGCTGACCTTCCTCGGCGGCTCGCTCGGCGAACGCGGAGCCATCGCCTCATGATCGGCGCGATCCTCGATCGTCCCGTCGAACACGACGTCGGTGCCGTGGCCGGCTTCCTCGATGCGTTCTTCGCCGAGCGCATCTCGAAGGCTGCCGCGCACGGCGACGACTACCGCAGGCTCTGGTCGGCCGCGCGTGATGCGGCCGCGGGTGGCAAGCGCATCCGGCCCGCGCTCGTGCTGGCCTCGTACCGGGCGTTCGCCGGCACCGAGACGCCGGCGGCAGTTCACGTCGCCGCCGCCTTCGAGTTGCTGCACACCGCCTTCCTCATGCACGACGACGTGATCGACCATGACCTCATGCGGCGCGGCGCCCCGAACGTGGCCGGGCGGTTCGCGCTCGAGGGCGTCTCGCGCGGACTCTCGCGGTCGCGAGCGAACGAGTACGGCGAGGCATCCGCCATCCTCGCGGGCGACCTCCTGATCAGTGCGGCGCACCGGCTCGTCGCCGAAACCGAGGTGCCCTCCGACGCACGCGGCGCGCTCCTCGGCATCGTCGACGACTGCGTGTTCCTCGCCGCAGCCGGCGAGCATGCCGACGTGCGCTCCGGCGCCGGCGCGATCCCCGGCGAGCGCGACATCCTCGCCATGATCGAGAACAAGACGGCGTCGTACTCGTTCACCGCACCGCTCCAGGCCGGGGCGGTGCTCGGCGGGGCGACGAGCGACGCCGTCTCGCGCCTCGGTGAGTTCGGCCGGCACTTGGGCGTCGCCTTCCAGCTCCGCGACGACGTGCTCGGGGTCTTCGGCTCGACAGCACTCACGGGCAAGTCCGTGCTGGGTGATCTCCGCGAGGGCAAGGAGACCCTCCTCGTCGCCTACGCGCGGGGGCACGCGGACTGGTCCTCAGTCGCTTCGGAGTTCGGGCGGCCCGACCTCGACGAGCCGGCCGCCGAGCGACTCCGTGCGGCGATCGAGTCGAGTGGTGCCCGATCGCGCGTCGAGCGGCGCATCGCCGAGCGACGCGACGCGGCCCTGCGGGCGATCGCGACGCCGCTCCTGCCCGACGTGCTCCGCGACGAACTCACGGCAACGACGCGCGCGTGCGTGGAGCGTGCCCGATGACCGGCCACACGACCGGTCTCGCCCTCTACGATCGCGCCGCCCGCCGCGGCGCCGCACAGGTGATCTCGCAGTACTCGACGTCGTTCGGTCTCGCGAGCCGGCTGTGCTCGCGAGCGGTGCGCGAACACGTCGCCGACGTCTACGCGCTCGTGCGCATCGCCGACGAGATCGTCGACGGTCCGGCCGAGGAGGCCGGGCTCGACACGGCGGCGCGACGCGCCACGCTCGACACGCTCGAGGCGGAGACCGAGCGCACGATGGCCAGCGGATACAGTTCGAACCTCGTCGTGCACGCCTTCGCGCAGACCGCCCGCGCCACGGGATTCGGTGCGGAGCTCACGCGGCCGTTCTTCGCGTCCATGCGGCGCGACCTCGACCCGGTGGACTTCGACGATGACGAGCTGCGCGACTACGTCTACGGCTCGGCCGAGGTCGTCGGCCTCATGTGCCTCCGCGCGTTCACGCAGGGATTGCCCGCAGACCGTGCACGCGACGAGCGGTGGGAGCGCGGCGCCCGCCACCTCGGCGCCGCCTTCCAGAAGATCAACTTCCTCCGCGATCTCGCCGACGACTACGACGCGCGCGGGCGGTGCTATCTCCCGGGCATCGTCGCCGGTCGCCTCGGCGAGGTCGAGAAGACCCGCCTCCTCGACGACATCGACGAGGACCTCGCGATCGCCGGCGCGGTCATCCCCGAACTGCCGAGCGGATGCCGCCGGGCGGTCACGGCCGCCCACGCGCTGTTCTCCGCGCTCGCGGCCCGGCTACGCCGCACTCCGGCGAGCGAACTGCTCACGGCACGGGTCAGCGTGCCGACGGGCCGCAAGCTGCTGTTGTTGCTCCGCGCCACGATGACGCGCGGGCAGGAGGTGGTCGCGTGAGTCGCGTGGTGGTCATCGGCGCCGGCATCGCCGGGCTCGCGACGGCCGCTCTGCTCGGCCGCGACGGGCACGAGGTGACGGTGTACGAGGCGAGCGACACGATCGGGGGTCGCGCCGGGCGGTGGGATGCCGCGGGCTTCCGCTTCGACACCGGCCCGTCGTGGTACCTCATGCCCGAGGTGTTCGAGCACTTCTACCGGCTCATGGGCACGAGCGCGGCTGAGCAGCTCGACCTCACCCGCCTCGATCCCGGGTACCGCGTCTTCTTCGAGCGGTATGCCGAACCGCTCGACCTGTACTCCGACCGCGCGAAGGCCGCAGCCGCGTTCGAGTCGATCGAACCGGGCGGCGGCCGGGCGCTCGAGCGCTACCTCGACTCGGCGGCCGAGACCACGCGACTCGCGCTCGACCACTTCCTCTACAACCCCTTCTCGTCACCGGCCGGCCTGCTCGTGCCGCCGGTGCTCCGGCGGATCGGCCGGCTCGGCCGGTTGCTCGTCCAACCGCTCGATCGGTTCATCGCGCAGCGCATCCGCGATCCGCGACTGCGGCAGGTACTCGGCTACCCGGCGGTGTTCCTCGGCACTTCGCCCTCCGATGCGCCGAGCATGTACCACCTGATGAGCCACTTCGACCTCGACGACGGCGTGTTCTACCCGCAGGGCGGCTTCCGCGAGGTGATCGACAGCGTCGCCCGCCTCGCCGAGGGGGTCGGCGCGAGGGTCGTCACGGGCGCCCGGGTCACCGGCATCCGGGTCGATGGAGGCGTGGCACGGGGCATCCGCTACCTCGACACCATCGGCGAGACGCACGAGGTCGACGCCGACGTCGTCGTCTCGGCGGCCGACCTGCACCACACCGAGACGGCGCTGCTGCCCGCCGAGTCACGCAGTCGTTCGGATGCCTCGTGGCGGCGCGGCAACCCGGGGCCGGGCGCCGTGCTCGTCATGCTCGGCGTGCGCGGGGAGCTGCCCGGGCTCCTGCATCACAACCTGCTCTTCGCCGACGACTGGACGGAGAACTTCGCCCGCATCTTCGGGCCGACCCCGTCGGTACCCGACCCGGCGTCGCTCTACGTGTGCAAGCCGAGCGCGAGCGACTCCACCGTGGCGCCACCGGGGCACGAGAACCTCTTCGTGCTCGTGCCGGTGCCGGCCGACCCGTCGATCGGGCGTGGCGGCGTCGACGGCGCCGGCGACCCTTCGGTGGAGCGCATCGCCGACGCCGCGATCGCGCAGCTCGCCGCGTGGACCGGCATCCGCGACCTCGCGGCCCGCATCGTCGTGCGCCGCACCGTCGGCCCGGGCGACTTCGCGGCAGAGTTCAACTCCTGGCGCGGTTCGGCCCTCGGCCCCGCCCACGTGTTGCGGCAGAGCGCCTTCCTCCGCGGCCGCACCTCCTCGAGCACGGTGCGCGAGCTGTACTTCGCCGGGGCCACGACCGTGCCGGGCATCGGCCTTCCGATGTGCCTCATCAGCGCCGAGCTCGTGGCGAAGGCGCTCCGCGGCGACGACAGCGCCGGTCGGCTGCCCGAGCACGAGACCCGCCTGGTGGCCGCATGATGCTCGTCTACCTCGGCGTGCTCCTCGCCGGCCTCGGAGGCATGGTGCTGCTCGACGCACGCTTCCGCCTCGTGTTCTGGGCGGCGGGCGTGCGGGCCGTGATCGTGCTGGTCATCGGCGTCGCCTTCTTCGTCGCCTGGGACCTTGCCGGCATCGGGCTCGGCATCTTCTTCCGCGCCGAGAACTCGGTGAGCACCGGCATCCTGCTCGGCCCCGAGTTCCCGCTCGAGGAGCTCGTCTTCCTGACCTTCCTCTGCTACCTGACGCTCGTGCTCTACACCGGAGCGCTGCGCCTGATCGCCGCCCAGGAGGTGCGGCGGTGATGAGCTACCTGCTGCTCGCCGCCGTCTTCCTCGCGGTCGCCGCGGTCGTCGCGGCCGTCGCCTGGCGCCGGATGCCACGCGGGCACGCGATCGCGATCTTCGCCGCCGTCGCGGTGCTGCTCGTGCTCACGGCGGTGTTCGACACGGTCATGATCGCGAGCGGACTGTTCGCCTACTCCGACGGACGCATCTCGGGCGCGCGCATCGGCCTCGCGCCCGTCGAGGACTTCGCGTATCCCATCGCCGGCGCCCTGTTGCTGAGCGGCCTGTGGAGCATGCTCGCGAGGCGGCCGGATGCCGACTGAGACGCGCCGCCGCAGCGCCACCGCGGATCTCCTCACGGCGTCACGTCCGCTGAGCTGGGTCAACACCGCCTTCCCGTTCGCCGCCGCGTACCTGCTCGCGACCCGGGAGGTCGACGTCGCGCTCGTGGTGGGCACCCTCTTCTTCCTCGTGCCGTACAACCTCGCGATGTACGGCGTGAACGACGTGTTCGATTACGCCTCGGATGCCGCGAATCCGCGCAAGGGCGGCGTCGAGGGCGCGCTCCTCGTGCCGGGTCGGCACCGGCTCACGATCATCGCGGCGATCACCCTGTGCCTCCCGTTCGTCCTCGCGCTCGTCGCGCTCGGCCGGCCCGCCTCGTGGGTGGTGCTCGCCGTGAGCCTGTTCGCCGTCGCGGCATACTCGGTGCCGGGCCTGCGGTTCAAGGAGGTCCCGTTCCTCGACTCGGTGACGTCGAGCGTGCACTTCGTGAGTCCCGCGGTCTACGGGCTCGTGCTGGCGGGTGCCGCGTTCACGCCCCAGCTCGTCGTGTTGCTCGTCGCATTCCTCGCGTGGGGCGTGGCGAGCCATGCGTTCGGCGCGGTGCAGGACATCGTGCCCGACCGGGCGGGCGGCATCGCCTCGATCGCGACGGTGCTGGGCGCCCGCCGCACGGTGCGCTTCGCGATCGGCGCGTGGGCGGCCGCGGGCGTCCTGATGCTCGCGACCGCGTGGCCCGGACCGCTCGCCGCCGCGCTCGTCGTGCCGTACATCGCCGTCGCGGCGCCGTTCGCGGACCTTCGCGACGCGGACTCGGAGCGGGCGAACGCCGGGTGGAAGCGATTCCTCGGCATCAACTACGCCGTGGGATTCCTCGTCACGATGCTGCTCATCTGGTACGCCGCGATCACAGGGTGAGCCGCCGCCGAGCCAGGGCTCAGCGCACGAGCCGGGTGAAGCGGAAGGAGGCGAAATCCTCGATCGGCAAGCACCTCGGCGCCCGCGAAGCCCGCCTCGCGCGCATAGCGCTCGAGGATCGCCGGCCGCATCACGGTGCCGGTGCCCACGGAGCCCTCGGTCGAGAGGCTGTCGGGCAGGCACACGAACAGGCTGTAGCCGTACATGATGCGCTCGACGTCGTCGCCGTCGGGCGCGAACGTCTCGGCGACGGCCTCGTCCATGATCACGACCTCGCCGTCGACGCGAACCATGCGACGGAGCGCCTCGAGCACCTCGACCGGGAACGGCATGTCGTGCAGGGCCTCGAACACGAACCCGGCGTCGAAGGCGGCGGTCTCGGTGAGGCTCTCGCCGCGCGCCACGTGGAAGGTCACCCGATCGGCGACGTCCGCGTCCCGCGCATGTTCCCGCGCGGCCTCGATGGCCGCGGTGTCGAGGTCGAACCCCTCGACCCTGGCCGCGGGGTAGGCGCGGGCGAGTGCGATCGACGACCAGCCGTGGCCGCATCCGACATCCGCGATTCGCGCCCCGGGCCGCGACAGCACGCGGTGCAGCTCGGGCACCGAGGCGAGCGCCTCGGCCAGTCGCGTCTCGAACCACGGCCGGTTGATGTCGCCCTGCGATTCGTGGGCGTCGTCGCCGAGCTGCAGCCACGACACGCCGCCGCCACCGCGGTACGCCTCGAGCAGCGGGCCGAGCTGCGCCGCCGAGGCGGCGATCATCCGAGCGATCGGCGCGAGGTGGTTCAGCGACTCGACGTCGGTGAGCACTTCGGCGTGCGGGGCGGGCAGCGCGAAGCGGCGGCCGGCGGGCGGCACGGCCGGGTCGTCGACGGTGAGGATGCCGCTCACCGCCTGCTGCTCGAGCCACTCGCGTGCGTAGCGTTCCTGCGTGCCCGTGCGCTCCGCGAGCTCGGACGCGGTGAGCGGTCCGTTCTCCGCGAGGGCCCGGTACCAGCCGAGCCGATCGCCGAGGTAGACGCTGAGGATCTCGAACGCCCCGAGAGCGGACGCGAAGATGCGGTCGGCGAAGGCCTCCGTGGCATCCGTCACCGACTCCGACTCCGACTGCGACTCCGACTGCGACTGCGATTCCATCGACATCGGCGATTCCTTCCTTCCGGCTCGGCGCGCGTCAGGAGCCGAGCAGCAGCTTCGTGGAGTGCTCGAGGTGCTCGCGCACGGCGTCGCCGCCGCGGGTCGGGAGGTCCTCGAGCAGAGCACGGTGCTCCGCGATGAGGCTCTCGAGCGTGTAGTGCGGGCGCACGTGCAGCAGGAACAGCAGCAGCTCGCTGCCGAGGGCCGCGTGCGTCTCGATGATGCGAGGACTCGCGGATGCCGCGACGAGCGCATGGTGGAAGTCGGCGTGGATGCGCTCGACCTCGAGCCAGTCGACCGGGGTCGCCAGGGCCTCGAGCCGGGCGAGCGCCGCTCGGGCCGGCGCGAGCGTCTCATCGGGCCACGCCTCGCCGAACCGCTGCCCCACGATTCGCACGGCCTCGACCTCGAGCGCCGCCCGCAGTTGCTGCAGCGCGATCACCTGTGCCCGGTCGAATCTCGCCACGCGAACCCCTCGGTACGACTCGCCGACCGCGAGTCGTTCGGCGACGAGCCGCTGGAACGCCGAGCGTACGGTGTGCCGTGACACGCCGTACTCGGCCGCGGCGGCCTCCTCGCGAAGAGGGGCGCCCGGGGCGAGGGCGCCGCTCAGGATGTCGGCGCGAACGGATGCCGCGACGCGGTCGACCGCGGTCGCCGACGCCGTTGCGGGGTATCCGGGCCGGGGTGACGCTGGCACCGTGGCATCCGCTCGTCGAAGGCTGCTCGACGCTACCCGTTGACCTTCGCGCGCACGACGAGCCAGACCGTGACACCCACCGCGGCGACCACGCCGACCGCGACCGCGACCGCGGCGCCGGGCCGCTCGTCGGCGAACGCACGCCACTTCTTCTTGGCCCGCTTCGGCAGGTTGAGCTGGTCTTCGAGCTCGTTCAGCGTCGATGCGAAGTCGGCACGCGCCCGCTGGGAGGCGAGGCGCGCCTGCAGGCGCGTGAGATTGCGCTCACGTGTCTTGGCGCTGCGCTTCGAGGGAGGCGGGGCAGGAGACTCAGTATCGACGGTCATAGTCGCCCGTTCCCTTCAGCGCGTCGAGATCGGCCTTCAGGCTGTCGATCGACTCCAGCGGCTCGGCTCCGCGTTTGAAGTTGACGTACGCGATCCACAGCAGGATGACGATGATGAGCAGCAGCGCGCCCGAGACCGTGAGCGCAGCCGCCCACGCCGGCATCACGAGCGCGAGCGCGAAGATGCCGGCGACGATCAGCGTGAAGAGCAGGAACACGCCCACGACTGCGGCACCGGCGACGAGGCCCGACCCGATGCCGAAGTGCTTGGCCTTGTAGGAGATCTCGGCCTTGATCTGGTCGATCTCGGCGCGGATGAGTGCGGAGACGGTGTCGGGAAGCTCGCCGATCAGCGTGAAGAGCGAGCGTTCGCCGTTCGTCGGTTCGGCCATCGCGAAGTCACCTCCGGTGGGTCAGGAGTCGGATGCCGCGGGCTTGCCGCCGCGCGAAGTCGTGCCGCTGTCCTTCGCGGCGGGCTTCGCAGAGGACGTCGTGCCGGACGCCGCCGATGCTGCGGTCTTGGCGGCCCGATCGATCACGTCGTCAACGGCGTCGGCGGTGGTATCGACCGCCGATTTCGCGGCTCGGGCGCCCTTGGAGACACCCTCCTTCGCCGACTTCGCGGCGGTGTCGACGTCGTGCTCGGTCGCACCCGAGCCCCGCGTCGCGTTGCTGATGAACGACTTGATGCCGTCGAGCACCGTGTCGCTCAGGTCGCCGACGCGCGCATTGGCGAAGTCCTTCACGGAGCCGACGCCCTGCTGCACGGCCGGCTTGTTCCACACGGCCTCTGCTGCCTTGCGCATCTGCTCGTATCGCTCGCGCCCGGCTCGCGTGCCGAGCACGTAGCCGACGCCGAGTCCGACGACGAAGAGGATCTTGCCTTTCATGTGCACCCCATCTCCCCCTGTGGAACACCACAGCGACCTCTCCAGCGTAGACCCCGTGCCGCGCGGCGCAAGGGGGTTGTGCCCCCGAATATTCCGTTCCGGCTATGCGATGCCCGGCGATGCGATGCCCGGCGATGCGTCGCCCGGCGATCGCGATGTCGACGGTGCAGGACCGCAGCATCCCATTCGATTCCGCCTCGCGGGGCCGCCGCGGCGTACGCTTGGAAGTGGACCGCGGGCTCCGACCGGGCTGGTCGAGCGACGCGTCCGACAAGGACCTCACCACCATGACACCCACGCATTCCGCAGTCACGGCACGCGTGCGGGCCGCTCCGACGACCGGAGCCGCCACGACCGGGATCGTCCCCCTCACCCCCGGCGAGGTCGAGGAGTTGCGCGCGGAGTTCCCGATCCTCGCGGAACGCGTCAACGGCCACCCGCTGGTGTACCTCGATTCGAGCGCCACCTCCCAGCGGCCGCGCCCCGTGTTGGACGCCGAGCACGACTTCGTCGCGCGGCGCAATGCCGCGGTGCACCGCGGAGCCCACACCCTCGCCGCCGAAGCCACCGAGCTCTTCGAGAACGCGCGTGCGCGGGTCGCATCGTTCGTCGGCGTCGACGACACCGAGATCGTCTGGACCCGCAACGCCACCGAGGCGATCAACCTCCTGGCCTACTCGATCTCCAACGCCGGCCTCGGTCGGGGCGGTGCGGCCGCTGCACGGTTCCGCGTGGGTGTCGGCGACGAGATCGTCGTCACTGAGATGGAGCACCACGCCAACCTCATCCCGTGGCAGGAGCTGGCGGCGCGCACGGGGGCGACGCTGCGGGTGATCCCGGTCACGGATGATGCGACGCTCGACCTCGACGAGGCTGCGCGCATCATCGGAGGCCGCACCCGCCTCGTCTGCTTCACCCACGTCTCCAACGTGTCGGGTACGGTCAACCCCGTCCGGACGCTGACGGCACTGGCCCATGGCGTCGGCGCCCTGGCGGTCCTCGACGCCTGTCAGTCGGCGCCGCACCGCCCGCTCGACCTCCGGGCGCTCGACGTGGACTTCGCGGCGTTCTCGGGCCATAAGATGCTGGGGCCGACCGGCATCGGCGTGCTCTACGGTCGGGCGGAACTCCTCGACGCGTTGCCCCCGTTCCTCACCGGTGGCTCGATGATCACCACCGTGACGCTGGAGCGCGCCGAGTTCCTGCCCGCCCCGCAGCGCTTCGAGGCGGGCACCCAACCGGTCGCCCAGGCGGTCGCCCTCGCCGCCGCCATCGACTTCCTCGACGCTGTCGGCATGGACCGCATCCACGGCTGGGAGTCCGACCTCGGCGGGCGCCTCGTGTCCGGCCTGGGCGACATTCCGGGGGTGCGCGTGCTGGGTCCGCCCGCCGGGCATGAGCGCGGCGGACTCGCGAGCTTCGTGGTCGACGGCGTCCATGCGCACGACGTGGGGCAGTTCCTCGACGGCGCGGGCATCGCCGTGCGGGTCGGCCACCACTGCGCGCAGCCGCTGCACGCCAGGTTCGGCGTCGCTGCGACCACGCGCGCCAGCACCTACCTCTATACGGCGCCCTACGAGATCGACGCGTTCCTGAACGCCGTCGGCGATGTGCGCGCCTTCTTCGGTGTGGGGCGATGAGCAGCGCCGACCCGGACGTCCCCGGCGAGGTGCCGCTCGGCGATCTCTACCGGGAGATCATCATGGATCACGCCCGGCACCCCCACGGGTACGGTCTTCGCGAGCCCGGTGCCGCGGAATCCCGCCAGGTCAACCCGACCTGTGGAGACGACCTGACCGTGCGCCTGCACGCCGATGCCGCCGGGGAGCGGATCGAGTCGATCAGCTGGGCCGGCCACGGCTGTGCGATCTCGCAGGCGTCGGCCTCGCTGCTGTCCGACCTGGTGGACGGGCTGGATTCGGCAGCGCTCAGCGAACGGATCGCGGCGTTCCGGGAGATGATGCACTCGAAGGGCGCGATCCCGGGCGACCAGGCCCTGCTCGGCGACGCCGTCGCCCTGAGCGGCGCGTCCCGCTATGCCGTGCGGGTGAAGTGCGCGATGCTCGCGTGGGTCGCCGTCGAGGACGCCCTGCAGCGCGTCTGACGCGGCGCCGGTTCAGTCATCCCCCCGGCCGTGGGGGCCGGGGACGCCCCGATCTCATGACCAGAGGGCGACGCGTACCTTGGTCCCGCGACCGGAGAGGCCTCGGGATCCGCCGGGGGCGACCATCGCGGCCGTGGCCTCGGCCGTGGTCGCGAAGCGCTGCAGGATCCGCGCCGTCACGCTCGCGCGGCCGCGGTCGAGGGTCGTCGCCCACCACAGCCCCCGGATGGGCGTCCCGGCGACCGGGAGTCGTGCGAGGGTCCCGTTGCCCACCTCGGCGCTCACCGCATGTCCGAGGGCGAGCATGATCCCCTCGCCCGCCCGCACCGCGGCGAGCGCGTCCGTCTCGCTGGTCAGCTCCACGATGCGCGGAACTCCGGCGAGGCGGGCGAGCCATCGGCCCTCCTCGGTGAGATCCTCCACTCCGGCCGGGCCGGCGAACCACCGGTAGGAGAGCAGCTGGGAGATGGTGAGCGGGCCAGGCAGTCCGTGGAGTGGATGGGACGCCGACGCGACCATGATGCGCTGGTAGCGCAGGAACGGAACGACATCCATGGTCGCGTCCGCCTCCTTCGACGGTCGGGCGCCCAGGGCGATGTCGTACGCACGGTCCCTGAGCAGTGCGGCGACGTCCGAGGCGGCTTCGACCACGACCTCCACCGACGTGGGCGACGCCCACCTGTCGAACGCATCAAACAACCGGCCGGCCGCGTGTTCCGCGAAAGCTGCAGTGGCCAGCACTCGGAGCTCGGGCGTCGCAGTGTCGGCATGCGCCACGTCCCAGCGCGCCCGATCGGCGAGCGCGACGATCTCCCAGGCGTGGTCGGCGAGCAGCCGGCCGCCCGGCGTCAGGGCGATCCCCCCACCGGCACGAACGTAGAGCTGATCGCCCAGGTCGACCCGGAGCGCGGCGAGTGCCCCCGCGACGGCCGGCTCGCTGATGCCGAGCTCAGCGGCGGCGGCGTGGAGCGACCCGAGCCGCGCCACCAGCGCGAAGGCTCTCAGCTGGCTCAGCGTCATAGACACACGTCATAACCTTTCGGTTAGGACGATATTGACACGCCGGTTTCGGCGCGGCAAGACTTGCGATCGGGTGACGCACGCGGTCGTGTGTGCCCGTTAAGGGGTGCATCGTGCAGATCCCGGCTCCATTCGATTACGCCCGCGCAACCGGCGTCGACGACGCCATCGCCCTCCTCGAACGTCACGGTCCGGAGGCCCGGGTCGTCGCCGGCGGGCACAGCCTGTTGCCGATGATGAAGCTCCGGCTCGCCAGGCCGGAGTGGCTGATCGACATCAACGACCTGTACGAGCTGGATTTCGTGCTGGTCGACAACGACCAGCTCCGGATCGGCGCGCTCACGCGTCATACGACGCTCCTGGAGTCGCACGAGATCGCGCGGCTCTTCCCCATCATCACCGACGCGGAGCAGGTGATCGCTGATCCGACCGTGCGCAACCGCGGAACGATCGGAGGGTCCCTGTGTCAGGCGGATCCCGCGGAGGACATCTCCACGGTGTGCGACGTGCTCGGCGCGACCGCGGTGGTGCGGGGTCCCGCCGGTGAACGGTGGATGACCATGAGCGAGTTCCACCGGGGCCCGTATGAGACGGCAGTGGCGCAGACCGAGCTGCTATGCGAGGTGCGCCTTCCGATTCGAGCGCGAACGTCCAGCGCCTACGAGAAGGTCGAACGTCGCGTGGGCGACTGGGCCGTCGTCGCCGCCGGCGCGTCGGTCACGCTCGCCGCGGACGGCAGCTTCGAGGACGCAGCGGTCGGCCTCACCGCGGTCGGACTCGACGGGACCGTCGCCGGAATCGCCTCCACGCTGCGCGGGGAGGCGCCGAGCGAGGGACTCTTCGCCGAGGCCGGCAGGCTCGCCTCCATCGCCTGCGAGCCGGTGGCCGACCAACGCGGCCCCATCGACTACAAACGACACCTCGCCGACGAACTCACCCGGCGCGTGCTTCGCCGTGCGTGTGCACGCGCCGTCGACTCACAGGAGGGCTGAAGCCATGCAGGTCACCATGACGATGAACGGTGAGGAGATCACTCGCGACATCGAGCCGCGCGTGCTCCTGGTCCACTTCATCCGCGAGGATCTGGGCATGACGGGCACCCACTGGGGATGCGACACCTCCAATTGCGGCACCTGCGTGGTCCTGATGGACGGACAACCGGTGAAATCCTGCACGGTGCTCGCGGCGATGGCCGATGGGCACGACATCCGCACCGTCGAGGGATTGGCGACGGGTGGCGTGCTCGATCCGATCCAGCAGGGGTTCATGGAGGAGCACGGGCTGCAGTGCGGCTTCTGCACGCCGGGAATGATGCTCACGACCCGCGCCCTGCTCGACAGGAATCCGCACCCGAATGACACCGAGATCCGCGAGGCGATCTCAGGGCAGAGCTGTCGGTGCACGGGGTACGCCACCATCGTCCGCTCCGTGCAGTGGGCCGCGGAACACCCGGCAGTACCCGCAGTCGAGGAAGTGGGCTCATGACCATCGCCGAGGACCGCGCCGCCAACCCGGCGGCCGGCGACGAGCAGCGCCCGGTCGGATTCGGGCGGCTGCAGCGCAAGGAGGATCCCCGCTTCGTCCGGGGCAAGGGCCGCTACATCGACGACATCGTGCTGCCCGGCATGCTCCACGGCGCGATCCTGCGTGCGCCCATGGCGCATGCCCGGTTGGTGTCGATCGACACCTCGGAGGCGCTCGCGCGCCCGAAGGTGCTGGCGGTGATCACGGGCAAGGATCTCGAGGGACTGGGCCTCGCCTGGGCACCGACCCTCTCCGCCGACGTGCAGGCCGTGCTCGTGACCGACAAGGTGCGCTTCCAGGGCCAGGAGGTCGCGTTCGTCGTCGCCGAGGACCGGTATGCCGCCCGCGACGCGCTCGAGCTGATCCAGGTGGAGTACGAAATGCTGCCGCCGCTGACGGATGCCCGGAAAGCGCTGGAACCTGGGGCCCCGGTGATCCGCGACGAGATCGACGGTCGCACCGACAATCGCATCTTCGACTGGGAGGCCGGTGACGCCGCCCAGACCGACGCGGCATTCGCCGCCGCCGACGTGGTGGTATCCCAGGAGGTCGTCTATCCGCGGGTGCATCCCGCGCCGATGGAGACCTGCGGCGCCGTCGCGGACTTCGATGCGGTCGACGGAGGGCTCACCCTGTACGAGACGAGCCAGGCCCCGCATGCTCACCGCACCCTGTTCGCGATGGTCGCCGGGATCCCCGAACACAAGATCCGGGTGGTCTCCCCCGACATCGGCGGCGGCTTCGGCAACAAGGTCGGAATCTACCCGGGGTACGTCCTCGCCGTCGTCGGCTCGATCGTCACCGGCAGGCCGGTCAAGTGGGTCGAGGACCGGTCGGAGAACCTGATGTCGACGTCCTTCGCGCGCGACTACATCATGCAGGGCGAGATCGCGGCGACCAAGGACGGCAAGATCCTGGCGGTCCGCACGAAGGTGCTCGCCGACCACGGCGCCTTCAACGCGACGGCGCAGCCGAGCAAGTACCCGGCGGGCTTCTTCCACATCTTCACCGGCAGCTACGACCTCCAGGCCGCGCACTGCGCGGTCACCGGCGTATACACGAACAAGGCGCCCGGCGGGGTCGCATACGCGTGCTCCTTCCGGGTCACCGAGGCCGTCTACCTCGTGGAACGGATGGTCGACGCGTTGGCGCACCGACTCGAGATGGACCCAGCGGAACTGCGCCTGAAGAACTTCATCCGGTCCGAGCAGTTCCCGTACCCGAACAAGACGGGATGGGAGTACGACTCGGGCGACTACGAGAAGACCATGCGCCTGTCGATGGAGATCGCCGGCTACGACGATCTGCGACGCGAACAGAAGGAGAAACGCGCTCGCGGCGAGCTGATGGGAATCGGAATCGCGTTCTTCACGGAGGTGGTAGGCGCCGGCCCCCGCAAGCACATGGACATCGTGGGGCTGGGAATGGCCGACGGAGCCGAACTGCGGGTCCATCCGACCGGCAAGGCCGTCGTGCGCATCTCCGTCCAGAGCCAGGGGCAGGGCCACGAGACGACGTTCGCGCAGATCGTCTCCGAGGAACTCGGAATTCCGCCGGAGGACATCGCTGTCGTGCACGGCGACACCGACCAGACGCCGTTCGGGCTCGGCACGTACGGCTCTCGCTCCACGCCCGTCAGCGGCGGCGCCGTGGCACTGGTCGCCCGGAAGGTGCGGGAGAAGGCCCGGTTGATCGCCGCGGCGATGCTGGAGAGCCGTCCCGAGGACCTCGAGTGGGAGAAGGGCCGCTGGTTCGTCGCCGGAGATCCGAGCGTCGGCAAGACCATGGCCGAGATCGCGCTCGGGGCCCACGCGACCGTCGCCCTCCCCGACGGCGTCGACGGCAACCTCGACGCCGAGGTCACCTACGACCCGCCGAACCTGACCTTCCCCTACGGGGCCTACATCTGCGTCGTCGACGTCGACCCGGGAACCGGTCACGTGAAGGTGCGACGCTTCATCGCGGTCGACGACTGCGGAACGCGGATCAACCCGATGATCATCGAGGGCCAGGTGCACGGCGGACTGACCGACGGTGTCGGGATGGCGCTGATGCAGATCATCGAGTTCGACGAGGACGGCAACAACCTCGGCGGCTCGTTCATGGACTACCTCATCCCCACGTCCATGGAGGTGCCGAACTGGGAGACCGGCTACACGGTGACGCCGTCGCCGCACCACCCGATCGGTGCGAAGGGCGTCGGAGAGTCGGCGACGGTCGGCTCCCCGCCGGCGATCGTGAACGCGATCATCGACGCCCTCTCGCCGCTCGGCGTGACCGCCATCGACATGCCCTGCACGCCTGCGCGGGTCTGGGCGGCCATGCAGGGCCGGGCGACACCCCCGATCTGAGCGGGAAATGCCTATGGAACGCGTCGACCATGCCGAGAAGGCCGAGGCGCTGTCGGCGCGCCGGGAGCCGTTCGTCCGCGCCACCGTCGTGAGGGCGCAGCACCCCACGAGCGCCCGCGCCGGCGATGTCGCACTGATCCTGGAATCCGGTCGGATCGACGGATTCGTGGGCGGGAACTGCGTGGAGGCATCCGTGCGCGAGTTCAGTCTGCGCGCGCTCGGCACGCACGAGCCCGTCCTGCTCAGGGTGGTTCCGGGCGAGCCGTCGCGGGTGCAGGAGGAGGGCGCCATCGAGGTGTCCAACCCGTGCCTGAGCGGCGGGGCGATCGAGATCTTCCTCGAGCCGGTCATTCCGCCGCCGCGGGTGATCGTCGTCGGCGACACGCCCGTCGCGCACGCGCTGGCCGAGCTCGGCGGGGGCATCGGCCTCGAGATGGTGACGGCGGACGGGGTCTCCGTGACCCCCGCGGACGGCGATGCTGCGATCATCATCGCCTCGCACGGCAAGGACGAGGAACCGGCGCTGGAACGGGCGCTGAGGGCCGCGGTGCCCTATGTCGCCCTCGTCGCCAGTCCGACCCGCGGGGCGGCCGTTCTGGCCTCCCTCGACGTCGACGACGAGCAGCGTTCCCGGGTCTTCAGCCCGGCCGGCCTCGCGATCGGTGCCATGACTCCCGGCGAGATCGCGCTCTCGATCCTCGCCCAACTGGTCGCAGAGCGATCGCGCGTCGTGGTCGCCGAGCCGGACGTCGCGATCGCGATCGATCCGGTCTGCGGCATGGAGGTCGCGGCGGTCGAGACGAGCCTGCATGCCGACATCGACGGCACCCGGTACTACTTCTGTTCCGAAGGCTGTCGGAACACCTTCCTGGCCGAGGCGGGGAATCATGCCGCCGCGGGCTGACGAGCGCACTGCCGGACTGGTGCTGGCTGCTGGCGGCTCGAGTCGACTGGGAAGGCCGAAGCAGTTGCTGCCGTACGGCGACGGCGTGCTGCTCGACCGCGTGCTGTCCGTGGCACGGGCCATCGGACTCGGTCAGCTGGTCGTCGCCCTCGGGGGGTCGCGGGACGACGTGCGAGCGGCCGTCGATCTCACCGGTATCGACATCGCGGACAATCCCGACTTCGCGGCGGGATGCTCCTCCTCGATCGCCGCCGCGCTGCCGGCCCTGCGCACCGACACGGACGTGCTGGTGCTCCTGCTCGGCGACCAACCGGGCGTCACCGCCGCCACAGTCCGCGCGCTGCTCGCGGGGAGGGGCGATGCGCCGATCGCGGTCTGCCGCTACGACGACGGCATCGGCCACCCGTTCGCCTTCGGTCGCAGCGTGCTGCCGGCTCTGGCCGAGCTGCACGGAGACAAGGCGGTCTGGAAGCTCCTGGAGCAGCGCGCCGCCGAGGTGAGGGAGGTGCGCATCGCGGGCGCGATCCCGATCGACGTGGACACGGAGGACGACTACCGCCGCGTCCTCGCGCTCCTCGAGGAGGCCGGATGACGACACCGGGGCGTGCAGGAGCAGAGGCCGAGGTGCGACGCCGGGTTCCGGACGTCGCTTCTTTGGTCACGGCTCTCGAGGAGGACGACTACCTGGCCGACGATGCGCTGGCGACCGCCCTCTTCCTCGCCGTGCGGCTGCCGCAGCCGATCCTGCTGGAGGGCGAGGCCGGAGTCGGCAAGACGGAGGCCGCGAAGGCACTCGCCCGCACACTCGACACCCCGCTGTTCCGTCTCCAGTGCTACGAGGGCATCGACGCCGGCGAGGCCCTGTACGAGTGGAACCACCAGCGCCAGCTCCTCGGCATCCGCCTCGCAGAGCTGGGCGACGGCACCCTCGACGAGGCCGATCTGTTCGCTCCGCAGTATCTGCTGCGCCGGCCGCTGCTGGCGGCCATCGAGCATGCCGGCCCTCGGCCTGCAGTGCTCCTCCTGGATGAGATCGATCGCGCCGACGCCGAGTTCGAGGCATTCACGTTCGAGCTGCTGGCGGAGGCCGCCGTGACGATCCCGGAACTCGGCACGATCCAGGCCACGCACCCTCCCATCGTCGTGCTCACCTCGAACCGCACGCGCGAGCTGCACGACGCGTTGACCCGCCGATGCCTGTACCACTGGATCGACTATCCCTCCCCGGAGCGGATCGCCGAGATCGTGCGCCGGCGCGTTCCGGGCAGCGCGCACCCGCTCGCCCTGGCGACCGCCGCATCGATCACGCGGCTGCGCTCCCTCGACCTGGCAAAACCTCCGGGGATCGCCGAGGCCATCGACTGGGTCTCCGCACTCGTCGATCCTCGGCGTCGAGCGGCTCGATGCCGTCGTCGTCCAGCAGACCTGGGGGTCGGTGCTGAAGAACAGGGACGACCTGGAGATCGCGTCGGCGCGCGGGGCGGAGTGGGTCGCGGGAGGCGCTCGTGCCTGACTCCCGGGCGGCGGAGACGAACCGCGGTGTGACGGTCGAGGCGGCTGCGCTGGCCGCGGGCTTCGCCACGGCGTTGCGGCGGGCCGGCATGGCCGTCTCGCCGGAACGGATCGGCTGGCTCGCCGAGGCGATGCGGCTCGTTCCCCCGGATTCGCGCGATGCCACCTACCGGACCTGCCGGGCCACCCTCGTTTCCACCCGCGGTCAACTCCCGACCTTCGACGCGGTCTTCTCGGCTGTCTTCGACGGGATCCTCGACCCATCGGACACCCGCGGGGAGCAGAACGCGCCCCCCGCCGTCGGATCCGAGGCGCGCACCCGGGCGACGACGGCCGACAGCCGCCCGTCCACGACCGCTGAGCACCCGGCAACCTCACCCGGGGCATCGAGCCCCGCCGCGGAGCGACCCGGCGACGAACGCGGACACGACCGCGAGGTGCGCCTCGGCGTCGCGTCCCGCGAGGAGCGACTGAAGGAGACATCCTTCGCGGAATTGTCGGAGGAGGAGATCGCCCAGGTCAGAGCCCTTGTGCGCAGGATCGTGCTGTCCACTCCCGAGGTGCGCAGCCGGCGATCGCGTCCATCGCCGCACATCGGCGCGCGGTTGGACCTGCGGCGCACCATCCGGTCGGCGCAGCGGACGGGATCCGATGCCGCGCGCCTGATCTACGCGCACCGTCGGCCACGGCAACGCCGTCTCGTGCTCGTCTGCGACGTGTCCGGCTCGATGGAGCCGTACACCCGGGTCTTCCTGTCGCTGCTGCAGGGGGCCGTCGTCACCGCGGGGGCCGAGGCGTTCGTCTTCTCCACCCGGCTGACCCGGCTCACCCGGCAACTGAAGGTGCGGGACCCCGATCAGGCTCTCGCGCGGGCGGCCGCGAGCGCCGCGGACTGGGCCGGTGGCACACGCCTGGCCGAGAGCATCCGTCGCTTCATCGACGACCACGGCCGCCGCGGAATCGCCCGCGGCGCGATCGTCGTCGTCCTCTCCGACGGATGGGCACTCGACACGCCCGAGGACGTGGACGCGCAGATGGCGCGGCTTCGACGACTGGCCCATCGGATCATCTGGGTCAACCCGCGCAAGGCGGCTGCGGGGTACCGGCCGCTCGCGGGCGGGATGGCCGCCGCCCTTCCCCATTGCGACGCATTCGTCAGCGGTCACGATTACACCTCGCTCGCCGAGCTGGCGGCCATGATTCGAGCCGACCGCCTCATGGACACCGACAGATAGGGACGCACCCATGGAACTCGACAGCAGCTTCTCCGTCACCGCACCCATCGACGCGGTCTGGACCGTCCTGACGGACTTCGACCGGATCGCGGCATCCGTGCCGGGCGCCGAGATCCTGAACAAGCTCTCGGACGACGCGTTCCAGGTCGGGGTGAAGGTGAAGCTCGGCCCGGTCACGCTGCAGTACAAGGGACTGGTCAACGTGGTCGAACTCGACGCCACTGCGCACCGAGCCGTCTTCAGTGGAAAGGCGCAGGAGACCCGCGGTCAGGGCATGGCCGACGGGTCCGCGACCCTCCTGCTCACCGAAGCGGACGGCACGACCACGGGATCCGTGCATGCCGACCTGAACCTGTCCGGGAGAGCGGCCGCGATGGGCAAGAGCGTCATCAACAGCGTCACCCAGCAGATGATGGCGCTGTTCGCCGAGAACCTCCAGGCGATGGTCGTCGAGGGATCGCCTCCCGATGAACCGGCAGAGGACGACGCTCGGGATGCCTCCCAGCCGGCCTCCCCGGCCACGGAACCACCGGCGGCGGCTCCGCCCAGCCCTGCCCCGATGCGGCCTGCCCCGATGCGCCCTGCCCCGAAGCGGGCCGCCGACACCGAGGTGGACGGGCTGGCGCTGGTGAAGGGAGTCATCCGCGATCAGCTGACCATCCCCAGACTCCTCGGCCTCCTCGCCGCAGCGGGGCTCGTCGGATTCCTGATCGGCCGCTACCGCGGCCGCCGGGCACGGAGCTCACCGTGAGAGACGTGCTCGACGCCCTGATGGCGGAGTGGGCGGCGGGGAACACCGCCGGTCTCGCGACCGTCGTGCGCACGTTCGAGTCGGCGCCGCGGCCGCCCGGCGCGGCGATGCTCGTCACAGCCGGAGGGGATGCGGTCGGCTCGGTGTCCGGCGGATGCGTCGAAGCCGCCGTCTACGACCTCGCCACCGAGGTGGTCGCGAGCGGCCGCCCCGAGCTGGTGCGCTACGGAGTCAGTGATGACGAGGCGTTCGCGGTCGGCCTGAGCTGCGGAGGAATCATCGACGTGTTCGTGCAACCCGTCTCGGCGGCATCCTTCGCCGAACTCGACGACGTGCGCGCCGACATCGACGCCTCCCGCCCGGTCGGCGTGGCGACCGTGATCGAGCATCCCGACCCCGACTGGCTCGGTCGACATGTGATCGTGCGGCCGGACGGCGTTCGGAGCAACATCCCCTCCGAACGCGCGAGCGCCGCGATCGCCGACGACACTCGCGGACTGCTGGCCGCGGGGCGCACCGAGACCCTGACCTACGGGATCGACGGCGAACGCCTCGACGAGGGGATGCGGGTCTTCGTCGCGAGCTACGCACCCCGGCCCCGCATGCTGGTCTTCGGCGCGATCGACTTCGCCTCTGCCCTGGCCCGTCTCGGCGTCTTCCTGGGCTACCGCGTCACCGTCTGCGACGCGCGTCCGGTCTTCGCAACGCCCGCGCGATTCCCCGATGTCGACGAGGTCGTCATGTCCTGGCCGGACCGGTACTTCGCGGAACAGGTCTCGCTCGGCCTCGTGGACGCGCGCACCGTGGTCTGCGTCCTCACGCATGACTCGAAGTTCGACGTCCCGCTGCTCGAGGGCGTCCTCCGTGGACCGGACGTCGCGTACATCGGTGCCATGGGTTCGCGGCGCACCCACGACGACCGCATCAGGCGACTGCACGCCGCGGGGGTGACGGATGCCGAGCTCACCCGGCTGAACAGCCCGGTCGGACTCGACCTCGGCTCGCGCACCCCGGAGGAGACGGCGGTCTCGATCGCCGCCGAGATCATCTCGCGGCAATGGGGAGGAAGCGGCGAGCCGCTCAGCCTCCTCGACGGGCGCATCCATCACGACGACGCCTAGTCGATGCCGTCGGGCTTGACCCGATGGCGACGATGCGCCGCGCGGTCTCGAGCGCGTGCGGCACGACCGAGGCGAGGCCGGTGCCGGCGATCCACGACCCCGTGGCCTCGATCGTGGGCTCGGCCGCGAGCGCGTCCTCGAGTTCGCGTACGCGGTCGCGCTGGCCGAGGCTCGCGTGCGAGAGCGCGTCGTTCCAGGCGGTGCGGCCCGAGGCGCGGAGCATCCGCTCGTCGAGGGGCACGCCGAACAGGGCTGCGGCGTCGGCGACGGCCAGGGCGGTGACCTCGTCGTCGGTGAGCCCGTCGAGCGGATTCGGAGCGCCGGCGCGTCCGTAGGAGAGGCGGACGACGTGGCGGCCTCCGGCGGCCTCCGCGAGCCACGCCCCATTTCGCCGTGGAGTGCGTGAGCGCCTTCGCCGTGACGCCGGGCGTGTCGGCGGCCACGAGCACGCCCGTTCCGCGCGGGGCGGCATCGAGTGCGGGCGCGTCGAGCACGAGGGTGACGAGCTCGACGGATGCCGCAGCCGGCCAGTCCGCGGCATCCGCCCACTCGTCGACGGCCTCGCCGAGGAGCTTCCGCGATGCGGCCGCGGGGGCTGCGAGCACGACGAATCGGGTGTCGACGAGGAGCTCGCCGTCGGGGACGACGGCGGCGACCCGCCACTCGGGGGCGTCGGTCGGAGCGCGTCCTGACGCTCTCCCGAGCCGCACCGCGATCCGCTTCAGCCGGACGAAGGGGCGCCTCCGCCGCGCCGCCGCGCAGTCGCTCGAGGCCGCTCACCTCCGCCGAGGAGACGACGGTGACGTCGAACCGCCGCAGCTCGGCGAGCAGCGCGTCGACGAGCCGGTGCATGCCGCCGCGGAGGCCCCGCACAGCGCTGCCGGCCCGACGCTCCCCGACGAGTTGGGCGACGCCGCCCGAGAGGGAACCGGTGCGGGTCATCGCCTCGTTGAGGCCGGGCGCCACGACGTCGAGGTCGAGGTCGTTCGGATCGGCGGAGTACACGCCCGCCGAGATCGGCGTGACGAGCCGGTCGAGCACGGCGTCACCCATACGCGAACGCACGAGCTGACCGAGGCTGTGCGCGCGCCCGATACGGAAGATCGGCATGAGCCGGTCGGCATACGCGCGGATCGCGCCGCTCCAGCCGATGATGCGGCGCACGTCGTCGCCGAGGGGATTCGCGGGGATGCCGAGCATGCCGGTCTTCGGCAGCGGCGCGGCGTCGACCCCGCCGTGCGGGCCCGGCATCACGAGCCAAGCGCCGGCGGGGTTCGGGTCCACGATGTCGCCGTCGAGGCCGAGCGTCTCGAGGAGTTCGGCCACGGAGCCGCCGCGCGTCGCGAAGGACTCCGCGCCGCTGTCGAGCGTCAGGCCGTCGAGTTCGATGCGGCCGACGCATCCGCCGAGCTCATCGCGACGCTCGAGCACGGTGACCCGCAGGCCCACCTTCGCGCACTCGAGCGCGGCGACGAGTCCCGCGACACCGCCGCCGACCACGACGACGTCGGCCCGCGACCCGGTTTCCCGTTCAGGGGATTCCTGCGCCACGCCGCGCGTATCGGGGGTGTCGACGGCGTGTCGCTCCAAATCCCCTGAACGAGCAGACTGGGCAGACTGGGAAGACTGGGAAGACTGGACAGGCTGGTCGGGCGTCGCCCGAGGCGCGGGGAGGTCGCTCATGCGCCGGCACCGGCCTCGTGCACGAGCTCGACCACGCGGGTGAGCACGGTCGGGTCGGTCTCGGGCGGCACGCCGTGACCGAGGTTGAAGACGTGCGCCGGGGCGGCCTGTCCGCGCTCCAGCACGTCGAGCACCGCGGCTTCGAGCACCGGCCACGGCGCGGCGAGGAGGGCAGGGTCGAGGTTGCCCTGCAGCGGCACGTCCGCGCCGACGCGCCGTGCGGCCACGTCGAGCGGCACCCGGTAGTCCACGCCGACCGCGTCGACGCCGATGCCGTGCATCGCGCCGAGGAGCTCACCGGTGCCGACGCCGAAGTGCACGACCGGCACTTGGCGCGTGACGGTCGCGGAGCCCGGTCGGTTCGCGGAGCCCGGTCGGTTCGCGGAGCCCGGCCGGTTCGCTGAGCCTGTCGAAGCGAGCCCGCCCGCACTCCGTTCGACGGGGTCAGGGACCTTCACCTCGTAGGCGAGGTCGTGCACGAAGCTCAGCGCGCGGGCCGACGCCGGCGCCACGTGCGTCTCGTAGTCCGCGAGCGAGAGCGCGCCCGCCCACGAGTCGAAGAGCTGGGCGGCGGATGCCCCGGCGAGCACCTGGGTGCGCAGGAACCGTCCGGTGAGCTCGGCCGTCCACTCCATGAGCGCGCGCCACGCGCCCGGATCGGCGTGCATGAGCGTGCGCGCGGCGAGGTGATCCTTCGACGGGCCGCCCTCGGCGAGGTAGGCGGCGAGGGTGAACGGTGCACCCGCGAAGCCGATGAGCGGAGTCGCCCCGCCCGCTGAGCCTGTCGAGTTCGCTGAGCCTGTCGAGTTCGCTGAGCCTGTCGAAGCGGACCCGCCCCATTCGATCCCCTCGGGTCGTGTCGCGCCGAGCTCGGCGATCGTGCGCTCGACCGCCTCGATGATGGGAGCGGATGCCTCGTCGAGTCGCGCAGGGTCGATCGCCGTGAGCTCGGCGACGCCCGCGGCATCCGCATACCCCCTGCTGAACACCGGACCGCGGCCCGGCTGGATCTGCACGTCCACGCCGACGAGCTTCAACGGCACCACGATGTCGCTGAAGAAGATGCCCGCGTCGACCCTGTGGCGACGCACGGGCTGCAGCGTGATCTCGCTCGCCATCGCCGGGTCGAGGCACGCGTCGAGCATGCGGGTGCCGACGCGCAGCTCGCGGTACTCGGGCAGCGAGCGCCCTGCCTGCCGCATGAACCACACCGGCGTGGTGTCGGAACGCTCCCCTCTATAGGCGCGCACGAGGCGCGAGTCGGCCGTGAGGCCGGCGGAGAGCGGATGCTGCGCAGAGAGGATCACGCGTGACATTGTCGCGTATCGGGCTGGGCGTCTCCGCTTCCCCTGCCGATCAGGGTCGCGGGAGATCTCGCGGCGATCTGCCTGGGACGCGGCGGTGGCCCCGGTCCGTCTGGACCGGGGCCACCGCTCTCGTCGTCGCAGTCGTCAGTTCACTTGGTGGACACGCTGACGATCGTCCAGCCGCCCACACCGACATCGCTGACAGCCGCGACCCGGATGAGGTAGGTCGTCTTGCCGACGAACGCGGTGATGCGCGCTCCGGGTTCGGCGTTGACGCCATCGCCGACGAGGGTCCACGGCGAGCCGTCTGCCGACCACTCGACGAGGTAATCGGTGACCGGCGAACCGCCGGGGTCGCGAGGCGCGGTCCAGGCGAGCTGCACGCTGCGTCCCTGCACCTTGGCCGTCACCCCTTGAGGGGCGGACGGGGCCGCCCAGGTGCTCGCTGCGACGGGGCTGGAGAGGATCCCCAGTCCGGCATCGGAGACCGCCCGGACGCGCACCTGGTACTCCGTGCCTGGAACCAGGCCGGTGATCCGTGCGCCCGTGGTGGCTGTGACGGGGTCGAGCGCCCTGCTCCACGTGGTCGTACCCGCGACACGGTACTGCACCCGGTAGTCGGTCACCTCGGAGGTGCCCGGCTCCAGCGGTGCATCCCACACGACGTCGATCTCGGTGCCGCTCGCCGCCGTCGCGAAGATCTCGCGAGGTGCGCCGGGCGTCACGACCGGGTCGGGATCGGGATCGGGATCGGGATCGGGATCGGGGTCAGGGTCGGGGTCGCCTCCGACGGTCAGCGGCCCGAACGGCACCGTCACCACGGAGCCGGCGAGGTCCACCGTCGACGTGCCGGTGCCGAGCACGTTCCAGACCTCGACCTTGATCGCACCGTCGACCATGTTGCCGAGAGTGCCCGTGGAGGTCTCGATGGCCCGGTTCGCCGAGGTGTACCGCTCGAAGCCCGGCACCGGGTCTGTCGCGAAGTACTGGGAGGTCTCCACCCGGTCCCAGATGTCGTCGCCGTCGAGATCGTACGAGACACGCAGCCGCGTGCCGTTGCCGACGGACGTGCCGGCATCGACCCCGATGTCGAAGGAGGTGCGGAGACCGCCGAACGTCCCGTTGAGGTTCTCGGCCGTGAGGACCAGTCCCGTGCTGGGGTCGCCGACCCCATCAGCTCCCGTGCGTGGTGCGAGCGTCGCAGTAGCGACCGTGCCGGGCTCCGTGGCCAGCTCGCCGTCGGCGGTCAGGTAGAGCTCGGTGGCCGCAGCAGGAGGGGGATCGGTCGGATCCGTCGGCTCCTCGGTGCCACTCGGGGCTCCGCCACCGCTCCACGTGTGGGCTCCGGACGTGACCGTTCGCCCGACGGGGACGTCGAGGACGGTGCCGTCGGAGAAGGTCACCGTGAGCGGCTCCTGCGTGATGTTCGAGGCCACGTACGTCGGCACTCCGTCCGCCGTGAACACGGCGGCCACGGGATGGTCGGCTGTCACCGAGGGGTCGAGCGTGCCCAGCTCGGCCAGGTTGGCGATCCAGTGGTACGTGTGCGCGCGGCTCTCTCCCTCCTCGACCGGGTACTGGCGGTCGGAGTCGAGTGCGGCGAGAGCACGCTCACCGTCGCCCAGGGCGAGGTAGGACCAGACGATGTCCTGCCACACCGTCGGGTTGCCCTTGTTGACCGCGACCATCTCGTCGAAGTTCTGTTCGACGTCGTCTGGGCGAAGGCCGAGGTAG
Organism: uncultured Actinomycetota bacterium; assembly: GCA_963847285.1. Classification (GTDB taxonomy): domain Bacteria; phylum Actinomycetota; class Actinomycetes; order Actinomycetales; family Microbacteriaceae; genus Agromyces. The sequence goes on from CAWJZK010000005.1 coordinate 174,170, forward strand.
AGGTGACCCCCGGTGATCGGCAGGGCGTTGATGCCCTGGATCATCTCGGCTTCACCGCTGAACCAGGTGGCGTAGGCGCCTCCGCTCCCCCAGATCATTCCGACCGTGGAGTGACCGAATTGATCGGGCATCGCGCCGGCCTCGTCGAACCAGTACTGCTGGATCGCCGCGGTCTGCGTCGCGTACAGGTAGATGCCGGCATCGCGGGTGGCGGTGTCGCCGGTAGCCACACCCCACTGGATGAGACCGTTGGCGAAGTTCTGGCCCTCCGAGCTGGACTCCTGGTTGTTGCCGTTGATGAACGCGCCGTGTCCCGACGCCCAGTCATGACCGGCGTAGATGTCGAAGTCGCGCAGGTACGGGTAGCGGGTGTCGTCGCGGTCGAAGTTGTTCGCGTCGGCGATGAGCTCGTCGACCATGCCGCCGTACGCCTCGTCGCTCGCCCACTCCGGGTCGAAGCGCGCGAGCGTGGCGGCCGCGACGACGTAGTAGCCGTAGTGGAAGTGGTGGTCGTTCAGCTCCTTGTCCGACCCGTACGACGCGGGGAACCCCACGAGGGTGCCCCAGTTGTCGTTGTACGCGAAGACCTGGCCGGTTTCGCCGGGGCTCGCGGTGAACCAGTCGGTCAAGGTCTCCTCGATCTGCGCGAGGGCCGTGTCGCGAACGGCGGTACGGTCGAGCTGGTCCGCGATCTCCGCGATCCGGACGGCGCGTCCGAGCGCCTTGCCCGTCCAATAGGTGTCCTGCGCGTCGATGCTCATCGGATCGGATGCCTCGGCGTCGAGCAGCGCGTCGAGGCGGGCGTTGGCCTCGCCGTCGGCGGTCGCGACGGAGGGCAACTCGGGGAGCACGCCCGTGAAGGGAGTGGCGGTGGTGAACGACGTCGCCCCGACCAGCGTCGTCATCGGCCCGCGGGCCGAGACGTACGTGCGATCGGATGCCGCGCCCGCAGCGGGCCCGTCGCCGGTGGCGCCCTCGAGGTAGACGCTCTGGTGCGGGTAGAGCGCGAGCACGGTGCCCTCGTTCGATCCCTCGTGCACCTCGGTCTGCACCGAATAGGTCGTGCGCACGATGCTCGTCGCCTCGTCGTAGACGTAGTCGGCACGGGTGCCGGTCACCTCGGCGTAGGCGTACGGGGCGTACGCGTTCGCGATGGCGGTGCGGGCCGCGTCGTCGTCGGCCGGCGTCGTCGGCAGCACGGCCACCGAGAGGTAGCCGGCTCCGTCGAGGCCGCTCGTGAGCGTGCCGCCCGCGATCGTCCAGGTCGAACCGGTCGGGGCGAACGCGACGTAGTCGGCACCGCCCGAGCTGAAGCCCACGCGCGCGCCGTCGTCGAGCCAGACGCGCAGGTCGGCGGCGCCGGTGAGCACGGCGTCGCCACCGGTCATCTCGAACCAGGTGAACGGAAGGCCGTGGCCGATCGTCGCGGTCATGGTGCGCGTGCCGTCGCTCCACGACGGTGTCACCGTCCAGTCGCTCCAGTCGGCCACCTCGACGACGGGTGCGTTCAGGCCCGCGACGCCCACGACGAGGTCCTCGCTGTAGGGGTAGTGGAATTCGCCGATGCCGCCCGACGTGCCGTAGAGGGTCGGGGTCTGCGTGTGCGAGAGTCCGAGCCCGCGTGCCGCCGGCTTGTACGACACCGGATGCGCGTGCAGCGGCTCGCTCATCGAGCAGTTGAACTTCTTGAAGCTGAGGGAGGACCACCAGTCGTTCGTCGGCACCGCTCCCGCGGGCGCCGAGTCGGTGACGAAGGCCCGTGCATCGGTCGCGAGGGGGGCGCAGCCCTCGGGGACGGGACCGACCTGGTCGGTCGTGTAGCTGCCGGTGCCGACCGGGATCGGCTGGGCCTGCGCACTGACGGCGCCGAGTCCCGAGAGAGCGAGCACGGCCACGGTCACGGCGGCGACGCCGAGGCGCCAGTCGCGCCGATGCACGGTGCTCCCGAAGGGTTCCGCCTGCGGCGGAGGCGACGCCTGAGCGTCGCGGGTGCGTTGGTGGATCATCAGCATCCTTCCCGGGACCCCGCCCTCGCGCGGGCACCCGTCTGCCGCCCACCCTGCCCCGGACCCGGGCTGCAGCGGACTCGCGCCCTCGGTGCCCGACCTCCGTTGGTCGGCGTCGTGAGAGCGCTCTCACGCGACCATGGCACGGGTCATCGCTGCCCGTCAAGCACTGAGAGCCTCCGTCGAGACGTGACGGCGTGAAACGTGTCACTGTCTCGAAGAACCCGCCGCGCGCGACTCACCGGCACGCAGTTTGCGAGGAACCCTTACATTCCCACCTCGATCAGCGATAAGGTCGGAATCGTTGTGCGCCCCCGAGCACGACGACGCGTCCCGTACCCCCGAGCGCGCCTCCGCACCCACGGAGAACTCATGCCCAGAACAGTGTCGTCCACCCTCCCCATCCGATCGATCCTCCCCATTCGATCGACCCTCTCCATCCGATCGACCCGAGCCGCGCGATGAACGCGACTGCGTCGCACCGCGCCGGAGTCACAGCGCTCATCGGCATCGCGGCGGTGCTCGTCGTCGGCGCGCTCATCGTCGGTTCCGGATTCCTCGAGCGCCTCATGCTGCGCCTGCCCGTGATCCCCGGCGTCGAGCGCATCGCCATCGCGTTCTCGGCGATCGCGGTGCTCGCCGCCGTGATCTGGATGTTCGTGCGCCTCGGCGAGCTGGCCCGCGCCCGCGCCCGTCGGCGCGCCCTCGAGGCGACGGTTCGCGGCGAGGTGAGCTGCGGCATCCGCAGCCGCCTGCTGGTCTCGAGCCTCAATGAGCTCACGGATGACCCCCGCGAGACGAAGCTCGCCGCCCGCTACTCGATCGTGGTCGACGAGCTCGGGGTGTCGTTCTGGAACGGCGGGCGCCGCCCGAACCGCGCGTTCTACTTCCCGTGGCGCGAGGTTCGGAACATCCGCAGCGACTCGCTCGTGGTGGGCAACACGGTCGTGTCCGTGCTCGTGTTGCGCGCGCGACACGGTGGCACGAGCATCGAGCTGCCCATCATCCTCTCCGCCGAACGCCCCGGTCGGTTCGCCCTCGCCGATGCGCCGTTCTTCGCCGTGGTGCGCAGCTGGAAGGCCAAGCACCGGGCTGCGCTCGCGGCCGAGGGCCTCGAGCTCCCGCCGCTCACCGCACCGATCCCGATCATCCGGCCCGGCCAGGTACTCGCCTCGCGCTGACCGACGCTCAGAGTCGCCCTGATCGAATCGCGATTCGACGGCGAGTAGAATCCTCTTCGTGCTCATCTGCCTCACCGCGAGTCACAAGAACGCCGAGTTCGACATGCTCGAGCGGCTGTCAGCGAACGCGGAACGCGCGGCGACGCGCATCCTCGACGGCCACGACGCCGTGCGTGGCGCGGTCGTCGTCGCCACCTGCAACCGCTTCGAGGCCTACCTCGATCTCGATCTCGACGCCGACACCGGCGCCTCCCCGGTGCCCGCCGTCCACGAGGCGATCCGCGCCGTCGGCACGGTCGCCGGACTCGAGCCCGACGAGCTCCGCACGACGTTCGGGTTCGTGCACGGCAACGCCGTCGCCGGACACCTCTTCGCCGTGGCATCCGGTCTCGAATCCGTCGTCGTCGGCGAGGGCGAGATCGCCGGCCAGGTGCGCCGCTCGCTCGAACGCGCTCGCACCGAGGGCACCACGACCCCCGACCTCGAGCGACTCTTCCAGCGCGCCTCGCAGACCTCGCGCAAGGTGAAGAACGAGACCGGTATCGGGAGTGAAGGCCGCTCGCTCGTGCGACTCGCGCTCGATCTCGCCGAGAGCCGCATCACCGACTGGTCGGGAGCGCGCGTGCTGCTCGTCGGCACCGGACGGTTCGCGGGCGCCTCGCTCGCCGCCCTCCGCGACCGAGGCGCGAACGATGTGCGCGTGTACTCGCCGTCGGGACGGGCGGCGAAGTTCGCGGCGAGCCACGCCATCGACCCGGTCGCGAAGGCCGACTACGCGGCCGCGGCGGCGAACGCCGACGTGATCGTGACGTGCACGACGGTCGAGCACCACGTCGTCGACCAGGCATTGCTCGAAGCCGGACGCGCCGCGCTCGAGGCATCCGCTCGCCCTGCGTCGCGGTCGTGTCGCCCCCGATCGCTGCCGCTTCCGACCCGGCGGCGGCGCCCGCCGCCCGACAGCTGGTCATCGACCTCGGCCTGCCGCGCAACGTCTCGCCCGACGTCACGCTCGTGTCGGGCGTCGAGCTGCTCGACCTCGAGACGATCCGGATCCATGCGCCGCTCGAAGAGCTCGGAGCGACGGATGCCGCGCGCGAGATCGTCGTGAGCGCGGCGCGCAGTTTCGGCGAGTCCCGCGAGGAGCTCGACGTCGCGCCCGCCGTCGTCGCCCTGCGTCGCCACGTCTTCGACATCCTCGACGCCGAGATCGCCCGCGCCCAGGCCCGCGGCGACGACGACGGCCGCACCGAGGCCGCGCTCCGGCACATGGCCGGCGTGCTGCTGCACACCCCGATGGTGCGCTCGCGTGAACACGCCCGCGCGGGTGAACAACGGGCGTGGATCGACGGCCTCGCCGCGGTCTTCGGAGTGACGGCGGATGCCGCGGAGCCGACGTCGTCGGCCTCGCTCGATGCGCGGCGCGCCGACGGCGCATCGCAGGCCGACGCGTCGTGACCGACGGCGCGGACGAGCGGGCGACCGCGGAGCAGGCGGCCGCGAACCGCGCCGCCGAGCGCGCGTCCGCGGCGGCGGCCGACGGTCCGCCCGCGCTCCGCTTCCCGTACGACGCGGCGGCGCTCGACGAGCGGCCGTTGCGCACGGAGCGGCTCGTGCTGCGGCCGCTCGAGGCATCCGATTCCGCCGATGTCTACGCGTACCAGCGCCTGCCCGAGGTGATCCGCTTCCTGCCGTGGCCCGAGCGCGACCGCGCCGAAGCGTACGAACACACCGCGAAGCGGGCGAACGGGCGCATCCTCGCCGTCGACGACGACTTCATCGTGCTCGCGCTGACCCTGCCGGGCGAGCCCTCCGTCGACGATCCCGCGCGCGACCGCGTGATCGGCGACCTGATGGTGCGCGTCTCGAGCGTGGTGCACGCCCAACTCGAGATCGGCTGGGTGCTGCACCCCGACTTCCAGGGCCGCGGGTTCGCCTCCGAAGGCGCACGCGCGCTGCTCGACTTCACGTTCGAGACGCTCCACCCCCATCGGGTGCAGGCCATGCTCGACGCGCGCAACGCGGCATCCGCTGCGCTCTGCGAACGACTCGGCATGCGGCGCGAGGCGACGCTGCTCGAAGAGGAGTACAACGACGGGGAGTGGCAGGACACCGCGGTGTACGGCATCCTGCGGCGGGAGTGGGCGGCCGCGCGAACGTAGGCGCGGGTGCGGCGCTGCGTGGTGGTCTGCCCAGACAGGCGAGCTGTCTGCCCGAAACAGGCGAGCGTTCTACGCGCCGACGAGGCGCGCGGCCATGTAACCTTCCAGCTCGGCGAGCGGCACGCGCTCCTGCAGCATCGTGTCGCGGTCGCGCACGGTCACGGCGTCGTCGTCGAGGGAGTCGAAGTCGACGGTGATGCAGAACGGCGTACCGATCTCATCCTGACGACGGTAGCGGCGACCGATCGCGCCCGCGTCGTCGAAGTCGACGTTCCAGTTGCGGCGCAGCGACGCCGCGACCTCGCGTGCGAGCGGAGAGAGCCTCTCGTTGCGGCTGAGCGGCAGCACGGCGGCCTTCACGGGAGCCAGACGCGGGTCGAGCTTCAACACCGTGCGGCTGTCGAGGCCGCCCTTCGCGTTCGGCACCTCCTCGACGCGATACGCATCGACGAGGAACGCCATGAGCGACCGGGTGAGACCCGCCGCCGGCTCGATGACGTAGGGCACCCAGCGCTCGTTCCTCGACTGGTCGAAGAACGACAGGTCCTTGCCGGAGTGCTTCGTGTGCGTCGAGAGGTCGAAGTCGGTGCGGTTCGCGATGCCCTCGAGCTCGCCCCAGTCACCGCCCGTGAAGCCGAAGCGGTACTCGATGTCGATCGTGCGCTTCGAGTAGTGCGACAGCTTGTCTTTGGGGTGCTCGAAGCGACGCAGGTTCTCGGGGTCGATGCCGAGGTCGACGTACCAGTTCCAGCGCTGTTCGAGCCAGTACTCGAACCACTCCTCGTCGGTGCCGGGCTCGACGAAGTACTCCATCTCCATCTGCTCGAACTCGCGCGTGCGGAAGATGAAGTTGCCGGGCGTGATCTCGTTGCGGAACGACTTGCCGATCTGGCCGATGCCGAACGGCGGCTTCATGCGCGCCGCCTGCAGCACGTTCGCGAAGTTCGTGAAGATGCCCTGGGCGGTCTCGGGGCGGAGGTACTGCAGGCCCGACTCGTCCTCGACCGGACCCAGGAAGGTCCGCAGCATCATGTTGAAGTCGCGCGGCGGCGTCCACTGCCCGCGGGTGCCGCAGTTGGGGCACACGATGTCGGCCATGCCGTTCTCGGGTGCGCGGCCCTTCTTCTCCTCGAACGCCTCGAGCAGGTGGTCTTCGCGGAAGCGCTTGTGGCAGTGCAGGCACTCGACGAGCGGGTCGGTGAAGACACCGACGTGACCGGATGCCTCCCACACCTGCTTCGGCAGGATGACGCTCGAGTCGAGGCCCACGACGTCGTCGCGGCTCTGCACCATCGCGCGCCACCACTGGCGCTTGATGTTCTCCTTCAACTCCACGCCGAGGGGGCCGTAGTCCCAGGCCGATCGCGACCCGCCGTAGATCTCACCCGCCTGGAACACGAAGCCCCGGTGCTGGGCGAGAGTGATGACGGATTCAAGACGGCTGGCTGCGGCCACGGTGGCTCCAATGGTCCAGGAATGGGGCGGATGCGCCCCGGAAACGAACAATGTCACCATCCTACGGTGGGCCGGCGCACCGGGGCGCCGTCGATCGCCCCGGGCGGATGTCGCGGTGCCGTCCACTGGTCCGGCCGGATGTCGCACCGCGCACGCTCTCGACGGACTACGCTGTGCCCATCCGGACCGGGGGGCGAGGTGAGCGACGATGCTGGACTTCCTCCCTGACGCGGACGGAACCTTCGAGCCGTTCATCATGGCGGTGTACGCGATCAGCGCAGCGGTGTTCGTCTACCTCCTGGGCCGCGGCCCGGGATGGTCGTGGGCGCTCACCGCGATCGTCCTGCTCATCGTGGGAGCGATCGTCGGGGCGGGCATCCTCTGGATCGCGGTCAACGTCCTCGACACGTTCGGCGGGCCCGCGATCGAGGCGAGCTGGTGGTGGGTGCCGGCCGCATCCGCGGGCATCACCGTCGCGATCTGGAACCTCTGGTACTCGATGTGGTGGAGGAAGCTCATCGCGGTGATCGCGATCCCCCTGTTCGCGGCGACCGCCGTCCTCGGCGTCGTTGCGGCATCCGGATGAATGGCGCGACCCCGGGTCACGCGGCGCGCAGCGACTCCGGCCCGATCTCGGCCACCGACCGGTGCCCGGCGAGCCCCATCGTGAGGTCGAACTCGGCGATGTGGTTGCGCACGACCTCGCGGACCCCGTCGGAGCCGGCAACCGCGAGCCCGAACACGTAGGGTCGGCCGATGCCCACGGCGGTCGCGCCGAGGGCGAGCGCCGTGAACGCGTCGGCACCGCCGCGCACCCCGCTGTCGAGGATCACCGGCACCCGGCCGCCGACACGCTCGACGACGCCGGGCAGCGCGTCGAGGGTGGCGACGGCGCCGTCGATCTGGCGCCCGCCGTGGTTCGAGACGATGAGACCGTCGACGCCGTGGTCGAGCGCCCGCGCCGCGTCATCCGGGTGCACGATGCCCTTCAGGAGGATCGGGAGGGACGTCCATTCGCGAAGCTTCGCGAGCGAGTCCCACTCGAGCGCAGGGTTCGAGAACACGTCGAGGAACGTCTCGACCGCGGCCCGCGGCAGCGGCGAGCGCAAGGCCTCGCGCACTCCGCCGTCGACGAGCCGCGTGCGTGCACCCGAACGGGCGATCGCGAGCGCGGAGGCGAGCAGGGTCGGCGTGACCTTCGGGCGAGGCCCTCCCCCGCCCCCGTGCGCGACCCGCTCCCGCACGAGCTCCGCGAACACCGGATCGCTCGTGTACTGCGCGATGCCCTGGCCGCGAGTGAACGGCAGGAACGCGAGATCGAGGTCGCGAGTGCGCCAGCCGAGCAGATGAGTGTCGAGCGTGACCACGATCGCCTCGCATCCGATCGCCTCGGCGCGCCGCACGAACGAGGCATTCAGGTCGTCGGAAACGCTCCAGTACAGCTGGAACCACCGCGAGCGTCCGCCCATCGCGGCGGCGACCTCCTCCATCGGGCGCGACGCCTGGTTCGAGAGGATGTACGGCACGTCGAGGGCCGCGGCGGCACGGCCGACCGCGACATCCGCTTCGGAGTGCGCCATCTCGGCGACGCCGATCGGCGAGAGCACGAAGGGAGTGGCACGCCGCCGACCGAGCAACTCGATCGAGAGGTCGCGTTCGGACACGTCGCGGAGCACCCGCGGCCAGATGCGCCACCGGCCGAACGCCGCGCGATTCGCGGCCATCGTCGCCTCAGAGCCTGCGCCGCCCGCGAGATAGGCGAACGCCTCGGCCGAGACCGCTTTGCGGGCCGCCTGCTCCAGACTCGCGAAATCGACCGGCACCGCCGGCCGACGACCGGAGACCCCCGCGCGGTAGACCTCGGACTGCACCGTTCGTGCGAAGCCGCGGTTCTCGTCGTCGGTCATCGGGCCGCTCCTTCGCGATCGCTACGTGCGAGCCAGCGTACCGATCCGCCGCTCGTTCGCGCAGCGGCGCCGAACAGCGGTGGAACGGATGCCCCAGGTCGACTGACTTCGCACGGCGACGAACGCGACGCCTCGCCCTCCCCGAGATGACTCGGGGGCACGCATAGACTGCGGTGATGGCGACGACCCGCGAGTTCCGCAGCGCCGAGCGCGTGGTGGACGAGCAGGATGTGCGGCGCGTGCGCGCGAACCGGTCGGCCGTGCTGTGACCCGGTCCGACGAGCCGCTGGAAGCGGAGCGGATGAACCCGCTGAGCGCCTTGGGATGGTGGGCCCTCGACTACGCCTACGCCATCGCACGACAGTGCGCCATCGTCGGCGCCTTTCGCGGGCCACCCGTGCACTGGGGCAACGGCGATCCGGCGAAGGCCGAGGTGGTGCTGCTCCCGGGCGTCTACGAGCACTGGTCGTTCGTCCGTCCGCTCGGCGATGCGCTCAACGTCGCAGGACATCGCGTGCAGGTCGTGCGCGGCCTCGGCGTGAATCGGCGGGGCATCGTAGAGACGTCGGAGCGGCTCGCGCGAGCACTCGGCGGCGCGCAGGTGCCGGCCGCCGGGCGAGTGCTCGTCGGTCACAGCAAGGGCGGCCTCATCGGCAAGCATCTCCTGGTCGACGAACGAGCCGACGCCCTCGGCGTCAGCGGCCTCGTCGCGGTCTGCACGCCGTTCTCCGGAGCACGGCTGGCGCGCCTCTTCGGCGATCCGAGCATTCGTGCACTGCTTCCGGGTGACGAGACCATCGTGATGCTCGGCAGCGCGACATCCGTCAACTCCCGCATCGTCTCGGTGTTCGGCACGTTCGATCCGCACGTTCCCGACGGCAGTGCGCTCGACGGTGCCACGAACGTACGGGTGCCGGTGGCCGGACACTTCCGCATTCTCTCGGCGCGCGAGACGATCGCTGCGGTGCTGGACGGCGTCGAATCACTCACGCGGCGCTGACGCCACCGCGAAACTCCGAGCACGCCGCGGCCCGATGTCGGGTCCGGCGGAACACGTCCAATTCCGTGGATACTTGCTATCGAATGTCCAATTGGACATTTATCCCCGCAAGACCTATCTGCAGAGGCTTCGGACTGTAGCGGTTGAGTGTTCACGAGCGTAGCCACCCGAGCCGGATACCTGCGACGTCGCTGCGGCCTCGGCCTTCGGGTGCACGAGATCGCATGTCGGTTGTCACACGGACGGGTCCCAGGCTGCGAGCTGATCGAAGATACGACGGTCGCCTTCGAACTTCAGCGAGTCCAGCGTTATGCGGCCGTAGAAGAACAGGACCAGGTCACTGGCCGTGCCCCGGGCGGAGGCGTCGGCCGTGTCGGGGTCCTCGCCGGCAGCGGGCGCGAGGTGGGCGACCTGTGCGCCGTCGTGGGACAGCCGGAGGCGCCAGGAGTGGCCCTCGGTGGCGTGGTAATCGACGATGGCGGGGTCGTGTGGCCAGGCGACCGTCGTCGCGCAGAGGGTGAACTGGCAGTCGTCGAAACCGTCGAGGGCGATCTTCTCCGGTATCGGCTGCGGGGCACCCCCAGTGAGCTGCACGTCGTAGGTGTGCACCGCGATCTCGTGGAGCTGGCGCCGCGCCCAGGCCCCGGAGGTCTGCGGTGACGGCGAGTCCCCCCACCAGGTCCAGCAACCGCGATCCGGGCCCGCCTCGCGCAGCACACTCGCCAGGTGCTCGACGGACTCGACCCACCAGGCCAGGAGAGCCTCGCGCTCCCGAGGCGCACCCGTGCCGCCTCCCCATGCGGACTCCTCCGGCGGACCGTCCGCGGGCCCGGCGGTGACGATGGCGGCTGCCTTGCGGCGACCCATGCCCACGTGTTGCACGTGATCGAACAGCGTCCGCGCGGGATGGGTCGGCATCTGAACGTCGAGGCTGGGTGCCGCGGCGACCGCAGCGCGGAAGGCGGCCGACCGTTCGTTGATCAGCCGCAGCTGATCAGGGAACGTGAGAATCTTGGGCATCCCGCCGTTCTACCACTGTGCTCCGATGACCGGACAGCGATTTCGCAGCCGACGCGGCGGCCGCCCCGGCACTGTTACAGGCCCTTGGATGACGCGCGGGCGCCCCTTCCCCGGATCGGTGATCCTCAGAAGGCAACAGCATCGCTCACGCTGGGGTGCGCGGGTGGTGGCCGTTCTGTTTCAGGTGTCAATTAATGTTGGTGGCGAATGCCTCGATGAGTATGTCCGCGAGCAGCTGCGGGGCTTCTTGCGCGACATAGTGGCCAACATCGTCTAGCTGGATGGCGGTCACTTCCCGCGTAGTGACGCCGCGGAATGCTGCGTGGGTGAACCCACCGCCGCGGGAGCCGATGGTTGTCACGGGTACCTGCAGCGGCACGTTCTCTGCGAGGGTGCGCAGCTCTTGACCCTCGGTGAGCATGCCGCGGTAGAGGCCCGCCGCGCCAGAGAATCCGCCCGGCCTGCCGTAGGTACGGGCGAACTCGGTGGCGTCCTCGGGGCTGACTGCAGTAGGGGGCACACCGTAAAGGGGGTAGAGGTACTCCCCGACGAAGGCACGGGCTTCCTTCTCGAACAGCAGGCCGGCGACCCGCGGGGCTGCCAGGGCGCCGATGTACCAGACGCCACCGTGAGTGACATCCGCCAGTCCTTCAGCGCCGAAGCCCGCCAGGCCCGACTCGATCGCGGTGAGGCTGATGACGTCCTCAGGATGGGTGGCGGCAAGTCGGTAAACCACACCGCCGCTGACGTCCTGCCCCACCACATGCATCGATCCCAAGGACAGGTGCTCGATCAGCGCGTGAAGATCCTCTGCGGCGACCGCGCCCGAGTAGTTCTCGTCGGCAACGTCCGAGTCACCGAAACCCCGAAGGTCCACAGCGTAGACACGGTGACGGGCGGCGAGAAGCGGGATCACCTTGCGGAACGCCCACCACGTCTCCGGGAATCCGTGAACCAGGAGCACCGGGGTGCCCCGGTCTCCTGCGGTGACGTAATGCAGTCGTGTGTCGTTCACTGCTGCGGTTCCGCGCCGAACGCCGGCAATGGTTGCCTGGTTAGGATTCATGAGCGCCTCCTGGCGAACTTCGAGGACTAAGACAACTAGGTTGTCACAAGTGGCTGAGATAAACAACTTGGTTGTCGATATGATTCAGTGTCGCTAAGATCGACACATGTCTCGAGGTGGTGCCGACCTCGCTTTACTGCTCCTTGGCGGGTTCCGGTTCATGGCAGAAGAGGCGACGGATCGACTTGCCACGCGAGGGTATCCCGGTGTCCGGCCCGCCCATGACTTCGCGTTGCGTGCTATCGCGGCGGGAGCCGGGTCGGTCTCCGAGGTGGGGCGGCGCACGTCGGTCTCCAAGCAAGCAGCGGCGAAGACGGTCGCATTTCTGGAAGAGAGCGCGTATGTTCTCCGCAGCCCTGATCCGGGTGACAAGCGAAGATCGCGCCTGAAAGTGACCGATCGCGGGCATTCGCTCATGCATGAGGGCGAAGCCGTGTTCGACGAGCTCCGGGCTCACTGGGAATCCCTCGTGGGCCGTGACCGCATCGCCGATCTGCAGGACGCCCTGCTGCGCCTTCTCGGCACTGACGACGCGACCTCGGCGGGCTTGGCACAGGACCCTTCGGTTGAGGAACCCGCTACCTTCGAGCACGAGCGCTTGCATGAGAACCAACGCTAGG
>CAWJZK010000006.1:0-41800 GCA_963847285.1 uncultured Actinomycetota bacterium
CGGGCGTGTCGCTCACGTTCGTGAGCGAGAACGGGGGCTCGCGGCATCCGCGAGCCCCCGATCCGCAACGGGAATGCGGTCAGTTCACCTCGTCGGGGTGCGCGCTGACGCGGCCCGCTCGCGCTCGAGCGAGCGTGATCGCCGCGATCTCGGCGTCCGTCAGCTCGAAGTCGAAGACGTCGAGGTTCTCGTCGAGGCGCTCGCGGCGCACCGACTTCGGGAAGACGATGTTGCCCTTCTGCAGGTGCCAGCGCAGCACCACCTGCGCGGGCGTCTTGCCGTGGGCGGCCGCGGCAGCCGTCACCTCGGGCCTCGAACAGGTCGTACTTGCCCTGGCCGAGCGGCCCCCACGCCTCGATCTTCGATGCCGTGCTCCGCGGCCCACGCCGGTCACCTCGCGCTGCTGGTGGGCGGGATGCAGCTCGATCTGGTTGACCGCGGGGACGACGCCGGTCTCGGCGACGATCGCTCGAGGTGCGGCACGAGGAAGTTCGAGACGCCGATGCTGCGGGCCAGTCCGGCATCCCGCGGATCGATCGAGCGTTCTCCCAGCGTCTCGACGTAGTGGTCCTGCGCCGGGCGTCGGCCAGTGGACGAGGTAGAGGTCGACGTAGTCGAGGCCGAGCCTCTCGAGGCTCTCGTCGAAGGCGTCGAACGCGGACTCGTGCCCTGGTCGTCGTTCCACAGCTTCGTCGTGATGAACAGCTCGTCGCGCGGGATGCCGGACTCGGCGATCGCCGCGCCGACGCCCTCCTCGTTGCCGTAGATGCGCGCGGTGTCGATGTGGCGGTAGCCGACCTCGAGGGCTTCGGTGACGACGCGCTCGGTCTCCGCCGGGCGACCTTGAAGACGCCGTAGCCGAGCTGCGGGATGGCGTGGCCGTCGTTGAGCTGGATGGTGGGAACGACGTCATGGTTCCATCCCACGACGGATGCCCCGGAGCGGCTGCTCCGCCGGGGCATCCGTTCAGCCGTCAGCGGTAGCGGCGACCCTCGTCGCGGCGGAACAGCACCAGCGCGGCGACGAGCATCACGATCGTCCAGACCAGGATGCCGACCCACACCCACCACTCGAGGTCGCCGCCCTGGACGGCCCAGATGACGAACTCGCGCGCCTGCCGCGACGGCGTGAACTTCGAGATCGCGTTCGAGCCAGTCCGCGAACAGCATCGGCGGCAGGAACAGCCCGCCGATGAACGCCAAGCGCGAACATCACGATCTGGATGACGGCGATCGCCGCCTTGAACGGCAGCGCGTAGCCGATCGCGATCCCGATGAGCATGAACGGGAGCGCCGAGACGGCGAGCGCGACGACGCCGGCGAGGATGCGCGGCGGCGACGCCTCGGCCGCGGTGAACAGCCCGCCGACGACGATCACCGGGAGGATCGCGGCGAGTCCCAGCATCCCGGTCGAGAGGACGTGCGCGAGCACCCGCGCGATCCCGGGCGCCGGAAGCGTGCGCAGGTACGGATCCCACGGCTTCTCGCGGTTCTCGGCGATGGTCAGCCCGAAGCTGAAGAGCGCGTTCGACATGACGGCGAACACCGCCAGCGAGATCACGGCCTCCGTCGCGAACACGCGGGTTGTCGGCGACCGCGCGCTGCGGCACGACGAAGAACAGCAGCGCGAGCGCGGGGAAGACGAGCGTGCCGATGAGCGGCGATCGGCACGCGGAACGTCTCGATGAGGCCGTACTTCGCGTGGGTGAGCGTGAGGGCGACTGCGCCGGTCATCGCGTCCTCCAGGTCTCGGGCGGTGGGATCGGTCAGGGAGAGGAACGCCTCCTCGAGCGTGGCGCCGCGCACGGCGAGCGTCGAACGGGATGTCGCGCCGAACGAGCTCGCGGACGAACGCGTCGGCGTCCGCGCGTCAACACGTCGAGCGCGCCGTCGTCTTCGACGGCCACGTGCGCGACTCCGGGAGCCGCCGAACGGCGTCGTCGTCGCTCGTGCCCAGGCGCACGCGGCCGAGGCCGACCCGCGCGAGCACGTCGGGCAGGTCGTCGTCGGCGAGGACGCGTCCGTCTGCCATCACGATGACCCGCTCGGCGAGCGCCTCGATCTCCTCGAGGTAGTGGCTCGTCACGACGACGGTCGCCCCGGACGCGTGCTGGCGCCGGATGGCCTCCCACAGGGTGCGCCGCGCGTCGACGTCGAGGCCGGTCGTCGGTTCGTCGAGCAGCACGAGCCGCGGGCGGCCGACGAACGCGAGCGCGACGCTGAGGCGGCGCTTCTGGCCGCCCGAGAGCGAGCCGGTCTGGCGGCGCAGCAGGTCGGCGAGGCCGAACTCCTCGGCCAGCTCGGCGGTGGGCGCCGGTCGTCGAAGTGCGCGCCGACGTAGTCGATGACCTCGCCGACCGCGGAGCGTCGGGGCAGCGCGGTCTCCTGCGGGGTGCTGCCGAGCGCTCGGCGGTTGCGCGCGTCGAGCGGCGAACCGCCGAAGAGCTCGACCGTGCCGCGCGTCGGCCGCCGCAGCCCTGCAGCAGCGAGAGCAGCGTCGTCTTGCCGGCGCCGTTCGGCCCGAGCAGGCCGAGCAGGTCGCCGGCGCCGATGTCGAGGCTGACGTCGTCGACGGCGACGACGTCGCCGTAGCGCGTGACGCGGTCGAAGCGGGCGAGCGGTGCGGTGGTCATGGTGTACCTCCCAGGACGGATCGGAGGGTGTCGGTGTAGTCCTCGAACGCGCGCCGGCCGGCGCTTGGTGAGCGCGAGGTAGGTCACCGGCGTGCGGCCGGTGAAGGTCTTGGCGACCTCGACGTAGCCGGCGTCCTCGAGCTTGCGCAGGTGGGTCGAGAGGTTGCCCGCCGTCATCTCGAGCAGCTCCTGCAGCCGGGGGAAGGTGATGCTCTCCCCCGGAGCGAGGGTGGCGAGTGCCGCGGTGATCCGCAGCCGCGCCTGCGCGTGGATGACGGGATCGAGGTCAGCCATCGCCGTGACCGCCTCGTGCCGAGCGCCGGTCGCCGAACGCGTACAGCGCGACGACGATCGCGCCGACGATGAAGACGCCGCCGCCGGCGATCGCGAACACGAGGTAGTGCGTCGGGTAGCCGAAGAACGGCGCGACGCCGCGACGAGCACGATCCACGCCCCCATCGCGACCGCGGCGCGCGCCTGCCAGATGGCGCCCGCGATGATGTACATGATGCCGACGAACATGCGGCGGCGGTGGGGTAGTAGATGTTCGGCGAGCTCCGGCGGCATCCCGTTGCGCACCAGCGCGCTGCCGAGCGCGAAGATGCCGACGTAGTCCGACCGGCCAGGTGAGGCCGTAGACCACGCCGGTGAAGGCGGCCGCCGGCGTCGTGCGGATGCCGCGGCCGCTGAGCGCGCCGAGGACGGCCGCGACGGCGAGCGCCGCCACCATCAGCACGATGAAGCCGACGACCGCGACGGGCAGCGGCACCGCGAAGGCCGGGCGCGCGCCGTCGATGACCCAGAGCAGGCCGAAGCCGACGAGCCAGGCGATGCCCCACGCTCCGAGGATCGCGGGCACGTATCCGGCCATCCGGCGGCTGACGGTGCGCTGCTGTTGCTCGAGGAGGTCGAGCATCGCCGCCGGGTCGAGGGCGTCGTCATCGTCGGGATCGGGCTGCGAGGTCATGATGCTCCGATCGCGTCGGGGAGGAACAGCAGGACGAGCGCGGGCGCGGTCATGATGAGATTCACGAGGAAGTGAGCCACGACGACCGGCATGAGGCGCCCCTGCCGATGCACGATGATCCCCGACAGGGCGCCCCACACCGTGAATGCGCAGACGTAGACGACGACCGCGTCCACCGTCGGCGCGAAGAACGCGTGCTGCAGGCCGAATGCGACGGCCGAGACCGCGATCGCGGCGGCGACCGGCAGGCGCGAGGCGAGCCCGCGTTGGGCGTACCCGCGGTAGACGAGCTCCTCGGTCGGTGCGTTCAGCGGCGCGAACGAGACCACGGCGACCACCGCGAGCACGGCGAGCACCGCGCCGGGCAGCGCCGGCACGCCGGCCGGGTCGAAGAAGACCGTCTCGAAGCGATCGAACATCGCGGCTCCGTGCAGCGCCCACATCACCGCCATGATCGTGAGCACGAACGGGAGGTAGAGCACCACGAGCCAGAGCAGGCCCCAGAGCACGTCGCGACCGAGTCGCGCGCGCTCGAACCCGAGGAGCCCGCGGACCGTGCCGCCGGACCGATGCACCAGGTGCCGCACGAGCAGGAGGCTCGCGACGTTCACCGGCAGGAGGGCGACCGTGGCGAAGAGCGGCCCGGGCGGGAACGGCACGGCGACGCCTGCCGCGGCGAGCAGCAGCCACGTGGCGAGGGTCGCCGCGCCGACGAGTGCGAGCCGGGTGACGAGAAGGGCGAGCGCGGACCTCGCGGGCCACGAGGAGGCCCCGGCGGGGCCCGCGACGGCGGCTGCGGCATCCGGTTCGGAAGATCCCGGTTGCACTCCGCCGGCGACCCGCTGCCGTGCTGACTCGCTCGTGGACATGAGTACTTTGTATCGCAAAGTGGTCTTCGACCACAAGAGGTCTGCGCAGGTCGATGGTCGGCGATCGACGGGATGGCCGTCAAGTACGATGGAGGGCTGTGCTTCCCACGATCACCTATCCCGCCGAGCTGCCCGTCTCCGGGCAGCGCGAGGAGATCGCGCGCGCCCTCCGCGACCACCAGGTCGTGATCGTCGCCGGTGCGACCGGTTCGGGCAAGACGACGCAGCTGCCGAAGATCTGCCTCGAGCTCGGCCGCGAGTCGATCGCGCACACCCAGCCGAGGCGCATCGCGGCACGCACGATCGCCGAGCGCATCTCCGAGGAGCTCGGCGTCGAGCTCGGCGGACTCGTCGGCTACCAGGTGCGGTTCACCGACCGGGTGAGCGACGCGACGCGCATCAAGGTGATGACCGACGGCATCCTCCTGAACGAGATCCACCGCGATCGCGAGCTGCGCCGCTACGACACGATCATCATCGACGAGGCGCACGAGCGCAGCCTCAACGTCGACTTCCTGCTCGGCTACCTCAAGCGCCTCCTCCCCCGCCGCCCCGACCTCAAGGTCATCGTCACGAGCGCGACGATCGACCCCGAGAGCTTCGCGAGGCACTTCGCGGATGCCTCGGGGGTGCCCGCACCCGTCATCGAGGTGTCGGGGCGCACCTACCCCGTCGAGATCCGGTACCGTCCGCTCGTCGCCGAGACGAGCACTTCGACGGGCTCGGGACCGATGCCGAGGACGCCGACGACGAGGGCGCGGCGGCCGACGACAAGGACGTGCAGCGGGGCATCCTCGCGGCCCTCGACGAGCTCGAGCGCGAGTCATCCGGCGACGTGCTCGTGTTCCTCTCGGGTGAGAGCGAGATCCGCGACGCCGAGGCGGCGGTGCGGGCGCACTACGGGGCTTCGACAGGCTCAGCCCGCAGAGGCGGCGAGACCGAAGTGCTGCCGCTCTACGGTCGGCTCTCGTCGGCCGACCAGCACAAGGTCTTCGAGCCGTCGAAGGTCGCGGGGCTGAAGCGACGCGTCGTGCTCGCGACGAACGTCGCCGAGACGAGCCTCACCGTTCCGGGCATCCGGTACGTCGTCGATGCCGGCACCGCGCGCATCAGCCGGTACTCGGTGCGCTCGAAGGTGCAGCGGCTGCCGATCGAGGCGATCTCGCAGGCCTCGGCGAACCAGCGCTCGGGCCGTTCGGGGCGCACGAGCGACGGCATCGCGATCCGCCTCTTCTCGGAGGACGGACTACGAGCGACGGCCCGAGTTCACCGATCCCGAGATCCTGCGCACGAACCTCGCCGCCGTCATCCTGCAGATGGCCTCGCTCGGGCTCGGCGCCATCGAGGAGTTCCCGTTCCTCACCCCGCCCGACAGCCGCGGCATCCGCGACGGCCTCGAACTGCTTCGGGAACTGGGCGCGCTCGATGACTCTTCGACGGGCTCAGGGACCGGCACCGACGGCCCCCAGCTCACGCGCGTCGGCCGCCAGCTCTCCCGCCTGCCGATCGAACCGCGATTCGCGCGCATGGTGCTCGAGTCGAAGGCGCAGGGCGTCTCGCGCGAGGTGCTCGCGATCGTCGCGGGGCTCACGATCCAGGACCCCCGCGAGCGACCGCTCGAGAAGCGGGAACAGGCCGACGGGTTCCACGCGCGGTTCGTCGACCCGACGAGCGACTTCCTGAGCCTCCTGAACCTCTGGAACCACCTCGAGGAGCGACAGCGGGAGCTCTCGGGCAGTGCCTTCCGCCGGATGTGCAAGGCCGAGTTCCTGAACTACCTGCGGGTGCGCGAGTGGCAGGACCTCTACCGCCAGCTCGTGCGGCTCGCGAAGCCGCTGGGGCTTGCAGTGTCGTCTTCCACTGGCGCGCAGACGGCCGGCGCGCCGAACCCCGACGGCATCCACCGCGCCCTGCTCGCCGGGCTCCTCTCGCACATCGGCCTGCGCGACGAACGTTCCCAGAGCTCGTCGAAGGGAGCGCCCGCTTCGACAGGCTCAGCGAGCACGCCGCGGGCGCCGACCCGCTGCCGAATTCCTCGGCGCCCGCAACACCCGGTTCGTCGTCTTCCCCGGCTCGGCGCTCGCGAAGAAGCCGCCCGCGGCGCTGATGAGCGCCGAGCTCGTGGAGACGAGCCGGCTGTTCGCGCGCACGAACGCGGCGATCGACCCGGCGTGGGCCGAACAGCTCGCGGGCCCGCTCGCCAAGCGCAGCTACAGCGAGCCGCGCTGGGAGCGGCGTCAGGGCGCGGCCGTCGCCGACGAGAAGGTCACGCTCTTCGGCGTTCCGATCGTGGCCAAGCGCCGCATCCAGCTCTCGCGCATCGACCCCGCGCTCGCGCGCGAGCTCTTCATCCGGCACGCCCTCGTCGAGGAGGATTGGGACACCGGCCGCCTCGACAAGCGGCTGTTCGCGTTCCTCAGGAAGAACCGTGCGCTCCGCCGCGAGCTCGGCGAAGTCGAGGAGCGCACGCGTCGCCGCGACATCCTGGTGGGCGACGAGGTCGTCGTCGCGTTCTACGAGGCGAGGCTGCCGGCGGATGTCTCCGACACGCGCGCCTTCGAGCGCTGGTGGCGTGGCGAGCATCGAACCCGTCCCGAACTGCTTTCGATGACCGCCGCCGACCTCGTGGGCGACGCCGCCGAGACGGCCCGCGACGACGGCTTCCCCGATCGCTGGCGCCAGGGCGACCAGACGCTCTCGCTCGGGTACCGCTTCGAGCCAGGAGCCGAGGACGATGGCGTCACCGTGCGAGTGCCGCTCGTGCTGCTGCCTCGGCTCACGCCGGAAGGGTTCGACTGGCAGGTGCCCGGGCTCCGCGACGAGCTCATCACCGCGATGCTGCGCACCCTGCCGAAGGTGCTGCGCCGGCAGGTCGTGCCGGCCGCCGAATGGGCGGCGAAGATCTCGGCCGAGCTGCCGGTCGGCCCCGAGGCGGGCGCGGACCGAGAGCCGTTCGCCGCCGTCGTCGGCCAGGCGATCCGCCGCCTCACCTTCGCGCCGGTCGATCCGTCCGACTTCGACCTCGACCGCGTGCCGCCGCACCTCCGCATGACCTTCCGTGCCGTCGACGAGCGCGGCCGAGCCCTCGGCGCGTCGAAGGACCTCGGCGAGCTGCAGGCGCGGCTCGCGGGACAGACGCGGGATGCGGTCGCCAAGGCGGTCGCCGGTCGGCGACAGCCCCCTGAGCCTGGCGAACGGGGGAGGACCGAGGAGCGCCCTTCGACGGGGCTCCCTTCGACAGGCTCAGGGGGCAGTGGTGCGGCCGGGTTCGCCGAACGCACGCGGCGTCACGGCGTGGGAGTGGGACGAGATCCCCGCGCACCTCGACACGCGACAGGGCGGCAACGTCATCCGCGCGTATCCGGCGCTCGTCGACGAGGGCGCCTCGGTCGGCGTTGCGACTCGTCGCGACCGCTGAGGAGCGCGATCGGGCGTCGCGCCGGGGCATCCGTCGGCTGCTCGTGAACGCCACGCCGTCACCGGTCGCCTACGTGCAGGAGCACCTCTCGAACGAGGAGAAGCTGCAACTCGCGGCGAGCGCGTACCCGAACACCCGGGCTCTGCTCGACGATTGCCTCGCGGCGTGCGTCGACGCCGAGCTCCGCGCCCGGCACCCCGATGGACTCCTCCGCACCCGCGCCGAGTTCGAGGCGGTGCGCGATGCGGTCGCGGCGGGCATCATGGAGCGGATGTTCGAGACGGTCTCGCTCGTCGCGCGGATCCTGAGAGCCGCTCGCGACGCGGACCGCGCGATCTCGAAGGCGTCGAGCATCCAGCTGATGGCGGCGCTCGGCGACGCACGAACGCAGCTCGAAGGCCTCGTGCCCGCCGGATTCGTCTCCTCGACCGGCTTGGAGCGGCTCCGGCACCTGCCGCGCTACCTGGAGGCGATCGCCCTGCGGGTGCGGAAGCTCGTGGAGAACCCGGGCCGCGACCGCCAGGCGATGAATCAGCTCGAAGGCTCGATCACCGCGTTCGAGGCCGCCGGTGGCCGGATCCCGATCGACCCCGAGGCGCCCGAAGGACTCGTCAGGGTGCGATGGATGCTCGAAGAGCTCAGGGTCGGACTGTTCGCGCAGGAGTTGCGCACGGCAGAGACGGTGTCGCCGCAGCGCATCGCGAAGGCGCTCGCCGGCTGAACGGCGCCGCCGGGCCGGCGGGCGCCTCAGCCGCGCCCGCCGGGCACCTCAGCCGAGCGACTCGAACCGCGCCTTCCAGTCAGCGGAGAGCTCGCCGAACCGGGCATCCCACGCGGCCTCGTCGGACCCGTCGGCCGGAGGATCGGCGAGGTGTCGCGCGAGCTGCTCGAGGTAGACCTGCCAGCCCGCGCCGTAGTAGATGGACTGGATTCCCTCGTGGCGCAATCGAAGTCGGGTGCCGCCGTCGACGGGGTCGAGCTCGACGACCAGCGTGCTCGGCTGTTCCTCGGCGCCCTGCCAGATCGAGGTGAAGGACCTCGGCGGGTCGCACGCGGTGACCTCGCCGACGCCCCACACGCTGCCATCGCTCGCGAGCGCCTCCCACCGTCCGCCGAGCCGGAGATCGCCGCGATACTCGGTCATCCAGCGCCGGAGGCGGTCGGGCTCGGTCACCGCCGACCAGAGGTCGGCCGGGTCGGTCGGATACACCTCGTCGAACTCGAGGAGGTAGCCGTCGGCCAGTTTCGTGATGACGCCGTCGGTGGCGTTCATGGTGCCTTCCTTTCTGCGTCGGCTCGGCGACGCTCCTTCTTTCCGCGGGCGATCTCGGTGTGCAGCGCGGCGAGCCCGGAGCGCCACGTCGAGCGATAGCGCTCGAGTTGCCGGTCGGCATCGTCGAGGCCGCCGGGGTCGATCGAGTACAGACGGCGCGTGCCGTCGGCGCGAACGCTCGCGAACCCCGCCTCGCGCAGGATGCGGAGCTGCCGGGAGACGGCAGGCTGGGTGATGCCGAACTCACGCCCGACGACCTCGACGACCTCACCGGCGCTCGATTCGCCACCGGCGAGGAGATCGAGGATGCGGCGCCTGACCGGGTCGCCGAGAACGTCGAACGCGTGCATGGCCAGACAATATCATTTCGTCGTTATATATGTCTAGAGTGATCGACCGGGAGACGGAATCCTCCGCGACATCCGCGTCGGTAGAGTTGTGGAACTGTGGGAAGCTACTCCGATCTGCTCAAGACCCCAGGGGTCGCCCGCATCATCGCCGCCCAGCTGACCGCACGGTTCCCATCGGGAATGCTCTCGCTCGCGTTCCTCCTGCACGTCGAGCAGCAGACGGGCTCGTATGGCGCGGCGGGCCTCGTGCTCGCCGCGACCTCGATCGGGCAGGCGATCGCCGGCCCCATGACGAGCCGGCTCATGGGGCGGCTCGGCATGCGACCCGTGCTCATCACGACCCTCGCGATCTGCGTCAGCGCCGTGGTCGCCATCGGCGTGCTGCCGCTCACGGTGCCGCTCTACATGGCCGTCGGCTTCGTCGCCGGACTCGCGACCCCGCCGGTGCAGCCGGCGGTGCGCACCATCTACCCCAAGATGGTGAACTCCCGCCAGCTCACCCCGCTGTTCTCGCTCGACGCGTCGGCGCAGGAGATCATCTGGGTCGTCGGCCCGGTCGTCACGACGTTCGTCTCGACGCAGATCGGCACGGTCTGGGGCATCCTGCTCGCCGCCGCGCTCATGGTCATCGGCGGCATCTGGTTCATCTCCTCGCCCGAACTCGGGCGAGTGCGAATCCCCCGCTCGAAACGCCGCTTCGGCACCGTGCTCGCCCGGCCGCCCGTCCTCCTCGCGACGGTCGTCGGGTTCCTGCTCATCGGCGCGTGCGCCGCGATCGAGGCGGGTGTCGTCGCGACCTTCGGGCACGACGGGGCGGAGGCGGGCATCGTGCTCGCCATCTTCTCGGTCGGCTCCCTCTGCGGCGGACTCTTCCTCGGCCACGTGCCGATCGGCCCATGGTCGACCGCGCGCCGCATGTTCATCGTCTTCCTCGGCACCTCCCTCGCGGCGTTCGGCATGAACTTCCCATGGCTCGCGGTCACGCTCTTCATCGCGGGCATCGGCATCGCGCCGGCGCTCGCGGTGCTCTTCGCGATCGTCTCGGCGAGCGTCAAGTTCTCCGACACCGCCGAGGCCTATGGCTGGGTCGGCACCGGCCAGCTGATCGGCGCGGCGCTCGGCTCCGCCCTCGCGGGATTCCTCATCGACGGATACGGCCCGCAGGGCGCATTCTGGGCGGCGGCCGCGATCGCCTTCCTCGGCTTCCTCGTACCATTGCTCGCACGGCGCTGGCATCCCGACCTGCGGGGCCGCGACGCGAGCCCGATCCCCGACACCGAACCGGTGCCGCTGCAACCCAGTTAGACCGCTGCAACCCAGTTGGAACCCCGATAGAGAGGAGCCGCGGATGCCGCAGCCGATCCCTCCCGCCCCGCGCCTGTCGCTCGCCGACGGCGCCACCATCCCGCAGCTCGGCTTCGGGCTCTACAAGGTGCCGGCCGCGGATGCCGCGCGCCTCAGTCTCGACGCGATCCGCATCGGCTACCGGCACCTCGACACCGCCGCCCTGTACGGCAACGAACGCGAGGTCGGCGAGGCCGTGCGCGCGGCGCCCGTGCCGCGCGAGGACCTCTTCGTCGTGAGCAAGGTCTGGAAGGACGACAACGGCTACGACGAGGCCCTCCGCGCGTTCGACGCGTCGATGGCGCGACTCGGGCTGCCCACACTCGACCTGTATCTCATCCACTGGCCGGTGCCGTCGACCGACCGCTACGTCGACACGTGGCGCGCACTCATCCGGCTGCAGGAGGAGGGCCGGGTGCGCTCGATCGGCGTCGCGAACTTCCACGAGCACCACATCGAGCGCATCGTCGCGGAGACCGGCGTCACGCCGGTCGTCAACCAGGTCGAGCTGCACCCGTGGCTCCCGCAGCGGGCACTGCGCGAGTTCGATGCGGCACGGGGCATCCGCACCGAAGCGTGGTCACCGCTCGCACGGGGTCGCGTGCTCGGCACTCCCCTTCTCGACGAGCTCGCCGCGAAGCACGGCCGCACGCCCGCCCAGATCGTGCTGCGCTGGCACGTGCAGCTCGGCAACGTGGTGATCCCGAAGGCCTCGTCACCCGAGCGGCTCGCCGAGAACCTCGACGTGTTCGGCTTCGAGCTCGACGCCGACGACCTCGATGCCATGGCGACGCTCGAGACCGGCGAGCGCACCGGGCGCGACCCCGATCTCGACTGAGCTGAACGGGTGGGGCGAGCCGAACGTCGGGGGCGTTCGGCGATTCACAGCGAAGCGCAATCCGATCGTGATCCGACTCCCAGCGAGCGTCCAGACATCGGATTCCCGCCCGGCAATACCCTGAGCGCATGAGACGACTCGCACCCGCGGCCGCGGCCGCCGCACTCACGGCACTCCTCCTCGCCGGCTGCACCGCGGGCGGCGTCACAAGCACGATCGGACCCGCGGTCGAGCTGCCTCCGGGCCAGATCGCGCCGGACCCCGGAATGGTCGAGGGCGAGGCCGCCGAAGGGTTCGCCGGCTCCGCCGACACGCAGCCCGCCGACCGCAGCGTCGTCACCACGGGCTCGATCTCGGTGACCGTCGACGACCCGATCACGAGCGCTGCAGTCGTCGCCGACCTCGCCGTTCGCGCCGGCGGCCGAGTCGACAACCGCACCGAGACGCCCGGTACCGACACGCAGCCGCCGAACGCCCGACTCACCCTCCGTGTACCGTCCGACGAGCTCGACGCCGTCGTCGAACAGCTCCGCGAGCTCGGCGCCGTGAACTCGGTGTCGATGAACGCGTCGGATGTCACGCAGCAACGCCAAGACCTCGACGCGCGCATCGAGGCGCTCACGACGTCGGTCGACCGGCTGCAGGAGCTGCTCCGCACCGCGACGTCGATCGCCGACCTGATCGCGATCGAGTCGGAGCTGACGACCCGACAGTCCGAGCTCGACAGCCTCACCCAGCAGCGCGACTGGCTCGTCGACCAGGTCGACTTCTCGACCCTGACGGTCGACCTCGTCACCGAGGAGGTCGCGCCCACCGCCGCGCCCGACGACTTCTGGAGCGGACTGGTCGCCGGGTGGGCTGCGCTTCTCGCCTTCGCTTCGTGGGTCGGCGTCGCGTTCGGCGTGCTCCTGCCGTGGCTCGGCATGGCCGTCGTGGTGGCGGCGATCGTGATCACGATCGTGGTGCTGTCCACGCGGCGCAAGCGGAACGGGCACGCGGATGCCGCGGCATCCGTCGCCCAAGCGACCACCGCGACCCGCTCCCCCGATGCACCCCCGCCGCCCTCGTCGGGCGGCACGCCCCGGGCGTAGTCTGGCGGCGTGAGCGCGACGCCGGAGACCCTGCTGCACGACGACCTCCTCGAACGCTTCCGCGAACGCGCGGCGCAGTACGACCGCACCAACGCCTTCTTCGATGAGGATCTCGCCGAGCTCCGCGAGGCCGGCTACCTCACCGCCCTCGTGCCGACGGAGCACGGCGGGCTCGGCTGGAGCCTCGCCGACGCGGTGCAGGCCCAGATGCGGCTCGCGGGCGCCGCCCCCGCGACCGCACTCGCCGTGAACATGCACCTCGTGTGGACGGGTGTCGCGAAGGTGCTCCGCGATCGCGGCGACGACTCGCTCGACTTCGTGCTGCGCGAGGCCGGCGCCGGTGAGATCTTCGGCTTCGGCATCAGCGAGGCGGGCAACGACGTCATGCTGTTCGGCTCCCGCACCGTCGCCGAGCCGCAGGCGGGCGGCGGCTACCGGTACACGGGCCGCAAGATCTTCACCTCGCTCTCGCCGGCGTGGACGAGGCTCGGCACCATGGGGCTCGACACCGCCTCGGCCGACGCGCCGAAGATCGTGTACGGCTTCATCGACCGCGAGGATCCAGACGTTCGCATCCTCGACGACTGGGACACGATGGGCATGCGCGCGAGCCAGAGCCGCACGACCGTGCTCGACGGCGCCTTCGCCGCGGCCGACCGCATCGTGCGACGCCTCGACCCCGGCCCGAACGCCGACCCGCTCATCTTCGGCATCTTCGCGAGCTTCGAACTCCTGCTCGCCGCCGTGTACGCGGGCATCGGCGCCCGTGCGCTCGACCTCGCGGTCGCTGCGGCGCACCGCCGCACCTCGATGAAGAACGACGGCCGATCGCTCGCGCAGGATCCCGACATCCGGTGGCGCATCGCGGATGCCGCGCTCGCACAGGACGCGCTCGAGCCACAGCTCCTCGCGATCGCGCGCGACCTCGACGACCTCGTCGACCACGGGCCGTTCTGGTTCGCGAAGCTCGTCGGCGTGAAGGTGCGCGCCACCGAGACCGCGAAGCACGTCGTCGACCAGGCGGTGCGGGTGTCGGGCGGGTCGACGTACTTCGCCGGATCCGAGCTCGGCCGCCTCTACCGCGACGTGCTCGCGGGCATCTTCCACCCCTCCGACGCCGAGTCCGCCCACTCGACGGTGGCGAACGCCTGGCTCGGTCCGCTCGACGCCTGATCTCGGGCGAGGCGGATGCCCCCTACTAGACTTGGCAGGGCCGCGAGGGCCGTTTCCCCACACTGGAGGTCGTTGTGAACGTCGTCGCTTTCCTCATCGCCATGGGGCTCTTCGTCTTCGGCCTGTGGGTCATGAGCATCTCATTCGAGGTGCCCGGCCTGCAGGCCGCGGTCTTCTTCGGCGGCATCCTCTGCGTCATGCTCGCGGTCGCGATCCCCACGACCCTCCTCGGTCGCACCGACCGCTGATCGGATGACCCTCCCGACGCTCGACACGATCGTCACGTACCCCGCAGGTTCGCTCGTCGCCGATGCGCGCGTGCTGCACGTCGCCCCTACTGCCGACGGACGCATCGCGGTCATCACCGACGTCACGAGCTTCCACCCCGTCGACGCCGCGTGGCCCGACCAGCCCGCCGATGCCGGAGTCATCCGCTCGGGCAGAGGTACCTTCTCCATCCGCGACGCGGTCGTCGCCGCGACCGATGGTGCCGACCTCTTCCTCGGCGCAGACATCCCCGTGCGCACCGGCACCGAGGGCTGGGTGTTCGTCGTCGCGCACCTCCTCGACGAGGGTGCCGCGCCGAGTGAGGGCGACGAGGTCGAGATCGAGGCGGATGCCCCGCTGCGCCGCGCCCTCTCGATCGGCCACACCGCCTGCCACGTGGCATCCCTCGCCCTCAATCGCGCCCTCGCCGACCACTGGTCGAAGCCGGTCCGCGACGACGCGCTCGGCAGCCCCGACTTCGACGGCGTCGCGATCGCGACGAGCCGCATCGAGCCGAACGGTTCGACCGACCGCTACCGGCTCAACAAGTCGCTGCGCCGCGCCGGCTTCGACACGAGCGCCGTGACTGCCGACGCGCTCGGCGAGCTCGCGGCATCCGTCGAGTCGACGATCGCCGAATGGACGGCCTCGGATGCCGCCGTGCGCATCGAGCGCGACGGCGACGGGCTCACCGACCGGCGCTTCTGGGTGTGCGAGCTGCCCGTCGGCACCGCGCGCATCCCGTGCGGTGGCACGCACGCCGACACCCTGGCGGATCTCGGCCGGGTGCAGGTGCGATTCGAGCTCGGCGATGACGCCGGAACCCCGGTGCTCACCATGCGCACGACCGCACATCCGGCTCGCTGAACGGCGCACGGCCGAGGCACCTCCAGACGGGGTTACGATAACCACCGTGGGTATACATATCGAAAAGGTCGACCTGCCCGGGATCGGCATCCGCCACGACCTCGTCACCGAAGGTGGTCGGCGCATCAGCGTGGTTTCGCACCGGGACGGTGAGCGCGATCTCGGCATCTTCGACGTCGACGACCCCGATGCCTGCCGTGACTCCGTTCCGCTGAGCGACGACGAGGCCGCGGCGCTCGCCGACGTGCTCGGCGCATCCGTGATGCTCAGCCGCCTCACCAGCCTGAGCGATGAGACGGCCGGGCTCTACACCGAGCAGATCGCGTTGCCGACGGATTCGCCGTACCTGAACCGCACGCTCGGCGCCACGAAGGCCCGCACGCGGACGCACTCGTCCATCGTGGCCATCGTGCGCGATGGCACCATCATCCCCTCCCCCACGCCGGCAGAACCGCTGCGCGCGGGCGACGTCATCGTCGCCGTCGGAACACGTGAAGGACTCGACGGAGTAGCCCGCTTGCTCTCCAACGGCCCCGACTGAGGCGGCGGCCATGGACGAGACCACGCTGCTCCTCATCGAAGTCGGCGCGCTGCTTCTCGGCATGAGCCTTCTCGGGCGACTCGCCATTCTCGTCGGCATCTCGCCGATCCCCTTCTATCTCCTGCTCGGACTCGCGTTCGGCACCGGTGGGCTCATCCCGCTCGACGCGAGCGAGGAGTTCTTCCAGACGGGCGCCGAGATCGGCGTGATCCTGCTCCTCGCGCTGCTCGGCCTCGAGTACACCGCTCCCGAGCTCGTCGGGAGCCTCCGGTCGGCCCGCACGGCGGGGCTGCTCGATGCGGCGTTGAACGCCCTGCCCGGCGCCGCCCTCGCGCTGCTCCTCGGCTGGGGCCCGGTCGCCGCCGTCGCGCTCGCCGGCGTGACCTGGGTCTCGTCGTCCGGCGTCATCGCGAAACTGCTGCGCGACCTCGGCCGCCTGTCCAACCGCGAGACGCCCGCGATCCTCGGATTGCTCGTGATCGAAGACCTCGCGATGGCGTTCTACCTGCCCGTGCTCTCGGCGATCGTCATCGGCGTGAGCCTCACGCAAGGGGCGATCTCGGTGGCGATCGCGGTGGGCGTCGTCACGCTGATCCTCTACGTGGCGCTCCGGCACGGCCACTTCGTGTCGCGACTGTTCCCCGCCGACGACAACGAACCGCTCCTGCTCGGGGTGCTCGGGCTCACGATGCTCGTCGCGGGCCTCGCGGCCGAGGTGAACGTCTCGGCCGCGGTCGGCGCATTCCTCGTGGGCATCGCCCTCTCGGGTCGGGTCGCGACGACCGCGAGCCAGGTACTGACGCCGCTCCGCGACCTGTTCGCTGCGATCTTCTTCGTCTTCTTCGGGCTCACGACGGACACGTCGTCGCTCATCTCCATGCTGCTGCCCGCGCTCGCCCTCGCCGCGGTCACGATCCTGACGAAACTCGCCACGGGCGCGTTCGCCGCGCGCCGCGCCGGCGTCGGAACGCTCGGCCAATGGCGTGCCGGCTTCTCGCTGTCACCGCGCGGCGAGTTCTCGATCGTGATCGCCGGGCTCGCGGTCGGCGCGGGAGTCGCGCCGGCGCTCGCGCCGCTGGCCGCGGCCTACGTGCTCATCACGATCATCGCCGGCACGTTCCTCGCTCGGCTCCCCGACGCCCTGTGGTTCCGCGCCGCGGTGCGCAGGCGCGCGGCGCGCACCGCGACCTGAGGGGGTCGGTCAGTCGTCGTGGCGGTCGGCGGATGCCGCGGCATCCGCTCGATCGTCGCGGCCGACGGAAGCCGCCGCATCGAGTTCCGCGTCGGCGGCGTCGGCCTCCGCGAGGAGTTCGCGCACCCGCGGAACGACCTCGGTCGCGTACCGCTCGATGCTTCCCATCAGCGCCTCGTGCGGCAACGTGCCGTTGGAGTACTTGAGGTCGAAACGCGTCGCGCCGATCGAACGCATCGCGGCGGCGATCTTCTGCGCCACGGGCTCGGGCGCACCGGCGAAGAGCGCGCCGTGCGAACTCGCCTCGTCCTCGAAGTGCTCGCGCGTCGTCGGGCCCCAGCCGCGCTCGCGGCCGATGCGGTCGATGAGCACCTGGTAGTGGGGCCAGAGCGTGTCGAGCGCCTCCTGGTCGGTGTCGGCGATGAAGCCGGGCGAGTGGAACGCGATGGGCTGCAGCGGTTTGCCGAACTGCGCGAGCGCGCGGCGGTAGAGGTCGGCGAGCGGGGCGAATCGGGCGGGGCTGCCGCCGATGATCGCGAGCACGAGCGGCAGTCCGTAGTGCGCGGCGCGCACGACCGACTCCGGGCTGCCGCCGACGCCGACCCACGTCTTCAGTCGACCGTGCTCGACGGGCGGGTAGACGCGCTGGTCGGTGAGCGGAGGGCGCAGCTCGCCGCTCCACGTGACGGGCTCCTGGGGCAGGAGCGCCGCGAAGAGGTTGAGCTTCTCCTCGAAGAGCTCCTGGTACTGGTTCAGCTCGAACCCGAAGAGCGGGAACGACTCGATGAACGAACCACGGCCGAGGATCACCTCGGCGCGACCGCCCGAGAGCCCGTCGAGCGTTGCGAATCGCTGGAAGACGCGCACGGGGTCGTCGGAGCTCAGGACCGTGACCGCGGAGCCGAGGTGGATTCGCTCGGTGCGCCCGGCGATCGTGCCGAGCACGACCTCGGGCGCTGAGACCGCGAACTCGTGGCGGTGGTGCTCGCCGATGCCGAAGAAGTCGAGCCCGAGGCGGTCGGCGAGCACCGCCTCCTCGACGACGTTGCGGAGCACCTGGCCGTGAGGCAGCAGGTTCCCGTCGGGTCCCACGGTCACGTCGCCGAACGTGTCCAGTCCGAATTCGTAGCGCTCAGGCATCCTCTGCTCTCCTTCGTCGCGTCTCCATGCGTACGCATCTAGATCCGCAAACCCCTCTGACGCCGAGACTATTCCCCTGCCCGCCGCGCGGGAATGCCGACGCCGCAATGCGCGTTGCGCGTCCATGAGGACGTATGGATGCGGGTCCATGACTTGTATGGATGCCGGATGCCGGCGTATCGATCGGGGATGCCGGTCGGATGGGAGAATGGAATCGTGGCGGAACAGCCGGTGATCGGGATCTTCGGAGCGGGCAAGGTGGGCACCGCGCTCGCTCGGCTGCTCGTCGCATCCGGTCACGAGGTGTTGATCTCGGGTTCGCCGCGCCAGACCGCACTCGAGCTGCTCGTCAACGTCATCGCGCCCGGAGCTCATGTTGCGACACCCGCCGAACTTTCCGCCGCGGCCGACGTCATCATCGTGGCCGTGCCCTTCGGCAAGGCCGACTCCGTGCCGTGGCAGTTGTTCGACGGCCGCATCGTCGTCGACGCCATGAACTACTGGCCGCCCGTCGACGGCAACATCGCCGAGGTCGACGCCGACCCGCGCTCGACGAGCGAGATCAGCGCTGCCCGCAACCCGCGCGCGCGGCTCGTGAAGTCGCTCAACCACCTCGGGTACCACGAGATGGAAGACGACAGCATGGACCCCGGCTCTCCGCTGCGTCGCGCGCTCGCGGTGGTCGGCGACGACGCCGAGGCGCGAGCGGTCGTCGCCGGGATCATCGACGCGATCGGCTTCGACGCCGTCGACGGCGGCGCGCTCGAGCACGGCCGGGCGCTCCAGCCGGGCCATCCCGCCTTCGGGCGCGAGTTGTCGGCGAGCGAACTCGCGGCGATGCTCACCCCGGCGGCGACGCTCGCCGCGTGAGCGCGGCGCGCACGCCGCCCGTCGTACGCTGATCCCACCGGAACGCGACGCGAAGCGATGGGGAGGGCGAGCATGACGGCGGATGCCGCTGAGCTGGTCGGCACGCTCGAGGGCATGGCGAGCGAGGCCGAACGCGAGAGGTACACGAGGTACTTCCCGCTCGACCCGGATGCCCCGTTCATCGGGGTCCGCATGGGCGCCGTGTTCGAGCTCGCGAAGACCGCTCTCGACCTGCCGGCTCAGGAACTCGAGGCGCTCCTCGAGCAGCCGACGCACGAGGTGCGCGCGCTCGCCTGCAGCATCATGGGCAAGTCGGCCGCGCACCGGAAGACATCAGAAGCACGACGCACCGAGCTGTACGAGCTCTACCTGCGGCGGCACGACCGCATCGATCAGTGGGACCTCGTCGACCTCGCGGCACGCGATGTCGTGGGCGCGTACCTCGTGAATCGCGATCGAGCGCCACTGGTCCGGCTCGGAGCATCCTCGTTCTGGCCGGAGCGTCGCACCGCACTCGTCGCGACCTTCGCGTTCGTCAGGCTCGGCGAGCTCGACGACGCATACGCCCTCGCCGAGGTGCTCGCCGACGACCCCGAGCCACTCGTGCAGAAGGCGCTGGGGTGGGTGCTGCGCGCGGCCGGCGACGCGGATCGGCCACGGCTCACCGAGTATGTGGAACGCCACGCCGCCACGATGCCGCGGGTGGCGCTTCGCGCGGCGATCGAACACTACCCGAAGGAGGAGCGCACGCGGATCCTCGCGATCCGCTGACCGCTCGACCGATCAGCCGGGCTCGGGCTCGGGTTCGGGTTCGGGCGCGCCGAGCGCGCGTGCGCTCCCGCCGCCGCGCCGCGAGGTCGGCCACCCCGATGCCGAAGGCGATCGCGACGAAGATCGCGACGGCGAGCATGCCGATGCCGTACGCGTCGTGGTACACCGCGAGACTGGGTTCGCCGGCCGACTCGCGGAAGATCGTCGAGTAGAAGAGCGCCAGCGTCACGGCGGTGCCGATGGCCGTGCCGATGCGCTGGCCCAGCTGCCCGACGGAGCCCGCGAGGCCGCCCTGACTCACCGGGATGTCCATGAGCGTGAGGGTCTGGTTCGGGGAGATGACGAAGCCGCCGCCCACACCGCCGATCGTCATCGCTCCGGCCATCGCCCACGGGGTGATCGCCGGCGGGGTGACGATCGCGAGGAGCACGAGCAGGCCGATGGCCACGAGCAGCAGCACGAGCCCCCAGACCACGAGCGGGCGACCGAAGCGGTTGACCAGGTTGCCACCGACCCAGGAGCCGATCGCGCTCATCAGCGCGAATCCGATGCTGACCATTCCCGCGTACACGGCCTCGAGGCCGAGACCCTGCTGCAGGTAGAGCGTCGTCAACAGGAACATCGAGGGCAGCGCCGCGAAGTAGACGCTCGCGAGCGCCGTGCCGTTGCGGTACGAGCTCACGCCGAACAGCATGAGGGGAATGAGCGGATGCCGCCCCGACGCCTCATATCGCCGCTCCCATGTGATGAACGCGGTGAGGCCGAGCACGAAGACGATGAGCACCCACCACCTGGCCGGATTGTCCTCGGGTGAGCCCGTCGTGAGGAGGAACGGCAACATGAGTGAGACCACCGTCACGGCGAAGAGCACGACCCCGACCGGGTCGAGAGAGAGCGGCTTGTCCGACCGATGCCGCGTCTCGGGCAGGAGCCAGAGTCGCGAGCGCGATCGCGGCGAGCGCGAGCGGCACGTTGATCCAGAAGATGCCGCGCCACCCGTCTTCGGGCCCGCCGATCGCGATGATGAGACCGCCGAGCGTCGGCCCGAACGCCGTCGCGAGCCCGACCGTCGCACCGAACAGGCCGAACGCCTTGCCTCGCTCTTCACCGCGGAAGAGCTGCTGGATGATGCCGAGCACCTGCGGCATCTGGATGCCTGCCGCAACCCCCTGGAGCAGCCGGGCGATGAGCAGCACGGTGGCGTTCGGTGCGAGGGCCGCCACCAGGCTCGTCAGCGTGAAGAGGCTGAGGCCGACGACGAAGAGCACCTTGCGCGAGCGCTGGTCGCCGATGCGCCCGGCCGGCACGAGCGTGAGACCGAACGTGAGCACGTACCCGGCGACGATCAGCTGCAGTTCGGTCGATCCGGCGTTGAAGGAGGCCTCGATCGAGGGCAGCGCCACGTTCACCTTCGTGAGGTCGAGGATGGTGATTGCGGCGACCGCGACGCACACCCAGTATGCGCGCCACCGATGCTTCTCGGAGAGCGGGATCGAACGGGTGGTCGTTGACTCGGACATCCGCTTCCACCCTATGCCCGGGTATTGCCGCTATGCCCAGCGATTCCGGCGGCGCATGAGGCGTGCTCGGCCGGGCGGGAACCCGTGGAACGTACTGATCAGCTGCCTTCAGTGACGGTCCGGTTGTGCTCGAGAGCGACGCCGACCCAGAACGCGAGGCCCGTGTCGTCGGCGATCGCCGGTGCGGCAACCTCGATCCATCCGGGCCCCATGTCACGCGAGGCCCCCATCTCGGCCTGTGCCGCTCCCGGACGGCCAAGCAGCTCGTCGTGCCGGTCGGCGGCGACGCGCACAAGCAGGCCGCCGTCCTTCAGGGCACTGACGATCATCTTCTCGTTCACCATGAACGATCGCCCGCCGAACATCGACACCTCTCGCATCGCCGGCTCGTCGGCGAGGAACTCACGAAGACGCTCGATCAGGGCGGACTGCGCAGTCATCAGAGTCTCTCGGGTCAGTCCTGTGGAGGCGGGCCGTAGGAGAGTCGGTCGAAGATCAGCACGCTCTCGCTGATCTTGCCGTCCCGGATCGTGAAGCACTCAGCCGCCGGTGTCGTGGAAGTCGCCGCGGTCTGCGGGTAGTAGAACAGCGCCACGCGATCACCCTCGGCAAACGCAGCAATGTCCGCGATCCCGGTCAGAGCGGGCGCGAACCCGGCGATGAAGGACCGGTAGGCATCCTTGCCGCTCAGGTCGACACCCGGCGCGCGGCAGGTGATGTCGTCGGCAACAAAGGTCATCGCCCGCTCGATATCGCCACTCGTCCAGGCGTGATGGTAGTTCTGCACAATGTCGTAGGCCGCTTCCGGTGCCATCGGTTCCTCCTTGCTCTCGTCATACTCGGTGGTCTTGTCAGTCGTCGAGGGGACGCCAGTCATCGTGCCCGGCATCGGCTCCGCTCCCGGCTACCGCCAGGCGGGGCAGGAAGTGCGCCCATCCGTGTGCGTGTCCGCGGACCTCGGTCTCGGGAAGGTCGAAGTGAGTCAGATCGACGCGGGTGCCGCTGCTGATCGGCGTGAGCCTGAACTCGACGGTCGAGGCACCCGCAGGCAGATCTTCGCTCCCCGCGACACCCCAAGACACGACGACCCGGTGCGGATACTCGACATGCAGATACTCGCCCCGGATCGGGTGCCCCGCGATATCGACCGCAAACCTCCCGCCCGGCTTCGGGTCGAGCTCGGCATACTGGCCCATCCACGCCGTCATCCCCGAGTCCGTGGTCAGATAGTCGAACACCGTCTCGGAGCGGCGGCGATGTCGATCGAGTCGCGGAACTCAGCCATGATTCTCGCCCTCCCGCGCCTCGATGACGGACTTGAGCGCGGCGAGCTTGCCCGGCCAGAAGTCATCGAGATACGAGCGCACCGCCGAAAGACCTTCGGTGTTCACCGCGAAGAGGTGGCGCGTGCCTTCCCGGGTGCCCACGGCAAGACCCGCATTCCGCAGCACTCCGAGATGGTGCGAGGTGGTCTGCTGGGACAGGCCGACTTGCTCGGCGATCGCTCCGACCGGCAGCGGAACGGAACGGATCGCCCGCAGGATCGCCCGCCGATTCTGGTCTGCGAGTGCGCGCAACGCCAAGTCAGGGTCAACGGCCTCGGCACCCATCGTCCGTCCTCTCGTTCGCACCCGGCCATCCTAACACTAATGACCATTTGTACTTATAGCCATGAGTGGAACCCGGAAACGAAACGGGAACACCCGACATCAACCGATGTCGCGTGTTCCCGTATCGAAACTTGGGTGGACCCAGGGGGATTCGAACCCCCGACCTTCTCATTGCGAACGAGACGCGCTACCAACTGCGCCATGGGCCCGAGCGAGAAAGAGCTTATCATCCTGGGGCGGATTGTTCGGACCACCGCCGGGGGTCAGCCGGCCTCACGACGACGACGGAGCACGGCGTCGAGGTCGTCGATTCCCGGTCGCGTTTCGCCCACGATGCCCATGCGCGAGTAGGGACTCGCAGGCTCCGCGACGCGTCGGGTCGGTGGCTCTTCGACCGGTCGTCGAGCGGATGCCGCGGCGGGAACGGGCGGTCGTATCGATGGCACCTCGGGCTCGAGTTCGGCAGCCCGACGCGCGACCTCGGCACCGGTCTCGGCGCGCTTCAGCTCGGCAGCTGCCTCGATCGAGGCCATCGCCATCGCCGCGATCGTGCCTCGCGAAAGGTGAAGCGGGCGCGGCAACGGCTGCGGGGTCCAGCCCGGCTCATCGGCGGGCGCCTCGGCGAGCTCGATGGGCTCGAACGGGGTGACCGCGCGCGTGGTCGCGGCCTGCGCCACGGCGTGCGGCACCCGCGCCTTCGCGAGTCGCAGGATGCCGCCGAGGGCGAGTACGACGCCGAGCCCGCCCGCGGCGGGCACCAGGAGCGACGCCCCGAAGGCCGCGGCGATGAATCCGACGACGACCGTGAGGAGCGACAGAAGGAGCACGAGCGAGCAGAAGGCGCGCTTCCGTCGGAGGGCGCGATGCGACGACCTCGGCGCGGAGGCCGAGGTCGCTGGGTCCACGCGTGCCGTCGCCGGGGCCACGCGCGCGGCCGAGGGCGTGGGAGCCGCGGGGGCAGGATCCGACGCCGTCACGACGGGCGGCGTGAACCGGGCCTTCGTGGCGATCGCCTCGGCAGCCGCCGTGCGGGCGGCATCCGCTCGGTCTTCGGCGGCCCTCCGCTCCGCGATCGCGAGGTTCTCGGCGGCCTCGGCCTCAAGACGGGTCGCCGTCTCGTGCTCGTGCAGGATGCGCTGCTGTGTCGCGACCTCGCGCGCGGTCGCCTCGACGCGAACGGGCTCTGGCGTCTCGGCGGTCTCGGCGAGGATGCGCAACGTCTGCTGGAGCCTCACGGCGTTGCGCTCGGTCGCGAGGTACTGGCGCCGGCGCAACCAGCTCGGCAGCAGGTACGCGATCCAGAGCAGGGCGGCGACGGCCACGAGCAGTCCCCCGCCGATCACGTCCATGCGACAACGCTAGGACACGGCGGCCGGATGCCCCTCAGGGCGCGCCCGTATTCAACGATCGGCGATCGGCAGCGGGTACGCGGATGCCGCGCGGTCCTCCGCGGTCACGCGCGCCGCGTCTTCGGGCACGCCGCCCTGGTTCCACCGCCGCAGCACCCCGCGGGGCACCTCTTCGGTGACGAGCGCGAACGCGAAGTGGTCGCGCCACTCGCCATTGATGTGGATGAAGCGGCGACGGAGCCCCTCATAACGGAAGCCGAGTTTCTCGACGACGCGCAGCGACGCGGCGTTCTCGGGGCGGATGCAGATCTCCATGCGGTGCAGGCGAAGGACGTCGAAGCAGTAGTCGGTCGCGAGCGCGACCGCGGTGGGCGTGATGCCGCGGCCGGCCACCTCTTGCGCCACCCAGTATCCGATGGTCGCCGACGAGAGCGAGCCGAACGTGATCGACGAGACGTTCAGCTGTCCGACGAGATCGCCGTCGTACTCGATGACGAACGGCAGGGCGTGCCCCGCTCGGGCGTGTGCGAGGAGATTGCGGATGCTCCCCCGCGTGTCGATGAACGACCCGCCGCCCGGGAAGGTCGCCTCCCACTGGCGCAGCCACCCCCGATTGGCGAGCAGCACACGTTCGAGAGGCTTCGCGTCCCGCGCACGGATCGGCCTGAGGGTGATGTCGCCTTCGCGGAGGGTCGGCAGGGCGGCTGCGGGCATGCTCAGACTGTATCGAGTCCCGAGGCGTACTGGACGAGCCACGGCTTGAGCTCGGGTCCCAGGTCTTCGCGATCCACGGCGAGCTGGATGACCGCCTTGATGTAATCGAGCTTGTCGCCGGTGTCGTAACGCCGCCCGCGGAACACGAGGCCGTAGACACCGCCGGTGCCCTCGACGTCGTCCGCCATCTCCTTGAGCGCGTCGGTGAGCTGGATCTCGCCGCCCTTGCCCGGAGGGGTGCGCTCGAGGATGCCGAAGACCTCGGGCTTCAGCACGTAGCGGCCGATCACGGCGTAGTTCGACGGGGCGACCTCGGGCGCGGGCTTCTCGACGAGCCCGGTCACCCGCACGACGTCGGGGTCGTCGGTGGGCTCGACCGCGGCGGCACCGTACAGCTGGATCGCCTCGGGAGCGACTTCGAGCAGCGCGATGATCGAGGCATCCCGCTTGCCCTGCTCCTCGAGCATGCGGCTGAGCAGCGGATCGCGCTCGTCGATGATGTCGTCGCCGAGGAGCACGGCGAAGGGTTCCCGCCCGACGTGCATGCGGGCGCGGAGCACGGCGTGGCCGAGGCCGAGGGGATTGCCCTGGCGGACGTAGTGCATGTCGGCGAGGTCGGTGGACTCGTTCACCATCTCGAGCTTCTCGGTGTCGCCCTTGCGCTCGAGTGTGGCCTCGAGCTCCGCGACGCGGTCGAAGTGGTTCTCGAGAGCGTTCTTGTTCCGGCCGGTGATCAAGAGCACGTCGGTGAGTCCCGCGGCCACCGCCTCCTCCACGACGTACTGGATCGCCGGCTTGTCGACGACGGGGAGCATCTCCTTGGGCATCGCCTTCGTTGCCGGAAGGAAGCGCGTACCGAGCCCCGCGGCCGGAATGACGGCTTTCGTGATGCGTTCACTCATGCGGCTCAGCGTATCCGGATGCTCCCGCCCGCGCATGCGCCGACCCCCAGCACATCGTCCTAGGATGTGTGCCATGCCCGAGGATCCCGACGTCCAGAAGCGCGTACTCCGCGCCGAGCTCCGGGAACGACGGCAGAACATGCCGGGACACGAGCGCGAACTCGCGACCGAGGGCTTCACCGCTCGCCTCGAGGAGCTCATCGGCTCGACGGGGGCGGATTCGATCTCGTGCTACCTCTCGATGCCGACCGAGCCCGACACGCGCCCGTTCGTGAATTGGGCGGAGGCCCGCGGCATCCGCGTCCTCTTCCCCGTGACCCGCGAAGACGGGCTGCTCGACTGGACCGTCGGCGAAGACGAAACCGAGATCCTCGGCCTGCATGGCAGGCCCGAGGCGGTCGGCGAGCTCCTCGGCCCCATGGCGATCAACGACGTCGACCTCATCATCGTCCCCGCCGCCGCCATCGACGCGTCGGGCATGCGACTCGGCTGGGGGCGCGGGTATTTCGACAAGACCATCGGTTCGATGGGAAAATGTCCTCCGGTGTACGCCGTCGTCTACGACAGCGAGTTCGTCGAGCGCGTCCCGCGCGAAGTGCACGACCAGCCGGTGAACGGCGTCGTGACGCCCACGCGCATCGTCGCGTTCTGACCGGCATCCGCCGGCACCTGAATCGAAAGAAAATCCATGCCCACGTATTCCTACCGTTGCACCGAGTGCGACAACGCCTTCGACATCCATCAGGCGTTCACCGACGACACGCTCACGGTGTGCGAGGTGTGCGGCGGCCGGCTCCGCAAGCTCTTCAACACGATCGGCGTGACGTTCAACGGGTCGGGCTTCTACCGCACCGACTCGCGCGCCGGTGACGGCGGCTCGGGGGCCGCGGGCGGCGGGGCGAGCTCGTCGGGCGCGGGATCGTCGGACTCGTCGGGCTCCTCGGGATCGCCGTCGACTCCGGCATCCGGTTCCGGCTCCGGCTCGGGCTCGGGCTCCGGTTCCGGCTCGGGCTCGGGTTCCGGCTCGGGCTCGCGGTTCCGGCTCGACTGGCGGCGCATCCTCGGCGAGCGCGCGTAGGCCGGGCGCGTCCGAACCCGGCCGTTCACCGACGCCGTACTCGACCCGTTCCCGTGAGCGCCGTGAGCCGCTAGCTCGATTCCTGCTCGAGCATTGCGATGACCTGCGACAGCTGATCCTGCTTGGCCGCGAGCTTCTCCTGCATGTGGCGAACCCTTACGGCGGCCAGCTTGCGCACGTCGATCGTGAAGTCCTTGGGGAAGTTCGGCTGCGGCTCGCGATACAGATCCGCCGGGTAGTACTCCTTCGGATCGATCTCCCGATCGCGGACCTCCTGCTCCAGCATGTCGGCGGTCGTCTTTCGCGGATTCGGGAAGTTGACTTCGAGATCCGTCGGGCTCAGGTCGAACAGCTCGAACGCCTCTCGCGGGCTTGGGCGTGACATGTTGCCCGCGTCGGTGATCAGCGCCTTGCGCGTCCAGATCGCGTCCTTGGTGACGTTGACGACGACGACGTCGGGCGCGCCGAATTGGAACAGGCCCTTGTAGTGATGGCGAATCCCGGCGACGATCTCGGGGACCAGCTCCTCGTCGTATGCCATGTGCGTGACCATTGCGAGGCGCGGCTGGATCTTGTCGAACATGTAGCCGACGGCGTAGTGGACGCTGTGCGCATTGTCGATCGTGTTCATGAGCATCACCGGCGGCATACCGAACTTCAACGCCTGCAGGTTCGCCGTGTCGGGCTGCACCTCGGTCACGAAGACGTCCACACCCTCGGCCAGCTGCAGCGTGAGCTCGTCGGGCCGGCCGTCGCCCGTCCAGACGAACGACAACCCGTTCCAGTCGAGCCGGTAGCCCGAGGCGCCGTCCTTGACATGCGACCGCCGCCAATGACGGACGGTCACACCGTCCTGGTCGTAACAGACGCCGTTGTCGTCGCGGAAGTCGAACTCGTTGACCTCGACCTCGTAGCCGTCGCCGACCGGGCTGGCGTTGAACGAGTCCGTGTGCCAGTGGGTCATCATCTTCATGCCCTCGATCATGTGCGTGACGCCGTCTTCGGGCGTACGGCCCGACGGCCCGTGCACCCGCAACGGCTTCCAGCGCCCCACCCACGGCGCGAAGGCGTAGAGGTACGGGAGATCCGCGTAGTGATCCACATGCAGGTGGGTGAAGAAGATGTCGTTGACCGTTGACAGCGGAACACCCATGGCGATGACATTGCGCATGCACCCGGACCCGAAGTCGAAGAAGAACCGCTTGCCGTTGCCGAGCTCGACCATGATGCAGGTGCCGGCTTGCGAGCGGGTGACCGGGATCGGCGTGCTGCCGATGAAGGAAATCCGCATCTCGTCGGGGCCGAGCTCCTCCTGCCCCGGGTAGTACAGGTTGTTGCTGACGAGGTCGGGCGTCGGACGGTAATACGGCGGAAGCGTGATCCCGCCACTCGGGACGCCGCCATAGGGATTCCCGTCGCGTTTCTCGTGGTTTTCGCTGTCCGTTGGCATTCTGATCCCCCCTACCGGTGGACGCGCCGTCACGCGTCACCTCCTGCAAAGGATCCACCGAGGCGCACATCGCGTCAATGAGCAATCCTCAGCTTGCTTGCTCACCCTCGAGAGGTGCGCGGGTTCTCCGCTAGGTCTGCCGCCAGTGCGGAGGCCGGTCCTGCGTGAGGCGCTCGTCATCGGATGACTCCGGCTTGCGCTTCGGCGGCGGCGCGTCATCGGCCCGCTCGACGGGCGCCTCGGGCGACGGGTCGGTTCCCGGCGCCGGCGTGAGCTTCGCCCGCCGTGCGCGGCCCCCGGCACGCTCGACGCGCTGGCGCGGCTCCTCGGTCATCGGCGTGCGGCCGCGGCATCCGCGGGCCGTGGGGTCTCGGGCTTGCCGAGGAGGGTCGCCACACGCGCGGCGACCGCGTCGGGGTTGCCGAACAGTTCGAAGCTGTGCACGCGGAGGTAATGCCAGCCGAGCCGGCGCAGCACGTCGGGCCTGAGGCGCAGGGATTCCCGGAGGCTCAGGCCGGCGAGCGCGTCATCGGTCTCGACGACGACCGCCTTGCCGGCGTGCGCGGCCGCGAGCGCGAGGCGGCCGCGATGGCCGACACTGACGCGGATGCCCCGGCGCTCGAGTCTCACGGCCAGGTCCTGCAGCATCGACCCCCCGGTGTCGCGCTCACCGGTGTCGGCGGCGCGCTCCTCGGTCTGCGAGAGCACGTTCGCGAGCGCGAGCACGCCGTGGCTCTGCCGGTCCTCCTCGATGTCGTCGGGCCGGAACGCCGACACGAGGTCCATCGAGCGGCGGGCCCGCGTCATGCCGACGGCGAGCAGTCGATCGCCGCCCGGCTCGCCGAGCGACCCGAAGCTCGAGAGCAGCCTGCCGTGCGGGGTGCGTCCGTAGCCGACCGAGAAGATGACGCGGTCACGGCTCTGCGCGACGGCCTGCTCGAGCGTCAGCACCGTGAACGGCTCCGCCCGGTCCTTCAGGATGAAGTCCGTCAGGTCGGTGCGCTTCGAGAAGGCCGCGAGCACCGCCTGGTGCACGCGCGCCGCGTGCCTGGCGCTCGCGGTGATCACCATGAGCGATTCGCCCGGGCGCTTGACCGCGTGCTCCATGACGAGTTCGACGACCTTCGCGACCTCGGAGTCGATCGACTCGACCGTGCCGGTCACGGTGTCGGGCAGGCCGTTGCCCGCGACGTAGTGCAGCCCGAGACTGCCGTGTCCGAGGAAGCTGCCCGCCCACGGCAGCGAGACGATGCGGCCTGCGTAGAAGCGACGGTTCACGAGCTCGGCGAGGTCTTCGCCGCCGGCGCGATAGCTGCGGGTGAGGGTGAGCGTCGGCAGCAGCTCGCCGAGGCGGGCCAGTGCGGAGTCGGCGTGCAGGGCGTCGACGCCGTGCTCGGTCGCCGAGCGGGTCGGATGCTCCGCGTCGTCGATGCCCGTCTCGAAGAGCGTGGGCGTCTGGGTCACGGGGTCGCCGACCGCGACGACCTGCTTCGCGCGGCGGATGGCGCCGAGGTTCTCCGCGATCGTGGTGGCGCCCGCGTCGACGAGGATGACCGTGTCGAAGTGGATCGAATCGTCGATCGCGGCCACCTCGTAGGGCGACGCGAGCCAGACCGGCGCGAGGGCGCGGAACAGGTGCGGGGTCTGCGCGTCGAGGGCGCTCGGGCGCACGCGGTCGCCGCGGAGCATCCGCTTCAGTGCCTCGCCCTCTTCGGGATGGTCGACGAGGGCGACGTTCCAGTTCTCGGCGAGCCGCCACGCGAGGAGCGGACCGGCCGCCGAGGCGTGCGCCTCGTCGACGAGGCGGAAGTCGCTCTCGAGCCGGTCGAGCACGGCCGTGTTCGCGCCGAGCAGCGCCTTCTCGGCCGAGAGCATCGCCTCGAGCACCGACTGCCACCACGCGAGCTCGAGTTCGCCGGCGACCTGGCCCTCGGGCACGTGTCGCTTCGCGAGGTCGAGGAGGAGCGGATCGAGTCCGAGGTCGCGAAGCCGGCCGAGCACGGCGGTGCGCTCCTGCAGGTTCGTGAGCACCTCGGACTCGGCGGCGAGGCCCGCGAGGGTCGAGACGAGCTCGCGCACCGGTCGCGCCGCGAGCTGCCGCGGCGTTCCGAGCACGCCGAGC
The DNA here is from genome assembly GCA_963847285.1 of uncultured Actinomycetota bacterium. Taxonomy (GTDB): domain Bacteria; phylum Actinomycetota; class Actinomycetes; order Actinomycetales; family Microbacteriaceae; genus Agromyces. Next base: position 30,349 of record CAWJZK010000006.1, read on the forward strand.
GGCGCGTCGAGTGCGGCGAGATCGGTCGCGACGTGCTGGAAGCCGACGTGCACGTCGTCGATGCCGACCGGCACGCCGGGGATCGCCCCGGCATCGGAGTAGCGGTGCCAGAGCGTGCGCTGCTGCTGGATGCCACGGAGCGCGGCATTGAGGTCGGTGACGTGCACGCCCGGCCGCACGAACTCGAGCGCGTGCCGGCGCAGTCGTCGCCGGTTGGCCCCCGACATCCCGGGCGATTCGCGACGGGACGAGGTCGCGGCGATGAGCTCGCCGAGCGGACGGTCGAACACCGAGGGCCGGAACCGGTCGAGGGTCTCGCGCACGTCGAGGAGCAGCCGGAGGAACACGCCGAGCTCGGCGACCGACTCGAACTCGCGGAGCCGGGTCTGGGCGATGAGGGCGCGGCCGCGCTCGAGCAGCCGCGGCACATCGGTTTCGCCCAGGCGCTTCGCGAGCGCATGCGCATTGGTCGCCTCGTCGGAGGAGGTGAACGAGGCTCCGTACCAGGGCGAGTCGCCGGGGCCGTAGCGGAACTCGCCGAGGGCGGCGGCCCGTGCGAGATCGCGCGCGACCTGCTCGCGCCCCCGCGCGAGCGCGACGAGCGTGGTGTGGTCGAGCCGCGCGGTCGTGGACGGCGCCTGCGGGTGCAGCGCGAGCCGTGCGAGCTCTCCGAGCGCGTCGAGCACCGAGACGTGCAGCTCGGGATCGCGGCGGGTGAGCGCGGTGCGGTAGTCGAGGAGCACCTTGCGCAGCCGCACGAGGGCCTCGTCGACGTCACCGACGCGCGGGCGCTCGGCTCTCTCGTTTCGGGAGATCGATTGGATGAGCTCGCGCCTGAGCCCCGCGGTCGTCACCGCGGCTCCGCCCAGGCCCACCTGGCCGAGACGGTGCGCGATGCCGTCGAGGCTCGCACGGCGGGAGCCGACGACGAGCACCCGCTTGTCGCGCGCGACGAGCGCGCCGATGGCGTTGACGATGGTCTGGGTGCCGCCGGTGCCCGGCAGCGTCTTCACGACGACGGATGTCCCTGCCTCGATCTCGGCGACCGCCTGCTCCTGCTCGGGGTCCGCGTCGAGCAGCAGGGTGTCGGTCGACGGGGGGCGCTCATCCTGCGATACCGGCCGGGCACGCTCGCCGTCGCCCGCGTGCAGCGCCGCGATCGCCGACGTGTTGCCGGCGATCGCGTCGATGACGGGGTGGTCGAGCCGCGCGGCATCCGCGGCCATCGCAGGCCCGACCTCGGCGAAGGAGGACACGACGAGGCGCGGCGCGACGTGGAACCAGGGCAGGTGCGAGGTGAGTCCGCGGAGACGGTCGATGACGGGCTGCGGCTTGAAGGCGCCGTTCGTGATCGCGAGGGCGACGAACGCCTCGGCGTCGAGGGTGATCCGGAACTGCTCGCGGAGCTCGCGGGCGAGCGCGGGGTTCAGGAACGGCTGGCCCTTGAGCTTCAACTCGAAGTCGCGCCCGTAGCGGCGGATCGCGAGGGGCCGCAGAAGCACGGGTGCGAGGTACTCCTCGCCCGCGTTCCGCCACGAGGCGAGGCCGATCGCGAGGTGCACGGATTCGATGCCGCGCACGGAGCGCAGCTCGATGCCCTTCTGCGTGATCTCCGCCGCCGCGAGCCGGGCGTTGCGGAGAGCCAGCTCGTCGCGGATCAGGCTCGAGAGCAGCGTCGACTTGCCGGTGATGAACTGCGGGAGTCCGCCGGGATGCGTCGTCGAGAGCTCGATGCGCGTGCGCGGCGAGTCGATGAAGCGCACGAGCGGTGAGCGACCGCCGATCGTGGCGAGCTCTCCGTGCCATCTGCGCCATGCGGGTTCGGCGACATTGCCGGCGACGAGGTCTGGGTCGCCGACGCTGATGCCGTTGGGGCTCGTGATGTCCTGTCGCATGGGATTCGGGGTGAGTCGGTCGGCTGCGGCATCCGTTTCGGCATCGAGGATCCCCTCCTCGTCATCGTTCCGATCGAGCCGCCGCACACCGCCACCCTAAGGCCGCGGCCGCCATTTCCGGGGAGCATCGCCGCTCGCAGGGCGTTCCGATGCCCCGCGCGTATCGTGAGAGCGAGACGGATGCCGCGGCAGATCCGCTCCCGCCGCATGAGCCTCGACCCGACCCGAGCCCCGCAACGAAGGAACCCGAATGCGATCGATCACCCCCGACGAGGTGCACGCCATGGACGACGCCGTCATCCTCGACGTCCGCGAGCCGCACGAACTCGCGCAGGCGCGCATCGACGGCACCCTCGACATCCCGCTCGGCGAACTCGTCGAACGGTTGGGCGAAGTGCCGCGCGACACCACCGTCTACGTGATCTGCCACGTGGGCGGCCGGAGCGCGCAAGCCACGCGGTATCTCGAGGCGCAGGGCGTCGACGCGGTCAACATCGAGGGCGGCATTCTGCGGTGGTACCAGGCGGGGCTTCCCGTCACGCTCAGCGGTGCGTCGTGAGCCCCGCGACGGCCGCCGTCAGTGCGTGGCCGAGAGCTGGAGGCCGTGCGCGAGGGCGACGCCCTCGTTGGTGAGCCGCCCGCCGGTGGCGTTCAGGCCCTTGGCAAGCGCCGGGTCGGCTTCGAGCGCCGCCTGCCAGCCGAGGTCGGCGATCTTCAGCGTGTACGGCAGCGTCGCGTTCGTCAGGGCGGGCGTCGAGGTCGCCGGTACCGCACCGGGCATGTTCGCGACACAGTAGAAGATCGCGTCGTGCACGCGGAACGTCGGCTCGGCGTGCGTGGTCGGGCGCGAGCCCTCGAAGCATCCGCCCTGGTCGATGGCGATGTCGACGAGCACCGCGCCCGGCCGCATCGCGGCGACCATCTCGTCGGTCACCACCTTCGGGGCGGCCGCACCCGGCACGAGCACGGCGCCGATCACGAGATCGGCGTCCTTCAACTGGCGCGCGATCTCGTAGGGCGAGGAGGCCAGGGTGTGGATGCGGTGGTCGTACCGGGCGTCGAGTTCGCGCAGCTTCGGCAGCGAGATGTCGAACACGGTCACGTCGGCGCCGAGGCCGAGCGCGGTCGCCGCAGCCTGTTCGCCCGCGACACCGCCGCCGATCACGACCACCTTCGCCGGCGACGTGCCGGGCACGCCCGCGAGCAGCACGCCGCGACCGCCCTTCGTGGCGTGGAGCTCGGCCGCGCCGACTTGCGGCGCGAGCCTCCCGGCGACCTCGCTCATCGGCGTGAGCAGCGGCAACGAGCGGTCGGCGAGCTGCACCGTCTCGTAGGCGATCGCGGTGGCACCCGAGTCGAGGATCGCGCGGGTGAGCGGCAGGTCGGCCGCGAGGTGCAGGTAGGTGAACAGGGTGAGGTCGGCGCGGAGGAAACCGTACTCGGCCGGGATCGGCTCCTTCACCTTCAGCACGAGGTCGGCCGCCCACGCCTCGGCGGCGCTCGCCACGATCGTCGCCCCGGCCGCGGCGTACTCGGCATCGAGGTACCCGGCGCCGGTGCCGGCGCCCGCCTGGATGGCGACCTCGTGGCCACGCAGCGACAGCGCATGGACGCCCGCCGGCGTCATGGCGACGCGGAACTCGTTGTTCTTGATCTCAGCGGGCACGCCGATGTGCATGGTGACTCCGAATGCTGTGGGGTGGATGCCATAATGCTCGTCGGTTGTGCGCCGGTTGAAAAGGTCTACCGCACAGAATTCGGTAGGATCGAGGCATCCGTTGCAATCGTTCGAAGGGATGCCTCGCCGTGACCGATTCACCGCAGAACAGCGAGCCGGGTCGCGTGGTGCTCGACGAGATCGACCGCGCGATCATCGCCCGCCTGCACGAGAACGCGCGCATCCCGAACGTCGACCTCGCCCGTGCCGTCGGCGTCTCGCCGTCGACCTGCCTCGCGCGGGTGCGATCCCTGCGCGAGCGCGGCGTCATCGTGCGCTACACGGCCGAGATCGACCCGGTCGCGCTCGGCTTCACGCTGCAGGCGCTCGTGAGCGTGCGAATCCGGCCGGGCGCCCGTCACCTCATGGAGCAGATCTCCGACGAACTCCGCACCCAGCCCGAGGTCGCCCAGCTCTTCTTCCTCGGCGGATCCGAGGACTTCCTCATCCACGTGCGCGTGCGCGACAGCGCGCACGTGCGCGAATTCGTGCTGAAGAACCTCTCGGCGAATCCGGCCGTCGCCCTCACCGAGACGAACCTCGTGTTCGAGCACCACACGGCCCTCTCGGCGGGGTTGCGCGCCGTGCTCTGAGCGGCGCACGAGCTCCGCGCGCGGGCGGTCAGTGCCGCACCGGCAGGATCTCCGACAGGTCGAGGCCGGCAGGCGCTTCGAGCTGATCGTACGTGCAGCTCTCGGGTGTGCGGTCGGTGCGCCAGCGCCGGAACTGCGCGGTATGCCGGAACCGGTCGCCCTCCATGTGGTCGTACGCCACCTCGACGACGAGTTCCGGCCGCAACGGCACGAACGAGAGGTTCTTGCCGGCGCTCCAGCGGCTCACCGCGCCCGGCAAGCGGGTCGACGCATGCGCCTCCTGGTCGGCCCACTCACCCCACGGATGCGCCGCGAGGTCGGTCGCGACGAGCGGCTCGAGTTCGGCGACGAGGCTCGCCCGGCGGGCCATCGAAAAGGATGCGGCCACGCCGACATGGTGGAGGCGGCCGTCGTCGCCGTACAGTCCGAGCAGCAGGGATCCGACGATGGGCCCGCTCTTGTGCCAACGGAAGCCCGCCACGACGCAATCGGCGGTGCGCTCGTGCTTGATCTTGAACATGGTGCGCTTGTCGGGCTGATAGGTGCCGTCGAGCGGCTTCGCCACGACACCGTCGAGACCGGCACCCTCGAACCGCGTGAACCAGTCGTTCGCCTCGGCGAGGTCGGCGGTCGCCGGCGTGAGGAACACGGGATCTTCGGCGTCGGCGAGCGCCTCGACGAGGAGGCGTCGACGCTCGGAGAACGGATGCCGCATGAGATCGTCGTCGCCCGAGGCGAGCAGATCGAACCCGACGAACGACACGGGCGTCTGCTCGGCCAGCATGCGCACACGACTGTCGGCGGGGTGGATGCGCTGCTGCAGGGCTTCGAAGTCGAGCCCGCCATCGCGAACGAGGATGATCTCGCCGTCGACGACACACCGTGCGGGGAGGTTCTCACGGAGCGCGTCGACGAGCTCGGGGAAGTACCTGGTCATGGGGCGCTCGTTTCGGCTTCCGAGCTCGATCTCGTCGCCGTCCTTGAAGACGATCGTGCGGAAGCCGTCCCACTTCGGCTCCGTGTGCCCGACATCGGGGATCGCCTTGACCGATTTCGCGAGCATCGGCGCGACGGGAGGCATCACCGGGAGGTCCATCAGACCATCTTGCCCCGCTCGCGCGCGGTTCGCGCCGGTCAGTTCCGGCGCACGCGAGCTTCGTCCCTCTCGAGCGGTCGATTCTCTTCCCATGTCTGCACCGTGCGCGTACCGTTGAGATGGCCGTCTCCGATGATGTGGTCGGCCCTGAACGAGGAGTGCACGATGATCGAGGATGCGGGGACCGGCGAGACTTTCGAGGGGCGTGCACGATGAGCTCCCTCCTTGACGACCGGGCGCACGGGCGCCGCTCACGCAACGCACACGACCTCCCGCCGATCGGCCTCTGGTGGCCGATGCTCGAGCGTCCCCTGCAGAACGAAGTGCTCGAGAATCTCGACGCTCCGCTCCGTGCAGTCGTCGTGCGCCGGATCTTCGAGCTCTGCGAGCTCGACGCCGGCACGGAGCCACGGCTCGGGGTGCGGCTCGGCGAGAACGAGCGCGCCTACATCGCCGGCTGGATGCATGCGGTCGACTGGACCTGACGGCACGTCGGATGCACCGCAGCGCGCTGCGCGGCGGTCGCCGAGCGTGACCACGGGACCCGATCGCGACCGCCACTACGAGCGCGACACCGTCGAGTTCGCGCGCGCCCTCACCTTCTTCGACGCGGTCTACGCGATCGCCCTCACCCTGCTGGTCCTGAACATCCAACCACCGGACGCCGCCGCACTGGACGAGCCTCGACGCGCTCCTCGGCAGCGGCCTCGGCTGGCAGCTCTTCGGCTTCGCGCTCAGCTTCGTGGTGATCGCCGTGTTCTGGCGGCTGAACCACCGCATCGTCGCCGGCTTCCGCGCCCTCAGTTCGGCCACCATCGTCGCCAACATCGTCACTCTCGCGTTCGTCGTGCTGGTGCCCTTCTCGACACGGGGCATCAGCGACGTCGACACAGCGGGCGAGCCGCTCACGGTGGCGTGGTACGCCGTGAACATCAGCGCCGTGGTGCTCGCGCAGATCGCGATGTACTACATCGCCCGCCATGACGGCGCGCTCGCCGACCCGCTTCCCCGCCGCGCCGACACCGTGAAGCTCATCGACTCGCTCACGACCCCTGCGGTGTTCCTCGCCTCGATCCCGATCGCCTACGCGTTCGGCGCCGACTGGGGGCGCTACGCGTGGGCGACGCTCCTCGTCATCAGCCCGCTCAGCGGCCGGTGGGCGGCCCGGCGGATCGCACGGATCCGCGCAACGGCCGCCGCACCCGCGACGGCTGCGGAGGCAGACCGCTGATGCGACCGACGATGTGGGCGCAGGTTGCGGAAGCGCGGCGCACGCGCGCATGCCTCATCGCGATCGCCTTGGTCGGCCACGGTGACCGGATGCACGAGCGGCGCACCGTCGTCGACACCCGCGGCGAGCGCCGCGACCCAGTCGTTCGACCAGGCCCTCCACGATGAACTCGTCGCAATGCTCGAACACGACCAGCTCGACCGTTCGGGTGGCGCGAGCGGCGAGAGCGACCAGGCCCGCACCGACCGCTTGAAGGAGATCGTCGCCGAACACGGTTGGCCGACGATCGATCTCGTCGGCGAGGACGGCGAGGACGCCGCTTGGGCGATCGCACAGCACTCCGACCTCGATCCCGAATTCCAGCGTGATGCGCTCGAGCTCCTCCGCTCCGCTGTGGCGGCCGGACAGGCTTCACCCGGCAATCTCGCCTACCTCGAGGATCGCGTCGCGGTGGCCGCGGGCGATCCGCAACACTACGGCACCCAGGTCGGCTGCGGCCCCGACGGCCCGGCACCGGCGACGCCGATCGAGGATGAAGCGGACCTCGAGGCGCGTCGCGAGGAGGCCGGGCTCGCGCCGTACTCCGACTACCTCGCCGAGATGACTGCGATCTGTGCTGAAGTCGGCGAGTAGCGGAGGGCACAGGAATCAGGCGGCGCGCCGACGCTGAGCTTCGGATGGTCCGCACGCGGCCTCGACGCCCCGATGCGGCGATGACGGCGCTCGATGCGAGCATGGAGGGATGACCGTCGACACCTTCCCCCTCGTCGAGGAGCTCGCGATCGCGAGATTCGTCGGTCCGCTGAACCTCAGCCGTGGGCGATCCGTCGAACGCGCGGGCGCCGTGGCCGAACTCGAATGGGACACCGTGACGTTCCGTCTCAGCGCCGCCGTGCAGGGCACCGCCGCCCGGCCGTACCGCTCGACCGTGAGCCTCGACCTCGGCATCCCCGACCGCACGACGATCCTCGCCGGAATCTGCACCTGCCCCGTGGGCCGCAATTGCAAGCACCTCGCGGCAGTGCTCCTCGCTGCCGCGGAACGGCACCGGCACGAGCGCGCTGAAGCGGCGGAAGCGCGTGCGTCAGGGCACGGCGACGCGCCGGCGGTCGCGGGATGGCGCGCCGAGATCGCGGCACTCGCCGGCGGCGGGTCCGGAGACGAATGGGATGCCGCGTCCCCACGCCTGCCGCTCGCGCTGCAGTTCGAGCTGCGCGAGCGCATTGCGCGCCGTGCTGGTCGGCGGCAGGGGGCGCGTGACGAGACGGCGTCGTCTGCGGCATCCGTCGACCGACTCGCGGTGCGCCCGGTGACGCGCGGCGCACGCGGCGGGTGGATCAAGGGCACGCTCACCTGGCAGAACGTCGGATTCCAAGGACGCGCGGGCGGGTTCGACCCGGCGCAGGCGAGATGGTTCGGCGAGTTCTCGCTGCTGAAGGGCTCGCGTCACGCGGCGTTCGCCGAGTTCGGCTCGGCGTGGATCTCGCTCGACGAGTACGAGAGCCGCACGCTGTGGTCATTGCTCGCGTCGGCGTCGGCGCTCGGCATCCAGCTCGTCGGCACCACCTCGACGACGGCGGTCACCGTCGGGGCCGCGGCCGAGATCCGGCTGGATGCGCGGCTGGGCGACGGCCCGACGGGCGGCGATCTGCTCCTCGCTCCGTCGGTGAGCATCGACGGCGAACCGCATGCGACCGATCACGTCCGCCTCATCGGCGATCACGGCGTCTACGCCTACGACTTCGCGCGCGGCACGATCACGCTCGCTCCGCTCGCCGGCGCGCTCACCGCCGCAGGCCGCGCAGCCGTGCGGCGCGAGTCGCCCGTGGTCGTGCCGGCCGATGAGGTCGCCGAGTTCGTCGCGCAGCAGTACCCGACGCTCGCGCGGTCGCTCCGCGTCCTGAGCGCCGACGAGAGCTTCGCACTTCCCCGCGCTCCCGCCGGCGACGCTCGTCGGCACCATCCACCACGAGCCGAACCACGTCCTGCGGCTCGAGTGGGGCTGGGAGGCCGACGGCGGACGGCGGTTCCCGCTCGACGCGCCCGACAGCGAGTTCCACGAGCCGACCGACGAACGTCGCGTCGCCACCGACGCGGCGGCACTGCTCGCCGAAGATCCGGCGGGCGCGCCGGCCCTCCGCGCCGGCGCCACGCCGCTGCTCCGACCGAGCGTGGCGATGCGCGGCCTCGAGGCCGCCGAGTTCGCGGTACGCGTGCTGCCGCGGCTGCGGGCGATCGAGCGGCTGAGGGTCGACGAGGTGGGCACGACGCCCGACTACCGCGAACTCGTCGAGACGCCGAAGCTCAGCGTGACGACCGTCGAGAGCGACCGCACCGACTGGTTCGACCTCGGCGTGATCGTCACGGTCGAGGGCACGCAGGTGCCGTTCGGGCCGCTCTTCTCGGCGCTCGCGCGGGGGCGGTCGAAGCTCCTGCTCGTCGACGGCAGCTACCTCTCGCTGAAGCAACCGGTCTTCGCACCGCTGCGAGAGCTCATCGACGAGGCGGGCTCCCTTCGACGAGTGGGAAACCGGGCTCCGCATCAGCCGGTACCAGACGAGCCTCTGGTCGGAGTTCGAGGACCTCGCCGACGAGGCCGAACCGGCGCGCACCTGGCGGGCGACCGTCGCCGGACTTCGCGACTCGAGCGGCGTCGAACCGCTGCCTGCCCCCGACGGCCTCGCCCTCGAGTTGCGGCCGTACCAGCTCGACGGGTTCCGCTGGCTCGCGTTCCTCTACGAGCACCGGCTCGGCGGCATCCTCGCCGACGACATGGGGCTCGGCAAGACGGCGCAGACGCTCGCGCTCATCGCGTCGGCGATCGAGCGATCGGATGCCCCGGAGCATCCGTTCCTCGTCGTCGCTCCGACCTCGGTCGTCTCGAACTGGGTGGCCGAGGCCGCGCGATTCGTGCCCGGCCTCCGGGTCGAGACCGTCACGTCGACGAGGGCCGCGAGCGGGCGACGGCTCGCGGATGCCGCGGCGCGCGCCGACCTGATCGTGACGAGCTACGCGGTGCTGCGCCTCGACGCGACCGAGTTCGGCTCGCTCGACTGGGCGGGACTCGTGCTCGACGAGGCCCAGTTCGTGAAGAACGGCACCTCGAAGGCGCACGCGGCGGCACGCGACATCCGCGCGCCGTTCCGGCTCGCCGTCACCGGCACGCCCGTCGAGAACAACCTCATGGAGCTGTGGGCGCTGCTGCAGATCGTGGCGCCCGGCTTGTTCCCGTCGGCGCGCGCGTTCGCCGAGCGCTACCGCCGGCCCATCGAGACCGATCGCAACGCCGATCGGCTCGCGACGCTGCAAGCGGCGCATCCGCCCGTTCGTGCTGCGACGCACGAAGGAGCTCGTCGCGCCCGAGCTGCCGCCGAAACAGGAGCAGGTGCTCACGGTCGAGCTCGACGCCGAGCATCGGCGCGTGTACGACACGTTCCTGCAGCTCGAGCGGCAGAAGCTGCTGGGCCTCATCGACGACCTCGATCGCAACCGGTTCACGGTCTTCCGGTCGCTCACCCTGCTCCGCATGCTGAGCCTGCACGCCGGGCTCATCGACGGCGAGCGGTACTCGGCGGTGCCCTCGGCGAAGCTCGACGCTCTCTTCGAGCAGCTCGACGAGGTGATCGCCGAAGGCCACCGCGCGCTCGTCTTCAGCCAGTTCACGTCGTTCCTGCAGCTCGCCGCGCAACGGCTCGACGCGGCCGGCGTGCCCTACGCGTACCTCGACGGGTCGACCACCCGTCGCGCCGAGGTGATCGACGGCTTCCGCGGCGGCGCGGCGCCGGTGTTCCTCATCAGCCTGAAGGCGGGCGGGTTCGGGTTGAACCTCACCGAGGCCGACTACGTGTTCCTCCTCGACCCGTGGTGGAATCCGGCGAGCGAGGCACAGGCCGTCGACCGCGCCCACCGCATCGGCCAGTCGAAGTCGGTGATGGTCTATCGCATGGTCGCGGCGGGCACGATCGAGGAGAAGGTCATGGCGCTGAAGGCGAAGAAGGCGGCCCTCGTCTCCTCGGTGCTCGACGAGGGCGAGTTCTTCAGCGAGGCGCTCACGGCCGACGACATCCGCGGGCTGCTCGAGGCCTGAGAGGCCGATCCGCCACCAGGCACGGGCGTGCACGATCGGCGTCGTGAACGACGGAAGGCCGGGCGCCCGTGGGGCGCCCGGCCTTCCGCATGCAGCAGCCGGTTGCGATCCGCCGTTCAGATCCGGCGACGACGGCCCGGCGTCACCGCCGCACCGACGACCGCCGCTTTCGCGACCGGCGACGGGCCCGGCTTGACCGCCGCGCCGACGACCGCGGCCTTCGCGACCGGCGACCGGCCCGGCGAGACCGCCGCACCGACGACCGCGGCCTTCGCAACCGGCGCGCCGACCACGCCGACTCGTCCGACTCGTCCTGGCCGCATCTCAGTCTCCTACCTTCTCGAGTTCCGCATCGGCCTCGATGGAGGCGATGATCGCTTGGATCGGGATGCGCCCGTTGGCGATCAGCTGCCCGCCCGCGCGGCGTGCTGCCGCGGCGAACGGTGCAGCCCAGAGGTTCTCGTAGACGAGACCCCCGCCACGCTTCCCGGCTCCATCGCTGCCGCAAGATTGACGACGTCCTCCTCGGCGAGCAGTTCGGCGAGGTCGGCTTCGAGCCGTGCGAGTTCGCCCAAGTCATCGAGGTCCTCGAGTTCCACGGCTTCGATGTCGCCGTTCTCGTCTTTCGCGATCACGAGCACGTCGATGAGCCGGATGGTACCGGCATCCACGAGATTGAGCAGTTCTTCGGCTATCTCCCCGGTGAAGTTGGACTTCCCGGCTGGGAACTCCACGATCAGGAAATCGACTGGGCCGAGTTCGTCGAGTGCAGCATCGGTCATGGCGCATCCTCCCCCCTCCCGGCCCTCGTGGACGGGAGTCAGGGCAACCAT
>CAWJZK010000007.1:0-14966 GCA_963847285.1 uncultured Actinomycetota bacterium
TCGCGGTCGGTGTTCTCGTCGCTGTTGCCGAGGAGGATCGTCATGCCGTCCTCCGCAGCGCGATCCTCTGCGCCCCGGGCGATGTCGGTGAAGAACGGATTGCGCACGTCGAGCACGACGAGGCCGATCGAGCGGCTCCGTCCGGCGCGAAGCTGCCGCGCCGCGTCATTGCGCACGAAGCCCAGCTCCGAGATCGCGGCGAGCACGCGTTCGACCGTGCCGGGTGCGACCTTGGCGGGGCGGTTCAGCACGTTCGAGACGGTGCCGACCGAGACGGATGCCGCGGCAGCGACGTCGCGCACGCTGACTGCCAATCGATCACCTCCCCCGTCGGAGTTTATTGAAACGATACTATCGTTCAACGGGAAAGCGCCTTCCGGTTGTCTTTCCGCGATTCGTGTCCTACCTTTGAAACGATTCATGGGGAAATGGAGAGCTCGACGATGAACGAAGGCACGGCCAAGCAGGGAAGCGCACCCCAGCGGGTCTGCTTCGAGCTCCGGGTGAGGTCCGACCGCATCGCGGAGTACCGCGAACGGCACGCGGCCGTGTGGCCTGAGATGCTCCGCGCGATCGAGGCCTCCGGCCGGCGCAACTACTCGCTCTTCCTGCGCGACGACGGCCTGCTCATCGGCTACTACGAGACCGACGACGACGCGGCATCGCAAACGGCACTCGAAGACGACCCGCGCACCGCCGCGTGGGAAGCCGAGATGGCCGACTTCTTCATCGCCCTCGACGGGAGGCCCGACCAGGGCGCGCCTCGCCTCGCCGAGGTGTTCCACCTCGAAGACCAACTCGCCGCGCTCGATGGGGCCGCGGCATCCGTCACCAGTACCGGCACCAGCACAGAAAGCAGTGACTCGTGAGCACCATTCCCACCGGCATCCTGTCCGAGCTCGAACTGCAGTCGATCGAGCTGCCGTCGTGGGCCTTCGGCAATTCGGGCACCCGCTTCAAGGTGTTCGCAACGCCCGGCACCCCACGCGACCCGTTCGAGAAGATCGCGGATGCCGCGCAGGTGCACCGCTACACGGCGCTCGCGCCCACCGTGGCGCTGCACATCCCGTGGGACAAGGTCGACGACTACAACGGGCTGCGCACGCACGCGGAGGACCTCGGCGTCGCGCTCGGCACGATCAACTCGAACACGTTCCAGGACGACGACTACAAGTTCGGCGCGCTCACGCACGAAGACGCGGCGGTGCGCCGTAAGGCGATCGACCACCACTTCGAGTGCATCGACATCATGCACGCGACCGGCAGCCGCGACCTCAAGATCTGGCTCGCCGAGGGCTCGAACTACCCCGGCCAGGCCGACCTGCGCGGGCGACAGGACCGCCTGCACGAGTCGCTCACCGAGATCTACGCGCGCCTCGGCGACGACCAGCGTCTCGTGCTCGAGTACAAGTTCTTCGAGCCGGCGTTCTACCACACCGACGTGCCCGACTGGGGCACGAGCTACGCCCAGGTGGCCGCGCTCGGCGACCGCGCCATGGTGTGCCTCGACACCGGACACCATGCGCCGGGCACCAACATCGAGTTCATCGTCATGCAGCTGCTCCGGCTCGGGAAGCTCGGCTCGTTCGACTTCAACTCGCGCTTCTACGCCGACGACGACCTCATCGTGGGCGCCGCCGACCCGTTCCAGCTGTTCCGCATCATCTTCGAGGTGATCCGCGGCGGCGGCTTCAACCACCCCGACGTCGCGTTCATGCTCGACCAGTGCCACAACGTCGAGGACAAGATCCCGGGCCAGATCCGCTCGGTGCTGAACGTGCAGGAGATGACTGCCCGCGCCCTCCTCGTCGACACCGAGGCGCTCCGCGCCGCGCAGGTGTCGGGCGACGTGCTCGAGGCGAACCGCATCTTCATGGACGCGTTCTACACCGACGTGCGGCCGGCGCTCGCCGAGTGGCGCGAGTCGCGCGGACTGCCCGCCGACCCCATGGCCGCCTTCGCGGCATCCGGCTACCTGCAGCAGATCGCGACCGACCGCGTCGGCGGCGTGCAGGCCGGTTGGGGCGCGTGACCGATGTCGCGAACCGTCCGAGAGAGGTGAGCGGATGACGCAGCCACACCGCGCTGCCGACGGGCTCGTTCGGGTGTACCCGGCGATCACGGCGACGGATGCCGCGACCGCACGCCCGACGCCCGCGCTCGTGTGGGCGCACGGCGGCGGCTTCGTCGCGGGCGACCTCGACATGCCCGAGGCCGACTGGGTAGCTCGCTCGCTCGCCGCGCGCGGCGTCACGGTGGTCTCGATCGACTACCGGCTCGTCGGCGACGGATGCCGCTACCCGGCGCCGTCCGATGACGTACTCGCCGCGTGGCGCTGGGCCGTGGCGAACGCCGAGGAGCTCCGCGTCGACGTCGCCCGCATCGCCATCGGCGGAGCGAGCGCCGGCGGCAACCTCGCAGCGGGCGCCGTGCTTCGACTCCTCGCCGATCCGACCCGGGCAACGCCGCTCCCGGCAGGCGTCTTCCTCGCCTACCCGACCCTCCTCGCGGTGCAGCCGGCGCCGGATGCCGCCCACCGGGCGATCCTCGACGCGAACCCCGATGCCGACCGCTTCGACCCGCCGGCCGTGCGCGCGATGTACGAGGCCTATCTCGGCGGGCCTGTCGACGACGCACCGCTCCCCGCCGTGCCCGGCCTTGCTGCGACATCCGACCTCGCGGGCTTTCCGCCCGTGCTCATGATCAACGACGAGGCCGACGAGCTGCGCGTCTCGGGTGAGGTGTTCGCGGCGACGCTCGTCGAGGCGGGCGTGCCGCTCGAGCTCGTGATCGAGCCGGGTACCGAGCACGGGCACCTGAACCGACCCGAAGAGCCCGCGGCGTCCGACTCGATCGAGCGCGTCATGCGCTGGATCTCCCGCGGCTTCACCCCCGCGCCATCAGACCAGCAGACCGATGTCTGCACCACCGAAGGAAGCTCCTCATGACCAACCATGCCGCTGCCGACCTCATCGCGCGGTCGAACCGCCTCGGCGCCGACCCGAAGAACACGAACTACGCGGGCGGCAACACGTCCGCGAAGGGCACCGGAGACCGACCCGGTGACCGGTGAGCCCGTCGAGCTCATGTGGGTGAAGGGCTCGGGCGGCGACCTCGGCACGCTCACCGAGGCGGGGCTCGCCGTGCTGCGCCTCGACCGGCTTGCGCGCTCTCGTCGATGTCTACCCCGGCGTCGACCGTGAAGACGAGATGGTCGCCGCGTTCGACTACACGCTGCACGGCAAGGGCGGCGCGGCGCCGTCGATCGACACGGCCATGCACGGCCTCGTCGACGCCGCGCACGTCGACCACCTGCACCCCGACTCGGGCATCGCGATCGCGACCGCCGCCGACGGCGAGGCGCTCACCGCGAAGATCTTCGGCGACAGGGTCGTGTGGGTGCCGTGGCGCCGCCCCGGCTTCCAGCTCGGCCTCGACATCGCCGAGATCAAGGCGGCGAACCCGCAGGCGATCGGGTGCATCCTCGGCGGCCACGGCATCACCGCGTGGGGCGACACATCCGAGGAGAGCGAGCGCAACTCGCTGTGGATCATCGACACGGCCGCTGCGTACATCGCCGAGCACGGCAAGGCCGACCCGTTCGGCGACGTGCTCGACGGGTACGAAGCGCTCGAGGCATCCGAGCGCCGTGCGAAGGCCGCAGCTCTCGCGCCGACGATCCGGGGGCTCGCGTCGCACGACCGGCCGATGGTCGGTCACTTCACGGATGCCCCCGAGGTGCTCGACTTCCTCGCGCGCGCCGAGCACCCCCGGCTCGCCGCGCTCGGCACGAGCTGCCCCGACCACTTCCTCCGCACCAAGGTCAAGCCGATGCTGCTCGACCTGCCCGCGGACGCCTCGGTCGAGGCATCCATCGCCCGCCTGAAGGAACTGCACGAGGCCTACCGCGCCGACTACCAGGCGTACTACGACCGGTTCGCTTCGACAGGCTCAGCGAACGAACCCTCGAGCCCCGCGATCCGCGGCGCCGACCCGCTCATCGTGCTCGTGCCCGGCGTCGGCATGTTCAGCTACGGCGCGAACAAGCAGACCGCCCGCGTCGCGGGTGAGTTCTACGTCAACGCCATCAACGTGATGCGCGGCGCCGAGGCACTCTCGACGTACGCGCCGATCTCCGACGCCGAGAAGTTCCGCATCGAGTACTGGGCGCTCGAGGAGGCGAAGCTCCAGCGCATGCCGAAGCCGAAGCCGCACGCGACGCGCATCGCGCTCGTCACGGGCGCGGCATCCGGCATCGGCAAGGCCATCGCCACGCGGCTTGCGGCCGAGGGCGCGTGCGTCGTGATCGCCGACCTCGACCTCGAGAAGGCGCAGGCCGCCGCGGCCGAGATCGGCGCAGCGTTCCCGAACAGCGAGGATGTCGTGATCGGCGTCGCCGCGAACGTGACGGATGCCGCGGCGGTGCAGCGCGCGATCGACGACACGGTGCTCGCCTTCGGCGGCCTCGACCTCGTGGTGAACAATGCCGGACTCTCGCTCTCGAAGCCGCTGCTGGAGACCACCGAGGCCGACTGGAACCTGCAGCACGACGTCATGGCGAAGGGCTCATTCCTCGTGTCGAAGGCCGCGGCGCGCGTGTTGATCGACCAGGGCCTCGGCGGCGACGTCATCTACATCTCGTCGAAGAACTCGGTGTTCGCAGGGCCGAACAACATCGCCTACTCGGCGACGAAGGCCGACCAGGCGCACCAGGTGCGGCTGCTGGCGGTCGAGCTCGGCCAGTACGGCATCAAGGTCAACGGCATCAACCCCGACGGCGTCGTGCGCGGCTCGGGCATCTTCGCGAGCGGCTGGGGCGCGAACCGGGCGAAGACGTACGGCATCGAGGAGGAGAAGCTCGGCGAGTTCTACGCGCAGCGCACGATCCTGAAGCGGGAGGTGCTGCCCGAGCACGTCGCGAACGCGGTCGTCGTCCTCACCGGCCCTGAGCTCAGCCACACGACCGGGTTGCACATCCCCGTCGACGCCGGCGTCGCCGCCGCATTCCTGCGATGAGTCCCAGCCCCGCCCCACGTCGAGAGTGCGCGAAGTGTCGGAATTCCGACGCCGAAGCGACAGTTCGCGCACTCTCGATGCGGCGAGTCCGTCAGAGGGCGTCATGAGCGCGGCCGGCACGGTCGCGGCGGTCGACCTCGGGGCGACGAGCGGCCGGGTCATCCTCGGCCGCGTCGACGGGCGCGGCGCGGGCGCACTCGAGATCCGACAGGTCGCGCGGTTCGCGAACGAGCCGGTGCGGCTCGCGTCGGGCCTGCACTGGGATCTCACGGGCCTCTACCGCAGCGTCACCACGGGGCTCGCGCAGGCGATCCGCGAGTCGCCCGAGGTCGCGTCGATCGGCGTCGACTCATGGGCTGTCGACTACGCGCTGCTCCGCGGCGAGCGCGTGCTCGGCGAGCCGTTCCACTACCGCGACGAGCGCACGACGGCGGCCGTCGACACGGTGCACGCCGTCGTCCCGTTCGCCGAGCTCTACCGTCGCAACGGGCTGCAGTTCCTGCCGTTCAACACGCTCTACCAGCTGGCCGCCGAGCGCGCGATCCGAGCGGATGCCTCGACGTCGCCGACACGCTCCTGCTCGTCCCCGACCTCATCGGATTCCAGCTCACCGGGCGAGCGGTGGCCGAGCGCACGAACGCGTCGACGACGGGCTCCTCGGCGTCGAGTCGCGCGAGTGGGATGACGAGCTCATCGAGCGGCTCGGGTTGCCGCGGCATCCGTCTTCGCACCGGCTCGTCGAGCCGGGTGACTCGATCGGCGGCCTTCGTGCCGGTGGTCGCGGCCGAGCTCGGCGCCTGCATCCGCTCGAGGTCGTCGCCGTCGGCTCGCACGACACCGCGTCCGCGGTCGTCGCGGTGCCGATGCGTGCCGATGTCGGCTGCGTACATCTCGTGCGGCACGTGGGGTCTCGTGGGCGTCGAGCTCGAGCATCCGGTGCTGACGGATGCCGCGCGCGAGGCGAACTTCACGAACGAGGGCGGCGTCGACGGGCGCGTCCGGTTCCTGCACAACGTCATGGGCCTGTGGCTGCTCAGCGAGTCGGTGCGGGAGTGGGAGCGCGACGGCGAGACCGTCGACCTCGCCGAGCTGCTCGCGGCGGCGGCATCCGTCACCGCACCCGTCGCCGTGTTCGACGCGAACGACCCGCGCTTCCTCGCCCCCGGCGACATGCCCGCGCGCATCGCCGGAGTGGTGCCGCGAGCACGGCGAGCCGGTGCCCGCCTCGCGGGCGGAGTTCGCACGGAGCATCATCGAGAGCCTCGCGCAGGCGTTCGCCGACGCGGTGACGGATGCCGCGGTCCTCTCGGGCACCGCCGTCGAGACGATCCACATCGTCGGCGGCGGCGCGCTCAACGAGCTGCTCTGCCAGCGCACGGCCGACCGCGCGGGGATGCCGGTGCTCGCCGGACCCGTCGAGGCGACGGCGATCGGCAACGTGCTCGTGCAGGCGCGCGCGCAGGGCTTCGCAACCGGTGACCTCGAGGCCCTCCGTGCGCTCGTCGCCGCGACGTTCACACCCCGCCGCTACGAGCCCGCACCCGCCCGCTGATTCAGGCGGAGTGGGCGAGCAGCTGCAGGCCGACCACGATCGCGCCGAGGAGCGCGAGGGCGAGGAGCGCGAGCAGCTGCGCCCACCACGTGAGGGTCGTTCGGCGCACCGCGATGAACCCGATGAGCCCGAGCGTCGCGACGTAGATGATCGTCGATGCCAACAGGGCGCCCTCGAGGCTGATCCATCCGGGCCAGGTGAGCAGGAGCAGGAGGATCGGGAGCGACGCGGAGGCGAGCGCACCGCCTGCGATGCGGAGCATCCGCCCCAGCTCCTCGCGATCAGGGAACGTTCCGTGCTGGGCGAGGTGGGCGATCACGTCGGCGGCGAACCCCGCCACGGTGATGCCGAGAATGCTGATGGCGAGCGAATACGTGGCGTCCTGCGGCGAGCCCTCGTGGGTGCGCAGCACCAGCACGATGGCCAGGCCGGTGAATGTGGCGTAGACCCGCTCCTTGAGTGCCTGTGCGAGCACCTCGGGGGGCTGGCGCGCCTGCCACGCGCGCAGGCTCTCAGGCCTGCCGTGCGACACCCCCTCCGGCTGTCCACCAGGGGAATTCGCTCCCCGGCCGGATCGCTCCGCCATGCGGGCAACGGTAGCAGGGGCGGGGCCCCTCACACGGTGACCGGTGCTTCCTGTGCGGCCGCCGGCGCCCGGCCGCGCGCGTTCTCGGTGTCGCGCATGCCGAGCGTCGAGACGCCGACGCCGTACGTCACGAAGTCGCCCGTCGGCCGTACGCGCACGGCGATGAGCGCACCGCGCTCGCCGTCGCTCAGCTCGAGCCCGTGCAGCAGCGCGTGTGCGGCATCAGCGGACAGCTGCTCGGCCGCAACCACCTCGGCGACGCCGTCGAACGTGATGGTCGCCGCCGGGATCTTCACCCACGGCACGAACGGGATGCGCTTGGCGATCGGCACCGTCACCGAGACCGAGGGGTTCGCCGTGATGTGCCGCGCCTTCCACTCGCGCTCGTTCGTCGTGAACCAGAGGCATCCGTCGTCGACGAAGTGCATGACGCCCGCAGTGCGGGCCTCGCCCTTCGCCGAGACCATGCCGATGACCATGAAGTTCTCGCGCGCGATCGCCTCCCAGACGTCGGCGCTCGTGATGTCGACCATCAGATCCTCCTGCTTTACATTGTCAAGGCTTTACGATGTAAAGCAGACTAGGATGGCAACTAGACGTTGTCAAGTGTCCGGCCGATTTCGGAGGATGTATGAGCACGACCGCCACCACGGCCCCGGGTCGAGCCGCGCTGCTCCGGGCGATGGAGCAACTCGCTCGTGAAGAGGGCGTGAGCAACGTCGGCCTCCGCGAGGTCGCACGCCGCGCCGGACTCTCGCACGCCGCGCCGACCCACTTCTTCGGCTCCCGCGAGGGTATGATCCGCGCCCTCGCGTTCGAGGGGCTCGAGCTGCTCGACGCTGAGCTCTGCACCGCGCAGGAGCGCGCCGCCCATCTCCCGGGCCGCGAGCGGCTCGTCGCCGACTCCCTCGAGTTCGTCGCGTTCGCTCGACGCCACCCCGCGCACTACGACGCCGTGTTCCGCACGCCGGCCGCCGCTCAGGGCGACCCCGCGCTCGACCGGGCGCGATTGGCCGCACTCGATGGGCTGCGGGCCCTCGTCATCGACGTGCACGACGCCGGTGACATCGGCGGAGATGTCGAGACCGTCTTCCTCCAGCTCTGCGCGATGAGCCACGGCATCGCCTCGCTCGCGGTCGATGGGCTGCTGCACGGCATCGACGAGTTCGCCACGACCGACGACGCGACGACCGACATCGTCGAGCGGATCATCCGCGCGCAGGTGGAGCAACTGCCCTGACGAGTGGTGTCGCGTGCCGACGCCGTGGCCGCGGCATCCGCTCTGGAAGGCTGCGGCATCCGCTCTGGAAGAATTGAGCCATGACGGATGCCCCCCTGCTCGTCTCCGTGCCCGGCGCCACGCTCCGCGACGCACTCGGGCCCCCGCCCGCCGGTGCCGACGTCGTCATCTGGGATCTCGTTTCACCACCACCCGCGGCCCACATCGATCTCGTCGTGCCGCCGTACATGGGCGCCTCGGCGCGGCTCGGCGCGCTCGCGGGAGTCACGACCAGACTCGTGCAGTCGCAGTCGATCGGCTACGACGACGTGCCCGCCGTGCTTCCGCCGGGCCATGTCTTCGCGAACGCCGCGAGCGTGCACGAGACCTCCACCGCCGAACTGGCGGTCGCGCTCGTGCTCGCCGCGCAGCGCGGCATCCCCGACTTCGTTCGCGCCGCCGCCGAGGGCCGCTGGGCGCCGGCGCGACACGAGAGCCTCGCCGACCGGCGGGTGCTCCTCCTCGGCTACGGCGGCGTCGGCCGTGCGATCGAGGCGCGGCTCGCACCGTTCGAGGTCGAGCTCGTGCGGGTCGCCTCACGGGCCCGCGACGACGAGACCGGGCACATCCACGGCATCGACGAGCTGCGCGCGCTGCTGCCCACGGCCGACATCGTCATCGTCGGAGTGCCGCTGACCGAGGCGACGACCGGCCTCGTCGACCACGCGTTCCTCGCGGCGATGCCCGACGGCGCGCTCCTCGTGAACATCGCGCGCGGCAAGGTGGCGCACACCGACGCGATCCTCGCCGAGGCGGCGTCCGGGCGCCTGCGCTTCGCGCTCGACGTCACCGACCCCGAGCCCCTGCCCGACGGGCATCCGCTCTTCGCCCTGCCGAACGTGCTCATCTCGCCGCACGTGGGCGGTGCGTCGACCGCGATGATGCCGCGCATGGCGCGGCTGCTGCGAACCCAGATCGAGCGGATGCTCCGCGGCGACGAACCGCTCAACGTCGTGTTCCGCAGCTGAGCGCCACGACCTCCCCGACCGACTGACCGCCCGACCCACCGAATCCGAGAGGATCACACATGCCCAAGTTCGACCACGCCTTCGACTGGACCCGCCGACAGGTGCACGACGGCCCCCTGCCCACCGCGGTGCTCGGCATCGCCACGAGCGCGGGGGTCGCGGCACTCGACGCGTTCGGCGTCGAGCGCGGGCGCGCGGCATCCGTCGACGACCACTACCCGCTGTTCTCGGTGACGAAGCCGATCGTCGGGCTCGCCGCGCTGCGTCTCATCGAGGCCGGGCGGCTCACGCCCGAGACGCCGCTCGACCGGGCGATCCCCGAATTCGGTGCCGGACGCGACGACGTCGTGCGACTCAGGCACCTCGTGAGCCACACCTCGGGCATCATCGAATCGCCGATGGACACACCCGGGCTGCGCCGGTCATTGCTCGCGCCGGGCCGCGACTTCACCGCCGGCTCCGTGTCGCGCTACTCGACGATCGCCTTCGAAGGGGTGGCCGCGCTGATCGAGCACGCGAGCGGCGAGCCGTGGGATCGCGCGATCGACGCCCTCGGCGAGCGCGCCGGGGCGACGGGGTTCACGCTCGACGCCGAGGCGAGCCAGCACGAGGTCGTCGATGCGGCCGAGCAGGGCCTCGACTACGGGCGGTTCGCGTCGCTGCGGCATCCGGGCGCCGGACTCCTCGCCCGCGCCGAAGACCTGCTCGCGGTCGGCAGCGCCCTGCTGCGCAACGACGGCTCGCTCGTCTCTCCGCTCACCGTCGAGGCGATGCTCCGGCCCCTCACCGCGGGCCTGCCGAAGCTCGAGCCCTACGTCGCGAGCCGCGGGCAGGACTGGGGCTTCACCTGGAACCTCCGGCACTCGGCGCCCGGGCTCCTGGCCGGCGACACGTTCGGCCACGGCGGCTGGGCGGGCGCCGAGTTCGGGATCACCCCGTCGCGCGACGTCTGCTTCGTGCTGCTCACCAACATCGGCGGCGGCATGGGCCGCTTCGGGGTCGATGTCGACGAGCTGCACAACGCCGTGGCCGCGGCGCCTGAGGAGCGGGCGGGCGTCGCACGGCTGCCAGGCGACACGTTCGGTGCCGTCTCGGTACCGAAGTCCGAATGTCACGCGCCGACGACTCCGCGACGCCGGCGCGGCGAGCGGGTCTGCGCTGCTGCCCGACGCCCTACGCCGAGGCGGCGTCGAGCGCCGCGAGCTCCTCGGCGGTGAGCTCGAGCGACGCCGACGCGAGCAGCGCCGGCAGCTGCGACGTGGTGCGCGCGCTGGCGATCGGCGCGACCACGGTGGGCTGCTGACGAAGCCACGCGAGCGAGACGGATGCCACGTCGACCTCGTGCGCCGCGGCGATCGTGTCGAGCGCGGTGAGCACGCGCTGCCCGCGTGCGTCGAGGTACGCGGCGGCCGCGGCCGCGCGCGGGCTGGCGCCGGAGGCGGAGGCATCCGCTGCACCGCGGTACTTGCCCGCCAGGAAGCCCCTCGCGAGTCCGAAGTACGGGAGCACCGCGAGACCTTCGCGCTCAGCACGCTGGCGGAGGCCGTGCTCGAAGCCGCGCTCGACGAGGTTGTAGTGCGGCTGCAGCGCGATTGCGCGGTGGAACCCGTTGGCAGCGGTGACCTCGAACCACTCGTCGATGCGCTCGGGCGTGTAGTTCGAGATCCCGATCGCGCGCACCTTGCCGGCGTCGACGAGCGCGGAGAGGGCGCCGACGGTCTCCTCGAGCGGCACCGTCCGGTCGTCCGCGTGAGCGTAATACAGGTCGATGCGGTCGGTGCCGAGACGCTGGAGCGAGGCATCCGCCGCGGCCGCGATGTTCGCCGCGGCGAGGCCCTTGAAGGACGGGTGCTGGCTCACCTTCGTGGCGATGACGACGTCGTCGCGGTTGCCGCGCGCGGCGACCCAGCGGCCGATGATCGACTCGCTCTCGCCGCCCACGTGGCCCGGAACCCAGTGGGAGTAGCTGTCGGCGGTGTCGATGAAGTTGCCGCCGCCGGCGACGAAGCCGTCGAGTACCGCGACGGATTCGGCCTCATCGGCGGTCCAGCCGAAGACATTGCCGCCGAGCACGAGCGGGAAGACCTCCAGCTCGGAGTCGGCGATGCGCTGGCGGTGGGCGGCGGTGGTCTCGGTCATGGTGCTCCTGGGGTCGGGGGAACGATTGCGACATAAGGAGAGAACCACGAGCGGATGCCCCTATTCCCGCGCATGCCGATGAATACGCCCGCCCGCCGATGAGTCTGTGCCCCGGCCGCCCGCCGGGGCCTACGATCGAGGTGACGCCAACCGACGGAAGGTCGATATGCCCACCTCGGCAGAACCCCGCGTTGCCCTCTACTTCGATTTCGACAACATCGTCATCTCACGCTACGACCAGCTCCACGGTGACGGCGCCTACCGCAAGGACACGTCCCGCAAGACGGCGGCGACGAGCACCGAGACTGGCAAGAAACTCAGCGCGGCCACGGTCGACATCGACGCCGTGCTGGACTTCGCCGCGACGTTCGGCACCATCGCCGTCGCCCGGGCCTACGCCGACTGGTCGACCCCGGTGAACGCGAGCTATCGCGGCCAGCTCATCGACCGTGCCGTCGACCTCGTGCAGCTGTTCCCGCTCTCGGCCACGAAGAACGGCGCCGACATCCGGCTCGCGGTCGACGCCGTCGAAGACATGTTCCGCCTCGAGGACCTCACGCACATCGTCATCGTCGCGGGCGACTCCGACTACGTGGCGCTCGCGCAGAAGTCCAAGCGGCTCGGCCGCTACGTCGTGGGCATCGGCGTGGCCGGCGGCACGAGCCGGGCGCTCACCGCGTCGTGCGACCAGTTCGCCGACTACGACGCGTTGCTCTCGACCGATGCCGCGGTCGAGGACGACGAGGTGGGCGCAGGCGAACCGGCGGCGGCATCCGCTCCCGAGGCGCCGAAGGCCCGCCGGGCCACTCGCGGTGCGGGAAAGGCGAAGACGACGGATGCCGCTGCGCCGGCGCCTGCAGCCGAAGCCGCCGCTGAGGCGGCTGCGGCTGAGGCGGCCGTCTCCGAGGCGGCCAGCGCCGCACCGACCCGCGGCCGATCCGCCGCAATCGCGCCCGCCGTGCAGTTCTCCGACGGCACGAACGCGGCTCCGACGTCGGGCACCCGCAACCCGGGCCGCCTGCTCCTGAAGGCCATGGAGTTGCTTCGCGCGAAGAACGACCAGGAGTGGCAGGCGAGTGGCGCGGTGAAGAACCAGATGCTCCGCATGGACCCCAGTTTCCAGGAGCGGCGTCTCGGCTTCGACTCGTTCACCGACTTCGTGAAGTCGCGCGCCGGCGTCGTCGAGCTCGACGAGAGCGGCACAAACCGCATCCGCCTTCGCCCGAAGAAGGGTTGACGCAGCCGCCGAGGCTCAGCGCTGCGAGCGGCGCATTTGCGCACCCGGACCGTAGATCACGATGCCGGCGATCGGAACGAGCAGGAAGAACAGCCACGACCAGGCGAAACTGCCGAGGTATCCGAAGAGGAAGAACAGGCCGAGCGCCAGGATCGGCACGAGGGCCATGATCGTGGCTCCGACGGCACCGCCGAGCGGGCGCAGACCGCGTGGTGGCGCCGGAGGCGCGTCGTCGGCGTATCTGTCGGCAGAGCTGCGCGGCGGCGGGGAGAGGGTTCCGGCAGCCGCGGCCGGCGCCGTAGACGACCGCGGCGACTGGTCTTCGGCGGTGGTCGACTCGGGCAGGTCCGCGAAGAGCGGCACGAGATCGCCGCGGGTCACGGCGACCCGGGCGGCGCTCACGCGTTCCTGGTACTCGGCCGGGTTCAGGCGCCCCTCGGATTGCGCTGCGGCGAGGTGCCCCACGGCGGCGTCGCGCTCCGCATCACTGAGTCGCTGGTCGGGACGATCGGGGTTCGCATATCCGCTCACGCCCTCCAGAGTGCCCGAGCCGTGGTCATTACGGAAGCCTGACGCCGGGATGACCGGGATGACTCGCATGTCCAGATGGCCCCGATGTGGTCTGACCACACGTGGTAGCGTGGTCCGACCACATGAAGGCGCGGCGAGGGGAACGAGCAACATTTGACTGCGGCATCCACCGCGCCCCGCGCCTGGCAGACCGTGCTCGAGCACATCGAGACGCAGCTGCTCGAGGGGCGCCTGCGCCCCGGCGATCGTCTTCCCGGCGAGCGGGCGCTCTCAGCCGACCTCGGTGTCGGCCGATCAAGCGTGCGTGAGGCGCTTCGGGTGTTGGAGGTCCTCGGCCTCATCCGCACCCAGGCCGGGTCCGGCCCGAACGCCGGCGCGATCATCATCGCGACGCCCGGCGGCGGCATGCGCGCGCTCATGCGACTGCAGGTCGCCGCGCACGGCTTCCCGGTCGCCGACATCGTGCGCACCCGGCTCATCCTCGAGACCTCGGTCGCCGGCGACCTCGCCGAGGCCGACCCGGCGGCCGCGCCCGACCTCTCCGCCGCCGACGCGCTCCTCGACGCGATGGACTCCCCCGAGCTCGAGCCGTCCGAGTTCCTGGCGCTCGACGCCGCCTTCCACCTGGCGCTCGCCGAGGCATCCGGCAATCAGGTCATCACCGCGACCATGGCCGGCCTTCGCTCGGGCATCGAAGGCTATGCACTCGCGGGCCTCGCCGCGATCTCCGACTGGCACGCAACCAGCGCCCGCCTCAGGCGCGAGCACCGCGGCGTCGTCGAGGCGATCAGGGCGGCGGATGCCCCGGCAGCCCGCACCCGCATCCACGACCACATCTCGGGCTACTACGCCGAGACCTTCATCGAGCCCACCCGCACGCGAAGCACGACCTGAGAGAGATCAACAGCACCATGGTGAAGCGCCAGTTCCCGAACCCCCGGGAGCTCGCGGACCTCATGCAGTTCAAGAAGCCCACGCTCAGCGCGACCGAGCGACGACTCGAGAAGGCGCTGACGATCTCCGACCTCCGCGCGATCGCGAAACGCCGCACGCCGAGGGCGCCGTTCGATTACACCGAGGGCGCGGCCGAGGGCGAGCTCTCACTCGAAGCGCGCCCGCCAGGCGTTCCAGGACGTCGAGTTCCACCCGTCGATCCTCCGCGAACGTCCGCGTCGTCGACACGAGCCGTCGAGGTGCTCGGCGGCACCGAGCGCGTTGCCGTTCGGCATCGCACCGACCGGCTTCACCCGCATGATGCAGACCGAGGGCGAGATCGCGGGCGCCGGAGCGGCGGGCGCGGCGGGCATCCCGTTCACCCTCTCGACGCTCGGCACGACCTCGATCGAAGACGTGAAGGCCGCGAACCCGAACGGCCGCAACTGGTTCCAGCTCTACGTCATGCGCGACCGCGAGGTCTCGTACGAGCTCGCGCGCCGGGCGGCATCCGCCGGCTTCGACACGCTCTTCTTCACCGTCGACACGCCGGTCGCCGGCGCCCGCCTCCGCGACAAGCGCAACGGCTTCTCGATCCCGCCGCAGCTCACGCCGGCGACCGTGATCAACGCGATCCCGCGCCCGGCGTGGTGGATCGACTTCCTCACGACGCCGAAGCTCGAGTTCGCGTCGCTCTCCTCGACTGGCGGCACGGTCGGAGAGCT
>CAWJZK010000008.1:0-19163 GCA_963847285.1 uncultured Actinomycetota bacterium
CACCGCCCTCGAACGAGGTGCTGATGAGGTGCAGGCCGGCCGGGAGCTTCGGCAGCTTGACGGTGACCCGCCCGTCATCGCCGGCGGTCACCTCGACCGTCGCGATGGCGGTGCCGCCGTCGAGCACCGTGAGCGTGCCCACCGGAGTGCTGCCGTCGGCCGTGAACACCTGGGCGGCGACCTTGACGGACGAACCGGCCTTGGCGATGAGCTTGTTCGGCGCGGCGACGGTCACCGTCGCAACCGCGGGCGGCAGATCAACGGTCACCCCGAGCACCCGCGCGAGCAGTTCCACGGCGGTGGCGGGTTGGCCCGTGAGCAGCGCGTGTTCCGCGTCCGCCGTGAACGCCATCGAGCCGGTCACCGCCGTTCCGTCAGCGATCGCCGCCTGCGCAAGGTCGCGGGCGAGCGAGACCACGAGGTCTGCGTTCGCCGCGTCGGCGGGGAGCAGCTCGGTGGCAGCTGCGATCAAGGGGAACGCCGTCGCGGCATCCGTGATCTGGCCGTCGGTGCCCCAGACGGGCGCGTCACGCAGCGCCTCGAGAGCAGTCGCGAGCGTCGCCGGCGTCGAGGGAGTCGAGCACCGACTCGACACGGTCCCGCGGTGAGTCGGTGCGTTCGCCCCAGCCGAAGGAGTACAGCGGTTCGTAGTCGGCGTCGCCCACGTTGATCGGAACCTGCTCGGCGGTGGCCGGCCAGGTGAGCGGCAGGCGACCGGTGAACGGCTGGTCGCCGAACAGCACGTCGGCGACGCCCGCGCCCTCGGAGCCGGGGAGGAACGACGCGACCAGCCCGTTCATCGCCCCGACCTTGTCGGTGACGAGCTGGGTGCGGCCGGCGACGACGAGCACGACGCAGTCCATTGCCGCGCAGACCGTGTCGATCGCGGCCTGGTCGGCCGCATCGAGCGACAGGCTGTGCCCGTTGTTGCCCACGTCGCCGACTCCCTCGGCGTACGGCGTCTCGCCCACGACGACGACGCCGACATCGTGCCCGGCGAGCGGAGCGGTGGCGTCCTCACTCACCGTGATGTTGGCGTCGGGAGCGACCTCGGCCAGTCCCTCGGCGATGGTGGTGCCGGTGGTGGTGTCACCCGATGAGCCCTGCCACGAGATCGTCCAGCCGCCCATCTGGTTGCCGAGGTCGTCTGCGTTCGAACCGGCGACGTAGATCGACGCCGTCTTCGACAGCGGCAGCACCCCGTCGTTCTTGAGCAGCACCTGCGACTCGGCGACCGCCTGGCGGGCGACGTCGCGGTGAGCCGCCGAACCGAGCTCCGCGGCCTGGCTGCGGTCCGTCATGGCGTTCTCGAACAGGCCGAGTTCGAACTTCTGGGTGAGGATGCGCCTGACCGCGTCATCCACGCGGGACTCGCTGATCGCCCCGCTGCCGACCGCGTCCTCGACGCTCGTGATGAACGCACCGAAGTTGAACGGCGCCATCGCCATGTCGAGACCGGAGTTGACCGAGCGCACGACCTTCTCCGCGTAGGTGCCGCCCGGCAGCTTGTCGATGCCCTCCCAGTCGCTGATGAGGAAGCCGGAGAAGCCGAGTTCCTCCTTGAGCAGGTCGGTGTTCAGAGCGGTGTTCTCGTGCATCCGCACCGCGCCGTCGCCGAGGTCGACCGCCGAGTACGACGGCATCATCGATCCCACGCCCGCCGCGATCGCGGGCAGGTACGGATCGACGTGGGTCGCCACGAACTGGTCGAGCGAGGTCGCGAAGGTCACGCCCTGGTCGATCGGGTAGCCGCGGCCGAGCTGCGACGCGTCGTACGCGGTGCCACCGTCACCCGCCCAGTGCTTCGCCGTCGCGAGAACCTCGGATGCCCCGGACTTGTCGGTCGGGTCGGATCCCTGCAGGCCCTCGATCGCCCCCGCCGCGAACATCTTCACGAGCGCGGGGTCTTCACCGAACGACTCGTACGCGCGACCCCAGCGGTCGTCGAGGGAGACGCAGAGGCAGGGGGCGAAGGCCCAGTTGACGCCGGTCGCCTTGGTCTCGCCGGCCGTCACCTCGGCGATCTGTCGAGTCAGGTCGGGATCGCGCGTTGCGCCGAGCCCGACGTTGTGCGGGAAGATCGTCGCGTCCACCACGTTGTTGTGGCCGTGCACGGCGTCCGCGCCGTAGAGCAGCGGAACCTGCAGCGGCGTGGAGAGCGCCTGGCGCTGGAAGTCGTCGATCATGTCGGCCCAGCCCTCGGGCGTGTTCTCGGCAGGTACCGAACCGCCGCCGGAGAGGACCGAACCCAGCCCGAGTTCGGCGATCTGCGCGGGGCTTGCCAGACCGAGTCGCTCCGCCTGGGCCATCTGACCGACCTTCTCGGAGAGGCTCATGCGAGCGAGCAGGTCATCCACCCGCTGCTCGGTCGACAGCGACTCGTCGAGGTACGGCAGCCCGTGCGCGTTGATCACGACGCGCGGTGGCTCGGTCGGCAGCTCGATGCCCGTACCTTGCAGCGTCACCGGGATGCTCCGGGACTCGTCTTCGCCCGAGGCGGCGAGCGTCTGCACGTCGAACGAACGCGTGGTGCCGGGCGCACTGCCGGCTGGGAACGTGACGGAGCCCGAGAACGGCGTGAAGTGGGTGCCGGCCTGCGCCGTGCCCGATCCGTCCGCGTACTCCACCGTCGCGTCGGCGGCGAGGGGGTCTCCCGACGACGTCGCGAGTACGAGCTCGACGGTGGCGGTCTCGCCGGCGTCGACGAGGTACACGTCCTCGGCGGAGGAGACGGTCACGCTCGCGCCGGCAGGCGCGGTTCCGTAGAGCTGCACGTCGTCGATGGCCCAGCCGATGCTGCCCGTCTTGCCGGGCGGCATCGTGGGGGCGAAGCCCCACGCCGAGGTGAGGTCGAGGGTGCCGTTCTGCGTGGCCGCGTCTCCGGGCTGGTAGCCGCCGAGCGTGAAGCTCGAGAACGGCAGCTCAACGAGCTTCCACCTGCTGGTCGACGATCCCCAGTTGTCCTTGAACGTCGCCTTCCAGAGTTCGGAATGCTCGCCGTCGGGCCCGCCGTCCTTGATCTCGACCGTGATGTCGTCGCCGGCGGTCGGTGACGCCGGGTTGTTCGACTGCGAGGCATACCACCAGAATCGGATGCCGCGGAACGAACTCCAGTCCTGCGACGCGTCGAGGTTGTAGCTGAATCCCCCGTAGCCGCCCGCGGGAATCTCGTAGGTGCCCGCGAGCACCTTGTTGTCGGCGACGTCTCCGCGCACCTGGTCCTCGACGCCGAGCGTCACGAGGTCGTCAGCGGATCCCCAGGTGAAGAAGCCCACCGGGTTGGTCGACGAGCCGATCGGCACGTCGCCCTGGAAGTCCTCGAGCGTGATCGCCAGGTCGAACAGGGCGAAATCGTCGAACGAGAACGAGCCGGCGCCCATGCCGGTGAGGGTGACGGCGAAGCCGGTGGACGCGGAGGGCAGGAAGCGCGCCGGGTTGGTCGGGGCGTTCTTCAGCCGCAGCTCGGAGAACAACACGCTCACCTGGCGCCAGCCGACCGAGTCGTCGACGACCGTGCGGTCGAACATGAGGTTGCCGTTCTTGAGCTCGTATCCGAGGGTCTTTCCCGAGCCGGTGCCGAGGAACCAGAAGCTGAACCCGTCGGAAGCTGACCAGTCCTGTGCCGCCGTGTCGTTGCTGAACCCGAACCAGTCACCCGACGTCGGGGTGCCGGAGACCGTCGCAGTGAGCACCGAGTTGCCCGCGGCAGAGCCGGGCACCGTGGCATCCGTCGTCGTGGTCAGCACCGGTGTGAGCGCACCGCTGCTTCCCCAGCCGAAGTAGGTCGACGGCACGCCGCCCTCGAAGTCCTCGAAGACCGTGGCTTCGCCGTCGTTGGGAAGGTCACCGGTCGGGGTGATCGTGAGCACGTTCGTCGACCGCGCACCGAGGGCGATTCCGGTCGAGGGGGTGGTGAGACTGAGGGTGACCGTGGTCGCGGGGGCGAGTGCGCCGCGGCTGATCGTCGGAACAGTCAGGCTTGCCGTGGTCTCGCCTGCCGCGAAGGTGAGCGTCTCGTCAACCGCGGTGTAGTCGCTGCCCGGCACAGCCGTGCCGCCCGTGCTCGTGACGCGCACGGTCTGTTCGGTGTCGGCGGCGTTGGTGAGCGACACCCCGACGACGGCGTCGGTTCCGGCGGGCACGCTCATGGTCGCGGCGTCGAACCCGACGGCGGGAATGGCGAAACTGCCGTTGACGGCGAAGGTGAAGAGCGAGTAGCCGTACCAGTGCGGCTGCGCAGGATCCCAGTTGAAGGCCGTGCGGGTGAGCATCGCCAGACGCACGTAGCGGGCGTCGACGGGGGCGTCGAAGACGATCTCCTCGGTTCCGCCTGTGCCATCGGTCACCGATTCGACGGTCGACCAGCTGGACGGATTCTCCGGATCGGCTGTCGCGACCTGCACGTCGTACGCGAGCGCGAACGCCGCCTCCCAGACGAGCGTGACGCCCGTGACGGTGGCGACGGAGCCGAGGTCGGACGTGAGGGCCGCGGTGAACGTGGTGTCTTCATCCGGGCCGTTGCCGCTCGCCCACCGCGTGCCGTCGTTGCCGTCGATCGCGTTCGTGGCGGGGAAGTTGCCGTCGACGTCGTTCTGCGACGCCGTGGCGGTGATCGTGCCCGCCTGCGCCAGGTCGGGCGGCGCGGCGGCGGCGGGAGCGGCCGCAACCAGCGCACCGATCGCGAGTGCCGTGCTCAGCGTGACGGCGATGAGAGAACGAAACCGCCGCTGCACCGAGCGTGGCCGGGTGCTGGCTGGGGCGCGAAAAGGCAAAGTTACTCCCTTGTAACGGGTGTTGAACGTGTAACGGGTGTTGAACGGAACTGAGGCCGAGTACCAATACTTACAGAGCAGTAAGTAAAGACCTCAGCACGAGGATGCCAAAGAATCGTCACTGGCGCTAGCGCAATTGTGCACGCGCCGGAATGCCCTGAGTCCGGGGAGTCCCGAGGGGCAAGCTCGGCCGCATCGGGGTGGCACGGCTGCGATCGGCGCGAAGTCGTCCTAGCATCGAAACGCGTCCAGCGCAGCCCCGCTGCACCCGATCCTCGACGCCTGATCTACAGAACCACCCCAGCCCGACCGCCCTGCCGGCACCACGCCCCCTTGGAGCCCGGTTGACCAGCCCACCCGCCGACGAGCACGTGTACGGCTTCGGCACGCCCTCGGCGGAACTCGAGCAACTGACCGAACGCGGTGACGGCTCGAGAGCCGGGGCGCACGCGCAGCCGTTGGAGATCCCGAATGTCGACGTGTCAGCGGCATCGACCGCACGATCGTCCGAGGTACTACATGTGCTGCCTCGAGCCGAGCGGGGACTTCGACGAGGTCATCGTCGCCGTGACCGACGACGGGCGGCGGCGCCGGTACTTCGCGACGCGCGACGGACAGCGATTCGCCGAAGTCGACGAGAACTCGTTCGAGCGGCGCCGCGAAGGAGGGGCCCGCTCGATGCTCGAGCTCGACGAGCGCGAGCTGGGTGAGCTCGAGGCCGAGCTGCAGTTCGTGCGGCCGGTGCGTGGGCGCGATCCGATCGCGGAGGCCGCGGCCGCGTCGGTGGCATCGGTTGCGGAGGCTGAGATGGCGGAAGCCGCGACCGAGCAGGACGCCGAGATGGAACTGGCTGAGGCTGACCGGGCCGAGGTCGACGCGAAAGAGGCGGAACCGGAGGATGATCTGAACGACGACGCGAACACGGATGGCGATGAGAACTGGACGATGGAGGAGTTCGAAGCGGAGATGATGATCGAGACGACTACCGACCCAGGGGAGCCGATCGAGCGGCTCGACACTGAGGCATCCGTGCGGGTCGCGATGGAGGCATCCGTTGCGACCGCAGTCATGAGCGCAGACGCGACGACGCTCGCGACCAGTGCTGTCGAGCAGGTCTCGCTCGCGAAGGGCATCGCGTTCGTGGCGCACCGCGGCAAGCTCGACCGCAGCGGCGCCGCCTACTTCGACCATCCGGGGCGCGTGGCCGAGCGGTTCGACGCGATCGCCGAGCCGGTCGAAGCGGCGGCCGCGTGGCTGCACGACGTGCTCGAGGACTCGCCGATCACCGCGGCCGAGTTGCTCGAGGCGGGCGTGCTGCCCGAGATCGTCGAGGTCGTGGAACTGCTCACGCGAACTCCGGATGTCTCGCCCGACGAGTACTACGCGCGCATCCGCCGCCACCCGGCGGCCCGCCGCGTGAAGCTCGCCGACATCGACGACAACACCGCGCGCTGGCGTCTGCGCCGCCTCGACTACGCCATGCAGCTGCGCCTCGTGGAGAAGTACGCCTACGCGCGCCGCGCGCTCGGCACCGGCTGACGCGAGGCACGTCGCACCAGATCGAGGCACGAGGCGGATGCCGCGGCGTCGTGTTCGGACGCGTGGTGACGGGTCGCGTCGAAATCGACGACTGGTCGGCCTCCAGATCGACGACTCACGCCGTGACGTACTCCTCGCGCAGTCGCCCGTGGGTGGCGGTCCCGATGTGCTCGAAGTCATGATCGCTGTGCAACAGGATCGCGTCGTTCGCGATCGCATAGGCGGCGATCAGGCAGTCGAAGGCCGCGGCGGCGCGCACGAGCCCGTGATCCCAGAGCGCCTGTTGGATGTCGAGTGCCTCCCGGGCGGTCGGATGGAAGGCGGCCGGCAGAAACGACTCCATGTCGGCGCGCAACTCTCGGTACTCGGATGGCTGGCGCGCTGAATGACAGTACTCCAGCACCTGAGGCGGGCACGTGATGATCAGGTGCTGCGGAGCCAGATCGCGAAGATGACGCGCGATCGCCGGACTTCGTCCGGCCTTCTGCCAGATGCTGTTGTCGACGAGGTAGGTGCTCACCGTCGGTTCGAATGCGTCGGGTCGATCGTCGTTGCGTTGATCTGATCGTCTTCGAAGACTCGCGCAATGACGCGCTCCACAGCGGCTGGCTGGCTCCGCACCGCGATCAGCGTACGAAGCGCGAGGTCGACGGTTTCCCGATTGCTCGTGGTGCCTGCGACGAGCTTCGCGGCCCGGAGTTCATCGGGGTCGATGTCGATCGACGTGATTGCCATATCGGTCACCTCGCTTTCTATATACTCGAGTATATAAGCACGGATGCTTCCTGCCGCCGGCGTTCACTGCGCGAGCACCAACGATGCGAACGCGCGGATGTCGTCGCGCGCGTTCGGTTCGGACGTCGGCGCCAGCGCCCCGGCGTTCTCCAGGTAGGAGATGAGTGGTTGCATTCGCCGGTGAAGGTCGTGCCGAGCCTCGGCTTCCGTCTGCCCGAATGAGAACCCTTGGGCGGACGAGTCCCAATCGAGGCTGGATCGAGAGCCGGGAGCATGCCGCTCCGCTTCGCAGGCCGCTGCGACCAGACGATCGAGCCGCTTCGCCGACGAGGCCCTGCGCAGTTGCGATCGCGACGTACATCGCGAAGCCGGTGCCCTGGTCGAGCTGCCAGTAGTGCTGGGCGCATCGTTGGAGGAGGGCTGTGGGCTTGTCGATGAGCGGCTCGGCCGCTCGGGTGAGCATCGGGACCCTGTTCCGTCGCAAGAGGCCGAGTGTTCGCGCGAAGGCGAGGTCGGCCGGATCGGGGGCGTGTGGCGCATCTGATGATTCCGCATCGGCGCCCGAGACCGGCTCAGCGGCGACGAGAGTGCGCAGCATCCCGCGAAGCCTCGCGGTCAATCGCTCCGCGACGGCGTCGTCGGGCTCGGGCACCTCGAGTCGACCGAGCGTGGAGCGGAGGTCGAGACGAAGGCGCCGCGGTGTGGCGAGCATCTGCCGCTGAAGGTGACCGCCGGCCGAATCGCCGAAGGTGCGGCCGCCGAGTTCATCGTCGATCACGGATTGGACTGCGTCCGCATCACACTCGGCAGGGTCGAGCGTTGCCGTCTCCGAGACTGCCCACGGGCCGACGCGCCTCCTCGCCCAAGCCGCGACCTCGGCGTGCGCCGGATGCTCCGGATCGCCAAGGACCTCGAGCAGCGTGTTGTAGCCCGCGGCGGAACACGCCTCCTCGAGTGGCGCGCGACCCGAGGCGTGCAGCACGTTCGCGGTACGGTGTGCCGACCTCGACCGCGGACCCGCTCCAAGCAATGACACGGCGACGATCCAGCCGTGGCCCGGGCACGCGCCCGAGAGCGAGCCGAAGCACGGTTCCCCGTACTCGTACGCCGGGCATCGGGTCTCGATCCCGTACTCGTAGAAGAGCACCGGTGCATCGTCGCCGAACGCGGAATGTGTCGCAGAGGGTGTGATCGTGTCGAAGACCCCGGCGATGGTCGAGGTCCATTCACATTCGCTGATGTGACCGCGATTGCGGCATTCATGGTCCATCTCCCACACGCGCTGCTGTCCGAAGCTGCCATACGCCGTTCCGTATTCGTCGGGCCAAGCCTGCGCTGCAGTGCGGCGATCCGTGAAGACGTGTCGAGCCCGGTCGCTCCACCCGAACGCGATCTGGATGACGTGGTGCAGCCGCTCGAGTGGCGTCGACGCGTCGATCTCGATGATGCGGGTGATCGGGATCTCGACGTCGGCGATCTCGAGCCGGAGGCGGAGCAAGCGGTTCGCGTTGGAGGCCATGTCGCAACACTGCGCCACACTCTGATCCAGTCGACGCGCGAGGAACGACTCTGCGAAGGGATGCCCCATCGTCGCGCCTGTGGAGGACGGGTGCAACGACGGCCGTGTAGGGTGCCGGTCGGCAGCTGTGCTCGCCGACGAGTTCGCGGCGCAGCCGGTGACGTGGACCAGCGCTGGCGCTGGCCCCCACGACCGCGCCGCCGGCGGGTCAGGCGCCGGCGCCCGCCGACCGATCCTCGACCGCTCGGCGAAGCCGGTCGTTGTCGAGCCCGACGAGCTCGAACGTCTCCCGAAGCCGAGCCGCGGCATCCGGATGCTTCGCTTCCAGGCAGTCGGCCAACCGCAGGCCCTCGTTGCTCACCTCGGTCAGCGATGCCATCAGCGACGCCGCAGCGGACGCCGGCAGCCTGAACGTTCCGTCCGAATCGGACGCGTCGGTCACCTCGCCGACCTCCACGACGTAGAGCAGCGAACCGCCGAGCGACGCCCGTTCGCTCGCGCAGAGCGTCGTTCCCCCCTCGGTGTCGTCACCGAATACCGCCCGCGCGATGCCGGCGCTCTCCAGGTACGTGTCGACCTCCCCATCGGACATGATCACCCGCATGATCTCCGGATAGTCGCTCTCGGTGATCTCGATCGTCGGTTCGAGACCCGTCTGTCCATCAGCCACTTCGATCCCCTCCTCGGCCTGCGAAACGCCCCACCTCAGTCGGGGCGGAATCTACTCCCCGCGCTCGCTCGCGGCAATGCTCCGTCAACGCATGGGCGGCACCGCCGTCGAAGAGCTTCCACCCGAGTCGGATGCCGCGGCGCGCTCCCCTTCGTCAGCAGGCGAACTCGCGACCACTATGGTGTCGGCCCGACGGGCGCGGCGGTGCGGCGGTGACGCGGAAGTCGCGTCAGCCGGCGTCGGAGTCCGAGTCGGCGTCGGAGTCCAACCCGGTGTCGACCGCGGTGATGAGCGCGTCGACCGCGGTCAGCAGGTTGTGCAGCGCCTGTCGCTCGATCGAGTCCTCCGACAGTTTCTGGATGTCGTAGCTCGCCAGGCTCGCGGCCTCACGAGCCGTGCTCAATGCCGCCTGAACTTCGAATTCGGCCACGGTCCGTCCCCCTTCATGACCACGCGACGGCGGAGCGCCCCCGCTTCCGTACACGGTACTCCTAGCGCCCTGCAGCGAGCCGGGCAGCGACCTTCGGCACCTGCACCGAGATCGCCTGCCACAGCAGCTCGTCGTCGGCGCGCGCTGCGATGGTCGCGGCATCCGCTTCGGTCTGGTAGCCATGTGCACATGACCGCCGCCGCTCAGAAGAAGTCAGCGGATGCCGCGCGCTCCGGTTCCGCGTTCGTCGCGCTGTTGCGCGGCATCAACGTGGGCGGCCGGAATCCGATTCGCATGCCCGAACTCGTCGAGTGCTTCAGCGACGCCGGATACGGGGCAGTCAGCACCTATCTTCAGAGCGGCAATGTGCTGTTCAGCGCCGACCACAAGAAGGGACCGAAGCTCGAGGCGGAGGTGGAGGCGATGCTCGAGGAGCGGTTCGGGATGCCGCTGCTCGTCGTGATCCGGTCGCGCGACGAGCTGGCGCAAACGATCGACGCCGCGCCCGCGGATCACGCATCGCCGAAGCTGCGCAGCGACATCTTCTTCCTCAAGCACCCGCTCACCTCCGAGGAGGCGCTCGCCGAGATGCCCGAGCTCCGCGAGGGCGTCGATTCCGTGGCGCCCGGTCCTGGCGCGATCTACTTCTCGCGTGTGGCGGCGCGCGCGACGAAGACCCGCATCCAGCGGTTCATGGCGATGCCCATCTTCCAGCAGGTGACCGTGCGCACCTGGCGCACCTCCGTCCGGCTGCTCGAGAAGCTCGACGCGGAGCGGCTCAGCCCGTGATGCGCTTCTCGAACTTCCGCGCGAGCTGCTCGTAGCCGAGCTGCTCGTAGAACGCGTGCGCGTCGAGTCGCCGGAACGCCGACGAGACACTTGCGCGCACGCATCCGGCGGCGGCGCACCACTCCTCGAACGCCGCGACGAGCGCTCGTCCGGCACCCATTCGCCGGTTCGCCGAGCTCACGACCAGCGCGGTGAGCTCGGCCACGGGCGCGTCGAGCTCGAACACCCAGGTCATGTGCCCGGCCGCGAAGCCGACCGGCTCGCCATCGTTGGTGACCGCCAGCCACGCGGCATCCTGTTCGCTTCCGGCGACGCGCTCGAAGCGCACGGCCACAGCGTCGATCGTCGTTGGATACCCGAGCTCACCGAGAAGCGGGGCGATGGCGGCGGAATCATCGGCGCCGGCGAAGCGGATCTGCACGGCTCCATCGTAGAGAGCCGCCGCAACGCCTGCGTCGACGGTCGAGCGATCCGGTCGGGCGCCGCCGCTGCGCGGGCCTAGCGTCGGCGCCGGCGCGGAGCCGCTCGACGGCTGCGGCGAGCCGAGGTATGTCCTCGCGAGCAGTCGCCGTGACGATCGCGTGAGTGGTGTCGAAGTATCGGTGGGTGAGCAGGTCGCGCATTCGAGCGATCTCGGCCCACGGGATATCGGGTTCGCTGCGCACAGTGTCGGGATCGAGGTCTTTCACGGCCTCGCCGATCTCGACCAGTCGGATCCGGATGGCATCGAACACGAGGCCGTCGTCGACTTCGGTCGCGCGGCTTACGTAGTCGGTGATCGCTGCGCATGCGACCGCGATATCGAGTAGGCGGTGCTGTTCGTCTCGCGTCAAACCGACACGGCTTCACGGATGATGCGCTCTGCAGAATCGGGCTTGAGTCCCGAGATGGGCACGATATCGACCGGCCGTCCGAGAATCGACTCGGCTTCGGACTGCATGCGCAGGAGGGCGAACATGCCGATGTTGGGAGCCAGGTCGACCAGCAGGTCGACATCGCTCGCGTCAGTCTCGTCGCCGCGCGCGACACTACCGAAGACACGGATGTCGGTCGCACCGAGTCGTTCGAGTCGCTTGCGAAGCTCAGGTGCACGGTCGTGGAGCGTATCGAGGAAGGGCACGGGCGCCCGAGCGACGATCGAGATCTCGAATGAGCAGCCCGCGGACTGAACCAATCGCTGCACAGTCGCGAATGCGGGTTCGCGCCGCGCGTTCTCGTATGCGCTCACAACGCTCTGCGTGACGCCGGCACGCCGCGGCGAGCTCGGCCTGCGTGAGGCCGCTCATGATTCGCGCTTGGCGAATGAGTTCGGCTGCGGTGGCCATGTGGGCAGTATAGCGAAATCGCGTTATCCTGTCTGCGCGCGACGGGAGCCCTCGGGCCCCGGATCAACGCAATGCAAGCCAGACAAGGAAAGGAATATGCAGAAGCTCACCAACCGGCTCGTCTCATGGGCGAGCCTGATCGACGAGAAGACCGTCGAGCAGGCCCGCACATCGTCGACGATGCCGTTCATCTACCCGCACCTCGCGCTCATGCCCGACGCGCACCTGGGGCTCGGCGCCACGGTCGGTTCGGTCATCCCGACCCTCGGGGCGATCATCCCCGCGGCCGTCGGCGTCGACATCGGTTGCGGCATGATCGCTGTGAAGACGCAGTTCGCGGCATCCGACCTCCCCACCGACCGGCGTGCGGTGCGCGAGCAGATCGAGCGTGCCATCCCGCTCTCGGCGGGCAAGCACAACCGCAAGATCGTCGCAACCGCCGCACCGCGCATCGCGGAGCTCGAGACGCTCGCCGAGGTGAAGGGGTTCGACCCGGCCGCCTACGCGGGCAACTGGCGCGAGCAGCTGGGTTCGCTCGGCAGCGGCAACCACTTCATCGAGGTGTCACTCGACGAGACCGACGCGGTGTGGCTGTTCCTGCACTCGGGCAGCCGGGGCGTGGGCAACAAGATCGCGCAGCACCACATCAAGGTCGCCCGGCGGCTCGCGAAGCAGTGGTGGATCGACCTGCCCGACCCCGACCTCGCGTACCTCGTCGAGGGCACGCGGGAGTTCACGCGGTACATCGCAGAGCTCCGGTGGGCGCAGCACTTCGCGCTGCTCAACCGGGAGGAGATGATGGACCGCGTCATCCGGCAGGTGAGCGAGTGGGTCGGCACGCCGGTGGAGGAGCAGGAGCGGATCAACTGCCACCACAACTTCACCGAGAGCGAGGAGCACTTCGGCAAGCGCGTGTGGGTCTCCCGCAAGGGGGCGATCCAGGCGGATGTCGGTCGGCCCGGGCTCATCCCCGGCTCGATGGGCACCGCGTCGTACGTCGTCGAGGGGCTCGGGCACCCGATGTCGCTGAACTCGTCGCCGCACGGTGCGGGACGCACGTTCTCGCGCACGAAGGCCCGGCAGACCTTCACGCACGAGCAGCTGCGAGAGGCGATGACCGGCATCGAGTTCCGCGACACCGACGCGTTCCTCGACGAGATCCCGCAGGCCTACAAGCCCATCGACCAGGTGATGGCGGATGCCGCTGAGCTCGTGAAGGTGCGGCACACGCTGCGTCAGCTGGTGAACGTCAAGGGCGACTGAGGGGATGCCGCGGCCCGCGCGCTTCGTGCGTGCGGGCCGCGGTCGCCAGAGCCGTTCGGCCGAGCCGTCGAGGAACCTCGGCTCGTCTCACACCCCGTTGACCGTCTGCGCGATGCGTCGCAGGTACTGTTCGCGGTCGAGTGGGTTCTCGCCGACGCGTGCGCGTTCGGGCCACCGGCCGTGCACGGGCTCGTCGCCGTCGGGCTCCGACCGCAGTGCGCCCTCGCCGCGCGTGAGCCCTGGCAGCGCGGCACGAAGCCGGTCGAGTCGTCGCAGCGGTACGCGACCCGAGATCGTGGCGGCGAACCGCTGCTCATCGGTCGTGGTCGGCGCCGCCTCGAGCCGCGTGATCGCCGAGAGCACCGAGCCGACGACGTCGATCGGCACTTCGAGCTCGAAGCGGTGGAACGGTTCGCAGACCACCGTGCCAGCGTGGGCCAGGGCGTCCATCACGACAAGCGGGGTGAGGGCGCGGAAGTCGGCCCCCGTGCTCGACATCGCCTTCGAGAAGCGCTGGTGGGCGTGGCTCTGTCGTGGCGAATACCCCGAGTGCGTCATCGTGACGATGCAGTCGGGCACCTCCCAGCCGAAGAGCCCCTGCTCGAGCGTCGTTCGAACTGTCTGCTCGGTCGCGGCGAAGAACGCGGGCGGCATCGCGCCCGGTTCGATTCCGAGCCGGAACACCACGCCACTGCCTGGCGGGGCGGGTTCGACGCGCAGACCGACGGTCGCGAGGAAGGGGTTGCCCCCGATCTTGTTGAACTCCACGGCTTCGCCGACGCCGGCGAGCCGCTCGACGCACACAACGGTCGACTCGCGGAAGCCGACCTCGAGCCCGTAGCGCTCGGCGAGCATCGCCTGGATCACCTCTTTCTGCACCTCGCCCGACAGCATGACGGTGATCTCGCCGCGCGCGTCGTCGTGCCGCAGGTCGATGAATGGATCCTGCTCAGCGAGGTCGGCGAGTGCCGAGAAGACCGCGCCCGCGTGCCCCGGCCCGAACTCCACGACCGATTGCAGCATCGGCCGCGCGAGCCCCGCCGCTTCGGCGGCGTGCGAGTTCACCCCGATCGCAGCGCCGATCTTCACGTCGTCGAGCCCTCGTACGAGCGCGATGCGGCCGGCCGGCGAGGCATCCGTCGCGACGACGGCGCCGCCCTCGAATGAGCGGATGCCGGTGATCTTCACGCCCTCGCGACCCGCGACGATGACCCGGTCGCGTACCCGCAGGGTGCCTGCGCGCACGTGCACGAACACCCGGCGGTCGCCGCTGTCGTCGCGTTCGATCTTGAAGACGCTCGCTGCCAGCTCGGCGTCGGCGTCATGCTCGACGCCGGGAAGCAACTCGCCGAGCTGCGTGAGCAGCTCAGGCACCCCGGCGCCGGTCCTGGCGGATCCGGCGAGAATGCCGTGCACGAGCCCACGCCGCGAGAGCTCGCCGAATCGTCGCCGCAGTCGCGCGGGAGTCGGCGGAGCACCGTTCGCCCACGCGTCGAGAACGCGGTCGTCGCACTCGGCGACCACCTCGAGCAGGCCGTCGACGGATGCCTCGTCGTCGCGCATCGCGGCGGTGGCCGAAGCACCCGGGGTACCGGCATCCACAACCCTTGTCAGCAGTGCGACGCGCTCGCTGAGCCGTCGCTGGATGTCGGCGACGACACGTGCAGGATCCGCGCCGCCGCGATCGATCTTGTTCACGAACAGGATGGCGGGCAGGCCGAGTCGCTGCAGGGCGCGCATGAGCACGACGGTCTGCGCCTGCACGCCCTCGACAGCCGACACGACGAGCACCGCGCCGTCGAGCACCGCGAGCGCTCGCTCGACCTCGGCGATGAAGTCGGAGTGGCCCGGGGTGTCGATCAGGTTGACCGTGAGGCCGGGCGTGTGCCGGTGGTCGCGACAGTCGCCGTCGCCGGGCAGGTCGAACGACACCACCGACGATCGGATCGTGATGCCGCGGCGGCGTTCGAGGTCGAGCGAGTCGGTGACGGTCGTGCCGTCGTCGACGCTGCCGGGGCGGTCGAGTACGCCGACCTCGGCGAGGAGGCGCTCAGTGAGTGAGGTCTTGCCGGCATCGACGTGCGCGACGATGCCGAGATTGAGGGTACGCACGAGTGGTCAGGTCCGTTCGGTCGCGGAAGAGGGTGAACGAAGGCGTGACCTGAGCTCGCATCGCCTTCTCCTTCCTCTTCGACGTCTCGTACAGACGGATGTCGCTCGTGCAGCGACGGGCAACAACGTTACCCGGGCGGGGATGAGATGGGAAGAGGCGAAGCGCTGGC
This sequence comes from uncultured Actinomycetota bacterium, assembly GCA_963847285.1. GTDB lineage: Bacteria > Actinomycetota > Actinomycetes > Actinomycetales > Microbacteriaceae > Agromyces. The sequence goes on from CAWJZK010000008.1 coordinate 15,325, forward strand.
GGCGTCGGGATCCTCGATGCGGGCGGTGATGCGCGCCGCTACCCCCGGTCCCTACTCAACCAACGCGGATCGCCGACGGCTTCGCCGCAGCACCACGACCGTGGCCACCGCCGCGAGTCCCGCGAGGGCGGCGGCGACCGCCAGGGTCTCGCCGTCGGGGCGAACGACGCTCTGCCCGCGAAGCGCTTGCCAGGTGAAGAGCAGCACGACCGCGGTGTAGCTCGCCCCAGCCACGGTGAGCAGGCGGGCGCGGGTCGTTGCGTCCAGGTGCGTCCACCGCAGCAGCGCCCAGGCGAGCAGCGGCAGCAGCTGCAGGGCGTGCAGCCCGATGAAGTGCCCCACGCGCAGGTCGCCGTGCTCGAGGCTCCAGCCGGTGATCAGCATTCCGGCGCCGCCATCCACCGCCCCGACGGTGTGTCCGCCGGACTCAGTCCATTCCCTGTTGAAGATCATCGTGACCGCCGTGAGCATTCCGAGCACGGAGACGCCGATTCCCCAGCGGAGCCCCGCCGCCACTCCGGCGTCGATGCCTCGCTGCCTCAGAGCGAGCACGCCGGCGGCGATGGTCGCGATCACCACGAGCGACACGATGCCGCCCATCGCGTAGTAGACCGCGGAATCGAAGTCGCTGGATTCGTTGAAGTGGCTGGTCGTGCCGCGCAAGACCTGCATCTCGACGAGCGCGATCTCGGCGACGAGGGCGACCGTGATGACGGTGCTGAGCACCGCCAGCAGCCGAGCGTGGCCCCGAATGTATGACAGGATCCAGCGCAGCGTCAGCAGGTAGACCGCGATCGAGAACGAGAACTTGGCGGGTTTCATCCAGGCGGGAGCCCCCGTGAGCACGGTCGGATCGACGATCAGGCCGACGACGGCGATCGCGAATGCGACGGCGCTCAGGCCGGCGCCGACCGCGAGCACGGCGCGTGCTGCCGACGGGCGGGGAGAGGAGAGGCGAACTGGAGTTGGGATCGTGGTGGTCATGCCTCGATACTCCGCGCCGGTCGTCCAGCCGTCATCGCACCGGGGAACGCCTCGTTCTCGTACCACGGGACGAGGCGCGAGCCCTTCCGATACGGTTTCGTTGAGGCGAAAGCCAAGGGCGAAAGCCGAGGCCAAAGCCGAGGCGAAGGCCGAGAGGAGCGACGCATGCAGCGAGCTTCAGTCGCGGCGAGTTCACGGGTCACCGACCTCGTCTACGCCGGAATCGCCCTCGTCGCCGCGGTACTGGCCGTGGTACTGGCCGTGGTCGGTGCGCAGTTCAATCCCGTGGTCGTGGTGGCCATGCTGATCGCCTTGGTGCCGTGGGCTCTGCTCGTCTTCGGCGTCGATCTCCCCCAGCTCGCCTTCGCGGCCCTCGCGATCATCCCCGTGATCCCCGTCATCGCCCTCTCCGAGTTCGGCGCTGCGCTCTTCCTCAGCTTCGCGGCGGCCAGCCGGCTCGCCAGCAGGTCCGACGACCGCTGGTTGGTCGGCACGGTCACCGTCGTCATCGTGGTGCTCCCGTTCGTGCCGTTCCTGTTCGGGGTCGAGTGGGATGTGGGCGCGATCTACTTCGCGTTCGGCGGCGCGTTCAGCGTGCTCGTGGGGGTGCTCCTGCGGCGCGCCACGCGGTTGGCCGACGAACTGCGCGCTGCCGAAGGGGAGCTGGCGGATGCCGCGGCGCGCGAGGAGCGGCATCGGATCGCCCGCGACGTGCACGACCTCGTGGCGCATTCGCTGACGGTCGTCGTGCTGCACGTCGGCGGGGCACGTCGGGTGCTGCGCTCGGATCCGGATGCCGCCGCGGCCGCCCTCATCGAGGCCGAACGGGTGTCGCGCGAGAGTCTCGACGCCATTCGCGGGGCCGTCGGGATGCTCCGGGATGACGACGAGTCCGAGGCGGATCGTTGGACCTCGAGCGACTCGTCACGACCTATCGCTCGGCCGGGCTTCCGGTGGCGCTGAGCATCACCGGCACCGCGGAACACCTTTCGCTGCCCCTCCGGCTCACGCTCTACCGGGTCGTGCAGGAGGCGCTCGCCAACGCCGCCCGGCACAGCGCACCTGGGACGTCGGCCACCGTGGAGATCGGGATCGACGATCGCGCCGTGGTCGCCCGGGTCTCCAACGAGTTCACGCCGAACGGCGCGACGGGTCCCGGTCCCGAAGGGTACGGGCTCGTCGGACTGCGGGAGCAGACCGCCTCGCTCGGCGGCGAGCTCAGCAGCGGGCCCGAGGGCGACTCGTGGGTCGTCGAGTGCCGGCTTCCCGTCGGGGGTGCCGCGTGACCGCGCCCGCGCCACTTCGGCTCGTGCTCGTCGACGACCAGGCCATGGTGCGAGCCGGTCTCGCGCTCATCCTCGGTGCCGAGCCCGACATCTCGGTGGTCGCCGAATGCGCGGACGGCACGGGCGTGCTGCCGGCGGTTCGCGCTCACCACCCCGACCTCGTGCTGATGGACGTACGGATGCCCCGGATGGACGGCCCCGAGGCGACGCGGCAGCTGCGCGCGGCATCCGACTCCCCTCCCGTGCTCGCCCTGACGACGTTCGATGACGACTCGGTGCTCTGGGGAGCGCTGACGGCCGGGGCCGCGGGCTTCGTGCTCAAGGACAGCCCGGCCGAAGATCTGATCGCGGCGGTGCGTGCCGTCGCCGCCGGGGGAGCCTGGCTGGACCCACGGGTGCTTCCCCGGGTGTTGGCGCGGGCGAAGGATCGTGCGCCGGCGTCTCCGACGGCGAGCCGGGCCCTCGAGCAGCTGACCCCACGCGAGCTCGAGGTGCTGCGCCGCATCTGCCGCGGGGCGAACAACCGCGAGATCGCGGCGCAGCTGCACGTGGGGGAGCGCACGGTGAAGTCGCACGTGTCGGCGATCTTCATGAAGCTCGGCGCGCGCGACCGGGCCGCGGCGATCATCGCCGCCTACGACGCGGGGTTGCGCACGTAGGACGCCTTCCGCGCGAGCGTCGCCGTCGCTGGCGAGTTGCCACGGCCGCTCCAGCGGCGCGATCGGTTCCTCCGATTCCATAGCGCGCTCCGAGCGGCGATCTTAGGATGAAGCATGGCCGGGTTCTGGGTCAGGCGCAGACGCGGTGCGCAGGAACTCGAAGTCCACGACGCCGACCTGGCGAAGCGGGCTGGATCGGTCCTGCTCGCCGCAGACGAGCGCATCCGCGTGACCGTCGACGAGATCGGCTTCGCGGAGGCGGAGCTGGGGGCTGCCGCGACCACGCAACTGAGCGAGGCGCTCGTCGCAGTGCACGCACACCTGAGCGACGCGTTCCGATTGAACCGGCTCAATCACGATGCGATTCCCGGCACCGCCGACGAGGTGCAGGCCCGCAACGTGCGCATCGTCCAGCTGTGCGAATGGGTCGGGGACGTGCTCGATGAGCAGACCTCCGCGCTCGCCGACCAGATCGCGCGGGCGCGGCGTGCCCCGAGATCATCGCCGGTCTGCGAGCCGACACGGAGCGTCTGCGCGCTCGCATCCCGCAGGCCCGCCAGACCATCGAACAGCTCGCCACGCGCTATGCGCGAGAGGCGCTCGTCCAGGTGGAGGCCAATCAGACGGAGGCCGATCAGCTGCTCGGATTCGCCGAGCACAGTCTGGGCGTGGCCGAGCGGCGGCGCGACGCCGGACAGCGCGAGCAGGCGGACGTCGCGCTCGAGGCATCCACTGAATCAGTACGCCTAGCAGCGACGCTGCTCGATGCGGTGGAGACCTTCGAGGTCGAGGCGTTGCGAGCGGAGTCCACGCTGGCCGCGATCGTCGAGGAGTCCCGTCGGGACCTCGCCGTCGCGCTCGAAGAGCCCCAATCCCGCCGCGTCGCGAACGCGATCACCGAGCTGCAGGC
>CAWJZK010000009.1:0-75586 GCA_963847285.1 uncultured Actinomycetota bacterium
CAGGCGGCGCCCGTCACCGCGCGACCGCGCGCGAGCGACCAGATACGCTGGAGGGCGTGACTCGTGAGAACCCCTTCGGACAAGTGCTCGTCGCACTCGTCACGCCGATGACGGCCGACGGCGAGGTCGATTGGCCCGGGGTCGAGAAGCACATCGACGACGTCATCGCGGCGGGCGCCGACGGCATCGTCGTCACCGGCACCACGGGCGAGACGAGCACGCTCACCGACCCTGAGAAGATCAGGCTCGTCGAGGTCGGCAAAGACGTCGCTGCCGGCCGCGCGAAGATCATCACCGGCGGCGGATCGAACGAGACCGCACATGCGATCGAACTGTACCGACGCAGCGAGCAGGCCGGCGCCGACGGAATCATGATCGTCACGCCGTACTACAACAAGCCGACGCAGGCGGGCATCCTCACCCACTTCCGCATGGTCGCGGACGCCACCGACCTCCCGGTCATCCTCTATGACATCCCGGGCCGCACCGGCGTGCCGATCAGGTACGAGACGATCCTCCGCCTCGCGAAGCACCCGAACATCCTCGCGGTGAAGGACGCCAAGGGCGACTTCTCCGAGGTGAGCCGGGTGCTGAACCAGACCGACCTCATGTACTTCTCCGGCGACGACGCGAATGTGCTTCCGCATCTGGCGATCGGCGCCACGGGCCTCATCGGCATCACGGCGAACATCGCGCCTGCGCCCTACCGGCAGATCATCGACGCGGTGAACGCGGGCGACCTGAAGACGGCGACGGCAGCGCACCAGCAACTCGAGCCGCTCGTGCGCGCCGTCATGACCCACGTTCCCGGCACGGTTGCTGCGAAGTACATCCTGCACGGCCTCGGCCGCATCGGCAGCCCACGCGTGCGGTTGCCGCTCGTCGGCCCCGAGGAGTGGGAGGCCGCGCTCATCGAAGACGAGATCGACCACGTCCAGGGCGTGCCGGGCGCCGACTTCCACAACTTCCGACCCGACCGCAACGCTGCCGCCGGTGGCGCATTGCCGAAGGTCGCGGGCACCACGCGCTGAGCGGGCGGCTGCCCCACGAGACATCCGCGGCGCCGATGGCCCGCACCGAACTGAACACCGCAACGTAAGGAGGGCACATGCCCGACGTCGTCATCGATCCCGCTCCGCTCGAGCCCGGAACACTCCGCATCATCCCCATCGGCGGCCTCGGCGAGGTCGGCCGCAACATGACGAGCTTCGAGATCGGGGGCAAGATCCTCATCGTCGACTGCGGCGTGCTCTTCCCCGAAGAGCACCAGCCGGGCGTCGACCTGATCCTGCCGGACTTCGGCTTCCTCAAGGAACGCCTCGACGACGTCGTCGGCGTCGTGCTCACGCACGGCCACGAAGACCACATCGGCGCGGTGCCCTATCTCTTGAAGCTCCGCGCCGACATCCCCCTGATCGGTTCGCAGCTGACCCTCGCGCTCGTGGAGGCGAAGCTGAAGGAGCACCGCATCCAGCCCTACAGCCTGACGGTGAAAGAGGGCATGCGGGAGCAGATCGGCCCGTTCGAGCTCGAGTTCGTCGCGGTGAACCACTCCATTCCCGACGCCCTCGCCGTCGCGATCAAGACGTCGGCGGGCACCGTGCTCGCCACCGGCGACTTCAAGATGGACCAGCTCCCGCTCGACGGCCGGCTGACCGACCTCCGCGAGTTCGCGCGCCTCGGCGAAGAGGGCGTCGACCTGTTCATGGTCGATTCCACGAACGCGGATGTCCCGGGCTTCACCCCGCTCGAACGCTCGATCGGCCCCGTGCTCGACGAGGTCATCGCCCGCGCTCCCCGCCGCGTGATCGTCGCGAGTTTCTCGAGCCACGTGCACCGCGTGCAGCAGGTGCTCGACGCCGCGCAGGCGAACGGACGCCGTGTCGCCCTCCTCGGCCGCAGCATGGTGCGCAACATGACCATCGCCGCCGACCTCGGGTATCTCAAGGTGCCCGAAGGGGTGCTCATCGACTACAAGAAGGCCGGTGACATCCCCGACGACCGCATCGTCTTCATGTCGACCGGGTCGCAGGGCGAGCCGATGGCGGTGCTCTCCCGCATGGCGAACCGCGACCACCAGATCGAGGTCGGCGAGGGCGACACGATCATCCTCGCGTCGAGCCTCATCCCGGGCAACGAGAACGCCGTCTACCGCGTGATCGACGGGCTCACGAAACTCGGTGCGAACGTCGTGCACAAGGCCAACGCGAACGTGCACGTCTCGGGCCACGCGGCGGCGGGGGAGCTCCTCTACTGCTACAACATCCTGAAGCCGAAGAACGTGCTGCCGATCCACGGCGAGTACCGTCACCTCTTCGCGAATGCGAACCTCGCCCGCGCGACGGGGATCCCCGCGCAGAACACGTTCATCGGGGAGAACGGCTCGGTCTACGACCTGCGCGACGGCACGGTGCGGGTCGCCGGTCAGCTCGACCTCGGCTTCGTCTACGTCGACGGATCGACCGTCGGCGAGATCACCGACGCCGACCTCAAGGACCGCCGCATCCTCGCGGAAGAGGGCTTCATCTCGGTCATCGTCGTGGTCGACGCGTCCACGGGCCGCGTCATCACGGGTCCCGAGATCCATGCGCGCGGCTTCGCCGAGGACGCCGCGGTGTTCGAGGACGTCAAGCCGAAGATCATCGCCGCGCTCGCGGAAGCCGCGCAGAGCGGGGTTCGCGATTCGCATGCGCTCTCGCAGATCGTTCGACGCGTGCTCGGTGGCTGGGTGAACCGGCGCCTGCGCCGCCGCCCGATGCTCGTGCCGCTCGTCATCGAGGCGTGACGCCCGAAACGCGGCTGTAACACCGGGCGGGTACCATCCGCCCATGGGGGAGTTCACGGTCCGCTCGGCCACCCCCTCCGACGGCGCATTCCTGGCCGACATGGTGGTCGAGGCGGCGAACTGGCAGACGGGGGTCACGAGGCCGCGGCCGAACGTGCTCGCGGATCCCGTCTACAGCGGCTACATCGCGGGCTGGCAGCGTCCTGCCGACGTGGGCGCCGTCGCGGTCGACCGTGACGGGCGGCCCGTGGGTGCCGCGTGGTTTCGCCTGTTCGCCGCCGACGCGCGCGCGTACGGGTTCGTTGCGACCGGGGTACCCGAGCTCATCATCGGCGTACGACCCCTGTGGCGTGCTCAGGGTGTCGGGCGTGCGCTCATCCGGCGTCTCGCGGATGCCGCGCGCACGGCTGGCTTCGCCCGCCTCACCCTGAGTGTCGAGCACGGCAACTTCGCGCACACGCTGTACCGCTCCGAGGGTTTCGCCGTCGTGGCATCCGCTGCCGGTCGCGACACCATGGTGCGCGCGCTCGGCTGAGTCCGCCCCGCTGGGTCGGCCCGGCTGCGTCGGCCGACGTTGTCGATCCGCGACAATCGCTCGGGGGAAACCCCGAATCATCCCTGAGATGCATTCCAAGGCAGACGTCGACTCCATAGTGTGGGGAGTTCCCCGACTTCTGAATGGAGCCTCTCTGTGACGGTGTGGCGCAAATGGGTGTTCCCGATCCTGAAGACGCTGCTCGTCGCGGCGATCGCGGTCGCTCTCGTGAAGCTCGCGTTCTTCCCCGATCGCGCCGATGCCGAGGGCGCAGTGCCGCTGCCCACAGGCGGCCTCACGGAGCCGACGGTGCAGGTCGTATCCGGCTCGATCTCGAACGAGGTGGTGCTGACCGGTACGGTGAACGCGGATGCCGCGGTGCCGGTGAAGGCCACGGGCGCAGGCGCCGTCGACGAAGTCTTCGTGCCGCAGGGGGCGACCGTGCGCGCCGGCGACAAGATCTTCGACATCAAGGTGGAGAACCCCGTCGAGCCGGTCGAGCAGGTCGGGCCTGACGGAATGCCGAGCATCACGACACCGCGGCCGACGTATCGCTTCGAGAAGGTGCTCGCGCCCGCCGACGGCGTGCTCTCCTCGCTCGGGGTGATCCCGGGCCAGCAGGTCACGATCGGCGAGGTCGCCGGGCAGGTCGCACCTCCCACCTTCAACGTGTCCGCGACGCTCACGCCGGAGCAGCAGTACCGCCTCACCGCCCAGCCGACTGAGGCGGTCGTCGCGATCTCCGGCGGCCCTGCGCCATTCACCTGCACGGGGCTCACGATCACGACGCCGATCTCGGGCGCAGGCGGGAGTGGGGCGGGCGTCGGAGCAAGCGGCGGAGCCGACGGGGGCGCGGGCGGCGTCGCCGGTGGGGCGTCCGGCGGCACGGCCGTGCAGTGCCGCGTGCCCGGCGACGTGCGGGTGTTCCCGGGCCTGTCGGCTCAGGTGAAGATCTCCGCCGGCAGCGCCGACGCCGTACTCGTCGTGCCGATCACGGCGGTCGAAGGAGGCGCCGATACGGGCGTCGTCTGGCTCGTCGCCCCCGACGGCGAACGGGTCGAGCGGCCGGTTCGCCTCGGGCTCTCCGACGGAACCAACGTGGCGGTGGTCGAGGGCGTCGCCGAAGGCGACACCGTGCTGCAATTCGTGCCGGGCGCGCCCGGTGAAGCCGGAGCGGAAGGTTGCGTGCAATTGCCTGACGGCTCGGTCATGTGCGGGACCCTCGCGCCATGATGCTCGTCGAGGCCCGCGGCGTGGGCCGCACGGTTCAACTCGCCGACGGCCATCCGCTCACGATTCTCTCCGGGGTCGACCTCACGGTTACCGAGGGAGACCGCGTATCGATCGTCGGACGATCGGGCTCCGGAAAATCGACCCTGTTGAATCTGCTCGGCCTGCTCGATGCACCCACGGAGGGCGACCTCATCTTCCTCGGTCGCGACGTGCGCCGGCTCGGCAGTGGCGCCCGCGACAGATTGCGCGGACGCGAGGTCGGGTTCGTGTTCCAGCAGTTCAACCTGTTGCCGGGGCGAACCGCACTCGAGAACGTGCAGACCCCGCTTCTGTACTCGGATGGTCGTGAGTTCTGGCGACGGGAGAGCATCGCGCGCGACATGCTGGAGCGCGTCGGTCTCGGCGAGCGTCTCACCACCAAGCCCGAACGTCTCTCGGGCGGCGAGCAGCAGCGGGTCGCGATCGCGCGAGCGCTCGTGCGCCGACCGCGGCTGATCCTCGCCGACGAGCCGACCGGGGCGCTCGACCTCGAAACGGGCGCAGAGGTCATGGCGCTCATCGAGTCGGTGGCCGCCGAGACGGGTGCCGCGCTCGTCACCATCACGCACGATCCGGCGATCGCCGCGCGCGCGACCCAGCACTTCCGGCTCGCGAGTGGGCGGCTCCAGGCGACGGATGCCCCGACTGCGGCACTCGCACCATCTCCATCCACGCCCGCAACGAAGGTCGTCGCGTGATGGGCTGGCTCGCCCGCACGGCGACCGGCGTGGTGAGCACGGTCGTCGAAGCGCTCGAGGAGCTTCGGATCCACCGGGGTCGCGTGCTCCTCTCGCTCATCGGTGTCGCGTTCGCCGTCTGCGCGCTCACGACGGTCGTCGGCGCCGGGGCGGTCGCTGAGCAGGCCAGTCGGGAGATGCAGGAGCGCGGCGGCGGCAGGCCGGCCACCGTGACCCTCAATGCGAACTCGGCGAGTGGTGCGCTCGACCACGATGCCGCAGCCGTCGCGTGGCGCAGCGCTCTCGATCGCCACGGCATCGAGTACGACAGTCGCGTCGGATGGGGAAGTCTCACCGTGCAGTTCGTCGATGGTGCGGAGCCGGTGTCGATGCAGGTCGTCGACCCCGACTACGGGACGATGCACCGTGTGCGAGTGATGGAGGGGGCATGGTTCACGGAGCGCGACGCCAGCCGCATGGCACCCGCCATCATCGTGAACGAGGCGTTCTGGGATCGGCTCGGTCGTCCTCCGATTACGACGCACCCGACCGTCGAGTTGGCCGGCAGGGAAGCGGTCACCGCGGTGATCACCGGGGTCACGCCGCGGCAGAGCGAGTGGGACACTGCACCGACGGCGTTCGTCCTCACGGAGGCATACCTCCCCCTGCAATCCGAGACGTCGGATCCGATGATGGGCGCTTACACACCGTCGTACGAGATGTGGATCCCAGATGGTTCGGCAGAGGAACTCACCGAGTCCATGAAGCTCGCCTTCCGGAGCGAACTCGGCGAGGGAGCCACAGTCGACGCATGGCGCAGCGATTACGGCGCCATGGACGGCGACCCGCTGCTTCCGGTCAAGCTGCTCGTCGCGGGGGTCGCCGTCGTGATCCTGATGCTCGGCGCGCTCGGGCTGCTCACGATCGCACTCGTGACCGTGCGCGGTCGCATCCGCGAGATCGGCATTCGTCGTTCGTTCGGCGCGACGTCCGGCCGGGTGTTCTTCTCGGTCCTCATGGAGACCGTCGTCGGCACCTTCGTCGCCGGCGTCATCGGAGTCGGTATTGCCATTGCACTCGTGCGGAGTCCGCTCATGGGGATGGTCCTCGGCGGCGCGGAGGTCGAGGACATGCCGGGGTTTCCCGTCGAGGCCGCGCTTCTCGGCATCGGGTCGGCCGTCGCGGTGGGCGCGCTTGCAGGGCTCCTGCCCGCGCTCGCTGCGGTGCGCGTGAAGGTCATCGACGCGATCCGGTTCTGATCCGCCGATCGCGGACACTCGCGGCATCCTGATGGCGCGAGTCGGCGGGCGGCCTTAATGTGGGGGGCATGGCTACGCGCACCAGGTCGAACGGTCGTGCCTCGGGCACGTCGTCCCGTGGCGCGAGTTCCCGCACGGCGCCCACGAAGAAGCTGCCGGCCGCGAATGCGCGCGGCACGGCGGCGTCCAAGGCCAAGGCGAAGGCAGCGGCACGCCCCGACCGGCCATCGCTGCTCGTGCGCATCTGGATGGGACTCGCCCACCTCACGGGCGGCGCGGCACGTGCCCTCGGCCCGGAGACGCTCCAGAAGGAGGAGCGGCGCGACGGCCTCCCGTTCTTCATCGTGATGCTCGCGATCGCCGGCGCGGTCGTGGAGTGGTTCTTCATCAACGAGCCGATCGCCCAGACCCTCGACTCGTGGACGTTCGGCGGCCTCTCCGGCCGCGTCGCGTTCGCCCTTCCGGTGATCATGCTGCTCTTCGCGGTGTGGCTCTTCCGCCACCCGAGCTCGGTGCACGACAACACGCGCATCGGCATCGGGCTCGGTCTCCTGCTCCTCACCGTGTCGGCGCTGTGCCACATCTTCGGCGGCCAGCCCGCACCGAGCGCCGGCATGGCCGTGCTCGCCCGCGCCGGGGGCATCCTCGGCTGGATGCTCGCCGAGCCACTCATCCTGTTCATCACGCCGACGGCGGCGGCGATCGTCGTGATCGTCCTGCTCGTGCTCTCGCTCCTCATCATCACGAAGACCCCGCCGACCAGGATTCCCGGGCGCTTCCGCGAACTGTACGCGTGGCTGTTCGGTGCGCCCGAGGAACCGGCGACGGATGCCCCTGCGAAACTCTCCCGCCGAGAGCGCAAGAAGGCGATGCAGACGGAACTCGAGGGCATCGACGCGCTCGGCGACGGCGACGAGCCCGCGGGCCTCATACCCTGGTGGCGGCGCAACGCCTCGAACCGCGAAGAGGACCCGGCGTTCGAGGCCCCCGGCGTCGACGGGCTCACCGAGGTGTTCGGCCCGGGCTCAGCGGCCGGCAGCTTCGAGACGCCGCTCGAGGGCGTCGGGGGTGCAGGTGCCTACGGCACCGAGGTGCTGGGCGATCTCGAACGGGCCGAGTCGGCGCTGCAGCACTTCACGGGCGACGTGCCGCGCGGCGGCACGGGGCTCCGTGGCGACGACGGCGGCGCGACCGCCGTGCTCGCGGTCTTCGACGAGTCCGCAGAGCAGGGCCGGGGCGGCGCTGGGCCGGGCGACGCCGGGGCCGCCGGGATGGCGGCCGAGGTGCCATCCGTGCCCGATCGCCCCTACCACCTGCCGGCGGCATCGACCCTTGCCGCGGGGGCACCCGCGAAGCTGCGCTCGGCTGCGAACGACGAGGTCGTGCGGCAGATCACCGGGGTGCTCGACCAGTTCCAGGTCGACGCGAAGGTCACCGGGTTCTCGCGGGGCCCCACCGTGACGCAGTACGAGATCGAGCTCGGTCCGGGCGTCAAGGTCGAGCGCGTCACCGCGCTCTCGAAGAACCTCGCCTATTCGGTCGCGTCGAACGAGGTGCGAATCCTGTCGCCGATCCCCGGCAAGAGCGCGATCGGCGTCGAGATCCCGAACGCCGACCGTGAGATCGTCACCCTCGGCGACGTGCTGCGTTCGGGCAACGCCGCGAACGCGAAGCATCCCATGACCATCGGCGTCGGCAAAGACGTCGGCGGCGGCTACGTCGTCGCGAACCTCGCGAAGATGCCGCACCTCTTGGTCGCCGGCTCCACGGGATCCGGCAAGTCGAGCTTCGTGAACTCGATGATCACGTCGCTCCTCATGCGGGCGAAGCCCTCCGATGTGCGCATGGTGCTCATCGACCCGAAGCGCGTCGAGCTCGCCCCCTACGCGGGTGTACCGCACCTCATCACGCCCATCATCACGAACCCGAAGAAGGCCGCAGAGGCGCTCTCGTGGGTCGTGAAGGAGATGGACATGCGCTACGACGACCTCGCGTCGTTCGGCTTCCGACACATCGACGACTTCAACAAGGCCGTCGTGAACGAGGAGATCGTGCTTCCCGCGGGCTCGGAGCGAAGGCTCAAGCCCTATCCGTACCTCCTCGTCGTGGTCGACGAGCTCGCCGACCTCATGATGGTCGCCCCGCGCGACGTCGAGGACTCCATCGTGCGCATCACCCAGCTCGCGCGTGCGTCGGGAATCCACCTCGTGCTCGCGACGCAGCGGCCCTCGGTCGACGTCGTCACGGGCCTCATCAAGGCGAACGTGCCGTCCCGTCTCGCGTTCGCGGTCACGAGCGTCACCGACTCCCGGGTCATCCTCGACCAGCCCGGCGCCGACAAGCTCATCGGCCAGGGCGACGGCCTGTTCCTCCCGATGGGTGCCTCGAAGCCGATCCGCGTCCAGGGCGCGTGGGTGAGCGAGGCCGAGATCGAGAAGGTCGTGAAGCACGTCACCAGGCAGGCCCGCCCCGAGTACCGGCAGGATGTCGCGGCCGCCGTCGAACGCAAAGAGATCGACGCCGACATCGGCGACGACCTCGAGCTGCTGCTCGCGGCGGCAGAGCTCGTCGTGTCCACCCAGTTCGGCTCGACCTCGATGCTGCAGCGCAAGCTCCGCGTCGGCTTCGCGAAGGCGGGCCGGCTCATGGACCTCCTCGAGTCGCGCGAGATCGTCGGCCCGTCCGAGGGGTCGAAGGCGCGCGACGTGCTCGTCACGGCCGAGCAGCTGCCCGAAGTGCTCGCACGGTTCCGGGGCGAGGAGCCCGCCGCCGCAGGGCCGCCGCGTGGCGCTGCCGCCGCATCGGGTGGAGCATCCGGTGCGGCGGCGCAGACCGGGCCGCTCGGCGGCGGCATCGCGGCCACCGACGCCTACGACGCGCCCGACGCGCGCTACGACGACGATCCCGTCGGCCGCATGACCGAGCGGGGTGCCGAGGTCGAGGGCGACTCCGACGAGGATGCCTGGGGCCTGACCGGCCGCGAGTGACGGACGCCTCGGCAGGCGATGCGGAGACCCATCACGCCCGGTCGCGGCATCCGTGCCCGGCTATCCTTGGGGGTATGACCTCCTCCGCCGGCAGCCCTGCGCGTTCGGCGAACTGGAACCTTCCCAACGCGATCACGGTGGTGCGCATCCTGCTCGCGCCGGTGTTCTTCTGGATGCTGCTCGCCGACGACGGTCAGGGCGGTGCGCTCCGGTGGATCGCCACAGCCCTGTTCGTGGTGGCGATCTCCACCGACTGGATCGATGGCTACCTCGCGCGAAGCAGAGGGCAGGTCACCGATCTCGGCAAGATACTGGATCCGATCGCCGACAAGCTCCTGACCAGCGGAGCGCTCGTCTGCCTGTCGATCCTCGGCGAGGTGCCGTGGTGGGTGACGGCGCTGATCGTCATCCGCGAGGTCGGCATCACGATCTGGCGATTCGTCGAACTCGGCCGGGGCAACGTGGTCCCCGCGTCATCCGGGGGCAAGCTCAAGACGCTCGTGCAGGCGGTCGCGATCTCGTTCGCTCTCGCTCCGCTGCCCATGCTCCTCGGGGAGTGGGTGGCGTGGGTCAACGCGGTGCTCATGGCGGCCGCCCTCGTCCTCACGGTGTGGTCGGGCCTGCTCTATGTCCGCGATGCCATGCGACTTGCACGCGAGCGCCGAAGCGAAGCGCGGTGAGCGACGAGCGGATGCCCCGTGCCACCGCCGACCCGGCCGCCACGCTCATCGCCGAACTCACGCGCCGCGGTCTCCGCATCGCGGTCGCCGAGTCGCTGACGGGCGGCCTCGTCGTCGCGGAGCTCACCCGCATCCCGGGTGCGTCGCTCGTCGTGAACGGCGGCATCGTCGCCTACGACACCGACGTGAAGCGCTCGCTCCTCGGTGTTTCCGGCGACGTGCTCGCACGTAACGGCGCGGTCCACCCCGAGGTCGCGCGCCAGATGGCCGACGGCGTGCGCCGAGCCCTGGCGGTCGCCGGCCGGCCCGCCGACCTGGGCGTCGCGACGACCGGCGTCGCCGGGCCGACCGACCAGGACGGCAAACCACCGGGCACCGTCTACGTCGGTGTCGCGTTCGGCGACGAGGTCGAGGCGATCGCGCTCGACCTGCACGGAGATCGCGGCGAGATCCGCGCGGCAACCGTGCAGGCCGCGCTCGACGCCGTGCTCGAGCGGCTCGCACGTGCCTGACCGCCGCGACGTGGCGAGCGCCGGCCGTGTCGACGGGGAGTGCGGCCGAAGCGTCGCACGGCGCGCCTCGAGGCATCCGTTCCCGAGCTCGCAGCCGTGTCGAACCGGACTGCGGAGCGCGCGGAATAGTCTTCGTGAACACCCTGTTACATGTGGAAGGTTCACACGAAAGGCCCAGTGTGCGACGCTAGATTGGAAGCACCGAGAGTCAGGTAGGCTGACGCTCCCGTTTCCGACTCCGGCGGAGTCGCAGGCAGAGAGAAGGAGGTTCCCGATGGTTCTGGTTCGACAGGAGATCGGCGATGTGCTGAGGGACTTCCGCCTGCAGAAGGGCCGCACCCTTCGTCAGGTCGCGTCCAAGGCGAGCGTCGCACTCGGGTACCTGAGCGAGGTGGAGCGCGGCCAGAAAGAGGCCTCCTCCGAGATCCTCGCCTCGGTGGCCGACGCACTCGACACCCCCATCTCCGTGATCATGCACGAGGTCGGCGACCGCATCGCGGTGCTCGAAGGCCTCTCGGTGGTGCCCGACAGTCTGCCCGACGAGCTCGTCGCCGAGTTCGACGCGGACATGATGGTCCGCTGACCCACTACGTACCTAGCGCCGATCGGCCGGTCCTCGGACCGGCCGATCGCATGTCCGGGAGGCGCTGATGAAGCTGAGCGAATTCCAGATCGCCGTCGACGACGAGTTCGGCACGGGCTACGGCAATGTGGTCGTGAACGATCTCGCGCTGGCGGCACTCGGCGGGCGCACGGCTCGCGAGGCACTCGCCGACGGCGTGGCGACTCGAGACGTCTGGCTCGCATTGTGCGAGGCGACGGATGTCCCCGAATCGCGCCGCCACGGTGCCGGCCGGCCCGTCCCGGGGGAGCCGCGGCCGCACGGCCGCCGCTGACACGCTCCGAACCCCGCCCGAAAACGTGTTCGACACGCGGATGATCCTTCGAACATCCGTTCGGTCGCTGCGATAGGCTCCTCAACAGCAGGAGCAACAACGCATCTCTCCACATCCCCGTCCAACCGGGCGTCGGATGTCGGTGGCCGGTCATACGGTCGATGCGTCGGAACACACCGCAACCGCCTTGTCGCGAGACGCCGCGGGTCACGGCCCGCAACGTGGAACGACAGCCTAGAGGCAGCAGCAATCGAGCATCGAAGGAGCCCACACCATGGCATCACCAGCAGACCGCGAGAAAGCACTCGAGACCGCACTCGCGCAGATCGACCGCCAATTCGGCAAGGGCTCGGTGATGCGCCTCGGCAGCGAAGACCGCGCTCCCGTCGAGGTCATCCCCACCGGCTCGATCGCCCTCGACGTCGCGCTCGGCATCGGGGGTCTCCCGCGCGGCCGCATCGTCGAGATCTACGGCCCCGAGTCCTCCGGCAAGACCACGCTCACGCTGCACGCCATCGCCAACGCCCAGCGCGCCGGCGGCATCGCGGCGTTCGTCGATGCAGAGCACGCGCTCGATCCCGAGTACGCGAAGAAGCTCGGCGTCGACATCGACTCGTTGCTCGTCTCGCAACCCGACACGGGTGAGCAGGCACTCGAGATCGCCGACATGCTCGTGCGGTCGGGGTCCATCGACCTCATCGTCATCGACTCCGTCGCGGCCCTCGTGCCTCGCGCTGAGATCGAGGGCGAGATGGGCGACTCGCACGTGGGCCTTCAGGCGCGCCTCATGTCGCAGGCGCTCCGCAAGCTCACCGGCGGGCTCAACCAGACGAACACCACCATGATCTTCATCAACCAGCTTCGCGAGAAGATCGGCGTGTTCTTCGGCAGCCCCGAGACCACCGCGGGCGGTAAGGCGCTGAAGTTCTACGCCTCGGTGCGACTCGACATCCGTCGCATCGAGACCTTGAAAGACGGCACCGACGCGGTCGGCAACCGCACGCGCGTGAAGGTCGTGAAGAACAAGATGGCGCCGCCCTTCAAGCAGGCCGAGTTCGACATCCTCTACGGGGTCGGCATCTCCCGCGAGGGGAGCCTCATCGACTACGGCGTCGACCAGGCCATCGTGAAGAAGTCCGGCGCGTGGTACACCTACGACGGCGACCAGCTCGGGCAGGGCAAGGAGAACGCCCGCAACTTCCTGCTTCAGAACCCCGACATCGCCGCCGACATCGAGCAGAAGATCCTCGTGAAGCTCGGCATCGGTCAGCCTGCGGGCGCCACAGCCGAGCCGTCGAACGTGGAGTCGATCGAGCCCAAGCTCGGGCGTAAGCGCGCCTGAGGCGCGCAGTAGCGATGACCGGCGAGAGGAGTGCCATGAGCGACGCGTCATCAGAGCACCTCGCACCGGTCACCTACCTGCCGTGGGTGCGCGAGTCGTCGGCGCCGCGCACCTCGGCAGCGCCGGCCGAGCGACCCGAGACTCCCGCACCTGCCGTGTCGACTCCGCCACCGCAGACACCACGGGTGCCGATTCCGACCGGCGTCGAAGTCGAGGCCGAGCCCCAACCCGATCGGCGACGCGAGGCGTCACGCCGACGTTCGAAGCGCGACGAGGGCAAGCCACGCGAAGACGCGGTCGACGAGATCGGGGCCGAGCGCGACGAGCGCATCGACCGGCTCGTCGTCTCCCGCTTGCGGCGATCTGCCCTGTCCGTGGCCGAGGTGCGCGCGGTTCTCGTCGAGCACGGCCTCGACGAGGTCGAGGTGGGGGAGTGGATCGAGCGCTATGAGCGATACGGCTACCTCGACGACGCGCGACTCGGCGAGCAACTCGTGCAGAGTCACGGCGTGCGGCGCGGGCGAGGCAGCGGCGCGATCCTGCAGGAGCTCGGTCGCCGGGGCATCGACTCCGGGCTCGCGCGTGGCCTCGTCGACGAACTCGACGCCGAGGCAGAGCTCGAGAACGCGCGCGCGATCGCCGAACGGCGTGCGCGCCAGCTCACCGGTCTCGACCGGAAGACGGCGGAGCGTCGGCTCTCCGCGTTCCTCGCCCGCCGTGGTTACCCGGGCGACATCGTGCGTCAGGCGGTGGCGGCGGCACTCGCAGCCGATGGCTCGTAAACTGGTGCGATCATGAGCACCATTCAGGAGGTCTCGCGGGGCGAGACGACTGGCACGGCGCCTGCGCCGCGCACGTACGAGGTCCGCACTTTCGGGTGCCAGATGAACGTTCACGACTCCGAGCGCCTCTCGGGATCGCTCGAGGCGGCCGGCTATGTGCCCGCCGACGGCGCCGAGCCCGACATCGTCGTCATCAACACGTGCGCCGTGCGCGAGAACGCCGACAACAAGCTCTACGGCAACCTCGGGCATCTCGCCAGCGTCAAGCGCCGTCACGCGGGCATGCAGATCGCCGTCGGCGGCTGCCTCGCCCAGAAAGACAAGAACGTCATCCTCGAGAAGGCACCCTGGGTCGACGTCGTGTTCGGCACCCACAACATGGGCTCGCTTCCGCGTCTCCTCGAACGTGCACGACACAACGACGAGGCGCAACTCGAGATCCTCGACGCGCTCGAGGTGTTCCCGTCGACGCTGCCCACCAAGCGCGACTCGAGTTACAGCGGCTGGGTTTCGATCTCGGTCGGCTGCAACAACACGTGCACCTTCTGCATCGTCCCCGCGCTCCGGGGCAAGGAGAAGGATCGGCGGCCCGGTGACATCCTCGCCGAGATCCAGGCCCTCGTCGACGACGGTGCCGTGGAGGTCACCCTCCTCGGCCAGAACGTCAACTCCTACGGCGTCGAGTTCGGCGACCGTCAGGCCTTCGGCAAGCTTCTCCGTGCGGCCGGTGACATCGAGGGGCTCGAGCGCATCCGCTTCACGAGTCCGCACCCGGCCGCCTTCACCGACGACGTCATCGATGCGATGGCCGAGACCCCGGCGGTGATGCCGCAGCTGCACATGCCGCTGCAATCCGGCTCCGACCGCATCCTCAAGGCGATGCGCCGCTCCTACCGCTCCGAGAAGTTCCTCGGCATCCTCGACCGCGTGCGGGCGAAGATCCCGAACGCCGCCATCTCGACCGACATCATCGTCGGCTTCCCCGGCGAGACCGAGGAGGACTTCCAAGAGACCCTCCGAGTCGTCGAGGCGGCGCGCTTCGCCTCCGCATTCACGTTCCAGTACTCCATCCGCCCGGGCACTCCGGCCGCGACGATGGCGGACCAGGTGCCGAAAGAGGTCGTGCAAGACCGCTACGAGCGTCTCACCGCCCTGCAGGAGCGCATCTCCTGGGAGGAGAACCAGCGCCTCGTCGGCGAACTCGTCGAGGTGCTCGTCTCCAACGGCGAAGGCAAGAAGGACGCCGAGACGCACCGCCTGAGCGGCCGCGCCGAAGACAGCCGACTCGTGCATTTCGAGGTGCCCGAATCCTCCGAGATCCCGCGCCCCGGCGACGTCGTCTCCGTCACGCTGACGCAGGCGGCACCCTTCCACCTCATCGCCGACTCCGTCGACGATGCGCCGCTTCGCATCCGGCGCACGCGAGCGGGCGACGCGTGGGATCGGGCACAGGCCGAGAGTTGCGGTGTGCCCGCCGACCCCGGGGCATCCGCCGCCGGCCGAGTCTCGCTCGGGCTCCCGACGCTGCGCGCGCGCGGAGCCGAGCCGCTCGTCTCGCCCGGCGTCGGCACCATGCCCATCTACGACCCCACCGACGCCCAACGCTGACGTGACGCTGATCGCGATCGTCGGCGCGACCGGCACAGGCAAGTCCGACTTCGCGCTCGACCTCGCCGCTGCGTTCGACCGTGTCGGTCGCGCCGCCGAGGTGGTCAACGCCGACGCGATGCAGCTCTACCGAGGCATGGACGTCGGCACCGCGAAGCTGTCGATGCCCGAGCGACGCGGCGTGCCGCACCACCTCCTCGACGTGCTCGACGTCACCGAAGAAGCCTCCGTCGCCGCGTACCAGCGCGACGCCCGCGCCGCAGTCGACGAGATCATCGGCCGTGACCGAGTCGCGCTGCTCGTCGGCGGCTCAGGGCTCTACGTCTCCTCGGTCATCCACGACTTCCGATTCCCGGGCACCGATGCCGCGCTCCGCAGTCGCCTCGAGGCCGAGCTCGCCGCGCAGGGCCCGGGGCTCCTGCACGCTCGCCTCCGCGCGATCGACGCCGAGACCGCGGCCGGCGTCGATGCACAGAACGGGCGCCGCATCGTGCGCGCACTCGAGGTCATCGAGCTCACCGGAGAGCCGAAAGCCGCACGCCTTCCCGATGAGCCCGTGTCGTGGCGAGAGCACCGAATCGTGCACCTCCGGAGCGAGCGCGCCGCCCTCGTCGACCGCCTCGACCGGCGGGTCGACGCCATGTGGCAGGCCGGCCTCCTCGAGGAGGTCCGCCGCCTCATTCCGCAGGGCATCGAGCGCGGAGTCACGGCGCGCAAGGCGATCGGATACGCGCAGGCACTTGCCGAGCTCGGCGGGCGGATGTCCCGAGCCGACGCCATCGCCGAGACGCAGCAGCTCACCCGAACCTACGCGCGGCGACAGGTGAGCTGGTTCAAGCGGTATCGCGACGCGGTGACGATCGATGCCGACGATCGGGCCGCGAGGGGCGCAGAGCTCGCCCGTCAGGCGGCCATAGACTGACTCCCATGTCGTTCGATCTGCGGTTCACCAAGGGGCAGGGCACCGGCAACGACTTCGTGTTGTTCAGCGACCCCGAGGGCGAGATGCCGAGCTGACGCCGACGCAGATCGCCGCCGTCTGCGACCGTCACTTCGGCGTCGGCGCCGACGGGGTCATCCGAGCCGTCCGCTCGGCGAACCTCGACGCCGGTGCGTCCGCCCTCGCCGAAGACCCCCAGGCCACGTGGTTCATGGACTACTGGAACGCCGACGGCTCCGTCTCCGAGATGTGCGGCAACGGCATCCGCGTGTTCACCAAGTACCTGCTCGACCAGGGCCTCGCCGACCTGCACCCCGGCGACTCGATCGCGATCGGCACCCGTGCGGGAGTGCACGCGGTCACGAGGAGCACGTTGGGATTCCAGGCCGATCTCGGCCGTTGGCGGCTCGACGGCACTGAACCGCTCGTGCGCGCGAAGCAGTTGCCCGTGCCGCGTCCGGGCCTCGGCATCGACGTCGGCAATCCGCACGTCGTGGTCGCCCTCGCCGACGACGACGAGCTCGACGGACTCGACCTCGGCTACCAGCCGATCCTCGATCCCGCGCCCGAGGCGGGCGCCAACATCGAGTTCGTCGTACCCGCGGATCCGCTCGTCGAAGACGGCGTCGGCCGCATCCGCATGCGCGTCCACGAACGCGGCTCGGGCGAGACGCTCTCGTGCGGCACCGGCGCGGTCGCGTCGGCCCTCGCCGTGCGGCACTGGGCGGGTGAGGCGGCGCCGAACGACTGGCGCGTGCAGGTGCCGGGCGGCGTGCTCGGCGTGCGCATGTTCGAGGCTGCCGACGGCGAGCACGTCGCGCTCTCGGGCCCGGCCGAGCTCGTGTTCGACGGCGTGCTGAGCCTCGCCTAGAGCCATCTGCGAGCGCCCGGCAAAGCCGTCAGCGCGCCGATGCAGATGCCTGCCGTCGCCGTGGTATTTCTCGCCCAGGCGTCAGGAGGGGAAGTCGACTGGGTAGTCCGCTCCGAAGTCGGCCGACCGACTGACGTCCTGCCAGGCGAGATCGCTCTCGAGCCGGCCGCGGTCGAATGCCACAGCCATCTCTGCCGCTCGTGTGCCGAGGAGGAGGTTCGCTGGCAGCGAATCGCGCTTTGCGAGGCGGACGAGGATCTCGCCCGCACGCGCAGGATCGCCTGCCTGCAGGAAGGATGACGGGTCGGCGGCATGTGCATATCGCTCTGCGAACGCCGCGTACTCCGCCGGCATCTCCGCCACGCTCATCGAGCTTCCGGCCCAGTCGGTGCGGAAGCCGCTCGGCTCGACGACGAGCACGCGAATACCGAACTGCTCCGTCTCGGCGCGCAGGACGCGACTGAATCCGTCGATCGCGAACTTGGCGGCCTGATATGAGGCGATGCCGCCCGATCCGCCCACTCGACCCCCGATGGATGAGAACTGGATGATCAACCCGCCACCTTGCGACCGCATGACGGGGATCGCCGCTTTCGAGACGTTGTAGACACCCCAGAAGTTCGTCTCGAACTGTCTCCGGAAATCCTCATCGTCGCCGGTCTCGATCGGGGCGACATTCGCGTAGCCGGCGTTGTTCACGACGACATCGATGCGGCCGAAGGAGTCGCGTGCCGCCGCAATGGCGGAGTTGCACCGAGTCGACGTCGGTCACGTCGAGGTGGATCGGACGGATGCGATCCCCGAATCGCGACACCAGGTCTGCGAGCTGTTCCGGTCGGCGGGCAGTGGCGGCGACCATGTCTCCCGCCTCCAACGCTGCGAGCGCGAGTGCGCGTCCGAAGCCGCGTGAAGAGCCGGTGATCAGCCATGTCTGTGTCATGCATTCCAGTAAGACACTGCTGCGTCGAATCCCCAAGAGGTGGCGCTACAGCTTGACGGGCGAGTTCGTGCCATGAGTCGATCGAACGCTGCTCGAATCAGCCCGGATCCAGGCCAAGTCAGCGAGCGGATGCCGCGTGGGCGACGCGGAGCACCCGGAATCCCTTCGACGTCTCGGCGCGCTCCACCTCGAGGTCGAGCTCGCTGGCGATCCAACGCTGCAGCGACTCGGCGCCGAGGTGCTTCGCGACGACGAGCCATGCCTCGGCATCGACCGACGGGTCGAGTCGGGGCAGCCACCGCGACAGCAGGGCGTGCAGTTCGGGCTTGCCCACGCGGATCGGCGGGTTCGACCAGATCGCGGCGAACCGCGCGTCATCGGGAACATCGTCGGGGAGCACAGCGTTGACATTATGGATGCCGAGACGCGCAGTGTTGGCGCGCACGAGGTCGAGAGCACGTTCGTTGACGTCGACGGCCCACACCGTGGCATCCGGAGACTGCAGCGCGAGCGAGATCGCGATCGGCCCCCAGCCGGCGCCGAGGTCGAGCAGGTGTCCGGATGCAGGGGGAGCGGGCACGGTGTCGAGCAGCACGCGGGTGCCCTGATCGAGGTGATCGGGGCTGAACACGCCGCCGGCGGTGACGACGTCGACCTCACGGCCGGCGAGTACCGCCGTGATGGTTCGGGTGCGATGGTCGCTCCGAGGCGTGGAAGAGAAATAGTGGTCGGAGCCCATACAGGGGAACCTATCGCAGCGATTGGAACTAGGGTTAACACGATGAATGAAGCCGAACACACGTCCGCAGACGACGCCGTCGAGCGGGTGCTGCGAGGCGCGCAGATGAAAGCCGGGGTCACTCGATTCGGAGCCGTCCCCGCCGAGGCGCTCAGGCTTCAGGGATCGGATGCCGCAACCGGCGCCGATACCGATGGCGAGCAGTTCGACCGCGAGGAGCGCGCGGCACTCCGCCGTGTCGCCGGTCTCTCGACCGAGCTCGAAGACGTCACCGAGGTCGAGTACCGGCAGCTCCGGCTCGAGAACGTCGTGCTCATCGGCGTGTACTCGCAGGGCTCCCAAGACGACGCTGAGAACTCGCTTCGCGAGCTGTCGGCGCTTGCCGAGACCGCCGGCGCGCGCGTGCTCGACGGCGTGCTGCAGCGCAGGCCCCATCCCGACCCGAGCACCTACCTCGGGCGCGGCAAGGTCGAGGAGCTCCGGCACATCGTCGCCGCGCTCGGCGCCGACACGGTCGTGGCCGACACCGAGCTCGCTCCGAGTCAGCGACGTGCGCTCGAAGACGCGGTGAAGGTCAAGGTGATCGACCGCACGGCGGTCATTCTCGACATCTTCAGCCAGCACGCGAAGAGCCGCGAGGGCAAGGCCCAGGTCGAGCTCGCGCAACTCGAGTACCTGCTGCCGCGACTGCGCGGATGGGGCGAGTCGATGTCCCGCCAGGCCGGTGGCCAGGTGGGTGGCACGGGCGCCGGCATGGGCTCCCGCGGTCCCGGTGAGACGAAGATCGAACTCGATCGCCGCCGCATCCATTCGCGCATGGCGAAGCTCCGCAAGCAGATCGCGGGCATGAAGCCCGCGCGTGAGGCCAAGCGCGCGAATCGCAAGCGGAACTCGGTGCCGTCGGTCGCGATCGCCGGCTACACGAACGCAGGCAAGTCGAGTCTCCTGAACCGCATCACGGGCGCTGGGGTGCTCGTCGAGAACGCCCTCTTCGCGACCCTCGACGCGACCGTTCGACGCAATACCACGGCCGACGGGCGCGTGTACACGATCGCCGACACCGTGGGCTTCGTGCGAAACCTCCCGCACCAGCTCGTCGAGGCGTTCCGTTCGACGCTCGAAGAGGTCGGCGACTCCGACCTCATCGTTCACGTCGTCGACGCGGCGCACCCCGACCCCGCGGGCCAGATCGCCACGGTGCGCGACGTCATCGGCGAGGTCGGCGCCCGCAACCTCCCCGAGCTCATCGTGTTCAACAAGGCCGACCTCGTGACCCCCGAGGAGCGCCTCGTGCTGCGCGGCCTCGAGCCCCATGCGATCTTCGTGTCCGCCCGCACGGGCGAGGGCGTTCCCGAGCTGCTCGCCGCCATCGGCCGCATGCTGCCCGACCCCTCGATCGAGGTCGACCTGCTCGTGCCGTACGACCGCGGCGACGTGGTGTCGACACTCCATGAGACGGGGCGGGTGCTCTCGGTCGACTACGCCGAAGACGGCACGCGCATCCGCGCGCTCGCATCGCCCGAACAGGCGAATCAGCTCGCCGAGTTCGCCGCGGCATCCGTCGGCGCCTGATCCGGCACCGCGGCTCCGTGTCCGCTGCCCGACGAGGGCGGCGCGCCCGACGCGAGCCGATCGTCCTGAACCCGTGTCACCTGATGTCACAGAACGCGCATTCCGGCCGGCCGAGGCGTATCGTCGCTCTTGATCGTCGGTGACGGCCGGATGCCGCCACCTGGAGCGACCGCCGAGCCCGGCACCCGCCCGCGAGATCCACCCGCCGTTCTGGCCGGGGGAGCGCGGCCTGCCGTGACTCCACCGACACGGCATGGCATGCGAGGAGCACCATGGCAGCGACCGGTTCCGACGCTTCGGGCGCGGACAGTCGGCCGCGTGTGCCGGTCTCGTTCGAACTGTTCCCGCCGCGCACGGATGCTGCGGCGCTCGCGCTCGGCCGCACGATCGACCGCCTCGCCGAGGCGGAGCCCGCGTTCATCTCGGTCACCTTCGGCGCGGGCGGCAGCTCGCGCGACCGATCGCTCACGGTGCTCCGGTACATGCTCGAGCACACCGACGTCGAGCCGATGGCGCATCTCACGTGCGTCGGGTCCTCGCACGCCGAGGCGAACCGACTCGTGCGCGAGTTCCTCGATGCGGGCATCACGAGCTTCCTCGCCCTCCGCGGCGACCCGCCCATCGGCGACGACGATGACGCCGGCATCGGCGACCTGGGCAGCGCGGCAGAGCTCGTGCAGCTCATCCATCGCGTGCAGGAGGAGCGCGAGCCGTTCGCACAGGTCGGCGCTCCCGGCATGCCCGCCCTCGCGCAGATCGGTGAGCGGCCGCGGCCCGAGCGCGTCGCGGTCGCGACATTCCCGACGGGGCATCCGCGTTCCCGTGGCGTCGCGCAAGACATCGACACCCTCCTCGCGAAGGAGATCGCCGGCGCGAACCTCGCCATCACCCAGCTGTTCTGGCGGGCCTCCGACTACCTCGGATTCGTCGAACGCGCCCGCGCGGCGGGCGTGACCATTCCGATCCTGCCCGGAATCATGCCCGTCACGACGCCGAAGCGCCTTGCCCGCCTCACCGAGCTCA
The DNA here is from genome assembly GCA_963847285.1 of uncultured Actinomycetota bacterium. Classification (GTDB taxonomy): domain Bacteria; phylum Actinomycetota; class Actinomycetes; order Actinomycetales; family Microbacteriaceae; genus Agromyces. The sequence goes on from CAWJZK010000009.1 coordinate 21,421, forward strand.
CGGGCGTCGAGCCGCCCGCCGAGCTCGTCATCGACCTCGAGATCGAGCCCGATCCCGCCGGACAGGCCGAACTCGGCATCGCCCATGCCACGCGACTCGCGGGCGAGGTGCTCGACGGCGGAGCACCCGGCCTGCACCTGTACACGTTCAACCGTCACGAGGCGGTGCTCGACGTCGTCGACCGCCTCGGACTCCGACCCGCAGACCAGCTCGTCAATGAGAGGAACACCGCAGAATCATGACCGCACACGCCTTCCCCACGGGAACGATCCTCGGGTACCCGCGCATCGGCCGGCGCCGTGAGCTGAAGCGCGCCGTCGAGGCGTTCTGGGCCGGCAGCATCGACGCTGCAGAGCTCGAGCAGCGCGCGGCCGAACTCCGCGCCGCGACCCGCGAGCGTCTCGCGGCGCTCGGCCTCGGCCGCACGGACTCGTCGATCCCCGAATCGTTCTCGTACTACGACCAGGTGCTCGACGCCGCGATCGCCGTCGGTGCGGTGCCGGAGCGCTTCGCCCGGTTCCTCGACGCCGACGGCGCAGCCGACCTCGAGGCCTACTTCACGATCGCGCGCGGCGTCGGTGACGACGCACCGCTCGAGATGACGAAATGGTTCGACTCGAACTACCACTACCTCGTGCCCGAGATCGGCCCCGAGACCTCATTCGCGCTGCACGCCGAGCGGATCCTCGCCGAGTTCGCGGAGGCGAAGGCGGCGGGCTTCCTCACCCGACCCGTCATCGTCGGACCGGTCACACTCCTGCTCCTCTCGAAGGCCGCCGACGGCGCCCCCGCGGGCTTCCGACCCCTCGACCGGCTCGCCGACCTCGTGCCCGTCTATTCGGCACTCCTCGAGCGCCTCGCCGAGGCAGGTGCCGAGTGGGTGCAGCTCGACGAGCCGGCGCTCGTGAGCGAGAGCATCGACGAGCCGCGCGACCGCGTGCTCGAGGCCGTCGCCACCGCGTACGACGCGCTCGGCGCCCTCGAGGCACGACCCGCGATCTTCGTCGCCGCGCCGTACGGCGCGCTCGATGACGCGCTGCCCGTTCTCGCTGCGACTCCCGTCGAGGCGATCGGCCTCGACCTCGTGCGCGGCGCGCTGCCCGAGGCGCTCGACCCCGCCACCGCCGAGTCGCTCGCGTCGAAGACGCTCGTCGCCGGCGTCGTCGACGGCCACAACATCTGGCGCGGCGACCTCGCCGGCGCGTTCGAGCGCGCCGAGGCAGCGCGTTCGCTGTCGGGTTCCGTTGCGGTGTCCACCTCGACCTCGCTCCTGCACGTGCCGCACGACGTCGACGACGAGACCGCGCTCGACGCCCGGCTCGTGAGCTGGCTCGCGTTCGCCGACCAGAAGGTCGCGCAGCTCGCGGTGCTCGCGCGCGGACTCGCCGAGGGGCGCGATGCCATCGCGAGCGAGCTCGACGAGGCATCCGCTGCCCTCGCCGACCGCAGCAGCGCGCCCGGCGTTCGCGTGCCGGCGGTGCGCGACCGCCTCGCCGCGCTCGCCGACCGCGACTTCAACCGCGAGGTCTACGAAGAGCGCGTCGCCGCGCAGGCCGCGCTCGACCTGCCCGAACTGCCGACCACGACGATCGGCTCGTTCCCGCAGACCGGCGACATCCGCCGCGCCCGCGCCGGCCTTCTCAAGGGCGAGCTCAGCGACGCGGAGTACCGCGCGCTCATGCGCGAGGAGATCGAACGGGTCATCCGCCTGCAGGAGGAGATCGGCCTCGACGTGCTCGTGCACGGGGAGCCCGAGCGCAACGACATGGTGCAGTACTTCGCCGAACTGCTCGACGGCTTCGCGGTCACGCAGCACGGCTGGGTGCAGTCCTACGGCTCGCGGTGTACGCGCCCGTCGATCCTGTGGGGCGACGTCTCGCGACCCGCGCCGATGACGGTCGAGTGGTCGACGTATGCGCAGTCGCTCACGCAGAAGCCGGTGAAGGGCATGCTCACAGGCCCCGTCACGATCCTCGCGTGGTCGTTCGTGCGCGACGACCAGCCGCTCGGCGACACCGCGCGCCAGGTCGCACTCGCCCTCCGCGACGAGATCACCGACCTCGAGGCCGCGGGAATCCGGGTCATCCAGGTCGACGAGCCGGCGCTCCGCGAGCTGCTGCCGCTGAAGCACGCAGACCAGCCCGCCTACCTCGACTGGTCGGTCGGGTCGTTCCGTCTCGCGACAGGTGGTGCCGCGTCGGCGACGCAGGTGCACACGCACCTCTGCTACTCGGAGTTCGGCGTCGTGATCGACGCGATCCGCAACCTCGACGCGGATGTCACGTCGATCGAGGCCGCCCGCAGCCGCATGGAGGTCGTCGACGACATCTCCGCAAGCGGCTTCGACCACGGCATCGGCCCGGGCGTCTACGACATCCACTCGCCGCGGGTGCCGAGTGCGGCCGAGGTGCAGGCGCTCCTCGAGCGTGCGGTCGCCGACATTCCGGCGTCGAAGCTCTGGGTGAACCCCGACTGCGGCCTGAAGACCCGCGCCTATGAGGAGACCGTCGCCTCGCTCGAGCACATCCTCGAGGCGACACGGGCGGTCCGGGCGGGGCTCGGCGCGCCGACGCTCGTCGAGTAGCGGTGGTGCGAGCGGATGCCTCGGTGCCGGGGCATCCGCTCGCGCTGCGTGCCCGGGGCAGCCCGCTCGCGTGGTGCGCCGGGGCATCCGCTCGCGTTGCTGCCAGGGGCATCCGCTTCGCGTACGCAGCTCGCACGGCGGTTCCCCATCTGGCGCATGGGTTCCGCACAGGAGCACCGCCTAGTGTCGGACCATGCAACTCGCGGTTCACGAATCCGGCGGCGGCGCTCGCACCGCGATCCTCATCCACGGCATCATGTCGGACTCGCGCGTCTGGCACCGTGTGACACTCGAACTCGAGGCGCAGGGATTCCGCGTGCTCGCGGTGGACCTCGCGGGGCATGGACGCAGCCCGAGGTCGCGCCGCTACTCGCCTGCCGCGTGGGCCGATGACGTGGTCGAGACGCTCGCGCCGTTGCTCGACCGCGCTCCCGACGTGGTCATGGGGCACTCCCTCGGCGGCCTTGTCGCGAGCCTTGTCGCCGACCGGCTGGCGCCGCGTGCGGCGATCTACATCGATCCCGCGTTCTCGTTCCCGAAGGGCATCCGCGGCTGGGCGTTCAAGGCATTCTTCGCGATCGCGCCGCGGCCGACGCCGATCCGCACTCGTGCGCATGAACCCGAAGTGGAGCGCGGCCGACGTCGACATCGAGCTCGCGACGCTCCGCGACTGGGACAAGCGCACGATCCTCGGCTTCGCCGATACCAGCCGGCTCATCCCGCCGGTCGGTCTCGTCGCCCCGAGCCTCGTTGTGCTCGCCGAGAAGAGCCTGCTCGTCACCAGCAAGGTCGCGGCGCAGCTGCGGCTTCAGGGAATGACCGTGGAGACCGTGCTGGGAACCGGGCACACCGTGTTCCGTGACGACCACGACGGCTTCATGGCGACCATCGTGGCGTGGCTGCGCGGGCTCGCACCCATCGCATCCGAACCCGTGCTGCTGCGCGGGCTCGCACCGGTCGCACCCGAGTCGGTCCGGCTCGCAGCCTAACGGCGTCGTCGGTCGTTCAGACGGCGCGGAGCACGGCGACGATCTTGCCGAGCACCTCGGCGTGGTCGCCCACGATCGGCTCGAATGCGCTGTTGCGGGGGAGCAGCCACGTGTGGCCGTCACGCTGGCGGAAGACCTTGACCGTGGCCTCGCCATCGAGCATCGCGGCGACGATCTCACCGTTCTCGGCGGTGCGCTGCGACCGCACGACGACCCAGTCGCCGTCGCAGATCGCCGCGTCGATCATCGAATCGCCGACGACCTTGAGGATGAAGAGCTCGCCCTTGCCGACGAGTTGGCGGGGGAGCGGGAAGACCTCGTCGATCTGCTGCTCGGCCGTGATCGGCACGCCGGCGGCGATGCGGCCGACGAGCGGCACCATCGCCGCGTCGGCGACGGGCGCCGGGTCGCCCGCGGCCGGGCTGCGCTCGACGCTGCCCGGGAGCTCGATGAGGATCTCGAGGGCACGAGGACGATTCGGGTCGCGTCGGAGGTAGCCCGCGAGCTCGAGCTGGTTCAGCTGGTGCGTGACGCTCGAGAGTGAGGAGAGGCCGACAGCGTCTCCGATCTCGCGCATGCTCGGCGGGTAGCCGCGGCTCGAGACGGAACGCTGGATCATCTCGAGGATGGCGATCTGCTTCGCGCTCAGGTTCTTGCGGCGGCGCACACGGCCGGTCTCGCGCACGTCGTCGATGTCGGTGCTCAACGTCTCCGCCCCTCGTTGCGATCGCCTTCGCGACCAGATGTCGGTGGTGTCTGGTCAACTCAGTCCAGACATTCGAAACTGTATCCGCCCTGAGCGGGTGCGGCAAACGTTTGTTCGAGCGTGTCGCCGTATTCGCGTGCGGATTCTCGCGCGTCGATGCTTGCGGCATCCGACATTCGAAGATATATTCGGAACAGAGCTTCGCATCCGGCCCTCCCGGCCGAGGGCCGGATGCGGCTCCCTCAGGAGGTGTGACCATGAGCGCAGCGATCGTGACGACCGGATTCGGCCCCCAGGCGCGGTTCCAGCAGCAGACCCGTCGCAAGTCCAGGCCCACGCGGGCGTGCAGCCCGCAGTTCGAGCGCGGCTCCGCCTCACGCGACGCGGGCGCGTCGTGTTCACGAGCCTGGCCGCCGTCCCGCTCATCGTGTGGGCGTTCGTCGTCGTGCTCGGCGCCGGCGGAGCCGCGGCCGACCCCGATGCGACCTCGCTGGGCACCTCATTCGAGTACGTCACGGTCGATCGCGGCGACTCGTTGTGGGGCATCGCCGAGGCCATCGCGCCCGAGGCCGATCCACGAGCCGTCGTCGATGAGATCATCAGGCTGAACGCACTCGACGGTGCCGTCGTCGAGCCCGGGCAGCGACTCGCGATCCCCGTCGTTCCGTGATCACCGTGCCCGGGTAGCCGCAAGGCGCCTCACTAGCATGGAACGGTGACGAGTCTCGACGACCTTCCCATCCGTGACGACCTCCGCGGTCGCACGCCGTACGGCGCCCCGCAACAGGCGGTCCCGGTCGCGCTCAACGTCAACGAGAACACGCATCCGATCCCCGAAGACGTCGCACATGACATCGTGGCGCGTGTGGCAGCGGCGATCCTGCGGTTGAACCGTTACCCCGACCGCGAGTTCACCGAGTTGCGCGATGCCCTCGCGGCATACCTCGGTCACGGACTCGTTCGCGAGCAACTGTGGGCGGCGAACGGTTCGAACGAAGTGCTGCAGCACGTGCTCCAGGCGTTCGGCGGGCCGGGCCGGGCGGCCCTCGGATTCGCGCCCACGTATTCGATGTACGGGCTCCTCGCGTCGGGCACCGGCACGGAGTGGATCACCTCCACGCGCGACGACGACTTCGAACTCAGTCCCGAGACGGCGGTTGCCGCGGTCCGCGAGCATGACCCCGACGTCGTGCTGTTGTGCGCGCCCAACAACCCGACCGGAACCCCGCTCTCGCTCGAGACGATCAGCGCGGTGGCCGACGCGGCACGCGGAATCGTCGTCGTCGACGAGGCGTACTTCGAGTTCGTCGATCCGGGCACGCCGAGCGCGCTGACGTTGCTCGAGGGGCGTCCGCGTCTCCTCGTCTCGCGCACGATGAGCAAGGCCTTCGCGTTCGCCGGCGCCCGCGTCGGATACCTCGCGGGGGATCCGGCCGCGATCGACGCGCTTCGACTCGTTCGACTGCCATACCACCTCTCCGCTCTCACCCAAGCGGCTGCGCTCGGAGCCCTCGCGCATTCGGCTGAGATGCTCGCAATGGTCGACGAGATCCGCGGTCAGCGCGAGCGCATCTCGGCCGAGCTCGCCCGACTCGGCTTCCTCCCGTGCCGGAGCGGTTCGAACTTCGTGCTCTTCGGCGGGGTCGACGACCCGCACGAGGTCTTCCAGGCTCTGCTCGACCGGGGCATCCTGATCCGCGAGATCGGCATCCCGGGGCACCTGAGGGTCACGGCGGGCACCGAGGCCGAGACGACCGCCTTCCTCGAGGCGATCGCCGTGTTCGCGCCGAATAGGATTGGCGCATGACCCCTTCGAACGCTCGGCGCACCGCGCGCGTACAGCGCGAGACGAGCGAATCGAGCATCGACCTCTCGATCGACCTCGACGGCACCGGTGCGAGCGACGTCGAGACGGGGGTGCCGTTCTACGACCACCTGCTCACCGCGTTCGCGAAGCACTCGCTCAGCGACCTCACGGTGCGAGCCCGCGGTGACATCGATATCGACGTGCACCACACCGTTGAAGACACGGGCATCGTGCTCGGCCGGGCCATCGGGCAGGCGCTCGGCGACAAGCGCGGCATCTCGCGCTACGGCGACGCGCTCGTGCCACTCGACGAGGCACTCGCGCAGGCCGTCGTCGACATCTCGGGTCGCCCCTACCTCGTGCACACCGGCGAACCGGCGGGCTTCGAGTACCACCTCATCGGCGGCCACTTCACCGGCTCGATGGTGCGGCACGTCTTCGAGGCGATCGCGTTCAACGCGGCGCTCACCGTGCACGTCACGGTGCTGGGCGGTCGCGACCCCCACCACATCGCCGAGGCCGAGTTCAAGGCCTTCGCACGGGCGTTCCGGCAGGCGAAGGCACTCGATCCGCTGGTGTCGGGCATCCCCTCGACGAAGGGCGCGCTGTGACCCGCACGCCGCGTGTCGTCGTGCTCGATTACGGCTCGGGCAACGTGCACTCCGCCGCGAAGGCACTCGAGCGGGCCGGCGCGGAGGTCGAGGTCACCGCCGACCGGGCCGCGGCGCTCGAGGCCGACGGCCTCGTGGTGCCCGGCGTCGGCGCCTTCAAGGCCGTCATGGACCAGCTCCACGCCGTGCGCGGAGACGAGATCATCGACCGCAGGCTCGCGGGCGGCCGACCGGTGCTCGGCATCTGCGTGGGAATGCAGGTGCTGTTCGAGCGCGGCGTCGAGCGCGGCGTCGACACCGAGGGGCTCGGCGAATGGCCGGGCGTCGTCACCGAGCTCCCGGCGCCGACGCTCCCGCACATGGGCTGGAACACCGTCGCGCCCGGCGAGGGGTCCGCGCTGTTCGCGGGTCTCGAAGGCGAACGCTTCTACTTCGTGCACTCCTTCGCGGCGCAGCAATGGACGCTCGACGCGATGCCGCCGTTCCCGTCGCCGAAGCTGACGTGGGCCGAGCACGGCGGCCGGTTCCTCGCCGCCGTCGAGCACGGCCCGCTCTCGGCGACACAATTCCACCCGGAGAAGTCGTCGGATGCCGGCATCCGACTGCTCGGCAACTGGCTTCGCACGCTCGGCTGAAGGTGCCGTCCATCACGTGCCCACCGCCGCAGGCGCGGCGGGCTAGGATGCTGTGACTGTGCCGACGTCGCACGTGCGGCAGCGAAATCGAGGACAGTGAATGAGTGAATTCAGCAGGATCCCGGCGCTCGTGCTGCTCCCCGCAGTCGATGTCGCCAGCGGCAAGGCCGTTCGCCTGACGCAGGGGGAGGCGGGAACCGAGACGAGCTACGGCGACCCGGTCGACGCGGCCGTCGACTGGGCCGACCAGGGCGCGGAGTGGATCCACCTCGTCGATCTCGACGCGGCGTTCGGGCGCGGCTCGAATGCCGGCGTCCTCAAGAGGGTCATCCGACAGGTGCGCGGCGTGAACGTCGAGCTGTCGGGGGGCATCCGCGATGACGAGTCGCTCGAGCACGCCCTCGACATCGGCGCGAAGCGCATCAACCTCGGCACGGCCGCGCTCGAGAATCCCGAGTGGGCGGCATCCGTCATCGCGCAGTACGGCGAGGCGATCGCGGTGGGCCTCGACGTACGCGGCACGACCCTCGCCGCGCGCGGATGGACGCAGGACGGCGGCGACCTCTGGCAGGTCATGGACCGGCTCGAGGAGGCCGGCGCGGCGCGCTACGTCGTCACAGACGTCACGAAGGACGGCACGTTGCAGGGGCCGAACCTCGGCCTGCTCCGCCAGGTGATGGACCGCACGCACCGACCGGTCGTCGCCTCGGGCGGGGTCTCGAGCCTCGACGACGTCGTCGCGCTCCGCGAACTCGTGCCGCTCGGCCTCGAGGGCGCGATCATCGGCAAGGCCCTGTACGCCGGTGCGTTCACGCTGGCCGAGGCGCTGGATGTCGCCGGACGCTGACCGAGACCGTGAGCCGGCGGATGCCGCGGGCGAGCCCTCCGACGCGACCGCCGCAGCGGCGGACTCGGCCGGCACCCCGTGGGCCGGCCGGTCATTCCAGTCGAACCCGCACGCCGCCGACGACGGACGCGCACCGGAGGCCCTCATGGCGGCACTCAGGCGATTCCGTTCGGGCGACGGCGGCCAGGGCGACGTCGTCGCCGAGTTCGCGCGCTCGCGCCTCCTGATCCCGCTCCTCGCCGAGCTCGGCGATCCCTCGACCGGCTCGGGAACCGAGGTGGGCGCGCACGGACTCCCGGTCGACAAGAGCCAGGAGCTCTCGATCGTCACGGTCGGGGGCCCCGACGGCCGACGGGTGCTCCCGGTCTTCACCTCGGTCGAGGCGATGTCGCGGTGGAATCCACTCGCGCGCCCAGTGCCCGCCGACGGGGTGCGCGTGGCACTCGCAGCAGCCGACGACGGGACCGACCTCGTCGTGATCGATCCCGGTTCCGAGAGCGAGTTCGTGCTGCGACGGCCCGCGGTCTGGGCGGTCGCGCAGTCGCAGCCGTGGCATCCGTCGTTCGATTCGGCCGAGGTGCGCGACGCCTTCGAACGCTCGATCGGCACCGAGCTCGCCGTACTCGGCGTCGAGCTTGCGGCCGGCGACCCCGATGCCCGGCTCTCCGGGCCCGAGCTCGTCGTGCACCTCGCCCTCGTCGCGGGCCTCACGCGCGCGGAACTCGACGCCGTGCTCCAGCGGCTCGCCGCGCGATGGGCCGCGGACGACGCGATTGCGACGCTCGTCGACTCGCTCACCGTGCGGCTCGTCACGGGGCCTCCGGCGCCGGGCGCGGCATCCGCCTGATCGCACTCGCAGGGTGTCGTATATTGCTGGGTATGGCCTACGATTCCCGCGGAGATCGCGATTCGAAGCATCCGATCGACGACGCGGAGGCCCAGGTCGGGGCGGATGCCGAGGTCAGCGCAGATGCCGAGGCCGCGGCGCATGCCGAAGCCGGGCGAGTCGCGCCGGATGCCGAACCCATGCGGGTCCCGCCGCTGCTCGACGACGAGGATCCGACGCCGCCGCCGCCACGCCCGACCATGTCCGACCAGACGAAACCGCCGGTGCTGAAGCCGATACCCACACCCCGGCCCATCAAGATCGCGCGAACGCTCTGGATCGTCAGCTTCGCGCTCGGCGGTGCCGCCATCTTCATCGCGTTCCTGTCGGCCGAGACGCTCATCGCCGAGCTCACAGTCGTACTCGGTCGGCTCTCGCCCGGATACGATGCCGACGCGGTGGCGTCGCTGGTCAACGGCATCTTCTGGGGGAATCTCGGCGGGCTCGGGCTGATCATCGCGATCGAGGCCATCTTGCTGGCGGTTCTCCTCAACCGACGAGGCGGAGCTCGCTGGGCGCAACTGCCCGTGCTCGTGGTGCACACGGGCGCGCTGCTGGCGGCATCCGCGTTCCTCGCGATCGGCGACTGGGGCGGCCTCGTCGAGCTATTGCTCGTGGCCGGCCTCGTGGTCGCGTTCGCCGGATGGGTGTTGTGCCTCTTCCCGCAAGCCAATAGGTGGCTCCGGATGAAGGACCAGGCGCAGTTGGCGGCGCTCGACTGAAGCAGGTGCTGCGCCGACCACGATGGCCTCGCACGTACGGGTCACGACCTGACAGGTCTCGACGGCGGCGCGGTCGAGGAGCGGGCTGCCGGCCATCGCCCGCCAGCGCTGCAACGCGTCGGTCGCCGCCGTGCGCACCTCGTCGACCGGAGCATCGTCGGGGAGGCCGAGTCGTTGCTGGACCGACGTTCCCGAACCTCCGATCAGGCGCTCGGCTTCGGCGGTCTCGGCCTGCGGCAGACCGATGCCGGTGGTGCGGGCGACGGAGAGCAGGGCGAGCTCGCGCAGCTCGTGGGCGTTGGACTCCAGCCGCTCGATCGCGCTTGCGAGCACCTGCGAGTTGCGGGTCGGGCGGGCGCGGATGAGCGTGGTGAGGGCTGCGAGCGCGGTGCGCGACTTCAACGCGTCGGCGCGGGAACGGAACTGATCTGAGACGAGGCGCAGCAGGTCGTCCATGCCGCTCCGCTGGTACAGCTCGTTCGCGAGATCGGTCGAATCGTTGCATCCGGAGCGGATGGCCACCGCCGACATCCGGATACCGAACATGCCGAAGCGGTCGAGCAGGCTGCGACGCTCTTCGGGAGGCACGTCGATGCCGGCGTCGGCGCGCACGAACCGGTCGACCGAGACCAGCATCCGCTCTCGGGCATCTCGTCCGAGTCGTGCGACCTCCCGGAGCGCCTCGAACTCGTGCTCGCGCAGCGTGCGCGCCGACTGGGCGACGAGACCGGCGATCGGAACGACATCGAGCGCGAGCGATCGCAGCGCACCGTCGGTGCGATATCGTTCGGCGATCGTGCGGGCGGAGAGCATGGCGTCGATGCGACCGGAGCCGATCTCGTCGGCGCGGGAGAGGACGGCCATCGCGTTGACGGTGGTCGACCTGCCGACCGAGGTGTCATGGAAGGCGGAGAGGAAACCGAGGTCGGCCGAGTGCAGATGGCGCATCAGGTAGATGACGGCATCCGCCTCGGACGGCGACTCCTTCGGGGTGAGGAACGCCGCGGACCGCGCTGAGATCTCGGTCGACAACGAGGCGATTCCGGGCGTGTCGATGAGCGTGACATCCTCGAGCCGCTTCGAAGGCCATTCGACCTCGACCCGGTCGACGTCCTCCGTCGCCGTCGTGCCGAGGTCGATCACCAGCTGCCCGTCGGTTCGGCGCACCGGCAGCGATCGGGTGGCCCCTGCTTTGAGGTGCAGGGTGATGCGCGGAGTCGCCCCATGGCGGTACCAGATGATGACCTTCGTGCATTCGCCCGCGTCGGTCGGCGCGATCTCCTCACCGATGATCGCGTTCAGCAGCGTCGACTTGCCGGCCTTCACCATGCCGGCGATCGCGACGCGCAGCGGCTCACCGAGACGCTGCGAGTGTTCCTCGAGCTGCGTGAGCGCATGCGGATCTCCGAGGTATTCGGAGGCGGCGGTATCGAGGAGTGCACGCACCTCATGCAGCACGCCGAGGGTCATGCCGTGCCCGTTCCCGCCGCGGAGTTCGGTGCGGCGGCGCGCCGGGGGGGCCGCAGGACGAGTCGCCGTCGCGGTCGGCTTCCCCACCGCGCGCGCACTGGCGCCGATGTCGATCGCGCGGGCGCGCTTGGTGAGTGCGTCCACCCGCTCGAGCTCGCGGCGAAGCGTCGTGACCCGCTTGTCCCGCTCGGTGGCGTACATCGTGGCGGCCTTCTGCGCGGCGAGCACCGAGTCGGCGAGTGAACGGTGGTGCTCGTCGGCGATGGCGGTGAAGTGGTCGCGTGTGGTGCGCTGCACGAGACGGAGGCGGTCGCGAAGCTGCTTGCCGACCTGGAAGATGATCTCGTCGATCTGGCGTCGGATGAGGATCTTGGCCTCGCCGCGACGCCGCTGCAGGCGGGCTTCCGTGTCGTCGCGGTAGGCCTTGCGGCCGATCACGGCGCCCGCCACCAGCGAGAGCGGGTTGATGAGGGACATGCCGATGATGCCGGTGATGATGCCCACCATCAGCACGCCGCCATACGATCCCTTGAGCCCGATGTAGAACTTCTGCATGACGCCGAGCCGACCGGAGTCGAGGTCGGCGACCTCTCCGACCGGATCGAGCACGTCGTGGGTGTCGTCGACGCGGATGATCGGCAGGGTCACCTCGTCCTCGGTGAAGTGGCGTGCGACCTTCTCCGAGAGCCACTGCGCGCGTTCCTGCGTCCAGACGAAGGTGTCGGTGACCGCCCCCGAGACCCGCTGCTCGAACCACTCGACGATCTGGTCCCAGATCGGACCGGGATCGCCTTCGTCGATCGAGTCCTCGGCCTCTCGCTGGATCGAACGCATTCGGTCGCGCAGATCGTGCTCCATGTCGGCGATGAGGTCTGTGACCCCGTCGTTCAGCGTGGTCTGCCAGCGTGACGAGATCCGCCGCAATTCGTCGGCGCGACCCCTCGTCGCCTCCAGCTGTGCGATGATCTCGGGGGTCTTCGACGGATTCTGGAGTGCACTGAGCTCCGAGTCGATGGCGAGCCGCACGTGTTCGGTCGTCGAGACGAGATCGGCGGCGGTTGACCGACGCTGCAGGAGTTCGGCCTTGCCGATGATGTCGCGGCGCAGGTACGACACGAGCTCCGAGACGCCCGACTCGGCGTTGAGCTCGGCATCGGAGGTCTGCAGCGCGACGAGGCGCACATTCGACGACACCGGGAACAGTTGGATGCCGGGGTCGATCGCTCGGAGATGAGCGCGATCCAGTTCCTCGACCTGCCGCCACTGCGGGTACATGTCCGTCTTCGTCAGCACGCACGCGACGTTGGGCGAGATGCGCATGGCGTGCCGGAGGAACTGGATCTCGGGCTCGGTGTACTCCTGCGAGGCATCCGACACGAACAGCATGGCGTGGGCCGACGGGAGCGCTGCGAGGGTCGTGAGTGCGTGCGCGGAGCTGAGGCCGCCGACACCCGGGGAGTCGATGATGGTCAACCCGCTCTGCAGGAGCTTCCGCGGGAGATTGACCTCAGCGGCGGTGAGCTCTCGTTCCTTGCTCGTGATCGCACGTTCCGAGACGTAGTCGGCAAGCTCGGCGATCTGCACCTCGGTGCGCTCGACCTTGCCGCCCGTCTCGATGGTTCCATTGCTCGACCGCTGCGAGAGCACGAACGCCGAGGCCTTCTCGCCGAATCGGACGCTGGTCGGCACCGCTGTGGCGATGTCGTCATCGACGGGGCAGACCGGTGCATTCACGAGCGCGTTCACCAGCTGGCTCTTGCCCTGCTTGAACTCGCCGACGATGATCACCCGGATGCTCGGATCGAGCAGCCGATCCTTCGTCTGCTCCAACCTCCGACGCAGGTCTGCGCGGTCGCCGCTCCCCGCGAGCGCAATGCCCTGGTCGACGAGTTCGATGAGGTGTTGCATCGGCGCACTCCTTCTTCGGGGTCGTTCAATTCAAACAGAGGACACGCCGAATCGGCCCGGCACGGAGAATATCCGTGCCGGGCCGAACCGGTGCTGTGAAGAGATCAGCCAATGGCGGCGGAGTCGTCGACCGCGGTGTTGTTGTCGCTGAGCACCTCGTTGTCGCTGAAGTTGTCGCTGAAGTTGTCGTTCGACCTGGAACGAGTCCTCGACCATCGACGTCGTCGTCGATGTCGACGCTCTCGTCGCTGGAACGAGTCCTCGACTCGACGTCGACTCGTTGTCCTCGATCTCGACGCTCTCGTCGTTGAAGCGAGTCCTCGACCTCGACGTCGACGTCGGTGCTCCTCGTTGACACGAGTCCTCGACCGTCGACCTCGACGTTGTTGTCCTCGACGAACGAGTCGTCGATCTCGATCGTTCAGCGTCGGTCGAGTTGTCCTGGAAGGAGTCCTCGATGTCGACCGTCCACGTCGGTCGAGTTGTCCTCGTTGAACGAGTCCTCGATGTCGACCTCGGTCGAGTTGTCCTGGAAGGAGTCCTCGATCTCGACCGAGTTGTCCTGGAAGGAGTCCTCGATCTCGACGTTCGTCGAGTTGTCCTCGTTGAACGAGTCGTTGACCAAGACGTTCGTCGAGTTGTCCGAGTTGTCGTTGAACGAGTCCTCGATGTCGACGTCGGTCTCCGTGTTGAAGGAGTCCTCGATCTCGAGGTCCACGTCGACGTCGGTGTTCCCGATGGCGACGTTTCCGCCTGCGACGACGTTGCCATCGCCGATGGTGGTCGACTCCTGGTTGAACTCCTGGTCGATCTCGACGTCGCCGTCGAGGGCGAGGATGTCGAAGGTCTGGTTGACCGACTGGTCGTTGACCACGTCGCGGTCGTCGATGTACGAGTAGTTGTTCACGACGCTGAGGAGCTTCTCCACAGCAACGTCGTGGTCGTCGTGACCGCCCTTGGCGTGGTGGCCACCGCCACCGCCACCGCCGCCGCCGCCCGCCCAGGCGCTGCCGCCGCCGCCGCCGCCAGCGCCGCCGGCGGCGTTGCTCGCGGAACCGCCCGTGATGCCGGACGTGGCGTTGCCGCCGATGGAGTTGCCGCCGGTGTCGTACTCGCGGTTGCCGACCGGCGAGAAGTCGAGCGCGACCGGAAGCACCGCGTCGACGTCTGCGGCGCAGATGCCCTGCAGACCGGCGTTCTCCAGCGCCGAGTCAGGGTCGGCTGCGAACGCAGCGCCGGCATCGCGGGCTCTTCAGCAGGTCCATCAGGAAGTCGAGCAATTGAGTAGTGATGTTCGTCATGATCCGTTTCCTCTTCCACGAGGTGTAAGTGCGATGACCGACGCAAGTGCCGGCCCCCACGAGAAGCCTGACGGTTCACGCGGAACCGGACATCGGTGCGAATCCCCGTTTCGCAGGTCGAACCGATGGGGTTCTGCGCTCGTCCGGGGCAGGGGGGAGGGGGAGCGATCGGTACGGGGGACAGGGATGGGGGAGGGGGATTGGGGGACGTGCGCGGCAAAATCCCCGCGAACGGGGCACGGGAACAGGGACGAGAGCGACGCGCCCGCTGAAGCGATGGGGGACATCAACGGCCCTGGTCGCCGTCATCGAGTGCGAGTCGCAGTTGGGCCAGCAACTCCGAGCGCGTGGAGACGCCGAAGCGGCGACGGATACGGGCGATGTGGTGCTCGGCGGTGCGCGGGGAGATGAAGATCGCATTGCCGATCTCCGCGTAGGTCTTGCCCTCGAGCACCAGCCGCGCCACCTCGCGCTCGCGCGCGCTCAGGCTGCCGTCGTCGCGCTGGGCGACCGGCGCCTCGTCGTCGGACTCGTGCGGCGATTCGATTCGCGCTTCTTCCGGATGCAGCCCGCGGGCGAGCGCGAGCAGCTGGAGCGTGTCCTTGTGTTCGGGCGCCCTGGCGGCGGCGTGTCCGGCCAGCCGGCCCGCATCCCATGGGTACCCCGCCGCAACGAGGTCGTGCACGGCTCGCTCCACGGAGTCCACGTCGACCTCGCCCCTGAGCGCTGCAGCCCAGACGCGACCGGCTTCTGCGAGCTTGGTCGCCACGCGGCTCGACGGCGCGGCATCGAGCAGGGCGCTCGTGTGCTGCGCGAAGTCCTGCTGGTCGTTGCGCAGGATGGCCGCCTGGATCGCCGCCCAGTGCAGGTTCGTCGACCAGGGTGTCGGTTGCCCCACCCGTGCGAGCATCTCCCAGGCGGAGGCGATATGCGCTTCGACGAGGTGCGCCTCGTGCAGTCGTGCCGCCGCGATGGCGAGTTCGACGAGGGCTGGAAGGCCGGCGAGGTCGATCGGCATGCGGGCGAGGGTCTGGCGCGCAGCGTTCCATGCCCGGACGAGGCTCGTGATGTCGTCGGTGTGCCGGGCGAGGCCGATGCGGACCGCGTGCGCGAGGATCTCATCGCGAAGTCCGAGCGGGTGCTGTGATGATTCGGCCGCCTCCAGGAAGGCGCGTGCGCGCACCGGCCGGTCTGCGCGAAGTGCGACGAGCGCTTGCGTCAACCGAAGCCTGTTCCGGAACGCGGGTCCGCCTTGCGCCGCGTCGACCGCGGACTGGAGCACTCCCGCGGCGATGCCGAGCTCGCCCGCGTTGAGGGCGACGTGGGCGGCGAGCACTGCGGGCACCTCGGGCAAGGGAATGGCCTCGTCCGAGTCGGCCATCACGCTCGAGGCTTGCAGCAGGGAAGACAGTGCGCGGTCGGTCGCTCCTTCGAGCGCGCTGAGGATGCCCTCGGCCATGAGCGTGTGGGCGACCTGGGATGACGTCGGGTAGTCGACGTCCGGCGCGGTGGCGAGGACGGTGCGCGCCCGCTCCACGTCTCCGAGTCCGGCCAGGCAGACTGCCGCAAGCGGTGCGGCTGCGGAGCCGTCGGCTCCATGCAGGCTCAGGTATGCGTCGACGCTGCACTGCAGCATCCCTTTCCTGGCCCAGCTGGCCGCCGCAACATTCATGACACGCGAGAAGTCGGGATGCTCCACGCCCGTGAGCAGCCCGTCGACGAGTCGCTCTGCGCCTCGGACGTCTCCGGCGCCCCAGGCGGCTTGGGCCCGCCGGCCGGCGAGGGACGCCTCGTCGGCGCCTGCGTCGATGGCGGCCGTGTAGAGCCGCGCAGCCTGGTTCGGGTCTGTGACGAGCGCTTCGTCGGCCCGCGATCGCAGCGCGTCAGCGACACGCTGGTCGCGAAAGCCGTGCCGAGCGAGTTCGAAGGCGGCTTCGCCGAGCGGAAGACCGGCGGCCTCGATCGCGTCCACGAGCTCGCGCCGCATCGCCCAGAGCTCGTGCGCCGGCGTGCTCTGCAGGATGGCGATCCGCACGATCGGAATGAGCGATCCATTCGGCGAGACCATGCCCGATCCTCGTGCTGCCGCCATGAGCGCACGCAGGTCGGCGCGAGCGAACCGGGGTGCGGTCGCGAGGATCGGGCCCGGCGCGGAGAACCCGACCGCCAGGGCGACGAGGAAGTCGAAGAGTTCCTCGTCGAGGCGATCGAACTGGTGGCGGAGGTGCTCGAGCACGGTCGTCGGGAGCGCACCCGATTCGCGGATGTCCCACCCCTCGTCCCGCACGGCCGCGAGCACGAGGTCGACGAGCCGCGGATTGCCCCGCGTGGTGTCGAGGAGCCGATCGACGTGGTCCTCCTGCAACGGCTCGCCGAGGAACGCGGCGGCGCGTTCCCGAACGCCGATCGCGGACAGGTGGTGGAGCATGATGAGCGGGCGTTGCCTGCCGAGGTGGTCGGAGAGTGTCGCGAGGGCTTCCGAGCGCGGCCACGGGCGGAACGCGGCGACCATGTGCGGGCCGGTGTCGCGGCACAGCGTGGCCAGCTCGGCCAGGTCGGCGTCGCTGAGCTGTTCCCCGTCGTCGATCAGCAGCGCTGTACGCGCCTGATCGATGTCGGGGTGAGTGAGGTCGTCGAGACTGCGGACGACCACGATGCCGTCAGACCGCAGCGCCTCGGAGAGTTCGTCGAGCAAGGTCGACTTGCCCGAGCCCCCGGGACCCGAGATACCGGCGTGGACATGGGTCGAACCGTCGACGATGCGCCGCGCGATGTCCTCGGCCTCTCCCCAACCGACTGTGCCCGACTTGCGTGCTCCGACCGATGCGATCGGTCGATTCATGTCTCTGTCGGGGACGTCGTCTCGACGGGCGTCCTCGGTGGCGTGCGGCGGCTCGACGGGCGGCTCGGTGGCCGGCGGTCGGCGGCTCGACGGGCGTCTCGGTGGCGGGCGGCTCGACGGGCGGCTCGACGGGCGTCTCGGTCGGCCGGCGGCTGCTCGACCGGCGGGCGGCTCGACGGGCGGTTCGGCTCGACGGGCGGCGGCTCGACCGGATCCGGCGACCGGCTCGTTCGACGGCGGAGTATCCGCCGGCGAAGCGTCGTCCTGCGACGCAGTGGCCGGCGACCCGCTCGGAGCCGGTGTCGGCGTCGGCGCGGGATCGGTTCCGCGGTTGGCCGGCGACAGGGGACGGCGAAGCGCCGGCACGTCATCGCCGGGCACGGGGTCGGGGAAGAGCGTCGTTCGCGGCCGACTCGGGCGCATCGCCGGTGACGTAGTTGCCGAGGGTCGCACCGTCGCTTCCCTCGCCGGTCGTCCCGCCGGGGTCGCCGTTCTCTGGACGCTCCTGCGTGCCCAGTGCCAGCGGCGTGACTGGAATCAGGAGTGCGAGGAGGGCCGCGGCGGCGCCGGCCAGCACCGTCGCTCGCAGGCCGATCGACATGTGGTGCGGGAGAACGACGACTCCGGACGGTGCTGCGGCACCGTCGCGTGCGTCGCGATCCGCGGGCTGCGCGTCGGACCCCGGTTCGGTGCCGACGAGCAGCGTCGCTGCCGCTGATGGGCTCGAGCAGGCGTGCGGCTGCTACGGCCGCGCCGAGGCTGATGGACGCCTTCGGGTCGGAGTCGATCGCGACCGGAAGCTCGAGTTCGACGGAGATGAGCTGCGCGACCGCGGGGATGCGGGACGACCCGCCGATCAGGAGGACGGTGGTGAGATCGTCGAGCTCGAGATCCGCGCTCGTGACCGTGCGTCGAAGTGTCTCGATCGTGCGCCGCAGTGCGGCGTCGATCATCTGCTCGAACTCCGAACGAACGAGCCGGACCCGCGTCTGCGAGCCGGGGAGCAGTACCGGCACGAAGGTCTCCGCGTCGAACGAGAGCGCCTCCTTCGCATCGGTGCACTCGCGCCGCACCCGGGCCAGGGCCAGGGCAGCTGTCGGGGACGCGCTCGTCGACATCGTCGAAGGCGCCGTTCGCCAGCGATTTCACGTGCTCGAAGATCTGTTGGTCGAAGTCGGCTCCGCCGAGGCGTTCGATGCCGGCGGGCGCGCCGATCACTCGGAAGGTGTCGTCTTCGTGCTTCCTGAGGAGCGCCACATCGAAGGTTCCGCCGCCGAGGTCGTACACCGCGATCGTCTGACCGGTCTCGACCTTCTGCCGGGCGAGGTAATGGAGTCCGGCGGCCTCGGGCTCGCTGACGAACTCGACGTTCGCCAGTCCGACTCCGGCGAGTGCGGCTCGGATCAGGCCGAGGCGATGATCACCCCACGACGCGGGGTGCGACACGGCGATGACCGCCGGAGCGCTGCCCTCGTGCTCCTCGGCGCGCTCGACGACCCACTGTGCGAGCACTCCGAAGATGTCCTCGGCTGCAACGCTCAGGTCGCCGACGATGATCGGCGTCTCGTCGCCGATCCGGCGCTTGAACTCGCGCACGACGCGATCGGGGTGTTCGATGGCTCTCCGCTCGGCGGCCTCGCCCACCACGACGCTGCCGTCGGCGTCGAGGTACACCACCGTCGGCACCGCGGTCTTCCGCGAGCCGAGTTCGAGCGCTTCGTACACCAGAGAGCCATCCGCGCGCCGACGTCCGATCGCCGCTGCCGTGTAGCTCGTTCCGATGTCGATGCCAAGAACGAATGACATCACAAACCCGTGCCCCCTCACGTGTGGCTCTCCAGCTTCAACGCCGCCGGGTGAGCGCCACTGGGCCTGAGTATCTCCTGTTTGAGCAGGCGCGGCAAGGCGGCTGTCCCCCATACGAACCCCGCTTTCGGGGTACATCTGCGGCCGCCCGACCACGCCGATCGGCCTGTCGTCTGGCGTGCACGGGCGTTCTCGCGCCCGACCGAACTTGACCCCCAAAACGAGGGCCGAGCGCGCCGAGCCGGGGGTGGACATACTGGGAGGATCATGCAACGAGCACCGAGGACGGTCATCGCGGTCGCCTTGGCCGTCGCGCTGACCGGCACCGCGAGCGGCTGCGGCCTGTCGATGTTCTTCCCCGTCGTCGACGAATCCACTCCCACCCGAGAGGACGTCGCGGCACCTCTCGAGCCGTACTACACGCAGATCCTGCGGTGGGAGGAGTGCGGGGACTTCCAGTGCGCGATCGCGAAAGCGCCGCTCGACTGGGCGAACCCGTCGGCCGACGAGATCGAGCTCGCGTTGATCCGCCAGCCGGCGCGGAAGACGAAGGTCGGATCGCTCCTCGTGAACCCCGGCGGCCCCGGGGCATCCGGATACGACTTCGTGGGCACGGCGATCGACGTCGCCGTGACCGAGCCGCTGCAGGACAGCTACGACATCGTCGGCTTCGATCCCCGCGGCGTCGGGCGGTCGACGGCGGTGTCGTGCTACTCGCCGGCCGACCTCGACCGCCTCCTCTACGGCATCCCGAGAGGCTCTCCCGGCAGCGACGAGTGGATCACCGCCCAGAATGAGATCACCCACGCGTTCGGTCAGGCGTGCCTCGCGAACACGGGTCCGCTGCTCGCGCACGTCGACACGGTGAGTGCCGCCCGAGATCTCGACATGCTCAGGGCAGCGCTCGGCGAGGACCAGCTCGACTACCTCGGGTACTCCTACGGCGCGTATCTCGGCACGGTGTTCGCCGAGACGTTTCCCGATCGAGTGGGCCGGCTGGTGCTCGATGGCGCCATCGATCCGAGCATCGCCGACGGCGACATGGCCCTCGCGCAGGCGCAGGGGTTCGAGCGGGCGTTGCGCGCCTATCTCACGGCATGCATGGCGGCCGCGACCTGTCCGTTCGAGGGAACGGTCGACGACGGCATGGCGAAGGTCCGCGCCATCCTCGACGCAGTCGCGAGGGATCCCATGCCGTCGAGCGACGGTCGCGTCGTCGGTGCCGAGACGCTGCTCCTCGCGATCGCGGCACCGCTCTACAACGCGGAGACCTGGCCCTTGCTCGACTCGCTCTTCACCACGGTACTGGCGGGGCAGCCCGAGGTCGCCCTGACCCTTGCAGACGGCTACCTCGGCCGAACGCCTGAGGGCGAGTACAGCACCAACCAGTCCCAGGCGCGCCGCGCCATCAACTGCCTCGACTACCAGTACCAGAACAGCGTGGCGGTGATGAAGGAAGAGGGGAAGGCCCTGAGCCGGGCGGCGCCGTACCTCGGACCGTATCTCGCATACGGCGACCTGTCCTGCCTGTCGTGGCCGTTCAAGTCGGAGAAGCCGCGCGCGCCGATCACGGCGCCCGGAGCGGCCCCCATCCTCGTCCTCGGCACGACGAACGATCCGGCGACGCCGTACGAGTGGGCGGTGGCGGTCGGCTCGCAGCTCGAGAGCGGCGTACTCGTCACGCTGCAGGGCGAGGGCCACACCGCGTTCAACAAGGGCAACGAGTGCGTGAACGCGACGGTCGAGCAGTACCTCATCGATGGGGTCGTGCCGCCCGCCGATGTCATGTGCTGACCGCGTGGTCGGGTCGTTGACCGGATGCCGCGGCCGGGGCAGAATCGAGAACGCGCGTCCGTCGCGCGGAAATCCAGGTGTCTCATGACCGAGCCGAATGATCGGCATCCCGTTCCGGACTCGCCCTACGAAGCGGTCCTCGACGTCGCCGATCGTCATGCGCGGGCATGGCTGTCGAATGTGCGGGAGCGTCCGATCCCTCCTCGCCTCCGAACCGACGAGGTGAAGGAGCGGCTCGGCCGGGCACTGCCCGACGACGGGGAGCCCCCTGTCGAGGTCATCGCCCGCCTGGCCGAGGGCATCGAACCGGGCCTCATCGCGATCGGCTCGCCGCGGTTCTTCGGCTGGGTCATCGGCGGCACGCAGCCGGTCGCGCTCGCCGCCGACTGGCTCGTCTCCGCGTGGGACCAGAACACCGGTCTCCACACCATCGCGCCCGGCGCAGCCGCCGCCGAGGAGCTGGCCGGGGAGTGGCTCGTCGACCTCTTGGGGCTGCCGCGCGGCAGCGAGGTCGGGTTCACGACGGGCGCCACGATGGCGCAGTTCACCTGCATGGCCGCCGCACGAGACGAGGTGCTCACCCGGGCGGGATGGGATGTCGAGACGGCCGGTCTCGCCGGCGGCCCGTCGATCCGGTTCATCGTGGGCGAGGAGCGTCACGGCACCGTCGACCTCGCCGGCCGTTACCTCGGCCTCGGTGCGCCGACCGTGGTGCCGTCCGACGAGCAGGGACGCATCCGCGTCGACGAGCTGCGAGCCACACTCGCGGCCGGGTCGGGTCCGGCGATCGTCCTGCTCCAGGCCGGCAACATCCACTCGGGCGCGTTCGACGACTTCGCGGCGGCGATCGCGGTCGCGCACGAGGCGGGAGCGTGGGTGCACGTCGATGGCGCGTTCGGGCTGTGGGCGGCGGCCTCACCGAAGCTCCGTCACCTCGTCGCCGGCATGCAGGAGGCCGACTCCTGGTCGACCGACGCACACAAGACGCTGAACGTGCCGTACGACTGCGGCATCGCGATCGTGCGCGATGGCCGGGCCATGAATCGTGCCCTCAGCATGCAGGCGAGTTACCTCCAGGCCACCGCGGTCGGGGCCGATCCGCACGAGAAGGTCCCCGAACTCTCGCGTCGCGCCCGGGGCATCCCGACCTGGGCGGTGCTGCGTTCGCTCGGACGCAGCGGCGTCGCCGGCCTCGTCGAAGGGCTTGCGGATGCCGCGCGCGGCATCGCCGACGGCGTTGCCGAACTTCCGGGCGTGGAGGTGCTGAACGACGTCGTGTTCACGCAGGTCTGCATCGCCCTCGAGGACGACGCTGCGACCGCGGCCCTGAGCGAACGGCTCTGGGACGAGGGCGAGGTGCTCGCGATGACCTCGCGGTGGCGCGATCGTGCGGTCGTCCGCTTCTCGGTGAGCAACTGGGGCACGGATGCCGCGCAGGTCGCCCGCACGGTCGCCGCCGTCGAGCGGGCGCTGGCGGACATCGCTCCCTGAGCCCGTCGAAGGGACCAGGGAGCGAGTTCG
Organism: uncultured Actinomycetota bacterium; assembly: GCA_963847285.1. GTDB lineage: Bacteria > Actinomycetota > Actinomycetes > Actinomycetales > Microbacteriaceae > Agromyces. The sequence goes on from CAWJZK010000009.1 coordinate 43,850, forward strand.
CTTCGACGAGCTCAGCGAACGGGGCCGATGCCGGCACCGGCGTCGGCGGCATCCGGTTGAATGGAACCATGGCCGAGGCGTTGGACGCGTTCTCGCCCGCGACCCGGGCGTGGTTCACCGAGTCGTTCACCGCGCCCACGAGCGTGCAGCACGAGGCCTGGCGGGCGATCGCGCGGGGCGACCACGCGCTCGTCGTCGCCCCCACCGGATCCGGCAAGACCTTGGCCGCGTTCCTCTGGGCCATCGATCGCCTGCATGCGACCGGCGCCGATGCCGCGACATCGGGCACGAAGGTCGTCTACCTCTCCCCGCTGAAAGCGCTCGGCGTCGACGTCGAGCGCAACCTCCGCGCGCCGCTCGTGGGCATCGCGCGCACGGCGGCGGCGCACGGATTCGAGGTCCCCGAGGTGAGCGTCGGCGTGCGATCGGGCGACACGCTGCCCGCCGTGCGGCGATCGCTCGTGACGCATCCGCCCGAGATCCTCATCACGACGCCCGAGTCGCTGTTCCTCATGCTCACCTCGGCCGCGCGCGAGACGCTGCGTGGCGTCGAGACCGTGATCGTCGACGAGATCCACGCGCTCGCCGGAACGAAGCGCGGTGCGCACCTCGCCCTCTCGCTCGAACGACTCGATGCGATCACGGCGGCGCCCGTGCAGCGCATCGGCCTGTCGGCGACCGTGCGACCGCACGAGGAGGTGGCACGATTCCTGTCTGGCACGAGGCCGGTGAGCATCGTCGCGCCGCCGAGCGGCAAGCGCTTCGACATCCGGGTCACGGTGCCCGTCGACGACCTCTCCGACCTTGCGACCGAGTCCGGTTCGGGCTCGGTGTGGCCCCACGTCGAGGCGGCGATCCTCGACGAGGTGCTCGCGCATCGCTCCACGATCGTGTTCGCGAACTCGCGACGACTCGCGGAGCGTCTCACGGCCCGCTTGAACGAGCTCTGGGCCGAGCGCATCGCTGAGCCGGTCGCCGTGGCGGTCGGCGACGGGTTCCTGCCCTCGACGCGGCCGCCCGCAGAACTCGTCGGTGCATCGGGCATCACCGGCGGGGCCGAACCGGTGCTCGCGCGCTCGCACCACGGTTCGGTGAGTAAAGAGGAGCGCGCCCTCGTCGAGGCCGACCTCAAGGCCGGCCGCCTCCGGTGCGTCGTCGCGACGTCGAGCCTCGAGCTCGGCATCGACATGGGCGCCGTCGACCTCGTGATGCAGGTCGAGTCGCCACCGTCGGTCGCGAGCGGCCTGCAGCGCATCGGCCGTGCGGGGCACCAGGTGGGCGAGATCTCGAAGGGTGTCGTGTTCCCGAAGCACCGCGCCGATCTCCTGCACTCGGCGGTGGTCGCCGAGCGCATGGTCGCCGGCGCGATCGAGGCCATGCGCGTGCCGACGAACCCGCTCGACGTGCTCGCGCAGCAGACGATCGCCGCCGCAGCCATCGACGAGTGGGACGTCGAGTCGTGGTTCGAGCTCGTCCGGCGCGCGGCGCCGTTCGCGACGTTGCCGCGATCGGCGTTCAACGCGACCCTCGACATGCTCGCGGGCCGGTACCCGTCCGATCGGTTCGGTGAGCTTCGGCCGCGCCTCGTGTGGGACCGCGACCTGGGCACGATCGTCGGGCGTCGCGGCGCACAGCGCCTCGCGGTGACCAGCGGCGGCACGATCCCCGACCGCGGGCTCTTCGGCGTGTTCATGGTCGGCGAGGCGGGTCCCGGTCGCCGGGTCGGCGAGCTCGACGAGGAGATGGTCTACGAGTCGCGCGTCGGCGACGTGTTCGCGCTCGGTGCGACGAGCTGGCGCATCCAGGAGATCACGCACGATCGCGTGCTCGTGGCACCCGCGTTCGGAGAACCCGGCCGCCTGCCGTTCTGGAAGGGCGACGGCATCGGCCGTCCGGCTGAGCTCGGCGAGGCGATCGGCGAATTCATCACCGAGATCGCGAACTCGCCGGCCGAGTCGAGCATCGCCCGCGCCCGCACCGCCGGACTCGACGAGCGCGCGGCATCCAACCTCGTGGGGTTCATCGCCGACCAGCGCGCCGCCACCCGGGTCGTGCCCGACGCGTCCAAGCTCGTGATCGAACGCTTCCGCGACGAGCTCGGCGACTGGCGCATCGTCTTGCACTCGCCCTACGGCATGCGCGTCCACGCGCCGTGGGCACTCGCCGCCGGCGCGAGGGTGCAGGAACGGTTCGGCGTCGACGCGAACGCGGTCGCGAGCGACGACGGCATCGTGCTGCGCATGCCAGACACCGCCGACGACCCGCCGGGGGCAGAGCTGTTCGCGTTCGAGCCGGCCGAGCTCGCGCAGCTCGTGACCGAGCGCGTCGGCGACTCGGCCCTGTTCGCGTCGCGGTTCCGCGAGTGCGCGGCGCGGGCGCTTCTCCTGCCGCGCCTGAATCCCGGCCGCCGGTCGCCGCTCTGGCAGCAGCGGCAGCGCGCCTCGCAGCTTCTCGAGGTCGCGCGCGACTTCCCCGACTTCCCGATCATCCTCGAGGCGGTGCGCGAGTGCCTCCAAGACGTCTACGATCTTCCGGCACTGACCCGACTGACCGAGCGGATCGCTGCGCGCGAAGTGCGCTTCGTCGAAGTCACGACCGAGAGCGCGAGCCCGTTCGCCTCGAGCCTCCTGTTCGGCTATGTGGGCGCGTTCATGTACGAGGGCGATGCGCCCCTCGCCGAGCGGCGCGCCGCGGCACTCTCGCTCGACCCGGCGCTGCTCGCCGAGCTCCTCGGCACGGTGGAGCTCCGCGAACTCCTCGACCCCGAGGTGGTCGAGGAGACCGAGCGGATGCTGCAGCGACTCGTCCCCGAACGCGCGGCCCGCGGCGACGAGGGCGTCGCCGACCTGCTGCGCGAGCTCGGCCCGCTCACCGCCGCCGAGGTCGCGGAACGCACCGAGGAGGCGACGGATGCCACGCAAGCCCTCGCCGATCTCCTCGCCGCGCGCCGCGTGGCCGAGGTGCGCTTCGCGGGCGGCACGTGGTTCGTCGTCGTCGAAGACCTCAGCCGGCTGCGCGACGCCCTCGGCGTCCCGATCCCGCCGGGCATCCCCGAGGTGTTCGGCGAGCCGGTGCGCGATCCGCTCGGCGACCTCGTGAGCCGGTACGCCCGCACCCACGGCCCGTTCACGGCGGCGGCCGTCGCCGAGCGGTTCGGCATCGGACACGGTCGTGGCGGCGTCCGCGCTCGCCCGCCTGGCGGGTGAGCGGCGCGTGGTCGAAGGCCAGTTCCTCCCGCACGGCACGGGCGCCGAGTGGTGCGACAGCGAGGTGCTCCGGCGCATCCGCCGTCGCTCGCTCGCGGCGCTCCGCAACGAGGTCGAGCCGGTCGCGCCCCGAGAGTTCGCGCGGTTCCTGCCGGAGTGGCAGCATGTCGGCGGCAGGCTCCGCGGCGTCGACGGGGTCGCCGCCGTCATCGAGCAGCTCGAGGGCGCGCGCATCCCGGCCTCCGCGTGGGAGTCGTTCGTGCTCCCGGCTCGGGTGGGCGACTATCGCCCTGACATGCTCGACGAGCTCACGACATCGGGCGAGGTGCTCTGGGCGGGCGCCGGCTCGCTCGCCGGCGACGACGGCTGGGTGAGCCTCCACCTCGCCGACACGGCGGCGCTGACCCTTCCGGCCCCGGCCGCAGCCCCCCTCGACCCGCTCGAGACCGACCTGCTCGCCGCCCTCGGCGGCGGCGGTGCCTACTTCTTCCGCCAGCTTGTGGAGAGCGTCGGGGCGACCGACGAGCAGCTCGTGGTCGACGCCCTCTGGCGCCTCGCCTGGGGCGGACTCGTGACGAACGACACCTTCGCGCCCCTGCGCGGACTCGTCGCGGGCCGCGGCGCCCACAAGACGGCGCGAGCGACCCCGCGGGCGCGACTTCGCGGCGGCTCCCTGTCGCGGCGCGCCCTCGCGGCGAGCGTGCAGGAGGGCCGCGCCGCGGCCGCGCGGGCGAATCCGCCGCAGGTCGCCGGCCGTTGGGCGATCCTGCCGCTCGCGAGCTCCCAGGCCACGGCCCGCGCGCACGCGCTCGGCGAGACGCTCCTCGAGCGCTACGGCGTCGTCACGCGCGGTTCGGTCGTCGCCGAAGGAGTGCTCGGCGGCTTCGCCCTCGCCTATCGCGCGCTCTCCGGATTCGAGGAGTCGGGGCGCGTGCGCCGCGGCTACTTCATCGACGGACAGGGCGGGGCGCAGTTCGCGTCGGGCGCCGCGGTCGACCGACTCCGGAGCGCGACGCGCGGGAACGCGGTCGCACTCGCGGCAACCGACCCCGCGAACCCGTTCGGTGCGGCGCTCGAGTGGCCCGACACGGGTGACGGCGGGCATCGGCCCGCTCGCAAGGCCGGCGCGTTCGTCGCGATCGTCGACGGCGAAGCGGTGTTCTACCTCGAGCGCGGCGGGCGCACGACGCTCGTGTTCAGCGAGGATCCCGACACGCTCGCGGCCGCGGCGTCGGCGCTCGCCGAGGCTCTCGCGCGTGCCGGATCGCCGAAGCTCCGCATCGAGACCGTGAACGGCGCAGGGGTGTACGGTTCGGTACTCGACGCCGCGCTCCGCGGGGCCGGCTTCCGCGAAACCCCGAGAGGGCTGCGGTTCGATGCCCGAAGGTGACACCGTCTACCAGGCGGCCCGTCGGCTCGACGACGCTCTCGCGCGACAGGTCGTGACGAAGAGCGACTTCCGGGTGCCCGCCTACGCGACCGTCGACCTCTCCGGCGAGACCGTGCATTCGGTGGGCAGCCGCGGCAAGCACCTGCTCATGCGCATCGGCGACGACGTGGTGCACTCGCACTTGAAGATGGAGGGCGAGTGGCGGGTCTACCGGCCGGGGGAGCGGTGGCATCGTCCGGGCTTCCAGGCGCGAGTCGTCATCGAGACGCCCGCGGCGGTGGCCGTCGGATTCGACCTCGGCGTCGTGGAGGTGTTCCCGGCTGCGGAGGAGGCCGAGCGGCTCGCCTACCTCGGCCCCGACCTGCTCGGTCCCGACTGGAACCCCGACGAGGCGGTGCGGCGCATCGCGGCGGCGCCCGATATCCCCGATCGCCGTCGCCCTCGGCTCGCAACGCAACCTCGCCGGGCTCGGCAACGTCTATGTCAACGAGCTGTGCTTCCTTCGCGGCATCCGCCCGACGCGACCGGCCGGCGAGGTCGAGCTCGCGCCGCTCGTCGACCTGGCGAGCCGCGTCATCCGCGCGAACCGCGATCGCATCAGCCGCACGACGACAGGTATCGACCGTCGGGGCGCCCGCCTCTGGGTCTACTCACGCGGCGGCGAGCCGTGCCGCCGGTGCGGCACCCGCATCGAGCACGGCCGGCTCGGCCGCAACGAACTCGAGCTGCGCGACACCTGGTGGTGCCCGAGCTGCCAGCGCTGAGCGGCGAGCCCGGGATCGGTCAGATCCGGAGATCGGCGCCCGATCAGCCGTATCCTTGCCCCGATGTCCCTCATGATTTCGGTCGTCGTGCCCTCATACAACGATGCCGTCATGCTCGAGCGGTGCCTCGACATGCTCGCGAAGCAGACGAGGCCCGCCGACGAGATCGTGGTCGTCGACAACGGTTCGACCGACGCCACTGTCGAAGTCGCGCAGACGGCGGGGGCGCGCGTCGTGACCGAGCCGCGTCGAGGCATTCCTCAGGCCACCTCCGCCGGCTTCGACGCCGCGATCGGCGACGTGCTCGGTCGACTCGACGCCGACACGATCCCGCCAGCCGATTGGGTCGCACGCATCGAGCGCGCCTTCACCGACGACACCGATCTCGATGCGCTCTCGGGTCCCGGCAGGTTCTACGGCGGCAACGTCTTCATCCGCTGGTACGCCGAACGCGTGCACATGCCGATGTACTACCGCTTCGTCGCGTGGGTGCTCGGGCACGACGTGCTCTACGGCTCGAACCTCGCGATCCGGGCGTCCGCCTGGCGAGTACTTCGTGAGCGCGTGCATCACGAACTCGCCAACGTGACCGACGACCTCGACCTCACGATCAACCTCCAGCCCGGCATGGGCGTGCGCTTCGACCCGACGCTCGAAGTGGCTGTCTCGGCCCGGCCGTTCGAAAGCTGGGCGAGGAACAACACGGCCGTGCGGATGGCGCGCGACACCGCCCTCATCAACCGCCGCGAGATGTCGTTCCTCGAGCGCCGGCGTGCCTGGGTCGCGAGCCGTCGCGCAACGACGACCTCTCCGCATTGACGGGGGAACGATCCGAGCACGATGTCGTGTTCGGAGGGTGCCGAGCTTCGCTTACGAGACCGGGCCGGTCCACTTCTCGCCGGGGCCCTGCCCGATCGCGTCGGGGATGACGGATGCCTCGCGGAACGCGAGCTGCAACGACCGCAGCCCGTCGCGGAGCGAGCGCGCATGCATGTCGCTGATCTCGGGCGCTCCGGCCGTGATGAGCCCGGCGAGCGCGTTGATGAGCTTGCGCGCCTCGTCGAGGTCGATCTGCTGCTCGGGGTCGTCGGCGAGGCCGACCTTCACCGCGGCGGCGCTCATGAGATGCACGGCGGCGGTGGTGATGATCTCGACGGCGGGCACCTCGGCGATGTCGCGGGTGGCCTCGTCAACGGCCCCGGTAACGTCGTGCGTGGCGGTGGTCTCGTCTGAACTGTTGCTCACAGACATCCTCTGTTAGACTACTGCGGGCCCGGGGCTAGTCCCCGGTACGAAAGTGGAGATTCTCCCACCCGCGCATACCGCTTCATCAAGGTTACCGGGTCGATTGCACTCCGCTTCCTCGCCTCAACTGGGCAACCAGAACGTGCGGGGGAGTAGACAGGGTGCCGCAGAGTTGCACGGTGTGATTCCGTACGAACCTGCGTGAATTCTCTGCTCTCGTCGACGGGCGGCATCCGCTTCCCGTTCGGGCGAAACACAGCTTGAGTAGAGGAGTACACGCATCAGCGATCCCCGTACAAATGACCGTATCCGCGTTCCCGAGGTCCGCCTCGTGGGGCCAGCCGGAGAACAGGTCGGCGTCGTGAAGATCGAGGTGGCCCTGCGGCTCGCGCAGGAAGCCGATCTCGATCTCGTCGAGGTCGCTCCGAACTCCAAGCCGCCGGTCGCCAAGATCATGGACTACGGCAAGTACAAGTACGAGGCTGCGCAGAAGGCGAAAGAGGCCAGGCGCAACCAGGCGAACACGATCCTCAAAGAGGTCCGGTTCCGTCTCAAGATCGACAAGCACGATTACGAGACCAAGATGAAGCGCGCCATCGGCTTCCTGAAGGCCGGCGACAAGGTCAAGTCGATGATCCTCTTCCGCGGCCGTGAGCAGTCGCGCCCCGAGATGGGTGTGCGGCTCCTCCAGCGATTCGCCGAAGACGTGGCGGAGTTCGGCACGGTCGAGCACAACCCCACGATCGACGGTCGCAACATGGTCATGGTCATCGCGCCCCTGAAGAACAAGTCCGAGGCCAAGGCCGAGGCGAATGCACAGCGTGCTGCGGCGAAGGCGCGTCCGGCGGCGGATGCCCCGGACGGTGCCGAGTCGCAGACGGCCCAGTCCACCGAGGGCTAGGCCAAGTACCCCGTCCGTCACTCGCGTGGCGGCAGAACCAAGGAGATACACGAGATGCCGAAGCAGAAGACCCACTCCGGGTCCAAGAAGCGCTTCAAGATCACCGGCAGCGGCAAGATCAGGAAGCAGCAGGCCGGGATGCGCCACCACCTCGAGACCAAGTCCTCGGTGCGCACCCGTCGCCTGAACAAGGACAAGGTGCTGTCGGCCCCCGACGCCAAGGTCATCAAGAAGCTGCTCGGCCGCTGAGCCGCAAGACCCGTAAGGAAGAGACAGAGTCATGGCAAGAGTGAAGAGGGCGGTCAACGCCCACAAGAAGCGCCGGGTCATCCTCGAGCGCGCCGAGGGCTACCGCGGCCAGCGTTCGCGCCTCTATCGCAAGGCGAAGGAGCAGGTCACCCACTCCCTCGTCTATTCGTACAACGACCGTCGCAAGAAGAAGGGCGACTTCCGTCGCCTCTGGATCCAGCGCATCAACGCCGCATCCCGTCAGAACGGCCTCACGTACAACCGCCTCATCCAGGGCCTCGGCCTCGCGGGCATCGAGGTCGACCGTCGCATCCTCGCCGACCTCGCGGTCAACGAGCCGACGACCTTCGCGGCCCTCGTCGAGACCGCCAAGCAGGCGCTCCCGGCCGACACCTCGGCTCCGAAGACCGCCGCGTAAGCGACATCCGTTTCGAACGGCCCGGCACCCTCGTGGTGCCGGGCCGTTCGGCGTCCCGGCGTCCCCTAGCTCGGCGGCGGCGCTGGGGGACACGGGCAGGGTGTGCGACGATGCGGAGCATCCGCGGGTCAATAGACTGGCCGCATGCTCGAGAACCCGAGATCCCCGCGTGTGCGCGCGGTCGCGAAGCTCGCGAAGAAGCCGGCTCGTGCCGACAGCGGGCTCTTCCTCCTCGAGGGGCCGCAGGCCGTCGCCGAGGCGCTCACGTTCCGGCCGCAGCTCGTCGTCGAGCTGTATGCGACCCCCCGCGCGCTCGAGCGCTACACCGACATCGCCCAGACCGCGGTCGATGCCGGCGTCGACGTCGAGTTCGTCACCGAAGAGGTGCTCGACTCCATGGCCGACACGGTCACGCCGCAGGGGTTCGTCGCCGTCTGCCACCAGTTCCCCACGGCGATGAAAGACATCTTCGCCGCTTCCCCCCAGCTCGTCGCGATCCTCGAAGAGGTACGCGACCCCGGCAACGCCGGCACCATCATCAGGGCAGCGGATGCCGCGGGGGCCGACGCCGTCGTCTTCTCGGGTCGCACGGTCGATCTGTACAACCCGAAGGTCGTGCGCGCCTCGACCGGATCGATCTTCCACCTGCCGGTCGCGGTGGGCGCCGACCTCGATGACGTACTGGAGCGCGCGCGTGCCGCGGGCCTCACGGTGATCGCCGCCGACGTCAAGGGCGACGACCTGCTCACCGCTCGCGACGACGGCGTCCTCGCCAATCCCACGGCGTGGCTCTTCGGCAACGAGGCGCACGGCCTGCCCGACGAGCAGCTCGCCCTCACCGATCGCGTGGTCACCGTGCCGATCTACGGGCATGCCGAATCGATGAACCTCGCGACCGCGGCATCCGTGTGCCTCTATGAGAGCGCCTTCGCGCAACGGAGCGCGGCGCGCATCACGAATAGGTAACCTCCGCGCCGTTGGTTGGCGGCGCCGTGCCTTCGCACCCTAGTTTTGGGGTATGGAGCCAACCCAGGAGGCGCCCGCGACGTCGAACATCTCGGTGCGTCGCGGCGAACCCCTCGTCGTCATCGACCACGTCGACAAGCACTTCGGCGAGCTGCACGTGTTGAACGACATCACCACGGTCGTGAACCGCGGCGAGGTGGTCGTCGTGATCGGGCCGAGTGGTTCGGGCAAGTCCACGCTCTGCCGCGCGATCAACCGCCTCGAGACGATCGATTCGGGAACGATCTCGATCGACGGCGAGCGGCTTCCCGAAGAGGGCGCCGCGCTCGCGAAGTTGCGTGCCGACGTGGGCATGGTCTTCCAGTCGTTCAATCTGTTCGCGCACAAGACGGTGCTCGAGAACGTGACGCTCGCACCGATCAGGGTGAAGCGGATGTCGCGCAAAGACGCCGATGCGAAGGCGATGGCACTCCTCGACCGCGTCGGCGTCGCGAACCAGGCCAAGAAGATGCCGGCTCAGCTCTCGGGCGGCCAGCAGCAGCGCGTCGCGATCGCCCGTTCGCTCGCGATGAACCCGAAGCTGATCCTCCTCGACGAGCCGACGAGCGCGCTCGACCCCGAGATGATCAACGAGGTCCTCGACGTGATGGTCGGCCTCGCCCAAGAGGGCATGACGATGATCGTCGTCACGCACGAGATGGGCTTCGCTCGAAAGGCCGCCGACCGGGTGCTCTTCATGGCCGACGGCAAGATCGTCGAAGAGGCGACGCCCGCGGAGTTCTTCGACAACCCCCAATCCGATCGTGCGAAGGACTTCCTCTCGAAGATCCTCGAGCACTAGACCTGCGCTGCCACGAGCGGCGAGGAAACACCACACAGGAGAAGAGGCAGAGACATGAAACGCATGAGAATCGCATTTGTAGCGGCCGCCGCGGCGTCGGCGCTCGCGCTCGCCGGCTGCGCCGGAAGCGGCGGCGACCGCCGAACCGACGGAGACGCCGGCCCCCACGTTCGCGGCGGGCAGCACGATGGAGCGACTCGCCGAGGCGGGCACCATCACGGTCGGCACGAAGTTCGACCAGCCGCTGTTCGGGCTCATCGGCCCCGACGGCGTCCGGTCGGCTTCGACGTCGAGATCGCGAAGATCATCGCGAGCGAGCTCGGCATCGACCGAGGAGAACATCACGTGGGTCGAGACCGTGTCGGCCAACCGCGAGCCGTTCATCGAGAACGGCCAGGTCGACATTGTCGTCGCAACGTACACGATCAACGACACGCGCAAGGAGGTCGTCTCCTTCGCGGGACCGTACTACCAGGCGGGCCAGTCGATCCTCGTGCTCGCTGACAACGACACGATCGAGAGCGAAGAGGACCTCGTCGGCCAGCCGGTGTGCTCGGTCACGGGCTCGACGCCCGCGGCGAAGCTCGCCGAGATCGGCGCGGTCCGGTGCTCACCGACACGTACTCGAACTGCCTCGAGCCGCTCCGCAGCGGCGCAGGTCGTCGCAGTGTCGACCGACAACGTCATCCTCGCGGGCCTCGCGGCCCAGAACGAGGGCGAGTTCAAGGTCGTCGGCGAGCCCTTCACCGAGGAGCCGTACGGCATCGGACTTGCGCTCGACGACACCGAGTTCCGCACGTGGATCAACGACGTGCTCGAGAAGGCCTACGAAGACGGCCGCTACGAAGAGGCGTGGAACTCGACCGCCGGAGCCGTGCTGCCGTTCATCGAGCCGCCCGCAGTCGACCGCTACTGATCGATCGCGGCCCGGGCATCGGTCGATGCCCGGGCCGCGTCCCTGACCTCGAACACCACGAACGGAGGCGTGTGGACGCCGTCATCGAGAATCTGCCGACCTACTGGCGCGGCTTCAGCGTGACGCTGCTGCTGCTCGGCGTGAGCGGCCTGTCGGCGCTCGTGCTCGGCACGATCGTCGCCGTCGATGCGCATCTCGCCGGTCGCGTCCCTGCGGGCGTTCGCCACCGTCTACACCGAGCTCGTGCGGAACACCCCGCTGACGCTCGTGCTGTTCTTCTGCGCGATCATCCTGCCGGTCCTCGGCGTCGCGGCTCGACTTCGTCACTGCTGCGATGATCGGGCTGTCGGTGTACACGTCGCCGTTCGTCGCGGAGGCCCTGCGATCGGGTATCAACGGCGTTCCCGTCGGCCAGGCTGAGGCGGCGCGCAGCGTCGGGCTGGGGTTCGGTCAGACGGTGTAGCCTCGTCGTGCTCCCGCAGGCGTTCCGCATGACGATCCCGCCGCTCATCAACGTGTTCATCGCCCTCACGAAGAACACCTCGGTGGCGGGCGGCTTCTTCGTCTTCGAGTTGTTCGCCGCGTCGCGTGAGCTCGCGAACGCGAATGGCGACGCCGTGATCGCGATCCTCTTGGGTGCCGCGACCCTCTACCTCGTGATCACGGTGCCGCTCGGCATCCTCGCGAGCCAGCTCGAACGGAAATGGGTGGTGCAGCGATGAGCGTTCCTTCGGTGCTCTTCGATGCGCCGGGACCGAAGGCCCGGCGCCTGTCACTCGTCTCCTCGATCGTCCTGGCATCATCATCCTCGGCGGACTCGCCTGGGTCGCGCTCACCCTCGCTGCACCCCGCGAGAGCGGCGGCATCGACGTTGCCCGGCTACTTCGACCCCAGCCGGTGGGACATCTTCGCCGACCCTGAGGTGTGGGAACGCATCATCGTCGTCGGCGTCGTGGGCACGCTTCGGCGGCGCTCATCTGCATCCGTGTTCGCGATCGTTCTCGGCGTGATCCTGTCGCTCCTGCGCAGTTCCGACGATCGCGTGGATCAGCATCGGCCGACGGCCGTCGTGCTCGAGTTCGTCCGCGGCATGCCGGTGCTGCTGATGATGCTCTTCATCCTGCTCGTGCTCAACACCGGCGCGTATCTGGGCGGTCGTGGCGGCGCTCTCGCTCTACAACGGCGCGCTCATCGGCGAGGCTCTCCGCGCCGGACTCGCGGCGCTGCCGAGGGGCCAGCGCGAGGCAGGACTGAGTCTCGGCATGCGGCCGCTGCAGTCGAAGATGCTCGTCGAGTTCCCGCAGGCGTTCCGGCAGATGCTCCCGATCATCGTCGCCCAGCTCGTGGTGCTCCTGAAGGACACCTCGCTCGGCTACATCGTCGGATACATCGAGTTGCTGCGGTCGACACATGAACCAGCTCGCGACCTTCTACGGCAACCGCTACCTGTTCTCGTTCTTCGTCGTCACGCTCGTGCTCTACCTGATCATGAACCTGTCGCTGTCGTGGTTCGCACGCTGGCTGTCGAAGCGCACGCTCGAGAGGTCGAGCGGCACGCGACTGGATCCGGATGACCCGAACCAGGCGATGCTCGTCGCGCGAAGCGACCGCGGCGGCGCGGCGAGCTCGCGCGAGCGTCAGTGACCACCGCAGGCGACATCGAGGCGATGGGGCCGCCCGGTAGACTCGTTCTTCGTGTCCGAGCCCCGTGAAATCACCGAGAGCACCGTGCAAGCGGCGGTCGATGCAGCCCTCGCGGCGATCGCGTCGGCCGGCGACTCCGCCGCCCTCAAGTCCGTCCGTACCGAGCACACCGGCGAGAAGTCGACGCTCGCGCTACTGAACGCCGGGCTCCGCAACGTGCCCGCCGACCAGAAGGCCGCGCTCGGCAAGCTCGTGGGCGGCGCTCGCGGCCGAGTGAACCAGGCGTTCGCGGCGCGTGAGGCCGAGATCCTCGAGGCCGAGGCTGCCGAACAGCTCGAGGCCGAGACGCTGGATGTCACGGCGTTGCCGTCGCGATACACGCCGGGGGCGAGGCATCCGCTCTCCCTCCTGCAGGACCGCGTGTGCGACGTCTTCACCGGCATGGGCTGGGAGATCGCCGAAGGCCCCGAGGTCGAGAGCGAGTGGTTCAACTTCGACGCGCTGAACTTCGACGCCGACCACCCGGCGCGTGCCATGCAGGACACCTTCTTCGTCGACCCGCCCGAGGCGCACCTGGTGCTGCGCACGCACACGAGCCCGGTGCAGATCCGCTCGATGCTCGAGCGCGACCTGCCGCTCTACGTGCTCGCACCGGGGCGGGTCTACCGCACCGACGAGTTCGACGCGACGCACCTGCCGGTCTTCATGCAGTTCGAGGGCGTCGCCGTCGACAAGGGCCTCACGATGGCGAACCTGAAGGGCACCCTCGATCACTTCGTGAAGGCGATCTTCGGCGACGAGGCGAAGATCCGCCTTCGGCCGAGCTTCTTCCCGTTCACCGAACCGAGTGCCGAGCTCGACTTCTGGCATCCGACCTTCAAGGGCGGCGCGCGCTGGATCGAGTGGGGCGGTTGCGGCATGATGCACCCGAACGTGCTGAAGGCTGCGGGCATCGACCCCGAGGTGTACACCGGGTTCGCGTTCGGCATGGGCGTCGAGCGCGGACTCATGCTCCGAAACGACGTGCAGGACATGCGCGAAATGGTCGAGGGAGACATCCGCTTCTCCCAGCAGTTCGGAATGGTGGTCTAGAACATGCGAGTGCCACTCAGCTGGCTCGCCGAGTACGTCGAACTCGTGGCGGGCACGACGCCCGAAGACGTGCATGCCGCCCTCGTGCAGGTCGGCCTCGAAGAGGAGGACGTGCACACCTTCGATGTCGAGGGCCCGATCGTCGTGGGCGAGGTGCTCGAGTTCGTCGAGGAGCCGCATTCCAACGGCAAGACCATCCGTTGGTGCCAGGTGCGCGTCGCCCCCGACGGTGAGACCGCGGCCGACGGCGGCGACGCTGTGCACGGCATCGTCTGCGGGGCACGCAACTTCTTCGTCGGCGACAAGGTCGTGGTGACGCTGCCGGGTGCGGTGCTGCCCGGGCCGTTCCCGATCGCGGCCCGCACGACGTACGGACATGTCTCCGACGGCATGATCGCCTCGGCGCGGGAACTCGGGCTCGGCGACGACCACGCCGGCATCCTGCGGCTCTCGACCCTCGACATCGACGCGCCCGTCGGCACCGACGCGATCAAGCTCCTCGGGCTCGACGACGCCGCCGTCGAGATCAACGTCACGCCCGACCGCGGCTACGCGTTCTCGATCCGCGGTGTCGCGCGCGAGTACGCCCACGCGACCGGGGCGCGTTTCCGCGACCCGGTCGAGCAGACGAGCCCGGTGGATGCCACGGGCGACGGCTTCCCCGTCGAGATCCGCGACGAGGCGCCCATCCGCGGTCGCGTCGGCTCTGCGGTCTTCGCGACCCGCATCGTGCGTGGCGTCGACCCGTCGCGCCCGACGCCGGCGTGGATGATCGCGCGGCTGAAGCTCGCCGGCATCCGCTCGATCTCGGTTCTCGTCGACATCACGAACTACGTGATGCTCGAGCTCGGGCAGCCGATTCACGGCTACGACCTCGACGAGCTGCGGGGCGGCATCATCGTGCGCCGGGCGAAGCCGGGCGAGACGATCGTCACGCTCGACGAGAAGGAGCGCACCCTCGACCCCGAAGACCTCCTCATCACCGACGATCGCGGGCCGATCGGCATCGCGGGCGTGATGGGCGGCGCCGAGACCGAGATCGGCGACACGGACGCGGAACGTGCTCATCGAGGCCGCGAACTTCGACCCGGTGTCGATCGCCCGATCGGCGCGCCGGCACAAGCTGCCGAGCGAGGCGTCCAGGCGGTTCGAGCGCGGCGTCGACCCGCAGATCGCGGCCGCTGCCGCCTCGCGCGTCGCGCAGCTCATGGTCGACCTCGCGGGAGGAACCGCCGACGACTGGGGCTCGCTCATCCACGAAGCGCCCGAGCGTGAGGCGATCCTGCTGCCGCACGGATTCGTCTCGGGCCTCATCGGCGTCGACTACACCGAGGCCGAGGTTCACGACGCGCTCGCCGAGATCGGCGGCCTCGTCACCGAGACCGCCGACGGCTTCGCCGTCGTGCCGCCGTCGTGGCGGCCCGACCTCACCGGCAAGGCCGAGCTCGCCGAGGAGGTCGCCCGGCTCGTGGGCTACCACCGCATCCCGTCGGTGCTGCCGGTCGCGCCCCCGGGGCGCGGCCTCACGCGTTCGCAGCGCCTGCGCCGGCAGACGGCCGACGTGCTGGCCGCCGCCGGTTCCACCGAGGTGCTCTCGTTCCCGTTCGCGACGGCCGACGAGAACGCGTTCTTCGGCAGCGTCGACGGCGCCCCCGTGGCATCCGTGCGCATCGCCAACGCGCTCGACCAGAGCGCGCCCTTCCTGCGTCGGTCGCTCCTGCCCGGACTCGTCGGCGCCGCGCGGCGCAACCGCTCGCGCGGCCTCAACGACCTCGACCTCTTCGAGATCGGCCTCGTCTTCCTCCCCGAAACCGACCGCACGTACGGCTCGGGCGAGTTGCCCGTCGGCGATCGGAGGCCCAGCGACGACGAGCTCGCACGCCTGCAGGAGGGCATCCCGCCGCAGCCTCGACATCTGGCTGTGCTGCTCGTCGGCGACGTCGTGGCCAAGCAGCCCGGCCAGCCGGCCGTCGCCGCGGGCGTCGCCCATGCCCTCGACGCGGTGCGGGAGGTCGCGCTCGCGATCGGCGCCGACCTCGAGATCGTGCAGGGCTCGCACCAGGCACTCCACCCGGGGCGCACGGCCGAACTCCGCGTCGCCGGACGCATCGTCGGCTACGCCGGCGAACTGTTGCCGGCCTTCGCCGAGGAGGCCGACCTGCCGCGAGTCGTCGCAGTCGCCGAGCTCGACCTCGACGCGGTCATCGACGCGACCGCCCCGCGGTGGAGGCGCGCCCGATCGGCACCTTCCCGGCGGCGACACAGGACCTCTCGCTCGTGGTCGGCGCCGAGGTGCCGGCGGGCACGGTCGCGAGTGCGGTGCGCGAGGGCGCGGGGGAGCTCCTCGAGCACCTCGCGCTCGTCGACGACTACCGTGGCGCAGGCCTGCCCGGTGGGTGCGAAGAGCCTCACGTTCGCGCTCCGATTCCGCGCGCCCGATCGCACGCTCACCGCGGCGGAGGCGAGCGACGCGAAGCTCGCGGGTGCCGCGCTCGCCGCGAAGCGCACCGGCGCGGCCATCCGCGAGTAATGCCGCGTCGGTCGGCCCGTCAGGCGCCGTAGCGCTCGACGAGTCGATCGAACGCGGCATCCAGCTGCGGGTCGACCGCCCGCCGCGAGGCATCCGCGTCGTGCCATTCGACGATCTCGCGTGCGCCCTGCCAGAACGGGATGACGGCGCGGTACTCGGGCACGAGCGACTTCACCTTGGTGTTGTCGAAGATCACCGAGTGCGCCTTGTCGCCGACGAGGCCGGGGCCGTGTTCGGGCAGTTCGCGGGCGATCGCGTCGCTCGCGATATGCACCGGGCGGAACTCCGCGCCCGCGGCATGCGCGAGCAGCTCGGTGATGTGATTCCAGGTGAGCGCCTCGTCCGAGGTGATCTGGAACGCCTCGCCGATTGCACGGTCGTTGCCGAGGAGGCCGACGAACGCGACGGCGAAGTCGCGCGTGTGCGTGAGCGTCCAGAGGCTCGTGCCGTCGCCGTGCACGACGACCGGAGGCCCCGCCGCATCCGTTCGATCGCGGTCCATCCTCCGAGAATGGGGATGCTCGCGCGATCGTAGGTGTGCGACGGTCGGATGATCGTGACCGGGAACCCGCGATCGCGGTACGCGGCGACGAGCAGGTCTTCACTCGCGATCTTGTCGCGCGAGTACTGCCAGTACGGGTTCCTGAGCGGTGTGGACTCGGTGATCGGCAGCCGCGCGACCGGCTTCTGATAGGCCGACGCCGACGAGATGTACACGTACTGGCGGGTGCGGCCGTCGAAGAGCTCGATGTCGCGAGCCACCTGCTCGGGCGAGAACGAGCGGAAGTTCGCGACGACATCGAAGGTCTCGTCGCCGATCGCGGCGGTGACGGATGCCACGTCATCGGCATCGCCGACGAGCCGGCGTACCCCGTCGATCGGCGGCCGATCGGTGCTCCGCCCGCGGTTCAGGAGCGTGAGATCGTATCCGCGCTCGACCGCGAGGGCACTCGACGCGGAGCTGATGATGCCGTTGCCGCCGATGAACAGGATTCGCAGGGCCATGGATTCTCCTCGGATGACGATGGTCGGATGTCGATGGGGGATGTCGCTACCGCCGGTGCTCGGCGCGGCCCACCGCTCGAGCCTATGCCTGCCGCGCGACCGTCGGCTGCTCCTCTTCGTCCCACCGGAAGAGCATCGCGTACACCGGCCCGGCGACGAACCAGATACCGGCGATCACCGTGAGCCGGGCGATCATCGACCAGAGCTGGTCGCTCCACACCGCGTCGAGATCGTCGGGGATGCCGCCGCCGGCGACCGCGATCATGCCGAGGAGGCCCGGCACGGCGATCGCCCAGGCGACGAGCACCCGCCGCCACTCGGCCCACATGCGGCGCACATACGCGGGGCCGGACTTCGGCGGCTTGGCCGGCCGCGGCCCGCCGGCGAAGCGGTGCGCGAACCGCACGTCGGCCCACGCGATGAGCGAGTGGCCGAACCCGATCGTGAAGCCGAGGTAGACGACGGCGAGCGCGTGGGCGAAGTCGGGCTCCGCACCCCCGGCGAGGTCGATCACGGTGAGCGCGATGAGCACCAGGTCCACGAGCGGCACGCACAGCAGGATGACGCGGCTCGCCCGCGGCATCCGGAGCAGGTATCTCGTCGCGAGCCCGGCGACGAGCACGAGCCAGAACGCGATCTCGACGCCGAGGATCGCCCAGATGATCGGGCTGAGTTGGGTGAGGCTGTCCATGCCATCAGCCTGCGGGCGGGTGCACGGGGCGCGCGTCGGCCGAACGCGGTGACCTCGCGGCGCGCGTCTACACACTTGTGATGACGGTGACCGGATCGCCGTGCGCCGCGGGTCGGTCGCGGGCGATCGCGCGACCTGCTTGCATGGGAGCATGCTCTCCGTCGACGAGCTGCGCCGGATCGCCCGCAGCCACGCCCGCCTCCTCGGCACGCTCGCGTACACCGGTGTCGGCGTGCTGCTCGTGCCCACCGGGACCGGAGTGGCCTGGGTGGCCGAGCCGCGATTCATCGCGTGGTGGCTCGACCTCGCAATCGTGCTCGTGCTCGGGGTCGTCCACTACTTCCGGGAACGCTCGCCGATCGGCACGATGTTCCTCGCGGCAGCGATCATCGCCGTGAGTGCAGCGCTGACCGGCGCGACCCCGCTCGGCGCGATCCTCATCTTCGCCGACCTGCTCTACCCTCGTCGCGTTGCGGAGCCCGTCGCGGGCAGTCGACCTCGCGCAGTACGCGTCGGGCGCCGTCGCGCTCGTCGGCGTACTGAGCCTCGCGCTGCCCGCCGGGCCGCCCGAGGTCGTCTCGCGCTTCCTCTGGATCCCGGTGACGTGCGCGCTCGCGCTCTGGTGGGGCCGTGCGGTGCGGGCGCCGAGGCTCGAGGCCGCCGCCGAACGCGCACGGGCCGATGCTGAACGCGCGCGGGCCGACGCGGTGCGACGTGCGGCCGAATCCGATCGGCAGAGCGCGCTCGCGTCGGAGCGGATGGCGATCGGCCGCGACCTCCACGACATGCTCGCCGGGCACGTCGCGGGCATCGCCCTGCAGGCCGAGGCGGCGCTGGGAAGGGCGCGAGGCGAGCGGTCGGCGACCGTACCCGGGCTCGAGGCGATCCGCGCGTCGAGCATCGCGGCCCTCGGTGAGATGCGGTCGCTGATCGACGTGCTCAGGGGCGACGGTGACACCTTGTCGGCGCCACCGACACTCGCCGACCTCGACTCGCTGCTCGAGGCGAGCCGTGCTGCGGGCGTCGAGATCCGGAGCGAGACGGATGCCACGGCGCTCGACTCGGCGCCCGGCGGCGACGTCGGTGGCGGCGTACCGCATCGTGCAGGAGGCGCTGGCGAACGCGGCGAAGCACTCGCCCGGCCGACCCGTGCTGCTGCAGATCGCCTCCGGGATCGGGTCGATCAACATCGAGGTTCGCAACCCGATCTCAGCCCGGGAATCCCTGCCCGAGCCGCTGAGCTCGGGCCACGGGCTCCTCGGCGTCGCTGAGCGCGCGCGGGTCCTCGGCGGTCGCGCGGAGGCCGGCGTCGAGACGTCAGCCGACGGCGAGACCTGGGTGCTCACAGCGGAGCTGCCGATCACCGAACGACGGGCCGACGCGATCGGGCCAGCGCGTGGTGGTGCCGCATGATCCGAGTGCTCATCGCCGACGATCACCAGGCCGTGCGCGCGGGACTCGCCATGCTCCTCGACGGCAACGCCGACATCGAGATCGTCGGCGAGGCGGGCGACGGCCGCGAGGCGCTTCGCCGGATCGCCGAGACACCCGTCGACGTCGTGCTGATGGACGTGCAGATGCCGGTGCTCGACGGCGTCGCGGCGACACGCCAGATCGCCGCCCAGGCCGACGGACCGCGGGTGCTCGTGCTCACGACGTTCGGGCTCGACGACGTCGTGTCGTCGGCGCTCGCCGCGGGCGCGGCGGGATTCCTGCTGAAGACGGCGTCATCGGAGGCACTCCTCGACGCGATCCGCCGTGTCGCCGCGGGCGACGCCGTGCTCGCACCAGAGGTGACCCGCGCGGTCATCGAGCGATGGCGCGAGCTCGACGCACGCCCGGCGCCCGAGAGTCCGTACCCCGAGGCATCCGCTCGCCTCGCCGATCTCACGGCGCGTGAGCAGGAGGTCCTCGACTGCCTCGGCCTCGGTCTGGCGAACGCCGAGATCGCCGAACGACTCGTGATCTCGGAGGCGACTGCGAAGACGCACGTGTCGCGAGTGCTCGGCAAGCTCGGCCTGAGCTCACGGGTGCAGGGTGCCCTGCTCGCGAGGCACGAGGGCGAGCGCGGCGTGTCGCGGGGCGTCGCCGGAACATCGCCTCGACCGCACAGACCGTAAGGTGGAATCCATGACGTACTCCGTCGCCGTTTCCGGCGCGTCCGGCTATGCCGGCGGAGAGATCCTGCGCCTCATCGCCGATCATCCCGAGTTCGAGGTGCGCACCGTCACCGCGCACGCGAACGCCGGCCAGGCGCTCGTGGCGGTGCAACCGCACCTCCGCACGTACACGCACCTGACGTTGCAGGAGACGAGCGTCGAGACGCTCGCGGGGCACGACGTCGTCTTCCTCGCGCTGCCGCACGGTGCATCCGGTGCCATCGCCGCCGAGCTCTCGCCCGACACGCTCGTCGTCGACTGCGGCGCCGATCACCGCCTCGAGAGCGCGGTCGACTGGGCCGAGTTCTACGGCGGCGACTTCCACTCGGCCTGGGCCTACGGGGTCCCCGAGCTGCCGCGCCTGTCGGGCACGCAACGCGATCGGCTCACGAACTCCCGCCGAATCGCGGCTCCCGGGTGCAACGCCTCGACCGTCGCCCTCTCGCTCGCCCCCGGCATCCGCGCGGGCGTCATCGAGGACCGCGACCTCGTCTCCGTGCTCGCCGTCGGGCCGTCGGGCGCCGGCAAGAGCCTGAAGGCGCACCTGCTCGGCTCCGAGATCCTGGGCTCGGCGAACCCCTACTCGATCGGAGGCGTGCACCGGCACATCCCCGAGATCACCCAGGCGCTGCGCTGGGCCGGGGCCGCCGCGCCGACGATCTCGTTCACGCCCGTGATCGTGCCGATGTCGCGGGGCGTCCTCGCGACCTCCACCGCCCGCATCATGCCGGGAACGGATGCCGCGACGGTGCGCGCCGCGTGGGAAGACGCCTACGCCGGCGAACGGTTCGTGCAACTGCTGCCCGAACGGCAGTTCCCGCGCACGGGCGACGTGCTCGGCGCGAACACCGCGCTCATGGGCCTCGCGATCGACGAGCGGGCCGGCCGCGTCGTCGTCGTGACCGCGATCGACAACCTCGTGAAGGGCACGGCGGGTGCCGCGGTCCAGTCCGCGAACATCGCGCTCGGCCTCGCCGAGTCGACCGGCCTTCCCGTGAACGGAGTCGCCCCGTGACCGTCACCGCTCCGGTCGGCTTCGAGGCCGCGGGAATCGCCGCGGGCATCAAACGTTCGGGCGCGCTCGACCTCGCACTCATCGTGAATCGCGGGCCGTTGCAGCAGGCGGCCGCCGTGTTCACGTCGAACCGGGCGAAGGCGAACCCGATCCTCTGGTCGCAGCAGGTCATCTCCGATGGCCTGGTGTCTGCGATCGTGCTGAACTCGGGCGGGGCGAACTGCTTCACCGGACCCGAGGGGTTCCAGGTCACGCATCGCACGGCGGAGGCGGCGGCATCCGCGCTCGGCATCTCCTCAGGCGACGTGCTGGTCTGCTCGACCGGACTCATCGGCGACCAGCTCGACGGGGAGGTGCTCGAGGAGGGCGTGCTCTCGGCAGCGAACCGCCTGTCGGCCGACGGCGGCGATGACGCGGCGCGGGCGATCATGACGACCGACACGCGCGCGAAGACGGTCGTGGTCGAGGGCGACGGGTGGCGCGTCGGCGGCATCGCGAAGGGCGCCGGCATGCTGGCGCCCGGCCTCGCAACGATGCTCGTCGTGCTCACGACCGACGCCGACCTCTCCGCCGAATCGCTCGATGCGGCGCTCCGCGCGGCGACGCGGGTCACGTTCGACCGACTCGACTCCGACGGGTGCATGTCGACGAACGACCAGGTGACGCTCATGGCGAGCGGCGCCTCCGGCGTCACCCCGCCGCTCGACGTGTTCGCCGACGCGGTCACGGCGGCGTGCCGCGACCTCGCGTTGCAGCTGCAGGGCGACGCCGAGGGTGCCGAGCCACGACATCGCGATCGAAGTGCGCGGCGCGGTCACCGAAGACGACGCCGTCGAGGTCGGTCGTTCGGTGGCCCGCAACAACCTGTTCAAGGCGGCGATCTTCGGCAACGACCCGAACTGGGGCCGGGTGCTCGCCGCGATCGGCACGACGCAGGCGCCGTTCGACCCGTACCTCGTCGACGTGTCGATGAACGGCGTGCGCGTGTGCCACGCGGGCCGGCCCGACGCGCCGCGCGAGCAGGTCGACCTCACGCCGCGGGCGACGCACGTGCTCATCGAGCTGCATGCCGGCGAGGCATCCGCGACCATCTGGACCAACGACCTCACGCACGAGTACGTGCACGAGAACAGCGCGTACGCGAGTTGAGCATGAGCGAGAACGAAACGGATGCCGCCGGCGTCGACGCCGAGACCGCGGGCGCGAAGGCCCAGGTGCTGATCGACTCGCTGCCGTGGCTGAAGCGCTTCCACGGCGAGACGATCGTCGTGAAGTTCGGCGGCAACGCGATGGTGAGCCCGGCGCTGCAGCGCGCGTTCGCGGAGGACATGGTCTACCTCCGCTACGCCGGCATCAAGCCCGTCGTCGTGCACGGCGGCGGGCCGCAGATCTCGGCGATGCTCCAGCGGCTCGGCATCCCGAGCGAGTTCCGCGGCGGGTATCGCGTGACCACGCCCGAGACGATGGACGTCGTGCGCATGGTGTTGTCGGGCCAGGTGAACCGCCAGGTCGTGTCGCTCATCAACGAGCACGGGCCGTTCGCGTCGGGGCTGTCGGGCGAAGACGCGGGTCTCTTCACCGGGCGTCGCCGCGGGGCGATCGTCGACGGCGAGGAGGTCGACCTCGGTCTCGTCGGAGACGTGGTCGCGGTCGACCCGGCCGCCGTGCACGCCGAGCTCGAGGCAGGACGCATCCCGGTCGTCTCGTCGATCGCGCCCGACGGTGCGGTGCCCGGCCAGTCGCTCAACGTGAACGCCGACTCGGCTGCCGCCTCGCTCGCCGTCGCGCTCGGCGCCGCGAAGCTCGTGATCCTCACCGACGTCGCCGGCCTCTATCGCGACTGGCCCGATCGCGACTCGCTCGTCTCGATCATCGACGTGCCCGAGCTCATCTCGCTGCTGCCCTCGCTCGAGTCGGGCATGATCCCGAAGATGCGGGCCTGCCTCGACGCCGTCGAGGGCGGTGTCGCGAAGGCGGCGATCATCGACGGCCGCATCCCGCACTCGATCCTCCTCGAGGTGTTCACGCAGTCGGGCATCGGCACCGAGGTGGTTCCTTCGACAGGCTCAGGGAGCGCCGCGTGAGCACCTGGCAGCAGCGCTTCGACCAGCGCATCATGCGCTCGATCGGCATGCCGCTCGCGAAACTCGAGCGCGGCGAGGGCGCGCGGGTGTGGGATGACGCGGGCAACGAGTACCTCGACTTCCTGGCGGGCATCGCCGTCAACTCGCTCGGCCACGCGCACCCCGTGTTCGTCGACGCGGTCGCCACGCAGGCGAGTCGCCTCGCGCACGTGTCGAACTACTTCACGACCGAGCCTGCGCTCGAGCTCGCTGAGCGCCTCACACGCCTCGCAGGCGCGGGGGAGTCGGGCCGCGCGTGGTTCGGCAACTCGGGTGCCGAGGCCAACGAGGCGGCGTTCAAGCTCGCCCGCCTGAACAACTCGGGCGGAGCGCGCACGCGGGTCCTCGCGCTCGTCGACGGTTTCCACGGCCGCACGATGGGCGCGCTCGCCCTCACGGGGAAGCCGCACATGCGTGATGTGTTCGAGCCGCTGCCGGGGGGAGTCGAGCACATCCCGGCGACGATCGCGGCGCTCGAGGCATCCGTCGACGACGCCGTCGCTGCCGTCATCGTCGAACCGATCCAGGGCGAGGCGGGTGTCGTCGACCTCCCGGCGGGGTTCCTCGAGGCCGCGCGCGAACTCACGCATCGCCACGGCGCCATGCTCATCGTCGACGAGATCCAGACGGGGGCCGGCCGCACGGGCGAGTGGTTCGCCTTCCAGCACACCGGCATCACGCCCGACGCGATCACGGTGGCGAAGGGCATCGGCGGCGGATTCCCGATCGGCGGGCTCGTCACCTTCGGGCACGCATCATCGCTCTTCACGAAGGGCCAGCACGGTTCGACCTTCGGCGGCAACCCGCTCGCGACCGCCGTCGCGAACGCGGTGCTCGGCGAGATCGAACGCGCCGGGCTCGTCGAGAACGCGGCGGTGCGCGGCGACCAGATCCGCGCTCGGATCGACGGGCTCGATTCGCCACTCGTCGCCGGCGTGCGCGGGCGGGGCCTCCTGCTCGGCATCGGCCTCACCGAACCGATCGCCGGCGCGATCGTCGCCGAGGCCATGCGCGCCGGACTCATCGTGAACGCGGCCAACGACTCCACGATTCGCATGGCGCCGCCGCTCATCATCGACGATGCCGACGTCGATGAGTTCGCGGAGCGCTTCACGCACGCACTCGACGCCGTCGCGTCCGCCCTCTGACCCGCACGACCCGCACGACCCCGCACCACCTCGATACCGAACGGAACCGCATGACCCGCCACTTCCTCCGTGACGACGACATCACCCCGGCCGAGCAGGCCGAGATCCTCGACCTCGCCGAGACACTGAAGGCCGACCGCTGGAGCCGAACCCCGCTCGCGGGCCCCCAGACGGTCGCCGTGATCTTCGACAAGTCGTCGACGCGCACCCGCGTCTCGTTCGCGGTGGGCATCGCCGACCTCGGCGGCTCGCCGCTCATCATCTCGACGGCGAACAGCCAGCTCGGCGGCAAGGAGACCCCGTCCGACACCGCCCGAGTGCTCGAGCGCATGGTGTCGGCGATCGTGTGGCGCACCTACGGCCAGGCCGGGCTCGAGGAGATGGCCGCGGGCACCACGGTGCCCGTCGTGAACGCCCTCTCCGACGACTTCCACCCGTGCCAGCTGCTCGCCGACCTGCTCACGATCCGTGAACACAAGGGCGCCCTCGCAGGGCTGACGCTCGCCTTCCTCGGCGACGGCGCCTCGAACATGGCGCAGTCGTACGTGCTCGCGGGCGTGACCGCCGGAATGCACGTGCGGGTCGCCTCGCCCGAGGAGTTCACGCCCGCGGCATCCGTCGTCGCCGACGCCGACCGCATCGCCGCGTCGACCGGCGGTTCGGTCGCGCTGTACACGGATGCCGCCGAGGCCGCCGCCGGCGTCGACGTCGTCGTCACCGACACCTGGGTGTCGATGGGCAAGGAAGGTGAGAAGGCGCACCGGGTGGCGACATTCGGTGCATACCGTGTCGATCGCGAGCTCATGTCGCTCGCGGCATCCGATGCCGTCTTCATGCACTGCCTGCCCGCCGACCGCGGGTACGAGGTCACCGCCGACGTCATCGACGGCGAGCAGTCGATCATCTGGGACCAGGCCGAGAACCGCCTGCACGCGCAGAAGGCGCTGCTCGTGTGGCTCCTCGAGCGAAAGGACGCCTGATGGCCGAGCACGGCACCAACGAGGGCTCGCTCTGGGGCGCGCGCTTCGCGACCGGACCGTCACCCGAGCTGCAGCGACTCTCGAAGTCGACGCACTTCGACTGGCAGCTCGCGGGCTACGACCTCGCGGGGTCCCGCGCACACGCGCGGGCGCTCGCGGCTGCCGGGTACCTCGGCGTCGACGAGCTCACGTCGATGCTCGCCGGGCTCGACGAGCTCGAGGCGAAAGTACTCTCGGGCGAGCTCGTCGCCGCCGAGAGCGATGAAGACGTGCACGGCGCACTCGAAGCGGCCCTGATCGAACTCGTCGGCGCCGAGCTCGGCGGCAAGCTCCGCGCCGGACGCAGCCGGAACGACCAGATCGCCACGCTCGTGCGTCTCTACCTCAAGGACCACGCCGCGACCATCGGGCAGCAGCTCGTGCACCTCATCGACGCGCTCGTCGCCCAGGCCGACGATCACCGCACCGCGATCATGCCCGGCCGCACGCACCTGCAGCACGCCCAGCCGGTGCTCCTCGCCCACCACCTTCTCGCGCACGGATGGGCGCTCTCCCGCGACCTCGAGCGGCTCGTCGACTGGACGAAGCGGGTGGATGTCTCGCCATACGGCGGCGGTGCCCTCGCCGGGTCGACGCTCGGCCTCGACGCGGCATCCGTCGCCCGCGACCTCGGGCTCGCCGCGCCGTCCGAGAACTCGATCGACGGCACCGCGAGCCGCGACGTGGTCGCCGAGTTCGCGTTCGTCGCGGCGATGATCGGCATCGACCTCTCGCGCATCGCCGAGGAGATCATCCTCTGGAACACTCGCGAGTTCGCGTTCGTCACGCTCGACGACGGCTACTCGACGGGTTCATCGATCATGCCGCAGAAGAAGAACCCCGACATCGCCGAACTCGCACGAGGCAAGTCGGGCCGGCTCATCGGCAACCTCACGGGCCTTCTCGCGACGCTGAAGGCACTGCCGCTCGCCTACAACCGCGACCTCCAGGAGGACAAGGAGCCCGTCTTCGACTCCGTCGAGACGCTCGAGGTGCTGCTTCCCGCATTCACGGGCATGATCGCGACGTTGACGTTCCACACCGACCGCATGGCAGAGCTCGCGCCCGCCGGGTTCTCGCTCGCGACGGATGTCGCAGAGTGGCTCGTGAAGCGCCACGTGCCGTTCCGCGACGCCCACGAGATCACCGGCGCGCTCGTGCGCTACGCCGAGGAGCACGGGCTCGAGCTCGACGCCGTCGACGACGCGGCACTCGCGGCGATCTCAGCGCAGCTCACGCCCGAGGTGCGCGAGGTGCTCACGGTCGAGGGCTCGGTCGCGAGTCGCGACGGCATCGGCGGCACTGCGCCCGTGCGCGTCGACGAGCAGCTCGCGCGACTCGCCGATCGGGTGCGTCACCTCGTCGCAGGGCTGCCGGAGGCGCGAAGCTGAGCGACCGGGCGCCGAGAAGCGGGGCGGATGCCGCGGCGCACCCGGCGTCGCAGCACCGGCTCGTTCGAGCGCCGCGCGAGTTCTTCGCACGAGACTCGGTCGAGCTCGCTCCACTGCTGCTCGGCGCCGTCCTCTCGCATGAGACCGAGGAGGGCCGCGTCTCGGTGCGACTCTCCGAGGTCGAGGCGTACCGTGGCGTCGGCGAGGATCCCGGCTCGCATGCGTTCCGGGGGAAGACTCCGCGCAACGCCGTCATGTTCGGCGAGGCCGGGCACCTGTACGCCTACTTCACCTACGGCATGCACGTCTGCCTGAACGTCGTCGCGGGGCATCCGGGCCAGTCGGCGGCGGTGCTCCTTCGCGGCGGCACCGTGGTCGGCGGCATCGATCTCGCTCGTGCTCGGCGGGTCGGTGCATCCGATCGCGACCTCGCGCGAGGTCCGGCACGGCTGACCGTGGCACTCGGCGTCGCGCTGTCGGCGAGCGGTGCCGACCTGCTCGCTCCGCCGTTCGAGTTGCTCGTGCCGGAGCGGCCGCTGCATTTCGCGGCCGGTGCGCGCACGGGCGTGAGCGGGCCGGGCGGGGGAGGGGCGTTCCCCTGGCGCTTCTGGATTCCCGGTGACCCGGGGGTCTCACCGTATCGGCGTCACGCGCGCTCGCACGACTGAGCCGGCTGCCTGCGCCTCGGCTGCGCGGCGGGGCCCGACTCGAACTCGGGCTCTCCTGTGAGCAGGGTGGTCAGCGAATGGCCAGGTGCACGACGAGCGCCGCGGCGCTCGCCCAGATGAGGCTCGCGAACGTGCCGATGATGAATCGCTCGCGTGCCTCGGGCGCCTCGAGCTCGGTGAACCGGCCGACGCCCTTCACGGCCACGACGATGGCGAGGCCCTCGGGGAACCCGGCGATGATGGAACCTGCTGTTGCGATGCGTTCGAGCACGCCGATGATGAGCCCGCCGCGAAGCACCTCACGACGAGTCGCCGACTGGATGCCCTGCCGCTCCTCGCTCGGGGTTCGCCGCTCGGCGACGATGATGCCGCCGTGCAGGCCGGGCGCGACGGTGCCGCCCATCGCGAGCTCCAGTGCCGTCGCGGCGGCCGGGCTTCCGCCGAAGACGGCCGTCGCGAAGCCGAGCACCGTGATCAGCGGGGCGAGTCCGAACTGCGCCGGCGTGGCGGCGGTCGCGGCGGCGAGCAGCGCGATGCCGAGCGCACCGGCCGCGAACCACAGGTACGCGCGCCTCGGGCGGAGGGACGCGAACACCGAGAGAATCGTCGCGGCGGCGAGTGCCAGCACAAGGGCCGACCAGGTGATGGCGACGGCGATGTCCACGAGGTTCACGGCGCTCCTTCTGAGGGTGGGGGCCGCGCAGCCCCGGGGTCTTCGAGCAGCATAGCGAGGCGGATGCCGCGTGCGGGCCGTCACTCGCGCGGCGTGTGGGATGCCTCGGCGTCGAGTTCGCGGAGCAGTCGCACGAGTGCCGGCCGCGCCTCCTCCTCGGCACGCCACATCGCCGCTTTCAGGCGCGCGCTCACGGCGGCGGGGCTGATGTCGAGGGCGGCGGCGGCCTCCTTCTGGCGCTGGCCGTTGCGCACGAGTTCGACGACCTCCCACCCGGGTTCCGTTCGCCGCTCCCGCAGCAGCACCAGCAGTCGCACGAGGGGCTCGACATCGGCGACGGTGATCCGCACCGTGATCGGCGCGGCGCGGAGCGCGAATCGGCCGTCGGCTCGTTTCGCCGCGCCGACCGCCTCGCGAGCGGCGATGAACGCGCTTCCGGTGGCCTTGCGTGCCGCGTCGGGGAGCGGCCGTCGGATGTCTCCCACGCCGAGCCCGACGCTCCATCGCCCCGTTCGCGTCGTGTCGAGCACGATCGCGAGCGCGGTCTCCGCGGAATCCGTCACGAGCTGCACCTCGTCGCCCGCGGTCTGGTCGACGGGGAGCAGCAGTTGCGTGCCGAACCGGTCGGTCAGCTCCGCGACGAGTGCGCCGGTGCGGTCGGTGTCGCGTCGGCTTCCGACCTGGTCGGCGGTGATGACGAACACGGGTGACCTCCGATGAGTGCTGGAGCATTGATCAGGTTGAGATGAAGCATCTGTCTGAATCTTCATCGGTGAACAATGGTATAGCATTGAATGCATCAAATCAAGCCTGAGGGCTGAATCAACGCCGACTCGGTCGCTGGTACTCTGTCGGGGTGCCAGACCCCGTGATCCTCGCATCCCAGCAGAACGACGCCTCATTCGAGGACGTCTGGGAGGAGCTCGTCTGGCGCGGCCACGTGCACGTGTCGACCGACCAGGCCGCGCTGAAAGAGCTCCTCGCGGGCGAGCCGATCACGTACTACTGCGGTTTCGACCCCACCGCGCCGAGCCTGCACCTCGGCAATCTCGTTCAGCTCATCGTCATGCGCAGGCTGCAGCTCGCTGGGCACCGACCGCTCGGCCTCGTCGGCGGTTCGACGGGCCTCATCGGCGACCCGCGGCCCACCGCGGAGCGCACGCTCAACACCCGCGAGACCGTCGCCGAATGGGTCGGCTACCTGCAGGGCCAGGTCAGCCGATTCCTCTCGGGCGAGGGCGAGAACGCCGTGCGCCTCGTGAACAACCTCGACTGGACCGCCGACCTCTCGGCGATCGACTTCCTCCGCGAGATCGGAAAGCACTTCCGCGTCGGCACGATGCTGAAGAAGGACGCCGTCGCCTCGCGCCTGAACTCCGAGGCCGGCATCAGCTACACGGAGTTCAGCTACCAGATCCTGCAGGGCTTCGACTACCTCGAGCTCTTCCGCCAGTACGGCTGCGTCTTGCAGACCGGCGGCAGCGACCAATGGGGCAACCTCACGAGCGGCACCGACCTCATCCACAGGGTCGAGGGCACGAGCGTCCACGCGATCGGCACACCTCTCGTCGCGAACGCCGACGGTACGAAGTTCGGCAAGAGCGAGGGCAATGCCATCTGGCTGGATGCCGCGATGTGCAGTCCCTACCGCTTCTACCAGTTCTGGCTCAACACCGACGACGCCGACGTGATCGCTCGCCTGAAGATCTTCACCTTCCTCGATCGCGCGCGCATCGAAGAGCTCGAGGCGGCAGTCGCCGGCGAGCCGTTCAAGCGCGAGGCCCAGCGGGTGCTCGCCCACGAAGCCACCACGCTGGTGCACGGCGCGGATGCCACTGCCGCCGTCATCGCGGCGTCCCAGGCGCTCTTCGGGCAGGGCGATCTCGCGGCGCTCGATCCCGACACGCTCGAGTCGGCGCTCCGCGAGCTGCCGAACACGACGACCTCGCCCGACGCCCCCATCGCGCAGATCCTCGCCGACACCGGACTCGTGTCGAGCCAGAGCGAGGGCCGGCGCGCAATCGCGCAGGGCGGCGTCTCGCTCGACAACGTGCGCATCGACGACGAGACCGCGACGCTCGAGGGGCGCGTCCCCCGTGGCGGCATGGCGGTGCTTCGACGGGGAAAGAAGACGCTCGCCGGCGTCTTCGTCGAGTAGGGAGCCATCGGTGCGCGGCTCGGCACTGCGGCTCGTCCGACGAGTGTGGGCCGAGCTCGATCGCGATCCCGATGAGCTCGCGCAGCTCGGTCCGCTGCCCGAGGCGCCGCTGCCGTCGCGCCTCGACGTCTCGGGTCTCGCGGTCGGTGCGGTCGCGGCGGCGAGCCTCGCTGCGGCATCCGCGTCCGGCTCGACCGATCGGCCGCCCCCGCTCGACGGCGCTCGGATCGCCGCCGCCTTCACGAGCGATCGCGCCTTCCGTCAGGACGGCGAGCGACCCGACGTATGGGCGCCGCTCTCGGGGTTCTTCCGCGCCGACGACGGCTGGGTGCGCACCCACGGCAACTACCCGCACCATGCCCGAGTGCTGCGCGCCGAGCTCGGGCTCGACGAGCACGCCGGTGGCGACGAGGTCGCGGCCGCGATCGCCCGTCGAGGTGCCGACGAACTCGCTGCAGCGGTCACGGCGGCGGGCGGTCTCTGCGTCGTGGTGCGGCCGGAGGACGCCGGCGTCGACGCCCGTCTCGCCGAGCGGCCGCTCATCGAGATCGAGCGTCTCGGCGAGGCATCCGCTCGGTCGCAGGCGAGGCACGGGTCGACGGATGCCGCGGCGCCCGGCCCTCTCGCCGGAGTCCGAGTCCTCGACCTCACCCGGGTGATCGCCGGCCCCGTCGCGACGCGCACGCTCGCCCTCCTCGGCGCCGACGTGCTGCGGATCGACCCGCCCGAGCCCGCAGAACTCCCATGGCAGCACCTCGACACCGGCGCGGGAAAGCGCACGGCGATCCTCGATGTACGCACTCCGAACGACGCGTCGCGTTTCAACGCACTTCTCGGCACGGCGGATGTCGTGGTGCTCGGCTACCGGCCATCCTCCCTCGCGCGACTCGGCCTCGACCCCGAGGGCCTCGTCGCACGGCACCCCGGACTCGTGATCGCCCAGTTGTCGGCGTGGGGGTTCGCGCCCGGCGAAGCGGAACGCCGCGGCTTCGACAGCCTCGTCCAGGCCGAGAGCGGCATCGCCTTCGTCGAGGGCGACGAAGGCCGGCCCGGCGCGCTCCCCGCGCAGGCGCTCGACCACGCCACCGGCTACCTGCTCGCCGCCGCTGTCATCACGCTGCTCGAGCGGCAGCGCACCTCCGGTGGCAGTTGGGCGGCACGGATGTCGCTCCGTCGCACCGCGGCAGAACTGCTGACGATGCCGCGCACGGCCGAGCCGACGCCGTCGCGGGCGCTCGACGATGCCGCTCGCGCCGCACAGACCGAGTTGGTGCAGACGGCGGTGGGCGAGCTTCGGCTCGTCCGCCCGGCGATCACGACCGGCGAACGGCTCGACACCTGGCCGCTGGCGCCGCATGCCTGGGGCTCGGATGCCCCGGACTGGGCGCCCTGACGGGCGACACGCCCGGGATGCGGGCCCGAGTTGCATGGCCCTCGATCTCCACGTAATGTAATCACTCGTTGCCCCAAAGGTGCGAAAGAGCTGCAGCACTCGTCAGAGTCACTGCTCTGATACGAGCTACTG
>CAWJZK010000010.1:0-106138 GCA_963847285.1 uncultured Actinomycetota bacterium
GCCTGCAGGGTTCCGACCCGACCGACAAGTCCGGGGCATCCGAGGTTCTCGCGACGGCGAAGCACTGGGCGGGTGACGGAGGCACCGCGTACGACGCCACGAAGCTCGGCAGACGGCTACCCGATCGACCAGGGCGTGACCTTCGCGACCTCGCTCGACCAGTTCGTGGCGACCCACGTCGATCCGTACCTGCCGGCGATCGAGGCGGGCGTGGGATCGATCATGCCGTCGTACTCGGCGGTCGACCTCGGCGACGGACGCGGTGCGGATGCACGAGAACACTGCTCTGAACACCGACCTGCTCAAGGAGGAACTCGGCTTCTCCGGATTCCTCATCAGCGACTGGGAGGGCATCGACAAGCTGCCGGGCGGCACGTATGCCGAGAAGGTCGTGCGCTCGGTCTACTCCGGTCTGGACATGGCGATGGCGCCGTTCAACTTCGGTGCGTTCATCACGAGCGTCGAGACGCGGTCGGCAGCGGTGCGATCAGCGAGTCCCGCGTGGATGACGCGGCGCGGCGCATCCTCACCCAGAAGTTCGAACTCGGCCTGTTCGAGAACGCCATGAGCGACCGCAGCCAGGCCGCGGAGCTCGGTTCGGCGGCGCACCGCGACGTCGCCCGCCAGGCGGTCGCCCAATCGGAGGTGCTGCTCAAGAACGACGGGGTACTGCCGCTGTCGAAGACGGCGTCGATCTACGTCGCCGGTTCGAACGCGGACGACCTCGGCAACCAGATGGGCGGCTGGACGATCTCGTGGCAGGGCTCATCGGGCGACACCACCACCGGCACCACGATCGCCGAGGGACTGGCCGAGGTCGCTCCCGGCGCCACCATCACGGTGAGTGAAGACGCCACCGCTCCGCTCGCCGGACACGATGTCGGCGTCGTCGTCGTGGGCGAGACGCCGTATGCCGAGGGAGTCGGCGACGTGGGCAACAACGGGCACAGCCTGTCACTCAAGGCCACGGACCAGGCCGCGATCGACACGGTCTGCGCGGCCATGGACTGCGTCGTGCTGGTCGTCGCCGGCCGCACCCAGCTCGTCACCGACAGGATCGGAGAGATGAACGGGCTGGTTGCCTCGTTCCTCCCCGGCTCCGAGGGCGACGGGCGTCGCCGACGTGCTGTTCGGCGACCAGCCGTTCACCGGTCGCCTGCCGCTCACCTGGCCGGCCACCGCCGAGCAGGTTCCGATCAACGTGGGCGACGCCGACTACGAACCGCTCTACTCCTTCGGCTGGGGCGAACGCACCGACGCTCCGCGGGATCGCCTCGAGTCGGTGCTCGACTCCCTCGACGCCGGGGACGCTCGGGACAGCGTCGAGGCACTGCTCGACGCGCCCGTCTGGGGCACCGACGGCCGGATCACGGATGCCGCAGCGGCGTTCCCCTTGATCGCAGCTGCCACCGAGCTGCTCCCGCCGACGCGGCGAACGCAGACCTCGTGGTCTCGCTCGCCCGCGACCTGGCGCAGGCGGCGATCGCAGACGGAACGGCGGTGACCGGCTCGATGGCGTTCACGGCGGACGCGGAACACGCGCTGCTCACCGGCCAACCCGCCACCGCTGTGGAACTGCTCGCGCGGGTGCTCGGGGTGACCGTTGATCTACCGCCCGCGGTTGCGACGGTGACCGTCGCCGCGCCGAACAAGCTCATCGCCAAGGCCGGTTCGTCCGTCAAGGTCGCCGCCCAGGTGTTCACGGCCGACGGCAGCACTCCGGTGGGCACGCTCACGGTGCTCGACGGCGGCACGGCCATCGCGACGGTCGAGGTGACCGCCCGCGATGACGGGCGGGTCACCGTCAAGCTGCCGAAGCTCCCGGCCGGCCTGCACCTCATCAGCACCTCGTTCGAGGGCGGTGAAGGACTCTCCGACTCCGGTTCCGTGCCGGTGCCGCTGCTGCTCTGGTGATCGAGGAGGACCTGGGTGGCCCGGGCGCATCGCGCTCGGGCCTACCCGGTGCGGCCGACGAGACGGTATGTAGTAGCCCGATCATTCGCCGCAGCGGCGGGTGTCGACGCCGTGCCAGGTATATATCGCTGCGCTATACTTACCGCATGGAGGCATCCGAATCACTCGGTGAAACGCTACGGGCCCGCAGGATCGCGGCCGGGCTGACGCAACGGGAGCTCGCTGCCCGGGCGGGAGTGCCGCAGCCCAACGTGTCGGCCTATGAGGTCGGGCGCCGCGAGCCGAGCCTCGAGACCGCCCAGCGAATCGATCGAGCGTTGAGGGTACCGGTGATGGCTCGTCTGAATGCCGCGCGCAGTGAACTGCTCGCCGCTGCTACTCGGCGGGGACTCGGCCAGGTTCGCGTATTCGGGTCGGTCGCTCGCGGAGACGCCGATGAGGACTCTGACATCGACCTGCTCGTGCACCCCGGCCCCGAGACCTCGCTCTTCGATCTCGCCGGGTTCATGAACGAGGCGGAGCAGTTGCTCGGAGCGCCGGTAGATGTCGTCTCGGATCGCGGCCACGGCCCGATCATGGAGCGGATCCTCGCCGAAGCGGTCCCCCTGTGACGCACGATGATCCGTCCCGCGCCGAAGCGGTGCTCGAGGACATCCGCCGATTCGCGATCACAGCGGCTCGCGTCGTTTCCCGCGGCCGAGCGCGTTTCTTCGACCCCGACGACGATGACCAGCGTCGCATCGCACGCTCAGTCGTGGTCGATCTCTCGACCGCAGCTGATCGATTGCCCGCGGGTTTCCGTGACGCCCATCCCGACATCGATTGGGCGGGCATTCGCGCGACACGCAACTTCATCGCCCACGACTACGACGGCACCGACGATGAGGTGCTCTGGCAGGCGATCGCGGTGCAGTTCCCCACGATCGCGGCCCGCCTTGCGCGATGAACACAGCGCTGGTCGGGATGCCACACGACTCGCCCGAGATCGCGGCCTGAGGCGCACCAGCATAGTGATCGACACGCTTTGCTGAGCCGACTCCCGGGCCCTCAGGCGCCGCTTACGCGTGCAGCCCGTGCAGCTTGTCCGGGTTGACGACGAAGTAGAGGCGTTCGATGCCGTGCTCGCCGGCGGTGATCGAGCCGAGCGCGAACGGCTCGCCGCGGCGGGACAGGAGGGCGGCCATCTCGCCGTTGACCTCGACGAAGGAGAACGACACGTCGGCGGTGAAGTTCTTGGCACCGCTTTCGAGAAGCTTCACGACGCGGTCTCGCCCGACGACCGGACGCGGCGCGGCCCCCACCACCACTCCACCGCCATCGGAGTAGAGCACGATGTCCTCGGCGAGCACGCCCTCGAGTTGTTCGAGGTCACCCGACTGGGCGGCAGCGAGGAATGCACGCAGGAGACGCTCCCGCTCTGCGGCCGTGACCTGCTTCGAGCGGTCTTCTCCGAGATGCGCGCGTGCACGGCGTGCCAGCTGGCGGGCATTCGACTCGCTGGTCTCGAGCACCTCCGCGATCTCGCGATAGTCATAGGCGAATGCTTCACGGAGGACGTAGACGGCCCGCTCGTTCGGGGTCAAGCGCTCGAGTAGGAGGAGCAGACCCATCTCCAGCGCTTCCGTGCGCTCGGCGCCGAGTGTCGGGTCGTTCTCCGTCAGCACGGGCTCGGGCAGCCACGGGCCCGCGTACACCTCGTGCCGAGCCCGGGCGGATTCGGAGGCGTTGATCGACAGCCGCGCCGTCACCGTGGAGAGGAACGCTGAAGGGTTTTGGACCTGCGACCGATCGGTGCCCTGCCAGCGGATCCAGGCATCCTGTACGACGTCTTCGGCTTCCGCCACCGTGCCCAGCATGCGGTACGCGATTCCGAACAGCCGCGGTCTCGCGGTCTCGAACGTTGCGGTGGCAGAGTCGATGTCGAGTTCCGGCATGTCGTTGTCTCCAGGCTCGGCGCCCGTGTGGGGCGATGATCGCCTGTCGACTCTACTCCCGGGTTCTCTGGAGTTCCTCGCGAGTAACCGGGCTCACACGGTCTTCGAAGAAGAAGCGGGTCAGGAGCGCGCGAAGCCGCTGCTGCGGAGCGATGCGGCCTCTGGCATCCGGTCGCAGCATCAGGGGAGCCTGTTCCTCGAAGTCGACAAGACGCCACCGTTCGTAGGCATCGAGTTCCCGGTGCACCTCGATGTACTCGCCGCCGGGCAGCCGAACGATGCGGCCCGTTTCGACGCCGTGCAGCACGAGCTCCCGGTCCTTGCGTTGCAGCGCGAGTGCCACCTGCCGGGCGAGGATGAAGCCCACGATCGGGCCGAGGATGAGGAGGGCTTGGAAGGCATGGGTCACGGTCTCGATGGAGAGCATGAACTGGGTCGCCACGATGTCGGAGCTCGCCGCGCCCCAGAGGGCGGCGTAGAAGATCACTCCGGCGACGCCGATCCCGGTGCGGGTCGGGGCGTTGCGCGGCCGGTCGAGGATGTGGTGCTCGCGCGTGTCCCCCGTGATCCACGCTTCGATGAACGGGTACACCGCGACGAGCGCCATGAAGACGCCGACCACCGCCAACGGCGCCAGCACCGCGAGCGTGAGGGTGCGCCCGAACAGGTCGAACTCCCACCCCGGCGGCACGAGCCTCAGCGCACCATCGAGGAATCCCGTGTACCAGTCGGGCTGGCTGCCCGCCGTCGCGTCGCTCGGGGAGGATGGCCCGTAGTTCCAGACCGGGCTGATGGTGACCGTCGCTGCGATCAGCGTGACGACGGCGAACACGATGAGGAACAGCCCACCGGTCATCACCGCGTACCTCGGCAGCCTCACGCCGACCACGTTGTCGTTGGTGCGCCCCGGGGCCGCGAACTGCGGGGGCTTGTGCTTGATCAAGAGCATCACGTAGACGCCGATCAGCACGACGATGACGAGCGGAACGACGAGGTGCACCGGATAGAAGTTGGCGATGATATTGCTGGGGAACTCACCCCCGAAGACGAGGAAAGCCAACCACGTGCCGACGAGCGGGATCCCGAGGATGATGCCGTGAACGATGCGCAGGCCGGTGCCGGAGAGCATGTCGTCGGGAAGGGCATAGCCCGTCACGCCTGCAACGAGGGTGAGGAGGAAGACCAGGAAGACGATCACCCACATCAGTCGGCGGGGCTTACGGAACGCACCCGTGAAGAACATGCTCAGCAGGTGCATCCCGATCGCCGCGACCAGCAGCAGCGAAGCCCAGTGGTGAGCCTGCCGCACGAGGAGCCCGCCCTGAACTTCGAATGAGATCCGAAGCGTCGAGTCGAGTGCCCGCGACATCTCGATGCCGGAAAGCGGGGCGTACGAGCCGCTGTAGGTGACGGGTGCGCTCGACGGGACGTAGAAGAACATCAGGAAGACGCCCGTGATCACCACGATCACGAAGCTGTAGAGCGCCACCTCGGCGAACATGAACGACCAGTGGGTGGGCACCGCCCGGCTCCCCAGTCCCTTGACGACTCGCCCGGCGGCGGAACTCCTGAGCGAGTCGGCCAGGCGGTCGGTCAGTTGGGGGCGGCGGATGTGCGTACCAGGGGTGGCGGTCATCAACTCTCTCCAGTCCGACCCGATGTTCTGCTTCAGCACCTCGCATCGTCGGGAGCCACCACGTCGAGGTCGCCGTATGAGCAATTCGAGGGGTCACTGATTAAGACCGAATAGGCGACGGTTTCGTGACATCGGGACTGGAACTCAGGTCGATCAGGACACGCGTGGAAACTTCGTCGAGCGTTCTGAGTCGGGGTGAGCGGATGCCGCGGCTCACGCGCTGGGACGCGCCGCATCGCCAGGGACGAATGCCAGTCTTGCGGAGGCGCTGACCACGTGGTTAGCTGGCTAACCGAACGGTTAGCGATTAGGAGCATCAGATGACTTCCAGGATCGGACGATTCACGAGCGGCGCCGCGAAGGAACGCTTCATGGCGGCGTATAACGCTGCGATGCTCGAGCTTCCCGAACCCGACGAGACGCGAGACATCCGCACGAGCTTCGGAGTCGTGCGGGCGTACTACTTCGCGGGGGCCGACCCGAATGCTGCGCCGCTGGTACTGCTCCCTGGTCGCTCGTCGGGTGCCCCCGTTTGGGCGGACAACCTGCCCTCGCTGCTCGAGGTTCGCAGCGTCTGGCTGCTCGATCTCCTGGGTGAACCCGGCATGAGCATCCAGGACCGCCCGATCGACGACGATGAAGACCAGGCCCAGTGGCTGGACGAGACGCTCGCGCAGCTCTCGGCGACCGCCGTTCATCTGGTCGGTGTGTCGATCGGCGGCTGGACCGCGATGAACCTCGCCACCCGTAACAGCAATCGAATCGCGAGCGTTTCCCTGCTCGATCCGGTGTTCGTCTTCGCGGACCTCTCGTTCGGGGCCATTCTGCGTTCAATCCCGATCTCCCTACCGTGGGCACCGCGGAGCTGGCGAGACGACTTCAACTCCTGGACCGCAGGTGGCGCGCCCGTTGAGGATGTGC
Source organism: uncultured Actinomycetota bacterium (assembly GCA_963847285.1). GTDB lineage: Bacteria > Actinomycetota > Actinomycetes > Actinomycetales > Microbacteriaceae > Agromyces. The sequence goes on from CAWJZK010000010.1 coordinate 6,406, forward strand.
CGGTCGCCGACATGATCGAGGCGGGGATGCAGGGATACACGCTCAGACTTCCGGCACCTTCCCGCATCCGCGAGCGGGCACTGGTCGACCTGAAGGTCCCGGTGCTCGCGATCCTGGCAGGCGCATCGCCGATGCAGACTGGCGCGGATGCCGCGGAGTTCGCTCAGCGCTACCTGCCGGCGGGCCACGTGCGCGTCTATCCCGATGCGTCGCATGCGATCAACGGCGAGTACCCGCGTGAGATCGCGGCCGATATCGCGGCCTTCCTCGAGGAGGTCGAGAGCTCGACCCTCCCGAGCAGCCGCTCCAGCCGGCGAATAGCATCGTCTCGTGGTCCGAAGCCGACGCGATCCAGCCTCACCGAGCTTTGTCGAGCGAGCGCGGCAGGAGCAATTGGTCGGTGTGACGATCGAGATGATCGCCAAGCACGGGGTCGCCGGGACATCCCTCGCACGGATCGCCGAAGCGGCCGGCCTCTCGAAGGCCGCCGTGCTCTACCACTTCTCGACGCGGGGCGCGCTCATCGAGGCGGCACTCTCGACCGTCGTCAACGAGATCTCGGAGAACCTCTGGGCGGCGATGAGCTCGGCAAACACGGCCGCAGACAGCGTCGATGCATATCTGCGGGCGATGATCGGCTACATGATCGATCACCCAGATCACGTCGAGGTGCTCGCGGAGGGGTTCGCCCCAAAAGCCGACACCGGCGGAATCGAACGAGCCGATCGTTGGATCCCGCTCTGCAGCGGCCATCGAACGCGCCCAGGCCGCGGAGCAGTACCGCCCGATGGATACGAAGGTGGCGGCCGTGGCGCTCGGCGGAGCGGTCGACGCACTCGTCGAACAGTGGATGCACGATCCCGACTTCGATCTGCGCGCGGCGGGAGACACCCTCATCGCCGGTTGGCGGCGCGCGGCCGCGATCTGAGCGCTCTGCGCCGCGCGACGGTGTCGACGCGCGCGCCGAGGCCGTGGTGATGGTCGGCGCACGAAGGTTCGCACCGACGTCGGGCGACCGCGTCTCGCTCGAGAGCGAGGCCTCAGAGGGCAGGTCCGCCGAGGATCCGGCGGTTCGCGGCCGCCACCTGGCCCGGGAGGGTGCAGAGGTCGACGATCCACCAGATGAATACGCCGAGAAGGATGAGAAGACCCACGCCGAGCCAGCTCAGAGCCCAACCGCCCCACCAGAGCAGGATGTACGCGATTCCGGCACCGACGTTGCCGAGGTAGAAGTGGTGGGCGCCGAATCCGCTCAGCAGGATGGCGAAGACGTAGGCGATGCCGGTGTCCTTGAGCGGCCGTATGAACGTCGGCGCAGGCTGCTGATACGCGACCATCTGCGTCGCATGAGGCTGGGGCACCGGCGCGAAGTGTTCGGTCCATGCCGTTCCGCTCCACCACCGCTGTCGGCCGGATCCGTCGGCGTACCATCCGGGCTGGGGCAGGGGCTGGGATTCAGACACGACGACGAGCGTATCGGTGGCGCGGTTCCCATGCACCCCCGATTCGAGTTAGATGGACGATGAATCTGCGGCTCTGCAACGCGACGAGACGCACGACGACACTCGCAGATGCCCTTCAACGAAGACGAGGTACATGGATGACGGCGATGGAGCGGTCCTGCCGGGTCGGAGCGGTGCTCGTGCTCGCGCTCGGCCTGGCCGCGTGCACGACGACGGGTCCCGAGCGCGTCGAGCCGACCAGTCCGGTCGTTCAGCTCGGAGCGCCGGGCGATCCGAATCACACGCTCTCGCCCGATGAGGCGATGCGGCTCGAGTCGCCGACGTACATCGAGGCCGACTCGCAGTTCATGCTCGACATGATCCAGCATCATCAGCAGGCCATCGTGATGACCGGGTTCGTCGATGAGCGCACCGAGAATCGCGACATCCGACTGCTCGCCGAACGCATGACGGTCAGCCAGGAGGCCGAGCTGGAGCTCATGATCCGGTGGCTCCAGGATCGCGTGATACCTCTGAACGAGATCGACGGGGGCCACAACGGGCACGACGGCGACGGGCATGCCATGCCGGGGATGCTCACGGACGCCCAGCTCGACGACCTCGAGGCGGCCACGGGCGCCGACTTCGAGCGGCTGTTCCTCGAGTACATGATCCAGCACCACGAGGGCGCGGTGCAGATGGTCGGCGAGCTCTACGCCGCCGGGGGCGGGCATGAGTCGGACATCGACCAATTCGCGCGCCACGTCGAATCCGACCAGAGCATCGAGATCGCCCGCATGCAGCAGATGCTCGCCGACCGCGCGTCCTGAGCCGCGACGGCATCACGCGGCGCGGACATGCGAGTGCCCGGCGTCATTGGACCGACCGGGGCACGTTCACGACCGGCGGGGAGGCCGACCGAAGCCGACCTCCCCGCGACTGATCAGCCGAAGGTCCCGGCGAGCGCCTCGAGCGCCTGTACGAGGTCCGAGTCGGCCGGAGCGCCCGACTTGCGAGCCGCATTGGCGAGGTGGTCCACGACGTCGTCGGCGTTCGCCGGGTCGGCCGAGAGCTTCTCGGCCTGGTCGATGGACTTGTTCACCTGCTTCAGCGCGTTGCCGCTCAGGCTGCCGTCACGTTCGGCCTGGTCGACGTACGACCGCGCCACGGCGAAGCTCGGCGCGTGCACGAGGTTCGACTGCAGCTGCGCGTTGAACTGGTCGAGCTGGATCTCGCCCGCAGCGGCGATCTCGTTCGCCGACAATTGGTCGCTCGGGAGGAGCGCCAAGCTGTCGAAGCCGCGAGCGATCTCGCTGCCGAGCACGTTGCCGTTGTACCAGTACGTCGACCAGTACCCGCCGAGGTTCAGACCGGTGGCGCTCGGGAAGTTGATCGGCCCACGGTCGAGGTAGGCGATCTCGGTCGGGTTCGCCGTGTCGGTGAAGTCGATGATCGACAGACCGCCCTGATACCAGGCCTGCACCATGATGTCGCGGCCCGGCACCGGGATGATCGAGCCGTTGTGCGCCACACAGTTCTCCTGCGTCGTCTGCGGCACCGGGAGCTTGTAGTAGCTCGCGAACTGCAGCTTGCCGTCGACGATGTCGAAGAGCGCGTTCGCCCCCCACTCCGGCTCGTCGGTCACCCGGCAGCGAGCCGCCGTGCCGCCGCCCCACTCGTCGGTGAAGATCACCTTGGTGCCGTCGTTGTTGAACGTCGCCGAGTGCCAGTACGAGAAGTTCGGGTCGGAGACCGCGTCGATCCGCACCGGGTTCACCGGGTCGGAGATGTCGACGAGGAGGCCGTTGCCCTGGCAGGCGCCGGCGAGGAGCCCGATCTCGGGGAAGGCGGTGACGTCGTGGCACGTGTTCGTGTTGGGCAGCGGGCTGTACGCCACGCCGCTCGGGTGCTGGGCCCCGGGCAGCGTGTTCTGCAGGCCGTTGAACGCGCCCGTCTCGACGTCGGTGAAGATCCTCGGCTGGCTGACGACCGCGGCCGAGGCCGGGTTGTCGAGCGGCACCTTGATGACGTCGATGCGCCACTGCGTCGGGTTGCCCGTGGTCACCGGGGCGGTGGTCAGCGCGGCATTCTCGCAACCCGCCAACTCCAGGGCAGGACGCACGCCCGCTGTGCCCGAGTTGTAGATGTAGATGTTGTCGGGGTCGTCGGGGTCGGTCACCAGCGTGTGCGTGTGCGATCCGCGACAGGTCTGCACGCCCGGCAGCTGCACCGGGTTGTCGATGTCGCTGATGTCGAAGATGCGCACGCCGCGGAAGCGCTCGGCGTTCACCGAACCGGGCGCACCCTGCGTGCCGCAGTCGATGCGGCCGCGCGTCTCCTCGACCGACATGAAGAGCAGGTCGCCGTACACCGACACGTCACCCTGACCGCCCGGACACACGAACGACCCGCGCAACGACGGCTCCGCGGCATCCGACACGTCGTAGACCTGGAAGCCATTGAAGTTGCCGAGGATGGCATTGTCGCCGCTGAACGCCAGGTCGGAGTTGACGAAACCGAAGTTGCCGGGGTTCGCGTCGAACGGCGCGACACGGGGCAGGTTCGCGAGCAGCTCGATGTTGCTCGTCGCCATGCCCGCGTCGAGGTAGCCCGCGGGGAGGTCGACTCGCGGGTCGTCCTCCGCCGTGGCCGCGGTGGCGGTCATCAGGGATGTGCCGAGCAGCAGTGCTCCGGCTGCGGCGAGCGCGCGTCGGCGCCATCGCACGGGTCGTTGTGCGGATCTCATCGGAAGTGCCCTTCTTCTCGCTTCTCCGGCGATCGATGCCTCCGACGGGCGAGTGGCACGACATCGTGCAGCTCGCGGCCTCAAAAGGCCGATCTCACGCTTCAACGTATCGGTAAAGGCCCGTTCGGCGCATCAACGGATTTCGTGTCATGCCGTGCGAACCATGAAGCGAAGCCGTCGCGCACGTCGACGAGCTCTGCGACGAGCTACGTGAGGGCCGGATGCCGCCGCTGGCGTGTCGGCGGCGCGGCATAGCGTCGACCCATGAGCGAGCTGCAGCCGTTCGAGCTTCACGTCTCCGACGAACAACTCGACGACCTCCGGGCAAGACTCTCGCGGAGCAGGTTGCTCGGCGATTCGCCGCGCCGGCCCGCCTCCGGCATGACCGCCGAGTACCTCCGCGAACTCGTCGACGCGTGGCAGAGCTGGGACTGGCGTGCACGCGAACAGTGGCTCAACCGGCATCCGCAGTTCCTCGCGCAGATCGGTGACGCGCGGGTGCACTTCGCGCACCTGCGGACCGAGCGAGCGGATGCCCCGGCCCTCCTGGTGATGCACGGGTGGCCGCACACCTTCGCGCTGCAGCTCGACTTCGCCGACCGACTGCCCGACTTCCACGTCGTGGTCGCCAGCCTGCCGGGCTTCGGCTTCTCGTCGGCCTATGCCGAGGGCGAGATGTCCGAGAAGCGCTTGGCCGCCACCATGCACGCGCTGATGACCGATGTTCTCGGCTACGAGCGCTACTTCACATACGGCGAGGATGTCTCCGCAAACGTGAGCGACCTCATCGCGGCACGCTACCCCGAGCACGTCGCCGGCATCATCGCGACGCACGCGCACTTCCCCACGAAGCGTGAGCGCGAGGCACTCACCGATCCGGCCGAACTCGCGTTCTTCGACGGCATCGCCGCGCGGCACGAATCCGACGGCGCGTACGGGCACGTGCAGGCCACGCGTCCCGACACCCTGGCCGTCGGCCTCAACGACTCCCCCGCCGGGCTGCTCGCCTGGCTCGCCGAGAAGCTCGTCGAGTGGAGCGACACTCCGCCCGGCGACCCGTCGGCCGTGGAGCGACGCATCTCCCGCGAACGCATCCTCACCGAGGCGATGATCTACTGGGTCACCCAGACGATCGCGTCGTCGTTCCGCCCGTACTACGAGGGCGCCGACCAACCCGACCCGATCCCGCCCGCATCGGTGCCCGCCGCGGTGTTCATCCAGCGGCACGAGGCGGCGTACCCCGAATCGCTCGCCCGTTCGCACTATCGCGACCTCCGCGTGTTCGAGCGGCTCGAGGCAGGCGGTCACTTCACGGCCGCCGAGGTGCCCGACGTACTGGCAGAGCGGGTGCGGGCGTTCGCGAAATCACTGAGTTGACGCAACGGATGCCGCAGCATCCGCCGCGGCATCCGCTCGGTGCTCGTTCTCAGTGCACGACGTCGTAGACGGACTTCACGACGCCGTTGGAGTACACCTCGTGTTCCACGAGTTGCAGCTTTCCGCTCTCGCGGCCGTTGAAGAGGCGCTTGCCCTCGCCGAGCGCGACCGGGAACTGGAGCAGGTGGTAACGGTCGACCAACCCGGCCTCCCCGAGACCCTGGGCGAGGGTGGCGCTGGCGTGCACGATGATGTTTCCACCGTCTCCCTCTTTGAGGCGTGCGACGTCGTCGAGCGAACGCAATACCGAGGTGTTGTTCCACTCGGGGTCCGACAGGGTCGTCGACACCACGTATTTCGGCATCGCGTTGTACTCGGCGAACTCGTCCTCCATGGTCGGCCAGACCGGCGCGAACTCGTCGTAGGTGACGCGGCCGAGGAGCATCGCTTCAGCTTCGGTCTGCTCGCGGCCCTTGATCTCGTAGGCCTCCTCGACGAACGGAACCTCCTTGAAGGTCCAGCCGGCACGCGGGTGCTGCCCGCCGCCGGCCGAGTCGATGACGCCGTCGAGGGTGATGAACTCGGTGACGATGAGCGTGCGCATGGCGATTCCCCTTGCTGTTCGTGGCGGTGTCTCCGCCTCTCATACTGGACGTCGAACGGGGCACTGCGCAGATCGACATCGGCGAACGAAAACTGCTTCGAAAGGGCGCGGTCGTCGTTATCGACACCCCGCGCCCTCCCGCGACCAGCTCTGTACGGCTTCATCCAGCGCCCGGCGTGCTGCCCTTCAGCTCACGCCGGACCTCGTCACTGAACGAGCGCTCGACCACACGCGGCGCGCTGGCCTTCAGCTCACGCCGAACCTCGTCACTGAACGAGCGCTCGACCACACGCGGCGCGCTGGCCTTGAACTCACGCAGCGCTTCACCACTCAACGACTGGGTGAGACGGTCGGTGGTGATGTGGCTCCCTGCAGGTTCCTTCTCAGAGGACTCCCTGACCCGACTCGACCGCCGACCCCGCGCAGCCCGTCAGCAGAATCGCGAGCGACGAGATGGTGACCACCGATGCCGTCCTTCGAGTGTTCATGGTTCCATTCCCTTCGATACGCGGATGCTTCGTTGAGTTCTCCTCACATCCGATAGGAGTATCCAATTCCTGAAATGGTCTTGTTTCAAGAGACCATTTGGATATAGTGGTCACTATGAGCCCGTGGCGTGTGGGCAAGACCCATCTCCTCGATCTCCTGAGCGGATGGGATGCGAGCGAGGGCACCGCGTACTCGGCGCTGGCTGCCCGCATACGCCTGCTGATCATCGACGGCCGCATCGTCCCGGGCGCGCGGCTGCCATCCGAGCGAGACCTGGCCGCCGGCCTGGCCGTGAGCCGCACCACGGTCAACTCCGCATACTCGGCGCTCCGGTCCGAGGGATATCTCGAGAGCAGACAGGGATCTGGGAGTGTCGCGCAGATTCCGGGCCGACCTCCTGAGCTCCCGGTTCCACGCCCGGGCGACCTCATCGATCTCAGTCGGGCGACCTGCACGGCCGCACCGGGCACTCACTCCGCGGCGGTGCGGGCACTCGATCGTCTGCCGCCCCGACTCGGAACCGATGGGTACGAGTTGGCGGGGCTTCCCGAACTCCGTGTGAAGTTGGCCGAGCGCTACTCGCATCAGGGGCTCGCGACCACCCCGGAACAGATCTTCGTCACGAGCGGAAGCCAGAGCGCGATCTCGCTCGCTGCTCGCACCTTCGTCGCACCGGGCGATCGCGTGATCGTCGAGACGCCGGGCTACCCGCACGCGTTGAACGCTCTGCGCGGCGCAGGCGGCCGACTCCTGCCGTTCCGAGTCGATGCGGATGCAGGCTGGGACGTCGACGGATTCGACCTCTCCGTGCGCCGCTCCCTCCCGACGCTCGCCTTTCTCATGCCCGACTTCCACAATCCGACGAGCCGGAGCATGAGCATCGAGGAGCGTCACCGAGTCGTCGCGACGGCCGAGGCGCACGGAATCATGCTGGTCTCGGATGAGGCCACCGCGGAACTCGCGATCGACGACGCAGATCCCATCCCGCCCATCGCCTCGTTCGCGCAGCGACCCGGCACGGTGCTCACGATCGGCTCGGCGAGCAAGACCGTATGGGGCGGACTCCGGGTGGGCTGGATCCGGACCAGCGTCGAGCACGTCGACCGGCTCATCGCCGCCCGAATGGCCAACGACCTCGGCGCTGCCGTCATCGATCAGCTGGTCTTCGCCGAGCTGCTGAACGACTTCGACCCCATCCTCGAGTACCGGAGCAACGCCCTGCGCCAATCACGGGACGCGCTTCAGGGTGCACTCCTGGCGCACCTGCCGTCGTGGCGGATGAGCCCCACGCGCGGTGGCATCGCCTCCTGGGTGCACATCGACGAATCCGTCAGCTCCGCGATCGCGATCGCGGCGCGGGCTCGCGGGCTCCTGATCGGTGCCGGGCCATGGTTCGGGCTCGACGGTGAGTTCGAACAGTTCATCCGCGTGCCGATCACCGCCGAACCCGGGGCGATCGAGCGCGCCGTCGAGATCCTCGCCCAGGCGCTAGACGACGTGCACGAACGAACCCACCTCGACACGCGCAGTCTTGCAGGCACGCTGTAACGCGCGCGTGACGTGCCGCCACGGGAGCAGGGCTCGACCGGCGAGACGGCGACTACGGCGAGTCGGTATCGGCACGCCGGACACCCCGGCCCGCTGGCGAGCGGTCCTGCTCGGCCGGCGCCTCCTCAGGCCCCTCTACCGCGATCGGGTCCTGCCGACGACGGGTCACGAGGAATGAGCCGGCGAGCACGAGGGCGAACCCGACCACGGTCCACACGGTGACTCGCTCGCCGAGCACGACGACGCCAGCGACGATGGCGACGGCCGGGTTGACGTAGGTGATCGCCGTCGCCTTCACGGGACCGATCTCGGCGACCAGGCCGACCATGAGGAGGAACGCGAGGGCGCTGCAGACCACGGCGAGCACGACGATCGACACGATGACCGCCTGCGACGGCCACACGGCCGGCCAGCCGCCCGTCAGCAGCACGAACGGCACGTATACGACGGCGGTGGCGGCCAGGGACACGGCCACGACGCCGACGCCCGGGAGGTCGGACATCCACCGCGCGAGGATCGCCGGACCCAGTGCGTAGCCGACGACCACGACCGCCATCTCGGCGACGGCGACCAGATCTGACCCGGCGACGTCAAGCCCGACGAGGGCGGCGACGCCCACCATTCCGAGCGCGATGCCGAGCCAGTTCATGCGGGAGAGCCGCTCGGGACGCCCCATCGCGAACGCGATGCCCACTCCGGCGAGCGGCACGGCGGCGAGCAGCAGCCCTGCGGTCGAGCTGGGCAGCCGTTGCTCGGCCGAGCTCAGGAAGTACCACGGAAGGATGATCTCGACGACGGTGTAGGCGAGCATCGGCTTCCACCTGCGCACTACCTGCACCACCTCGCGCCGGAAGAACGCGAGCGGCAGCAGCAGGATCGCGGCGAGGGCCGATCGCGCGAGCACGACCATGCCCGGCTCGAGCTCGCTCACGGCCACCTTGATGAACAGGTAGGGGATGCCCCATGCGATACCGAGCGCGGCGAAGAGGATCAGTCCGCGACGAGTCATCTGTTCATTCTCGTGGGTGCTGCCGACACGGTTCGACGACGGGCTGCCGACTCACCGCGATTTCCTGCCGACTCGGCTCAGCCCTTCGCGAGCAGCTCCAGCGTGTCGACGACACGGTTCGAGAAGCCCCACTCGTTGTCGTACCAGGCGACGACCTTGACGTGCGTGCCGTCGACCCGGGTGAGGGCCGAGTCGAAGATCGCCGACGCCGGGTTGCCGGTGATGTCGGACGAGACGAGCGGGTCGTCCGAGTACTCCAGCACGCCCCTCAGACGTCCGTCGGCGGCGGCACGGTACGCGGCGAGCACCTCGTCACGCGTCACCGCACGCGAGACCGTCGTGTTGAGCTCGACGATCGAGCCGACGGGAACGGGCACCCGGATCGAGTCGCCCGAGAGCTTGCCGTCGAGGCCCGGAAGCACGAGGCCGATCGCCTTCGCGGCGCCGGTCGTGGTCGGGACGATGTTCACGGCTGCGGCGCGAGCACGGCGCGGGTCGCGGTGCGGGCCGTCCTGCAGGTTCTGCTCCTGCGTGTACGCGTGCACCGTCGTCATGAAGCCGTGCTCGATTCCCGCGAGCTCGTCGAGCACCGCGGCGAGCGGCGCGAGCGCGTTGGTGGTGCACGAGGCGTTCGAGACGATCGTGTGCGCGGCCGGGTCGTAGGCGTCCGTGTTCACGCCGTAGGCGAGCGTCACGTCGGCGCCGTCGGACGGCGCGCTCACGAGCACCTTCTTCGCGCCCGCCTCGACGTGCGCCTTCGCGGCATCCGCTGCGGTGAACCGGCCCGTCGACTCGAGCACGATCTCGACGCCGAGCTCGGCCCACGGGAGATTCGCCGGCTCGCGCTCGGCGAGCACGCGGATGCGGCGGCCGTCGACCACGAGCGTGTCGCCGTCGACCTCGACGGGGCGGCCGAGGCGGCCGAGCGTGCTGTCGAAGCGAAGGAGTTGTGCGAGCGCCTCGGGGTCGGTGAGGTCGTTGACGGCGACGACCTCGAGGTCGGAGTCGCGCTCGAGGAGCGCGCGGAGGGTGTTGCGGCCGATGCGTCCGAAGCCGTTCACGGCGATGCGAGTCATAGAGGGGATTCCTTTCGTTCCCCTCTACGGTGGTCGGTCCTCGGGTGGCTCGCGAGTGGCTGCAACGACAGCGTGCGCAAGATTCGCGCCAAGGCGTTGTGCGCTCACGGCATCGGCCGTCAGGCGCTGCCGCCACCGGCGCCGGCCTGATCCCGTTTCTCCTGCTCGATCCGCGCCTGTGCCTGCTTCTGGGCGGCGCGCTCGGCGGCGGCATCCTCGGAAGGGGCCCGTGAGCGTCCCCGGCTCCTGACCAGCAATACGACGATCACCGCGAGTATCGCGAGCCCGACGATCCACCACACCGGATCCATGACGCACCTCCTCGTGCGCGACGCCGCTGGCGTCGATCGTACCTACGGTATTCCCGATGCGTCGGCGCCGCAATGAACTCGTCCGGCGGCCGGGTCCTACTCGACCGGGCCACGTCCACCTCGGGCGGCTCGCCTCTGGGCGCGCGTCGGGCACCACGCGGCATCCGCTCGGTCATCCGCGCAGCGGAAGCCTCACGCGACCGGCCGCACGAACGTGTGCCGGTACTCGCTCGGCGACGTGCCGAGGATGCGCTGGAAGTGCAGCCGCAGGTTCGCACCCGTGCCGAGGCCCACGCGATCGGCGATCTGCTCGACGCCGAGGTCGCTGCGCTCGAGGAGTTCACGCGCGAGATCGACCCTGGCGCGGAGGATCCACTGCATCGGCGTGTAGCCGGTGTCGTCGACGAAGCGGCGCGAGAACGTGCGCGGCGACACGTTCGCGTGGCGCGCGAGCGCGGCGACGGTGAGCGGCTCCTCGAGTCGCGTCAGGGCCCACTGCCGCGTCGCCGCGAACACCTCGCCGAGCGGCTCGGGCACGCTGCGCGGCACGTACTGCGCCTGGCCGCCGCTGCGGTACGGCGCCGCGACGAGCCGCCGCGCGACATGGTTCGAGAGCGCGACGCCGTGGTCGCGACGCACGAGGTGCAGGCAGAGGTCGATTCCGGATGCCGCCCCAGCCGACGTGAGCACGTCGCCCTCGTCGACGAACAGCACGTTCTCGTCGACCCGGATCGACGGATGCTTCGCGGCGAGCGCCTGCGTGTAGTGCCAGTGCGTCGTCGCCCGCTTGCCGTCGAGCAGACCCGTCGCGGCGAGCGCGAACGCGCCCGTGGAGATGGCCGCGAGCCGCGCACCGCGGGCGTGGGCGGTGCGCAGCGCCGCGACCACGGCATCCGGCGGATCGTGGCGAGTGGGCTCACGGTAGCCCGGGACGAACACGGTGTCGGCGGACTCCAGCGCTTCCAAGCCCTCGGCGACGTGGTACGAGAGGCCGTCGGCGCCCGTGACGAGTCCGGGGGCCGCGCCGCAGACGCGCACTTCGTAGGGCATGCTCTCGCGCTTGGTGAACACCTGCGCGGGAATGCCGACGTCGAGCGGCTTGGCGCCCTCGAGTACCAGCACGACGATTCGGTGGTTCTCGCGCAAATGATGCTCCCTTCGACCTCGACCGACCGACCGACATGCTTCCCCGGAACCGGACCTGCGGCCAGTGGCACGAATGCCATGGTACGCAAGGATCATGCCAGCCAGCGTGCCCCTGCCGCACACGCCCCGAAAGAGTAGAGTCCGACCCAGGAGGCTCACGTGAGCGGCGAACTGGTCCTCGTCACCGGCGGCTCCGGATTCGTCGGGGTGCACTGCATCGTGCGGCTTCTCGACGCGGGCTTCCGCGTGCGCACGACGCTTCGTTCCTCGAACCGCAGCGAGGAGGTGCGCACGATGGTGCGCGCGGGCGGCGCGGACCCGACGGGCCTCGAGTTCGCCGAGGCCGACCTCCTGCGCGACGAGGGATGGCCCGCGGCCGTCGTCGGCGCGAGCTACGTGCTGCACGTGGCATCCCCCTTTCCGGTGCGACAGCCGAAAGACGCCGACGAGCTCATCACGCCGGCCCGCGAGGGTACGCTCCGGGTGCTGCGAGCCGCGCGCGATGCGCGAGTGAGACGAGTCGTGCTGACCTCGTCGTTCGCGGCGGTCGGCTACGGCACCGACCCCGACCGTCCGTACACCGAGGAGGATTGGACCGACCTGTCCGACCCGAAGCTCAGTCCCTACGCGAGGTCGAAGACGATGGCCGAGCGGGCCGCGTGGGACTTCATCGACCGGGAGGGCGGCGACCTCGAGCTCGCGGCCGTGAACCCCGTCGGGATCTTCGGTCCCGCGCTCGGCACAGGACCTCTCCAGTTCGCTCGAGTTGCTGCTCGCGCTGCTGAACGGGCGGATCCCCGCCGTTCCGAATGGCACGACCATGGGAGTCGACGTCCGCGACGTCGCCGACCTGCACGTGCGTGCGATGACGCAGCCGGATGCCGCGGGCGAACGCTTCATCGCCGTCTCGGGCGACCCCATCGCCTTCCGCGACCTCGCAAAGCTGCTGCGCGAGCGCCTCGGCCCCGACGCGAAGCGCGTGACCACCCACGTGGTTCCCGACTGGCTCGTGTACGCCGGCGCGCTCGTCAGCAATGACCTGCGTGCGGTCGCACCAGAGCTCCATCGCTCACGGCGCGCCTCGAGCGAGAAGGCGGAACGGATGCTCGGGTGGCGTCCACGCCCGCTCGACGAGGCGATCCTCGCCGCCGCCGAGAGCATCGTGCAGCTCCGATTCGTGAGGCACTGACGGGCCGCCGGCACCGGCCGCCGACATCCGGCGGCGCCAGCCCCAGAAGCCGGCGTGCAACGCGGTCGCCTCGGCGACGACGACGCGAGTCCGCCGCGCGATCTACGATCGGAGCATGACCGATCCGATGCGACCGTGGTGGACCGGCGACGACGACATCGGCGGCCTCGGGTTCGGGCGGTTCTTCGCATGGAGCGGCGTGGTGCTCGGTGTCGGCGCGGTGGCGCTCGCGGTCGCAGCGCCGCTCCAGGGCGACCCGCTTCGCACGGTGTGGATCACGGGATTCGGTGCCGCCGCGATGTGGATCGCGTATCTCGCCGTGCCGCGGTACCGCGCCGCGGGCGTGCGCGTCTCGTTCGCGGTTCCGGCGGCGATGGGCCTCGGTGCCCTGGCGATCGCGATCATGATCTACGCGTTCGCCGCCATCGCACTCGCCTCGATCGGCGTCGACATTCCCGCGCCGGCGCACTGGGTCGAGACGCCCCCGATTCCGGGAAGCGTCACGGCCTGAAGACCCGGGTGAGCGGTCGGCGAGACCCGGCCTCCGACGGCGCGCCGAGGCATCCGCTCAGCGCCTTTCAGCGCGAGAACGTGCCGACCAGGCGATTCTGTTCGATCACGTGGTCGGCGTACTGCCGGAGGAACTCCTCGCGCGTCGGCGTGCCCTCGACCTTCGTATCCAGTGCGTAGACGAAGAAGAAGTAGTGGTGCACCCCGTGCCCGGGGGGCGGGTGTGGGCCGGCGTACTGCGCGGAACCCGCGCCGTTCGGTCCGAGGCGCACGCCGTCGGCCTGCACGTCGATCGGCCCCTCCTCGGGCGGTAGCCCGTACACGACCCAATGCGTGAAGCCGTTCGGGCGCGGGGCGTCGGGGTCGTGGAGCATCAACGCCAGCTCGACCGTGCCGGCGGGAATACCCGACACCTCTATCCACGGCACGACGTTGTCTCCATAGGCGGTGAAGCGCTCATCCATCGTGCTGAGCGGCTCGATGTCGGGACTGCTGATCGTGAGGTCACCGATTCTGGAAGCCATCTTCTTCCTTCTTCCTTCCTGTGGGCTGCCGCGCGGCGTGCGCGACATCTTCCTTGATCTGCCGCGCAGCGCGCGGAGCATTCGGCCTGCTTCAACCGCCTCGCCCGGGTGCAGCGATGCCCGGCCAGGAGACGGCGATGATCTCTTCGACGAACCGGTCGGTGATCGGCTGGTGCACGTAGATCAGGCGGTAGTAGATCGGCGCGAAGAGCACGTCGGCCACGTCGTCGTGGTCGAGACCGACCCGCACCTCGCCGCGGCGCACGCCCTCATCGAGCAGCTCCATGACGGCCTCGCGCCGCGGCCCGAGCCACTGGTCGACGAGGGCGCGGGCGACGGCCGCATCGGTGACGGATGCCGCGGTGAGCCGCCTGATCAGCGGCCCCGCCGACGTGTCGCGCACGAGCGCGACGAGCCCGGCGAGGTGGTGTCGGAGCGCTTCGCGCGTCGTGACGGACTCGGGCGTCTCGATCGTGCCGTGCACCCGGTCGAGGAGCCCCTCGAGCAGCACCGCAGCAGCCGACGGCCACCACTTGTACACCGTGGTGCGGCTGACCCCGGCCCGCGCGGCGATGGCGTCGATGCCGGCGTCTGCTGCACCCTCGAATGCGAGGTCGGCGGCCGCATCGAGTACGGCGCGCCGAGCGGTCTCGCTGCGGGGTCGACCGCGACGGATCGCCGGTTGCACATTACTGGACACGTTGTACACTATATATCAGAACCACTCCGAAGACCATGGATCGGGGGACGCCATGTCCGACTCACCTCAAATGGATTCATCGAACATCGACGCGACGAAACTCCGCGTCGCGGTGCTCGGCACCGGAACGATGGGGTCCGCGATGGCCCGTTCGCTCCTGCGAGCAGGCTTCCCCGTGACGGCGTGGAACCGCAACGCCGAGAAGACGAGACCGCTCGTCGACGACGGTGCGCGAGTGGCATCCGACGCGGTCGACGCCGTGCGCGACGCCGACGTCGTGCTCACGATGGTGTTCGACGAACATGCAGTGCTCTCGATCGCATCCGACTTCCTGCCCGCCATGCGCAAGGACGCCATCTGGATGCAGAGCAGCACGATCGGTGCGGCCGGAATCCACGCGGTCGGCGAGGCGGCATCCGACCACGGCATCACGGTGATCGACGTTCCGGTGCTCGGCACGAAGGGCCCCGCAGAGCAAGGTGCGCTCATCGTGCTCGCATCGGGTGACCGGGGTGCGGTCGTCAGGCTCCAGCCCGTCTTCGATGCTGTCGGCTCGAGAACGATCGTCGTCGGCCAACGGCTCGGCGAGGCATCCGACCTGAAGCTCATCTGCAATGCGTGGGTCGGGAGCCTCACCGCCGGAACCGCGCAGGCGATCGCACTCTCGCGCGCGTTCGGACTCGATCCGAAGCTGTTCCTCGACGCCATCACCGGCTCGGCATCCGACAGCGCGTACGCCCACAGCAAGGGCACCGAGATACTCGATGGCCAACGCGCCCCGCAGTTCGCGCTCGACGCCCTGCTGAAAGACCTGCGTCTCACGCAGGCGGAGGTCGGCTCCGCGATCACGACCACCTACCTCGACGGTCTCGAGCAGGTGTTCGCGGACGCGAGCGCCGAGGGTCACGGCCACGACGACGTCGCGTGGGTGTACGACGCGATCAGCACCCCAGGGCCCTCGCGCCCGCCCGGAGCGCACGCCTGACGCTACGAGCCTGCGACCGGGTGCGCGCGCACCGCGAGCCAAGCGATCACGTCGTCGCGGGTGAGGTCATCGGCGGCCACCGCGCGGACGAACGTGTCGATGTCGGCTTGCCGATCGGCGAACAGGTCGAAGCCGTTCAGCTCGTAGAACACGGCGGTGACCAGCCACGAAAGCCGCTTGTTCCCGTCGAGCAACGGATGATTGCGGTTGATGCCGATCAGCAGCACCGCCGCTTTCTGGTGCACGTCGGGGTAGACCTCCTCGCCGAACACGGGCATCGGCCCCGCGAGCGCCGAGAGCAGGAGCGAGCGATCCCTGAAATGGAGTCCGCGCGCGGTGACCCACTCTTCGACGTCGGCCGGTTCGAGATACTCGGTCAACGCGAGAGCAGGTCGAGCGCTTCGGCGTCGCGCTGCTCGATGCGCGCGAAGGCCGCGCGGGTCCGTCCGCTCTTCGAGAGCCGATCGGCGCGCTCGCGGATCGCGAGGATCACCACCTCGTTCATCGAACGGTGCTCGTACTCCGCCAATTCGCGCAGGAGCGCCGAGTCGGCATCGTCGAGACGCAGATTCATCGCCATGAGGCCTCCTTCGTAGGACAGTACCATTTTGATACTACGCCGGATGCGCCGAAAGGACGGGCCGAGCGGATGCCCCGGCGCGAGGCTCACCCGACGGCATCAGCCCGACAGTCTCACCCGACCGGCTCACCCGACCGCGTCGAGGGCCGCGAGCGCCCGGGGCATCGAGCCGCCCAGGTTCCAGTCCGCCGCGAGCGTCTCGGCGGCGGCCCGCCGCTCCCCCTCGACGGGGCGCAGGCGCGCGTCGAACTCCCCGAGCTCGAGGTCGCGCACGACCTCGACGACCGTCGGGGCGACCTCGAGATACGGGGCCGCGGCGGCGAACTTCGCCCGCGTTCCGGCCGACATCGGCGACGAGGCATCCGCTGCCGCCTCGATGATGCCGTCGAGGTCGGAATACTGCTGCAGCAGTGACGCCGCCGTCTTCTCGCCGACGCCGGCGACGCCGGGCAGCCCGTCGGAGGCGTCGCCGCGCATGACCGCGAAGTCCGCGTACTGCTCGGGCAGCACCCCGTACTTCGCCACGACGACCGCATCGGTCAGGACCTCGAGCCGGCTCATGCCGCGTGCCGTGTAGATGACGCGAACGGATGCCTCGTCATCGACGAGCTGGAACAGGTCGCGGTCGCCCGTCACCACGTCGACGGGCATGCCCGCTCCCGTCGCGAGCGTGCCGATCACGTCGTCGGCCTCGTGCCGCGGAGCGCCGACTCGCGCGATGCCGAGGAGCGCGAGCACTTCGCGGATGATCGGGATCTGCACCTCGAGCGGGTCGGGCGTCTCCTCGATGTCGGGACCGCCGGGCACGACGAGCTCGACGCGGTGCGCCTTGTAGCTCGGGATCAGGTCGACCCGCCACTGCGGGCGCCAGTCGTCGTCCCAGCAGGCGACGAGGTGCGTCGGCTCGAAGTCGGTGACGAGCCGCGCGATCATGTCGAGGAGGCCGCGCACGGCGTTCACAGGCGTGCCGTTCGGCGCCCTGATCGTGTCGGGCACGCCGTAGAACGCGCGGAAGTAGAGCGAAGCGGTGTCGAGGAGCATCAGTCGGTCGGCCACACGGCGATCATGGCACGAAGCGGGGGGATGCCTCGACTGCCCGCCGACGAACGAAGCCCGCCCGCCGAGAACGAAGCCCGCCCCGCCGAGTGGCGGAACGGGCTGGGGTTGCCGTGTCGAGGACGCGAGGCGTCAGCCCATCGAGGTCTTCAACTGCTTGTCGGCGCGTTCCGCGCTCTGCACCTCGACCTTGCGGGGCTTGGCCTTCTCGCTCACCGGGATGACGACGCTCAGCACGCCGTTCTCATAGTGGGCGCTGATGCCCGTGGTGTCGAGGCCGTCTCCGAGCGTCAGCTGGCGCAGGAACGACCCGCTCGGGCGCTCGTGCACGAGCCACTGCACGTCGGTGCCGGAGCGCGTGGTGCGCTCGGCGCGAATCGTGAGCAGCTGACCGTCGACGTCGACGTCGACCGATCCGGGATCGACACCCGGAAGGTCGGCGGTCATCACGTAGTGATCGCCGTCACGGAACAGGTCGATCGGCATCATCCGCGGCCCTTGCCTCGAGTCGAGCATGCTCGCAGCGAGGCGGTCGAGCTCACGCATGGGGTCCCAGTACATAGCCATGTTTTCTCCTCCCAATGGCCGCGTAGCGGCGTTGTGGGCCGCGGTCACAACCAGGTTCAAACTTGAGCGATATCCGCTCAAGTCCTTCCAAATTAGCGCTCTCATACTGAGAGTGCCAGCGTTTGTGGACACATGGGAGGGGCGCTGCGATCATCGAAGCGAATCGAACGGATGCCGCCGCGGCGGCGTGAGCGAAGGAGCAACGATGGGCGACAGCACGCAGGGGACCCGCGATCTGACGGTGAGCCGCGACATCCCGGCTCCCATCGAAGACGCGTGGAAGTCGTGGACCGACCCCGTCTTCGTGCTGCGCTGGTGGGGCCCGAACGGCTTCACCTGCACCGTCGCCGACCTCGATGTGCGCGTCGGCGGCACGTCGCTCGTCTGCATGAGCGCGCCCGACTGGGGCTTTCCTGCGCTCTACAGCACGTGGGCGTACACGCTCGTCGACGCGCCCCGCCGTCTCGAGTTCGTGCACAACATCGCCGACGAGCACGGCGCCACGATCGATCCGGCGACGATCGGCGCCCCGGGCATTCCGCGCGACGTGCGTCACGTGATCACGTTCGAGCCCGTGGGCGACGGCGTCACGCGCCTCACGGTCACCGAGCAGGGCTACACCGACGACCAGCAGCTCGCGCTCTCGAAGCAGGGTCTCGAGGAGTCGCTCGACAAGCTCGTCGCGATCTACGCCTGAGGGGATGCCCCGGCCGCGCGCTCGGCGCACCGCGGTCCGCCCGGCTAGCCTGAGGGGATGCGCATCACGGATACCTTCCGCGCGTCGAAGCGCGAGCCGATCCTGCAGCTGACGAAGGCATCGGTCGCGACCATCACAGCCTGGCTCGTCGCCGGCTGGCTGATCCCCGAGCAGCTGCCCGTGTTTGCGGCGACCGCCGCGCTGCTCGTCGTGCAGCCGAGCGTGAACCAGTCGTTCGGCAAGGCCGTCGAGCGCAGCATCGGCGTGATCCTCGGGGTGATCATCGCCACGGGCATCTCGCTCGTCTTCGGGCAGGACAGCTGGGTCATACTCGTCGCGATCGTCATCGCGATGCTGGTGGCCTGGGCGCTCAAGATTACGCCCGCCACCTCCAACCAGGTCGCGATCAGCGCCATGCTCGTGCTCACGCTCGGCTCATCGTCGCCGCAGTACGCGCTCGACCGCGTCATCGAGACGCTCATCGGCGCCGCGATCGGCATCATCGTGAACGTGCTCATCGTGCCGCCGGTGGCGCTCGACCCGGCGCGGCGTGACCTCGCGATGCTCGGCGGCGAGCTCGCGGCGACCCTCGAACGGCTTGCGAGCGCGCTCGGGACCCGGCAGACGCCCGCGCAGCTGGAGCAGCTCATGCTCGAGGCGCGCCTTCTGCGCCCGATGCGGGACGCCGCGGATGACTCGATCGCCGCCGGCGAGGAATCCCTCACGCTGAATCCGCGGCGCTCGGCGCACCGCTCCGAACTCGCCGAGCTTCGCGAGCTGCTCGCCCGGCTCGGCCCGATCGTGACTCAGGTGATCGGCATGACGCGTACCTTCTGTGACCACTACGACGACTCGCTCCCCGACGAGCCGACCGTGCGCGCCATCGCCGAGCAACTGCACCGTGCTGCCCACGACGTGCGACTCGTCGTGCATCTGGCCGACGTCGAGCCCGAGCCGCTGACGTCGTCCGTGCCCGCGCTCACCTCGCCCCTCGTGGTGTCGCCGCCGAAGTCGGGGCACTGGATCCTCATCGGATCGCTCCTGGAAGACCTGCGGCGCATCCACGAAGAGCTCGCCAAGAAGTAGGCCTCGCCTCGCCCCGTGCCCGCCGCGGCGCGACGTTCGGAGCTTCAGCGCCGGCCCCATCCCCCGGCGTGACCCCGCCTCGCCTCGCCTCTCCAGTGCCCCCGCCGCGGCGCGACGTTCTCCATTTCGTATGCCAGTTCCCCCTCATCGCCGATGCGTCACTGAGGCGGAACTGGCATACGAAATGTGGAGAAGCACCCGAGCCTCGCCATGGGCGGCGAGAGGCACGCCGTCGCCGGAAGCCGGATCGGGACCGGCACGCAGGGCCGCGACCGAGACGAACACCAAGACCAGGACCAAGACGAAGACCGCAAGACCAACACCAACACCAAGACCAAGACCAAGACCAAGACCAAGACCAGACGACCAAGACCAAGACCAAGACCAAGACCAAGACCAAGACCAAGCATCCGTCCGCTGAACGTGCCCCAGGGTCGCACCCGCGTCCCTAGACTGGGCGCGTGCTCATCGCTGTCATCGTGCTCGCGATCGTGCCCGCCTTCCTCATCCTGGTACTGGGCCTGGTCGCGCGCGGCGTCGCCGCCCAGAGCGTGACACCGCGCGTGGTGCAGTACACGCCGGAGCGCGGGTCGACGGTGCTGCGTGACGCGCTGCTCGTCGATGCCGATCGGCGCGCGGCATCCGCTGCGCTCATCGATCTCGCCGTGAAGCGCAAGGTGCGGCTCATCGCGGGCGCAGGCAGGCGCGAACCGATCGGCGTGGAACTCGTGCCGAACGCGGCACTCACCACGGAGGAGGTCGCGCTCCTCGAGGTGCTCTTCGGCCCCGAGCACACGCACGGCCGGGTGCGCCGCTTCTCGGCCGACCGGCGCGCGCTCGCCGGGCGGGTGAAGAGCCTGCTCCTCGACACCGAGCACGCGCTCGCACGCGACGGCCTCATCGCCGAACGCCGAGTGGCCTGGCCCGCGATCACACTCAGGGTGCTGGCCTACCTCGGCATGCTCGTCGAGGCGCTGTTCCTCGTCTTCGCGACGGTCGGCGGCGATTGGCCCGCGCTCATCGCGACCCTCATCGCGCTCGCTGCCACGATCGCCACGATCTTCGTCACGCCGACCTCCTGGCGGCGCTTCCTGCCGCCGGCTCAGCCGAAGCGGGAGCATCTCGCCGGCCTCCGCCAGTACATCGCGCTCGCCGAGGCCGACCGCCTCAGGATGCTGCAGTCACCGAGCGGAGCTGAACTGCGGGCGACGGATGCCTCGGACGGCGTGCCGCGCGACGCGCCCGGCAGCACCGGCTCGGCCGGCGGCCGGCTCGCGCGCGCGAACTCAGCGCCGGGATCCACACCGTTCGAGCCTGCCAATACCGAGATCGCCCGGTTCCACCTGCACGAGCGACTCCTGCCGTACGCGGTGCTCTTCGGGCTCGAACGAGAGTGGCTCGCGAAGCTGAAGTTCGAGCACGCGGCACTCGAACGCTCGAACCTCGGCACGCTCGGCGACCTCGTCGACGCCACCGGCGACCTCGCCGAGATCGCCCTCGCGATCGAGGCGGCGGGCGGCGCTCTCGAGCTCACCGCGGCGGTCGGCGACCTCGTCGACAGCGGCGGGGTCGTGGTCGACGCGGCGAGCGGCATCTTCGAGCTGTTCAACTCGTAGGAGTTCCTGGTCCGCGTGCGGCGCCGGCGGACCCGCAGGCCGCGCTACTGCGCTGCGCTGCACGGCCGCGGCCGACCGGCCGCGCCGCAGGCCGCGCTACTGCGCGTTCTTGCCCGCGCGCCGCGCGGCCCGACGACGTGCGAGCGCCGCGTACCACCGGAACATCTGCGGCATGAGCCAATAGGCCGCGACCGGAACGACGATGAGCGTGATCACGAACGCTCTCAGCACGGGATGCCAGTCGATCGTCATCGGGCCGATCAGTGTGCTGACGATGGCGACGAGCGGGAAGATCGTGAGCCACACGATCAGCGCGGTCACGTGGATGTTGGGCCTCGGCGGCACGGGCGGATCGGGGTGCGCCTCGGGCGGCGGCGTCTCGGCGTTCGGCGCCGGCCGGCCGTGCTCAGGAGGTGTCGCTGTCATCGCTTCGACTCCGCAATCCAAGGCGAGGCCACCGGGCGGACGCAAGGTGCGGACGCAACGCGGCCCTCTCCATTCTGCACCCGCAAGTGTCCGCGGCCCGAGGACCCGACCGGCCCGAACACCCGACGGCCCGAAGACCGATGCGGCAGCATGGAGGCATGACCACGCCCGAAACGCACCTCACGATCGACGTCGATGGAACGCCCGTGTCCGCGGTGTACGCCCGCCCCGACGGCGCGACCGCGACGATCGTCGTCGCGCACGGCGCGGGCGCCGGCATGGAGCATCCGTTCCTCAGCGGCTACACGCGCGCGCTCAACGTTGAGGGCTTCGCGACGCTGCGCTTCAACTTCCCGTACCGCGAGGCCGGGCGGCGGTTCCCCGATCGGCCGCCGGTCGCGATCGCGACCTGGCGAGCGGTGGCGGATGCCGCGTCCGCGCGCGCCGCTGAGGGCGAACCGCTCTGGGCGACCGGCAAGTCCTTCGGCGGACGAATGGCCTCGATGGCGGTGGCCGACGGCATGCCGGTCGCCGGGCTCGTGTACCTCGGCTACCCGCTGCACCCGCCTGGCAAGCCCGAGAAGGCGCGCGACGAGCACCTGCCCGGCATCAGGGTGCCGATGCTGTTCCTGCAGGGAACGAACGACCCGTTCGCGACACCGAACGAGCAGCTCGACGAAGTGGTCGCGCGCATCGGACCGAACGCGACCCTGCACTGGTTCGAGGGCGGCGGGCACTCGTTCGAGGTGAAGGGCGTGAAGCGGACGCCCGCCGAGATCGGCGCCTCACTCGCGGCACCGACCGCCGCGTTCGTGCGGGCACATTCGTGAATCGCTGACATATCGACATATCGGCGCGTACACTGTGACATATGCGCACGACGATCCGACTCCCCGACGACTTCTACCGAGTCGTCCGCAACCGAGCGGCCGCCGAGGGGCAGACGTTCACCTCGTTCCTCGAGCAGGCGTTGCGCGAGCATCTCGCACGCACCGAGGCTGAGCCCGAGCGCCGCGAGTTCGCCGTGGTGCCGTTCCGTGGTTCCGGAGTGCAGCCAGGGGTCGATCTCGCCGATTCGGCAGGCATGCTCGAACGCCTGGAGGGCTGACGCGGTGCTGATGCCCGACGTCAACATCCTCGTCGGCGCGTACCGCACCGACGCCGAGCACCACGATGCCCTCCTCCGATGGCTCGAGTCCGCCGTCAACGGCAGTGAATCGGTCGGGCTCACCGACGCGGTGCTCGAGGGCTTCGTGCGCATCGTCACGCACCCGCGCGTCTTCGTCGAACCGACGCCGGTCGCCGCGGCACTCGATCAGGCGGAGGCGATCCGCACTGCGCCGGGCGTGCTGCGAGTCGCTCCCGGCGAGCGGCATTGGCCGATCTTCGCCGACCTCTGCCGGCGCGGCGCGGCGCGAGGCAACCTCGTCGCAGACGCGGCGCACGCGGCCACCGCCATCGAGTCGGGGGCGACGTGGATCAGCCTCGACCGTGACTTCGCACGGTTCCCCGGGCTGCGCTGGCGTTCTCCGCTCGACTGATGCGGCGGGCGCAGCTCACGCCCCGACGTACGCCCGAAGATGCGTGCCCGTGAGCGTCGCGGCATCGGTCGCCGCCGCCTCGACGAGTGAGCGCGGCGTGCCCTCGAAGACGATGCGGCCGCCGTCGTGGCCCGCGCCCGGGCCGAGGTCGACGATCCAGTCGGCGTGCGCCATCACGGCCTGGTGGTGCTCGATGACGATGACCGAGTTGCCGTCGTCGACGAGGCGGTCGAGCAGGGCCAGGAGCTTGTCGACGTCGGCGAGGTGGAGGCCGCTCGTCGGCTCGTCGAGGATGTAGATCGACCCGGACTTCGCCATGCTGATCGCGAGCTTCAGTCGCTGGCGCTCACCGCCCGACAGCGTATTGAGCGCTTGGCCGAGACCGAGATAGCCGAGCCCGACGTCGGAGAGCCGAGCGAGGATCGCGCGGGCGGGCTTCTCTTCGAAGAACTCGAGGGCCGCATCGACCGAGAGGTCGAGCACCTCGCTGATGTTCTTGCCGCGCAGCGTGTACCCGAGTACTTCGGCGGTGAACCGCTTGCCGCCGCACTCCTCGCACACGCTCGCGACGCCGGCCATCATCGCGAGGTCGGTGAAGACGAGGCCGATGCCCTTGCAGTTCGGGCAGGCGCCCGCGGAGTTCGCGCTGAACAGGGCGGGCTTCACCCCGTTGGCCTTGGCGAACGCCGAGCGGATCGTGTCGAGGAGCCCCGTGTAGGTCGCCGGGTTCGAACGCCGCGAACCGCGGATCGCAGACTGGTCGACGACCACGACGTTCTCGTGCTTCGGCACGTTGCCGTGGATGAGCGACGACTTGCCCGATCCGGCGACGCCGGTCACGACGGTGAGCACGCCGAGCGGCAGGTCGACGTCGACGCCGGTCAGGTTGTGCTGGCGCGCGTCGCGGATGGGCAGGTGACCGGATGCCTCGCGCGTCGTCTCCCGCAGCTTCGCCCGGTGGTCGAGGTGACGACCCGTGAGAGTGCCCGAGGCGCGGAGCCCCGCGACATCCCCGGTGAAGCAGATCGTGCCGCCGCCCGAGCCCGCGCCGGGACCGAGGTCGACGACGTGGTCGGCGATCTCGATCACCTCGGGCTTGTGCTCGACGACGAGCACCGTGTTGCCCTTGTCGCGGAGGCGGATGAGCAGCTCGTTCATGCGCTGGATGTCGTGCGGGTGCAGGCCGACGGTCGGCTCGTCGAAGACGTAGGAGATGTCGGTGAGCGAGGAGCCGAGGTGGCGGATCATCTTCACGCGCTGGGCCTCACCGCCCGAGAGGGTGCCCGAAGTGCGGTCGAGGCTGAGGTAGCCCAGCCCGATCTCCACGAACGAGTCGATCGTCTGCTTGAGCGTCTCGACGAGCGGGCCGATGGCGGGGTCGTGCAGGTCGTCGAGCCAGGCCGCGAGGTCGGAGATCTGCATCGCCGCGGCATCCGCGATGTTGATGCCCTTGATCTTCGACGACAGGGCCGCCTGGTTGAGCCGTGAGCCGCCGCACTCGGGGCACGCGGTGAAGGTCACCGCGCGATCGACGAACGCGCGGATGTGCGGCTGCATCGCATCGCGGTCTTTCGACAGGAGGCCCTTCTGCACCCGGTTGACGAGCCCTTCGTAGGACATGTTGATGCCCTGCACCTTGACCTTGACCGGCTCCTTGTAGAGGAAGTCGGAGAGCTCCTGCTCGGTGTAGTCGCGGATCTTCTTGTCGGGGTCGAGGAAGCCCGACTCGCCGTAGATGCGCACCATCCAGCCGTCGGCGGTGTAGCCCGGAATGGTGATCGCACCCTCGGCGAGCGACTTCTCGCGGTCGAAGAGCTCGTCGAGGTCGATGTCGTTGACCTCGCCCATGCCCTCGCAACGCGGGCACATGCCGGCCGGAACGTTGAAGCTGAAGTGGAAGCTCGGGCCGATCTGGGGCTGCCCGAGCCGGCTGAAGATGATGCGGAGCATCGCATGCGCGTCGGTCGCGGTGCCGACGGTCGAGCGGGAGTTCGCGCCCATGCGCTCCTGGTCGACGATGATCGCGGCCGAGACGTTGCGCAGGCTGTCGACCTCGGGTCGCGACGGCGACGCCATGAAGGACTGCAGGAAGGCGGAGTACGTCTCGTTGATGAGCCGCTGCGACTCGGCGGCGATCGTGCCGAACACGAGGCTCGACTTGCCCGAGCCCGAGACGCCCGTGAACACGGTGAGCCGGCGCTTCGGGATGTCGAGCGAGACATCCTTCAGGTTGTTCTCGCGGGCGCCGCGTACCTCGATCACGTCGTGTGAATCGGCGGTGTGGGTTTGCGTGGCGGTGTGAGTTTGCATGGCGCTGTCGGTTTGCATGGCGCTGTCGGTCGCGGTCATTCGGCGGCTCCCTTCGGCACGGGCCGGCGGCGCCCGCGACTCACGATTCTGTCACGCGCCGGTGACATCCGGGAGGGAGCGGATGACGGTGACGGATGCCGCGGGCGTGGCTGCGGGCGGATGCCGCTCGCACACGATGTCCGCGCAGCGACTCGGTGTCGGATCCCGGCCTGCGCGCGTACGCTGGACGCATGGCCGAGACGCCGACGCCGCGCACGCGGCTGGCTGTTGCCCGCAGTCGCGGGCGTGGCATCCGTCGCCTTCGCGTCTGGGATCGGCGAACTCGCCGCTGCCCTCATCGCACCCGCCTCGAGCCCGTTCGTGGTCGTCGGCGCTCTGCTCGTCGACCTCGCGCCGGCGTGGGCGAAGGATGCCGCGATCGGCCTGTTCGGCACCAACGACAAGGCCGCGCTGCTCACCGGCATCGGCATCGTGGCCCTCGTGCTCGCCGCGGCGGCGGGCGTGCTCGAGGCTCGCCGGCCACCGATCGGAGTGATCCTCGTCGGCCTCTTCGGCGTGACCGGCGCGGTTGCGGCGGCGACTCGCGCGAATGCGTCGATGCTCGCCATCGCGCCGTCGGCTCTCGCGGGGATCGCAGGGATCATCGCGCTGCGGCTCCTCGTACGGCGGCTGCCCACGAAGGAAGCTGCGGAACCTCCCCCGCCGGCGCCGGCGGCTGAGCGCGCAGCAGCGCCACCGGCCGGGGTGCGCCGTACGACAGCGCAGACGGGCGAGGCCGCGGCTACGCCCGCGCCGCCCGCTGAGACCGCGTCTACCGCGGCGCCGCCCGCCGAGACCGCGCCTGCGCCTGCGCGGCCCGCCGAGGCCGAGCCGGACCACACCGGCAGCGGCGCGACCACGCGGATCGCGCGGCGGCGATTCCTCGGCTGGGCAGGCGGCGCAGCCGTTCTCGGCGCGCTCGCCGCGGTCGGCGGCTACGCCTTGCAGGCGGGCGCCCGCGCGGTGACGGCCGTGCGCGACGCGATCGTGCTGCCGCAGCCGACTTCGACGGTCGCCATCCCCCCGGGCGCCGACTTCGGAATCGACGGTCTCGCCCCCGTGATCACGCCGAACGCCCAGTTCTACCGCATCGATACCGCCCTCGCGGTGCCGGCGGTCGACCCCAACGGCTGGAGCCTCCGCATCCACGGCATGGTCGACAGCGAGGTCACGATCACGTGGGACGAGCTCCTCGCCCTCCCCCTCGCCGAGAGCGCCACGACGCTCGTGTGCGTGTCGAACCAGGTCGGCGGCACCCTGATCGGCAACGCGGTGTGGCTCGGCTACCCGATCCGCGAGCTGCTCGCCCGCGCGGCGCCATCCGCCAATGCCGACATGGTCCTCTCCCGCAGCATCGACGGCTTCACGGCGAGCACACCGCTCTCGGTGCTCCAGGACGACAACACCAACGCGATCCTCGCGGTCGGCATGAACGGCGAGCCGCTGCCGACCGAGCACGGATTCCCCGTGCGGATGGTCGTGCCCGGCCTCTACGGCTACGTCTCGGCGACGAAATGGGTGGTGGACCTCGAGGTCACGCGATTCGATGAGGCAACCGCCTACTGGACCGACCGCGGCTACAGCGCGATGGGACCGGTGAAGCTCCAGTCGCGCATCGACGTGCCGCGTCCGGGGCAATCGGTGGCCGCCGGCACTGTCGTGCTCGCGGGTGTCGCGTGGCACCAGCACGTCGGCATCGCGGGCGTCGAGGTCCAGATCGACGACGACGGCGACTGGCGCGAAACGACACTTGCAACGGCGATCTCCGACGACACGTGGGTGCAGTGGCGGTACGAATGGGCGGATGCCCCGGCAGGCTCGCACACCGTGCGCGTGCGCGCGACCGGGGCCGACGGCGAGGTGCAGACCGCCGACCAGGAGGGCGTCGTGCCCAACGGCGCGACCGGCCAGCAGGAGATCACCGTCAACGTGAGCTGACCGCCGCTGCGTGGTGGTGGCCCGTCGCGCGGATTTCAGACTGCCGTCGACCAGCTCAGCCAAGGTGTCGACCAGCTCAGCCAAGGTGAGGAACCTCTTTCGGCGCCACCGCGATGTTTCGAATTCGGTATGCCAGTTCCCCCTCATCGATATGCAGTTCCCCCTCAATCGAGGTGGCGTCTCACTACGCCTCCAATGAGGTCTCACTACGCCTCCAGTGAGGCGGAACTGGCATATCGGATGGCGGATGCCCCTCCTCTCGACGTCATTGCAAGCACCCGCAATCGAGCAATGCGTCGGGTGCCGCACCGACGTCGGGCAGCGTGCCGACGTCGGGGAGTGTCCGGACAGTCGGGGAGCGAGCCGCGTCCCCGATGTCGGCGGCGCTCGCTACCGTAGGATCCTGACGGCCGAAAGGAGCACCGATGTACCTGGTCGACGGATCGGTCGTCACGAGCGCGAGCGACCTGAAGAAGGCCTCGGAGTGCGAGTTCGCCTTCCTTCGTGCGCTCGACGCGAAGCTCGGCCGCATCGACCCCGTGCCCGACCCTGAAGACGCGATGCTCGAGCGATCCGGTCGCCTCGGCGACCAGCACGAGCACCGGGTGCTCGAGGTCTACCGCGCACAGCTCGGCAGCGGTGTCGTCGAGATCGAGCGGCCCGATGTGCGCGACCCCGCCGCGGTCGCCGCCGCCGTCGCCGCCACGCAGGCGGCGTTCGCGGGTGGTGCGCCGGTCGTCTTCCAGGCCACCTTCGCCGACGAGGGCTTCATCGGGTTCGCCGACTTCATCGTGCGCCAGCCCGACGGCCGCTACCTCGTCCAAGACTCGAAGCTCGCGCGCCGGGCCCGCGTCACCGCCCTGCTGCAGCTCGCCGCCTACGCCGAGCAGCTCGACCGCACCGGCGTGCCGTGCGCCGACACCGTCGAGCTCCTGCTCGGCGACGGCTCCACGAGCGTGCACCGTCTCGCCGACATCGCCCCGGTGTACCGGCTGCGGCGCGAGCGCCTCGAGCAGATCGTCGCCGAGCGGCTCGCCGAACCCGGTCCTGTCGCGTGGGGCGACCCGCGCTACGCGCTCGACGGCCGCTGCCCCACGTGCGACCTCGAGGTGCAAGCGCATCGCGACGTGCTGCTCGTCGCGGGCCTCCGCGTCACGCAGCGCGTCGCCCTGTTCGAGGCCGGCATCACGACGATCGATGCGCTCGCGGCATCCGCAGGTCCCGTGCCCGGCATCCTCGACGCGACCATCGAGAGCCTCCGCCTGCAGGCACGGCTGCAGCTCCTGGCCGAGGGCGCCGAGGCAATGGCAGACGCGTCGGGCACGCGCTCCCCCGATGACCCGCCGCTTCCCCCGCCCGTCGTCGTGCGCGACGCGGCATCGCTCGCCGCGATCCCCGAGCCCGACCCCGGCGACCTCTTCTTCGACTTCGAGGGCGATCCGCTCTACACCGAGGGCGCGGCATCCGACTGGGGACTCGACTACCTCTTCGGCATGATCGACACCGCCGAGCAGTTCACGCCGCTGTGGGCGCACTCGTTCGCCGAAGAGCGCGTGGCGCTCGAGCGGTTCCTCGACCTCGTCGCGGCGCGGCGCGCGGCGCATCCTGATATGCACATCTACCACTACGCGAGCTACGAGCGCACGCACCTGCTCTCGATCGCCGCGCGGCACGGCGTGGGGGAGGCGGCCGTCGACCAGCTGCTCGCCGACGGGGTGCTCGTCGATCTCTACCCGATCGTGAAGCGCGCGGTGCGGGTGGGCAGCCGCTCGTACTCGATCAAGAAGCTCGAACCCCTCTACATGGGCACCGAGCTGCGCGAGGCCGAGGTGAAGTCCGGCGGCGACTCGATCCTCGAGTACGTGCGGGCGCGCGAGCTCGCAGCCACCGGCGAGCTCGATCCGGCCACCGGGCTCGTGGGCGAGGCCGCCGCGCAGCACGTGCTCGACGACCTCGCCGACTACAACCGCTACGACTGCGTCTCGACCCTGCGGCTGCGCGACTGGCTGCTCGGCCTCGCGCGCGAAGCGGGCGTCGAACCGGTGCCCGAGTCGCTGCTCGCCGAGGCCGCGAGGGCCGCGGGCAAGATCTACGAGCCCTCGCCGCTCGCGCTGCACCTGCAGGCGATCGCCGGCCCGCCAGACGACCCCGACCGCGATGCCGACCACACCGCGCTCGCGCTCGCCGCGGCGGCGATCGACTACCACGACCGCGAGGCGAAGAGCTTCTGGTGGTCGCACTTCTTCCGCGTCGAGCAGCCCCTCGAGGCGTGGGAAGACCACCGCGACGTGCTCGTCGTCGACCCCGCGGCATCCGCCGTCACGCAGCGGTGGTACCGCGAAGACCAGCACCGGGTCGACCGCCGCCACCTGCTGCTGCGCGGGCGGGTCGCGCCGGGGTCGCGGTTCAGCGTCGGCGCCGAGCTCTTCGTGCTGTACGAGCCGCCCGCGCCGTTCCCGCGTCAAGGACTCCGGCCCGGATCGCGGGCGCCGAACTCCGTGCGCGTGCTCGAGGTCCTCGACGACGGCGTGCTCGTCGAGGAGCGCTCGATCGCGGGCTTCACCTGGACCGAGCTGCCGATGGCGGTGGTGCCCGGCACCCCGCCGCCCGCCGGGCGCCAGCAAGGGGCGATCCTCGAGTGGGCCGAGGGCCTCGCGAACGCGTACCCGGCCGCGTGGCCGCAGAACCCGGCCGTCGACGTGCTCCGGCGCATCCCGCCGCGCACACTCGGCGGCGTGCCGCTCGCGCCGCTCTCGGCCGAGCACGACTACGTCGGCGCGGTCATCTCGTCGCTCCGCAACCTCGACGACTCGTTCCTCGCCGTGCAGGGGCCGCCCGGCACGGGCAAGACCTACCTCGCGTCGCGGGTCATCGCCGAGCTCGTCGGCCGTCGTGCCTGGAAGATCGGCGTCGTCGCGCAATCGCACGCGGTCGTCGAGAACGTGCTCGACGCGGTCGTCGCGGCGGGCCTCGACCCCGAGCTCGTCGCCAAGGCGCCGAAAGACCCGCGGCAACCGGGCGAGCACGGGTACACGCTGATCGCGAAAGACGGCGTCGCCGACTACACGGCCGCGCACGGGGCATCCGGCTTCGTCGTCGGCGGCACCGCCTGGGACTTCTCGAACACCGACCGGGTGCCGCGCGGCTCGCTCGACCTCCTCGTCATCGACGAGGCCGGGCAGTTCTCGCTCGCGTCGACGATCGCCACGTCGGTCGCCGCCCGCAACCTGCTGCTGCTCGGAGACCCGCAACAGCTGCCGCAGGTGAGCCAGGGCAACCACCCCGAACCGATCGACACCTCGGCGCTCGGATGGATCGCCGACGGCCACGACGTGCTGCCCGCCGAGTTCGGGTACTTCCTCGCCGAGAGCCGGCGCATGCACCCCGCGGTCGCCGACCCCGTCTCGCATCTGTCGTACGAGGGCGAGCTGCACTCGCATCCGGTCGCCTCGCTCCGCTCGCTCGACGGCGTCGCGCCCGGGCTCACCGCCGTGCCGATCGACCACGTCGGCAACACGACCTCGTCTGCAGAAGAGGCGCGCGCGGTGGTCGAGATCGTCTCGTCGCTCCTGGGCAGGGCGTGGACCGAGGCGACGGATGCCGCGGCATCCGCTCTCCCGCGCCCGCTCGCGCAGCGCGACCTCATCGTCGTCACTCCCTACAACGCCCAGCTGACCGTCGTGCGCGCCGTGCTCGACGCGGCGGGATTCACCGACGTGCCGGTCGGCACCGTCGACAAGTTCCAGGGGCAGGAGGCGGCCGTCGCGATCGTGTCGCTCGCCGCGTCCTCCGCTGCGGCGGCCCCGCGCGGCGTCGAATTCCTGCTCCTGAAGAACCGACTGAACGTGGCGATCTCCCGGGCGAAGTGGTCGGCGTACCTGCTCTACTCGCCCGGGTTGCTCGACACCCTGCCGCGCACCCCCGAGGGGGTGGCGCAGCTCAGCGCGTTCATCCGCCTCGTCGGAGGCTGAGCCTCCGCCACCGCCGCATCCGCCGCCGCGCGCAAGCTGGGAATACCGCACAGGGTATCCACGTAGGTTACGGGTATGACTTCCCCTGCAGCATCCGACCTCTACCCTGCCCGCATCACGATGTACGGCGCCGACTGGTGCCGCGACTGCCGCCGCTCGAAGGCGCTCCTCGACGCCCGCGACGTCGACTACGAGTACGTCGACCTCGAGGCGGTCGCCGACGGCGCCGCCCGCGCGAAGGCGATCAGCGGCCGCACGCAGATCCCCGTGGTGGTGTTCCCCGACGGCACGCACTTCACCGAGCCGACCGACGCCGAGCTCGCCGCGAAGCTCGACGAGGCCGTCGCGGCGTAAGCACCGCATGAGGGATCGCGTTCCCGGCGTACGGATCCCGTAGCAAACGGATGTCAGGTGCTCAGCGCCGCGTAGAACTGATTCATGCCTCCGACCACCGGCCCGTCAGCGGGCCTCGGACACCGAACCGGCCCTTCTGGAGTGCGCGTCGCATGACGCTCACCCGTATCCTCCCGACGCTTCGGCGTTCGATTCCCGACCCCATCGCGACCGACCGGTGGCCGGAGGCGACCACCACCACGACCACCGACGTCATCGTCGGCGATGTCTCGCTCCTCCGCGTCGCTGAGATGAGCGGCACCCCGGCGGTCCACATCGGCCGCGCGGTCGAGCCGGGCACGAACGGCCGGATCGCCGCCGCGGCGGCGCAGACGGGCGTCGTCGTGGTGCATGTGCTCGAGGCATCCGCCGATGGCGATGGCCGTGCCGTCACGATCGACGCGGACCTCGCCGCGCTCGACCCCGTCTGGTCCGAGGCGCGTCTCATCGGACGCGCGTCGGTCGCGCGAGTGGCGCCGACCACGCTCATCGCCTCGGCGAGCGGATGCCCCGCGCCCACGCCGATCGACCTGCCCGCCGACCTCGCGGCCGGCGACCTCCTCGCGCTCCCGTACACCGCCGTGACCGCGGCCGCCGGGTTCGCCCGCCCGGCGAGCGGATGGCGCGCTGACGCGCGCGTTGCATCCGCGGTCGACGCTCAGGCGCACGCCGTCGGCCGCTGACGCGCCTCACCCGTTGATCGCGTCGCCGACGCTCGAGAGGTCGGCGCGCGTTCGCTCGCCTGGGCGGCGGCGCGGCCACGCGCAGACGCCGCTGGCGAGGGCATCCGACGACCTGCCGCGCCTTCCTCGCGCTGCTCATGCGCGGCATCCGATAACAGCGCTCGACGACAGCGGCCCCGCCTCCGACGTGGAGACGGGGCCGCGGCGAGCGCCGGCAGGTCGCGCTACGCCAGTGCGGGGATCGCCTCGGGGGCGAGCGCGGGAATCACCTCAGCCGCGAAGAGCTCGAGGCCCGACCGGTCGTATGCCGCCTCGGGGAAGTAGTGGATCGAGTAGCCGAGTCCGAGCTCCCGGCGCTCGGCGAGCCGCGCCGCCACCTGCGACGGCGTGCCGACGGCGACGGCGTCGGGCGAGCGGTACTCCGCCATGAACGACGCGGTCTTCTCGGGTCCGAGGAAGGGCGCGACCCGGGCTTCGATCGCGTCGAGGCGACGCTCGACATCCGCCGCATCGGTGCCGATCACGGTGTTGAAGTTCGACGAACGCGTGATCTCCGAGAAGTCGCGACCGAGCGTCTCGCAGTGGCCGCGGAGCACCTCGCTCTTGTGGATGAACTCCTCGGGCGTGCCGGCGAAGTTCGTGTACGACGCGTACTTCGCGGCGATCTTCAGGGTCACCTTCTCGCCGCCTCCGGCGATCCAGAAGGGGATGCCGCCGGGCTGCAGCGGCTGCGGCTGCACGATCGCGCCGTCGACCTGGTAGTGCTTGCCGTTGAGGGTCGCCGACCCGGTCGTCCAGGCCTGGTGCATGATCTCGACGCCCTCGCGGAGCCGCTCGAGACGCTCGGGGATGTCGGGGAACCCGTAGCCGTATGCGCGCCACTCGTGCTCGTACCATCCGCCGCCGATGCCCATCTCGACGCGACCGCCCGAGACGATGTCGACCGTCGCGGCGACCTTCGCGAGGTACGCCGGGTTGCGGTAGCTCATGCACGTGCACATCTGGCCGAGGCGCACGCGCGAGGTCGTGGCGGCGTAGGCGGACATGAGGGTCCAGGCCTCGTGCGTCGCCTCGGCGCTCGGCACGGGCACGGTGTGGAAGTGGTCGTAGACCCAGATCGATTCCCACGGCGAGTCCACCGCGTCGGCGACCGCGGCGAGGCCGCTCATCACCTCCCAGTGTTCGGCCGGCTCGATGCCGACGAGATCATGACGCCAACCCTGGGGAACGAACATTCCAAATCGCATGGTGTAGATCCTAAGGTCCTCGGCACCCCACCCTGCGCCAAAGACCAGCGCTAGCACTGAGGCGGCGGCACACCTTGCGGCATAGCGTCGGCCGCATGACCGGACAGCACTGCGACTTCTCGGCCGCCGACTTCAGGGCGACCGTCATCGACACCGTCGACATGAGGCTCATCCACGTCACCGGCCGGGGGATCTCCCCGAGCGCCGGCTGGCGACTCGAACTCGTCGCAGCCGACCCCGGCCCCGTGCCGCACCCCGAGAGCCTCTGGCTCGAGATCCGCGAGGTGCCGCCGCGCGACGCGCAGGCCTCGCGTGCGCACCGATACCGCCGTCGAGGCGATCATCGAGGGTTCGCACGCCGAGCGGGTCGCCATCCGGTTCGGCTGGCGCGAGGGCTTCGTGCTCCCGTTGCGTCAGCGGGTGCCGATAGCCCGGTGAGCGAGCGGATGCCCCGGCGCGCCGTGCCGCGGCATCCGACGCCTGACGCGCTGGACGTCGCCGCCTGACGGCGCTACGCGAGCGCGTACCGCAATTCGGCCATCGCCGGCCCCGCCCACACGGTGCCGTCGAGGTCGGAGCTTCGCACCGTGACGACCTTGCCGCCCTTCGAGATCACGAGCAGTGCGAGTTGCGGCAGCAGGTCGCCGGCGTTCGTGCCGTCGTCGAGCGCCTCGCCCGAGCCCTGGCCGCTCGAGAACTCGATCGCGCCCGACTCCCGGTCGAGCGTGCCGTTCACCGAGGTCGTGAAGTCGAACCAGAACACCTCGACCGCGCCGTCGGCGGC
Source organism: uncultured Actinomycetota bacterium (assembly GCA_963847285.1). Classification (GTDB taxonomy): domain Bacteria; phylum Actinomycetota; class Actinomycetes; order Actinomycetales; family Microbacteriaceae; genus Agromyces. Next base: position 40,996 of record CAWJZK010000010.1, read on the forward strand.
CTCGCGGGCGATCGCGGCGAGGTCGCGTTCGACCAGTCCAGCGGTGCCCTCGGTGAGGTCGCGGAGTGCGACCTGCGCTTCGGCGATGTTGAGGCTCGCGAGCTGCAGGCGCAGCGCCGCGTCGATCTCAGCGGCGCCGAGGCGATCGGGGGCGCCGGGAACGCCGACGACGCGTCGGCCGTTGCGCACGCGGTCGATGAACAGGCTGAGCATCGGCTCCGCCGCGAAGACGAAGAGCGGCACGTGGTCATCGGGGTCGAGGAGCATGAGTTCCTTGCGGGTCGAGTCGGCGACGCGCTTCGCGTAGAGCTCGAAGAGGACCTTCTTCCGCTCGTCGCCGCTGGCACCGCGATCGCCGTGCATGCCGCCGCGCGGCTTGCCGTCGTTCTCGGGGTCGATGTTGTTCGCGTCGTCGAGGCTCTTGTCGTGCGACTCGTCGATCGTGAGCTGTGCAGCGCGGTCGGTGGGCGTCGCGTGCCAGAGGGCCCACTCGTTCGCGGAGAGGGTGAGCGCGAACGCCTCCTGGTCCTGGCTGGGCGCGCGGAGCAGCTGGCCGAGGGTGAAGTGCGAGCCGACGTGCACGGCGTCGTCGAGCCGGTTCGGCAGCACGAACACCTCGGTGAACCCGGGTGCCACGAAGATCGCCATCGACCGGGCGAGGGCCGCCCACAGGGGCTCGTCGCCGACGATCGCGTCGCGCTCGGCGCGCAGGGCCGTGAGCTCGCCGTTCGAGGCGCCCGAGGACTTGATCCGCTCGATCGCCTCGTCGAAGAAGCTCTTCACCGCGACCTCCGCGCGTTCGCGCTCGGTCACGACCGGCGACGTCGACGCGTAGATCGTGATCGACGGGTGGTGCTCACCCGCGAGTGCGGCGAAGTCGGCAGTTGTGGGCAATTCGTAGTGGACGCTCATCGTTTCTCCCCGCTGTCGCGCGTCGTCGGTGTCGCTCGCATCCAGCCTATGAAGGCCGGGGCGCGAGCGACACCCCCTCGGCGACGTACAGGGTGGTTCGCGCAGGGTTCGACCGGCTCAGGGAGCGGCCGAGGAATACGACGCTGCGTGGGCCGGTTGCGGTGAAGGATGACTGCCACGCTCCGCCTCTCCGTGCTCGACCTCGTTCCCGTGCGCAGCGGCCAGTCGAGCGCAGGTGCCGTCGCGGCATCCGTTCGCCTCGCCCGGCTCGCCGACCGGCTGGGCTACACGCGCTACTGGTTCGCCGAGCACCACAACATGCCCTCCGTCGCGTCGACGACACCGCCCGTGCTCGTCGCGTCGATCGCGGCGCAGACGTCGCGGATCCGGGTCGGGTCGGGCGGCGTGATGCTGCCGAACCACGCGCCGCTCGTCGTCGCCGAGCAGTTCGCCGCCCTCGAGGCGCTCGCTCCCGGCCGCATCGATCTCGGCATCGGGCGCGCGCCCGGCAGCGACCCCGTGATCACGCAACTCCTGCGTATCTCGGGCCCCACCGCCGACGTCGACCGCTTCCCCGACCACATCGCCGACATCATGTCGCTGCTCTCCCCCGACGGCGCCTCGCTCCGCCTCACGAGCGGCCGCGAGTACGCGATCACCGCGACGCCCGCGGCGACGGATGTCCCGACGCTCTGGCTCCTCGGATCGAGCGACTACTCGGCGAAGCTCGCCGCCTCACTCGGCCTGCCCTACGTGTTCGCGAACCACTTCTCGGGCGAAGGCCTCGAGCGGGCACTCGAGCTCTATCGCACCGAGTACCGGCCGAGCGAGGCGCACCCGGTGCCCGAGACGTTCCTCACGGTGAACGCGTCGGTCGCGCCGACCGTCGAAGAGGCACGGGCGCGCGCCCTACCGCAGATGCACTCGATGGCGCGGCTCCGCACGAATCGGCCGATGCGCCCGCTCGAGACGGTCGAAGAAGCCGCAGCCGCTCCCGCCGACTCGATCGGCGACGAGATGATCGCCGCGATGGAGCGACGGTGGATCATCTCGGATGCCGCGGGCGCGGCCTCCGAGCTCCGGACTCTCGCCGCCCGTCACGGCATCGACGAGGTGATGATCTCGCCGATCGCCGGCGCGTACGACGCCGAGCCGTTGGACGCCACGCCCGGGCGCGAGCAGACCCTCGAACTGCTCGCTCCACTGCTGATCGAGTAGCCCGTCACGGACCCCGATGGAGGGCGATCATGGATGACCGCACACCCGCGCACGCTCGGGTCTTCCTGGCACGGCATGGCCAGACCGCGTTGAACGCCGAGAATCGCCTCCGCGGATTGGCCGACCCGCCCCTCGACGAGACGGGTCTGAGCCAGGCGACACGGCTGAGCGCATCGCTCGCAGGCAAGGGAATCCAGCGCATCCTGACCAGCCCGCTCCGCCGGGCCCGGGACACCGCGTCGGCCGTCGCCTCGGGCCTCGGCATCCCGATGATCGTCGAGCCGCGTCTGAACGACCGCGACTACGGCCCGTGGACCGGACATCGCAAGGAGGACGTCACTGCGGAGTGGGGCAGTGCCGACAACGCTCCGGGCGTCGAACCGGTCGCGGCGGTCCTGGAGCGTTCGTGGCCGGTCCTCGAGGAACTCCGCGCCGGCGATGCAACGACCGCCATCGTGACCCACGATGCGGTCATCCGTGCGCTCGTGGCGCGGATCATGAACGAAGAACCACAGCTGGACACTCGGACGGGATGCTGGAACGAGTTGATCAGCGACGCCGACCGCTGGACGGTCGCGCGCCTCAACCAGTGCCCCGACTGAGCGACACGCTGCACCCACCGTCGGCCTCGGCTCCAAGGGTGGCGGCCCGCTTCAGGCGCGCTTCAGCGGCATCCGCCATGATGGACGCAGCGGAGGGAGGCCGCGATGCGCCTGCTGGTCGTCGAAGACGGAGTGCGTCTCGCCGAGGGCCTCAAGCTCGGCCTCGAGGCCGAGGGATTCGCCGTCGACGTGGCCCTGAACGGCACCGACGGTCTCTGGCTCGCGCGCGAGAACCACTACGCGGTGGTGCTCCTCGACATCATGCTGCCCGGCCTGAACGGCTACCTCGTGTGCCGCACCCTCCGCGAGGAGGGCGACTGGACGCCGGTGCTCATGCTCACCGCGAAGAACGGCGAGTGGGACCAGGTCGAGGCGCTCGACACGGGCGCCGACGACTACCTCACGAAGCCGTTCTCGTTCGCGGTGCTGCTCGCGCGGGTGCGCGCCCTCATCCGCCGCGGCGCCGCACCGCGGCCGGCAGTGCTCGAGTCGGGCGACCTCAGCCTCGACCCCGCGACTCGCCGAGTGAGACGAGCGGATGCCCCGATCGAGCTCACGACGCGCGAGTTCGCCGTGCTCGAGTTCCTCATGCGACGGGCCGGCGAGGTCGTCGCGAAGGCCGAGATCCTCGACGGCGTGTGGGACTTCGACTTCGACGGCGATCCCAACATCGTGGAGGTCTACATCGGGCACCTGCGCAACAAGGTCGACCGGCCGTTCGGACGCGAGAGCATCCAGACGCTGCGCGGCGCCGGGTACCGGCTGGCGGCCGACGGTGGCTGACGCTGGCGCGCGCATCGCGGGCTCGCCGCGGCGCCGCGCGGGCATCCGGACGCGGATCACCCTCGGCGCGACGGCGGTCGTCGCCGTCGCGCTCCTGCTCGGGGCGATCGTGTTCTGGGCGACGCTCAGGCTCTCACTCCTCGACGGCCTCAACGCCTCAGCGCAGCAGGATGCCGCGGTGATCGTCTCGCAACTCGAGGGCGTCGGGCTCGCCTCGTTCGGCGAGCTCGACGACGACCGGTTCGTGCAGGTCGTCGACGACTCGGGTGCGGTGATCGCGGCGAGCGAGAACGCACCGGAATCGCCCGTCGCGACGCGGAACGGCGACGGCCCCGACACGGTCCGCGTCGGCGAGACCGCGTTCGTGACGGCGGTCGACGACGCCGACGGCGGGTTCATCGTGATCGCCGGCCGCAGCACAGAGCCGACCGACGAGACGCTCGCGACCGTCGCCGGCCTCCTCGCCATCGCAGTGCCGCTCCTCATCGTGCTCGTCGCGGTCACGACCTGGCTCGTCGTCGGCCGCGCCCTCTCACCCGTCGACCGAATGCGTCGTCAGGTCGACGAAGTCACCGCGACGACGCTCGCCCGACGCCTCGACGAGACCGGAGCCGACGACGAGATCGGCCGCCTCGCGCGCACCATGAACGGCATGCTCGACCGCCTCGAAGCGTCGCAGGCGACCCAGCGGCGGTTCATCTCGGATGCCTCTCACGAGCTGCGATCGCCGCTCGCCGCCCTCCGTCAATACGCCGAGGTCGCGCGCGACCATCCCGAGCGCATCACCAAGGAGGAACTCGGCGACGTCGTGCTCGACGAGGGCTGGCGTCTCGAGCGCCTCGTGCAGGGCCTGCTCGTGCTCGCCCGCGCCGACGAGGGCGTGCTCCGTCTCGAGCCCACCGACGTCGACCTCGACGACCTGCTCCTCGACGAGGCGCGGCGTGTGCGCGGCGCCGGCCTGCTCTCGGTCGACACGAGCGGGATCACGGCAGCGCGGGTGCGCGGCGACCGCGGGCTCCTCCGGCAGCTCGTGCGGAACCTCGTGGACAACGCCGTGCGGCACGCCCGCACAGGGATCGCGCTCGCGGTCGGGCCGGATGCCGGCGGAGCATCCGTGATCCTCACCGTCAGTGATGACGGCGACGGGATCCCACCCGCCGAACGCGACCGCGTCTTCGATCGCTTTGTGCGGCTCGACGACGCACGCTCACGCGACACCGGCGGCAGCGGGCTCGGCTTGGCGATCGTGCGCGAGATCGCGCGTGCGCACGGCGGCTCGGTGCACGTCGAGGGCGCGCCGGATCTCGGCGGGGCACGCCTGAGCGTGACCCTGCCGACGACATTGCCGCTCAGCTGAGGATCGAGCATCCGCCCGCGCTTCAGGCTGGGTTCAGCGGCTCCGGCGCATGCTTTCACCAGGCATCGAACAGGGAGGCCATCATGAAGAAGCGCACCATCTGGATCAGCTCCGCCGCAGCCGGCGCCGCGCTCGTGCTCGGTGGGACGGCCATCGCCTTCGCATCGACCGACGCCTCCACCGGCGAAAGCGAGCCGCCCGGATCCTCGGAGAACGAGACCCAGCTGACCGGTTCCGACCTCGACGCGGCGAGCGCCGCAGCTCTCGCGGCCACCGGACCGGGCACCGTCGTGGAAGCAGAGGTCGGTGACGACGGCACAAGCGCCTACGAGGTCGAGGTACGCCTCGACACCGGCGAGTCCGTCGAGGTCACGCTCGACGGAAGCTTCGGCCTGCTCCAGGTCGGGGGCGAAGACGGCTGAGGCACGAGGGGCGGTGGGCTTCGCGGATGTCGCGGAGGCGCGCGGCGCGGCGCTGCACCCGCGGCGCTGAGCCCTCGGCATCCATGGCCGGCAGGTTCACTCGTCCCGAAGGAGTTCGGTGGGTTCAAGCTTGTTGACCAGTCGGGACCCGATCACCGAGCAGATCAACGTCGCGCCCAGGACGAGCAGGAGGATCGGGGCGAGTGCGGTAAGCGGAAGCGTATACACAGGGTCCAGGACGAACAGTGGCCGAAGCACCATCACGAAGTAGTAACCCATGACCGCGCCGATCAGAATCCCGCCCAGGGCGCCGGCCGATGCCGTGAGAACGGCCTCGGCCGATATCAGCGACCTGACCTTCGATTGCTCCAGGCCTTGAGCGCGGAGCGTGACGTACTCCCGTCGTCGCTGCAGGAGGAGTCCGAAGACGAACACGATCATGGTGACGGTGGCCATCGCGAGAGCGAAGGCCGAGTCAAGGCTGACCAGCCCGGAGATGTTGAGTGCCGCCAGACTGGACTGGTCGCGGTCGAGGGTCGACTTCCTGGTGTCGATCTGGATGTGGCCTGCCGACGCGGGGCCCGCGTGCAACTCGTCGACAGCCAGGCGCAGGGATGCATCGTCGGAGCCGGTTGCGGCGAGGAAGAAATCGGGATCCTTCGTCGGCACGAGTTCCGTGTGCGGGCCGATGTTCATGACGGCCTCGGCGCCGTCCGGGAAACCGGGAATGCGCTCGTAGAGTCCGACGATCTCCAGGTCAATCCCGACTTGCTGGTCGGTGGCGCGGGCAAGGAGGACATTGATCGAGTCCCCCACCTCCACCTCGAGGAAGCCGGCGAGCTCCGGGGTGAGCAGGATCGTATTCGGGTCGCGGTCGAGGCGGGTCAGCATCACCGCCACGTCTTCGTCGAGCGGCGACACCGACGTGAAGCCGGATGGATCGATGGCGACAAGGTTTGCCGGGTCGGAAGTGCGGGCGCTGCGAAGGATCACATTGCTCAGACCGTAGATGACCGGCGTCACGTCGGTAATGTGCGCGGTGCGGAAGAGGTCGGCGTCCTCGGCGGCATATGCCCGGTCCGCTGTGGGGCTCGGCGTGATCTTGATGTCCGACCCGTTCGTATACCGGGCGTCAGCAGCCTTCGCGGCATCGTACGACGCCGTGAACGCGGCGAGACTGACCGCGAGGCCGACGATCAGCGACACCACGATGGCGCCGGTGCTGATCGCCCACGGACGCTGGCCGATGCTGCGGCGCACGAGGCCCCACGTCACCCGGCCGAAGCGTGGGGCCGAAGCGGGTCGAAGGCCCGTCAGTGCACCGCTCGTAAACCTCGCGATGATCAGGCTGCCCGACAGCCAGACGGCGAGCGGCAGCAACAGCAGGGCAAGATTGAGCTGGACCGACCGCCCGAAGTACACCGACCCGGCCTGACCGCTGAACGCGTTCAGGGTCAGGGGGATCGCGGTGCCGAGGATCAGGGCAACGACCGCGGCGAGGTCGAGCCGGAGGCGTCGCCAGAGCGGGGCTCGGTCGTGCAGACGGGCCCGGTCTTCGTTGATCTCCCGATCGATCGACCGGCGACCGGTGAGGTACAGTGCCAACCCGGTCGCCAGGAACCCACCGAGAGTGCCGACGATCGCCGACGTGATCACGCTGGCAGTGCTGGCCAGGGCCAGTGAGTCCTGTCCGAGAATCGCATTCGCGGCGGCATAGCCTGCGATCAGTCCGATGACGGCGCCGGCTGCGGTCAGCAGACTGGTCCGAACGGCGAGCATGCGCAGCAGGTGTCGCCGACTGGCACCCCTGATCCGGAGTGTCGCCTGTTCCCGACGCTGGGCGTGCGCGAGCACACTGCCGGAATAGGCCGCAAGGATCGCGGCGAGGAACGCTCCAGGTACACCCAGGAAGACGAACAGGCTCTTGGCCGTGGTCGCATCACCGGCTGCGACCGTGAGGGTATTGGAGATGTTGTCGAGAAGATAGTCCTGACCTGGGGTCACTGCCATCACGTCGGCTGCGATGTCTGTCGTCTCGCCGACCGCGGTGGCCGGGTCGGCATCCAGCAGTACACGTTCCACCGTGACGTCGATCTCGCGGATCGGCGGGCTCTTCAGACGCCCCCCGCCCGCTGCGATGGCGCGCTCGTAGGCGGGGAAGACGCGGTCGGCGAACACCGTCGGCGACACGATGACGGAGTTCCGGTTGTATATGAATGTCTCCAAGTCGCCTCCTCTGCGGCTGGAGAACAGCGATCGTGAACGTGACAGGTCCGCGATGCCGGTGATCTCGAGCTCCAGTTCGGCGCCGTCAGGCAGCGCAATGGTCACGGTGTCACCCGGCGCCACATCGAGCGCCTCCGCAACCTCTGAGCTGATGACGGCGCCATCGGTGCTGAGCGCGCCGTCCACGATCGAGATCGTCTCGTCGTTGCCGGCATACTCCTGATCGAAACCGAGGATCTTCGTCGGACCGAACGCCGTTGCCGACGACGTCGACAGGGTGTCCGCGCCCAGGTCGGCGAGAGAAAGCTGGCTGGCGTGAGCAACGCCGGGCAGTTGCGCGAGGCGCAGCGCGAGGTCGGTCAGGCCGGCCGAGGGCGGTTGGTTCGCAGCCACCGGCGCCACGGACTCACGGCTCGAGTAACTGGAGGCGACCCGAGAGTTGTCGAATGGTGTGGCCGTTTCGGCTTCGAGCGCATATCTGATCAGGTGGGTGGCTCCTGGTGTGAGCGTTCCGAGGTTGTACCCGGTATTGCCTGGACCCGACGCCAGGGGATTGTCGTCGAAGCCGGTGATCGGTTGGCCATCGATCGCCGCCGATCCGACCACGAACAGCAGGTCCGCTTCGGGCACAGACCTGACCGTGACCTCGTTGGCATTCTGGGTGCCGCGGTTGGTCACCGTGAGGTCGACCCAGGTCTGCTCGCCGGCGCTGAGAGTCTTGCTGCCACCCACGTCTTGGGAGAGCGTCACGTTGCTCGCCCGTGCGCTGACGATGCGCTGCATGTCAATCGAGAGCGGCGCAACGGCTCGCTGAGTCATCGACGCGGAGAGTCCGTCGACGAAAAAGAGCACGCCGCAGAACAGACCGATGCCCAGGCTGACCCCGACCACGGCCGATAGGGTGCGGCGGGGGTTGCGCCACAGGTCGGTGACGACGTATCTAACCAGCATGTGACACCGCCGCCATCGGTGCCGCCTGCTCGAGCTGGATGATCCGATCGGCACGACAAGCGACGTCCGGGTCGTGGGTGACGAGCACGAGAGTGGCACCGATCGCGCGGTGACTGTCGATGATCGTGTCGATCACCAGGTCCGCATTGCCGCGGTCGAGCGACCCGGTCGGTTCGTCGGCGAGGATGACAGCAGGTCGGTGGATCACGGCGCGGGCGACCGCCACTCTTTGGCGCTGGCCGCCCGAGAGCTGGTCGGGCAGGCGGGTGCGCAGAGCCGCGAGGCCGAGGCGCTCGAGCAGTGCCTCCACCCCGTCGTCGGTGTCGGCGGTCCGACGGGCGATCCCCAGCTGGAGCGCGACATTCTCCTCGACGGTGAGGTGCGGCAAAAGGTTGTCCGCCTGGTAGACCATGCCCAGGGTCTCGCGGCGGAACCGAATCCGGGCCTTTTCCGGAAGCGACGAGATCACTGTGCCGCCGATGGTTACGGTGCCCGAGGTCGGTACCGCCAAGCCGGCGAGAAGTCCGAGCAGGGTCGACTTGCCGCATCCGCTCGGGCCCATGATCGCCACGCTTTCGCCGCTGTCGATCTCGAGCCCGTCGTGCCTCAACGCCAGCACGGTTCCCCGAGGCGTCGGGTAGACGACGACGAGATCACGCGTTGCCACAGAGTTGTCGGCGAGGTTCATCGACGTTCCACCCGGTGATCGGCGATCTGGTAGCGAGTGTGCACGTGGTCTGCCAATGCGACGTCGTGGGTGATGTAGAGCACGGCGATGTCAACCGTGAGTACCTCGTCGATCACGCGCGCGGCAGTCGCGGCATCCAGTTGGGCGACGATCTCGTCGGCAAGCAGAACAGCCGGTCGATTCGCGATCGCCACCGCGAGAGCGACCCGCTGCACTTCACCGCCTGACAGGTGCCGGGGAACATGATCGGCACGGTGACCGACGCCGAACCGCTCGAGGAGCTCTCGGGCGACTGCCGGCGCCGAGCGTCGTGCGGTGCCGCGGCCGAAACCGAGTGCGAGTTCGACGTTCTCGCGCGCAGTAAGGAACGGGATGAGGTTGTCGGACTGCAGCGCGATGCCGATCGTTCGTGCCCGCACGTCGGCCCGCTGGCGCTCGCTCCTGCTGGCGAACGGCACGCCGTCGACCTCGACCGTTCCGGAATCGGGTTCCAGCAGGCCGGCGATCAGCGCCAGCAACGTCGACTTCCCGCTGCCAGATGGGCCGGTGAGACTCGCTTTCTCGCCGGGCTGAATCGTGAGGTCCACCGCGGTTAGGACCGGGACAGGCTCGACTCCCGGCACGGAGTATGACTTGGACACCCCCGTCAAGCGCACGGCCGGTCGGGCGTTCACTGATTCGCTCTGGTGGAAATCGGTGCGCTGCCGAACACGTCGGGAGCGGCGCTCTCGCGGGCATGGGCTTCGAGCTCGAGCACCGTGCTGCTGGCCTCGGTCAAGCCCTCAGGGCTGAGCTCAACGAAGTTCACCAGCTCGAAGCGGTCCTCGTGCTTGGCCGAGCCCAGAGGTACGTTCTTGATCACACCGACTCCGGGGGCGTACGACTTGTTCTCGTTGTCGGGTGCGCCGACCTCGCCTTCCTGAACCACGCGGACGTCCTCGTAACATCCGAACGCCACGCACATCTCCGCCCCGATCTCCACCGCCACGCCCACCGATGGTGCCACGTTCATGACGGCACCGATGCACCAGGTGCTCTCAAGCGTGACTTCCGCCGGGGCGAGGATGCCCACCTGCTTGTCCTCCGCGTTGCCCAGCCAGGCGTCCTCCGCATGGATGAACTCGCCGCCCTGGTAATCCTCGGTATACCCACCGAGGAGCCACACGTTTCCATCGCGGTCCAGGGCGAAGTAGTCCATACCCACTTGGCTGACCTCGCCGGAATCGGTCTGCTCGTCCAGCATGGCGATGGTGGGGACACCGTCGATGATCCGGATCACGTCGGTCATCGTCGAGATGGACTCGTACGGCACTTCGCGACCCCCCACCTCGTTCGAGCCGGTGCGCACCCACTGAAGCCCCGGCTTGAGCGGGTGGTACGGGTTCGTGTTCAGAGTCGGGTCCACGAAGTTCGACGCGTCGAACGGGATCTGCGTGCCGCAGTCCTTCATACCGGCTGCGTCGGATGACGTAGACGGTTCGGCGGTGCAACCGGCGAGCAGCAGCAGGGTGGAGACGATCGTCGCGACGATGCCCCCGTGTCGGATTCTCGAACCCCCTGCACGGGCATCTCGTGGAGGAGGTACGTTGCTGAGTCTGTTCACGGAGGATCCTTCCGTGTCGCTTGTTCCTTTGGTTTGTCTAAGGGCGGCTGGGGTGTCGATGGCCCGTGCGAAACGGTATTGGCCTCCAGCTCGTATCACTGTCGTATCACTCCGCGGGTGGCGTGTGAGCGTACACATCCTGGCTGATCTCGTAAGCGTTCGCCTCCAATTCCAGCGCCTGCGCGCGAATCTGCGCGAGGTCGGCGGGGCCGAGTCGGCTGAGTTCGACCAACTCCAACTCTTCGAGAGTTGCATCGTCTCCTCGCCAGCCGACGCGGATCTCGCCGACGCCGCGCGCGTAGTATTTGAGCTGGAAGGCACCCTCTTCACCCAGGCTGGATTCGGCGATCACCAGCACGTCCTCATAGCAGTCGACGGGGACGCAGGACTCCTGGCCCATCTGGTCCACCATCCCGAAGTCCGTCCATTCGACCGCAGGGCCCCAGCCTTGAAAGTAGCTGAGCGTCCCCAACTGCGGCTCGGCCCGCATCTTGATTCCCGCTCGCGCGTCTTCGAGACCGGCGATCCACGTGGGGGCCGCGACGAATTCACCATCCGCGTATTCCTCCGGGTGCTCACCCAGGTACCAGACGTTGCCGTCGTTGTCCTGCGCATAGAACGCGATCTCCTTCTCGACCACCTCGCCATCGCTGTAGTCCACAACCCAGGCGACGACCGTGTCCACACCCTCGATCTCCTTGGTCAGGTCGGTGACGGTGAACTCAATGCGATGAGCAATCGTCGCACCGTCCTCGATGGTGGTCCCCTCGTACACCCACTGCGTGCCCGGTTGCAGGGGCAGCCATGCGTTGTCGATCTGGGTCGATCGGTCGAAATCGCTGAGGTCGAAGTTCTCGAACACCGGCTCAGAGACCCCCCTGTCAACCGTCGCCCCTGGTGCTTGAGTTGGCTGAAGTGCCTGCGTTGGCTCCAGACCCGTCGGCCCAGCGCAGGCTGAACTCATCAAGAGCACCGCAACTGCCACAGCGATGACGTGAAGCCGTCCCATCCCAACCCCGTTTCCTATAGACCGTCTGATCTGCACTCCGCTGGGTGCCGCTACACCCCGGCAGGTTCTGGCGCGGGCGGTGCCGCCTCGGGCTCGGACTCCTCGGGCGGGGTCCCGCGCTGCGACCGCGGCTTTGCGAATCGCAGGTACAGCGGCGGCACGACGAACAGGTTGAGCAGGGTCGAGGTGATGAGCCCACCGAGGATGACGACGGCCATGGGGTGCTCGATCTCGTGGCCGGGGATCTCGCCCATGACCACGAGGGGTACGAGCGCCAGACCGGTGGCGAGCGTCGTCATGAGAATGGGCGACAGTCGCTCGGCGGCGCCACGCATGACGAGTTCGGTGCCGAACTTCTCTCCCTCGTAGCGTTCGAGGTGCTGGCAGTGGTTGATGAGCAGAATGCTGTTGCGCGCGGCGATGCCGATTACCGTGAGGAATCCTACGATCGAGCCGAGTGAGAGCACCGCGCCGCTGACGAAGGCCGCGAACACGCCGCCGACGAGCGCCACGGGCAGTGTGAGGATGATGAGGGTCGCCAGTCGCCAGCTCGCGAACGCGGCCTGCAGCAGCAGGTACATCACTACGATGGCGGCCGCAGCGAGCAGGAGCAGCCGGTTCGTCGCCGCCTCGCGCTCCTCGAACTCGCCGATGATCTCGGCGCGGAAGCCCGCAGGCAAGTCGATCTCGCGCAGGCCCTCCTCCATCGCGGCCACGACCGAAGCGAGCTTGCCCTCTTCGACGTTGGCCTCGATGTCGATGCGGCGCGAGTTGTTGGCGCGCTCGATGATGTTCGGGGTCGCGCGCAGCGACACGTTGGCGACCGCCGAGAGCGGGACGATCTCGCCTGACGGCGTGTCGATCGGCAGGTTGCGGATGCTCGTGACATCGGAACGGATCTCGACCGGGCTCCAGACTTGCACGTCGTAGGCCTTGCCGTCGCGGTAGACGTCGCCGACCTCTTCGCCGGAGACGAGCGTCGCCGCGGCGCGACGCACGTCGCCGGGCTTCAATCCGTATCCCTGGGCGGCCTCGAGGTCGACCGTGACCTCGAGCTGCGGGACGTCGACCTGGAGCGAGATGTGCTCGTCGATCGCGCCATCGGTCTTGAGGAAGATCTCATTGATCTCATCGGCCGATTCGCGGAGTGCCTCCAGGTCATCGCCGTACAACCGAACGACGACTGCGGTACTGGCTCCAGTGAGCACCTCGCGGATGCGCTCCTTCAAATAGGTCTGCACGTCGCGGTGGATGCCCGGATACCCCTGCACGAGCTCCTGCACCTTCTTGAGGGTCGCGTCGTAGTCGACCGATGGATCGACGCTGATCCAGTTCTCACCGAAGTTCACGCCGACGACCTCGTCCCCGTTGAACGCCTGCCCGATGTGCGCGCCGCAGTTGCGCACACCCTCGATCTCGAGCAGCTCCTGACAGGCGCGTTGACTGATGCGGTACTCCTCCTTAGCGGAGGTGCCGGGTTGCGTGACCCAGTGCATCAGGAAGTCGCGTTCCTTGAAGTCGGGAAGCAGCGATTGCCCGAGGAACGGCACCGCGAGCGCGCCGACGACGACCAGCGCGCCGAAGAACGCGTACCCGGGCCAAGGAAGGTCGACCGTCGGCTTCAGCACCGACCGGTATCCGCGCTTCAGCACCCGAACGACGGGTGGATCGCGCGGGTCGAGCGGGGCATTGCGCAGCAAGATCAACGCGAGCGCGGGCGTCACCGTCAGGGCGACGACCATCGACGCGAGCACGGCGAGGGTGTAGGCCAACGCGAGCGGGCGGAAGAATGCCCCGGTGAGGCCCTCGAGGAAGAAGATCGGCACCGCGGCGACGATGATGATGAGGGTCGCGTAGATGATCGGGCCGCGCACCTCGAGCGAGGCCTCGAGCACGACCCTCGCTGTGGATCGTTGCCCGCCCTCGGCGCGTTCCTGGCGCAATCGTCTCACGATGTTCTCGATGTCGATGATCGCGTCGTCGACCACGACGCCGACGGCGATCACCAGCCCGGCGAGGATCATCGTGTTGATCGGAGTGTCCGTCAGGTAGATTACCAAGGCGGCCGAGACCAGCGATAGCGGGATCGCGATGAAGCTGATGAGCGCGGTGCGCCACTGGAACAGGAACAGGGCGAGCACCATCATCACGAGGAGGATGCCGAGGAGCAGCGCGAGCGAGAGGTTGCCGAGCGACTCCTCGATGAAGGTCGCGGGCCGGAAGATCTCGGTGTCGATCTCGATGCCGCTGAGTCCCGGCCCCAGTTCGGCGAGCACCGCTTCGACGCTCTCGGTCACCTCGAGCGTGTTGCCCCACGGGAGCTTCTCGACGATGAGCATGAGCCCTTCGCCCTCGTTGATCACCGCGTCGCCGATCAGCGGCTGGTGGTCCTCGACGACGCGGGCGACGTCGCCCAGCCGAAGCGGATCACCGCCCCGCTCCTCGATCGTCACCTCGGCGAGGTCTTCAGGGGTCGTGATGGGCAGCACGTGCTGGATGCCGATTCGCTGATTGGGGGTGGAGATGCTCCCGCCGGTGCCGATGAAGGCACCCGGCGAATACTGCAACAGCCCGGCATCGAGCGCGTCGGCGGTCACCGTCATGACCTGCTCGAGGCTGACCCCCTCGGCGGCCATCTTCTCGGGCTCGGCCTGCACCTGCAGCATCTGCAGCCGCTCGCCCCAGATGGGGACGTTCGCAACCCCCGGGACGCGCAGCAGGTGCGCACGGATCTTCCAGTAGGTGATCATCGACATCTCGATGAGCGAGAGTTCGTCGGAGGTCAGGCCGATCTTCATCACTCGGCTCGTCGACGACAGCGGCTGCAGCATGAGCGGCGGCGACGCCCACGTCGGCAAGGTCGGCGTGGCGATCGCGATGCGCTCGGCCACGAGCTGTCTGGCGGTGAGCAGGTCTGCACCCGGCGCGAAGATCAACATGATCGACGAGATCTGGCCGACCGACTTGGATCGGATTTCTTCGAGCCCCTCCACCCCGTTGAGCGCCTCCTCGAGCGGCACCGTCACGAGCTGCTCGACCTCCCCTGCGGTCAGGCCGATGCAGATCGTCTGGATCTCGACCCTCGGCGGCGCGAACTCGGGGAACACGTCGACCTGCGCCGAGCTGAGCTGCACGCCGCCGAACACCATGATGCCCAGGGCGAGGGTCATCACGATGGTCCGGAACCGCAGGCTGAACCCGATGATGCGTCGCATGTCAGTGTGCTGTGTCGAATTCCGCGCCGAAGAGCTCGGCCGCACCCAGCGTCACGACGCTGGTGCCCGGCTCGGGTCCCGCTGAGAGGTGGGCGGTGTCGCCGTCGATGCGGTCGACCACGATCGCGGCCCTGACGAAGACCTCGGGTTCGGGGTTGGTGTACACCCACGTGTCGCCGCCGTGGTCGTATATGACCGCTGCGTAGGGAACGGTCACTCCGCCGTCGCCTGACTCCACCTCGGTCGTCGTCAGTCCGAGCCGCTCGATGGCTTGGGGGGTCAGGGTGAGCGTGTGGAGCTCGGTGTCTCCGATCTCCTCCATGACGGCCGGCTCGGGGCCGGCGACGGCATCAGCTGCCGTGACTTCGGCGCATCCGGTCAGCGCGAGCGCCCCTCCGGGGAGGGCCAGTGCTACGAGGACTGCGGCGACCCCTCGCCGGATCCTCGTTCGTGCATCGTTCATGACGGTTCCTGCTTCCATTCGCCCACTGGAGCGTTCACGTTCACGAGCGAGCTGTCGGCGGCCTTGGTGCCGCCCCAGGCGAGCACCAGCAGCGGCAGCACAATCAACACGGTCAGTACCGACGTGAGTGCGCCGCCCCACACCACGGCCGCCACCGGGAGCACCGTTTCGAAGCCAACCGCGCCCCCGAAGAAGGCGAGCGGTGCGAGCAGGGCGACGGATGCCGCAAACGCGACCAGCGCCGGACGGATGCGGTTGCCCGCGGCGGCCCACATGGCCTTCGCCGGCGACTTCGCCTGTCCGGCGGCGATGGCCGTCTGCTGGGCGCCGATGAGCATGCCCGCCTCGCGGACCGCGAACGCGAGCACCGGCACGAGTGCGATGACGAACACGAGCGAATCGAGGCCGCCGGCTAGCCAGGCGCCGACGAGGCCGCCGACGAGTGCCAACGGCAGCGTCAGCAGCACGATGGCGGCGAGCCGCCATGAGCCGAGCATGGTCTGAAGCAACACGAGGATGACGACGACCGCCGCGGCGAGCAGCCACCACGTGAGCTGACCGGCGGCCTGCTGTTCGCCGTACTGCCGGGGGACCACGGCGTGGTACTCGACCGGGAACTCGACCTCGGCGATGGCGGCGCGTACATCGGCCTCGACATCGGCGAGGCTTCGGCCCTGCACGTCGGCGGTCACGTTCATTCGCCGGTGGGTGTCGTCGTGTCGGATCACCGCGAGGTTCGGGCCGATGCGCACGTCAGCGACATCCGAGAGCACCACATGACTGCCGCTGGGTGTGTCGATGACGAGGTTCTCGACACTGGTGAGGCTGTTGCGGGTCTCTTCGGTTCCCTTGACGATGACCTGGAAGACCTTCTGCTCTTCGAACATGTAACCGACCTCGATGCCCTGCAAGATCGCGGCCGCCGCGCGGCGCACGTCGCCGGGCTTCACCCCGGACTGCTTGGCCGCTTCAAGGTCGACCTCGATCTCGGCGATCGGCTGCACGAGGTCCTGCTCGACGGTCGGCTCGACGAGCCCGTCGATGTCGGCCATCGCCACCTGCAGCTCGTCGGCCTTCTCGCGGAGGACCTTGAGGTCGATGCCATACACGCGCACCTCGAAGTCGCGCTCCTGTGCGGCGCGCACGCGCTCGAGCTGACGCTCGGGATACGACATGACCCGGTTCTCGAGTCCGGGGTAACCGTCGATGATCTGCTGTACGTCGTCCTTGACCGTGCCGTAGTCGGCCCCGTCCTCCAACGTCACCCAGATCTCGCTGCCGCTGACGTCGGAGGCCGTGTCGGAGGTGATGGCGCGGCCCACGTGGCCGCCGACCGCCGCGACTCCGGTGACGGTGCGCAGCTCGTCGGCCGCGCGCGCGGTGATGCGATTCATCTCCTCGTTCGAGGTCCCCGCGGTCGTGTCCCACTCGACCAGGATCGAACGGTCGGGCACCGAGGCGAGCACGGGCGCGTCGGCGGTCGCCCACGGGATCGTGCCGACCGCGACGACGCCGAGCACCACCGCCACGAGTGCGGCAATCCAGCCGCCGGGGCCCGCCGATGTGCGTTCCATCACCGTGGAGTACTTCGTCGTCATGCCTGCGACGGCGACGGGTTCCTTCGGTTCCTCGGCGTCATCCTTGCGGCGCAGCAGCAGGCTGGCGAGCGCGGGGGTCACGGTCAACGCCACGACCATTGCGACCAGGAGGGTCACGAGGTAGGCGATCGCGAGGGCCCGCAGGATCTCGCCGTCGAGTCCGGGAACGAAGAAGCTGGGCGCGATCGCGACCGCCGAGATCAGGGCACCGAACTGTACGGGCAGGCGGGAGCGGCGCAGTGCCGTGGTCAGAATCCCTGTGCGCCGGGTGACGGCGGCTGCGTCGGCGTCCGCCGACCCAGCAGCTTCGGGTTTAGTTGCCCCCAGCGGGCGCGGAGCCCTGCCCCGCGTTCGCAGCGAATCGAGATCGGCGACGGCGTCGCCGACCACGACCGTGAGCGCGAGGGCGAGTCCCGCGAGGGTCATGGTGTTCATGACGGCGCCGGTCGCCTGCAGAGAGAGGGCGGCGGCTGTGCCCGAGACGAGCACGGCCAGCGCAGCGATCAACGCGTACCGCCACGAACCGAGCCCGAGCCCGATCACCAGCGCGGCGAGCAGCAGGCCGGCGAGCGCGGCCCAGCCGAGCTGCCCGGCGGCGGTCTCGAGGAACGTCGCCGGACGGAATACGGTTGTGTCGACCTCGATATCGGTCAGGCCGGGTGCGAGGTCTGCCATCGCTTCTTCGATGCCGCGCGTGACCTGCACCACATCGGCCTCGGGGAACTTCTCGATGACGATCATCAGGCCAGGCGTATCACCGGTGATGGCGTCGCCGATGAGCGGTTGGTGGTCTTCGGTCAGCTCCGCGACATCCGCAAGTGTCAATGAATGCGCGTTGCCCTCGATCACGACCTTGCCGAGGTCTTCGGGCGTCTGGATCGGCAGCACGTGCTGGATGCCGATGCGCTGGTTGGCGGACTCGATGAAGCCGCCGGTTCCCGGCGTCGACGCCTCGAGGAAGCTGAGCGGCGAGACCCACACCGCGTTGCCCGCCGTCGTGATGACCTCGTCGAGGGTCACTCCCGCGGCCTCGAGCTCTGCGGGCTCGACCTGCACCTGGAGTTGCTGCTCGCGCTGTCCCCACGTCGACACGTTGGCGACACCGGGCACGCCCATGAGCACGGGCTTGACGCTCCACCTGGCCAGCACCGACATGTCGATGAGCGACACGTCCTCGGAGGTGAGCTGGATCATCATGACCCGGCTCGTCGACGACAGCGGCTGCATCAGCACGGGCGGCGTCGACACGTTCGGCAGGGCGAAGGCCTGCGTGAGCCGCTCGGCGACCAGCTGGCGCGCGCGCAGGATGTCGGTACCGGGCTGGAAGACGAGCTCGATCGACGAGAGGCCGGGCACCGAGACCGAGCGGATCTCGTCGAGCCACGCCACGCCGTTGAGCAGGTCTGCCTCCATGGGGCTGGTGATCAGCTGTTCGACCTCTTCGGCCGAGAGCCCGAGGGCCTCGGTCTGGATCTCGACATGCGGCGGAGCGAACTCGGGGAGGTTGTCGACCGCCATCGAGGGCAGGCTGATCAGCCCGAACCCGAGCACCCCCGCGGCGATGGCGACGACGAGCAGCCGGAATTGCACACTCCAACGCACCAGCCATGAAATCATGACCACCCCACGTCTACGCCGATGTCGACTCGGCGTCCGCCGAGCGGATCAGTCGTCCCCCACCGTGTTCGGTTCGGAACTGAGGAAACTCCCAGTTCCGCCGTAATGTACTTCTACTCGCAATTGCGAACGTGAGCAATCCTCAGTGTTGTGGACTTGGGACGCTCGGCTGGCGAGCAGGGGTGACCGGAATCCGTTTGGGGATCCCCGGCGAACGTCCGATGAGGGTCTCGCTTGCGGGCAGCTGGGTAGCTACTTCTCGCGTGCGATGAGGCATCGGGACCGGCGAGACAGAGAAGTGGTGCGTCTCGCGATGCACGCTCGGAAACGCTATCTGCGGTGACGCCCGATGTGCCCCGAACCCGCCTCTGTCCCCCGGTTTGGGGTGGCATTCCGCACGCGGCTCGTTGCGTTCCGGCGCCGCTAAGCGAGGGCTTCATCTGTGAGACGGTGAGCGTGTGCGAAGCAAAACACTGACCACGACCGGTCGCCCAGGCACGTGGACGCGCCCCGTCATGGCCGCAGCCGGGTTTCTGGTGGTCATAGCGACATGTGTTGCGCTCATCGCGACAGGAGTGATCTGGCCCAATCGGCTGTTCGCGAGTTCCTACGCCACCCGTGGCGTCGATGTGTCGTCGTACCAGGGTGCCATCGACTGGGACGAGCTCAGCTCTGAGGACATCGACTTCGCCATCATCAAGGCGACCGAAGGATCCGGCTCGCAAGACGAGCGGTTCGCACACAACTGGTCGGACGCCCACGGGACTGGTCTTCTGGTCGGCGCGTACCATTTCATGAGCTTCGAGACCGAGGGTGCCACCCAGGCGCAGAACATCATCGAGACCGTCCCCAGAACGATGGGCATGCTTCCCGTCACGGTGGACCTGGAGTTCTACGGGGACTTCTTCGACAACCCGCCCACACTCACCCGCGTGCGGAGCATCCTCGACCCGCTCCTCCAAGAGCTCGAGAACCACTACGGCCAGGCGCCCATCATCTACGCCACTCCCGATGCCTACGACAGGTATCTCCAAGACGGATACCCCGACAATCCGATCTGGATCCGCTCGGTCGCGATTCCACCGCAGTTATCGGACGGACGCGCGTGGACGATCTGGCAGTACTCAAACCGCGACCGCCTCCGCGGCTACGACGGGAAGGAGTACTACATCGACATGAACGTCTTCGCGGGCACGATCGACGAGCTGCGCAACCTCGCGAACTGACCCTCGCGCTACCAAAAGCGGCCTGCCCCGGGAATGTTCCGACGCGTGACCGACTACGCGCTGGGCTTGGGCCGCTGGGTCAGGCGTCCAGGACGACCTTGAGTGCTTTCGTCTCGGCTGCGCGGTCGAACACGTCGTAGGCCTCGAGGATGTCCTCAAGTTTGAAGGAGTGGCTGATGAACCTGTCGGCCACGATCTTCTTCTGAGCGACCAGCTTCAGCAGAGTGCCGAGGGTGTCGGTGTTGACCAGGCCCATGCTGATCGTCACATTCGAGATCCACAGGTCCTGCAGGGCGAGCTCTACGGGGTGACCGTGCACGCCGACGTTGGCGACGTGACCGGCCGGGCGCACGATCTCGGTGCACATGGTGAACGTCAGCGGGATGCCGACCGCCTCGATCGCGACATCCACCCCGAGTCCGTCGGTGAGGGCGAGCACCTGCTCCTTCCAGTCCTTGTCGAGCGAATTCACGGCATCCGTCGCCCCGAACGTCTTCGCCTGTTCGATGCGGTTCGCGTCGATGTCGATGGAGATGATGCGCGACGGACCGTAGAGCCCGGCCGTGGCGATCGCGGCGAGACCGACCGGCCCTGCCCCGATGACTGCGACGACGTCGCCGGCCTTGACCTGACCGTATTTGACCCCGATCTCGTGACCGGTGGGAAGGATGTCGGAGAGCATCGCACCCTGCTGCGGCGTCACGCCGTCCGGCAGCAGGTAGACCGAAGTTTCGGCGTATGGCACCCGTACGTATTCGGCCTGCGTCCCATCGATGAGGTGACCGAAGATCCAGCCGATGCCCGAAGCGCCTTCGGCGCCGAGGCAGTGCGAGAAAACGCCCTGCTTGCAGAAGTCACAATGGCCGCAGGCGGAGATGCAGGAGATGATCACCTGATCACCGACCTTCAGACTGGTCACGGCCGATCCAAGCTCGACGATCGTGCCGACGCCCTCGTGACCGAGGATTCGACCAGAAGCGACCGTGGGCACATCGCCTTTGAGAATGTGCAGGTCGGTCCCACAGATCGTCGTCGTGTCGATCTTCACGATGACATCGGTCGGCTGCAGGATGACAGGATTCGGAACGTCCTCCCATGACTTCAGACCGGGACCGCCGTAGACGAGCGCCTTCATGTCGTGCTCACTCCCGTAAAGAGTCGCGGGTCATCCGTGACTGCACGACCAGTATCACGCCCCAGCGTCTCGAACCTCGGGATCGAAGAGTCGCTATCCGCATCATTGAACCTATCGGTTCAGTGTGTTATACTGAACTATATGGTTCACTAAGCGTGCTCGACCGGGCGCGTGCGAGAAGGGATCGTTCGTGGACACCTCATCCAGTGGCACCATCACGCCGCGCCGAACGCTCGCCGTCCGGATCGGCCGACCGGGTATCGTCATCGCAACCGTCGTCATCGCCGTCGTTGCCAACCTGCTGATCTTCGCGATCGGCGCGAGCGTCGGAGCGACGTACGAGTTCACCTCAGAGGGGCAGCCGGCCAGAGTGGATACCATCACCCTGGTTGGGTTCACCGCGCTCCCGCTCGCCGTCGGGATGACGATCGCGGCGATCCTGTCGCGGTTGTGGAGATGGGTGGTCCCCGTCGCCCTGTTCGTCACGCTCGTCCTTGGACTCGGATCGATCGTCGCCATGCCACTTCAAACGGACCTCGACGCGGCGAGCAAGACGGCTCTGTCGCTCTGTCACGTCGCGCTGACACTCGCCGGCGTCGCCGGTCTCCTGGCGCTCCGTTCGCTCGGACAGCGGAAGGGATAAGCCCTCTCAGCACGGCATAATGGCGACGACGACATGGGAATGCCCCGGGCAGCTGCCCGGGGCATCCGTAGTCGTCCCTGCTCAGGCCGCGAGGCCGAGGCGGCGCAGGTCGTCGCCAGAGGCACGGTACTCGTCGCCGTCGGCGATCGATGAGCTCGCGCGGCACTCGCGCGCCGTTCTGCACTCGCGCGTTGGCGCCGATCGTCGCGTAGGGGCCGACGACCGCATTGCGGCCGACGACGGCGCGGGGGCCGACGTGCGCGTTCACGCCGATGACGGCGCGCTCGGCGACGATGGCGTCACGGTCTACCCAGCCGCCCGGGCCGATCTGGGCCCCGCGCTGCACTTCGGCGCCGGGGTCGACGTAGGCCGTCGGGTCGACGAACGCGGTCGGGTCGACCTTGGCGGTCGTGGCGACGAGGCCACGGCCGTTGACGTGCTTGCGATAGCGACGCAGGGTCCCGGCTTCGTCCTCGAACTCGACATAAGTGATGCCCACGTTCTCCTCCTCCCGGATGCGTCTCTTCACATCCGAACACTGATACAACATCTGGGCTGACCGGGGCATTCCCGCGCTCTCGGGGCTAACCCTGAAATCGCATGGAGCCAGCACCGGTTGCGTGCGGAAACGCTTGTCGGGCCATCCGGAGCCCCGTAGGCTGGCGCTCCGCGTGCACGGTTGGGAGCAACCGGCACCGCGGCCCGGCATCCGAGCCGGCCACACCTCACACGGAGACCGCCATGTCGAACTACCTGCTCTGCGCGAGCCCGATCCAGGGACACGTCGCCCCGATGATCGCGATCGCCCGCGAACTCGTCGCACGAGGTCACACCGTGACCGTGCTCACCGGTTCGCGCTTCCGCGACGACGTCGAGGCCGTGGGCGCCGCGCACCGCTCCCTCGCGGGCATCGCCGACTACGACGACCGCGTCATGCAGGACCACCTGCCCGATCGGGATCGATACCGCGGCATCGGCAAGCTGCAGTACGACGTGCAGACCATCTTCATCAAGCCGGTGCCCGAGCAGTTCCGCGCCCTCGAGCGCGCCATCCACCAACTCGCGCCCGACGCGGTCCTCGTCGACGCCGCCTTCGCAGGCATCATCCCGCTGCTGCTCGACGATCCGGCCTCCCATCCGCCGGTGCTCGCCGCGGGCGTGATCCCGCTCACCCAGTCGAGCACGGATGTCGCGCCCTACGGGCTCGGTCTCCGCCCGAACGCGTCGCTGCTCGGACGGCTCCGCAACCGGGCGCTCAACCTGTTCGTGCAGCGCGTGGTGTTCCGTCGGACGCAGCAACTCGCCGACGAGATCATGCGGGAGCTCGGCCGCCCGGCGCTCGACGACTTCGTGCTCGACATGTCGCGCCTGTTCGACCGGTTCCTGCAGCTCTCGCCGGCCGAGTTCGAGTACCCACGGCGCGACCTGTCGTCGAACCTCCGCTTCGTCGGCACCGTGCTGCCGCCCGCTCCCGTCGCCTCCGCCCTGCCCGATTGGTGGCATGAGTTGGACGGCGACCGGCCGGTCGTGCACGTGAGCCAGGGCACGATCGACAACAAGGACTTCGATCGACTCGTGCGCCCGACGCTCGACGCGCTCGCCGATCGCGACGTGCTCGTCGTCATCACCACCGGCGGCCGCCACATCGACGAGCTCGGCACGCTGCCCGCGAACGCTCGGGCCGCCGAGTTCCTCCCCTACGACCTGCTGCTGCCGAAGACCGACGTCTTCGTCACGAACGCCGGCTTCGGCGGAGTGCAGTACGCCCTCAGCCACGGTGTGCCGCTCGTGACCGCAGGCGATACGGAAGACAAGCCCGAGGTCTCGGCGCGCGCCGCGTGGGCCGGCGTCGGCGTGGACCTGAAGACCGGCACGCCGACGGCGCGCGCCATTCGCGATGCCGTCGATCGCGTGCTCGCCGACCCGTCGTTCCGCGAACGTGCCACAGCCCTCGCGGCGAGCATCGACGGGTACGACACGTTCGCCCTCATCGACTCCGAGTTGGCGGGCGTCGCGGCATCCGCTCGCCTCAGGCCCGAGTCGCCGATCAGCTGAGCTACGCGGGCGGGGCCGGGGCGGGCACCAGAGTTAGGCTGTCCTAAGATCCACGGATGCCGCGTCGCGGGCCGTCCGCCGACCACGACCCCCGGCTGAACCCATGCCCCCTGCACCGCTCCTCGAGCTCGACCGCGTGAGCATCCGCCACGAGGGTGCTGCGCGGGCGACGCCGGTCGACGTCTCGTTCACGGTCGCCCGCGGTGAGGTGGTGCTGCTCCTCGGCCCGAGCGGATGCGGCAAGTCGACGCTCACCCTCGCCCTCGACGGGCTCGTGCCGCACGCCGTGCCGGCGGAACTCGCAGGGACCGTGCGGGTCGCCGGACTCGACAGCCGCGAGCACCCCGTCGGCGTGCTGAGCGAGCACGTCGCGATGGTGTTCCAGGATCCCGACGCGCAGATCGTCACGGGCACGGTGCTCGACGAGGTGTGCTTCGCGCCCGAGAACCAGCTCGCCCCGGCATCCGAGGTGCTCGAACGCGCCGAGCGCGCGCTGAAGCTCGTCGGGCTCTGGAACCGGCGCACCGAGAACCCCGACCGCCTCTCGGGCGGCGGGCGGCAGCGGCTCGCGATCGCATGCGCGCTCGCGATGGCCGCGCCCGTGCTCGTGCTCGACGAGCCCACCGCGAACCTCGACCCGGCCGGCATCGACGAGGTGTATGCGGTGCTGCGCGAGCTTGCGAACGAGCGCGACCACGCGGTGGTGCTCGTCGAGCACAACCTCGATGCCGCCGTCGATCTCGTCGACCGGGTGATCGTGCTCGACGCCGAGGGCCGGCTCGTCATCGACGGCCCCGCGCGCGAGACCCTGCGGAGCCGCGCCGACGAGCTCGTGGAGCTCGGCGTGTGGCTCCCCGTCTCGACACTCGCAGCGATGCGGCTCCGCACTGCGGGCGTCGCGCTCGATCCCCTGCCGCTCACGCCGTCCGAGCTCGGCGCGGCGCTCGACGCGCAACCCGTGCTGCCTGCGCCGCTCAGCGAGTCGTCGCCGGTGCGCTCGACGGCGTTGTCGCCGCGGCCGACTCTGATGCCGCTGGTCGGTGCGGGTTCCTTGAGCTCGTCGAAGGGAACCGGGCGCGCCGATGAGGGCTCCCTTCGACAGGCTCAGGGAACCGGCGCGCGATGAGGGCTCCCTTCGACAGGCTCAGGGAGCGGTCGCGATCCGCGCGCGCGGCCTCTCGGTGCGCCGCGGCGGCCGGCGCGGACGCGTGGTCGTGCACGAGGTCGACCTCGACGTGGCATCCGGCGACTTCCTCGCGATCGTCGGCACGAACGGCGCGGGCAAGACGTCGCTGCTGCAGGCCCTCGCGGGCGTCACCGCGGCGCCGCAGGATGCCGTCTCCGTGCTCGGCGTCGACCCCTCGCGCGCCGACGCCCGCGCGCTCGCGCAGCGCATCGGCTTCGTGTTCCAGAACCCCGAGCACCAGTTCATCGCGCCGACCGTCGGCGAGGAGCTCGCGCAGGGCCTCCGTCTCCAGGGCGTCGACGAGGCCGCGATCGGCACCGCCGTCGATCGGATGCTCCGCCGCTTCGGCCTCGAGGAGCTCCGCGAGCAGCACCCGTTCCTGCTCTCGGGCGGGCAGAAACGGCGCCTCTCGGTGGGCACCGCCCTCATCGCGGGCGCGCCCGTGCTCGCGCTCGACGAACCCACCTTCGGGCAGGACCGCGCGCGGGCATCCGAGATCCTCGACATGCTCCGCGCCCTCAACGACGACGGCACGACGGTGCTCGTCGTCACGCACGACCTGCAGCTCGTCGCCGACTACGCGAGCCACATCGCGGTGATGTCCGAGGGCCGGCTCCTCGGCGTCGGCCCCGCGGCCGAGGTGCTCGCGGGGCCCCTCGTCGAGCAGGCGGGCCTCAGGCATCCGCCGCTCGCGCGAGCGACCCGCGGGCTCGAGCGCCACCCCGCCTGGCATGCGGTCACGCGGATGTCGCAACTGCCCGTCACCTCGGGAGCGGCCACGTGAGCGCACCGACGGCGGGCACGGATCGCTGGGGCGGGCACGGCGACGACGAGGCATCCGTCGCCGTCGACCCGTTCGCCGAGCAGCGCCCGCCGCGACCGACGAGGTTCCTGTACGGGCTGAACCCGCTCGCGAAGCTCGCCGCGCCGCTGCCCGTGATCCTCCTCGTCGTGTTCAGCCGGGGCCTCGCGCTGCCGCTCGCGTTCGCGGTGTTCGCGATCGTGGTGCTGCTCGTCGGGGCGCGGCTGCCGGGCCGCGCGATCGCGGCGCTCCTCGTCGGCGGTCCGGCGCTCGTGCTGCTCCTCGGCGTGACCTTCGGCGTGTGGGTCGACCCTGCGAGCGTCGCGGGCTCGGCCGGGGCATCCGTCACCCTCTTCTCGATCGGCGACTGGCACTTCACCCTCGCCGCATACCTCGTGGGGCTCGCGACGGCGCTCCGGATCGTCGCGATCCTCGCGCTCTCGCTCATCGCCGGCGTCACCACGTCGGGTCCCGAGTTGGTGCGGGCGATGGTGCAGAACCTGCGGGTGCCGTACCGCATCGGCTACACGGCACTCGCCGCGCTCCGGTTCGTACCGCGGTTCGGGCACGAGCTCGAGCTCATCAGGGCTGCGCATCGGGTGCGCGGAACGGATGCCGGGCGCGGGCCGATCGCGGCGGTGCGACGCACCGTCGGCTATGCGGTGCCGCTGCTCGCGTCGGCGATCCGCCACGCCGAACGCGTCGCACTCGCGATGGACGCCCGGGCGTTCGGCGCCCACCGCACCCGAACCGAGCGGCGGCTCACGCCGTGGCGGGCGCGCGACACGGTGTTCGTGGTCGGCTTCCTCGCCGTCAGCGCGATCATCGCGTGGTGGACGTGGGGCCGCTGACCGCACGACACGGCACCGGAGAACGAGGAAGGGCCGGACGGCGATGCCGTCCGGCCCTTCGACAGGCTCAGCGAGCCGACTATTGCGCGGCGGGCGCGGTGTCCTGGATCTCGACGACGAACACGAGGGTCTGTCCGCCGAGCGGGTTCTGCTCGGTGGCCGCCTCGGTGCCGTAGGCGTACTTCGGCGGGATGGTGACGATGAGCTTCGTGCCGACCTTCTGACCGACGAGCGCCGCGCCGAAGCCCTGGATGACCTGGTCGGTCGAGAACTGCGCGGGGTCGCCGCCGTAGCTCTGGTCGAAGATCTCGCCGGTGTCCCAGCTGGTGCCCTGGTACTGCACGGAGACGTTGTCGCCGGCCGCGACCGTGGCGCCGTCACCCTCCTCGAGCACCTTCATCTGGTACTCGGCGGGCGGGGCGGTGGCGGGCAGCGTCACGGTGGGCGCCGCGCCGTCGGCGCCGAACTGCACCTCGGGAACGTCGGTCGTCCATTCGGCGGGCTTCAGCGGCTCCTGCACGTCCATGACGATGACGAGCGTCTCGCCGCCGGCGACACCGATCGTCTCGTTGCCCGCGTCGCCGTACAGCGTCGAGGCGGGAGCGACCGTGACCGTGCGCGAGCCGGTGGGCACGCAGTCGACGCCGGCGAGGAAGGCCTCGAAGACGGCGTCGTCGCCGGCGGTGATCGTGGCCGGCTGTGAGAAGACCTTCTCGCCGGTGGAGCCCGAGAACGCGCTCACCGTGGCGTTGACGAGGTCGCCCGACGCCGTCACCGGGCCGTCGCCCTCGATGGCGACCGTGCGCTCGAGCTGATCGGCTGCGAGGGGCGTCGTGAACGTGGCGGTCGGAGAGCCGCCGAGCTCGCCGTCGACGGTGACGCCGTCACTCAGCGAGCCCGAGCTGGGGTTCATGCAGTCGGCGGCGGACGTCTCGGTTGCCTGGGGCGCGGGGCTTCCGGCGCACGCGGCGAGGAGCAGGGCGGCGGCGCCGGCGAGCGCGACGGGCGCAGTGCGGCGCAGGGCACGGTTCATGAGGAGGGATTCTCGTTTCGATTCGGGAAGTCAGACCTCGTCAGTCTGCACCGTTCGGCTTTGGATTCCCTGAATCCCCGCGTTTCGCGGCGATCAGGGACACAATGGGCGAGTGGGGGACACGATGCAGGAGCCTGATTTCTCAGAGGGGTTCGCGGATGCCGCGGCATCCTTCGCCGAGCTCGACGACGCGCTCTGGAATCCGATCTCGGTGGCGGCGGTGTCGCGCTCGCACCCTCGCTTCGGCGAACGCGTGCTCGACGCATGCTCGGGCGACGGGGCATCCGCGTTGCCGACGGCCGAGCTCGTGGGCATCGGCGGGGTGGTCGACGCGGTCGACTTCGCGGAACCGCTCGTGGAGATGGCACGCGAACGGGCCGGAGATCGGATGCCGCAGCTGCGCCTGCATGTCGCCGACGTCACGACCTGGGAGCCCACCGGCTACGACCTCGTGCAGTGCGTGCTCGGCGTGCTCTTCTTCCCCGACCTCGACGAGGGAACCCGGCATCTCATCGAGCGAGCCCGCCCGGGCGGACGGGTGGCGATCACGGTGTGGGCGCGCGGCGCGCTCGAGCCGCTGCCCGACGTGCTCGCCGCGGCGTTGGCCGACGGCGGCGCCGAAGAACTCGGCGACTTCGGCGCGCCGGCGATCGAGGCGATCGACACGGCGGGCACTCTCGCGCACTGGCTCACGGGCCTCGGGCTCGTGCAGGTTCGGGCCGAGGCCGTGCCGCGACACCTCGACCTCACGCCCGAGCTCGCGTGGGCGCTCGTCGTGGGGACCGGCATACGCCTGCTCCTCGGCGATCTCGACGAAGCGGCCGTCGACGGGGTGCGGGAGCGCTTTCTCGCGGCGCTCGAGGAACAGGGCGTGACGTCGATCGACGTCACCACGCTCATCGCGGTGGGCAGCGACCGTCCGTTCCCTGAGCCTGTCGAGTTCCTGAGCCTGTCGAAGGGAACCGCTGTCGACGGGCTCGCTTCGACAGGCTCAGCGAGCCGTGGGCTCGGGCCCCGGTCGCGACCGGTCGTGACGCGTCGTTCGACCACTGGCTCCACGAGCCGGGGTAGAGCGCCGCGTCGATGCCCGCGAGTGCGAGCGCGGCGACCTCATGCGACGCGCTCACGCCCGAGCCGCAATAGGCGGCGACCGCTGCACCCGGCTCCACGCCGACGGCCGCGAACCGCTCTCGGAGCGCCTCGGGACTCAGGAACCGGCCGTCGGCGTCGAGATTGCCGCCACTCGGCGCCGACACCGCGCCCGGAATGTGCCCGGCGCGGGGATCGATCGGCTCGACCTCGCCGCGGTAGCGCGCGCCAGCGCGTGCGTCGAGCAGCACGCCGCGGGCCGGGATCGCGGCGGCTCCGTCGATGTCGACGACGGGCATCGCGCCGAAGTGCGCGGTCGCGTCGCCCGGTTCGGGGGTCGCGTCGCCGGTCTCGAGCGGATGCCCCGCCGCCCGCCAGCCGGCGAGCGCACCGTCGAGCATCCGCACGTCGGCGACCCCCGCGTACCGCAGCAGCCACCACGCGCGCGCCGCGGACTGGTTGCCGACGTCGTCGGTGACGACGACGGTGTCGCCGTCGTGGAGTCCCCAGCGCCGCATCGCCGACGTGAACGCGGCTTCGGTGGGCAGCGGATGCCGCCCCTCGCCCACCACGTCGTGATCGGCGAGCTCGTGGTCGAGGTCGACGTATACCGCGCCCGGAACATGGCCGTCGCGGAACGCTGCGCTGCCGTCGGGTTGCGCGAGCGTCCAGCGCACGTCGAGCACGACCGTGCGTGTGGGCGCGCGTCCCTCGCGCTCGGAGGCGAGGCGGTCGGCGAGTTCGTCGGGCTGGATGAGGATCGGCATGCCTCTATTTTGGGTGTGGTTTCCGCTTCTGCACGTCGGGCACGGTCAGCTCCGGTACGGCGCGCAGCATGAACCGGTCGAAGTCGGGCACGGTGAAGGCGGCGTATCCGTGCTCCGGCGTGTACAGCAGGCCCATGTCGATCAACTCCGCCCGCGTCGGTCCGACCTGGGTCGACTCCCTGCCCATCACGCGGGCGACATCCGCGGCCTTCTGGGGTTCCGACCCGAGTTCGGCCATTGCGCGCATGTAGGCCGTCTGCAGCGGTGTCGCCCGATCGAGCCTGACGCGGAAGAACGAGCCGTCGAGTTTCGCCTCGTACGCCTCCTTCGCGATGTCGACGTCGACTCGGCGCACACGGGCGTCGCTGGCGACGCCCCATACCTGGTATCCGAGCTCCTGGATGAAGTACGGATATCCCTGCGTGATCTCGATCGCCAGGTCGACCGCATCCTCGTCATACGTGACGCCCTCGACGAGCGCCGGCTCGGTCAGGGCCTTCCGGGCGTCATCACCGACGAGGGAGCCGATCGTCGGAAACTTGAAGAGACGCTCGGCGTACGACTTCGCCTCGCCGGCGAGTTCGGCGATCTGCGGCAATCCCGCGCCGACGAACGTGATCGGAAGCTTCCGTTGCACCGTCTTGTGCACGGCCTGGATGAGCGCCTCGAGCTGGGACCTGCCGAGGAACTGCACTTCGTCGATCAGGAGGGCGACCCCGCGGTGCTGCTCCGCCGCCGCCTCGCCGAGCGCGATGAATACGTCGGTGAGGTCCATCGCCAGGTCGCCGTGGTCGCCCAGCCCCTCGGCCGGCGGGACATCCCAGGACACGCTGAATGTGCCCTTCTGGTCGACCGAGACCGCGAACGCACTCAGCACTTCGGCCGCGATCCTGCCGCGTTCCGTCCAACGGGCCCGCGGCGAGAGGCGGAGCAGCGCTGCCTTCAGCTGCGAGAACATGGCCTGGCGAAATCGGGAGTCATCGTGTTTGCTCGCCTCGATCTCGACGACTTCCCAATTCGCCTTGTTCGCGATGTCGACGAACTGGCCGAGCAACACGGTCTTGCCGACACCGCGCAGCCCGGTGATGATCATCGACTGCTCGGTCCGACCACGCTCGAGCCGGCGCAGCAGCACCGTGAACGCCTCGAGCTGGTCGTCTCTGCCGACGACGATCTCGGGCGCAGCACCGGCGTTCGGCGTGTACGGGTTGCTGATGCTGTCCATGTCGAAAGCTTAGGAGGCTGAGCCGATTTTATCGATAGCTCATAAAGTCGAATAAAGAACCAAATACGACCGCTAAACTCGGAGGACGGTGCGAGCGCGGGGAGGGTGAATGATTGCCAGCCTCGCTGCCTTCGCGGTCGTCGCGCTCCTGACGCCGCTCGCAACACGGTGGCTCGGCCGGCGCGTCTTCGCGGTCATCGCCCTGCTTCCCGCTGCCGTCTTCGTGCTGCTGCTCACGTGGCTGCCCGGAGTGCTCGCGGGCGAACCCGTCACCGAGGTCGTGCCGTGGATCCCCACGCTCGACATCGCGCTGAGCTTCCGGGTCGACGCGCTCGCGCTGCTCCTCGCGCTCATCGTGACTGGCGTCGGCGCGCTCGTGCTCCTCTACTGCGTGCACTACTTCGCCGACGACGAGCCCGCCCTCGGCCGGTTCGCGGCGCTCCTCCTCGCGTTCGCCGGTGTCATGTTCGGCCTCGTCACGGCCGACGACGTGTTCATCCTGTTCACGTTCTGGGAAGCCACGAGCGTGCTCTCCTACCTCCTCATCGGCCACTACACCGGCCGAAAAGAGAGCCGTGGCGCCGCGCTGCAGGCGCTCACCGTCACGACGTTCGGCGGCCTCGCGATGCTCGTCGGCCTCGTGATCCTCACCGTGGCAGGCGGCACGACCTCGCTCTCCGAGCTCATCGCACACCCGGTCACGGGCGCCGCCGGCGAGTGGGCGATCGCGCTCGTGCTCGTCGGCGCGATCTCGAAGAGCGCGCTCGTGCCGTTCCACTTCTGGTTGCCCGCGGCGATGGCCGCGCCCACCCCGGTGAGCGCCTACCTGCACGCGGCGGCGATGGTGAAGGCGGGCGTCTACCTCGTCGCGCGACTCGCGCCCGGGTACGCCGACCTCGAGGTGTGGCATCCGATCGTCATCGTGCTCGGTGTGCTCACGATGCTCGTGGGCGGCTGGCGCGCGCTCCGCCAGTACGACTTGAAGCTCCTCCTCGCGTACGGCACGGTGAGCCAGCTCGGCTTCCTCGTGCTCGTGGTCGGATTCGGCACGCGCGATGCCGCCCTCGCGGGCGTCGCGCTCCTGCTCGCGCACGCACTGTTCAAGGCGGCGCTCTTCCTCGTGGTCGGCATCGTCGACCACGCCGCGGGCACCCGCGACTCGCGGAGGCTCTCCGGTGTCGGACGACGGATGCCGGTGATCGCCACGATCGCGATCGTGGCCGCCGCGTCGATGGCCGGGCTTCCGCCGCTCCTCGGTTTCGTGGCGAAGGAGGCCGTGTTCACGGCGTTCCTCGAGGCCGTCGCGGCGGGCGACGCGTGGGCCTGGGTCGCCCTCGTCGGGGCGTTCGTCGGGTCGGTGCTCACGGTCGCCTACACGGTGCGCTTCGTCTGGGGTGCGTTCTTCACCAAGGCGGATGCCGCGGCCACACCCCTGCACGCCGAGCGTCCCGCGATCGGCGTCGCGCCGGGCATTCTCGCCGCAGCGAGCCTCGTCGCCGCGTTCGCCGTGCCGTGGATCGAGCCGCTCCTCGCGGCCTACGCCGATGAGCTCCCCGGCTCGCGCGAGTACCACCTCGCCCTCTGGCACGGGTTCGAGCCGGCGCTCGCGATCTCCGCGGCGGTCTTCGCACTCGGCGCGGTCCTCGTGTGGGGTCAGGCGGCGAGTCGCTCGCCTGCAGGCGAGGATGGCGCCGATCTTCGACTCGGCGAGGGGCTATCTCGGCATCGTCTCGGTGGTCGATCGAGTCGCTGCGGCGATCACGTCCGCGATCCAGCACCGCGGGTTGCCCGGCTACCTCGCGATCATCGTGGCGGTGTTCATCGGGGGCCTCGGTGCGGCGTCGATCCTGAACACGGCGTGGCCCGGCGGCATCCGTCTCTGGGACTATCCGGCGCAGCCGTTCCTCGCCCTCGTGATGAGCATCGCGGCGATCGCCGCTGCGACGGTACGCCAGCGCATGACCGCGGTACTGCTCGTGAGCGTCACCGGCTACGGCCTCGTGCTGCTCTTCGGCATGTCGGGCGCACCCGACCTCGCGCTCACGCAGGCGCTCGTCGAGACGATCGTGATCGTCGTGTTCGTGCTCGTGCTGCGGCGGCTGCCGAAGCAGATCGCGCAGCGGAACCCGCCGGTGCACCGGGTGGCCCGTGCGATCATCGGCGCGCTCGCGGGCATCGTCATGGCGGTGATCGGGCTCGTCGCGCTCGGCGCGCGCATCCGCCCGACGATCGCCGAGGGCCTCCCGGCGCTCGCCATCGAGGCGCACGGCAAGAACATCGTGAACGTCATGCTCGTCGACATCCGCGCGTGGGACACCCTCGGCGAGATCTCGGTGCTCGTCGCCGTCGCGACGGGTGTCGCGAGCCTCATCTTCGTGTCGGGCCGCACGGGCGGCGCACCCCGCCTCGACGACCGCGACGACGACATCGCGCCCGTGAACCGGCGCGAGCGGCTCCAGCCCGTGCCCGAGCGGGCGTCGAGCATCCGTGCGCCGCGAACACGTCTCGCCGACACCGAGGGCGAGACGGATGCCGCAGCCGAAGCCGCGGCGACGCGGCAGACCTGGCTCCTCGCCGGTCGCACCATCTCGCCGCGCAACCGCTCGATCCTGATCGAGGTGCTCGTGCGGCTGTTGTTCCACCCCGCGATCATCGTCTCGGTGTACCTGCTGTTCGTCGGCCACAACGCTCCCGGCGGCGGGTTCGCGGGCGGACTCCTCGCGGGCCTCGCACTCGTGGCGCGCTACCTCGCGGGCGGACGCTACGAGCTCGGCGAGGCGGCACCCGTCGACGCCGGGCGCCTGCTCGGCACGGGTCTCCTGCTGGCGGCCGGCACCGCGGCATCCTCTCTCTTCTTCGGCGCGCCGGTCTTCGAGTCGGCGTGGCTCGAGACCGAGATCCCCGTGCTCGGCACGATCTCCATCGGCACCTCGACGCTCTTCGACATCGGCGTGTACCTCGTCGTCGTCGGGCTCGTCCTCGACATCCTGCGCTCGCTCGGTGGCGAGGTCGACCGGCAGGAAGAGGAGTCGGGCGACGAGGGCGACGCGCCGTCCGCTGAGCCGTCGAAGCGGAGACCGACGCAGGCTCCCTTCGAGCAGGCTCCGTTCGCTGAGCCTGTCGAAGCGGAGACCGACGCCGGCTCCCTTCGACAAGCTCAGGGAGCGACATCCGAGGAGGCCCGCACGTGACCGCTTCCCTCACGCTCGTCGTGCTCATGGCCGTGCTCTTCGGCGCGGGCGTCTCGATCATGCTCGAGCGCAGCCTCACGCGCGTGCTGATCGGGTTCCTCCTCGTCGGCAACGCCGTGAACATCCTCATCTACCTCATGAGCGGGGCGCCGGGGCTCGCGCCGCTCCTCGACGAGGGAGTCGACCCCGACGAGATCTCCGATCCCCTGCCGCAGGTCTTCGTGCTCACCGCGATCGTGATCAACCTCGGCATCACGGCGTTCATGCTCGCGCTCCTCTACCGTTCGTGGTGGCTCGCGCAACTCGGTGCGCGCGGCGATCTCGTCGACGACGAGGTCGAGATCGCGGAGGATGCCGAGGAGACCGCCGACCTCATCCGCAGCTCGGCCGCCGACGACCAGGCGATCCAGGAGATCATCGACGCGAGCGACGAGGAGCGTTCCCTGAGCCTGTCGAAGGGAACAGACGATCGCGCCGGTTCCCTTCGACAGGCTCAGGGAACGAAGGACGACGAGCGAGGGGCATCCGTGACCGCCGTGCTCGTGCCGCTCGTTGTGCTGCTGCCCCTGCTGGGTGCGGCCGCGGCGCTCATCCTCGGCCGGCGCCGGCGCGCGCAGATGGCGGTCGGCGTCGGCGTGCTCGCGGCGGTCGCGGTGATCGCGGCGATCCTGCTGGTCGCGGTCGACACGGGCGAGCCCGTGGTCGTCGCCGTCGGCGGGTGGGATGCCCCGTGGGGCATCACCCTCGTCGTCGACCGTCTCTCGGCGCTCATGCTCGTCATCTCGTCGATCGTGCTGCTCGTCGTGCTCGTGTACTCCGTAGGACAGGGCATCGCCGACCGGCACCGTGAGACGCCGGTCTCGATCTTCCACCCGAGCTACCTCATCCTGTCGGCCGGCGTCTTCAGCGCGTTCATCGCCGGCGACCTGTTCAACCTCTTCGTCAGCTTCGAGATCCTGCTGTCGGCGAGCTACGTGCTGCTGACGCTCGGCGGCACCGGCGAGCGCATCCGTGCGGGTGTCACGTACATCATCGTGAGCCTCGTCTCCTCGCTCTTCTTCCTGAGCGCGATCGCCCTCATCTACGGCGCGACCGGCACCGCGAACATCGCCCAGCTCTCGGTGCGGCTCGCCGAGCTGCCGCCGAGCGTGCAGCTCATGCTGCACCTGCTGCTGCTCATCGCGTTCGGCATCAAGGCGGCGATCTTCCCGCTCTCGTTCTGGCTGCCCGACTCCTACCCAACCGCGCCCGCGCCGGTCACGGCGGTGTTCGCGGGCTTGCTCACGAAGGTGGGCGTCTACGCGATCATCCGCACCGAGACGGTGATCTTCGCCGAGAGCGACGTTTCGGTGCTGCTCATGGTGGTCGGCGGTCTCACGATGGTGATCGGCATCCTCGGTGCGCTCACCCAGGCCGACATCAAGCGACTGCTCTCGTTCACGCTCGTGAGCCACATCGGCTACATGATCTTCGGCATCTCGCTCGCGAGCCAGCTGGGCCTCACCGCGACGATCTACTACGTCGTGCACCACATCACGGTGCAGACGACGCTCTTCCTCACGACCGGACTCATCGAGCGAATCGGCGGCGCGACCTCGATCAACCGGCTCGCCGGACTGCTCAAGGCGTCGCCGCTGCTCGCGGTGCTGTTCTTCATCCCCGCCCTGAACCTCGGCGGCATCCCGCCGTTCTCGGGGTTCCTCGGCAAGACCGGGCTCTTCCTCGCCGGCGCCGAGAGCGCGAACGCGGATGCCCCGGGCACGGCCTGGCTCGTCTGGGTCGTGATCGCCGCGGGTGCCGCGACCTCGCTCGTCACCCTCTATGCGCTCACCCGGTTCTGGAACATGGCCTTCTGGCGGCGGCGCAGTGAGCTCGAGGGCTACGAGTCGGTGCTGCTCGGCTCGGTGCAGGAGGCGCCCGAGGGTGCCACGGTCACGGCGACGCGCACGACGCCCGTGCTCATGGTCGTCGCGACCACGGCGCTCGTCGTACTCACCGTGTGCCTCACGGTCTTCGCAGGCCCGCTGTTCGAGCTCGCCGGCCGCGCCGCCGCCGATCTGTCGGATCCCGCGTTCTACGTGTCGCTCGTCTTCCCGGGAGGCATCCGATGACGCACCCCACGCTCGAGGTCTCCAGCTGGCGCTCCGTCTGGCGACAGCTGCCGCTCCTCGTCGCGCTCGTCGTGCTCTGGCTCCTGCTGTGGGACCAGATCACGGTGCTCACGGTGGTCACGGGAATGCTGCTCGCGATCGGCGTGACCCGCGCGCTCTACCTGCCGCCGGTGCTCCTGAGCGGACGCTTCAACCCGTGGCGCGCCCTGCTCCTCGGGCTGCGGATGATGTTCGACGTCACCGTCGCGTCGCTCCAGGTCGCAGTGCTCGCCGTGAACCCCCGGTGGAAGCCGATGAACTCGATCATCGCCGTGCAGCTGCTCACGCGCTCCGACCTCGTCACGACGCTCACCGCCGAGGCGATCACGGTCGTACCCGGCACCGTCGTCCTCGACATCGACCGCGAGCGCGGTCTGCTCTACCTGCACGCGCTCGGCACCCGCACCGAGGCCGACATCGAGCGGGTGCGCCGCGACGTGCTCGGCACCGAGGAGCGCATCGTGCTCGCCATCGGAACGCGTCAGCAGGCGGCATCCGTTCGCTCAGCTCGTCACGCCCGCCGGGTCGGCGGGGCCGGTGCCGGTGCCGCCGGTGCCGCCGGTCGGCCCTCCCGACCGCCCATCGACCTCTCCCGACCGCCCATCGAACGGAGGCTCATCGTGACCTTCCTCACCGTCGTGAGCGTCGTCGCCGGCATCATGTTCGGCATCGGCGCGATCGCCGCGGTCTTCCGCATCATCCGCGGGCCCTCGATCCTCGATCGCGCGCTCGCGACCGACGTGCTGCTCGCCATCGCGATCTGCGCGCTCGGCGCCGAGATGGCGATCAACAGGCACACCGACACGCTCGTGGTCATGCTGGTGCTCGCGATGTTCGCGGTCGTCGGCTCGATCTCGATCGCACGATTCATGGCGAAGCAGGATGCCTCATGAGCGCCGCCGAGATCGGCGTCGGGCTGCTCATCCTCGTGAGCGCCTTCCTCTCGATGGCCGCGGGCATCGGCGTCGTGCGCTTCCCCGACGTGCTCACGCGCCTGCACGCGGCGACGAAGCCGCAGGTGCTCGGGCTCGCGACGGTGCTCGTCGCGATCGTGCTGCAGGTGCCGACCTGGGGCGTGCTCTCGACCGCGATCCTCGTGATGACGTTCCAGCTGCTCACCCAGCCGATGACGGCGCACATGCTCGGCCGCGCGGCCTACCGCACCGACCACGTGCGGCGCGACCTCCTCATCGAGGACGACCTCGGCCGCGACATCGCCGAGCACGACCAGTCGCCGCCGGCGGGGTAACGGCCGCCGGCCGCGTAACGCCGCCGGCGCGGGTCGCGCCGCCGGCGGACGGGCTCGCGCCGCCGGCGCGGGCTCGCGCCGCCGGCGGACGATCCGCGGCTCGGTTGGGAGCCGTCCGTCGCGACATCCGATATTCGGTATGCCAGTTCCCCCTCATCGCGAGGTCGAGAAAGTCATGAGACTTCACACTTCACGATGAGGGGGAACTGGCATGCGGAATCCAGGCACAACCGCCCGCAGTAGACGCTCAACGTGGCTCTGCGATGAGGGGGAACTGGCATGCGGAATCCAGGCACAACGCGCCCGCAGTAGACGCTCAACGTGCTCTGCGATGAGGGGGAACTGGCATGCGGAATCCAGGCACAACCACCCGCAGTAGACGCTCAACGTGCTCTGCCGGCGAGCCGGGCGCTCGAGGCAAGTCAGCCGCGGCCGGTGAACTCCGGCTTGCGCTTCTGCTGGAAGGCGGCGAAGCCCTCGCGGTAGTCGGCGGTGTCGCAGAGGGCGGCTTGGGCGCGGTTCTCCTCGTCCATCGACTGCCAGAGGCCGAGGCGCTCGTCGCGGAGCGCGGCGACGAGCCGCTTCGAGGCGAGGAACGCCTGCGTGGCTCCGGATGCCGCGGCGCGGGCCGCGTTGCGGGTGGCATCCGTCACCTCATCGGCCGGGAACACCTGCGAGAACAGGCCCGCCGCAACCGCCTCGGACCCCGACATGAGCCGGCCGGTGACGATGAGGTCCATCGTCTTGTGCGCGCCGAGCCGCTCGACGAACAGCGCGTGGCCGCCCGAATCGAGGGTCGCGCCGAGGTTCGCGAAGGGCGAGCCGATCTTCGCGGTGTCGGCGACGTACACGATGTCGCTCGCGATGAGCAGGCCGAGGCCGACGCCGAGGCAGGCGCCGTGCGCCACGGCGAAGGTCGGGGCGGGGAACGCGGCCATGCGCCGGAGCAGCGGCTCGACGCGTCCGCCGAGGTAGCCGAGCACGTCATCCTCGCGGGGGTCGACGCCCGAGATGTCGCGGCCGGCGCAGAAGGCGCGCCCCTCGCCGCGGAGCACGAGTGCCCGGACGTCGCCGGTCTGGGACATCCGCTCGGCCTCGCCGTACGCGTCGGAGAGCTCGGCGATGCGCGGCCTGATCGAGCGCATTGAGCTTCTCGGGCGCGTTCAGCACCACCTCGGCCACGCCGTTCGTCGACGCTCAGTTCGATCATGATGCTCTTCTCCTCATACTCGGCCCCATTGCCGACGGCCGCCCTCGCGAGCGCGTCACTTCGCGCCGCGATCGGCGTTGCACAGCGCCATTCTGTCGGAATTCGACGCGCTCGCGGAAGGAGGCGAGACGCGCGCGCGGCCGGCGTCAGACGTCGTAGTCGACGACGACACGGTCGGACTTCGGGTGCGACTGGCACGTGAGCACGTAGCCGCGCTCGAGCTCGTCGGGTTCGAGCGCGTAGTTCTCGGTCATCGCGACGCTGCCCTCGACGAGTCGGGCGCGACACGTGCCGCAGACGCCGCCGGCGCACGCGAACGGCACGTCGGGCCGCACCCGCAGCGCGGCGTTCAGGATCGACTCGTTCGCGCTCACCGGGCTCTCGACCGTCGACGACTGTCCGTCGAGCGTGAACTCGATCGCGACCGTCTGCTCGCCGCGCTCGACGACGA
Source organism: uncultured Actinomycetota bacterium (assembly GCA_963847285.1). Lineage (GTDB taxonomy): Bacteria > Actinomycetota > Actinomycetes > Actinomycetales > Microbacteriaceae > Agromyces. The sequence goes on from CAWJZK010000010.1 coordinate 79,923, forward strand.
CGGGGCGACCACGCCGCGGCTCGACGCGGTCGGCGTCGGTCGTGAACAGCTCGTACCGCACGTGCTTCGGGTCGACCCCCGCGGACGCGAGCGTGTCGCGGGCGAGCTGCACGAGCTCGAGCGGTCCGCAGAGGAACCACTCGTCGACGGTCTCGGGCCGGATCAGCACGTCGAGCATCCGCTCGAGCTTCTCGGCGTCGATGCGACCCGAGAGGAGCGGCGCCGTGCGCTGCTCCCGCGAGAGCACGTGGTGCAGGGCGAGGCGCGCGGGGTAGCGGTCCTTCAGCTCGGCGAGCTCCTCGAGGAACATCACGTCGAGCGTCGAACGGTTCGTGTAGACGAGTTCGAATTGGGATGTCTCGGAGCGGGCGAGCACCGTGTGCGCGAGCGCCATCAGCGGCGTGATGCCCGAGCCCGCCGCGATGCCGACGACGTGCTTGCCGTCGAGCGCGTCGAGCGATGAGGTGAACGTGCCCTGCGGGCTCATGACGTCGAGCGTGTCGCCCGGGGTGAGCTCCGAGTTCGCCCACGTCGAGAACAGGCCGCCGAGGTCGCGCTTGATCGCGACGGAGATGCTGCCGCGCGTGGGTGGGCGGCAGATCGAGTAGCTGCGCCGCAGCTCCTGCCCGTCGAAGTCCTTGCGGAGGGCGACGTATTGGCCGGGGAGATACGTGTAGTCGTCGGCGAGCTCTTCGGGCACCGCGAACGTCACCTCGACCGCGTCGGCCGTGAGCGGGCGCACCTCGGCGACCTCGAGCGAGTGGAAGCGCGCGCGGTGGCGCTTCGCGACGTGCTCGCCGCCGACCGTGCTCTGCAGGAACGCGGATGCCACCGCGGCATCCGCTGCCGGCGTCATCGGCGCGCCGTTCGAGCCCGCCGCGGGCCGGGTCGATGTCGACCCGACGGTCCCTGAGCCTGTCGAAGGGCGCGCCGCCATCAGAGCACCTTGAAGTAGTCGAACGGCTCGAGGCAGTCGCGGCACTCGTAGAGCGCCTTGCACGAGGTCGAGCCGAAGCGTGCGAGCTCGCGTGTGTTGAGCGAGTCGCACCGCGGGCACTTCACGGCGAGCTGCAGCCGCACCGGGCCCGAGCCGCGCGCGGCGGCGTGCCCCGTCGGCGCCTGGATGCCGTAGCGGCGCAGCTTCTCCTTGCCGGCGTCGCTCATCCAGTCGGTCGTCCACGCGGGGGCGAGCACGAGGTCGACCCGCACGTCGGCGTAGCCGGCGTGCGTGAGGGCGAGCAGCACGTCGTCGCGCATGGCGTCGAGCGCGGGGCATCCGCTGTACGTGGGGGTCAGCTGCACCCGCACGCGATCTTCGTCGTCGATCTCGACCGAGCGGAGCACCCCGAGGTCTTCGATCGTGAGCACGGGGATCTCGGGGTCGGTCACGGTCGCCGCGACCTGCCAGGCGCGCCGCGCTGCGGGGTCGGTCGGCACGGGCCGAGCGACGGATGCCGCAGACCCGGGCGTCGAGCGCGCGGCGGAGGCTGCGCGTCGAGGCACGGCGGGTGCGGATGCCTCGAGCACGCGCGCGTCGCGGGTCGCCGACGCGGTCACCACGACGCCCCCGGGTGCGCGCGGGCGAGCACCTGCATCTCGGCGATGAGGGGGCCGAGGTGCTCGGTGTGGCTGCCTTCGCGGCCGCCGCCCGAGGCGATGAACGCGGTGCGGCCCGCCGGGAGCTCGAGATCGGCCTCGTCGAACACCTCGGCGATGACGGCGTCGAAGGCGGGTCGCAGCGTCGACGGCAGCACGGCCACGCCGACGGCAGCGAGCCGCTCGACGAGCGCGTCGTCGACGAAGAGCTCATCGACATACGGCCACGTGTCGGTGATCGCGAGGATCATGCGGCGACGCGACTCGTCGGTGCCGCCCGCAAGCCGCAGCACCCACTGGGTCGCGTGGTCGCGGTGGTAGTCGACCTCCTTCACGGCCTTCGCGGCGATCGCGGCGAGGGTCGGATCGGTCGACGCGGTGAGCGCGCCATAGAGCTCGAAGAGGTACACGGATGCCGCGAGCTGCCGTGCGATCGTGTGGGCGAAGTCGCCGTTCGGCTGCTCGAAGAGCCACGCGTTGCGCCACTCGGGCTCGTCGCGCCAGTACGCGAGATCGTCTTCGCTGCGACCGGTGGCGGTGCCCGCGTAGTGCAGGAGCGACCGGGCGTGGCCGATGAGGTCGAGGGCGATGTTGCCGAGGGCGACGTCCTCCTCGAGCTCGGGGGCGCGAGCGATCCACATGCCGAGCTGCTGGGCGAGGATGAGGGCGTCGTCGCCGAGGCGGAGCGCGTACTCCGCGGCATCCGCCGACGCCGTCTCGCCCACGCCGTCGGCACCGGCGCCGGTGAACTCCTCGGCGAGCGCGAGTCGGTCGACCGACACGTCGCCGTGCACGTCGTGCCTGCGGGTCGAGGTCGGAGGCCGTCACAGGTGCTTCACCCCTTCGCTCTTCGTGTAGTAGACCGCGTGCCGGTAGTTCTTGCCGGCCGGGCTCTCGAAGAACGCGCCCTTCGCGTCGGGGTCGCTCGTGGTGATCGCGTCGGCGGGCACGACCCAGATCGAGACGCCCTCGTTGCGACGCGTGTAGAGGTCGCGGGCATTGCGCACGGCCATGTCGGAGTCGGGCGCGTGCAGCGAGCCCACGTGCACGTGGCTGAGTCCGCGGTTCGCACGCACGAAGACCTCCCACAGGGGCCAGGACTCGGTGCCGGTTTCGCCGGGGGTCGACATGGCTCAGGCGCCCTTCGACAGGCTCAGGGAGCGGTCGGCCTGCTTCGCGGCGTACGCCGCGGCGGCCTCGCGCACCCAGGCGCCGTCCTCGTGCGCCTCACGTCGACGGCGCAGCCGCTCCGCGTTCGCGGGGCCACGACCGGCGAGCACCTCGTTGAACTCGGCCCAGTCGATCTCGCTCATCTCGTACTGCCCGGTCTCCTCGTCGAAGCGCAGCGCCGGATCGGGCAGGGTCACGCCGAGCACCTCGGCCTGCGGCACGAGCATGCCGACGAAGCGCTGGCGCAACGCGTCGTTCGAGAAGCGCTTGATGTTCCACGCCATCGACTGCGCCGAGTTCGGCGACTCGTCGTCGGGCGGCCCGAACATCATGAGCGAGGGCCAGTACCAGCGGTTCACGGCATCCTGCGCCATCTCGCGCTGCGCCTCGGTGCCCTGCATGAGCTCGAGCAGGATCTCGAATCCCTGCCGCTGGTGGAACGACTCCTCCTTGCAGATGCGCACCATCGCTCGCCCGTAGGGGCCGTACGAGCAGCGGCAGAGCGGCACCTGGTTGCAGATCGCGGCGCCGTCGACGAGCCATCCGATCGCGCCCATGTCGGCCCACGTCGGGGTCGTGTAGTTGAAGATCGACGAGTACCGCGCGCGGCCCGTGATCAGCTGGTCCGTCATCTCGTCGCGGGTGATGCCGAGCGTCTGCGCGGCCGAGTAGAGGTAGAGCCCGTGGCCCGCCTCGTCTTGCACCTTGGCCATCAGGATCGCCTTGCGCTTCAGGCTCGGCGCCCGGCTGATCCAGTTCGACTCGGGCTGCATGCCGATGATCTCGGAGTGCGCGTGCTGGGAGATCTGCCGGATCAGCGTCTTGCGGTACGCCTCGGGCATCCAGTCACGCGGCTCGACGCGCGAGTCCCTGGCGATGAGGTCGTCGAACAGCGCCTGTGCGGCCTCGTCATCGACCACGCTGAGGTCTGCGGGAGTGGTCATCGTCGACTCCTGTGTTCGCGGCATGCATCGGCATGGGGCATCCGACATTACTAACCGATCGTTCAGTTAGTATATAGTGATCTCATGTGCCGCAGCAACGGCGCGCGACTCGACGGGGAGCTCAGATGACGGATGCCGCGACCGACCCGATCTCGGCCGAACCGTCTGCCGAGGCATCCGTGCCGACTGCCGCGAACCGCCCGATGATGGACCGCGACCTCGCCTCGGCCGCGCTCGGCATGGTGGTCGAACGCGACGAGCCCGGCGAAGCCGTCGTCTCGATGCGCGTGCGCGAGGACATGACGAACGGCTTCCACATCACCCACGGCGGCCTCGTCTTCGCCCTGGCCGACACGGCCTTCGCGATCGCCTGCAACGAAGACGACACCGTCACCGTCGCGGCGGGCGCCGACATCACGTTCCTGAAGTCCACGGTCGCGGGGCAGACCCTCACCGCGACCGCGGTCCGCCGCACCCGGAGCGGGCGCACCGGACTCTACGACGTCTCGGTCGTCGACGAGCACGGCGAGCCCGTCGCCGAGTTCCGCGGCCGGTCGATCTCCACCAACCGCAGCCTCTGACCACCTCGTTCCCTGAGCCTGTCGAAGGGAACCCGCCCTGACCGATGTTCGCTTCGACAGGCTCAGCGAACGGCAGCGACTGGAGCAAACGTGTCGACGACGAGCACCTCCCGCCCCACCGTCTCGGGCCTGCGCCCGCCGACTCCCGACGAGCTCGACCCCGAGGAGCGGATGTCCCGCGCCGAGATCGAGGCCCTGCAGCTCGAGCGGCTCCAACAGACCGTGCGGCACGCCTACGAGCACGTGCCGCTGTACACGCAGAAGTTCGACGACGCGGGCGTGCACCCACGGGACATCCGCTCGCTGTCGGATGTCGCGAAGCTGCCGTTCACGACGAAGGCCGACCTCCGCGAGACCTACCCCTTCGGCATGTTCGCCGTGCCGATGGACCGGGTCGCGCGAATCCACGCCTCGAGCGGCACGACCGGTCGCCCCACCGTCGTCGGCTACACGAAGGATGACCTCGACCGCTGGGCGACCCTCGTCGCGCGGTCGCTCCGCGCGAGCGGCGTGCGACCCGGCATGAAGGTGCACAACGCCTACGGCTACGGCCTGTTCACCGGCGGTCTCGGCGCGCACGCGGGCATCGAGAAGCTCGGGGCGACGGTCATCCCGATGTCGGGAGGCCAGACCGCGCGGCAGGTGCAGCTCATCGTCGACTTCGAGCCCGACGCGATCATGTGCACGCCGAGCTACCTGCTCACGATCGCCGACGCCATGGTCGCCGCCGGCATCGACCCGCGCTCGACGTCGCTCAAGACGGCGATCCTCGGCGCCGAGCCGTGGACGAACGAGATGCGCCACGAGCTCGAGCAGCGTCTCGGCATCGACGCGGTCGACATCTACGGCCTCAGCGAGGTCATCGGCCCGGGCGTCGGCAACGAGTGCATCGAGACGAAGGACGGGCCGCACATCTGGGAGGACCACTTCCTGCCCGAGGTCATCGACGGCGACTCGGGCGCCGTGCTGCCCGACGGCGAGCTCGGCGAGCTCGTGTTCACGTCGCTCACGAAGGAGGCGTTCCCGGTCATCCGGTATCGCACCGGCGACCTCACTCGCCTCCTGCCCGGCACCGCACGCCCGGGCATGCGCCGCATCGAGAAGATCACGGGCCGCAACGACGACATGATCATCCTCCGCGGGGTGAACCTCTTCCCGACGCAGATCGAGGAGATCGTGCTCGGCATCGAGCAGCTCACGCCGCACTTCGTCCTCGAGCTCACGCGCACCGGCACGATGGACGAGCTCACCGTTCGCATCGAGCGGCATCCCGACCTCTCGGTCGAGGTCTGCGAGGCCGCCACGCAGGTGCTCGCGAAGCGCATCAAGGAGGGCATCGGGTCATCCGTCGCCGTGCAGCTCGAAGAACCGGGCGCGCTCCCCCGCAGCGAGGGCAAGTACAAGCGGGTCTACGATCTGCGGAACGGGTGACGGACGTCCTGCGGTCTCTCTCGACGCCGCCCTCTCGACGCCGAGAGTGCGCAAATGGTCGGAATGGCGGCTTGGAAGCGACAACACGAGCACTCTCGATCACGTGGGTGGGAGACTGAGGGCGATGTCTGAGAACGGATCACTTCGGCGCGGGCGGCCCGGGTACGACCAGGCCGGCATCCTCGAGGTCGCCGTCGCCGCCTTCAACGAGTTCGGCTACGACGCGACCTCGATGGGCGTGCTCGCCGATCGGCTCGGGCTCTCGAAGTCGGCGATCTACCACCACTTCGCCTCGAAGGACGAGATCCTCGACCGCGCGCTCGACGAGGCGCTGAGCGCTCTCGAGGGGGTGCTCAGCGAAGCGGTGTCCCCTGAGCCTGTCGAGTCCCCTGAGCCTGTCGAAGGGGCCTCGGGCGGCCGCGCCGCCGATCGCCTCGACCACGTGCTCCGCGGCGCCGTGCACGTGCTCGTGTCGAAGCTGCCGTACGTCACGCTGCTGCTGCGTGTGCGCGGCAATACCGAGGTGGAGCGGCGGGCACTCGCCCGTCGCCGCGCGTTCGACCGCGCCATCACGGCGCTGGTCGAGGAGGCGCAGGCCGAGGGCACCATCCGCAGCGACATCGACGCGAGCGTCGTCTCCCGGCTCCTCTTCGGCATGATCAACTCGATCGTCGAGTGGTACCGCCCGGGCGGTCGCGAAGATGCCGACAAACTCGCCGGCGACGTCATCGCCGTCGCCCTCGACGGGCTGCGGATGCCGACCTCGAACCGCGTCGAGGAGTTGCTCGGCTGAGGCACACGCGGCTGCGTGCGCGCCGCGGCACCGAACACGCACGACGAAGGGGGAACCGCACATGATCGAGCCGCTCCAGGACCTGCCCACTGGAATCATCGGCTTCCGCGCGAGCGGCACCGTCGGCACGGATCCGCCGACTCCAGAGCGGGTGCTCGACCCCGGCAATCGACGCCGCATGATGCGACGACCACGACAGGACGACGGTCGCGGCGATGCCGGGCAGCAGCGCGGCCGAGCGTGGCGGCCCCGCGCGGACGCGATGAGCGCGGTGAGCACCACGAGCCGGCACCCGAGGAGCTCGCCGAGGCCCGCGGCATCCGATGCCCCATATCCGAAGGCGAGTCCGAGGATCGCGACGACCACGCTGAGCAGCACGGCGACGCCGAGGCCACACAGGAAGATCAACCTCGTGTTCGTGCTGGCAGGCGACTTCGACCACCTCTCGCTCGGTGCGATGCTCGAGGGCGCGAAGCTCATCAGCATGCCCCGCGAGGCCTGGGCGCGGAGCGGATGGTCGACAGACGGGCTGAGTCGCGGGCCGCGCGGCGTTCGTCACGAACGACGATGTGCTCACGGGCATCGCGACCGTGTTCGGCGGGCTCGTGCCGGGCGACTTCCGCGTGTTCCCGCTCGACAAGCAGGATGAGGCGGTGGCCTGGGTGGCGGAGGGGGCACAGGATGAGGCCTCGGGATAGATCTCGGCGCCCCGCCTGAGTTTTCGTCACTCACATTCTGGGTGTCCAGTTGGACCGTTGTCGGCGTCACCCACGCGAACGCACGCGATCGCTCCGCGCGAGGAAGGTCGCCGCGATGATCGTGACGAGGCAGAGCACCGCCGGCCCGATGGTCTTCGCCGCGTCGCCCTGGATTGCGCCGATGAACGTGTCGATGCCCTGCACGATCGTCATCACGACGGCGATTGCGAGCAGGGCGTCGTCGGATCGGAACAGGGGCGCCACGAGCGCGATCACGACGAGCGCGATGCTTCGGGATGCCGCGTACAGGGCGTCCGTCGCCTCGAGACCGCCGTCGATCACCGCCAGCACCGCGTAGGTGACGCTCACTCCGGCACTGATGATCGTCACGACGTAACAGATCCAGAAGGCCGCACCGCGCGCGGCGACGGTCGTCGACTCGCTCATGTGCTCAGCGTGGCGGGCGTCGACGCGGCGGTCAAGAAGGCGCACGCGCGGCGCCTGGTGGGTGCCTCAGATCGCGGGGTGCGGACCGTCCGGACGTGAGCCGATCGCACGGCGGACGTGCCACGGACATCCGTCGTGACGGATGCGCGCGACCCTCGTGTCGCCCAGCCGCGGCAACGGACTGCTCTTCCTCGAGCCGCTCGTTCACGACGCGTCGCTGTTCGAGCTCGCGCGTCAAGCGCTCCTCGTTGGCTCGCTGCAGGTGCGGGAAGCTCAGTTCTGAGATCATCATGTCGACTCCGGTTCGCGTTGCTGTCGGGTTCGCGTTGCTGTTGATTCGACACTCGTCCCTAAGGTGGTTACCAGGCATCCGGCACATGCCGTATCCCTGCGACAGCGTGGAAGACCGGGATCGGGCGGATGCCTCAGGGCAGTGCGCTCCCCGGAAAGACGGGGATGCACCGCCCGGGCGTCGCGGACGACATAGTGTGAAGCCATGTCGTACCAGCCGATGCCCTTCGCCCTGGAGACCGAACGCCTGACTCTGCAGCTGTGGGAAGAGTCCGATGCTGCCGGGTACCGGGAACTCATCGGCGAGCGAGGCGACCAGGCACCGGTACCGACCCTCGACGAGGCGCGGGAGCAGATCCGGGATGCCCGGGAGAGCGCCCCGGCACGCGGCATCCACCTGTTGACCCTCCGCATGCGGGGCGAAGGCGAGTTCCTCGGATACTGCGGGCTGGTCATCGGTCGCTCGACCATCGACGAGCCTGAGATCGCCTACGAACTGCTGCGCAGCGCACACGGCAACGGCTACGCGACCGAAGCGGCCGCCGCTGTGCTCGACGCCGCTCGGGCGACCGGTCGGACGCGGCTCTGGGCCACCGTCCGCCCCTGGAACATCCCGTCGTTCCGGGTGCTGGAGAAGCTCGGCTTCTCGCCGCGATCACACCACGACCGATGACCAGGGCGACATCGTCTGGAGCGTCCTCGACCTCCAGCGGCGAAGCGATGGAAGGGAATGAGCGGATGCCTCAGGGTGCTGTACCTCATGTGAAGAAGCGCATCGGATTCCTCTCGTTCGGGCACTGGCATCCCTCTCCGCAGTCGGGAACGCGCACCGCGCGGGACGCGCTCGTCCAGTCGGTCGAACTCGCGGTCGCGGCGGAGGAGCTCGGCATCGACGGTGCGTTCTTCCGGGTGCACCACTTCGCCCGCCAGCTCGCCTCACCGTTCCCGCTGCTCGCGGCGATCGGCGCCCGCACGACCCGCATCGAGATCGGCACGGGCGTCATCGACATGCGCTACGAGAACCCGCTCTACATGGCTGAAGAGGCCGCAGCCGCCGACCTCATCAGCGCGCACGCCGGGAGCGAGGGACGGCTGCAGCTCGGCGTGAGCCGCGGGTCACCTGAAACCGCCTTGAACGGTTCCACGACGTTCGGATACGTGCCCGGTGAGGGCGAGACCGACGCCGATCTCGCGCGTGCGAAGACCGAGCTCTTCCGCGCGGCGATCGCCGGCGCCGGCGTCGCCCACGCGAACCCCCAGATGACGGGCTCGACCGGGCTGCTGCCGATCCAACCGCAGTCACCCGGTCTCGCCGACCGCATCTGGTGGGGCTCCGGCACCCGCGCGACCGCGAAGTGGACCGCCGAGCAGGGCATGAACCTCATGAGCTCCACCCTCCTCACCGAGGACACCGGCGTGCCGTTCGACGAGTTGCAGGCCGAGCAGATCCAGATCTTCCGCGACGCCTGGGCTGAGGCCGGGTGGGAACGCACTCCGCGGGTCTCCGTCTCACGGAGCATCCTGCCGATCATGAACGACGAGGACCGCATGCTCTTCGGCGGCCGCGAGGCGTCCGACACCGAGGACCAGGTCGGATTCCTCGACGGCGGCCTCGCCCGCTTCGGCAAGAGCTACATCGGCGAACCCGACACGATCGCCGCCGATCTCGCGCAGGATGCCGCGGTCGCGGCAGCCGACACCCTGCTCGTCACCGTGCCGAACCAGCTCGGCGTCGAGTACAACGCGCGACTCCTCGCCGCGATCGCGGAACACGTCGCGCCGGCGATCGGGTGGTCGCGCGGCCGACTGAATCGCGCTCGCACTCGCGCTCGGTCGAAGACCGCCGCACAGAGGCCACCACGGTCGCCAGATCGTCAGTGCTGGCGCCGCAGGTCGGGGAGCAGCGCCTTCGGGGAGCGGGCGCGCAGCGCGCTCCACCACACGCCCGCGCCGTAGGCGGCGTCGTCGAGGCGGCGCGCGACGCCGAAGCGCACGGGGTCGAGGTCGGGCTTCGTGCGGGCGAACTCCCACACGGTGTCGGCGACCGCCGCCACGACGACGGCGCGGCGCACGCGGCGTGAGACGAGGCATCCGATCGCCGTGAGCGGCCACCAGTGCCGCAGCAGCAGCGCGAAGCCCTGCGCGATCGCCCCGATGACGCCGTAACCGGTCAGGCGGGTAGCGAGTCGGTACGGATGCCGCACGGCCGTCGCGCGCCGGCCGATGCGCGCCGCGGTCACCACGGCGATCACCGCTGCGACCGGCAATGACCACCGGCGCTGCGCGGCGAGGGCGACGAGGAGCGCGGCGCCCCACGGCGCGAGCACGACGGGCGCGATGTCGTCTGGATGCCGCTCGGCGAGCGGGTGTGCGCCCGTGCCGTAGAAGAACTTGCGGCTGAGCCACGCGCGAAGCGTCGACCGGTGCTCGTGCCGTACGGATGCCGCGGGCTCGAAGCGCACCCGCCGGCCCTCGTCGACGAGGCGCCACACGAGATCGACGTCCTCCCCGACTCGCATCGACGCGTCGAACCCGTCGCCGAGGGCGTCGACCCGCGCGACGAGGCACGTGCTCGACACCCACGTGACGGGCGAGCGCGGACGCACGCTCGACGAGTCGCTGCCGAGGTCGAGCGAGGATCGGGCGTCCTCGTACCGAGTGATCCAGTTCGGCCGTTCACTCGCGAGGCCGAGCACGCGTGGCGCGACGATCGGCGAGCTCGGGGTCCGCGAAGTGGCGGAGCATCGTCTCGATCGCGGCAGGCTCCACGACCACGTCGGAGTCGACGAACACGACGAACGGCGTGCCGACCAGCGCGAGGCCGGCGTTCCGCGCGCCGGCCGGGCCCACGTTCTCGTCGAGCACGAGGAGCTGCGCATCGTGGCGGCGGGCGACCGCGGCGACCGCGCCGCCGCTCGAGCGAGGCGTCGTCGACGACGATCACGCGCAGCGCGCTGCCGAGGCCCGCAAGGAGTCGGTCGAGCTGACGCGGCCGGTCGCGCACCGGGACCACCACGGTCGCGAGCGCGAGGTCGGCGTGCGGAAGCGCGGCCACCACGGGGTCGGCCATGCCCGACGCGAGGAGGTGGTCGGCGAGCGCCCGGCTCGCGGCATCCGTCACCGTGATCGTTCGACCGCGGATGCTCCGGCGCGCGAGCGGCTTCAGCCTCGAGATGCGGATCGGGGAGCCGCCGACGAGCACGGCGCCGTCGTCGAGCACGCGGGTGCGACGGTTGAGTCGCACGACGAACCCGTCGGGCAGGCGCGCGGTCACGAGCCGGCCCCGCCGAGGGGCACGGCGCCGGGTGCGGCGCCGGTTGCGGCGCCGGGTCCGGCGCTCGTTGCAGCGCCGGGTGCGGCTCCCGCCTCCGCGCCGGCCACGAGGCATCCGCGCCCGTCGATGCGCCCCGAGCGGAGGCGCGACCACGCCTGGTCGACGATCGCAGCGAGGAGTCGTTCGCCCTCACCCGCGGTCGCTCCGCGCGGGTCTCCGAGCACGCCGTTCGGCGTCACCCGGCGCATGCCCCCGTCGCGCAGCAGGGGCATGAGCTCGCCGATCGGGGCGACGTTGCCCTGCTCGAGACGGTCGGAGTGCACGCGCGCGGCGTCGCGCGCGATCAGCATCGACGTCTCGGTGCGACCGGCGTGGGCATCGAGGCGGTCATCGTCGTCGAGTCGGGCCGCGTCGGGCGCGCACGGGAGCCAGGCCGCCCGGCGCGCCTCGTCGATGAGCACCGGTACCGCCGCGGCGAGCGCCTCGACGTTGCCGCCGTGGCCGTTCACGAACACGACGCGGTCGGCCCACTCGCTCGCCGAGCGGCCGTACTCGACGAGGAGGATGGTGAGCGCCGGCGTGCCGATCGAGATCGTGCCCGGGAAGTCCTGGTGCTCGCCGCTCGCGCCGTAGGCGATCGCCGGCGCCACGACCGCGTCGACGCCGACGGTCGCGTATCGGGCGGCGAGCGCCTCGCAGACGATGGATGCCACGGCCGTGTCGGTGTCGAGCGGCAGGTGCGGCCCGTGCTGCTCGGTCGACCCGAGCGGCACGAGCACCACCGGCCGCCGCACCTCGGGCCACGGTCGATCAGCGAGGCGCGCGCCGCCTCGCCCGGTCATGACGCCACCTCAGTGGTTGCCGAGCGCCACCTTGTCGGCGGGGCGAGGGTCCGCAGGTTCCGGCTCGGTGCGCCGGGCCGCAGGCTTCGCCTGCCGCGCCGACGGCTTTCGTTCGGGCTGCACCGCATCGGCGCCTGCACCGAGGTTGCGCCGGAACTCAGGGGGCATGTAGAAGTCGCCGGGGTTGAGCTCGTGGATCGACGGGTGCCCGAGCCCGAGCACAGCGGAGTCGAGTCCGCCGCGCAATATGTCGAGCACATTCTCGACTCCCGCCTGTCCATTCGCCGCCAGCCCCCAGAGATACGCCCTACCGATCATCACGGCCCGCGCGCCGAGCGCGAGCGCCTTCGCGACATCCCCGCCGCGTCGGATGCCGCCGTCGAGCAGCACCTCGACGTCGTTGCCGACCGCCTCCACGATGCCCGGCAGCATGCGGATCGTCCCGGGCGTCGAGTCAAGGTTATTGCCGCCGTGGTTCGAGACCGAGATCGCCGTGACGCCGGTGTCGACCGCGCGCTTCGCGTCGTCGATGCGCGAGACGCCCTTGAGCATGAACGGGCCGCCCCACTCCTCGCGGAGCCACGCGACGTCGTCCCACGTCGCCGGCGGCGTCGACATCCACTCGGTGTACGCACCGAAGAACGTCGGCGCCGGGCCACCGGGCACGGCGAGGTTCGGTGTCGTGAGGTCGGGCACGCGGCCCGTCTTCAGGTAGTCGAAGAGCCAGGTCGGCCGCATCAATGCCTGCGGAGAGAAGCGCAGCGCGGTCTTGATCGTGAGCTTGTCGGGGATCCAGGGGCTTCCCCAGTCGCGGCCGTTCGAGAACGACCAGTCGAGCGTCGCGATCAGGCCCTTCGCCCCCGCTGCTCGCGCCCGGCTTATCCGCTGCACCATCTCCTCGCGGGTGCCGGTCCAGTACACCTGGAAGAACGTGTTGCCGTTCGCCTGCACGACCTCCTCGATCGGCTTCGACGCGAACGAGCTGAGGCCCATGATCGTGCCCCGGTTCGCCGACGCACGGGCGACCGCGACCTCGCCGTCGGGATGCACCGCCTGCACGCCAGTCGGCGAGATGATCACGGGCATCGAGATGGGAATCCCCATGACCGTCGTGCCGAGCTCGCGCTGAGCCTGATGTCCCGTCGTATGCGGCGCGAACTGCAGCTCCGAGAACGCCTTCATGTTGTCTTGGTACGTGAGGCCTCGCTCGGACCCCGCGATGAGTGCGCCGTACACGGACTTCGGCAGTCGCCGCTTCGCCCGCCGTTGCGCCTCCACCACCGTCTCGAACCATCCGCTGCTCATGGTGCTTCTCCCTTCACGGGTGCATTCCTCGTGGTCATTGGGTCCTCCAAGCTCGATCCTCCACCTTCGGCGTCATCCGCCGAAGATCTCGCTCACGGCGGGCGCGACCCCGCGGTAGTCGTGCACGACGTGCAGGGTGCCACGGCCGATCCGTGCGAGGTCGCGACCGAGCTCGACGTCGCGTTCGCCGCTCGCGTCGAGCAGCACGTCGAGACGCGGGAGACGGCCGGCGAACTCCCGCGGGTCGGGCCCGGCGTTGTGCACGCAGTCGGACAGCAGGATGACCCGCGCACCCCGCATCGGCGCGCGGGCGAGCTGCTTCGCGGCGAGCTCGAGCGGGAACCCGACGTTCGTGAGCCCCTGCGCCGGGATCCGCATGATCGTGTCGACGAGTTGCATGGGATTCACGGGCTCGCCGAGATTCAAGAGGATCGCGGCATCCGACCAGAACGCGATCACGGCGAGGTCGTCGTGCTCGAGCTCGCTGGCCAACGCACCGACCGTCGCCGCGGCGGTCGCCACTCGCTCGCCCTTCATCGAGCCCGACACGTCGACCGCGAGTACCACCGATCGCTTCGTGCGGATGCGGTCGCGCACGATGATGTCCTCGTCTTCGGGTACGGGGTGCTCGGCGAGCACCTCGATCGTGCGGTCGAGGTCGATCTCGTCGGAGCCGCCGCTATACGGCATGCTGCCGAGTTCGCCGATGCCGCGGCGGCTCGTCACCTCGCGGCGGGGCCGGGGCACCGCGAGCCGGGCCGCGATCTGCCGGGCACGAGTACGGGCCACGAGATCGATCGAGGCCTCGGCCTCGGGCACGACGACGGATGCCCCTTCGTCGGTGAACCCCGTCACGGAGCTGCCCGGCGGGGGCTTCGCGGTCGCACGGCCGCCCTCGCGGGTCGACACCAGGAGCAGGTCGCCGCCGGCTCCCGCGGTCGCATCGAACACGGTGGGTTCCTCCTCGAGTTTCTTCGGCGTGCGCCCGAGCGGGCGCCCCTTCGCCCCGCGGCGATCCGAGCGCTCCCGCTGCAGCGGCGAATCGGCGGGAATCTCCCTTCACCCCGGCGCTGCGGCCGCGGGCTCCAGGATGAACCGGTCCTCCCAGATCTCGCGCAGCACGCGCTCCGGGCGTCGTCTCGACGGCCTCGTCGAGGTGGATCCGCCCCGACAGCGACACGATCATCGCGTCGTACACGAGCGGCGGATACTCCTCCTGTTCAGGCGAGCGGATGCCTCGGAGCTCTGCGAGCTTCAGGGCGACGAGCACCAAGTCGATCGCGCCGCGCACGCTCGAACCCTGCCGCACGTCGGGATGGTTGCGGGTCGCTCGCGTCACCGCGACCGCGTCGACGATGAGGCGCTCGCCGACCGCCCCGCTGGCGCCAGTGCGGAGCGCGACGATCTGCTTCTCGCTCGAGGCATCCTGATACCCGATGGCGAGCCGGTTGAGCCGGTCGTGCACGCTCGTCGACAACCGGGTGGTGCCGACGTTGTCGTACGGATTCATCGAGGCGATCACGCGGAACATCGGCTTCGCCCGGATGCGGCCCACCCGCGGCACCGCGATCGACCGATCGGCCATCGCGGTGAGCATCGTGTTGAGGGTGTCCTCCGGCGCCCGGTTGAACTCCTCGATGTAGAGGAACCCGCCCTCGCGCATCGCCTCGACGAGCGGGCCGGCCACGAAGTTGTCGGCGCTGTAGTCCTCTTTCAGCACCCGCGCCGGGTTGTGGTGGCCGACGAGCCTCGAAGGCGTGAGGTCGGCGTTGCCCTCGACGAAGAGCAGCGGGATGCCCCACTCCTCGGTGATCGCCGTGAGGATCGTCGTCTTGCTCGTGCCGGGCGGGCCCTCGAGCAGGATGTCCCGCCCGGCGGCCACCGCCGCGAGCGTGAGTTCCAGCTCATGCTCGCGGTCCACGATGCGGGCGGCGATGCGCTCACGGTTCGCCTCGAGCTCGCCCGTCGGCTCATCCGCTCGCGTCTTGTCGGTCACCTGGTCCTCGCTCTCACTTCGTCGTCCTCACTCGTCGTCGTCACTTCGTCGTCGAACCCGCGTCGACGGGGAGCATGATGCCGGTGACGTAACGCGACTCGTCGGAGGCGAGCCAGAGCACCGCGTTGGAGATGTCGATCGGCTCGACCCAGGGGATCGGCAGCGCGTTCGTCGCCTGGAACCGCGGCTCGAGCGCCTCGCGCGTGCGCTCCGCCGGCTTGAGGTCGGGGGCGAACAGCGCGTAGGTCATCTCGTTCTGGATCATCGGCGTGTTGACACTGGTCGGATGCACCGTGTTCACGCGGATCATGTCGGGCGCGAGCTCGAGCGCGAGCGTGCGCATGAGCCCGACCACACCGTGCTTGGCCGACACGTAGTGCGCGAAGTTCTCGAACCCCTTGATGCCCGCGGTCGAGCTCGTGATGATGATCGAACCACCGTTGCCGCCCGCCTTGAGATGCGGGATCGCCGCCTTCACCGTGTGCCAGACGCCGGTGAGGTTCACGCCGATCATCTCGCCCCACGACTCCTCGGAGAGCTCCTCAGCCCGGCCCTGCGAGAAGATCCCCGCGTTGGCCGAGACGATGTCGAGCCGGCCGAGTTCGGCGACGCCCGCGTCGAGCGCCGCCTTCAGCGCGCCGTAGTCGCGTACGTCTGCCTCGCGGGCGACGATCCGCCGGTCGAGCGCCTCGATCTGCCCCACGGTCTCGGCGAGGTCATCGGGCGTCGACATCGCGTACTCCACCGTCGACAGCTGCTTCACGACGTCGACCGCGACGATGTCGGCGCCCTCCTGGGCCATGCGCAACGCGTGGCTCCGGCCTTGCCCCCTCGCTGCGCCCGTGACGAACGCCACCTTGCCGTCAAGTCGTCCCATGATCGGTTCTCCGTTCCTTCGTGTTCTCGTGGATCACTTTTCGCTCGTGTTCTCGTGGATCACTTCACTGCCGCGCCGGCGTCGACCGGCAGCGGGACACCGGTGATGTACCGGGACTCGTCCGATGCCAGGAACAGGACGGCGTTCGAGATGTCGACCGCCTCGACCCACGGGATCGGGAGAGCGTTCATGACAGTCGCGGCCTGCTTGAAGTCATCGACGGTCGGGTTCTCGAGATCGGGACGGAACAGCCTGAAGACCGCGTCGTTGTTCACCATCGGCGTGTTGACGGTCGTCGGGTGGACGCTGTTCACCCGGATCATGTCGGGCGCGAGCTCGAGCGCGAGCGTGCGCATGAGCCCCACCACGCCGTGCTTCGCCGAGACGTAGTGCGAGATGTTCTCGTACGCGAAGAGGCCCGCATCGGAGCTCGTCAGGATGATCGAGCCGCCGCGACCACCGGCCTTGAGATGCGGAATCGCCGCCTTGCAGGTGCGCCACACGCCCGACAGGTTGATGTCGATCATGTTCATCCACTGGTCGTCTGGGATGTCCTCACTGCGGTTGAACGTGCCCGCGATGCCGGCGTTCGCCGAGACGATGTCGAGCCTGCCGAGCTCGGCGACCCCGCGGTCGACGACCGCCTTGAGCTGCTCGAAATCGCGAACGTCGGCCTTCTGGGCGACGATCCGCCGGTCGAGAGCCTCGACCTGTCGTACGGTCTCGGCGAGATCCTCCTCGGTTGCCGGCGGGTACGGGTTCTCGGGGATCGCCTCGCAGACGTCGATCGCGATGATGTCGGCGCCCTCCTGCGCGAGTCGCAGCGCATGGCTGCGGCCCTGTCCGCGCGCGGCGCCCGTGATGAACGCGACCTTTCCTTCAACACGCCCCATGGCGTGCTCCTTTCCCTGGGGGCGGGATCACCGCCCGTTTCCATCGCGGCGGGTTGCCGCGTCAGTACTCCGAGTCGCCGCGTCAGTACTCCGTGTTGCCCGCGTCCACGGTCATGGCGTGCGCGGTGACATAACGCGCCTCGTCAGACGCGAGGAACAGCACGGCGTTCGACTGGTCGCGCGGCTGGGTCACCTCGATCGGCAGCTCGTTGGTGAGCATCGCTCCGAGCTGCGGGTGCGCCTCGACAAGCGCCGGGAAGACGCCCCCCACGGAGCCCATCGGAGTGTCGACCCCCGTCGGGTGCAACGAGTTGACGCGGATGTTGTGCTCCGCGAGCTCGGCCGCGAAGGCCTTCGTGAGCCCCGTGATGCCGAACTTCGACGCGACGTACGCCGTGAGGAATGGCAGCGCCTTGAGCCCGGCTGCCGAGCTCGTGAGGATGATCGATCCGCCGCCGGCCGCGATGAGGTGCGGGGCGGTGAGCCGCACCGTGTTCCAGGCGCCGGTGAGGTTGGTCGAGATCGTCTCGTCCCAGATCTCCTGGGTGGCCTGATCCCACGAGTGGATGTAGCAGACACCCGCGTTGCCGACCACGATGTCGAGGTGGCCGAGCTGGGCCACGCCCTCATCGATCACGGCCTTCATCGCGCTCACATCGCGCGTATCGGTCTTGCGGGCGACGATGCGGCGGTCGAGCGCCTCGACCTGGCGCACGGTCTCCGCAAGGTCTTCCTCGGTCGCGGGAGGGTACTGCAGGCCCGGGATCGGCGCGCAGAGGTCGACCGCGATGATGTCGGCGCCCTCCTCCGCGAGTCGCACCGCGTGGCTCCGTCCTTGTCCGCGTGCCGCGCCTGTCACGAACGCGACTTTGCCTTCTACTCGTCCGGCCATGATGATCCTTCCCTTCGTTCAGCGTTTGTTGAGGAAGCCCGCGTCGACGGGCAGGGTGACGCCGGTCACGTAGCGCGCGGCGTCGGAGACGAGCCAGACGATCGCGTTCGACAGGTCGACCGCCTCGATCATGTCGACGGGCAGCGCGTTCGCCATCGCCTGGCCCATCTGCGGGTCGGCCTGGAGGAACTCCTGCATCACGTCATTGACCACCATGGGCGTGTTGACGCCGGTGGGGTGGATGGTGTTCACACGGATGGAGTACTGCGCCAGCTGGTTGGCATAGCTGCGCATCAGGCCGACCACGCCGTGCTTCGCCGCGGTGTAGCCGAGGCCGCCTGGCGTCTCGCCGCCGATACCGGCGAGGCCGGCAGTCGAACTGGTGAGCACGATCGCTCCGCCCCGACCGCCCTCGATCATCGATGGCTTCGCGACCTCCACCGTGTGGTAGACACCCGTGAGGTTCACGTCGAGCACGTCCTGCCACTCCTCCGGAACGGGATTCAGCGACAACGGGGCGATGCCCGCGTTCGCCAGGACGATGTCGACCTTGCCGAGCTCGGCCACGCCGCCGTCGAAAGCGGCTTGCAGCGCGGCCCGGTCTCGTACGTCGGCCTCGACCGCGTGGATGCGTCGGTCGAATGCCTCGACCTGCTTGACGGTCTCGGCCAGATCCTCAGGTGTCGACATCGGGTAGCTGACCGTGGCGATCTGCGCACAGATGTCGACCGCGATGATGTCGGCACCCTCCTCGGCAAGGCGGATTGCGTGCGACCTCCCCTGGCCGCGCGCTGCGCCGGTGATGAAAGCGACCTTGCCTTCGAGTGAACCAGCCATTGAGAGTTCCTTTCGTGAGTTCGTGAGTTCGTGGGTTCGTGAGTTCGGGTTCGTGGGTTCGTGCGTTCGTTGGTTCGTGTGCCTACTTCACGGGATTCGGGTTGTAGCCGGGCTGGAGGAGGTGGCCGGCGTCGACGGGGATCGACACTCCCGTGACCGACGAGGCCAGCTCCGAGTTGAGGTAGAGGGCGGTGTCGGCGATGCGCTGCGGCGACATGAACCCCTGTCCCTTGAGCGCACTGAACGAGTACCCGGCGTCGAGCATGTCCGCCTCGGTGCCTTCGCCCGCGGGCTTGCCGGACATCATGTCCCAGGCGCCCTGCCAGCTGGTCATCGGCGAGAGGACCGCGCCCGGATGGATCGCGTTGACGCGGATGCCGTACCGCGCATACTCGAGAGCGAGTGTCTTCATCACGCCGACGAGCCCGAACTTCGCCGCACAGTAGTGGACGTAGTTCACACCCGGCTCGATCCCGTTGGTCGAAGACGTGATGACGATCGACCCGCCGCCGTTCTCCATCATGTGCGGGAGCACCGCCTTCGCCGACTTCCAGACGCCCGTGAGGTTGACGCCGATCATGTCGTCCCATGCCTCTTCGGTGAGTTCGTGGGCGGGGGCCAGCGAGAAGATGCCGGCATTGGCGATGAGAATGTCGATCTTCCCGAACTGCGCGATGCCCTCGGCGACCGCCCTGTCGAGGTCGCTCTGCCTGCGGACGTCGCCGTTGACCGTGATGATGCGGCGGTCGAGTGCCTCGACCTGCTTGACGGTCTCGTCGAAGTCGGCCTGCTGCGCCATCGGGTACTCCACGGTCGCGATCTGATCGAGGGTGTCGACGATGATGACGTCGGCGCCCTCGCGCGCGCTGGTGACGGCATGGGCGCGGCCCTGCCCCCGCGATCCTCCGGTGATGAGCGCGACCTTCCCGTCAAGCAGTCCCACGATGTTCCTCCCTCTCTCGGGCACGCCGGATCGCCTCGTCGAGGCATCCCTCAATGCGCGACCGCGTTATCGCGGTCGTAGCGGCGAGTCGGGCCTCACGCGAGTTCGGAGCGGGTGCCTCCTTGGTGGCGCCGGTCGGCGCCGGATTCCTTCGATTCGAGTTCGGCGGCGAAGCCCGCCGAGAAGCCCGCAAGCGGATCCTCCGCGCACGCGCTGACCGGCGGCGCCGTGATGTCCTCGCGCCGGGAGAGCGTGAGGCGCACTGGGCCCATGCCGGAACGGGGCGCCCGGGTCGTGCGGTGCGAGTGGTCACCGGAGTGCTTCGGCAGCTCTTTCACGTCGTTGCGCTGCTGCAGGAGCTCCTCGCCGTAGCCCTTCACGCATTCGGGGTCTGGCCCGTCGAGGGGGAGGCCGGTGAAGAACTTGGCCGCCATGCATCCGCCCTTGCACGTGTCGAAGAACTGGCACGAGGTGCACGCACCGCCCGACTGCGGCGAGCGCAGCTTCGCGAAGAGCTCGGAGTCGCGCCACACCGTGCGGAATCCGCCTTCACTGCGCACGTTGCCCGCGAGGAACTCCTCGTGGATCGCGAACGGGCACGCGTAGACGTCGCCGATCGGGTCGATGAGGCACACGACGCGGCCCGCGCCGCAGAGGTTCAGTCCGGGCAGCGCCTGCCCGTAGGCCGAGAGGTGGAAGAAGGAGTCGCCGGTGAGTACGTCGTCGCCGTGGGCGACGAGCCAGTCGTAGAGCTCGCGCTGCTGTTCGCGCGTGGGGTGCAGTTCGTCCCACACATCTGCTCCACGACCTGACGGGCGGAGGCGCGTGAGCCGCAGCTGCGCGCCGTACCGGTCGGCGATCACCTTGAACTCGTCGAGCTGCGGGATGTTCTGCCTGGTGCACACCACCGAGAGCTTGAAGTTCTTCATGCCGGCATCCGACAGGTTCTGCATCGCGCGGATCGCGGTCTCGTAGGAGCGCGGCCCCCGGATGTAATCGTTCACCTCGGCCGTCGCGCCGTCGAGCGAGACCTGCACGTCGACGTAGTCGTTCGCCGCAAGTCGGCGAGCGATCTCGGGCGTGATCTTCACGCCGTTCGTCGAGAACTTGACCCCCACGTGGTGGTCGGTCGCGTAGTCGAGCAGCTCCCAGAAGTCGCTTCGCACCGTCGGCTCGCCGCCGCCGATGTTCACGTAGAAGACCTGCATGCGCTCGAGCTCGTCGATGACGCCCTTGCACTCTTCGGTCGAGAGCTCCCTGGGATCGCGGCGCCCCGAACTCGAGAGGCAGTGCACGCACGAGAGGTTGCACGCGTAGGTGAGTTCCCAGGTGAGGCAGATGGGCGCGTCGAGGCCGAGCTCGAAGTGATCGACGAGGCGCATCGACTTCGGCGGTGCGGCGACGGCTGGGGTCGTGGTGGCGGCGGCAGTCGCAGTCGAGCGGATGCCGCGAGCCGGCGCTTCGGTGAGGGTCATGCTGCACGCTCCACGAGCATCTTGGACTCGGCGAGGGTGCCGAGGGCTCTGAGATAGGTGGGGAGATGTTCGTCGGCCACGCCGGCGGCTTCGCACGCCTCGCGCGCGGTCGCGGCATCCGCAAGTCCCTCGACGACCGTGAGCAGGGTGCGGTCCTTCAGAAAGGAGAGCTTGCGCGTGCCGAAGTGGTAGAGCAGGGCTCCGAACGGCTCGGGTCGCACGGAGACCTGCGGGTGGAGTGTCCAGGCGGAATCTGGATCGATCGAGTTCATGGCCGGTGCGTCAGTAGACGCCGCACATGCCGTCGATCGAGATCTCCTCGACGAGCGAATCGGTCTCGATCACATCGTCTACGTCGTCGTGTGGTTCGACGAGTTGTTCACTGCGACTCATGGGATGCTCCTCATGTGCGATCGCCCTCGTTGGCGATTCTCGTGATGGGTACAATAGTAATGGCACCCAGTGCCGTTGTGAAGGGGGTGCAGCGATGGTTCTGACCGACGAGGCCTCGGAGCGGCCCCGCGTCGGCCGCGCACCGTCGACGACCCACGCCGAACTCAGCCACACCGGCCTGCGGCTCTTCATGGATCGTGGCTTCGACGCGACCACCGTCGACGAGATCGCCCGCGAGGCCGGCATCGGGCGGCGCACCTTCTTCCGGTACTTCCCCTCGAAGAACGACTTGCCCTGGGGCGACTTCGACGAGCTGCTCGATCGCATGCGCGCCCATCTCGCGGGCATGCCCGACGACATCCCGCTCATGGAGCAACTTCGTGTGGCGATCGTCGAGTTCAATCGCGTGCCCGAGGTCGAGTGGGAGTACCACCGGCGTCGCATGGAGCTGCTCCTGCACGTGCCGACGCTCGTCGCCCACTCGACGCTGCGCTACGCCTCGTGGCGAAGGGTCGTCGCCGAGCACGTCGCTCGCCGGCTCGAACTGCCCGAGGGCGACCTCATTCCGCAGACCATCGCGTGGACCTGCCTCGGTGTGTGCCTCGCCGCGTACGAGGAGTGGCTCGGCGACCGCGACGCCGCCCTGCTCGAACTGCTCGACGAAGCCTTCCGCCTCATCGACGAGCGCATCGACACCCGCGTCGTGCAGGCGCACCGGAGGCCCCGCGGGTGAGTCGTCGCGCGACGCTGGTCGTCGGCGCGGGCGCGGCCGGCGCGGCGCTCGCCGCCCGGCTCAGCGAGGACGCGTCGCGTGACGTCATCGTCGTCGAGGCGGGCGCCGCGCCGCGCACGCGCGAGGACTTCCCGCCCGAGCTGCTCGACGCCTCCACGGTGCAGGGGGCGGTGCCGGGGCATCCGGCGAACTGGTCGTATCTCGGGCACCTCACGCCTGATCTGCCCTACACGATCGCGCGCGGCCGCATCGTCGGCGGGTCGTCGACGATCAACGGAGGCTACTTCGTGCGCGCGCGTCCCGAGGATTTCGCGCGGTGGTCGGATGCCGCGGGGCCCGACTGGAGCTACGAGCGCGTGCTCCCCGTGATGCGCGACCTCGAGCGCGACCTCGACTTCGGCACGGGCCCGTTCCACGGCGACGCCGGGCCGATGCCCGTGCGCCGGGCCGCCCAGGCCAACCCGGCCGCCCGGGCGTTCGCTGCGGCGGCGCTCGAGCTCGGCTTCCCCGAGGAGCCCGACAAGAACGCGCCCGGGTCGCCCGGGGTCGGCCCCGTGCCGCAGAACGTCGTCGACGGCGTGCGCATCAACACCGCCCTCGCCTACCTGAGTCCCGTGCGCGACCGGCCGAACCTGCAGGTGATCGGCGGATGCCGCGTGCTGCGGGTCGTGTTCGACGGCCGACGCGCGGTCGGGGTCGAGGTCGAGGAGTCCGACGCGGGGCGGACGACCCGCCGCGTGATCGAGGCCGACGAGGTCGTGCTCTGCGCCGGCGGCATCGGCACGCCGCAGCTCCTGCTCGTCTCGGGGGTCGGCCCGGCCGAGCAGCTGCGGGCGCATGGGGTTCCGGTGGTCCACGACGCCGCGGGGGTGGGCCGGGCGTTCAGCGATCACCCCGACCTCTCGGTCGGATGGCGGGCGCGACATGACATCGTCGATCCGCGCGCGCCCGAGACGTTCACGACCGCGCTCAACTTCGCCTCGGCGGGCGGCGATGCGGCGGGCGACCTCGAGATCATGGTCTGCGTCACGACGATGAGCCACCTGCTCATGGGTTCGTCGAGCGCGGTCGCCGGCGGTGCCCGGTCGGCGCTGCGGCATCCGCTCGCCACCGCACGGGCGCTGCGGGGCGTCTCGCTTCGCCGAGTGCGCGACCAGGTCGCCCATGGGCGCGACCTCGTACTGCTCGTGGGATTGCAGGGCGAGGAGGCGCGCGGTTCGATCACGCTCGAGTCCGCCGATCCGACCGCGCAGCCGCGCATCGACTACCACTACCTGTCGACCCCGCACGATCGGGAGCGGCTGCGCCTCGGCATCCGCACCGCCGTCGCGCTGCTCCGCTCGCGCGCGTTCGCGCCGCTGTTCGAGCGACTCACCGAGCTCGACGACGCGACGCTCGGCGACGACGCGGCGCTCGACGCGTGGATGCTCGCGCATCTCGGCACGGCGATCCACCTCTGCGGCAGTGCACCGATGGGCCCCGCCTCGGATCGGGACGCCGTCGTCGACGGGTTCGGTCGAGTCCACGGCGTCGAGGGGCTCCGCATCGCCGACACGTCGATCCTTCCGACCGCGCCGTCGCGCGGGACCTGCGGCGACCGCGGTGCTGATCGGCGAACTCGTGGCCCGCTTCATGCGGCGCGGCGACTGAGTGCGAGCCGCTGCGGAAGGTGTTCTCCCGAAGTCTCGGTACCGAAGTACCGAAGTACCGAAGTACCGGCGCTGGCACAGGCGCTGGCACAGGCGCTTGTCGGCCGCGTCCGCAAGAGTAGGAGCATGACGCTCGCCGGAACACCCATCGACACCCGCGCCGCAGCGCTCGATGCGCTCCGCGATCTCGTGGGTCGGAGCGATGCGGAGTTCCACGACGGGCAGTACGAGGCCATCGAAGCGCTCGTCGAAGGCAGGCGCCGCGCGCTCGTCGTGCAACGCACGGGCTGGGGCAAGTCGGCGGTGTACTTCGTGGCGACGCTGTTGCTCCGCCGGCAAGGCGCCGGGCCGACCGTGCTCGTCTCGCCGCTGCTCGCGCTCATGCGCGACCAGATCGCCGCCGCCGAACGTGCGGGGGTGCGCGCGGTGGCGATCAACTCGACCAACGCCCACGAGTGGGCCGAGGTGCTGCAACGACTCGACGACGACGAGGTCGATGTGCTGCTCGTCTCGCCCGAGCGGCTCAACAATCCGTCATTCCGCGAGCAGCAGCTGCCCGCCCTCGTGCGCCGCATCGGCATGCTCGTCGTCGACGAGGCGCACTGCATCAGCGACTGGGGCCACGACTTCCGCCCCGACTACCGGCGCCTGCGCGAACTCATCACGCGAATGCCGTCGGGGGTTCCGGTGCTTGCGACCACCGCCACGGCCAACAGCCGGGTGGTGGCGGATGTCGCCGAGCAGCTCGGCACCGCCGGCCCCGACGATGCCGCCGCTGCCGGAGCGCGGCGCGGCCGACGCACCGGCCGACGTCGTGACCATCCGCGGGCCGCTCGCCCGCGCGTCGCTGCGGCTCGGCGTGCTGCGACTTCCCAATTCGACGAGTCGCTTGGCGTGGCTCCTCAGCCATCTCGACGACCTGCCCGGGTCGGGCATCATCTACACGCTCACCGTCGCGGCGGCGGTCGACACCGCCCGACTCTTACGTGAGCACGGCCACGAGGTGCGCGCCTACACCGGGCAGACCGATACCGACGAGCGCGAAGAGTCCGAAGCGATGCTGAAGCGCAACGAGGTCAAGGCGCTCGTTGCCACGAGCGCGCTCGGCATGGGATTCGACAAGCCCGACCTCGGCTTCGTGCTGCATCTCGGCGCGCCGTCATCGCCCGTCGCCTACTACCAGCAGGTCGGTCGCGCCGGGCGCGCGAGCGAGAGTGCCGATGTGCTGCTCCTCCCCGGCACCGAAGACCGCGACATCTGGCACTACTTCGCGACGGCCTCGATGCCCGACCAAGACCGCGCCGAGCGTGTCATCGCCGCCCTCTCCGACGTTCCGGTCTCGACCCCGGCGCTCGAGGCCATGGTCGACATCCGCCGGTCGCCGCTCGAGCTCCTGCTCAAGGTGCTCGATGTCGACGGCGCCGTACGGCGCGTGCAGGGCGGCTGGATCGCGACCGGCGAGCCGTGGGTCTACGACGCCGAGCGCTATCGGCGCATTTCCGCAGCGCGCACGGCCGAGCAGCAGCACATGATCGACTACGAGCAGACCGACGGATGCCGCATGGAGTTCCTGCAGCGATCGCTCGACGACGAGACAGCTGTGCCATGCGGCCGCTGCGACAACTGCGCCGGCGTCTGGTACCCGAGCGAAGTCGCACGTCAGGCCGCCGAGTCGGCCGCCGGCGCCCTCGACCGTGTCGGCGTGCCGATCGAGCCCCGCGCGATGTGGCCGACCGGCGCCGACCGTCTCGGAGTGCCCATGAAGGGTCGCATCGCGCCGGGCGAGCGAGCCGGCGAGGGTCGGGCACTCGCACGCCTCACCGATCTGGGCTGGGGCGGCACCCTCCGCGAGTTGTTCGCGGCGGGATCCGCTGACGCTCCGGTGCCGCCGCCCGTGCTCGCGGCGTGCGTGCGCGTGCTCGCCGACTGGTCGTGGCCCGAGCGTCCGGTGGCTGTCGTGTCGGTCCCGTCGCGCTCGCGACCGGCGCTCGTCGAGTCGCTCGCGCGCGGGCTCGCCGACGTCGGCCGGCTTCCCTACCTCGGCTCGCTCGGCTTCTCGAATGGCGGGCCAACCGGCCAGCCCGGCGGCAACAGCGCCTTTCGACTCGCCGGTCTGTGGGATCGCTTCGACGCTCAGGGTCTCGACGTGCCCGCCG
>CAWJZK010000011.1:0-321152 GCA_963847285.1 uncultured Actinomycetota bacterium
CGATCACGACCACCTTCGCCGGCGACGTGCCGGGCACGCCGCGAGCAGCACCCGCCGCGACCGCCGTTCGTGGCGTGGAGCTCGACCGCGCCGACTTGCGGCGCGAGCCTCCCCAGGCGACCTCGCTCATCGGCGTGAGCAGCGGCAACGAGCGGTCGGCGAGCTGCACCGTCTCGTAGGCGATCGCGGTGGCACCCGAGTCGAGGATCGCGCGGGTGAGCGGCAGGTCGGCCGCGAGGTGCAGGTAGGTGAACAGGGTGAGGTCGGCGCGGAGGAAGCCGTACTCGGCCGGGATCGGCTCCTTCACCTTCAGCACGAGTTCGGCCGCCCACGCCTCGGCGGGCTCGCCACGATCGTCGCCCCGGCCGCGGCGTACTCGGCATCGACGTATCCGGCGCCGGTGCCGGCGCCCGCCTGGATGGCGACCTCGTGGCCACGCAGCGACAGCGCATGGACGCCCGCCGGCGTCATGGCGACGCGGAACTCGTTGTTCTTGATCTCAGCGGGCACGCCGACGTGCATGGTGACTCCGAATGCTGTGGGGTGGATGCCACCATGCTCGTCGGTTGTGCGCCGGTTGAAAAGGTCTACCGCACAGGATTCGGTAGGATCGAGACATCCGTTGCAATCGTTCGAAAGGATGCCTCACCGTGACCGATCCACCGCAGATCAGCGAGCCGGGTCGCGTGGTGCTCGACGAGATCGATCGCGCGATCATCGACCGCCTGCACGAGAACGCGCGCATCCCGAACGTCGACCTCGCCCGCGCCGTCGGCGTCTCGCCGTCGACCTGCCTCGCGCGGGTGCGTTCCCTCCGCGAGCGCGGGGTCATCGTGCGCTACACGGCCGAGATCGACCCGGTCGCGCTCGGCTTCACGCTGCAGGCGCTCGTGAGTGTGCGCATCCGGCCGGGCGCCCGTCACCTCATGGAGCAGATCTCCGACGAACTCCGTACCCAGCCCGAGGTCGCCCAGCTCTTCTTCCTCGGCGGATCCGAGGACTTCCTCATCCACGTGCGCGTGCGCGACAGCGAGCACGTGCGCCAGTTCGTCCTGAAGAACCTCTCGGCGAACCCGGCCGTCGCCCTCACCGAGACGAACCTCGTGTTCGAACACCACACGGCCCTGTCGGCGGGGCTGCGCGCCGTGCTCTGAGCGGCCTGCGGAGCTCCTCGCGCGAACCGTCAGGGCCGCACCGGCAGGATCTCCGACAGGTCGAGGCCGGCAGGCGCTTCGAGCTGATCGTACGTGCAGCTCTCGGGTGTGCGGTCGGTGCGCCAGCGGCGGAACTGCGCGGTATGACGGAACCGGTCGCCCTCCATGTGGTCGTACGCCACCTCGACGACGAGTTCGGGCCGCAACGGTACGAACGAGAGGTTCTTGCCCGCGCTCCAGCGACTCACCGCACCCGGCATACGGGTCGACGCGTGCGCCTCCTGGTCGGCCCAGTCACCCCACGGGTGCGCCGCGAGGTCGGTCGCGACGAGCGGCTCGAGTTCGGCGACGAGGCTCGCCCTGGCGGGCCATCGGAAAGGATGCGGCCACGCCGACATGATGGAGGCGACCGTCGTCGCCGTACAGCCCGAGCAGCAGGGATCCGACGACCGGCCCGCTCTTGTGCCAACGGAATCCCGCCACGACGCAATCGGCGGTGCGCTCGTGCTTGATCTTGAACATGGTGCGCTTGTCGGGCTGATAGGTGCCGTCGAGCGGCTTCGCCACGACCCCGTCGAGACCCGCACCCTCGAACCGGGTGAACCAGTCGTTCGCCTCGGCGGGGTCGGCGGTCGCCGGGGTGAGGAACACGGGATCTTCGGCCTCGGCGAGGGCATCGACGAGGAGCCGTCGACGCTCGGAGAACGGATGGCGCATGAGATCGTCGTCGCCCGAGGCGAGCAGATCGAACCCGACGAACGACACGGGCGTCTGCTCGGCCAGCATGCGCACACGACTGTCGGCGGGGTGGATGCGCTGCTGCAGGGCTTCGAAGTCGAGCCGGCCGTCGCGAACGAGGATGATCTCGCCGTCGACGACACACCGTGCGCGGAAGGTTCCCGCGGAGCGCCTCGACGAGCTCGGGGAAGTACCTGGTCATGGGGCGCTCGTTTCGGCTTCCGAGCTCGATCTCGTCGCCGTCCTTGAAGACGATCGTGCGGAAGCCGTCCCATTTCGGCTCCACGTGTCCGACATCGGGGATCTCCTTGACCGATTTCGCGAGCATCGGCGCGACGGGCGGCATCACCGGAAGGTCCATCAGACCATCTTGCCCCGACCGCGCGCGTTTCGCGCCGATCAGTTCCGGCGCGCGCGGGCTTCGGCCGCCTCTCGGTCGGTCGATTCCCTTCCGTTGCCGGCACCGGGCGCGTACCGTTGAGCTGGCCGTCTCCGATGATGTGGCCGGCCCTGAACGAGGAGTGCACCATGATCGAGGATGCGGGGACCGGCGAGACTTCCGAGGGGCGTGCACGATGAGCTCCCTCCTCGACGACCGGGCGCACGGGCGCCGCTCGCGCAACACACAGGGGCTCCCGCCCATCGGTCTCTGGTGGCCGATGCTGGAGCGTCCTCTGCAGAACGAAGTACTCGAGAATCTCGACGCGCCGCTCCGGGCAGTCGTCGTGCGCCGCATCTTCGAGCTCTGCGAGCTCGACGCCGGCACGGAGCCACGGCTCGGGGTGCGACTCGGCGAGAACGAGCGCGCCTACATCGCCGGCTGGATGCACGCAGTCGACTGGAACTGACGTCGCGTCGGATGCACCGCGGCGCGCTGCGCGGCAGTCGCCAGCGTGACCACAGGACCCGATCGCGACCGCCACTACGAGCGCGACACCGTCGAGTTCGCGCGCGCCTTCGCCTTCTTCGACGCGGTCTACGCGATCGCCCTCACTCTGCTGGTCCTGAACATCCAACCACCGGAAGCCGCCGCCTGGACGAGCCTCGACGCGCTCCTCGGCAGCGGCCTCGGCTGGCAGCTCTTCGGCTTCGCGCTCAGCTTCGTGGTGATCGCCGTGTTCTGGCGGATCAACCACCGCATCGTCGCCGGCTTTCGCGCCCTCAGTTCGCCCACCATCGTCGCCAACATCGTCACTCTCGCGTTCGTCGTGCTGGTGCCCTTCTCGACACGGGGCATCAGCGACGTCAACACAGCGGGCGAGCCGCTCACGGTGGCGTGGTACGCCGTGAACATCAGCGCCGTGTTGCTCGCGCAGATCGCGATGTACTACATCGCCCGCCATGACGGCGCGCTCGCCGACCCGCTTCCCCGCCGCGCCGACACGGTGAAGCTCATCGACTCGCTCACGACCCCTGCGGTGTTCCTCGCCTCGATCCCGATCGCCTACGCGTTCGGCGCCGACTGGGGGCGCTATGCGTGGGCGTCGCTCCTCGTCATCAGCCCGCTGAGCGGCCGGTGGGCCGCCGGGCGGATCGCACGCATCCGCGCAAAGGCCGCCGCACCCGCGACGGCTGCGGACGCAGACCGCTGATGCGACCAACGAGGTGGGCGCGGGTCGCGGAAGCGCGGCGCACGCGCGCGTGCCTCATCGCGATCGCCTTGGTCGCCACGGTGACCGGATGCACGAGCGGCGCACCGTCGTCGGCACCCAGGTCGGCTGCGGCCCCGACGGTCCGGCACCGGCGACGCCGATCGAGGATGAAGCGCGCCTCGAGGCGCGTCGCGAGGAGGCCGGGCTCGCGCCGTACTCCGACTACCTCGCCGAGATGACCGCGATCTGTGCTGCAGTCGGCGAGTAGCGGAGGGCACAGGCACCGGGCGGCGAACCGACGCTGAGATTCGGATGATCCGCACGCGGCCTCGACGCTCCGTTGCAGCGATGACGGCGCTCGATGCGAGCATGGAGGGATGACCGTCGACACCTTCCCCCTCGTCGAGGAGCTCGCGATCGCGAGATTCGTCGGTCCGCTGAACCTCAGCCGTGGGCGCACCGTCGAACGCGCGGGCGCCGTGGCCGAACTCGAATGGGACACCGTGACGTTCCGTCTCAGCGCCGCCGTGCAGGGCACCGCCGCCCGGCCGTACCGCTCGACCGTGAGCCTCGACCTCGGCATCCCCGACCGCACGACGATCCTCGCCGGAATCTGCACCTGCCCGGTGGGCCGCAATTGCAAGCACCTCGCTGCAGTGCTCCTCGCTGCCGCGGAACGGCACCGGCACGAGCGCGCTGAAGCGGCGGAAGCGCGTGCGTCAGGGCACGGCGATGCGCCGGCGGTAGCCGGATGGCGCGCCGAGATCGCGGCACTCGCCGGCGGCGGGTCCGGAGACGAATGGGATGCCGCGTCCCCACGCCTGCCGCTCGCGCTGCAGTTCGAGCTGCGCGAGCGCATTGCGCGCCGTGCTGGTCGGCGGCAGGGGGCGCGTGACGAGACGGCGTCGTCTGCGGCATCCGTCGACCGACTCGCGGTGCGCCCGGTGACGCGCGGCGCGCGCGGCGGGTGGATCAAGGGCACGCTCACCTGGCAGAACGTCGGATTCCAAGGACGCGCGGGCGGGTTCGACCCGGCGCAGGCGAGATGGTTCGGCGAGTTCTCGCTGCTGAAGGGCTCGCGTCACGCTGCGTTCGCCGAGTTCGGCTCGGCGTGGATCTCGCTCGACGAGTATGAGAGCCGCACGCTGTGGTCATTGCTGGCGTCGGCGCCGGCGCTCGGCATCCAGCTCGTCGGCACCACCTCGACGACGGCGGTCACCGTCGGGGCCGGGGCCGAGATCCGGCTGGAGGCGCGGCTGGGCGACGGCCCGGCAGGCGGCGATCTGCTCCTCGCTCCGTCGGTGAGCATCGACGGCGAACCGCATGCGACCGATCACGTCCGCCTCATCGGCGATCACGGCGTCTACGCCTACGACTTCGCGCGCGGCACGATCACGCTCGCTCCGCTCGCCGGCGCGCTCACCGCCGCAGGCCGCGCAGCCGTGCGGCGCGAGTCGCCCGTGGTCGTGCCGGCCGATGAGGTCGCCGAGTTCGTCACGCAGCAGTACCCGACGCTCGCGCGGTCGCTCCGCGTCCTGAGCTCCGACGAGAGCTTCGCACTTCCCGCGCTCCCGCTCGCGACGCTCGTCGGCACCACCCACCATGAGCCGAACCACGTCCTGCGGCTCGAGTGGGGCTGGGAGGCCGACGGCGGACGGCGGTTCCCACTCGACGCGCCCGACAGCGAATTCCACGAGCCGACCGACGAACGTCGCGTCGCCACCGAGGCGGCGGCACTGCTCGCCGAGGATCCGGCGGGCGCGCCGGCCCTCCGCGCCGGCGACGCGCCCCTGCTCCGACCCAGCGTGGCGTTGCGCGGCCTCGAGGCCGCCGAGTTCGCCGTGCGCGTGCTGCCTGGGCTGCGGGCGATCGAGCGGCTGAGGGTCGACGAGGTGGGCACGACGCCCGACTACCGCGAACTCGTCGAGACCCCGAAGCTCAGCGTGACGACCGTCGAGAGCGACCGCACCGACTGGTTCGACCTCGGCGTGATCGTCACGGTCGAGGGCACGCAGGTGCCGTTCGGGCCGCTCTTCTCGGCGCTCGCGCGGGGGCGGTCGAAGCTCCTGCTCGTCGACGGCAGCTACCTCTCGCTGAAGCAACCGGTCTTCGCACCGCTGCGAGAGCTCATCGACGAAGCGGGCTCCCTTCACGAGTGGGAAACCGGGCTCCGCATCAGCCGGTACCAGACGAGCCTCTGGTCGGAATTCGAGGACCTCGCCGACGAGGCCGAACCGGCGCGCACCTGGCGGGCGACCGTCGCCGGACTTCGCGACTCGGGCGGCGTCGAACCGCTGCCCGCCCCCGACGGCCTCGCCCTCGAGTTGCGGCCGTACCAGCTCGAGGGGTTCCGCTGGCTCGCGTTCCTCTACGAGCACCGGCTCGGCGGCATCCTCGCCGACGACATGGGTCTCGGCAAGACGGCGCAGACGCTCGCGCTCATCGCGTCGGCGATCGAGCGATCGGATGCCCCGGAGCATCCCTTCCTCGTCGTCGCTCCGACCTCGGTCGTCTCGAACTGGGTGGCCGAAGCCGCGCGCTTCGTGCCCGGCCTCCGGGTCGAGACCGTCACGTCGACGAGGGCCGCGAGCGGGCGACGGCTTGCGGATGCCGCGGCGCGCGCCGACCTGATCGTCACGAGCTACGCGGTGCTGCGCCTCGACGCGACCGAGTTCGGCTCGCTCGACTGGGCGGGACTCGTGCTCGACGAGGCCCAGTTCGTGAAGAACGGCACCTCGAAGGCGCACGCGGCGGCACGCGACATCCGCGCGCCGTTCCGGCTCGCCGTCACCGGCACGCCCGTCGAGAACAACCTCATGGAGCTGTGGGCGCTGCTGCAGATCGTGGCGCCCGGCCTGTTCCCGTCGGCGCGCGCGTTCGCCGAGCGCTACCGCCGGCCCATCGAGACCGATCGCAACGCCGACCGGCTCGCGACGCTGAAGCGGCGCATCCGCCCGTTCGTGCTGCGGCGCACGAAGGAGCTCGTCGCGCCCGAGCTGCCGCCGAAACAGGAGCAGGTGCTCGCGGTCGAGCTCGACGCCGAGCATCGGCGCGTGTACGACACGTTCCTGCAGCTCGAGCGGCAGAAGCTGCTCGGCCTCATCGACGACCTCGATCGCAACCGGTTCACGGTCTTCCGGTCGCTCACCCTGCTCCGGATGCTGAGCCTGCACGCCGGGCTCATCGACGGCGAGCGATACTCGGCGGTGCCCTCTGCGAAGCTCGACGCCCTCTTCGAGCAGCTCGACGAGGTGCTCGCCGAAGGCCACCGCGCGCTCGTCTTCAGCCAGTTCACGTCGTTCCTGCAGCTCGCCGCGCAACGGCTCGACGCGGCCGGCGTGCCCTACGCGTACCTCGACGGGTCGACCACCCGTCGTGCCGAGGTGATCGACGGCTTCCGGGGCGGCGCGGCGCCGGTGTTCCTCATCAGCCTGAAGGCGGGCGGGTTCGGGTTGAACCTCACCGAGGCCGACTACGTGTTCCTCCTCGACCCGTGGTGGAATCCGGCGAGCGAGGCACAGGCCGTCGACCGCGCCCACCGCATCGGCCAGTCGAAGTCGGTGATGGTCTATCGCATGGTCGCGGCGGGCACGATCGAGGAGAAGGTCATGGCGCTGAAGGCGAAGAAGGCGGCCCTCGTCTCCTCGGTGCTCGACGAGGGCGAGTTCTTCAGCGAGGCGCTCACGGCCGACGACATCCGCGGGCTGCTCGAGGCCTGAGAGGCCCGATCCGCCACCACGCCCGGGCGGGCCCGATCGGCGCCGCGAACGACGGAAGGCCGGGCGCCCGTGGGCGCCCGGCCTTCCGCATGCAGCAGCCGGTTGCGATCTGCCGTTCAGATCCGGCGACGACGGCCCGGCGTCACCGCCGCGCCGATGACGGCCGCTTTCGCGACCGGCGACGGGCCCGGCTTGACGGCCGCGCCGACGACCGCGGCCTTCGCGACCGGCGACCGGCCCGGCGAGACCGCCGCGCCGACGACCGCGGCCTTCGCAACCGGCGCGCCGACCACGCCGACTCGTCCGACTCGTCCTGGCCGCATCTCAGTCTCCTACCTTCTCGAGTTCCGCATCGGCCTCGATGGAGGCGATGATCGCTTGGATCGGGATGCGCCCGTCGGCGATCAGCTGCCCGCCCGCGCGGCGTGCTGCCGCGGCGAACGGTGCAGCCCAGAGGTTCTCGTAGACGATGACCCCCGCCACGCTCCCGGGTTCCATGGCTGCTGCCAGATTGACGACGTCGTCCTCGGCGAGCAGTTCGGCGAGGTCGGCTTCGAGCCGTGCGAGTTCGCCCAAGTCATCGAGGTCCTCGAGTTCGACGGCTTCGATGTCGCCGTTCTCGTCTTTCGCGATCACGAGCACGTCGATGAGCCGGATGGTCCCGGCATCCACGAGATTGAGCAGTTCTTCGGCTATCTCCCCCGTGAAGTTGGACTTCCCGGCTGGGAATTCCACGATCAGGAAATCGACTGGGCCGAGTTCGTCGAGTGCAGCATCGGTCATGGCGCATCCTCCCCCCTCCCGGCCACCGTGGACGGGAGTCAGGGCAACCATATGCCGCGCGTTCCTCGGCGGACAAGGGTCCGGTCGGTGAGCGTCGCCGGCAACTGGAACTCCGGGGTTGCTTTGCGACCGCATCGGTGCCGAGCGGGAGCACGCTTGGCCGCGATCAAGCAGATCGCAGAGGGGGTGCAGCCCCGCCGGCTTCGATCGCCGGCGTCATGCGCGCGCCGCGGTCAACCGGTACCTGAGGCGAGACGGCAGCCGCGCGATGATCGACGCGATCTTCGCGTCGCGCCCGAGCAACTGTCGGGGCCTGGGATTCTCGCGGGTCAAGGCTGCCACGACCACCTTGGCAGCGTCGGCCGGCGGCAGGCCGACTTCCGCCGAGCGGAGGGCACTCTTCACCGCCCGTGCCATCTGCGCCCCGTACCGGTCGGTGGCGAGCTCGGGGAGCTCGCCCTGCATCCGCTCGGCCTCGGCGATCCCGCGACCCCAGATGGGCGTCGCGATCGCCCCGGGCTCGATGAGGATCACCTCGATGCCCGACGGGGCGAGCTCGGCGCGGAGCGTGTCGGTGAGACCGACGATGCCGAACTTCGACGCGTGGTACGGACCGAGCATCGGTCCGGCGATGCGCCCGCCGATCGATCCGATGGTGACGATCCGGGCCGGTTGGCCGAGCTCCCTCGCTCGGCGGAGCGCGGGGAGGAACGCCTGCGTGACGGTCAGCTGCCCGACGAGGTTCACCTCGATCTGCTTCCGGAAGGTCTCGATCGGCAGGTACTCGAGCGGTCCGACGAGCGCGGCGCCCGCGTTGTTCACCAGGCCGTGAATCGGACCTTCCTGCGCGACCCGATCGGCGGCAGCCCTCACGGCGGCCTCATCCGTGACATCCATCCGGAGCACGTCGACCGCGTCACCGTACCGTTCCCGGAGGTCCGTCTCGTCTCGTTCGGAGCGAACGGTCGCCCACACCCGATGTCCTTGCCCGATGAGCTCGTGCACCGTGGCACGCCCGATGCCCGTTGAAGCACCGGTCACGACGAAGGTCAGCTGCGATCCGTTCACGTGATGAGACTACCGAGGCGACGTGAATCGACGCCGGTCAGGCGACGAGACGTTCAGCCCGGGACTTCCTTGCGGTGGTAGTGCCGCAGCGTGAGCCAGAGCGTGAGCACACCGAGCACCGCGGTGATCGCGAGCAGGATGATGTACAGCACGGTCGCGAGCGACTCGACCTCGTTGGCAATGTTCGATGGCAGGAATCCGGCTTCGAGGTCTTGCAGGGCACCCCCGGTGAAGACGATCGCCAGCAGGGCCGCGACGCTGGCGGACGAGTCCCACAGGGCGTGGAGGAAGGCCGCGGCCAGGTAGACGAGCGGAATCCACCACGACCATCGGAACCGGTCGCGCGCGCGCGACACCGAACAGGACGGCACCGAAGATCGCAGTCCACAGCACGTGGCCGACCGGGGCCAGCAGTGCGCGGATCACTTCCGTCTGGAGCAGGGTGAACAGGTCGATGCCCTGGCTCGTGATGGCGGCGTTGAAGGCGTATCCGGCTGACTCGAAGGCGGCGAAGCCGGCCCCGACGGTGGCGCCGAGAAGCGCGCCCTGTGCTGCGGTCTTCGGTCGCACCCGCCAGCCGATGATGACGAGCAGCAGGCCCTTGACGAACTCTTCGATGAGCCCCACGAGGCCGTAACTCAAGACGCTCTGCTGCAGGTCCGCCTCGAGGAGCGATGCGCCGAGCACCCCCAAGATTCCGCCGATGAAGAAGGCGAGGACGAGCTGCAGGGTGCTGATCGTGCCGGTGACGCGTTCGATGACGAACAGGACGACGCAGAACGGAACGAGGAAGCTGCCGAGCAGGATCAGTGTCGGGACGAGGTTGGCGTTCTGAGTGACCGCCGTGACGACGATGGTGACGATCCACAGTGCAAAGCCCGCGAGCAGGGTCTTCCACCACCACCCGTGATGGTGGTGCGGGTGCGGCTGCACGGGCGTGGGCGCGCCGGTCTCAGTTGTCGTGATGTTCGAGGCGCCAAGTGACATGAGGACTCCTCAGTTTTCTGGCAGCGTACCATTCGACCTCATCGGCCGGGGGCTGGAGTGATGCCCCGAAGTCGCCCATGCGGCGGAACTACCCGCCGAACGACCCGGAATACGATCCGGACTTCACTGAGGAGCCGAATCCGGTGGACTTGCCGGAGGCGCCGAACCCGCCGGACAGCGGCGCACGGGTGCCGACTCGCGCGCCGGCAGGTGCCTTCTCAGCGACGCCGGCGTGGGCGGTGGAGCCGGGACTCGCGAATCCGGCCTGACCGACCGGAGCCCAGGAGTTCACTCTCGGGGAGGCCCATCGGGACCCGGCGAACAGGAGTGGTCCGAGCCACATGCCGCCGGCATAGGAGCCGTGGTAGTTGTCGGATGACTCGCACAGCGTCTCCGCGGTGCCGTCGACGGTCTCGCCGGCCTCGGCGAGCACGGCGATCTGCTCGTCGATGTCGGCGAGGCAGTCTTCTTTCGAGGTGTAGACAGGGCGCTCGGTGCCGTCGGGAAGGACATACTTCTCACCGTCCGCGCCGGTGACCACGACTCCCTCCTCGGGCAGGGAGGAGCAGCCGGCGAAGACGAACATCGCGCCGGCGATCCCCATCGCCGCGGCGACCTTCGGGGCTGACGGGCGGGTGGCGGCGAGCCCGGACAGCTGCATGCTGCCGCGGCGGGTGGCGGTCACGTGGAGGCCTCCTCGGCGTCGATGATGAAGTGCGGGACGAACTCGGCGAGGTCGCTCGTGATCGGGCCGCTGGTCTCGCGGATGTCGATGCCGGCCGGGGTCTCCCCGACGACCCAGGAGCCGATGATGACGGTCTTCCCGTCGATTCTGGCGAGGTTCGCGCGCTGCTTGATAGATGAACCCCTCGTCGCCGTAGTCGCCGCCCTGCGACGCGGCGACCGCCCCGTCGGCGTCGAAGATGGTGACGTTCGCACCCTCGCGTCCGAGCTTCGGCTTGGACACGTACTGCTTCAGCCTGAGCGGGCCCGCAGTGGCGTACGACGGCAGGAGGTTCGGGTGGCCGGGGAACAGCTCCCAGAGGACGACGAGGAGCTGCTTGTTCGACAGCAGCATCTTCCAGATCGGCTCGATCCACGTGGTCGTGTCGCGGGTGGACTCGAGGAAGCCCGCGAACTGCTCGCGCACCATCCACTCCCACGGGTACAGCTTGAAGATCTGCTCGATCGGCTCGCCGTCGGAGTCGACGAAACGGTGGGTCTCGGTGTCGAACCGGACGTCCTCCATGAAGATCTGCTTCGTGGCGAACCCGGCGGCTTTCGCGGTCTCGGCCATGTAGGCGACCGTGTCGGCGTCCTCGACGATCAGCTCGCCGTCGCCGGTGTTGTGGAGGGAGGCGAGGTGCAGGCGAGCACCCTCGGGCTTGCCGAGGCGCTCCTCGCGGATGTGCTGCCACTGCTCGACGAGAAGCTCGTGGACGGCGTTGAACTGGTCGGCGTTCTCGCCGCGAGTGTCGACCAGCCACTGCCATTGCGCCGCGGCGGACTCGACGAGCGATGTCGGAGTGTCCGCGTTGAACTCGAGCATCTTGATCGTGCCGGCGCCGTCGTAGGCGAGGTCGAACCGACCGTACGCAGTCGGGTCATCCTCGTCCCAGGATCGGGCGACGAGGTCGTGCAGCGGCGTCGGGATTCCGAACTCGTCGAAACGACGGGTGCGGACGACGTGCTCGACCGCGTCCATGCACCGGTCGAACAGCTCCTTCGTCGCCGCCTCGAGCGCTTCGACCTCTGGGAGGGTGAAGCCGTACGCGGCGATCTCGTTCCAGTAGGGGCGGCCGCCTTCGGACTCCATGTCGTAGAACGTGAAGCCGATGCTGTCGCAGCGCTCGCGCCAGTCAGGGCGCGGCGTCGACGGGGTGCGGATCAATCGGGGTCCTTCAGGTACGGTGTCGCCGTGAGATCGCGGCCGACCTCTCGGTGCCCCTGGAGGGACTCGAACCCCCAACCCTTTCCTTAGGACGGAACTGCTCTTCCATTGAGCTACAGAGGCTGACCGCACGAGTCTACCGGCTCGCGGTAGCGTGTTCTGCGGCGCGCCAACGGCGCCGCGAGGAGCGCGGCGCTGCCGCAGAAGGCGAGGCGGGCGTGGCGTCCACGACGAACGGCACGAGGTTCTGGGTCGGTGCGTCGACCAGCGGCGCGCTGGGATCGGCGGCACGAGGCATCCGCTCGCTCGATGTCTCGCAGGGCGGCGAGGTGACGCTCGGCGAGCCCGTCGACGTCGGCGCCAACCCCATGTACCTCGCCGTGTCGGCGGCGAGCGGTGTGCTCGGCATCGTGCACGAGCAGCCCGACGGACTGGTCTCGACCTGGACGCTCGAGGGCGACTCCGTGCACGCCTTCGGGCGCCCGGGAGGCACCGGCGCCGCCGGTCCGTGCCACCTCGCGTTCGACGAATCGGGCGAGATCATCTTCGCCGCGAACTACTCCGGCGGCCGGCTCTCGGTGCATCGGGCGGCGCCGGATGCCGCGGCCGACGTGATCCTCGCAGTCGACTTCACCGGCACCGGGCCGAATCGCGAGCGCCAGGAGTCCCCGCATCCGCACCAGGCCGTGCTCGACTCCGCCCGCGATCGGGTGCTCGTGCCCGACCTCGGCGCCGACCGCATCCGCGTGCTCGGCATCGCCGACCTCCCCGAGTCGCTCGCACACGACGCAGCCGACGACCTCGTGATCCACGCAGGCGCCGGCCCGCGCCACCTCGTCGTCGCCGGCGACCTCGCGATCACCGCGAACGAGCTCGACCGCACCGCGAGCATCCTCGACCTCGTCGCGGGCGAAGAGGTCGCCTGGTTCCCGATCGGCGAGGACGTCGAACCCCGAGGACTCGGATGCTCCGCCATCCGCCTCACCCGCACGGGCATCGCGCTCATCGGCGACCGCGACGCCGACGCCCTTCGGGCACTCCGCTTCGACCCGGCGGCGCGCACGCTCGAACTCGTGGCGACGGTGACGACCGGCGGGCGGCATCCGCGCGATCTGCAGCTCACGCACGACGAACGTCACGTGCTCGTCGCCGACCAGGGATCGGACTCGATCGCGGTCATCGCCCTCGACGAGGGCGGCGTGCCGACCGAGGTCGTCGCGACGATCGCCACTCCGGCGCCGGCGTGCCTCGCGCGGGTGCCGCTTGCGCCCCTGCAGTAGCGCCTCGCGCCCGTGCCGTAGGAGGTCTCAGCCGGGCGGGTAGAGGTACAACGCCGCCCCGGCGGCGATCGTGCGCCGGTGATACGAGTGGTCGGAGTTCTGGTTGTACTCCTCGATGTTCACGCTGCCGTCGGAGTTGATCGACTGCACGTACGCGACGTGGTTGTAGGGGAACCACGCCACAGCGCCGATGACCGGCTCGCTGCTCGTGGGCCAGCCGTTGCGCGCCCAGGCATCGGCCCATGAGTACGCGCTGCCCGCTCCCAAGGACGCCCAGTCCCATTTCCATGGGGCGCTCGTGACGCCGGCGTCGCGGTTCAGCCGCCACGCGACGAAGTCGACGCACTCGCGGAAGAAGTAGCGCAGCGGCGAGAGTCCGCCGCCGTAGTCGTCGGGCACCTGATCCCACCAGGGGTAGTCGTCGCCCTCGGCCT
This sequence comes from uncultured Actinomycetota bacterium, assembly GCA_963847285.1. Lineage (GTDB taxonomy): Bacteria > Actinomycetota > Actinomycetes > Actinomycetales > Microbacteriaceae > Agromyces. The sequence goes on from CAWJZK010000011.1 coordinate 13,647, forward strand.
TCACGGTGTAGATGGCGTAGCTGCCCGCGCTGCGCGAGGCGAGCTCAGCGGCCCACGCCGCACGCGCCGCCTCTTCGGCATCGAGTCGGGCCCGCTCGAGATCGGCCTTCGTGGTCACGGCGTAGCCGTCGCTCGAGAGGGGTGCCCCGCTCGCGAGCGCGGAGACGTCGATGTCTTGTGCTTCGGCGACGCTGAGGCTGAACGCGCTGGACGAACCGAACGACTCGCCGCCCGGCATGAAGGCGTAGGCCGGGAGCGCGACGGTGCCGACGATCGCGGGCACCACGAGCACCGTGGCGAACACGCGCGCCGGTCCGTTGCGGCGGATCGATCGCGGGCCGGCCTGCGTGGCACGCGCTGCGGAACCGACAGCGGCCGCAGTGCTCGCACGAGGCGCGGAGACGGATGCCGCGGCATCCGCTCGCTTCGCACGCCCACGCCGCGCGGGCACGCGAGGCGGTTCGACGAGCGCGGCCGCCTTCGGCCGCTCGACGCCCCGCGCGTGAACGCAAGTGGGCGTCGTTCGCCTCGTCTTCGATCAACAGCTGCACCCTCCGGCACCGTCCGGAACCGCGCTTCAGCGCGGGTCGGAGCGGGCTTCTCAGGTCACGGAGCGGTGTCGGGTGCTCCGGACTCGTCCCACCCTAGGGCACGGCCCGGCCGTTTGTCACCGTCGGTTCACGCCGCCGCGAGGTATTCGTGCCATTGCGGCAGCGGACGCTCGAAGCCGCGAACGACCCAGCCTCGACCGCCCGGCATGCGCGGCGTGAAGCGCAGCTCCCAGCCCATCTCGGCCGGCGTGCGATCGCTCTTGGTGTTGTTGCAGCGCAGGCAGCACGCGACGAGGTTCTCCCACGTGTCCCTGCCGCCTCGCGACCGCGGGAGCACGTGATCGATGGTCGCCGCCGCCCGGCCGCAGTATGCGCAGCGGTGCTCGTCGCGGCGGAGCACCCCGCGGCGGCTCACCGGCACGTGGTGCACGCGCGGTGCGCGCACGTAGCGGCTGAGCAGGATGACGCTCGGCCGCTGCCAGGAGCCGCTCGCCGCGCAGACCGGATTGCCCTCCTCGTGCAGGATCACGGTCGCTTTCTGATTCATCACGAGCAGGAGCGCCCGCTTGAACGAGACGACGGCGAGGGGTTCATACCCGGCATTGAGCACGAGGGTGCGCATGGGCTGCCTTTCGATCGGTGCTGGATGGCTTCCAGCCGCGTGAACGGAATGATGCCCCGAGGGCACCGCGGGGTGCCGGAGAACGAAAAACGGGCACTGTCGTGAAGACAATGCCCGTGGGCGCGGTGGTCGCGCTCGTCGTGCTCGGCTGACTACTGTGCCGCTGGTCGAAGTGGGCGCGCGCATCCATGGGATGTATGCTGCGCGGCTGGACCATCGGCTTTCCCCGTCGGGTTACTCGGAACGTCAGAGTACAAGGGTAAGACATGAACGGCGCGCCGGAAGAATCCGGCGCGCCGCCCACGTCTCGCGTCACGCGATGTTCACCGATCAGATGCCGATGCGCACGATGTAGTAGTCGCTCGTCCAGATGGGCTGGACCCGAACGGATGCCCCGGCGTACGGCGCGTGCAGGATCTGGCCGTTGCCCGCGTAGAAGCCGTCGTGGCCCGGCATGATGACGAGGTCGCCGGGCTGCGCGTCGGCTTCGGAGATGCGGGTGCCCATGGCGCCCTGACCCGTCGAGGAGTGCGGCATGCTCACGCCGAACTGCGCGTAGACGTACATGACGAAGCCCGAGCAGTCGAAGCCCGCCGGGGTCGCCCCGCCGTACACGTAGGGAGTGCCGATGTACTGGGTCGCGACGTTGTAGACGCTCGCGAGGTCGAAGTTCGGGTACGGCGGGTTCGCGAGGAAGTCGCCGACCGAAGGGCCGCTGTAGGACGCCGCGTACGAGGTCATCGCCGTTTCGGCGGCGACGCGCGCGGCCTCGGCCGCGGCCGCGGCGTCGGCGGCCGCCTGGATCTCTGCGCCCGTGACGGCCGCGTAGCCGTCTTTCGTGAGCGGGGCCGCGATGACGTCGCCGGCGACTTCGACCGATTGCGCCTGGGCCTTCGTGAGCTTCGTCGCGTCAGTCTCGCCGAACTGCTGGCCCTCGCTGCCCGGCGCGAACGCATAGGCGGGAATCGCGAGCGTGCCGACGATGCCGGCTGCGACCGTCATGACGACGATGTTGGCGAGGCCGCCGCGACGGAGTCGACGGGTCGACGGCAGCGGGCGGGCGGCGACGGTGTCGGCCAGATCGGACTTGGGGGAAACGGGTGCCTTCGAGACGACGACCGCCTGCGAAGCTGCCCTGCGAGCGTGGTTCTCAGTTGAACGACGCCGAGAGGATCGAGCCAAAATGTGTACCTCCGTCGCCCCGCGACCTGGTACGTCGCCCCACCGGATGCGCCCTGCGGCGCTTCACGGGTACTGGATCGAGCGGTGGGCAATGGGGACATTTCTCGATCCTGGTCCTCCGACTGGCTTCTCGCCGGCGGACTCGACCGAGCGTACGCGAGTCTCGCCCGAATGTCACATTCCCATCACGGCGTGCCCGGGATCGATCTTCAACGCGCGATGAAGATGTGACTCGCGACCTCGCTCGGGAGTTCGATTCCGCTGCCGGCACCGTCGACCTCGACGAGCACGTACCCGCCCGCCCTGCTGAACACGGCAGCCGCCCCGGGCATGACGCCGGCGCGCTTCAGCTGCGCGAGGAGTTCGGGGTCGAACTGCACGGGCTCACCGAGCCGGCGGACCAGGCCGCGCACGGGTTCGAGCGCTCGAATCGACCGCCTCCACGACGCTGACGACCCCGGTCATGAACGAGTCCGCCGGGGGCAGCCCGAGCTCTTCGAGGCCGGGGATCGGGTTGCCGTAGGGCGACTCGCGCGGGCTGCCCAGGATCTCGATGAGGCGGCGCTCGACCTGCTCGCTCATCACATGCTCCCAACGGCATGCCTCGTCGTGCACGAACTCCCAGTCGAGTCCGATGACATCGGCGAGCAGCCGCTCGGCGAGGCGGTGCTTGCGCATGACATGCACGGCCTTCGAGCGCCCCTCGGTGGTGAGTTCGAGGTGCCGATCGCCGGAGACGATGACCAGGCCGTCGCGCTCCATGCGCCCGACCGTCTGCGAGACGGTGGGTCCGGAATGACCGAGCCGCTCGGAGATGCGCGCTCGCAACGGGACGATGTTCTCCTCCTCGAGGTCGAGGATCGTTCGGAGATACATCTCGGTCGTGTCGATGAGATCCGTCACGCGAGTCCTCCCGTTGTCGCAGCCCGTCGTCCAGCCTACCGGCCACGGCCCCCTCGCTAGACTCGTCGCATGCCGAGCCTCGTCATCCCAAGCGCCCTGCTGCCTGCCGACGGACGGTTCGGTTGCGGCCCGTCCAAGGTGCGGCCCGAGCAGCTCGCGCACCTCGCCGAGGCCGGGCGGTCGATCCTCGGCACGTCGCACCGCCAGGCGCCCGTGAAGGACCTCGTGGGCCGGGTGCGCAGCGGGTTCGCCGAGCTCTTCTCGCTGCCCGACGGCTACGAGGTCGTGCTCGGAAACGGCGGCTCGACGGCCTTCTGGGATGTCGCTGCAGCCGGTCTCATCGAACGCCGAGCACAGCTGTGCTCGTTCGGCGAGTTCGGCGCGAAGTTCGCCGCCGCCGCAGGCGCTCCGTGGCTCGAGGCGCCCGACGTGCGGAAGGCCGAACCCGGCACGCGCTCGGCGCCGGAGCCCACCGCAGGCGTCGACGTCTACGCGTGGCCGCAGAACGAGACGTCGACGGGCGTCATGGCTCCCGTCGCGCGGGTGGCCGGCGACGAGGGCGCGCTCACCGTGATCGACGCGACGAGTGCAGCGGGCGGCATCCTCGTCGATCCCACCGAGTTCGACGTCTACTACTTCGCGCCGCAGAAGAACTTCGCCTCCGACGGCGGCATCTGGTTCGCGTTGCTGTCGCCCGCGGCGATCGAGCGGGTCGAACGCGTCGCGGCGAGCGAGCGGTACATCCCCGAGTTCCTGTCGCTGAAGAACGCCGTCGACAACTCGCGACTGAACCAGACGCTGAACACCCCCGCCCTCGCGACCCTGCTCCTGCTCGAGAGCCAGCTCGACTGGATGAACGAGTCGGGCGGCCTCGCCTGGGCCGACGCGCGCACGCGCGAATCGTCGTCGGTCCTCTACGACTGGGCAGCGCGCACCCAGGTCGCGACGCCGTTCGTCGCCGACCCCGCCGACCGGTCGCAGGTGGTCGTCACGATCGATTTCGACGAGTCGACGGATGCCTCGCGCATCGCGTCGGTGCTCAGGGAGAACGGCATCGTCGACACCGAGCCGTACCGCAAGCTCGGCCGCAACCAGTTGCGCGTCGCCACGTTCACGGCGATCGAGCCCGACGACGTGCGTGCGCTCACGGCATCGATCGACTACGTACTCGGCGAGATCGGCTGAGTCGCATGCGCTTCTGGCTCAGCGACGACGAGCGCCGGCCCGACCCTGCGCCGGCCCGGGCCGACTCGCGGAAGGCGGCGCTCGCCGGCACTGCGGCGTGGGCGGTCGCGCTCGTCCTGAGCCTCGTGTTCCAGGCACCCCTCGCGGAAGCCGGGTTCGGCTGGTTCACGCTCGCGTGCATCGCCGGCGTCGTGCTCGGACTTCTCGGACTCGGGTTCGTGCAGCTGAGCCGGTGGCGGCGTGCCCGTCAGGAGCGGGGCGGTTCGACCCGCTGATCTGCGCGGGGCGCGGTGTCGGTCGTCGGTCGACTCGGACTCGGACTCGGCGTCGATCGTCGTCGGACTCGTCGTCGCGCGTCTTCGTCGTCGTCGTCGTCGTCGCGTCGTCGTCGTCGAGCGTCTTGATCCTCGACGACGTCTTCCTCGAGCTCGACGATGTCGTCGTCTGCTGCGTCGTCAGCGTCGTCGTCGGGAGCCGAGTCGTCGAGGGCGTCGATGTCGACGCCGTCGAACTCGTCGACGGTGTCGTCATCGTCATCGTGGTCGAGATCGAGGTCGTCTTCATACTCGTCGTCGAGGTCGAGCTCCTCCTCATCGATCCCATCGTCGGAGAGCCCATCGTCGGATTCCGCGTCGCCCTCGCCTGCCTCGGCTGCAGCGGCCGCGATGGCCTCCTGCGCCGCGCGATAGTCGGCGAGGCGCTCGGACCACGGCACCCATTCGGGCGCGAGGAGCGCGGTGTCGCCCGGCATGAGCTCGGTCTCGAGCACGGTCGGCGCCGCGTCGTCGACCCGTGCGATCGTGACGCTCCAGCGCCAGCCCGGGTACCCGGCGAGGTCGGCGGCGAAGAGCACCGTGAGCACGTGCTCGTCTTCGACGACGTGCCCGAGAACCGAGCCGACGGTCTGCGCCGGAGTCACCTCGAGGAGGGCAGCGCGCGCCAGGCCGACCGAGGCGAGCAGGACCTCGTCGGCGCACGGCGGCGGACGCCGCGGCATCGGTCGGCTCGGGCAGCTCAGGCATCGAGGTCGTCGGCAACCTTGCGGAGCACGGCAGCGACGGTGCGCGCCTTGGACTTCTCGGGGTAGCGGCCTCGACGGAGGTCTGCGCCGATGCCGTCGAGCACCTTCACGACGTCTTCGACGATGACCGCCATGTCGTCGGCGGGCATGCGGTTGATCTTCGCGAGGCTGACCGGCGCGTCGAGCACGCGCACCGAGAGTGCCTGCGCACCGCGCTTGCCCTCGGCCACGCCGAACTCCAGCCGGGTGCCCGCACGCACGGTCGCGCCGGCGGGAAGAGCGGATGCGTGGAGGAAGACCTCCTGGCCGTCATCGGAGCTGATGAAGCCGAATCCCTTCTCCTCGTCGTAGAACTTGACCTTGCCGGTGGGCATCGTGTGAACCTCGCTCGTGTCTCGGGGCGCGCCGAATGGTGGGCCCGTCCAACGCCCAGTCTAGATCCCGGGTCACCGCGTCGGGCGTCCCGGTTCGAGCGGACTTCACGAGCGAGCGGGCTTCACGAGCGAGCTTCACGAGCGAGCGGAGTCGGCGCCGAGCTCGGCGAGCACAGTGGTCGCGCCGGACTCCCCCGAGCGGACGGCGCCTTCCATGTAGCCGTTCCACTACCGGTGCGCATTCGGTTCCCGCCCAGTGGATCGTCCCGATCGGGACTCGGTGAGCGCCGATCCGTATGCGGTCCACACGCCCGGCGCGAAGTGCGCGCCGTAACAGCCGCGGCTGAACGGATCGGCGGATCCAGTCCTTCTCGAGGAACTCGAGCGGCTCGTCGCGCCTCCACGGCCGAAGTATCGCACGGCACACTCGATGAACGCCGCCTTCCGCTCGTCGGGGCGTCCGGTCGGCCCCACTCGCGCGCATGGCCGCCCTTCCATGAAGCCGAGCAGGATGCCGCGCGAGGACGTCGGCGTGGTGTTGTCGAAGGTCACGGTGACCGGCCCCGTGTCAGACACGGCCTGGCCGTTGAGCCCGCGTTCGCGCCAGAACGGAGTCGGTCGTAGGCGAGCTGCGAGCTTGAGGACGCTGCCGGCGGGGACCCGCTGGGTGAGCTGATCGCGCCGAGCTCGGCAACGGCGGGTCGTAGGCGAGGCGGCCGGCGAGCGTCGGCGGAAGGGTGACGATGACGAAGCGATGCTGCGACACTGGTACGCCTGCCGACGTGACGACTGTAGCACGTCACGCGCGCCGTATCGGATCGTCCGCAACCGGTTCGTCGAGGCGGACGCGACCGACCGAGGTGCCTCGGCGAGGCGTTCGCTCGACCTTCGAACCGCTCCGCCGACGATCCGATCCTGCTGCGCTCCGCCGTCGGCGGCGGCGAGCGTGTCGAGGTCCACGCCGGACCGCGCATAGAACAGCGCGTGCAGCGCGGAGAAGTCCGAGGCGTCGGCGGCGAAGATCGCCCCCGCGAAGAGCTCGAAGTACGCTCGCGGCCGGCGCGGGTGCGAAGGTTCCGGTTCGATCCACGTGCGGAACGTCTGGCCGTCGAGCCGGTCGCCGCGTCGGGACGTGGCCCACGGGCGGGCGAGATCGACTCGTCGCGGCGAGCCGGTCGAACCGCGCGAACGCCTCGGGCGACGTCGACGAGCGCGAACGGGACTCGATGTCGGGGCACGGAGCCCTTCGCGGCATCTCGTCAGCGCTGCCTGCTGCCCGCCGAGCTCGAGCACGATCTCGCCGACGTCGTACGTCGGGAAGGTGGTCAGGCCGAGTTCGGCGATCAGCGCGTACATGCGATCCTGTCCGGGGCCGACCCACTGCCCGCCGAGTTCGATCCACTGTCCGTCGGCGAGCAGCGCCGTTCTCGATGCGATCCGCCGACGCGGTTCGCGAGCCTCGAGCACCGTGACCGACGCCCCGGCGGCTGGCCAGCGAGCGAGCCGCGGCAAGACCGGACAGCCCCGCCCCGACGATGACGACGTCCGTCGCGCGCATGCTCCTACTCTCGCCGACTCGCGTGGAGTCGACTCAGCGGCGTCGACGATCCATCGTCCCACGTACGCCGAGGGCACCCGCAAAGGCGTTCGCTGGCCTATTCTGGTGGAGTGAGCGATTCCGGCCCAGTCACCGACCATCGCGTCGAGCGCATCCTCGCGTACATGTTCGTCGGCCTGGTCGGCCTCTCCGTCCTCTCGTTCGTCGCGATCGTCATCGGCACTGTTGCCGGCGCCGGGGCGAACGACGGCTTCAGCCAGGGGATCTGGCCGGCGGTCTTCGTCGTGCCGCTCATCGCATTGCCTCTCGCGTTCGCGCTCCTCATCGTGCTCCTCGTCGTCAACGGCATCCGCCGTGCGCGCGCTTCGCGCTCCGGATCGAGTTGACGCGGAGACGATGCTCGAGCTCGCCGCACGACTCCGCGGGCTGCCGCGAGGGGAACTCGCCGCAGCACTTTCCACGCGCGAGTTCGACGCGTCGGGCGCACGCGACCTCTTCGACCTCGCCGAAGCACTGCTCGCACCCGACTCCGTCGACCACGCGCTCGACCGCCTCGACCGTCGCCGACTCGCGGTGCTCGCCGCCGCCGTCGACACACGGGTCGAGGGCGGGGGCACCACGGTCGAGGCGGTACGTGCCGAGCTCGCGCGCCTCGGGGCATCCGCCGAGCTGACGGATGCCACTTCCGACCTCGTCGACGCGCTCGCCGGCAGCCTTCTCGTGGTGCGCGACGGCGACCACGTGCACATCCCGTCGGCCGTGACCGCGCGACTCGCGCTGCGGGCCGGCCAAGACCTTCCGTCCACCGCCGAGCTCGCAGCCCCGGCCCCACCCGTGCTCGTCTCGGCAGACGAGGTCGACCGATCGATCCTCGAGCGACGCGCAGCCGAGACGGCCTACGCGACGGTCGCAGCGACCGCCGAGCTCCTCGCCGAACTCGGCAACCAGCCGGCTCGCGAGCTCGCGAAGGGCGGGCTCGCGTTGCCCGACTCGAAGCGGCTCGCCGAGGCGGGCGGCGTGCAGCTCGAAGAGCTCCCCCGGCTGTTCCACCGCGCCGACGAAGCCGGACTCGTGGTGCGCGACGGTGCGTTCTGGCTCGAGTCCGACCTCGGCGCGGCCTGGGCGCTCGAGTCCGCCGACGGTCGCTGGCGTCGGCTCGCCGAGTGCTGGCGCGACCGAATCCCCGCCCCACTCCGCGAGCTCGTCGCCCGGCGCAGCGAGACCCTCACCGCGTCCACCCTTCGCGACGACGTGCGCTGGTTCTACCCCGCCGGCGGCCGCTGGCTCGACGAAGGTCTCGAACGCCTGATCGACGAGGCCGAGGCGCTCGGGCTCGCCGTCGCGGGCGAACCGGTCGAGGCCGGACGACTCGTGCTCGCCGGAGACCTCGATCGAGCGGCGCGGCTGCTCGCGGCGCATTTCCCGCCGCAGGTCGATCGGGTCTATCTGCAGCACGATCTGTCGATCGTCTCGCCCGGTCCCCTCGAACCCGCGCTCGACGCGAGGCTCCGCGGCTTCGCCGACGTGGAGGCGCGAGACCTCGCCTCGACGTATCGCGTGAGCGCGGCATCCGTCAACCGTGGCCTCGCCGCCGGCGAGACGGCCGAGTCGATCCTCGAGTTCCTCGGCCGCTTGTCGCTCACGGGCATCCCGCAACCCCTCTCATACCTCGTCGCCGAGGCGTCGGCGCGGTTCGGATCGGTGCGGGTGGCCGTCGCCGACGAGGCGGATGCACCGGCGCGCGCCTCGATCCGGTCCGACGACGAGCAGCTCGTGCGCACGCTCGCGGTCGACCAGTCGCTCACGTCCATCGGCCTCCGCCAGACGAGCCCGCACCGGCTCCTGTCGCGCTTCACGCCCGACGTGGTGTTCTGGGCACTGTCCGACGCCCGCTACCCGGTCGCCGCCGAAGACGCCGACGGTCGCATCATCCGACTCCGCCGGCACCGTCTCGCGCCGGCACCCGCCCCGGTGCCGAAGACCGATCCGATCGCCGCCCTGCTCGACCGCGTGCTCGACGAGGGCGACGAAGCGGCGACCGAGCAGGCGTGGCTCTCGAGGCAGCTCGAGGCGGCGGCGCGCGCGAAGGAGACGCTCACGGTGACCGTGCGCATGCCGGGCGGCGACACCGCCGACTACCTGCTCGCACCCGCGAGCGTGGCGAACGGCCGGCTCCGCGCTCGCGACCGGAAGGCCGACATCGAGCGCACGCTGCCCCTCTCGGCGATCGCCGCCGTCGCCCCGGCGCCGGCGGGGGCCGAGCGCTGAGCCGGCCGAAGGGCCGCCCGTTCAGCGTGCGGGCGTAGACTCGACGGTTATGTCAGACGGCCCCCTCATCGTGCAGAGCGACCGCACCGTGCTCCTCGAGGTCGCGCACCCGCTCGCAGAAGACGCTCGCCACGACCTCGCGGTGTTCGCCGAGCTCGAGCGGGCGCCCGAACACGTGCACACGTACCGCATCACGCGGCTCGGTCTCTGGAACGCCAGGGCGGCCGGCCACGACGCCGAAGACATGCTCGGCACGCTCGAGCGGTACGCGAAGTTCCCGGTGCCGCAGACGGTCGCCGTCGACATGCGCGAGACCGTCGCGCGCTACGGCCGGCTCGTCGTCGACCGCACCGACGACGGAGCGCTCCGCCTGCACTCATCCGACATCGCCGTGCTCACCGAGGTCGCCGGGGCGAAGCGCATCGCGCCGCTCCTGACCGAGCGGATCGACGACGTCAGCTTCCTCGTGGCCCCGTGGGCCCGCGGCGCGCTGAAGCAGGAGCTCGTGAAGCTCGGCTGGCCTGCTGAGGACCTCGCCGGGTATACGCCGGGCACGCCGCACGAGATCGAGCTCGACCAGACGGAGTGGCACCTGCGCGACTACCAGCAGAAGGCCGTCGACAACTTCTTCGACGGCGGCTCGGGCGTCGTGGTGCTGCCCTGCGGCGCCGGCAAGACCCTCGTCGGCGCCGGGGCGATGGCGACCGCGAAGACGACGACGCTCATCCTCGTCACGAACACCGTCTCGGCGCGCCAGTGGCGCGACGAGCTCCTGCGACGCACGAGCCTCACCGCCGAGGAGATCGGCGAGTACTCGGGACAGGTGAAGGAGGTCCGGCCCGTCACGATCGCGACCTACCAGATCCTCACCGCGAAGCGGAAGGGCGAGTACGCCCACCTCGCACTCCTCGACGCGCTCGACTGGGGACTCGTGGTCTACGACGAGGTGCACCTGCTGCCCGCTCCCGTCTTCAAGCTCACGGCCGAGTTGCAGGCGCGCCGGCGCCTCGGCCTGACGGCGACGCTCGTGCGCGAAGACGGCCGTGAGGGAGACGTGTTCTCCCTCATCGGCCCGAAGCGGTTCGACGCGCCGTGGAAGGAGATCGAGGCCCAGGGCTTCATCTCCCCCGCCGCCTGCTACGAGGTTCGCATCGACCTGCCGCAGTCCGAGCGGCTCACCTATGCGGCATCCGCCGATGACGAGCGCTACCGGCTCGCGGCCACCGCACCGGCGAAGCTCGGCGTCGTCAGGCAACTCGTCGAGCGTCACGCCGGCGAACGCATCCTCGTGATCGGCCAGTACCTCGACCAGATCGACGAGCTCGCCGAGGCGCTCCACGCCCCGAAGCTCACCGGGGCGACGCCGGTCGACGAGCGCGAGCGGCTGTACCAGGAGTTCCGCGAGGGCACGACCCCCGTGCTCGTGGTGTCGAAGGTCGCGAACTTCTCGGTCGACCTCCCCGAGGCGACCGTCGCGATCCAGGTCTCGGGCTCGTTCGGCTCGCGGCAGGAGGAGGCCCAGCGGCTCGGGCGCCTGCTCCGCCCGAAGGAGTCCGGGCTCTCGGCGAACTTCTACACCCTCGTCGCGCGCGACACCGTCGACCAGGACTTCGCGCAGAACCGCCAGCGTTTCCTCGCCGAGCAGGGCTACAGCTACACGATCCTCGATTCGCAGTCGCTCGCGGCATAGCAGGCGACCGGCGGCGTGCTCGCCTACTCGGCGCGCGTGTAGCGCAGGAAGACGTAGTCGCCCGACGGGATCGCGTGCGCGAGGGTCATCCGCCGCGCCTCCTCGGGTGCGCCCCGCACGATGCGGCCCGCCGCGCCCCCGACGAGCGCCGGGCTGAGCGTGAGGCAGAGCTCTTCGACGATCCCGGCCGTGAGCAGGTCGCCGAAGAGGTGCGGCCCGCCCTCGCAGAGCACCTGCGCCATGCCCCGCGCGGCGAGCGCCTCGAGCATGAGCGGCAGGTCGACGGATGCCTCGCCGCACACGAGCACGTCGGCGACCTCGGCGAGTGCGGCGCGACGCGCCTCGGGCGATGCAGCGTGGGTCACGACGATCGGGCGCACGGCGGCCTCGGCGAAGAACGGATGCCGCGGGTCGAGGTCGAGCGACGAGGAGACGACCGCGAGGGGGACGACGGGCGCGAGCCCGTGCTCCTCACGCCACCGAACGTTCGGCGACGCGAGCCGCACCCCGCCGTAGCCTTCGGCGCGCACGGTGCCGGCGCCCACGAGGATCACGTCGGCCATCGCCCGGAGCACACCCATCACGAGGCGATCGTCGTCGTTGCCGAGTCCGCCGCTCGATCCGTCGAGGGTTGCGGCGCCGTCGAGACTCGCGACGAAGTTCATGCGCACACGCGGCGTCTGCCGGTCGGGCACGGCGTACTCGGCGCGCACTCGATCGCGGTCGAGGCTCATCGCGCGCTCACTGGTTGTGCTCCAGGAACACGGGCGGCCGCCGCCCCTCGATCACGCTGATCATGCGCACCGCGTCGACGGTCTCCCGCACGTTGTGCACCCGCACGATGCGCGCGCCCTGCAGCACGCAGTACACCGCCGCGGCGATCGAGCCCTCGACTCGGAGCTCCCTCGGCCGTCCGAGGCTCTCGCCCACGAAGTCCTTGTTCGAGAGCGCGACGAGGGTCGGGTAGCCGAGCGCGATGATCTCGCCGAGCCTGCGGGTGAGCTCGAGGGAGTGCAGGGTGTGCTTGTTGAGGTCGTGACCGGGGTCGACGATGATGCGATCGGATGCCACGCCCCTCGCCTCGGCGAGCGCCACCCGCTCGCGGAGGAACGCGGTGACCTCGCCGACCACGTCGACGTACTGCGGCGACGGATAGGGCGTGCGCGGCTTCGCGAGGCTGTGCGTGACGATGATCGCGGCACCGGCCTCTGCGACGACGTCGGCCATGGCCGGGTCGTGGAGACCGGTCGTGTCGTTCACGACATGAGCGCCCGCGGCGATCGCCGCCCGGGCGACCTCGGGATGGAAGGTGTCGACCGAGATGACGGCGCCGGAGTCGGCGAGTGCCGCGACGACGGGCACGACGCGGTCGATCTCCTCGGCCACGGGGATCGCCCGGCCGGGCGCGAACTTCGCGCCGCCGACGTCGATCCAGTCGGCGCCCTCGGCGATGGCGCGATGTGCGGCGGCCACGGCGGCGTCGAGCGCGTCGGTGCGACCGCGGTCGTAGAAGGAATCGGGAGTGCGGTTGATGATCGCCATCACGGCGACCTCGCGCGCGAAGTCGAACTCGGCGTGGGCCGATGCGGCGCACCGTCGACGTGAGCGCGGCCGTCACCCGCCTGCTCCGGGTGCAGCCGCGATCGAGGCGAGCGGCACCGACGGGTCGGCGAGCGCGGTTTCATCGACGAAGCGCTCGGACCGGATCATCCGCTGCACCTCCTCGTTCACGTCCCAGACGTTCACGTTCATGCCCGCGACGACGCGCCGGTCGTTCACCCAGAAGGCGATGCACTCCCGCTTGTCGAGGTCGCCGCGCACGACGAGCCGCGCGTCGGCCGCAAGGTCGCCATAGCCCGAGTACTCCATGCTGAGGTCGTACTGGTCCGTATAGAAATAGGGGATCTCGTCATAGTGCACCTCGTCGCCCGCGAGCGCGCGGCCCACGGCTCGGCCGGTACCGTCGGCGTTCGCCCAGTGCTCGACGCGCAGCTGGTGCTCGAGCCGGGAATTCCACGTCGAGGCCACGTCGCCCGCCGCGAAGACGTCGGTCGCGCTCGTGCGGAAGCCGTCGTCGGTCACGATCCCGTTGTCGACGTGCAGGCCGGCGGATGCCGCGAGCTCCACGTTCGGCGTCGCCCCGATGCCGAACAGCACGAGGTCGGCGGGCACCTCCTCACCCGTGCTCGAGCACGACGGCCGTCGCCCGGCCGCCGCTGCCATGCACGGCGCTCACGCCGACCCCCATGCGGATCACCACTCCGTGCGCCTCGTGGAGGGTGCGGAACATCCCGCCGAGCTCGGGCCCGATCGCCGCCTCGAGCGGCACCTCGCCGCGCCCGAGCACCGTGACCTCGTTGCCGTAGCCGCGTGCCGCCGCCGCGACCTCGAGGCCGATCCAGCCCGCTCCGACCACCGCGACCCGGCAGTCCGCCCCCGCGGAACGCGGTGCGCAGGTGCGTCGAGTCGGGCAGGCGCCGCAGCGTGTGCACACCGCGAAGCGATGCCCCTGGACCGTCGAAGCGCCGAGGCGACGCACCGGTGGCGAGCAGCAGCCGGTCGTACGCGAGCGTGTCGTCGCCCGCGGTCACGGTGTGCTCGAGCGGGTCGATCGCCGTCGCACGGATGCCGTGACGTACCTCGACGTCGTGCTCGCGGTACCACGCCGCATCATGGGGGTACACGACGCTCGCGGCATCCGCTCCCAGCAGGTAGCCCTTCGAGAGCGGCGGTCGCTCGTAGGGAAGGCGCGGTTCCTCGGCGACCACCGTGATCTCATCGTCGTAGCCGGCACCACGAAGGCCCTCGACGGCCCGTGCCGCCGTCAATCCGCCGCCGACGACGACCACCCGTTCTTGTGTCGTCATGCTGCCGAGTCTCGCACGTACCGGGCGCGTCGACCACTGGTCGGGACATCCGTTCGCGTTGATCTGCAGCCCTGTATCCCACGACCCTCGAAGAATGTTCAGCAAAGTTTCAGCCGATGCGCAGAGAATCGAACTATGAGCGATGGACCACGCATTCTCATCGTCGATGACGAGCCCAACATCCGTGACCTCCTCACCACGAGCCTGCGCTTCGCCGGGTTCGCGGTGCGCGCCGTCGGCAACGGCGCCCAAACCATCTCGGCGGTGCTCGAGGAGGAGCCCGACCTCATCATCCTCGACGTCATGCTGCCCGACATGAACGGGTTCGGCGTCACCAAGCGGCTGCGAACGGCGGGCTACACGGCGCCGATCCTCTTCCTCACCGCGAAGGATGACACCGAAGACAAGATCACCGGCCTCACCGTCGGCGGCGACGACTACGTCACGAAGCCGTTCAGCCTCGACGAGATCGTCGCGCGCATCAAGGCGATCCTCCGCCGCACGATGCACGCCGAGGAGGACGCGGTGATCCGCACCGGCGAACTCACGATGGATCAGGACACCCACGAGGTGCTCGTGGGCGACGTGCCCGTCGAGCTCTCGCCCACCGAGTTCAAGCTGCTGCGATACCTCATGCTGAATCCCAATCGGGTGCTCTCGAAGGCGCAGATCCTCGACCACGTGTGGGAGTACGACTTCAACGGCGACGCGGGCATCGTGGAGAGCTACATCTCCTACCTCCGGCGCAAGCTCGACCAGCACTCCACCGAGCCGCTGATCCAGACCAAGCGGGGATTCGGGTACATGCTGAAGTCCTCCAAGCCCTGACTCAGGCCCGCCGCCTAGACTCGGCCCGCCATGAACAAGATCGCCGAGCGGTGGAACCGCATCTCCCTGCGCAGCAAGATCACGGGTGTCACCGTGCTCATGCTCACGCTCGGTCTCCTCGTCTCGGGTATCGGCACGGCGGCGATGCTGCGCTCCTACGTCGAGGATCAGATGGAGACCAAGCTGGAGACGATCGCGTCGGGCGAGCTTCGGAAGTACTTCGAGGTCGACAGCGACGCGTCGAGCGCCGAGACGAACCTCAGCCACGCTGATCTGACGCCCGCTGAGGACATCTTCGTCGCCGTGTACTCCCCGAGCGGCGAGCTCATGGCGCACAACGGTGAAGACCTCGACCCCGACCAGGTGCCCGTCTTCCCGTCGATGCTCACGCAGGGCGACGTCTACGCCCAGAACCCCGGGGAGTACGTGCCGTTCGAACTCGACGACACCAACGGCGACCCCACGTACCGCGCGGTCGCGACGTTCATGACGGTGGACTCGCAAGGCACGCTCGTGCCGGTCATCGTCGCGATCTCCTCGCAGGACACCGAGCGGCTCCTCGCCGCGTACCTCACGATCTTCCTCGGCTTCGGGTTCGGCGTGGTGCTGGTCGGCGCCCTCCTCACCCGCATGCTCGTGACCTCCACGTTCATGCCGCTCCGTGAGGTCGAGCGCACCGCGGCGGCGATCGCCGACGGCGACTTCGGCCAGCGACTCGGCGGTGCCACGCCGAACACCGAGGTCGGGCGCCTGACCCGCTCGCTCAACACGATGCTGAACCGCATCGACCGCGCCTTCCGCGACCGCGCACGCACGATCGACCAGATGCGCCGCTTCGTCGGCGACGCCTCGCATGAGCTGCGCACCCCGCTCGTCTCGGTGCGCGGCTACGCCGAGCTCTACCGCATGGGCGCCCTGCAGAGCCCCGACGAGGTCGCGCAGGCGATGGACCGCATCGAGAAGGAGGCCATCCGCATGGGCGGCCTCGTCGAAGATCTGCTCGCCCTCGCCCGACTCGACGAGGCGAAGCCGCTCGAACTCGCCGAGATCGACCTCGTTCCGCTCGCGCGCGACGCGGCGCTCGACACGATGGCGGCGAACCCCTCGAGAGTCGTCACGGTCATCGCTCCCGAAGAACCCGGCGACATCGGATGCCGCGAGCGAGGAGCCTTCCGACCTCGAGGTCGAGGTCGAGCTCGACCCGACGGCGGCACGTACACCGCTCACAGGTCCCATCTCGTTCGCCGGGGCGACGCTCGCGCGGCTGCGCGGACGCCGTCCGAGGAGCGAGGTGCAGTCGGCCGCGAGCCCGCGCAGGGGCGGCGCCGCGAAGGGTGGCGCCGCGGCATCCGGACCCGCGAAGCGATCTGTCCGGGTCTCGGCGGGTGCATCCCGTGACGCTGCGCTCGTCGCGAGCGAGGGCGCGGCGCGGGCGGTGGCCGAACCGGCACCGAAGCGGGTGCGACGTGCGGTCGTGCTCGCCGAGGAGAACAGGATGCGGCAGGTCCTCACGAACCTCATGGCCAACGCGATCCGATTCACCGCGGATGACAGCCCGATCGAGATCCGGATCTCGATCGACGACCGAGCCGACAGCGCGACGATCGCGGTCGTCGACCATGGCGAGGGCATCCCGCCGCAGATCCGCGAGAAGATCTTCCAGCGGTTCTGGCGTGCCGACACCTCGCGCACGCGCGAGACCGGCGGCTCAGGCCTCGGGCTCGCGATCGTCTCGTCGATCGTCGCCGCGCACAATGGCGTGGTCGATGTCGTCGAAACCCCGGGCGGCGGCGCGACCTTCCGGATCTCGCTCCCCCTCGCCCACTCCGCCGCGGCGCCGCAGCCGATCGTCGAGGCCTGAGGCCCGCGACTCCTGCGGTCGACTCCCCCTCCACATCCGACGAACGGCGGATGCCGCGCACCCGCGAGCAGCCTCGCCGTTCGGCGTGCTCCGGCACGCGTAGCCTCGGCAACACCCCGAGTGGAGAGGACTCCCCAATGACCAGTTACCACGTCGACGCCGACCAGGTGTCCGCTGCGACCCAGACCGTGCAGGGCACGATCGGCCGCATCCAGTCCGAGGTCTCCGGCCTCCTCGGCCAGCTCACCGGCCTGCAGTCATCGTGGTCCGGCCAGGCCTCGGCCGCGTTCCAGGGCGCCGTCGCCGATTGGCGCTCGACGCAGCTGCACGTCGAGCAGAGCCTCGCCGGGCTGAACCGCGCGCTCGCGCTCGCGGCCTCGCAGTATGCCGACGCTGAGCAGGCGAACGCCCGTCTGTTCTTGCGCTGAGCGCACCACATCTCGCACCCGACCCGGACACGACGATGGGCGCCTCCCGAAGGAGACGCCCATCGTGGTGATCCGGACGCGAAGGCCCGATATCGGTTCGGACTAGAAGTCCATGCCGCCCGTCGGGTCGCCGACCGGAGCCGCGTTCCTCTCGGGCTTGTCGGCCACGACCGCCTCGGTGGTGAGGAACAGGCCCGCGATCGAGGCCGCGTTCTGCAGCGCCGAACGGGTCACCTTGGCGGGGTCGATGATGCCCTGCGCGATGAGGTCGCCGTACTCGCCGGTCGCGGCGTTGAGGCCGTGACCGTCGGGCAGACCGGCAACCGTGTTCGCCACGACGCCCGGCTCGAGGCCCGCGTTGAGGGCGATCTGCTTGAGCGGGGCCTCGATGGCGACCTTGACGATGTTCGCACCGGTCGCCTCGTCGCCCGTGAGCTCGAGCGTCTTGAACGCCTTCGCGCCGGCCTGGATGAGGGCGACGCCACCACCGGCGACGATGCCCTCTTCGACAGCCGCCTTCGCGTTGCGAACGGCGTCTTCGATGCGGTGCTTGCGCTCCTTGAGCTCGACCTCGGTGGCCGCGCCCGCCTTGATGACGGCCACGCCGCCGGCGAGCTTCGCGAGGCGCTCCTGGAGCTTCTCGCGGTCGTAGTCGGAGTCGGTGTTCTCGATCTCGGCGCGGATCTGCGCCACGCGGCCGGCGATGGCTTCGGGGTCGCCCGCGCCCTCGACGATCGTGGTCTCGTCCTTGGTGATGACGACCTTGCGGGCCTGGCCGAGCAGGTCGAGGGTGACGTTCTCGAGCTTGAGGCCGACCTCCTCGGAGATGACCTGGCCGCCCGTGAGGATCGCGATGTCCTGCAGCTGCGCCTTGCGGCGGTCGCCGAAGCCGGGAGCCTTCACGGCGACCGACTTGAAGATGCCGCGGATCTTGTTGACGATGAGCGTCGCGAGCGCCTCGCCGTCGACGTCTTCGGCGATGATGACGAGCTGCTTGCCCGTCTGGATCACCTTGTCGACGATGGGGAGCAGGTCCTTGATGTTCGAGACCTTGCTGTTCACGATCAGGATGTAGGCGTCTTCGAACACCACTTCCTGGCGCTCGGGGTCGGTCACGAAGTACGCGGAGAGGAAGCCCTTGTCGAAGCGCATGCCCTCGGTGAGCTCGAGCTCGGTGCCGAAGGTGTTCGACTCCTCGACGGTGACGACACCCTCCTTGCCGACCTTGTCGATCGCCTCGGCGATGATCGCGCCGATCTCAGGGTCGGCGGCGGAGATCGATGCGGTGGCAGCGATCTCTTCCTTGGTCTCGATCTCCTTCGCCGCCGAGAGCAGCTCAGCGGTGACGGCCGCGACGGCCTTCTCGATGCCGCGCTTCAGCGAGATCGGGTCGGCGCCTGCGGCGACGTTGCGGAGGCCCTCGCGCACGAGCGCCTGGGCGAGCACGACCGAGGTCGTGGTGCCGTCACCGGCGACGTCGTCGGTCTTCTTGGCGACCTCCTTGACGAGCTCGGCGCCGATCTTCTCGTAGGGGTCGTCGAGCTCGATCTCCTTGGCGATCGACACGCCGTCGTTCGTGATGGTGGGCGCGCCCCACTTCTTCTCGAGCACGACGTTGCGACCGCGCGGGCCGAGGGTCACCTTCACGGCGTCGGCGAGCTGGTTGAGCCCACGCTCGAGACCGCGGCGGGCCTCCTCGTTGAAAGCAATGATCTTTGCCATGTGTGTTTCTCGTCCTTTCCCGGACGTCTTCAAAGATTCGTTGGGTTAGCACTCAAATCGCGTGAGTGCTAAGACGATTCTGGCACTCGACCGCGTCGAGTGCAAGCGAGCTCGGCGCCGTCCGCTCAGGGCGTGAACGCCGCCGACCCCTTCTCGGGCACGAGCTCGACCCAGGTGTTGCCCGGCGCGAGCCGCAGCGGGCTCCCGTCGTCACCGGTGAGGCGGATCGGCGAGCCGGCGGCATCCTTCGTCCAGGTCCCGTGCACGGTGCGCCCGGCGACCGACACCCACGCCTCGCCCGAGCCGACCATGACCGTGCGCGGCACCTCGCCGTAGCTCCAATCGATCTCGACGCGGAGCGTGACGACGTTCGTCGCGCGCACGCGCTCCCCCGAAGCCTCGAGATCGGGCGAGCCCTCCTGCGAGCGCTGCCAAGCGGATGCCGCGGCATCCCACTCCCACGAGGGCGACCGCGCGGGTGAGAACACGAGATCGATGCGCGACGTCGGCGTCGCCGCGAGCGCCGGGGCTGCGAGGGGGTCTGCCGAGCCGTAGGCGAACTGCATCGGCGGCGGCGCGAGCGAGGCATTCCTCGCCACGGCCTCGGTCGCCGCGAGGATCACGTCATGCGGGCCGGGGCGCTCGTCTGCCCGATGGAACAGGCCCGTGTCGTCGTAGTCGAACACGATGTTCACGAGAGGGGTCGCCATCATCATCTCGACGAACTGCTCCTGCCCGCCCGAGTACGCGATGATGCCGCCCAAGGGCGTCACGATGTCGGGGTCCATCGGGCGGATGGAGCGCACCGGACCGACCTCGTCGGGCACGTCGCTGTGCCACACGGCGACGTAGCGCGTGATGCCGCCTTCGACGAGCTCCTCGAACACGATGTCGGTACGGTTGAGCGCGATCTGCGGGCGCGCCCCGACGTGATTGTCGATCTTCACCGCGATCGACGGGTGTGGCAGGGACGCGGCATCCGCCGGCGTTCCCCTGAGCGGGGCGAACGCGACCGCTGCCGGAACGGCGTTGCCCGCGGGGCGTCCGATGGCCGTCTCCGTCGGCGGGGCGACGAGGGTGGCTTGCTGGCAGGCGGTCAGCGACAGGGCGAACGCGCCGAGCATGCCGAGCACCGCAACCCGCCGACGCGAGGCCCCGACGGCCCGACCTGCCATGCCGTCATCGTAACCGCGCGCGGGGCCAAGACAGCGGAACGCGCCGCCTCGGCCGGCGACGCGTTCTTCGCCCGTGGGGTCAGGCGGGGCGAACCGCCTCGGCCTGCGGACCCTTCGAGCCCGTGCCGACCTCGAAGACGACCTGCTGGCCCTCTTCGAGCACCTTGTACCCTGCCATGTCGATGGCGGAGTAGTGGACGAAGACGTCCTGGCCGCCGCCGTCGACGGTGATGAATCCGTATCCCTTTTCAGCGTTGAACCACTTGACGGTTCCGTTCGCCATGCGTTGCTCCCATGTTGCTGTGTGTGGATCAGCACGTGCCTGTCGCCTGTACCGGGCCCCCTCTTTCGTGCTGACGGGGCACCGAGGGCGGCACCGGGCGTTCACACGGGATTCGAGCGACCAATTCCAGATACTGAAGGATGCCGCCCTGCGGCACAAGGGGTTCGACGCAAGGAATGGTCGCAGAATGGCAACGATTCGATCGCGATCAGCCGCCGACTGCCGTCGCGTAGTCGGAACCGATCACGACCACGAGCGGCGTGCCCGTTTCGGCGAACTGCTCGGAGAGTCGCACGTCGGCCTCGGGAAGCAGCTGAGCGACGCCGCGCGCGGCTCCCTCGAGGTCGGGCGTCGCGTAGTAGACGACGGTCTCGGTGAGGTCGTTCGTCGTCTCGCGTTGGCGGTCGAACCGACGGGCACGCCGCCGGCCGTGAGCATCTCGCCCGCCTGAGCGGCGAGCCCCGAGGTCGTGGTGCCGTTCAAGACGAGCACCGGGATGTCGGGGGCGATCGTCGGCGGAGCGGTGACGACGGGTTCGGGGCTCGCCGTCGGCGCGGGCGGCGCGAGGAAGTTCAACCGGTCGTTGAAGATCATGACGGCGCCGATGCCGACCGCGACGAGCACGACGGTCACGAGGGCCGCCCACCCGAAGACGATCCAGCCCGCGCCCCGTCGGGTCGGCGCGCGGTGTGCGCCCACCCGGTCGATGCCGTGCGGGATCGAGTCGAATCGATCGCGAGGGAACTTCTGCGCCATGGGTCCAGTCGTCGG
The DNA here is from genome assembly GCA_963847285.1 of uncultured Actinomycetota bacterium. GTDB lineage: Bacteria > Actinomycetota > Actinomycetes > Actinomycetales > Microbacteriaceae > Agromyces. The sequence goes on from CAWJZK010000011.1 coordinate 34,936, forward strand.
GTCGGGGCCGTGCTCAGTCGAGCGTTCGGCCGATCGAGAGCGAGCGCCGAGTGCGCGCCGCTTGGCGTGCCTCGCGCATGCGCTGCAGGCGCTTCACGAGCATGGGGTCACGGCGGAGCGCCGCCGGCGAGTCGATGAGCTCGCCGAGAATCCGATAGTAGCGGGCGGCCGAGATGCCGAACTCATCCCGGATCGCGTCCGCCTTGGCACCGGGATGCCGCCACGCCCGCGCCTCGAACGCGAGGACACGAAGCTGCCGGTCGTCGAGCATTGCCGCGTCGGGACGGTCTGGCGGGCGCTCGGCGCTCATGCGTTCCTCCCGTCGAGGCGTGCCGGATGCATCGCCTGCAGCACATCCTAGGGACCCGCAGCCGGGAGGAAGCCGAGCGACGCGGCGTGTGACGGGTGCGCGGAACACGCGGCATCCGTGGCCGGTTGCATCCGTCACAGGAAGAACTGCGACGATGATGGAATGACCACCTACGGAGAGGACCGCGTGTGACGTATCGCGTGAACAAGAGCGATGAGGAGTGGCGTGCCGAGCTCGACGCCGACCGGTATGCGGTGCTCCGCGAAGCAGCGACGGAACGCCCGTGGACCGGTGAGCTGCTCGACGAGGAGCGCGCGGGCGTCTACACCTGCGCCGCGTGCGGTGCCGAACTGTTCCAGAGCGGCACGAAGTTCGACTCCGGCTGCGGCTGGCCGAGCTTCTACGAGTCGGTTCGACCCGAGGCCGTCGAGCTCATCGACGATCAGTCGCTCGGCATGGTGCGCACCGAAGTGCGCTGTGCGAACTGCGGCTCGCATCTCGGACACGTCTTCCCCGACGGATTCGGCACGCCGACCGGCGACCGCTATTGCATGAACTCGGTCGCGCTCGACTTCACGGCGGAGCCCTGAGCGGTGGCCTCAGTTCGTGAGGCGGCACTCGCGAGGCGCTCGGCGCCGAAGGTGACGGATGCCGCGCCCGACGACGCCGCGATCGTGTCGCTGCTCGATGCAGCGGCACGCGGCGCCGACCATGCGTCGCTCACACCGTGGCGCGTCATCGCGTTGCGCGGCGACGCACGTGCACGACTCGGTGCCGCACTCGTGGCGGCCGCAGGGCTCGACGGGGAGCAGGCCGCGCGCCTCGCGGCGAAACCGCTCCGTGCTCCGCTCCTCCTCGCGATCGTCGCGGTCACGAGCCCGCATCCGAAGGTGCCCGAGTGGGAGCAGGAGGTTGCCACGGCCGGCGTCGCGCACCTCTTGAGTCTGCTGCTCGACGAGGCCGGGTGGGGCGTCATGTGGCGCTCGGGGCCGTACACGCGGCATCCGCTCGTCGCGCAGATGCACGGCCTCGGCCCGAACGAGCGCCTCCTCGGCTGGCTCTACGTCGGCGGGGTGCCCGACGGCACTCGCCCCGAGCGTCGCGCCGGCAGCGACGCGGCCGCGCGATTCAGCTCGCTCGCCTGAGCACGCCGGCATCCATCGCTCTCCACTTTCAGGATATCGGGCACAGGGGGCCTTGCCGCAAGGCCCGGGTCGCGCCGCATACTGGTCGGCCGAGCGAAAGAAGCCTGAAATGGGAGCAGCCCTGACCACCAGCGTGTTCGACCTTCCCGACCGCCTCACCCCCAAAGCCGACCCGGCGCTGATCGCCGGCGACGAGAAGCACTTCGCAACCATCGCCGAGAGCCTCGAGCAGTCGATCTCCGATGTGTCGGACCGTCTCGATGCCGTGCGCAAGCAACCGGGGGGCAAAGGCCAGCAGGCGATGGATCGCGACATGGAGATCCACCGGCTGACCGCTCGCCTGCGGACTCTTCGTCGATATGGTCTGGACCTGTGCCTCGGACGAATCGTCAGTGCAGCCGGTGCCGAACCCGTGTACGTCGGACGACTCGGCCTCAGAGACAGCACGGGGCATCCGCTGCTGATCGACTGGCGCTCGGCCGCGGCTGAGCCGTTCTTCGGAGCGACCCACGCCGACCCGATGGGCCTGGCCAGCCGCCGCCGGTATCGCTGGACCCGCGGTCGGATCAGCGACTACTGGGACGAGGTATTCACCGCGGACGGGTTCGAAGGGCATGCCGCGCTCGACGAACAGTCCGCCTTCATCGCCAGCCTGGGGAGCAGCCGCTCGAACCGGATGCGAGACGTGCTCGCAACCATCCAATCCGATCAGGATGCCATCATCCGCGCGGGATCTCGCGGCGTGCTCGTCGTCGACGGCGGTCCGGGCACAGGGAAGACCGTCGTCGCTCTCCATCGCGCCGCCTACCTGCTCTACTCCGACCCTCGACTCGGTCACCGCCGGGGCGGCGTGCTGTTCGTCGGTCCGCACCAGGCCTATCTGGCCTACGTCGCCGACGTCCTGCCCAGCCTGGGAGAGGAGGGCGTGCAGATCTGCACCCTGCGGGATCTCGTTGCCGAGGGAGCGGAGGCAGCGATCGAGACAGACCCGGATGTGGCTCGCCTGAAGTCATCGGCGGACCTCGTGAAGGCGATCGAGACGGCCGTGCGGCATTACGAACGGCCGCCTACCGCGGGAATGACGATCGAGACTCCCTGGTCCGACGTCCGGGTGGACGCCGACGATTGGGCAGAAGCGTTCGAAGCAGCGGAACGCGGTGCTTCGCACAACGAGGCGCGTGACCAGGTCTGGGAGGAACTGGTGACGATCCTCATGGACAAGCACGACGAGGGCGAGGTCTCGGCTCACCTGCTCCGCAGGTCGCTCCTGCAGAACACCGAGCTGCGCGCGAGGTTCAACCGGGCCTGGCCACTGCTCGATGCGGCCGGCGTCGTCGGAGACCTGTGGTCGGTGCCCGCCTACCTGCGGAAGTGCGCTCCCTGGCTCACTCCCGACGAGATTCAGGCGCTGCAGCGCGGGGACGCCCGAGCCTGGACGGTTTCGGACCTCCCGCTGCTCGACGCGGCACGGCAGCGGATCGGCGACCCCGAGGCTTCGAGCCGTCAACGTCGACGAGAAGCCGCTGTGGCCACGCAGCGCGAGGAGATGGCGCAGGTCATCGACGACCTGATCCAAGCGGAGGACCACGACGACGGCGAGGGCGTCATGACGATGCTGCGCGGGCGGGACCTGCAGAACACCCTCGTCGACGAAGCCGCGCTGCCGAGCAGAGATCTCGACCTGCTCGCAGGCCCGTTCGCGCACATCATCGTCGACGAGGCTCAGGAACTGACCGATGCGGAGTGGCAGATGCTGCTGCTCCGCTGCCCGTCCCGGAGCTTCACGATCGTCGGAGACCGTGCCCAGGCCAGGCATGGCTTCACGGAGTCGTGGCGGGAACGGCTCGAGCGGATCGGGCTCGACCGGATCGAGCTGGCCTCGCTCAGCGTCAACTACCGGACGCCCAGAGAGGTGATGGCCGAGGCCGAGCCCGTGATCCGGGCCGTGCTCCCCGACGCCAACGTGCCGACGTCCATCCGCAGCAGCGGCGTGCCCGTCGCGCATGGATCCGCTTCGGATCTGGGCGAGTTCCTCGATGCCTGGCTCGCCGCGCACGCCGACGGAATCGCATGCGTCATCGGCGATCCGACGTTCCACGCGACGCCCCGCATCCGGTCGCTGTCTCCCGAGCTGTCGAAGGGGCTCGAGTTCGACCTGGTCGTCCTCCGCGACCCAGAGGCGTTCGGCACCGGCATCGAAGGAGCGGTCGACCGCTACGTCGCGATGACCCGAGCGACCCAGCGACTCGTCATCCTCACGAGCTGAGACGGCCGGAGAGCCGGCTGCGGGACTCGAACCCGCAACCACCGCTTTACAAGAGCGGTGCGCTACCAATTGCGCCAAGCCGGCGAGGGGGTGTGCCTCCCCCACATCCTATCGATCGGCTGCCCGGCTCCGACCACGAAGGCCCGGCACCGGGCCGGGCCTTCGTGGTCGCCAGGTTCGGGATTACGGCGCGGGCGTCGGCGTCGGCGTCGAGTTGGAGAAGGTCTCGCCGGTCGCCTGCAGCACGAACGACTGGAACTCGGCCGGGTCCGTGAGCGAGCCCACGTACTGCTTGCCGTTCACGAGCACGGTCGGCGTGCCGGTGATCGACTCGAGCTCGGAGTTCGGAACCGGGTCGGTCAGTGCGCGGTTCGAGGCATCCTGCACCCACGACTCGAACTGCCCGTCGTCGATGCACTGGTTGATCGTCGATGTCGAAGTCGCCCCGGCAGTGTTCGCGAACTCCTTGAGCTGGTCGTCGGTGAGACCGGTCGAGCCCTCTTCCGGCTGGTTCTGGAAGAGCAGCGCGTTGAAGTCGAAGAAGGCTTCGGGCGAGGTGTTCGCCACGCACGCGGCGGCGTTGGCCGCACGCAGCGAGTACTGCGTGCCGTTCGACTTGTTCGTGAGGATCGCGATGGGGTGCACCTCGAGGGTGGCGGCGCCGGACTCGACCATCGTGCGCAGCGCCTCGGAGTTCGTGGTCTCGAACTGCCCGCAGAAGGGGCAGAGATAGTCGACGTAGGTGACGATGTTCGCGACCGTGCCGCTCTCGTCGGGCTGGGACGGGGTCGGGGTCGCGCCGGCCGCGAGCGCCGGGGTCGCGACCGGCGTGACCGCGCCGTCGACGCCGGTGAGCAGGATGCCGTCGCTCGCCATGTTCGCGGGACCGGGGCCCGCCGGCCTGACGCTGTTGAAGATGAGGGTGCCGATGAGTGCCGCGATGGCGAGGACCGCCACGATGATCCCGCCCTGGATGAGCACCCGATTGCGGCGCTCCTTCTTCTTCTGCTGCTCGCGCAGGACGCGAGCCGTCTCGCGGGCCGCGTCTCGGCGTTCGTTTCGGGTGGGGCGTGGCTGGTACGGTCCGCCGTTGCTCATCGATGGTCTTTCCGGTCGCTGTGGGGCGCGCGCGTATGCACACGAGCGCAACCACGATAGTAGGAGCGATGTCTGGGAATCGCCCAAACGGATGCCGCATGCGAGCCGCGCCCCCGCTGCATCCGCGCGGCCACAGGGTGGGCGATCACGGCCTCGCGCCCGTGCGATACTGAATGAGCGTCAGCGCTGACGCGAGTCCATCACTACGGATCGTCCGGCACGTACCTGCCGGTGAAGGAGAACAGAACCATGGCGTCAGTCACGTTCGACAAGGCCACCCGCCTCTACCCCGGAGGCACCCGACCGGCCGTCGAAAAGCTCGACCTCGAGGTCGCAGACGGCGAGTTCCTCGTGCTCGTCGGCCCCTCGGGCTGCGGCAAGTCCACCTCGCTCCGCATGCTCGCGGGCCTCGAAGAGGTGAACGAGGGCAACATCTTCATCGGCGACCGCAACGTCACCGATGTGCCGCCGAAGGACCGCGACATCGCGATGGTCTTCCAGAACTACGCGCTCTATCCCCACATGACCGTCGCCGAGAACATGGGCTTCGCGCTCAAGATCGCCGGCGTCGGCAAGGAGGAGCGCGCGGCTCGCGTGCTCGAGGCTGCGAAGCTCCTCGACCTCGAGCCGTACCTCGCCCGCAAGCCGAAGGCCCTCTCGGGCGGCCAGCGCCAGCGCGTCGCCATGGGCCGCGCGATCGTGCGTCAGCCCCAGGTGTTCCTCATGGACGAGCCGCTGTCGAACCTCGACGCGAAGCTCCGCGTGCAGACCCGCACCCAGATCGCATCGCTCCAGCGTCGCCTCGGCGTCACCACGGTGTACGTCACGCACGACCAGACCGAGGCGCTCACCATGGGTGACCGCATCGCGGTGCTGAAGGACGGCGTCCTGCAGCAGGTCGGCACGCCGCGCGACCTCTACGAGATGCCGCAGAACGTGTTCGTCGCGGGCTTCATCGGCTCGCCGGCCATGAACCTCTTCCACGCCGACCTCGTCGACGACGGCATCATGTTCGGCACCGCCACGGTGCCGGTCGACCGCGAGACGCTCTCCGAGTCGAGCGGCAAGGTCGCCACGATCGGCGTGCGCCCCGAAGACATCGTCGTGTCGCCGAACGAGGGCGAGGGCCTCGCGGTCGACGTCGACCTCGTCGAGGAGCTCGGCGCCGACGGCTACCTCTACGGGCACTCGACGGTCGAGGGCAAGCGCACCGACATCGTCGCGCGCGTCGACGGCCGCCTGCACCCGAACGCCGGCGACAAGGTGTACCTCACGGCCACGCCGAACCACGTGCACCTCTTCGACGCCGAGTCGGGCCTCCGTCTCAGCAAGAAGCCCGTCGCGCCTGACACCCACCCGCAGACCGATGATGCCGGTCGGGCCCTCGGCCCGGCCGGCATCGCCGTTCAGCGCCCACGATGAACGGCGCCCACGATGAACGGCGCTCACGATGAACCGCGACTACGCTGAACCACGATGAGCGGCTCACTTTCGATCACCTCGGCGATGGCCGACCCGGCACTGCTCGACCTGCCATGGGATCTCCCGTTGGAGGCCTGGCCGAATGACACGATCGCAGCCCTGCCGAAGGGCATCTCCCGGCACCTCGTGCGCTTCGCCCATCTCGCCGGGCACGTCGTGGCCATCAAGGAGACGACGGCCGACATGGCCAAGGGCGAGTACGACATGCTCCGGATGCTCCAGCGCATCGAGATCCCGTGCGTCGAGCCCGTCGCCGTCATCACGAACCGGAGCGACTCCGAGGGTGAGGCGCTGAAGCCCGTGCTCGTCACGCGCCACTTGCGGTTCTCGCTCCCCTACCGCGCGCTGTTCTCGCAGACGCTGCGGCCCGACACGGCGACCCGGCTCGTCGACGCACTCGCCGTGCTGCTCGTGCGACTCCACATCGTCGGGTTCTTCTGGGGCGACGTATCGCTCTCGAATACGCTGTTCCGCCGTGACGCCGGCGCGTTCGCCGCGTATCTCGTCGACGCCGAGACCGGCAAGCTCTACGAGGGCGGGCTCTCGAACGGGCAGCGCGAGAACGACCTCGAGATCGCGCGAGTGAACATCGCCGGTGAGCTCCTCGACCTCGAGGCGGGTGGCAAGGTGGCCGACGAACTCGACCCCGTGAACATCTCGAACGGCATCGTCGAGGCCTATCGCAGCCTCTGGACCGAACTCACCGGGCCCGAGTCGTTCCCCGGGGCGGAGCGCTGGCGCATCAGCGAGCGCGTGAACCGCCTGAACGACCTCGGGTTCGACATCGAGGAACTCGCGATCAAGACGGATGAGACGGGCACGACCGTGCGCATCCAGCCGAAGGTCGTCGACGCGGGCCACCACCAACGCCGTCTCCTGCGGCTCACGGGTATCGATGCCGGAGAGAACCAGGCCCGACGCCTGCTCAACGACCTCGACTCCTACCGCGCCGCATACGGCAAGAGCGACCTCGATGAGGAGATGGTGGCCCACGAGTGGCTCATGCGCGTCTTCGAGCCGGTCGTGCGCGCGATCCCGCTCGACCTCCGCGGCAAGCTCGAGCCGGCCGAGGTGTTCCACCAGTTGCTCGAGCACCGGTGGTACCTCGCGCAGCGGGCGGGGCACGACATCCCTCTCGCCGAGGCGGTCACGTCGTACATCAACTCGGTGCTGCGGCATCGGCGCGACGAAGCCACGGTGATCGGTCCGCAGACCGGCACGATCACCATGGCGATCGACGTGGTCCCGACCGAAACCGCCGCGATCAGCGCGATCGACCCCGACGACCACAACGACTGGCGCCTGAAGGTCTGAGCGCGGTCGCGTGCGGGCGGCTCAGCGCGCGGCGCGGAGCTTCGAGATCTCGTAGAGCGTGACGGATGCCGCGATGCCGGCGTTCAGCGACTCGGTCGCCGCCTCGATCGGAATCGACACGATCGCGTCGCACGTCTCGGCGACGAGGCGGGAGAGCCCCTTGCCCTCGCTGCCGACGACGATCACGATCGGACGATCGGCCCACGAGAGACCGGGCAGCGAGACATCCCCGCCGCCGTCGAGGCCGAGCACGAAGACCCCGCGCTCCTTCAGCGCCTTCAGCGTCTGCGTGAGGTTCGGCGCCATCGCGACGGGAACGCGCGCGGCGGCGCCGGCCGAGGTCTTCCACGCGGCGGAGTTCACTCCGACGGAGCGGCGCTGCGGCACGATGACGCCCTGTCCGCCGAAGGCGCCCGTGGACCGGAGGATCGCACCGAGGTTCCGGGGATCGGTGATGCCGTCGAGAGCGACGAGGAGCGGGGTCTCGTCGCGGGCGACCACGTCGTCGAGGAGCTCGATGGGGTGCGCGTACTCGTAGGGCGGCACCTTGAGGGCGAGCCCCTGATGCACCCCGCCTTCGCCCGCCAGCCGGTCGAGTTCGGGCCGCATGACCTCGAGGATCGGGATGCCGCGATTCGTCGCGATCTTCATCGCCTCCCGCACGCGGTCGTCCATCTCGATGCGCGCCGCCACGTACAGCGCCGTCGCGGGGATGCGCGTGCGCAGCGCCTCGACGACGGAGTTGCGACCGGTCACGATCTCGGACTCGTCGCCCGACTTCGCGCGCCGCGAGGCACCTGAGGCCCCCCGCGGGGCACCGGCGCGCTGGCCTTGGCCCGCGACCTTCTTGCCCCCCGCGGCCCGGTAGCGTTCCTCGGCCGCCTTGCGCTTGCCGGCCGGGTGCCAGGCGCGATCCTCCGCCTTCGGCGTGGGTCCCTTGCCCTCGAGCGCCTGACGGCCCTGGCCGCCTGAGCCGACCTGCCTGCTCTTGCCCTTGCGCACGGCTCCGGCGCGCGACTTGCCGCTGCTGCCCTTCATGATCCCAGGCTCCAATGCGTTCCGGTCTGACTGTCTTCGATGGTGATGCCCGCCGCCGTGAGTTCGGCGCGGATGCGGTCGGCGGCGGCGTAGTCCTTCGATTCGCGTGCGGCCTGGCGGTCTTCGATCAGGCGGGTCACGAGCGTGTCGAGGGCGGATGCCACGGGGCCCGCGTCGGCGGGCCTCCAGTGCGGGTCGCGCGGGTCGATGCCGAGCACCTCGACCATCGCGACGACCTGGCCATGGGCCACGGCGGCGTCGTGCAGTTCCTCGGCGTCGAGCGACTGGTTGCCGGCGCGCACCGTCTCGTGCAGCACGGCGAGCGCCTGCGGCACGCCGAAGTCGTCGTCCATCGCCGCCCCGAACGCATCGGGGATGACCGGGCTGCCCACCCCGGCATAGCGCGTGCCGGCGAGCCGGCGTCCGACCCGCTCGAGGAAGGCGCGAATACGGTCGACCGCGGCTTCGGATTCGGCGAGCGAGCCCGGCGTGTAGTCGAGGGTCGAGCGGTAGTGCGCGGCGCCGAGGAGGTAGCGGACCGCGAGCGGTGAGGCCAGCTCGAGCAGTTCGGAGGCGTACACGGAGTTGCCGAGCGACTTCGACATCTTCTGGCCGCTGACGTTCACGAGTCCGTTGTGCACCCAGTAGCCCGCGAAGGCGTCTCCGGCGGCGGTCGACTGGGCAAGCTCGTTCTCGTGGTGCGGGAAGCGCAGGTCGATCCCGCCGCCGTGGATGTCGAACTCCGGGCCGAGGTAGCGCACGGCCATCGCCGAGCACTCGATGTGCCAGCCCGGGCGCCCGTCGCCCCACGGCGACCGCCACGCTGCCGACTCGGGCTCGGACTCCTTGCGACCCTTCCAGAGCGCGAAGTCGCGAGGGTCGCGCTTGCCACGCGGGTCGGCGTCGGCTGCGGCCTCCATGTGGTCGCGGGACTGGTGCGTGAGCTCGCCGTAGGCGGGCCAGCTCGCGGTGTCGAAGTACACGTCGCCCGAGGCATCCGGAGCCTCATACGCGTGCCCGCGCTCGATGAGCCGAGCGATGAGCTCCTGCATCTGCTGCACGCTCGCGGTCGCGCGCGGCTCGTACGTCGGCGCGAGGATGCCGAGCGACGCGTAGGCCGACGTGAATTCGAGCTCGACGCGGTAGGCGAGCGCCCACCACTCCTCGCCGGCGACGGCGAGGAGGATCTTGTCGTCGATGTCGGTGACGTTGCGCACGAACGTGACCTCGTTGCCGCGGAAGGCGAACCAGCGCCGCATGATGTCGTAGACGAGGGCGCTGCGCAGGTGCCCGATGTGCGGGCTCGACTGCACCGTCGGACCGCAGACGTACATGCCGACGTGCCCCTCGCGGAGGGGCACGAAGTCACGCAGGGCCTGGGCCTTCGAGTCGTAGAGTCGCACGGTCACCCGCCAAGCCTACCGGCGCCCCTCCGCGCCTCCGTCGTGTGACGCCGGCAGGAGCAGTGCCGTCGCGATCGCGGTGACGCCTTCGCCGCGACCGGTGAAGCCGAGCGCATCGCTCGTGGTCGCCGACACGCTCACCGGCGCTTGGAGGATGCCCGAGAGCAGCACCTCTGCCTCCGCGCGGCGCGGCGCGAGCTTCGGGCGGTTGCCGACGAGTTGCACAGTGACGTTGCCCACGACGAAGCCCGCGTCGCGGACGCGTCGCAACGTCTCGCGGAGGAGCACCTCGCCGTGCGCGCCGTCGAGCGCCGGGTCGGCGGTGCCGAAGACGCCGCCGACGTCGCCGAGCCCGGCCGCCGCCAGCAGCGCGTCGCAGATCGCATGGCTCGCCGCATCTCCGTCGCTGTGCCCGGCCAGCCCTCGCTCGCCCGGCCAGTGCGAGGCCGGCGAGCCAGAGCGGGGTCGCCGGGTCGTCGGCGAACGCGTGCACGTCGACGCCCGTGCCGATCCGCGGCGGCATGACGCGAGGGCCGAGTGCCACCGCGGCCATCTCGGCGACGACGGCCTCCGCACGCCGCAGGTCGGCGGGCAGCGTGATCTTGAAGGCGCGGGCGTCGCCCGGCACGGTGTCGACGAGGAGTCCGGCGGATGCCACGAGCGCCGCGTCGTCGGTGAACTCGATCGTCGGCGGCGGCGTACGCCGCATCGAGCGCGTGCCGGGGGAAGCCCTGCGGAGTCTGCACCGCGACGAGTTCGGAGCGGTCGACGGTCTCGACCACGCGCCCCTGATCGTCGACCCGCTTGATGGTGTCGACCACCTCGAAGCCCGGCACGACGCCGTGTCGGCGAGCACGGACCGCCGCCGCGACCTCGTCGAACTGGGTCGGGGGCGTGAAGGGACGCGCGGCGTCGTGCACGAGCACTGTGTCGACGGCACGCGGAAGCGCCGAGAGCCCGTGCAACACCGACTCCTGCCGGGTCGCACCGCCCGCCACGACGTCGAGCGGGGCGGATGCCGCGGCTGCGACCCGTTCGTACCGGGCGCGGGTCTCGTCGACGCGATCGGGCGGCACGACGATGACCACGTGCGGGGTCTCGCGCATGCCGAGGACGGCATCCAGCGCGATGCCGAGGATCGTGTCGTTGCCGAGCGGCACGAACGCCTTCGGTTCGGTATGGCCGAGCCGGGCGCCGCTGCCCGCGGCGACGACGATGACGGCGATGGTCGCAGAGCTCACGCTTCGAGCGTAGCCCCGCGACCGTCTGTTCGCCGCCTAGGAGGCGAGCACCTCATCGAGCACGGTCGAGGCCCGCTCTTCGTCGGTCTTCTCGGCCAGCGCGAGTTCGGAGATGAGAATCTGGCGGGCCTTCGCAAGCATGCGCTTCTCACCGGCGGACAGACCGCGGTCCTGGTCTCGGCGCCAGAGGTCGCGCACGACCTCGGAGACCTTGATGACGTCTCCGGACGCGAGCTTCTCGAGGTTCGCCTTGTAACGGCGCGACCAGTTGGTCGGCTCTTCGGTGAAGGGAGCGCGCAGCACCTCGAAGACCTTGTCGAGGCCCTCTTTGCCGATGACGTCGCGAACGCCGACCAGGTCGACGTTCTCGGCGGGCACCTCGATGACGAGGTCGCCCTGCGTGACGTTCAGCTTGAGGTAGAGCTTTTCTTCACCCTTGATGATCCGTTTCTTCACCTCGGTGATCGTTGCGGCTCCGTGGTGGGGGTAAACGACGGTTTCGCCAACCTCAAAAAGCATGAATATATGTCCTTCCGGCAACTCTCAGGATATCACATCGGTGATCGTGCTAAGGTTCGCCGCCCCTCTCTGAGCGCGTGCGCGCCGTAGGCTAGACTCGGATCCGATTCCCTCGCGCGTGGCTCGTTCGGCCTGTGCGCACGCTGGCACTTGGAGGTTTTGTGAAGGCGCGTCTCGCGGCATCCGTTGTTCTCGCCCTCGGCATCGCGGTCGGCGCGAGCGGGTGCGCGCTGATCACGTACCAGGCCACGACGGAGCCCTACGACCCGAGCGACGGGGTCTCCGCGAACGTCGGGGAACTCGACCTGCGCAACATCCTCGTCGTGAGCGAAGACGGCACCGACGGCAATCTCGTGCTGACGATCGTGAACACCGGCACCGAAGACGTCGAGCTCGGCGTGCAGGTCGGCGCCGGCGGCGGCGACACGCAGTTCATCGAGGTCGACGCCGGCGCCACGGTCGCGCTCGGCGAGTCCGAGGATCCGCTGCTTCTCGAGGGCATCGACACCCCGCCCGGCGCGCTCGTTCCCGTCTTCTTCCAGTACGGCAGCGTCGAGGGCGTCGAGAATCTCGTTCCGGTGCTCGACGGGCGGATGCCCCAGTACGCCGCCCTCGTGCCGTAGGCCGAGCGCCCTCAGGCCTCGAAGCGGTAGCCGAGGCCCCGCACCGTCACGAGCTGCACCGGGTCCGACGGGTGCACCTCGATCTTCGACCGGATGCGCTTGATGTGCACGTCGAGCGTCTTCGTGTCGCCGAAGTAGTCGGAGCCCCACACGCGGTCGATGAGCTGGCCGCGGGTGAGCACCCGACCCGGGTTCCGCATCAGGAGCTCGAGCAGCTCGAATTCCTTCAGCGGCATGGGCACGGCATCGCCGTCGACGTCGACCGTGTGCCGGTCGACATCCATGCGCACGCGGCCACCCTCGAGGATCGCCTCGTCGAAATCCTCGACCTCGATGCGGCGCCGGAGCACGGCTCGGATGCGCGCAAGGAGCTCCCGCGTCGAATACGGCTTCGTGACGTAGTCGTCGGCGCCGAGCTCGAGGCCCACGACGATGTCGATCTCCGAGTCCTTCGCGGTGAGCATGATGATCGGCACGGTCGAGCGCGTGCGGATCTCGCGGCAGACCTCGGTACCGGGCAGACCGGGGAGCATGAGGTCGAGCAGCACGAGGTCGGCGCCGTTCTGGTCGAACGCGGCGATCGCGGCCGGGCCGTCGGCCGCGACCTCCACCTCGTAGCCTTCTCGCTCGAGCAGGAAGCTCAGTGGGTCGCTCAGGGCGATCTCGTCTTCGACGAGCAGGATGCGGGTCAAGTTCGGTCTCCTCGTTCGGATGCGGCGGCGGGGGTGCCCGCGGGTTCGGGGGCTGCGACATCCGTCGCCGCGTTCTCATCGGGCTCGGGCGGGATCGCGGCCTCGGCACGCGGGAGTCGGATCATGAAGGTCGATCCCCGGCCCGGCTGCGACCACACGCGCACGTCGCCGCCGTGGTTCTGCACCGTGTGCTTGACGATGCTGAGCCCGAGGCCGGAGCCGCCGGTGTTGCGCGAGCGCGCCTGGTCGACGCGGTAGAAGCGCTCGAAGACGCGGTCGAGATCGTCGCCCTCGATGCCGATGCCCTGGTCGGTGACGGCGATCTCGACGGTGTCGCCGTCGACCTTCGCGCCGACGCCGACGCGTCCGCCCTCGTTCGAGAAGGCGATCGCGTTCGCGAGGAGATTGTGCACGGCGACGATCATGAGATCCCGATCGCCGTACACTTCCGCCTTCGTCGAGGCGCGCACCGCGACCTCGACGTGCTTGGATGCGGCGATGACACGGTTCTGGTCGACGGCGGCGGCGACGACGTCGTCGACCTCGACGAGCACATCCGGACGCAGGGCGTCGCGCGCCTGCAGCCGCGAGAGCTCGATGACCTCGCTCGTGATGTGCGCGAGGCGGCTCGCCTCGACGGAGAGCCGTCCGGCGAAGCGCCGCACCTGGTCGGGCTCGTCGGCGGCCTGGTCGAGCGCCTCGGCGAGCAGGCTCACCGACGAGATCGGCGTCTTCAGCTCATGACTGATGTTCGCGACGAAGTCGCGGCGCACCTCGTCGAGACGATGCGACTCGGTGCGGTCCTCCGCGAGGAGCAGCACGAAGCGGGTACCGAGCCTCGCGACCCGCACGCGCAGCCGGACCGTCGACTCGCCGAACGGGCCGCGCGCGACCGTGAGCTCCTCGGCGACGGTTTCTCCGGTGCGTCGCACGGATGCCGCGAGCTCGATGAGCTCGGGATGCAGCAGCGCCTGCTGTCGTACGAGCCCCATCGCGAGCGCGCCGGGCGACGCCTTCAGGACGTTGTTCGAGGGGTCGAGCACGATGCCGGCGGATTCCAAGACCTCCAGCACCTGGTCGATGCCGTCGGGGATCGTCGGCGCGACGACCTTCACCGCGTTCGAACCGCGGCGCTCCGCCATGTGCAGCACTATCATGAAGGCGGCACCGAGGAAGATGCCGAAGGCCACTGCCGTGAGCACCGACCACGTGGAGTTCATGGCTCCCACCCTAACCAGCCATACTGGACGGTTCGTTCCCTCGCTATCTGTGCGGCGGTACGTTAGTCAGTGTTCAGGGTCCCGGCACCCGTTGTTCATGTTGCAACGCGAGGATGTCCCGGGGCCGGACCGAGCCGGTGTGCCCGCGTACGCGCGGGGCGGAGCAGACAGGATTTCGTACATGCGTGAGGTGTTCCAGCAGGAACTGCGCGAGGTGCAGGAGCGACTCGTCGAGATCGCCGGTCTCGTCGCAGAATCGATCGAGAAGGCGACGCGGGCGTTCAACGAGTCCGACGTGAGTCTCGCAGAAGAGGTGATCGCCGACGACGACCGCATCGACCAGGCCGCGCTCGAACTCGACGACCTCGCGATCACGATCCTCGCGAGGCAGCAGCCCGTGGCCCGTGACCTCCGCATCGTGGTGAGTGCGCTGCGCATCAGCGCTTCGCTCGAGCGCATGGGCGACATGTCGACGCACATCTCGCAGCTCGCGCGCTACCGCTTCCCCGACAAGGTCGTGCCGAAGTCGCTGCGCCCCATCTTCGCCGACATGGGCCGGCTCGACGCCGAGATCGCACGCAAGCTCGTCGAGCTGCTCCGCACCGAGGACGTCGCGATCGCCGAGGCGATTCGGAACGAAGACGACAAGGTCGACGCCCTGCACCTCGCGGTCTTCGACAAGGTGCTCGGCGAGAAGTGGAAGGGCGAGGCGGTCGACACCGTCGATGCGACGCTCGCGAGCCGCTACCACGAGCGCTTCGCCGACCACGCCGTGTCGATCTCGAAGAAGGTGCAGTACCTCGCGACCGGCGACTGGGTGCCGGAAGACGCGTAGTCCTCTGCGACTGCCGTGCGGCGGCCGAACGTGACGAAGGGCGGGAGATGCGTGCATCCCCGCCCTTCGTCGTCGCAGCGTGCTCGCGCTACTTCCTGCCCTGCGCCGCGACGGCCGCGGCACCCGCCGCGGCCGCCTCGGGGTCGAGATACTCCCCCGGTTCGAGCGGCATGAAGTCGTCGCCGAGCCGGTAGACCAGCGGGATGCCGGTGGGGATGTTGAGCTCGGCGATGTCGTCGTCGCTGATGCCGTCGAGATGCTTCACGAGCGCACGGAGCGAATTGCCGTGCGCCGTGACGAGCACGGTCTTGCCGGTCTCGAGGTCGGGGATGATGTCCGTCTCCCAGTACGGCAGCATGCGCGCGATGACGTCTTTCAGGCACTCGGTGCGCGGCAGCTCGTCGTCGCTGAGGTTCGCGTAGCGGGGGTCGCCGACCTGGGACCATTCGGAGTCGTCGGCGAGCGACGGCGGCGGCACGTCGAACGAGCGGCGCCAGAGCTGGAACTGCTCGGGGCCGTACTTCTCGAGGGTCTCCGCCTTGTCGAGGCCCTGCAGCGCGCCGTAGTGACGCTCGTTGAGGCGCCACGAGCGACGGACGTCGATCCAGGCCCGGTCGGCGACGTCGACCGCGATGTTCGCGGTCTGGATGGCGCGGGTCAGCACCGAGGTGTGCTGCACATCGGGGAGCAGGCCGTGCTCGACGAGCAGCTCGCCGGCGCGCACGGCCTCGGTCTCGCCGAGCTCGCTGAGCCGTACGTCGACCCAGCCGGTGAACAGGTTCTTCTGGTTCCATTCGCTGTTGCCGTGGCGAAGCAGCACGAGGGTGTGTGGCATTCAGCCAGCCTAAGTCACGCCGTCGGCGGCAACAGCGCGCGCGCTTCGTCGAGGCTGAGCCCCGTGGCCGTCAGCAGGTCGACGAGATAGAGCGGCATCGCGTGCAGTGTGTTGCGGTCGCGGACGGATGCGTCCTGCACGAAGTGCTCGGGGTCGAGGTGGCGGAGGATCTCGGCGAGCGACTGCCGTGCGATGGGCTGCGCCGACACGTCGCGCAGCGAGTCCTCGAGCGCTCCGAGCGCCGCCGCGACACGCGTCTGCAGCTCGGCGATCTCGGGCCGGGGGCGGCCTTCGTGCAGCAGCCATTCGGCGCGACGCGCGACGAAGCGCAGATCCCTCGTTGCGAGGTCGAGGCCCGTGACCATGACCCGCTGCCGCTCGAGGTCGAAGCGGGAGTGCCGGACGAACGGGGAGACGCGGGCGATCGCGATCCCCGAGTCGACCGACGCCGGTCCACGCGTCGACCAGTGGCTGCGTGGCGCGGCACCGGGTGAGCGCCCGGCCCGCGGCATCCGCGTCTCCCGCACTGAGCGCACTCGCGAGCTCACCGAGCACCGCGATGTGCTCCTCGATCAGGCGACGGCCGTCGCGCGTCGCCGCGCGGAGCGGGTCGGGCGGAATGAGCGCCGTCGCGAGCAGCGCGAACACGCCGCCCACCACCCCGTCGAGGGTGCGCGAGAACGGGCCGCCGACGGGCGCCGGCACGAGCATCACGAGCGTGGACTGCACCGCAGCGGCGATCGCGTACGCCGGATTGCCCGTGAACAGGCGGGCGACGGCGAGCGTCAGCACGAGCGTGATGGCGTACTGGAGCAAGCCCGTGCCGAACAGGAGCAGCAGCAATTCGGCGAGGGCGATGCCGAGCGTCATCGCGACGACGGTCTCGAGCACGCGCACCGGGCGGGCGTCGCGCGCGAACCCGAGGGCGGTGATCACGACGATGGCGGCGACGATGGGCTGCGGATGTCCGAGCACGAGCTGTGCGAACGCAACCGCCGCGACCGCGGTGACGGTGATCTGGAGTATCGCCGGGACCGACTCGCCGAGCCGCCTCACGCCGCTGCGGAGGCGTGCGGTGAGCGCGGCGGCGGAGGTCACCCCCGGATTCCCAGCCTCGGGAGTCTCGGTATTTCGACGGCTGCGCCCGCATCGGCGGGGACGATCTCGACCTGGGCTGCGGCGACCTCGATGCCATGGCTCAGCACGATGAGCGGGAGGCCCGCGGGCACCTGCCGCTTCACGACGGCGAGCGCGATCGGGCCGAGCTCGTAGTGCATCGCGCTCGAGGTGATGCGGCCGACGGTGCGGCGCTCGGGCTCCTCGCCCGGCGCGGGTTCGGGGCGCACCTTCTCGCCGACGACCTCATCGCCGTGGGCCGGCAGCACCGTGTCGCTTCCGTCGAGGTGCAGCAGCACGAGTCGGCGCGGCGGACGACCGAGGTTCAGCACCTTGGCGACGGTCTCCTGCCCCTTGTAGCAGCCCTTGCCGAGGTCGACGGCGCTGCGGAGCCAGTCGAGCTCGTGCGGAATGGTCTTCTCGTCGACCTCGGTGGCGAGGCGCGGCCGCCATGCGGCGATGCGCAGCGCCTCGGCCGCGAGCGAGCCGGCCACCGCGACGCGCCCGGCCGCAACCGCCGCCGCTGCGTCGGCGAGTGCGTCGCGCGGCACGATGCGCTCGATCCAGTGCCACGCGGATGCCGGGTGGCCGGCCTCGTGCGCGTACTGGTGGCCGCCCGGGGGCGGCGCCGTCCATGGGTCGACCCAGTCGAGCGCGACGCCGGCGGGCGCATACGCGGGCACCGCGGCATCCAGCGCCCCGACCGACATCGCGCCGAGCACCGCGACGTCGCCGCTCCGGTCGGCGACCTCGACACGGAGCATGAACCGCATGCGGTCGAGCCAGGCGGCGAGCGACTCGGCCTCGTCGCCCTCGACCACGAGCCAGGTGGTCTCACCGTCGTCGACGACGTGTGCGGCATGCTCGATGCGGCCCGAGGCGTCGAGGAGGAGTGCCTCTGTGCTCGCCCCCGGCTGCAGCCGGTCGAGCGCCTGGCTCGCCATCGAGTGCAGCCACGAGAGGCGGTCGGGGCCGGTGACGGTCACCACCCCCCGGTCGGAGAGGTCGACGATGGCCTCGCCGCGTTCGAGCTTGCGCTGCTCGACGTTCGGGTTGCCGTAGTGGCCGGCGACGCCGAGATCGACGCCCTCGGCCGCGACCGCGCCGGGCAGCGCGAGGAATGGCGATCGGGTCATCAGTCCACCTTCGCGAGACGGGCGGAGGCGTGGGTGCGCAGGGCCTGGCCGAGCGCCGCGATGTCCCACGCCCAGAGCAGGTGGCCGTCGACGAGGCCGTAGAGGCGGGTCGCCGCCGCGTAGTCCTTCGCGCCCGCGGTGCGCATCACCGCGTCGGTCGCGAGGTCGATGCGAGGACCCTTCACCTGGCCGAGGTAGAGCTCGCTCACGCCGCCGGGGTGCACGATCGACACCTCGATGTCGAACCCGCCATTGGCATTTCGGAGCGTCTCGACGGACTCCGCGTCAGCGAATCGCGGTTCGCCGACGGCGGGCAGCAGCGCCGGGCCGACGTCGCCCTCACCGAGCTCGCGCGCGAGCCGCCAATAGCCGGTCTCGGTCGCGAGGGGCGTCGGGTCGCCGCCCTCCTCATCGGGGAACAGCCACGTGTACGACGTGTAGTTCAGGTGCGGGAGGCCGTCGTGGCTGAAGCTGACGCGCTGTCCGAACTCGTGGGTGATCGACTCGTCGCCGATCTTGTAGTCGAGCACGCCGGAACCCTCCCAGACTCCGAGGAGCCAGGAGAGCGGCACGAGCTCGGCGGGCAGGCCGACGGGCAGCTCGATCATCGGCTCAGCGCTGCCCCTTGAAGAGTTTGTAGACGACGACGCCGCTGATCCAGGCGATCGCGAGGCCCGCAAGGCCGAGCAGGCCGATGAAGAGGAGTTCGAGGGCGAGCAGCTCAGACATGGTCCGAGTCTATCCCGCTCACTGTGCGGCGACAGGTACGACGGCGAGGGCCGTCACCCCCACCACGAGCACCGCGCCGCCGACGCTCGCGCTCACCCGCGCGACGAAGCCGTCGGGCCTGCGCGAGGCGAGCTGCACGATGAGGGATGCGATCACGGATGCCGCGAGCACCACGCCGAGCGCACCGTAGACGCCGAGCTGCGACGCGTCGCCGAGCCACACGCTCGTGCCGCCGTAGGCGAGCCCCGCCACGACACCGCAGCCGACGAGCGCGATCGCCCAGACGAGCACGATGCCGGGCCACCCGCTCCGTGCCGCCGAGTGCTCCTGCATCGTCTCCCCCGTTCCTGTCACCCGACCCCGCTCGGGCGTCCCGTAGTATTGACCGCACCTTACTACTGGAGGGTGTGGCGTGGCGCAGCTGCTGATCTTGTCGCCGGCAGCCAACGATGATGTTCTTCCGGCTCTCGGACTTCTGTCTCACCGGACCCGGGTCATCCCGGCTTCGCCCGAGCAGCTCGTGAGAGCGCCCGAGGCCGACCTCGTCTTCCTCGACGCGCGCACGAATCTCGCTGGAGCGAAGGCCCTGTCCCAGATCCTCCGCACCACGGGGCTCTCCGTGCCGCTCATCCTCATCGTCACCGAGGGCGGCCTCACGGCGGTCACACCCGACTGGGGCGTCGACGATGTGGTGCTCGATGGGGCGGGACCGGCCGAGCTCGACGCGAGGATCCGGCTCGCGATCGGCCGGGCGCAGTCCGCGCGGCCGAGCGAGCGCATCCAGACCTCCGGCGTCATCATCGACGAGGCCAGCTACTCCGCCAAGGTGCACGGCCGCCCGCTCGATCTGACCTACAAGGAGTTCGAGCTGCTGCGCTTCCTCGCCGCGCATCCTTCGCGAGTCTTCACCCGCGAGCAACTCCTCAGCGAGGTGTGGGGATACGACTACTTCGGGGGCACCCGCACCGTCGACGTGCACGTGCGACGCCTCCGCGCGAAGCTCGGCGACCTCGACAGCCTCATCGGCACTGTGCGCAACGTCGGCTACCGATTCAACGTGCACGAGGAAGACGACGCCGGCGCGACCGTCACCGCTCGTTAACCCAGTTCTCATCGCCGCGCCCCACCCGAATGGCATGATGAAGGGATGACCGCCGACAGCGTTCTCGACGACGACCGCACGTCGAGCGACTTCGACGACGACTTCGAGCCGCTCGACATCGAAGGAGCGCCCGAGCTTCCCGCCGAGCGCTACCTCGACCGGGAGCTCAGCTGGCTCGCGTTCAACCAGCGCGTGCTCGAGCTCGCCGAGGATCCGACTCTGCCGGTGCTCGAGCGAGCGAACTTCCTCGCGATCTTCGCGTCGAACCTCGACGAGTTCTTCATGGTCCGGGTCGCGGGGCTCAAGCGCCGCATCGTCACGGGACTCGCGGTGCCGACGAACGTGGGCCGCTCCCCGCTCGACGTGCTGAGCGACATCTCGCGGACGGCGCACGTGCTGCAGGAGCGGCACGCCGCCGCCTACCAGCAGCTCGTGAAGCCCGCGCTCGCGGCATCCGGCATCCGCATCGTCACGTGGGACGGCCTCGGCGACGACGAGCGAGCGCATCTGCGCGACTACTTCTCGAAGCAGATCTTCCCGGTGATGATGCCGCTCGCGGTCGACCCGGCGCATCCGTTCCCCTACATCTCCGGGCTGTCGCTGAACCTGTCGGTGCGCGTGCGCAACAGCCGCACGGGCCGGCAGGAGTTCGCCCGCGTCAAGGTGCCGCAGATGCTGCCCCGCTTCGTGCGGGTCGAGCCCGACGAGTCCATCGAAGACGCGCGCTACATCACGCTCGAGGACCTCATCGCCAACCACCTCGGCGATCTCTTCCCCGGCATGGAGATCGTCGAGCACCACGTGTTCCGCGTCACCCGCAACGAGGACGTCGTGATCGAGGAGGACGAGACCGAGAACCTCATCAAGGCGCTCGAGAAGGAGCTGCTGCGACGCCGGTTCGGTCCGCCCATCCGCCTCGAGATCAGCGACGACATGGACGACGTGACGCTCGGCCTGCTCGTGCGGGAGCTCGACGTCACCGAGCAGGAGGTCTACCGGCTGCCGGCGCCGCTCGACCTCGGCGGCCTGTTCGATCTCTCGCGCCTCGACCGGCCCGAGCTCCACTACCCCACCCACGTGCCGACGACGGCCCTGCAGCTGCAGCCCTCCGAGTCGAACCTCGCGAGCCGACATCTTCACGGCGGTCTCCCGCAAGGACGTGCTGCTCCACCACCCCTACGAGTCGTTCGCGACGAGCGTGCAGGCGTTCCTCGAGCAGGCCGCCGCCGACCCCGACGTGCTCGCCATCAAGCAGACGCTCTACCGCACCTCGGGCGACAGCCCGATCGTCGACCGCGCTCATCGACGCCGCCGAGTCGGGCAAGCAGGTGCTCGCCCTCGTCGAGATCAAGGCCCGCTTCGACGAGCAGGCGAACATCTCGTGGGCGCGCAAGCTCGAGAAGGCCGGCGTGCACGTCGTCTACGGGCTCGTCGGCCTGAAGACCCACTGCAAGCTCGCGCTCGTGATCCGCCAGGAGAAGGGCGTCCTCCGCCACTACAGCCACATCGGCACGGGCAACTACAACCCGAAGACGAGCCGCATCTACGAAGACCTCGGCCTCCTCACCGCCGACGACCAGGTGGGCAAGGACCTGACCCGTCTCTTCAACGAGCTGTCGGGCTACGCGATCGAGAAGAAGTTCAAGCGCCTCCTCGTCGCGCCCCTGCACCTGCGCAAGGGCCTCCTCAAGCTCATCGCGACCGAGATCCGCAACGCCGAGGCGGGCCGGCCCTCCGGCATCCGCATCAAGGTGAACTCCATCGTCGACGAGGCGATCATCGACGCGCTCTACCGCGCCTCGAACGCCGGGCGTGCCCGTCGACGTGTGGGTGCGCGGCATCTGCAGCCTCCGCCCGGGCATCGAAGGGCTCAGCGAGAACATCCGGGTGCGTTCGATCCTCGGGCGCTACCTCGAGCACTCGCGCATCTTCTCGTTCCTGAACGACGGCGACCCGCAGATCTACATCGGATCGGCCGACATGATGCACCGCAACCTCGATCGCCGGGTCGAGGCGCTCGTGCGCCTCGCCGACCCCGAGCACCTCGCCGAGATCGACGCCCTGTTCGACCTGGCGATGGCGGAGACGACGAGTTCGTGGTGGCTCGACGGCTCGGGCGAGTGGACCCGGCATGCGATCGACGACGCGGGGCATCCGCTCGACGACCTGCAGAATAGGCTCATGCAACAGATCGGCCAACGAACCCGATCGGGAATACGGCGGTGACCACGGCGGTCTATGCCGCAGGTGCCGTCTGCTGGCGGATCATCGACGGCAAGGTGAACGTGCTGGTGATCCATCGCACCGTCTACGGCGATGTCACGATCCCGAAGGGCAAGGTCGAGCCCGGCGAGTCGCTGCCGCGCACCGCCGTGCGCGAGATCGCCGAGGAGACCGGCCTCGACGTGGCCCTCGGCGTGCCGCTCGGCGTCTCGCGCTACGCGCTGCCGAGCCGTCGCGAGAAGATCGTGCACTACTGGGCCGCCGAGGTGAGCGAACGGGCGGTGCAGCGTTCCACGTTCAAGCCGAACGCCGAGGTCGCCGCGCTCGAGTGGGTCACGATCAAGCGCGCGCGGGGATACCTCAGCTATCCTCCCGACGTCGAGATCCTCGACAACTTCGCGAAGCTCGTCGACCAGGGGGTCACCGGCACCTTCGCGCTCGTGCTCGTCCGGCACGGCAAGGCGGTCAGCCGCTCCGGCTGGAATGGGCCGGATGCTGCGCGGCCGCTCACCGAGCGAGGCGTCAAGCAGGCCGCCGGCCTCGTCGACACGATCACCGCGTGGGCTCCGCGACGCCTCGTGTCGAGTCCGGCCGTACGGTGCGTCACGACGGTGACGCCGCTCTCCGCCGCGACCGGCATCGAGGTGAAGCGCGATGCCGGCATCAGCCAGGACGCCTGGGAGGCCGGCGACCACGAGGTGCGCCGAGTGGTCGGCAAGCGCGTGCGCTCGGGCAAGACCGCGGTGCTCTGCAGCCACGGGCCCGTGCTGCCCGAGATCATGCGCGAGATCGCCCTCGCCACCGCCACTCCGCTCGGTTCCTACGTGACGGATGCCGCGGGGCTCGAGGCCGGCGCCTTCAGCGTCGTGCACCTCTCCTCCACGAACTCCGGCTCCGGAATCGTCGCGATCGAGACGCACGCCCCGAGAGCCTGACCGACAGAGCCTGACCGACAGAGCTCGTTCACCTCCTGTTTACCGAGCTGGCGGATGCTGGTAAGGCTCGCTGATTAGCGTCGCATGCGGGTCGGCACCGGCCCACAACCTGCATTCGAACCCCGGAAGGGAATCACGTGAACCTCAAGCGTTTCGGCGTGCCTGCCGTCATCGCCGTCACTGCGGCGATCGCGCTCAGCTCCTGCGCAGCGAACGAAAGCGGAGCAACAGCTCCGTCGGAGTCGGCATCGACGCTGTCGGGCAACCTCGTCGGCGCGGGCGCCTCCTCGCAGGACGCCGCCCAGCAGGCGTGGATCGCCGGCTTCCAGACCGCGAACCCCGACGTCACGATCGACTACGACCCGTCCGGTTCGGGCGCCGGTCGCGAGACCTTCCTCGAGGGTGCGAGCGACTTCGCCGGTTCGGATGCCGCGTTCAGCGACGAGGACATCGCGGCGGGCGGCTTCATGAAGTGCGCGGCGGACTCGGACATCGTCGAGCTCCCGCTCTACATCTCGCCGATCGCCGTCATCTTCAACCTCGACGGCGTCACCTCGCTCGACCTCGACGCGGCCACGATCGCCGGCATCTTCGCCGGCACCATCACCAACTGGAACGACCCGGCGATCGCCGCGACGAACTCGGGCGTGACGCTGCCCGACCTCGCGATCACGGCCGTCCACCGGTCCGACGACTCGGGCACGACCGACAACTTCACCGACTACCTCGCTGCTGCTGCTCCCGAGGTGTGGACGTTCGAGCCCGACGGCGTCTGGCCGTTCGAAGGCGGCGAGGCCGCCCAGGGCACCTCGGGTGTCGTCGACGCCGTGACCAACGGCACCGGCACCATCGGCTACGCCGACGCCTCGCGCGCCGGTGACCTCGGCACCGTCTCGGTGGAGGTCGGCGACGAGTTCGTGCCGTACTCGCCCGAGGCCGCTGCCGCGATCGTCGACCACTCGCCGTTCGCGACGGGTCGCGCCGAGGGTGACCTCGCGATCGAGATCGACCGCACCTCGGAAGAGGCCGGCGTCTACCCGATCGTGCTCGTGAGCTACCTCATCGGCTGCCAGCAGTACGAGGACCCGGCGAACGTCGAGCTCGTGAAGGGGTACCTCTCCTACATCGCGAGCACCGAGGGCCAGGATGCCGCCGCCGCTGACGCGGGCTCGGCGCCGATCTCGGACACGCTCCGTGAGAAGATCACCGCTGCGATCGACTCGATCCAGTAAGTAGTAGGTTCGTGCCCGACCCCCGAATGTTCAGCTGAACGCGACGGGGTCGGGCACGGCCATGTCTCCAGAAATCACCCGAGAACCCGAGGATTGCGACTGATGAGTACCGCAACCACCATCAAAGCGAAGCAGCGACCCGGTGATCGCGTCTTCTCGGGCTCGGCGATCTTCGCCGGGTACATGATCCTCATCACCCTCGCCGCCGTCGCGATCTTCCTCATCGTGCAGAGCCTCCCGGCGCTCGTCGCGACGAACGAGGACGCCTCGATCCTCACCACCAACTTCTGGGCCTACGTCGGCCCGCTCATCTTCGGCACCGTCTGGGCCGCCGCCCTCGCCCTCCTCCTGGCACTTGCCGGTCTCGATCGGCATCGCGCTCTTCATCTCGCACTACGCACCGCGACGTCTCGCGTCGATCCTCGGCTACATCGTCGACCTCCTCGCCGCCGTGCCCTCGGTCGTCTTCGGCCTCTGGGGCATCGGCGTGCTCGCGCCCGCCGTGCAGCCGGTGTACTCGTGGCTCGTCGACAACTTCGGCTGGTTCCCACTCTTCGCGGGGCCCGTCTCGGGCACCGGGCGCACGATCCTCACCGCTGCGATCGTGCTCGCCGTCATGGTGCTGCCGATCATGACCGCCATCAATCGTGAGGTGTTCCTGCAGACGCCGGTGCTCCATGAGGAGGCGGCACTCGCGCTCGGTGCGACGCGTTGGGAGATGATCCGCACGGCGGTGCTGCCGTTCGGCCGTTCCGGCATCGTCTCCGCCGCGGTGCTCGGCCTCGGCCGGGCGCTCGGTGAGACGATGGCCGTCGCCATGGTGCTCTCCGCCACCGGTGCGGTGACCTTCCAGCTGCTCACCTCGGTGAATCCCTCGACGATTGCGGCGAACATCGCCCTGAGCTTCCCCGAGGCGTTCGGAACGAACGTCCAGGTGCTCATCGCCACCGGCCTCATCCTCTTCCTCGTCACCTTCGCAGTGAACGCGTTCGCCCGCTGGATCGTCAGCCGCCGCAAGGAATTCTCGGGAGCCAACTGATGACCCTCACGACCAAGCCCGAGGCGGCCACCTCGTCGCCCATCGCGAACTCCCTGACCGCGGGTCGCCTGCCGACCGCGGCGCCGTGGATGATTCTCGGTGCGGCCATCGCGGTCGCTGCGGCGATCTTCGGCGTCCTCGCCGTCGCCGGCGGCACCGGGTTCAACTGGGGCGGCGCACTCCTCATCGGCGCTCTGCTCTTCATTCCGTCGATCTGGCTCTTCTCGACGCTCGTCGAGGGCCGGCGCCGGGCGATGGACCGGCTTGTCACGGCACTCGTCACGGGCGCGTTCGTGCTCGCGATGATCCCGCTCATCTCGCTCACCATCACCGTGGTGACGTACGGGCTCGCACGCTTCGACGCCGAGTTCTTCACGAGCTCGATGCGCAACGTCACCGGCGAGGGCGGCGGCGCGCTGCACGCGATCGTCGGCACCGTGCTCATGACCGGCACTGCCGCGATCATCTCGATTCCGATCGGCCTCATGACCTCGATCTACCTCGTCGAGTACGGTCGCGGCAGGCTCGCGCAGGGCATCACCTTCCTCGTCGACGTCATGACCGGAATCCCGTCGATCGTCGCGGGCCTCTTCGCCTACGCGGTCTTCTCGATCTTCCTCGGACCCGGCACCCGCACCGGCATCGCCGGCGCGGTCGCGCTCGCGGTGCTGATGATCCCGGTCGTGGTGCGCTCGAGCGAAGAGATGCTGCGCCTCGTGCCGAACGAACTGCGCGAGGCTGCCTACGCGCTCGGCGTGCCGAAGTGGCTCACGATCGTGAAGGTCGTGCTGCCCACGTCGATCGCGGGCATCACCACCGGCATCATGCTCTCGATCGCCCGGGTCATCGGCGAGACCGCGCCGCTCCTCATCGCGGCGGGCTTCACAGCGAGCATGAACTGGAACCTCTTCGAGGGTCGAATGTCGTCGCTGCCGGTCTTCGTGTACACCCAGTACGCCAACCAGGGCAACCCGGCCCAGGCGTTCATCGACCGCGCGTGGGCCGCGGCACTCACCCTCATCCTCATCGTCATGGCGCTGAACCTCATCGCCCGACTCGTCGCCCGCGTCTACGCCCCGAAGTTCGGCCGCTGAGCCGCGAGCCAGTAAGGAAACCCGTGTCCAAGCGCATCGAAGTCCGCGACCTCAACGTCTACTACAGCAAGTTCCTTGCGGTGGAGGGCGTGAGCATCGAGATCGAACCCCGCAGCGTCACCGCGTTCATCGGCCCGTCGGGCTGCGGCAAGACCACGTTCCTCCGCACGTTGAACCGCATGCACGAGGTGATCCTGGGCGCGCATGTCGAGGGCGAAGTGCTGATCGACGGCAACAACCTCTACGACCCCGATGTCGACCCCGTACTCGTGCGCCGTCAGGTGGGCATGGTGTTCCAGCGACCGAACCCGTTCCCCACGATGTCGATCCGCGACAACGTGCTGGCGGGCGTGAAGCTCAACAACAAGCGGATCTCGAAGCCCGACGCCGACGAGCTCCTCGAGAAGTCCCTGAAGGGCGCGAACCTCTGGAACGAGGTCAAGGACCGCCTCGACCGCCCCGGATCGAGCCTCTCGGGCGGCCAGCAGCAGCGTCTCTGCATCGCCCGCGCGATCGCGGTCTCCCCCGAGGTCATCCTCATGGACGAGCCGTGCTCGGCGCTCGACCCGATCTCGACCCTCGCGATCGAGGACCTCATCGAAGAACTCAAGCAGGAGTACACGATCGTGATCGTGACCCACAACATGCAGCAGGCCTCGCGCGTCTCCGACAAGACCGCGTTCTTCAACATCGCCGGAACCGGCCAGCCGGGCAAGCTCATCGAATACGCCGACACGACGACGATCTTCTCGAACCCGTCGGTGAAGGCGACCGAAGACTACGTCTCGGGCCGCTTCGGTTGATCGATGCCGTCGAACGGGGCAAGCGCAGCTCGCGTGGCGCCCCGTTCGCGTTCGTGGCGTCAGTCGCGCGGGCTCAGCAGGTAGGCGTTCAGGGCGCGCGTCTCGTCGGCGTCATAGGGCAGCGGGGTGCCGTCGACGGCGGTGATGCCGGCGGCGAGGCGCACGCTCGAGACGAGCCACGCGGCATCCGCCGTTGTGAGCTCTGCCGCAGGGATGTCGCGATGCTCGGTGCGCGTACCCGAGGCCTCGAGATGCTCGAAGAGGCTCTGCTGCGTCGTGCCGTGCAGGATGGCGCCTGTCGGCGCCGGGGTCACGAACACGTCGCCACGGCGGAGGATGACCGTCGAGGTCGGGCCCTCCATCACGTAGCCGTCGCTCGTGACGAAGATCGTGTCGTCGGCGCCGCGCCGATGCGCCTCGCGCAAGGCGGCCATGTTCACCGCGTAGCTCAGGGTCTTGGCGCCGAGCAGCAGCCATGGCGCCCGCTCGGCAGCACCGCGGTCGTACCCACGGTCGAGGGTGATGACACGGATGCCGCGCTCGCGCACCGCGGTGAAGTCGGCGGCGGGCGTGGCGTGCAGCCAGGCCGTCGGCGCGGGCCCGTGTTCGACGCCGCGACTCAGCACGATCTTCAGCGCGAACGCCCCTGCTGCGGGCAGGGACGCGACCGCGCGGGCGATCGCGGCCTCCCACTGCGGCAGGTTCGGTTCGGGCAGCTCGCAGATGCGCGCGGAGTTCCGCAGTCGCTCCAAGTGGGCGCGTGCCTCCTGCACGTGCCCGTCGAACACGGCCATCGTCTCGAAGATGCCGTCGCCGCGTTGGGTCGACAGTTCACCGACGCGGAGCGCCGGCGCCGAGGCATCCACCTCATGGAACGTCGCGTCGAGGTCGGCACCGACTTCGCCGGCGGGCAGGGGCTCGATGAGGAGGGTGACGGTCGGGGCCATGCTCCGATGCTACGCGGATGCCTCGACTCGGCGCGCCGGGCACGAACAAGGCCGGCCGCAGAACGCCTCTCGGCGCGAGGCCGCTCGGAGCGGCGAATATTGGAGCCCGGGGTTACTGCGGCCGGCCTCGTTCAGTGTAAACGAGGTGTGCGGCCCAGGCATTCCCGACCGGCACGATCGGTTCCGACCCGCGCTCCCGGCTCAGTCCAGCGCGTCGCGGCGCCAGAGCCGCGCGCACGACGCCAGCTCGTCGGCGAGCTCCGTGAGGCGCAGCGCGCGGGTGGTGAGCGTGGCGGGTCGATCGGGGTGCACCGCGTCGGCGGCATCCGCGTCGTCGGCGAGACTCACGAACCCTGCAGCGGCGACGCGCGCGAACGCGGCGGCACGTTCGAGGGCGACCGCGAAGTCTCCCGTGAACACCCCGTGCAGGATGCGATCGGCGAGTTCGCGGACCTCATCGGGCCCGGCGGGGATCGCCGCGCCTGCGACGACCTGGTCGATGGTGCTGGACACCTCGCTGCCGCGCTGGAACGCCAGGCTCATGGCGTGCGGATCCTGCCGGATGAGCGCGCGGAGGAGGTAGACCCGCCACAGCGCGCCTGGCAGGCTCTTGGCCGATGCCCGCGACCAGAGCTCGGCGATCGCATCGATGCCGTGCTCGTCGGTGTACGACACGAGACGTGCCACGACCTCGGGGTCGGGGTCGGCGCGCACACGGGAGAGGATCGCCGCGGCCGTGTCGTGGGCGACGCGGCTGAGCTGCGCCGGATCCTCGGCGCCGAGGTAGCCCTCGAACATGCCCGGCGGGAATCTGGCGGGTCGGTGGAAGTCAGAAGCCATCGCGGGCTACGTTACCCCCGTACGTCGAATGTCGCGTGTGGAGAGGCCTTGCTTGTGGATGGGGCCCCGCGTGTGGATGGGCCCTGCTTCTGCTGGCGGCGGGCCGCGCCCGCGTTCAGGCTATTCTGGTTCGGCGGGCCTCTAGCTCAGTTGGCAGAGCAGCTTGGTTTAATCCGCGGGTCGTGGGTTCGAGCCCCACGGGGCCCACCCACGCCATGCGACGTCAGTGTCCTCGCGAACGTCGGGAGTGGTCACGTCGGAGAAGCACGCACGCGTCCCGCCGTGAGCGTGCGACCGGGTGCCCTCGACGTGCGGCACCTGTGGCTCGGCGAGCAGCGAACCCCCGCAGAACTCCAAGCCGACCGGCTCGGCATCCATCTCAACCTCACTACCCCGAAGGAAATCTGACATGACCCGCGTTCGCATGGACCTCTTCACCTCGCTGGACGGTTACACGCCGTCTGACCCGACACCCGACGACCCCGATGGGTGAAGACTGGGGGCGCCTCACAGCTGCGTACGCCGCGACCCGCACGTTCCGGGAGCACGTCTTCGGCGACACCAGCGGCGCCGGCACGACCGGCGTCGACGACCGATACGCCGTCGCGTTCTTCGAGGGAGTCGGCTCCGAGATCATGGGTGCGGGGATGTTCGGGCTCCACACCTTTCCCGACGATGCGGACTGGAAAGGCTGGTGGGGCGACACCCCGCCGTTCGGCACCCCGGTCTATGTGCTCACCCACACGGTGCCGCGTCCGTCGATCCCGATGGAGGGCGGCACGACGTTCCACTTCCGCGACACCGCCATCGAGGACGTGCTCGCCGAGGCGACGGAGGCCGCCGGCGGCCTGGACGTGCGCGTCGGCGGTGGGTACAGTACGGCGCGCGACTTCCTGCGCGCCGGGCTGGTCGACGACCTGCACCTCATGGTCGCCCCGATTTTCCTCGGCCGGGGTCATCGGCTGTGGGACGACCTGCGCGGCTTCGAACTCACCCACAAGGTGACGACGGAAGTAGCCGAAAGCGGCGAGATCCACATCACCCTGACGCGATAGGACGCACTGATGACACGAGAACGCCGACTGGCTCGGTCGGCAAGTACCTCGCGTGATTCACCTCCTGGATGCAGCCCGTTCTCGACCTGGGTCCACTGAGTCATTCTTCGGCTTGGGCCGTCTCCGACTGAGGCGGCTCGTAGAGCAGCCCCTCCGCCTCCTTCGCGCCCGAGATGCGCAGGCGGTCGCGTGCCTCGTGCTCGACGAGCACGGGCACGAAGTCACGGATGGGATTGCCATCGAGGCGATGGTGCTCCTCGCGGACGACGCTCTCGACCTGAACGCGGGGCACATCGGGGAAATGGGCGGCGAGGCGATCGATCACACTGTCGACGGCACGGGCTTCGTCTGACCTGTCCATACGTCGAGTGTGCGCCGCTCGCCCGTCGGCGGCAAGGTGGCTCACACCGCTAGCGCGCCGCCGCGACGCCGTGCTCGAACGCCCAGATCACGACGTGGACCCGGTCGGGCAGATCCGAGCTTGGCGAGGATCGACGTGACATGGGTCTTCACCGTGTTGCCCGTCAGGTAGAGGCGTTCGGCGATGACGTCGTTCGAGGCGCCGGTCACGAGCTGCATGAGCACGTCGCGCTCCCGCGCGGTGAGCGGCGCGAGGAGGGTGTCGGGGTCGGCCGGCACCGGGGCGCGAGCGACGAACTCGACGAGGCTCGCCGTCGCGCGCGGGGCGACGACGGAGTCGCCGGCGTGAACGGCCCTGATCGCGGCGGCGATCTCCTCGCTCGAAGCATCCTTGGTGAGGAATCCGCTGGCACCCGCTCGGATCGCGGCGAACACGTACTCGTCGAGGTCGTAGGTCGTGAGCACGAGCACGCGGGTGTCGGGCCGGTCGGCGAGGAGCTGCGCGGTCGCTGCGATGCCGTCGAGGCGCGGCATCCGGATGTCCATCAGCACCACGTCGACACGGTGCGCGCGCGCCAGTTCGAGGAGTTCTGCCCCGTCGGATGCCTCGGCGACGACGTCGAGGTCGGCATGTGCTTCGAGCATGGCGCGGACCGCGGACCGGATGAGCTCCTGGTCGTCGGCGATGGCGACGCGGATGCGGGGCCCTCGAGTCGGCTCGGTCATGCGGGGACTCCAGGATCGGCGGGGACGTCGGGCGCGCCGACGGGCGCCGACGGGAAGGTCGCCCTCGTGCGCCATCCGTCGTCGTCACCGCGCGCAGCGCTCTCGAGGAGGCCCGCGACCTGCTCGGTTCGGTCGCGCATGCCCCGGATGCCGCGCCCCGCAGCGGGCTCGTGCGCGCCGCCGCCCGGCAGGCCGTCGTCGGTCACCGTGACCACGAGCGTCTCGGCGCGCCACTCGAGCCGCACTTCGCTGCGCGTCGGCGGATCCGTGTGCTTCAGCGTGTTCGTGAGCGACTCCTGCACGACGCGATAGGCGGCGAGACCGACACCGGGGCTCACGGCGCGCGGTTCGCCGGTCTCGACGAGCGCGACGACGCGCTCGGGCCCCGAAGCGCGCTCGACGAGCCCGCGCAGTTCACCGAGCCCCGGGCTCGGTTCCCGCGGCAGCGGCGCGACGCTCCCGCCCGGCGGCTCGGCGAGCACGGTCAGCAATCCCCGCATGTCGGTCATCGCGGTGCGGCCGGTCGTCACGACGTGCTCGATCGCGGTGCGTGCACGGAGGTCGTCGCGACCGAGCAGCACGCGCGACGCCTCCGCCTGCGCGACCATGACGGCGAGCGAGTGCGAGATGACGTCATGCAGTTCGCGCCCGATGCGGCGACGCTCGTCGGCGACCGCCTCGCGCTCGCCCTGCAGCCGGAGCTCGGCCGCCTGCTCGCGTCCGAGCTCCTGGGCGGCGCGCTTGCGGCGGGACTCGCGGCGATAGCGACCGAGCGCCCACGCCGCTCCGATCGAGGCGACCAGGAACCCCGCGAGCGCGATCAGCGCGCCCGGCTCCGCGTCTGGCAGCCCGAGCCCGGATCCGACGCCGTGCGCGATCGACACGGCGGTCATCAGCGCTGCCCCGGCGAGGCCGAACACGAGAGCGGCGGCATCCGCCCATCGATCGTCGCTCGCCGCCGCCGTGAAGACGAACACGAGGTAGGCCAGGCTGCTCGGCAACAGCACGGCAATGGTCGGCGTGCCCGGCAGGCTGGCGACGGTGAGCGCGAGCATGACGGCGGATGCCGCGACGAGCGCGCCGCGCGGCGACCGCCGCCGCACCGCGACCAGGAGGTGGAGCACCACGAACAGCGCGACAGTGCCCGCGGCCCACGCCGAGTCGAGTGGGGTGCTCGCCGCACGCACGAGTTCCACGATCGACACCGGGAGCAGGGCTGCGGCGCAGGCCGCTGCCCAGACCCAGTCGGCGAGCGAGGGCGCGGTCGGAGCAGGACCGACGGATGCCGCGGCGCGGCGCACCACGGACACCGAGGTCGAGAGACGAGACGCGGCACCCATTCCGCGGACCACGCTACCCGGCAGCGGCGGGCGGCGTCTCACCCGATCGGGTGAGGTGCGCGGGAGGGTGCGACTGCCACGCTGGCCGTGCCCGACCGCAGGCGCGCCGAGCGCAGACACAGGTCGGCACCGACGACGCAGAGGAGTGGAATCGACATGACGTTCACCGAACGACCGAGCGCGACCCCGAAGAGGCCGGGCGACGCGAGCGACGCGCGCAGTCCGATCGACGCGAGCGCTCGGAGGGGGCGGCGTGCGCGAGCGATCGCCGTCATAGCTCTCGTCGCGTCGGCGGTGCTGGTCGGCCTCGGGCTCACCTGGCTGCTGGTCCCGGATCTCAACCCCTTCGGCGGCACGGCGATGCAGAGTCTCGCGAGCATCCTGCTCGGCCCCGAGGCCGTCGCCGTACTCGCGCTCGCCGCGGGCGGGGCCGGAGTGGTGTTCGCAGCCTGGTGCGCCCGCGGTGGCCCGAAGTCCGCTGTGCCGACCGGCATCGGCGCCACCGCGCTCGCCCTCGTGCTGGTCTTCGCGCTCGGCAGCATCTCGATCATCGCCTTCGCCGGCTACCTGTTCGGATGCCTCGCCGTCGTGGCCGGCGTCGTCACGATCGCCGTGATGCTCGTGCGGGCACCCCGACTCGGGCTGACGCTCCTCGCCGGGCTGATCGTGCTGCTCGCGGCATCCGTCTGGCTGGCCGGCCTGACCATCGAGGGCGTCGTCGGGTTCGCGGTGAACTTCGGCCGCGCCCTCGCGGCGGATGCGCCGGAGCTCGCCGTGATGGCCGTGGCCGTCGGCACGATCCTCGCGTGGGCGGCGATCGCGGCGGGCGCCGTGCGCACCGGTTCGGCCGGCGGTGCGTTCGAGTCATGGCTCGTGCGGCATCGCCGCGTGCTCACGATCCTCGCCGCGCTCGGGCCGATCCCCTATGCCGTCGCGCGGGCGAGCTGGCTGACGCCGTGGCCGCTGTTCGGGCCGAGCGGCGAGGAGCTCTCGCCGGCGATCCTCGCCACGGGGCTCATGCTCGGGTCGGGTGCCGTCGCCGCCAGCGTTCTCACCCTCGGCCTGATCCTGCCGTGGGGGCGGGTCTTCCCGACGTGGATGCCTCGCATCGGCGGGCGAGCCGTACCGGTGCTCGCCGCCGCGATCCCCGGCTTCACCGCCGCCGGAATCCTGTGCCTCTCGGCTGTGCCGATGCTCGTGACGCTCGTCGGCAACCCGGCCTCGCCCGCGGATGCCCTCGTCGTCAACCTCGTGCTGCCACTCTGGTTCTGGGGTCCGATGCTCACGCTCGCCGTGTGGGCGTACGTGGCCTGGCGAGGACGCGACGAATGATCGGTCGGCGTGCGCAAAGTACCGGGCACCGCCCGACGGGCGCTCGAGCTACACGGTCTGGTGGAGGAGGGCGGAGTCGGGTGCGCTCCGCCGCACCGACTCGATGCCGTTCTTCGCGGCGGCCCTCGTCGTGCAGGCCTCGGACGCGGCGACGGGTTGCCGGCTGCCGGCCTTCAGCCGGAATCGGTCTTCTTCGCGGACGTCCACGTAGAGTTCGAGCGTTCCCGTCACGGCGGCTCCTCCCCAGGTGTCCCCTTGCTGCACGTCATCGTGCAGGTGCCTCTCAGGGTAGACCCAGCTGGGTGGTCGCACCAGCAGGTTGATGAGTATTGGCGCACATCGTTCACTGATGCGACGCCCGCTTGTCGCTTCGGGCAGGCGAATCCCACGATCGGATGTCGCAATCCTCCGATTCAGTCGACGAGCGCGCGGAACCCCGACATCAGCGCGATGCGCTCCTCCGAGGTCCGTGCGAGCGGGGTGACCGTGAGCGTGGTGACGCCCGCCTCGGCGAAGGCGGCGACCCGCTCCGCGACGTACGAGGCCGGCCCGATGAGCGAGATCGCGCGTGCGAGCTCGTCGGGCACGGCGGCGACCGCTTCGTCTCTCCGCCCCTCGAGGTAGAGATCCTGGATGCGCGCCGCGTCGGCCTCGAAGCCGTAGCTCGCGATCAGGTCGTTGTAGAAGTTCTTGCCGCGTGCGCCCATGCCACCCACGTAGAGCGCGAGCTGCGGCTTCACGAGCGGGAGCAGCGCCTCGGGATGGTCGGTGATCGCCAGCGCAGGGCTCGCGAAGACGTCGAGGTCGCCGAGCTCCATCTGATCGGCGTGCCCGCCCTGCGGCGAGCGCGTCGCCCCACACGGCCGCGGCGCGCTCGGGGTGGAAGAACATCGGCAGCCAGCCGTCGGCGATCTCCGCGGTCTGCTCGACGGACTTGGGGCCGAGGGAGGCGATCGTGATGGGAATGCGCGCGCGCACCGGGTGATTGATCAGCTTCAACGGCTTGCCGAGCCCGGTGCCCTCGCCCTCGGGCAGCGGGATACGGTACTTGGCGCCCGTGTGCACGACGGGTTCCCGACGCCACGTCATGCGGCAGATCTCCACGATCTCGCGGGTGCGCGCGAGCGGGGCGTCGTACCGCACGCCGTGGAAGCCCTCGATGACCTGCGGTCCGGATGCCCCGATGCCGAGCTCGAACCGGCCGTCGGACACGTAGTCGAGACCGGCGGCCGTCATCGCCGTGAGCGTCGGAGTGCGGGTGTAGAGCTGCAGGATGCCGGAGGCGAGCGTGATGGTCGAGGTGCGGGCCGCGAGGAAGCCGAGCTGGCTCACCGCGTCGAACGAATAGACCTCGGGCACCGCGATGAGATCGACGCCCGCCCGTTCGAGTTCGGCGACCTCGTCGGCCGCCTCGCGGAAGCCGCCCGCGTAGTTCAGGAACATGCCGACGCGCATCCGTCACTCCTCGTCGTATGTGGTGGGGCCCGGCCGATCGGCGGCGAGCACTCAGACCCTAGCCGACAGGTCGCCGGCCCGGGGCATCCGTTGTGGGCGGTCGACTATGTGGGTATGCGACTGGGCCGATCCGATTGGTCTGCTGCAGGTGGCGCGGCCGTCGGCGTGCGCGCCTTCAGCCATCTCCGAGACGGATGCCGCAGGCTGGAGATCCGCGCCGAACCCCGCGCCGAAACCCGACGACCGAACGGAGCCGCCATGATCTGGAGCCTGGTGCTCGACGTGGTGCTCGTCCTCGCCTTCATCGGCGCCGTCGTGAACGGCTGGCGTGCGGGGATCCTCCGCACCGCGGCGGGACTGGTCGGACTCATCGTGGGCGGCATCGCCGCGTTCCTCGTGATGCCGTGGATCGCGGGCCTCGTGCCGGTGCCCGAGTGGCGTGCGCCCACCGCGATCGCGGTCGCACTCGTACTGCTGAGCCTCGGCGCCTGGCTCGGCGCGCTCGTCGGGCGGGCGCTGCGCCGCGGCGCGAATGCCGTGAAGCTCGGCGTGCTCGACCGCGTCCTCGGCGCGATCGGCAACCTCCTCGTCACCGCCTTCGTCGTCTCGCTCGTCGCCTCGGGCGTCTCGGCGATGGGGGTGCCGGTGCTCTCACCGGCGGTCGCCGGCTCCCAGGTGCTGCAGACGCTCGACCGGGTCACGCCCGCGCCCGCGCGCACACTCCTCGCCCAGCTCCGCACCGCGGCGGTCGGCGAGGCGATCCCGTGGCTCGTCGACGTACTCGACGCGCCGATCGAGAGCCCGGAACTGCCGACGAGCGGCATCGACGACGCCGTGCTCGCCCGCGCCGCGGCATCCGTCGTGCGCGTGACCGGCAACGCCTTCCAGTGCGGCAGCAACCTCTCGGGCAGCGGCTTCGTCGTCGCGCCCGACCGCATCGTGACGAACGCGCACGTCGTCGCGGGGGTCACCGAGCCGATCGTCGAGGCGCCCGGCCAGCCCGCGGTCGAGGGGCGCGTCGTCGCCTTCGACCCCGAGCACGACCTCGCGCTCATCGCCGTCGACGGGCTCGCGACGCCTCCGCTCGCGCTCGCCGAACCCGCCACGGGCGCCGATGTCGCGGTCGCCGGCTACCCCTTCGGCGGCCCGCTCGAGGTGCGTCCCGCCCGGGTCATGGGAGTCGGTCCGCTGACGATCATCGAGGGCGGCACCCGGTCGACGCGTGACGTCATGACGCTCGCCGCCGATGTCGACCATGGCAACTCGGGCGGCCCGGTGCTCACGAGCGACGGAGCGGTCGGCGGAGTCGTGTTCGCGAAGTCCGAGACGGTCGACAACGTGGGGTTCGCCGTGCCGGTCGCCACGCTCACCCCGCTCGCCGCCGACGCGCCGAACCTCAGCGAGCCGGTCGGCTCGGGCGCGTGCGTGGTCGGGTAGGACACTCGCTTCGACAAGCTCAGCGAGCGGTGGGGTTCACTCGGCCCTGAAGCCCTCGAAGCGGATGCCCCAGCTGAGCTGCCACTCCTCGCCCGGGTCGAGCCAGCGCAGGCCCCGCCCCGAGTTGAACGCCTCGGCGGGCGCCGTCATCGGCTCGACGGCGATGGCGACGTCGCCGTGTTCGCCGGGGAACTCGCGCGTCGTGAACACCTGCACGTACTCGAACTCGTCGTCGGCCCAGATCGAGACGCTCCGACCGTCGGGCGCGGTGAGCGAGTGCAGCACCTGGCCGTCTTCGCTCGCCACCTCGCCGAACGCGTCGTCGAGCTCGAGCTCGCCGACGCGCCGGCCCTCGCGGAAGTCCCACTCGGTGCCCTCGACCGGCAGCTCGCCGGTCGGCAGGAGCCGCTCGTCGACCTCGATGTGGCTCGCGGCGTCGAGGCGCAGCGTGAGGTCGGCAGTGCGCACACCGCCGATCTTGAGGTAGGGGTGCGTGCCGATTGCGACGGGGGCGGGCTCTCCGCCGAGATTCTCGACGAAGTGCGTGACCTTCAGCCCGTCGGCGATGAGCTCGTAGTGCACGGCCGTGCCGAGGAGGAACGGGTACCCGAGCTGCGGGTAGATGGTCGCGGCAAGGGTGACCGAATCCCGGTCGCGGGCGATCGGCCGGTACTCGGCGTAGCGGAGGAGTCCGTGGATCGCGTTGCTTCGCGCCGGTTCGGTGAGTGCGAGCTGATGCACGACGCCGTCGTGGTTCCAGCGGCCGTCGCGGATGCGGTTCGGCCACGGCGTGAGGACGATGCCGGCGCCCATCGGAGGCGTGCGATCTTCGGAATAGGCCGGTACGAGGTCGATGCCGTTGATGCTGAGGGTGCGGATGCCGGCCGCCACGGCGGTGATCGTCGCGCGGATCTCCCCGCTCGACGTCGACGTCTCGAGGGCGAACTGCTCGCCCGTGGGAAGGGTCATGTCACCACTCTAGGGTCTCCCGCGGAGGCCACCGTGAGGCCCGCGAGCTCGAGTTCGGCGACGAGCTCGCGGGGTGCCGTGCCATCCGTCACCAGCAGGTCGAAGGCGTCGACCGGCGCGATGCGGCCGAGGTGCACCTCGCCGAGCTTCGAACCGTCGGCGATCACGATCGAGCGTGCCGCGGCCCGGAGCATGAGGGTCTTCACGGCGGCCTCTGGCAGGTTCGCATTCGTCACGCCGTGCACAGGGTCGACACCGTTGCACCCGATGAACGCGAGGTCGACGTGCACCTCGTCGAGCATGGAGCCGGCGAGCGGATGCACCAGGGAGTGCTGCTTCGGCCGCAGCGTGCCGCCCGTGACGACGACCGTGAAGCGCGGGATCTCGTCTTCGAGCTCGAGGGCGATCGACAGGCCGTTCGTGAAGATCGTCACGTCATCGAGGTCGCGGCGCACCCGCAGCGCGCGGGCGATCTGCAGCGTCGTCGTGCCGACGTCGAGGATGAGGCTCTGGCCGCTGCGCACGAGCGACGCGGCATGCTCGCCGATCAGCCGCTTCGGCACGACGGATGCCTCGAGCGCCTCTTCGAAGCTCGGCTCACGTTCGGGTCGCTCGGCCTCGAGCGGTGATGATGCGGGCACCGCGCCGCCGTGCACACGCCGGATCGCGCCCTGCCGCTCGAGCGCATCGAGGTCGGCGCGAGCCGTCACGGTCGTGACGCCGAACGCGGCGCTGAGCTCGGCGACCCGCACGAAGCCGCGCTCGGCGACGAGCGCGAGGGCGAGTTCACGGCGGCTCGGCGCGTTCAGCGCGACGCTCGCCGGCGCCTCGGCCGGAATGCTCGCGGGGGCGTCGGACATACCCGAATTCTGCGGGCTTTCGGCTGGCTTTGCAATACGAAACACGGTTGTTTGCGAAATGAAAGTCGCGTATCGTGGCGGCGTGCTCACCCCGAATGGCGCCGCCGCCGCGGCATCCGCCCCCGTGGCCGACCCGCGTATCGCGGTTCGGCCGTCTCGCCTCGCCGACGGGCGCGAGCTCATCTACTTCGACGACGCCGACACGACGCTGCCGCCCGAACGCGACATCGACGAGCGGGCGCTCGACCCTCGGCCCGCGACGGCCGAGCTCCGCCAGGACGCGCTCACAGGCGAGTGGGTCTCGATCGCGGCGGCCCGCCAGAACCGGGTGTTCCTCCCGCCCGCCGACCTCGACCCGCTCGCCCCGCAGCGCCCGGGCAACCCGTCGGAGATCCCGAGCAACTACGACGTCGCGGTCTTCGAGAACCGCTCGCCGTCCTTCGGCCCCGAGCTCGCGGAACCGGATGCCACGAGCGCCGGCACCCTCGCCGACCTCCGCCGCGTCGGGCTCGAGCGCGCGCGACCCTCGGTCGGCCGAACCGAGGTCGTGTGCTTCAGCCCCGACCACGAGGGCTCGTTCGGCACGCAGACGGTCTCGCGCGCCCGAACCGTGATCGAGGCGTGGGCACAGCGCACCGCGGCGCTCTCGGCGCTCCCCGGCGTCGAGCAGGTGTTCCCGTTCGAGAACCGCGGCGAGGCGATCGGCGTGACGCTGGGGCATCCGCACGGCCAGATCTACGCGTACCCCTACGTGACCCCGCGCACCGAGCGGCTGCTCGCCGCGATCGCGGCCTATGGGCCCGCGCTCATGTCGGACCTGCTCGAACGCGAGCGCCGCGGTCCGCGCGTCGTCATCTCGGGTGAGCACTGGACCGCTTTCGTGCCGTTCGCGGCGCGCTGGCCGATCGAGGTGCATCTGCTCCCCCACCGGCACGTGCCCGACTTCGCCGAGACGAGCCTCGCCGAGCGTGACGAGCTCGCCGCCCTCTACCTCCGTCTCCTCCGCGGCGTCGACCTGCTCTACGACACCCCGACGCCGTACATCGCCGCGTGGCACCAGGCGCCCGTGCACGAGGGACGCGACGACGTGCGGCTGATGTTGCAGCTCACGAGCCCGCGGCGCGCCGCGGACAAGCTGAAGTTCCTCGCCGGCTCGGAGGCGGCGATGGGAGCATGGATCGGGGACGTCACTCCCGAGGCACAGGCAGAGGCGCTGCGCGCCGCGATCGGAAGGGTTCCGGCATGAGCGAGGCCGCGGAGGCGCAGAACGGATTCGCCGAATGGTTCGGCCGGCGGCCGGCGGGCGTCTGGTCGGCACCGGGTCGAGTGAACCTCATCGGCGAGCACACCGATTACAACGAGGGCTTCGTGTTCCCCTTCGCGATCGACCGGCGCACCGCCGTCGCCCTCGGCGACCGCGACGACCGCGTCATCCGGGTCGCGACGAGTCATGCGCCCGACGCGGTCGAGATCCATCTCGACGAGCTCTCCCCCGACGCGGTGACCGACTGGGCGGCTTACCCGCTCGGTGTCGCGTGGGCACTCGGCGAGTTCGGCGCCGACCTCGAGCAGGTTCGCGGCGTCGACCTCTACGTCGCCTCCGACGTTCCGATCGGCGCCGGCCTGTCCTCCTCGGCCGCGATCGAATGCTCCGTTGCGCTCGCCCTCGACGAGCACTGGGGCCTCGGGTTCGACCGGCCGACGCTCGCGAAGGTCGGCCGGCTCGCCGAGAACCGCGCCGTCGGGGCGCCGACGGGCATCATGGACCAGTCGGCGTCACTCCTCGGCGAAGCGGATGCCGGGGTGTTCCTCGACTGCCGCAGCCTCGACGCCGACGTCATCCCCCTCGGGTTCGACGCCGACGGACTCTCGGTGCTCGTCATCGACACCCGCGTGGCGCACGCGCACGCGTCGGGCGGATACGCCGCCCGCCGCGCCTCCTGCGAGGCAGGAGCCCGGGCACTCGGGGTGGAGTCGCTCCGCGACATCCGCCCCGACGACCTGCCGCGCGCCGAGGCCGTGCTCGACGACGAGACGTTCCGCCGGGTGCGCCATGTCGTCACCGAGAACCAGCGCGTGCTCGACACCGTGCGTACCCTTCGCGAGCACGGTCCCGGAGCGATCGGACCGCTGCTCGACGCATCGCACGTGTCGATGCGCGACGACTTCGAGATCTCGGTGCCCGAGCTCGACCTCGCCGTCGCGACGGCGCAGGCGAACGGTGCCATCGGCGCGCGCATGACGGGCGGCGGCTTCGGCGGCGCGGCGATCGCGCTCATGGTCGACGCGCTGGTGCCGATCGTCACTCGCGAAGTGCTCGCGGCATTCGCCGAACGCGGCTACCGCGAACCGGCGATCTTCACAGCGCGTCCGAGTCAGGGCGCCCGGCGCGACGCTTGACCCGCCCCCGGCGAGCGGTCATGGCTCGCAGCGGCACGCGCAGTCGTCGACGCAACCGCGGCTCTCCCAACACCCGCTGAGGCAGGTGCAGTCGACTTCGAGCAGTGTCACCGCTCGGTGCGGTGCGAAGCGCTCGGCGTGCCGTTCGCGCTTGCGCTGGGCGACACCACTCACGGTCGGCTGATCCCGGATGGCGTCGAGCTCCCCCGCGTTCCTCCGCCGGTCTCGTATCGCTCGATGGTGGTACCAACCACGCGGACTGGCGCGACCACTGTGTGGTTTGAGCAACGCTGACATCGGGGTGTCAGACGGTTCGCGCACATCGAGATGCGCCGGCATGCGGCGATCGGCGTTGTCGCGAAGTACATCCTTCGGGACAGGGGTGACCTCGACCCCGTCTCGATCCAGGACCGCGATGCGCATCTCGGCAAGCGCCAGGATCCGGACCAGCAGCGGGAGGTCGACCCGACGTCGTGACGACTCGATGCGAGCAACCTGTGACTGGTCGAGGCCCAGCGCGACCCCGAGACCCCGCTGGCTCAGATCGCATACCCGCCGCACGCGCATCACGATTCCAGCCACATCGATCTCGGCGGAGTCGACACCATCGAACTCGCCCCGGTAGTCCTGTTCCGCACTCATCTCGGCCTCACCACTCCCGGAGCCTCTCAGATGGCACCGACATGGTTTGGAGCGACCCCAGATCCCGCAGACTCCGCCACTGATGCCAAAACTGCATCAGTGGCGACCCCAGATCCCGCAGACTCCGCCACTGATGCCAAAACTGCATCAGTGGCGGAGTCGGCGGCGAACGGAGTCAACCTGGCGGTCTGACCATGCAACGGCGCGCCAGTGGTAGTGACCGCGCGGCGCCGAAGCGGTCAGTGGATGGTGGATTCCACGCGTGTTGCGTCAGCGACTCGCGCGCCACTCCTCGGCGAGCATTCCGTACGTGTAGCCGTCGATCCAGCCGAGTTCGGCATGCCACGAGTCGCGCACGCCGTGCTGCTCCCGCCGCATGCCGAGCTTCTCCATGACGTGCCACGAGGCGGCGTTGTCGGCGAAGCATCCGGCCGTGACCCGATGAAGACCGAGC
Source organism: uncultured Actinomycetota bacterium (assembly GCA_963847285.1). Classification (GTDB taxonomy): domain Bacteria; phylum Actinomycetota; class Actinomycetes; order Actinomycetales; family Microbacteriaceae; genus Agromyces. The sequence goes on from CAWJZK010000011.1 coordinate 77,183, forward strand.
TCCGTGAACGCGAGGTCGAGCAGGGCGCGGGCGATAGCGGTCGCGTACCCGTTTCCGGCTTGGGCGGGATCGATGAGATATCCGAGGAGCCCTTCAGCTCCACGCCAGGCATCGCCGTCGAACTGCCCCATGCCGTCGCGGACGTCGAGCGAGCCGGTGCCGACGACGACCCCGTGGAGCACGGCCACCGCCGTGTGCTGGTCGGGGTCCTCGACGCTGTCGAGCCATGCCGTGCGGAATGCCTCGGGATCGACGGTCGTGCGCAGCAGCCAGCGGGTGACCTCGGGCCGGTTGCGCCACGTGAGCACCTGGTCGAGGTCGTCGCTCGTCGGCGGTCGGAGGACGAGCGGGCCTGCGGGGCGCGGCCAGGCCACTCGGGGCGAGGTCACGCGGAAGTCTCGCGGGAGGGCTCGACGGCGTGCGGTGCGCCGCCCGTGATGCGCACGAGCTCGTCGAACGTCGTCGGGAAGACCGTCTTCGCGTGGCCCGCGGCCGCCCACACGACCGGGTAGTCGGCGAGCTGCACGTCGACGATCGTGCGCACGGGCACCGGATGGCCGAGCGGCGCGACCCCGCCGATGACCTGGCCGGTCGCCGCCTTCACCGTCTCCTTCGGGGCGCGACGGATGACGCCGCCGAGCTGCTCACCGAGCCACTCGGTGTCGACCCGGTGCGCGCCCGAGGTGAGCACGAGGATCGGCTCGTCGTCGATCGTGAACACGAGCGAGTTCGCGATCTGGCCGACCTCGACGCCGAGGGCGTCGGCGGCGAGCTGCGCCGTCGTCACGGCGTCGTCGAACCAGAAGATCTCGGGGCTGAGACCATGGCCGGCGAGGGCGTCGATGACGCGGTCGACGGCGGTGTGGGACTGCTGGGCCATGCACCGATCCTACGGTCGACCGCCCCCGACGGCTGGCGGCGAATCCGACGCCGACGCGACATCGGCATGGCGTAGGGTGCGAGCGTGACCGCCGCCCAGCCCCCGCACGATCGACTCGCCCGGCGCCTGGGCCTCGGCGATGCGGTCGCGATCGGGCTCGCCGCGATGATCGGCGCGGGCGTCTTCTCCGTGTGGGCGCCCGCCGCGCAGGCCGCCGGCGCCGGCCTCCTCGTCGGGCTCGCGATCGCCGCCTTCGTGGCATTCGCCAACGCGGGATCGACGGCGCAGCTCGCGGTGCGGTATCCCGAGTCCGGCGGCGCGTATCGCTACGGACGTGAGCGCCTCGGCGCATGGCCCGGCTTCCTCGCCGGATGGTCGTTCGTGATCGGCAAGACGGCGAGCTGCGCCGCGATGGCGCTCACTGCGGCGGCCTACCTCGTGCCGCCCGACTGGCAGAAGCCCGTCGCCGTCGTCGCGGTGCTCGCCCTCGTGGGCGTGAACCTGCTCGGCGTGACACGCACCGCTCGGGTCGGCGCCGTGCTCGTCGCCGGGGTGCTCGTGGTGCTCGCGATCGTCGTCGCCGCGGGCATCGTGGCGGCCGCGACCGGCGACCCGGCGATCGTCACGACGCGCGAGACCGCCGTCCCCAACCCATTGCCTGCGGTCGCCGGCGGTGTCTACGGCATCCTCCAGTCGGCCGCACTCATCTTCTTCGCGTTCGCCGGCTACGCGCGCATCGCGACGCTCGGCGAAGAGGTTCGCGAACCGTCGCGCACGATCCCCCGGGCGATCGGCATCGCCTTCGTCGTCGTGGTCGTCGTGTACGCGGCGGTCGGCGCCGCGGCCCTCGTCTCGCTCGGGCCGCTGCTGCTCGCGGCATCCGACGCACCCCTCGTCGACGTCGTCGCCGCCGCCGGATGGGTGTGGGCCGAGCCCGTGGTGCGCATCGCGGCCGGCGTCGCGGCGCTCGGCGCGCTCCTCGTGCTCATCGCCGGGATCGCCCGCACCGGCCTCGCGATGGCGCGCGACGGCGAGTTGCCCGCGGGGCTGGCCAGGGTGCATCCGCGCTCGAAGGCGCCGTTCGTCGCCGAGCTCGTGACCGGTGCCGCGATCGTCGTGCTCGTGCTCGTCGCCGACCTGCGCGGCGCGATCGGGTTCTCGTCCTTCGGCGTGCTGCTCTACTACCTCGTCGCGAACGCCGCGGCACTCACCCAGCCGAAGGCGGAACGGCTCGTGCCGCGTTGGCTGTCGGTCGTGGGCGCGGTCGGATGCGTCGTGCTCGTCGTGACCCTGCCGCTCGAGTCGATCGCGGCGGGCGCGGTCGTGCTCGGCGTGGGCGCGGCCCTGCGGGCCGTGCGCCGCACCGTGCAGGGGCGACGCACGCGGTCGCCGGAATAGGCTGGCGGAATGAGCGCAGATCCCGCGGCCCGCATCCTCACGATCGCCGGCGTTCCCGCGCCCGTGCTCGACGAGACCGCGTTCGTCGCGGCCGGGGCCGTCATCGTCGGCGACGTCCGCCTCGCGGCGCGCTCGAGCGTCTGGTACAACGCGGTGCCTGCGCGCCGAAGCCGAGCCGATCACCCTCGGTGAGGGCGCGAACCTGCAGGACGCGGTGGTCTGCCACGTCGACCCGGGCTTTCCGCTCACGATCGGACGGGGCGTCTCGGTCGGGCACGGCGCGGTGCTGCACGGATGCACCGTCGAAGACGACTGCCTCGTGGGCATGAGCGCGACCCTGCTGAACGGCGTGGTCATCGGCGCCGGCTCCCTCGTCGCCGCGGGCGCCGTCGTGCTCGAGGGCACGATCGTGCCGCCGGGGTCGCTCGTCGCCGGCGTTCCCGCCAAGGTCCGCCGGGAGCTCACCGAGGAGGAACGCTCGGGCATCAGGCGCAATGCCGAGGTGTACCTCCGACACGTCGCCGAGCACACGGCACCGGTCGACTGAGGCCGCGGCTCACGCCGCGTCGGCCAACGTGGAACCGGGCGCGTCGACGAACCGCCGCCGGATGCGACGTGCACGTCGCACCACCCACCGCGCCGGCACGGCGACGACGACGGACACGTACCCGGCCACTGAGCGATCGCGATCGCCGAGCATGCGCTTGCGCTCGAACGCGCGCCGGAGCGCCCCGCCGTTCAGGTTGTACTTCCGGTCGCGGAGCGGCAACGGCACCGTCTCCCGGCCGGCGAGCAGCTCGGCGAGCTTCTCCTCCCAGTCGTCGTGCTCGCGACCGTGGAAGTAGTTGTCGTCGCGCCACTCCGGTTCCGGATGCCGCCCGGTCCACGCCGCGAGCTCGTCGGCGCCGCCGAACAGCCCGCTGCCCTCGAACACGGTGTTGATGAGCTTCGGCGAGACGCCGAACTCGTCGACGAGGATCGCCGGGATGCCCGCGGCGATCGCTTCGAGCACCGCGGTGGAGCTCACCGTCACGAGGGCGGCAGCCCGTTCGAGCTGCTCGGACATCGGTCCGTCCTCGACGATGAGGTTGGCCGGGAGCGTGCCGCCGAGCTCCGCGCGCACCGCGGGGTCGCCGAGGAGCTCGGCGAAGTCATACGCCTCGGCGTGCGTCTGCGCCTCGCCGCGGCGGGCGCGCACCTTCACCACGACGCGCCGCGAGGGACGTCGGCGCGCGGCATCCGCGAGCCAGCCGAGCAGGCGCACCCGATCCTCGCGCTCGACCGGGACCTTCGCCTGGGCGGCGAACACGAGGTCGTCGCGCCCGTCGCCCGCTTCGACGTCGGCGTGGGGGGCATCCGGCAGGAACGGCAGCGTCGCGAGCCCGAACTCGACGGGCAAGCCGAGTCGTTCGGCGTTCGCCCGGAACTCGCGCACTTCGCGACGGCTGTGCAGCACGATGAGGTCGACCTGCTCGCGGTAGACGATCGCCTTCGGCTCGGCCGGGATCGTGAGCCCCGGGAACCCGCTCACGAGCACGGGCCGGTCGGGACCGCGTCCGACGAGCGGCGCGATGACCCGCACGAGCGGCCCGCGCAGCGAGAGCAGCACCACATCGGGGCGGTGCGTCGCGACGTGCTGCTCGAGCTCGTCGACTTCGAGGGTCCGGACCGACTCCGGTGTGAACGCCGACCCCGCGACCGCCGCACGCAGCTGGCGCTCGCTCGGCATCACCGGGGTCGAGAGCACGACGAGCTCGGCCTCCCAATCGGCCGGCAGCCGAGACGCGAGCGCCGCGCCCCATTTGACGTACGAGTCCGAGTCCGCGACGACGAGGAACCTCCGGCTCACAGCGCGGGCACCCGCCTGAGCTTCGCGCGCGGCGCCTCCTCGCCCGGGAAGACGCGCTTCACGCCGTCGCCCATGGCCTCGCCGATGATCCGGATGTCGCGGATGAGGTGCTCGAAGCCCTGCGGCTCGAGCGACGCGGCCTGGTCGGAGCCCCACATGGCGCGGTCGAGCGTGATGTGCCGCTCCACCGCGACCGCGCCGAGGGTGACCGCGGCGAGCGAGATCTGCAGGCCCCGCTCGTGCCCCGAGTAGCCGATCGGCACGCCGGGGTAGCGCGACCGCAGCGTGTCGATCGTGCGGAGGTTCGCCTCCTCGGGCGGCATCGGGTAGCTCGAGGTCGCGTGCATGACGATGAGCTTGTCGGTGCCGACCGCCTCGACGGCGCGGTCGATCTCCTCGAGCGTCGACATGCCGGTCGAGAGGATCACCGGCTTTCCGGTCGCGGCGATCGCCTCGAGCAGTTCCAGGTCGGTGATCGAGGCGGACGCGACCTTGTGGGCGACGACGTCGAGGGCTTCGAGGAACGCGACCGAGGGGACATCCCACGGCGAAGCGAACCAGTCGATGCCGGCGCGCACCGCGTACGAGGCGATCTCGAGGTACTCGGCCTCGCCGAACTCGACGCGACGACGGTAGTCGAGGTAGGTCATGGTGCCCCAGGGCGTCTCGCGCGGCACGTCGCGCATGTGCTCGGGCGTCGCGATCTCGGGCGTGCGCTTCTGGAACTTCACGGCCTGCGCACCCGACTCGACGGCCACGTCGATGAGGCGCTTGGCGATCTCGACGTCGCCGTTGTGGTTCAGGCCGATCTCGCCGATGACGTAGACCGGAAGGCCGGGACCGATCACCGATCGGCCGATGCGTACTGTGGTCATGCGTTCACTCCTCGTGGTGCGGGGCTTCGTTCGGGGCGCCGGTCGCGCCGGTCGTGGTCGTCGCGGTGGTCGCGCCGGTCGTGGTCGTCGCTCCGACGATGAGGTCGGAGAGCTCGCGAACGGCGCCGTCGCCGCCGCGTCGGTGCAACACGAGCCGCGCCGCGTCGCGCACGGCGGGCACCGCGTCGGCGACCGCGACCGGCCAGCCGACGAGGGCGAGTGCGGGCAGGTCGCCGAGGTCGTTGCCGAGGTAGGCGATGCGATCGAGGCGGATGCCGCGGGCCTCAGCCCACGCGGCGAGCGCGCCGCCCTTCTCCCGCACACCCTGCAGCACCTCGACGCCGAGTTTCGCGGCGCGCGCGCCGACCACGGGGTTCGTCTCTGCGGAGAGGATCAGCACGTGGTATCCCGCTTCGCGCAGGCGCGCGACCCCGTGGCCGTCGCTGCGGCTCACGCGCACCCACTCGCGGCCCTCGGCGTCGACCAGGGCCGTGTCGTCGGTGTGCACGCCGTCGAAGTCGGTGACGACGGCGTCGACGTCGATGAGCGGCGCGACGGATGCTCCGGCGCAGCGCCCGGCGAGGCATCCGGCTCACCCGACTCCGCGTGCGCGCCCACGCCGCCGGTCGCGGCGAGCGCCTCGGCGAGCGCGAGGTCGTCGGCCGTGTCGATCTCGACGGCGTGCGCCTCGGGAACGGGCTGGATGCCGACCCGGCCGAAGAAGCGGTGGCGCGCCTCCAGGAACCCGGCGGTGCGCAGCACGTAGAACGCGCCGGTCTCGCGGAACTCCGGTTCGCGGTCTTGACGCCTCGGCCTCGTGGCCGCGTCGTGGTTCACGCCGACGGCGCCGGCATCGGTCTCGCGCCAGAGGAAGACGTGGCTCGGCGTCGCCGAGAAGACGACGTCGGCCTCCCCCTCCTGCACGCGACGCACGGCCTCGGCGAGTTCGTCGGACCCGATGAAGGGCGAGGTGGCCTGGAGGAACACGGTCACGCCGGGCGCGGCGCCCGCGCCCTCGGCGATGGCGTCGAGCGCGTGCAGGAGCGCGGACTCCGACGATGCGGTGTCGCCGGCGAGCTCTTCGGGGCGCTCGATGACGCCCGCACCGGCGTCGCGGGCGGCGCGGGCGATGCCCGGGTCATCCGTCGAGACGAACACGGCGTCGATCGCCGGAACCGCAAGGGCCGCCCGGATCGCGCGCGCGACGAGCGGCACCCCGCCGACCGGCGCGACGTTCTTGCCCGGCAGTCCCTTCGAGCCGCCCCGAGCCGGAATGATCGCGACGACGCCACCGGGCGTGGTCACGCGGCCGGCCGGCCGCCCGTCTTCGAGCATGCGGCGAAGCTACGCGCCCGATCGCAACAGCCGGTGAACGACCGGTGAACACGCCGACGACACGTACCGGCGACCGCACAGGGTGACGCGTACAGCTACCCGCGCAGTCGCTGCTCGGCCGCCTTCACGACGTTTGCGAGCAGCATCGCGCGGGTCATCGGTCCCACGCCGCCCGGGTTCGGGGAGAGGTGGCCGGCGACGACCGCGACCCTCGGGTCGACGTCGCCCGTGAGCGTGCCCTTGCCCGTGTCCTCGTCTTGCACCCGAGTGATGCCCACGTCGAGCACCGCCGCGCCGGGCTTCACCCAGTCGGGCTTCACGAGGTGCGGCACGCCGACCGCCGCCACCACGATGTCGGCGCGCCGCACCTCGGCCGCGAGGTCTTGGGTGCGGGAGTGCGTGAGCGTGACCGTCGCGTCGAGCCCCTTGCGGGTGAAGAGCAGCCCGAGGGGCCGCCCCACGGTGAGGCCGCGGCCGATGACGGTCACGTGCCTGCCGCGGATCGGCACGTCGTAGCGCCGCAGCATCTCGACGATGCCGGCGGGAGTGCACGGCAACGGCGAGTGCAGCTCTCCCTCGATGCCGAGCACGAGCCGGCCGAGGTTCGTCGGGTGCAGCCCGTCGGCGTCCTTGTCGGGGTCGATGAGCTCGAGCATCGCGTTCTCGTCGTGCCCCGCGGGCAGCGGCAGCTGCACGATGTAGCCGGTCACCTCGGGTGCGGCGTTGAGGTCGTGGATCGCGGCACGCACGTCGGCGGTGGTCGCCGAGGCCGGCAGGTCGACGCGGATCGACTCGATGCCGACCTCGAGGCTGTCGCGGTGCTTTCCGGTGACGTAGGAGCGGGAGGCCGGGTCATCGCCCACGAGGAGCGTGCCGAGGCCCGGCACGACGCCGTGCGCGCGAAGCAGCGCGATGCGCGACGCGAGCTCGGATTTGACGGCCGACGCGGTGGCGACGCCGTCGAGCGTGATCGCGGTCATGGCGTTCCCTACTGCTGGAGGCCCTGGTAGAGGGGGAAGGCCGCCGTGAGCGCCTCGACGCGCGAGCGCAGCGCCGCGACATCCGACCCCGGCTGCAGCGCGAGGGCGATGATGTCGGCGACCTCGGTGAACTCGGCGTCGCCGAAGCCGCGGGTCGCGAGCGCAGGCGTGCCGATGCGAAGGCCGGAGGTGACCATCGGCGGGCGCGGGTCGAACGGCACGGCGTTGCGGTTCACCGTGATGAGCGCGTCGTGCAGCAGGTCTTCGGCCTGCTGGCCGTCGACCACGGAGTTGCGGAGGTCGGCGAGCACGAGGTGCACGTCGGTGCCGCCCGTGAGCACGTCGAGGCCCGCCGCGCGGGAGTCATCCGCCGTCAATCGCGACGCGAGGATCTGCGCGCCGCGGATGGTGCGCTCCTGCCGGTCGCGGAACTCCTCGGTCGCCGCGATCTTGAACGCCGTGGCCTTCGCTGCGATGACGTGCATGAGCGGACCGCCCTGCTGACCCGGGAAGACGTTCGAGTTCAGCTTCTTCGCGAGCTCGGTGTCGCGGGAGACGATGAAACCCGAGCGCGGCCCGCCGATCGTCTTGTGCACCGTCGAGGAGACGACGTCGGCGTAGGGCACCGGCGACGGGTGCAGGCCCGCGGCCACGAGGCCTGCGAAGTGGGCCATGTCGACCCAGAGCGCAGCCCCGACCTCGTCGGCGATCTCGCGGAACGCGGCGAAGTCGAGGTGGCGCGGGTAGGCCGACCACCCGGCGATGATGACTCGCGGATGGTGCTCGAGCGCCTTGTCGCGCACCACATTCATGTCGACGAGGAACGTCTCGGGGTCGACGCCGTAGGAGACGGCGTTGTAGAGCTTGCCCGAGAAGTTCAGCTTCATGCCGTGGGTGAGGTGGCCGCCGTGCGCGAGCTCGAGGCCGAGGATGGTGTCGCCCGGGGTGGCGATCGCCGAGAGCACCGCCGCGTTCGCGGTGGCGCCGGAGTGCGGCTGCACGTTCGCGTACGCGGCGCCGAAGAGCGACTTCGCCCGTTCGATCGCGAGCGACTCGGCGATGTCGACGAACTCGCAGCCGCCGTAGTAGCGGCGGCCGGGGTAGCCCTCGGCGTACTTGTTCGTGAGCACCGAGCCCTGGGACTGCAGTACCGAGACGGGAACGAAGTTCTCGCTCGCGATCATCTCGAGGTAGTCGCGCTGACGCCCGAGCTCGAGTTCGAGCACTTCGGCGATCTCGGGATCGACCTCGGACAGCGGGGCATTCATTACCGACTGGATGCGGGCGGATTCGGCCAAGACTGGCTCCTTCATGACATACGGACCTGATGGGTGCTGCCTCGTGCGACTCGCAGAGGTGTGCGTACCGGCCCAGGCGTTCGGTCGGTCCGTGCCAGTCGCTCCCCGATGGTGTCCATCTCAACGCCAGTCGCGACGCTCGCAAGCATAGCAACGGATGCCTCGGGCGGCGCCCTCGTGCACATGGCACGGCATCTGCGGCTGTCGCGGCGCCGCAGGCCATGACAGAATTGGCGCAGCTCATTTGTTAGGACTCCTTCCATTCACCTGACCCGAGGACGCGCATGCAACGACGCCGCACACCCCGCACTCGAGCAGTCCTCGCCGCCGTCGTGGCCGCGAGCATCACCGCCGCACTCGTCGGCTGCACCGCCGACGCCGAACAGAACGGAGAGGCCGTGACCGGCATCATCCCCGCGCCCGCCTCGATCACGCTCGAGCCCGCGGCCGCGCCGTTCGCGCTCACCGAGGCGACGCGACTCGTGGCGTCGGGTGACGGCGCCGCCGCCGTCGCCGAGACCTTCGCCGAGGGCGCGCGCGCCGCGACCGGGTTCGAGCTGCCCGTCGTCGACGGCGACGCCGGGGCATCCGACATCGCGCTCGTCGTCGCCGCGGGCGAGGCGCCCGACAGTGCGCCCGAGGGCTACACGCTCGAAAGCGGGGAGGGCGGCGTGCGACTCGGCGCGGACTCGGCGGCGGGGCTCTTCTGGGGCACGCAATCGCTCCGCCAGCTGCTCCCCGCCGAGATCGAGCGAGCGGATGCCGCGGGCGCGCCCGCAGGCGGATGGACCGTGCCCGCGGCATCCGTCGCCGACGCCCCCCGTTTCGCCTACCGCGGCGCCATGCTCGATGTCGCCCGCCACTTCCGACCCGTCGACGACGTGCTCCGCTACATCGACGAGATCGCCCTGCTGAAGCTCAACGTGCTGCACCTGCACCTCACCGACGACCAGGGGTGGCGCATCGAGATCGAGTCGTGGCCCGAGCTCACCGGCATCGGGGCCTCGACCTCCGTCGGCGGCGACGGCGGCGGCTTCTACACGAAGGACGACTACCGCCGCATCGTCGAGCACGCGGCCAGCCGCTTCATCACGATCGTGCCCGAGATCGACCTGCCCGGTCACACGAACGCGGCGCTCAGCGCCTACCCCGAGCTGAACTGCGACGGCGTCGCGCCGGCGCCGTACGAGGGCATCGAGGTGGGCTTCTCCTCGCTCTGCGCTTCGCCCGAGCGCGCGGAGGCGACCGACCGCTTCCTCGCCGACGTCACGCGCGAGGTCGCCGAGATCACGCCGGGGCCGTGGTTGCACCTCGGCGGCGACGAGTCGCTCGCGACATCCGAGGCCGACTACCTCGACCTGCTGCGTCGGATGACCCAGGCCGCCGCCGCGACCGGCAAGACGGTGATCGGCTGGCACGAGCTGGGGGCGTCCCGCGAGCTCCCCCCTGGCACGATCGGCCAGTACTGGAGCTTCGTCGAGCCCGATGGCGACGCCCCCGCCTTGGCGCAGTCGTTCGTGGAGCAGGGCGGCCAGCTCATCCTCTCCCCCGCCGACGTCGCCTACCTCGACATGAAGTACGTCGACGACCCGCAGAACGAGGCCGGCGAGACCCTCGGGCTGGAGTGGGCGAAGGGACCCACCTCGCTCGAGGAGGCCTACGGCTGGGAGCCCACGTCGATCGTGCCGGGCATCGGCGAGCCCGAGATCCTCGGCATCGAGGCGCCGATCTGGACGGAGACGCTCGCCTCGCTCTCCGACGTCGAGTTCATGGCGTTCCCACGCATCACCGCGATCGCCGAGATCGCGTGGTCGCCCGCGCCGGGCGCCGGCGCCGCGCGCGACACCGAGGAGTTCTTCGGTCGGGTCGCCGCGTTCGGCGAGCACCTCGACGCGATGGGCGTCACCTATCACCCGGTGAGCGGGGTGCCGTGGGCCGAGTCCGAGTAGCCGCGCTCGCCGTCCGCATCGCCCTACCGGCCCGCCGCGTCGCGGGCTAGGCTCCCGAGCGGGCACGGGTGTGCCGTGCCGTTTCCAGGAGAACGGAGGCCGACGATGGCCGCAGTCACGCATTTCGAGATCCCAGCTGACGACGTGGAGCGCGCGAGGCAGTTCTACCGCGCGGCATTCGACTGGCGGCTCGACGCCATGCCCGACATGCAGTACACGAATGTCGTCACCACGCCCGTCGACGACGCGACGCAGGCGCCGCTCGAGTCGGGCGCGATCAACGGCGGCATGTTCCTGCGCGAGGACGACCTGGTGCATCCCATCATCACGGTGGACGTCGACGACATCGACCGCGCACTCGAGGGCGATCGTCGCGGCCGGTGGCGCGGTGGTGCGTGCTCGCGCGGCGATCCCGGGCATGGGGTACTTCGCCTACTTCCGCGACCCCGAGGGCAACGTCCTCGGGTTGTGGACGACCGCCGCCGACGCCGTGGCGGAGGCGTGATCGCGCGGTGATGGGCGCTGATCGGAGCGATCGGGGCGTGACCGGGACGTGATCGGGTGACCGGGGCATGACCAGGCGACCGCGGCATGACCCAGGCGACCGGTGACGGATGCCACGGCATCCGTCACCCGGCCCTACTTGACGCTGCCCACAGTGAGGTCGCTGACGATGCGTTCGAGTACTGAGCATCGGCCCTCACTCCTCCTCCACAGGCCGCGATTCGTCTCGATCTCTCCACAGCAATCTTCCTGATCGGAGGTGCTTTCTGTCGCGGTTCGAATGTCGGTGGGTGGGTGCAGGATCGAAGCATGGAACAGCCCCTGCAGCCCCTCGAGCGTGACCTCGCGGCGCTGCGTGTGGCGTGGGCTGAGGCGCTGCCGGCGTTCGGGGTGATCGCGGGCGGGGTGCAGGTCGAGGTCGAGCAGATGAGCGACGCCGGGCTCGTGCGGGTCACCGAGCTGCTCGCGCAGGTGCGCCGCGATGCCGACGCGCTGCTCGCCCGGGTCGCCGCCGAGGTCGCGAAACGCTCGGGCCAGGAGTTCGGCGACCAGGGGCTCGCGAAGGCGCAGGGATTCCACAACCCGGTCCGCCTCATCGCGGCGTCGACCGGGTCTCGCGTGGCGACGCGGCGAAGCTGATCGCGGTCGGCACCGCGACCGCGGAACGGCAGACGTTCAGCGGCGGCCGGGTGCCGTCGCGGCATCCGCACGTCGCCGCCGCCCTCGAGTCGGGCGAGGTCGGGGTCGACGCGGCATCCGCGATCACCGCGATGCTCGACCGGGTCGCGGTCCGCGCCGACCCCGCACTCGCTGATGTCGTGGAGGCGGCGCTCGTCGACCTCGCCGCACACGTACCACTCGAGCTCCTCCTGCGCGGGGTCCGCGAGGCCGAAGCACGCCTGGACCACGACGGCATCGAACCCCGCGAAGACCAGCTCCGCCAGGAACGCTCGCTCACGATCCGGGAAGACCGCAACGGGATGATGCACCTGCACGCCCGCCTCGACCCCGAGAACGCCGCCCCCGTGAAAGCCGCGATCGAGGCACTCACAAGCGACGTCCTCCGCCGCCGCGAACCCACCGCATGCGAACCGCACCCGGTGCTCGACGACCACCGCTCCATCCCGCAGATCCAAGCCGACGCGCTCGCCGCCCTCGCCCGGCACACCCTCGGCTGCACCCAGACCCTCACCCCGCTCGCGAAGACCACCGTCGTCGTCCGGATGAACCTCGACACCCTCCTCGACGGCCTCGGGCACGCCCGCATCGACGGCATCGAACAACCCATCTCCGCCGCCACCGCCCGGCGGATGGCCGCCGACGCCGAGCTCATCCCCGCGGTCCTCGGCGGCGACAGCGTCCCGCTCGACCTCGGCCGTACCGCACGCCTCTTCACCCGGGCGCAGCGCCTCGCCCTCGGCGAACGCGACGGCGGCTGCGCCTCCTGCGGCCAGAACATCACCTACGTCCAAGCCCACCACATCCAGCTGGTGGGAACGCGACACCGGACCCACCGACCTCGCCAACGGAGTCCTGCTCTGCAGCTTCTGCCACCACACCATCCACCGCGAAGCATGGGGCATCCAAGCCGACCGCACCCACGTCTGGTTCATCCCACCACCACACATCGACCCCACACAGACCCCACGACTCGGCGGACGAGCACGATACGACGACTCACAGCCGCGACACAGCTGCCGACGCAGGAGCCGCATGACACCCAGACCCGCCGCAGCGCGACGACGCCGACCCATGCATTCGGCACGTCGTCCAGGCCGCACGCGTCCACGCCAGACCGCCTGCGCTCAGAACCGCTGACCACCTACGAGAGGTGAGAAGAGCATCACTTCACGCTGCCTGCGGTGAGGCCGCCGACGAGGCGCTTCTCGATGAGCATGAAGAGTACGACGACCGGGATGATCGCGACGATCGAGACGCCGAACACGTACTGCCACGACGTCTCGTACTGGCCCACGAACTTCGTGAGGGCGACCGAGAGCGGCTGGTTGCCCGCGGTGGAGAGGATCACGAGCGAGGCCGCGAACTCGTTCCAGCACGCGACGAAGGTGAACACGATCGCCGTCACGATGCCGGGCCAGACGAGCGGCAGGTTGATCCTGAAGAGCACGGCGAGTCGCCCGGCGCCGTCGATCTGCGCCGCCTCGTCGATCTCCTTCGGCACGCCCGCGAAGAACGAGTGCATGATCCACACCGCGAACGACAGGGTGAAGGCGGCGTTGACGAAGATCATCGCCGCCCAGGTGTCGATGAGGTTCAGCGCGACGAACTGGCGGAAGAGCCCCGAGGTGAGCACCGCGGGCTGCAGCATCTGGGTGACGATCACGAGGAAGAGGAAGACCCAGCGGCCGGGGAACTTCGTCCTCGCCGTGTAGTAGGCCGCGGGCATCGCGACGAGCAGCACGAGCAACGTCGCGAAGACCGAGATGACGATCGTCGAGATGAGGTTCTGCACGAGCGGCGTCTCGGGCGTCGACCACATGGTGATGTAGTTCTCCCAGTGCCACTCCGTGGGGAAGTAGGTGGGGTCGACCGAGCGGATCTGCGCCTTCGTCTTCACCGAGCCGAAGAACATGATCGTGTACGGCAGGATGAAGATGAGGAGCACGATGAGGCCCGCGAGCATGCGGAGCAGCAGCTTGCCCATCGGCACCTGGTCTTCGGTGTAGCGACGCTTCCGAGCGGATGCCTCGGGCGGGTCGATCGTCTCGAACGCGGGAGCGGTGACGGCCACGGCTCAGACCTCCCGCATCGGCTTGACGACCCTGACGTACACCGCGACGATCACGATCACGATGACGAAGGCGACGACCGAGAGCGCGCTCGCGACGTCGATCTTGTGCTGGTTCTGGATGTACTTGAAGATCATCGTCATGATCGTGTCGGCGTCGTAGCCCGGGATCGATCCGGTCATGACCCTCAGGATCGGCAGCGAGTTGAACACGTTGATGATGTTGATGAGCACAGCCACCGAGAGCGCGCCGCGCAGTTGCGGCAGCACGACGCTGAAGTAGGTGCGGGCGGGGCCGGCACCGTCCATCTTCGCCGCCTCGATCACGTCGCCGGGCACGGTCGCAAGGCCCGCGAGGATCGTGTACGTCGTGAACGGGAGCGACACGAAGATCGCGACGACGATCGACCAGGCGAACGCGGTGCCGGCATTGCGCGTCCAGCCATAGCCCTCAGGTGTGTCCACGAGGCCGACGTCGACGAGGAACGTGTTGATGATGCCGAAGTACGGCTCGAGCCCGTAGTAGACGACCAAGGTCGTCATGACGACGGATGCCGCCCACGGGATGATCACCGCGAGCCGCACGATGCGACGACCCGGGAACGCCTTGTTCAGGATCTGCGCGAGCCCGAGCGAGATGACGACGGTCACGGCCACGACCACCACGACCCAGACGATGGTGCGCCCGAAGATCGGCCAGAACTGGGGGAACGTGAAGACCTCGACGTAGTTGTCGAGGCCGACCGATCCCTGGTCGAGGCCCGAGATCGAGATGTCGCGGGTCGAGTTGAAGAACATGACGATGGCCGGGAACAGCACGACGCCGAAGATGAGGATGAGGGCCGGGCCGATCCACGGGAGCGAGGAGAGGAAGGCGCGGCCGCCGCCCGGGCGTGCGCGGCCGTTCGCGGGGTCGGGCTGCCCGGCGGGGCGGGGGCGGTCGTCGGCCGCCCCCGCCTCGGTCGATGACACATCGGACGTGGTGCTCATGATTCGGTGGTCACCGATCCCTCCGGGCAGATGCGAGCGGGCGCGAGCGTCAGCCCGCGTCGGCCTGCATCTGGATCTCGGTCAGGACCTCCTGGGCGCTCTTGGTCTGGATCTGGCCGAAGAGCGCCTTGAATGCGGCATCCGTCGCGGACCAGTTGGGGTTCGTGCTCGGGTAGAACTGCGCGTCGGGCAGCACCTCGAGGAACGGCTGCAGGGCCGCCTCGTCTCGCAGCGCCTGAGCGCCCGAGATGGTGGTGGGCAGGAAGCCCTCGGCCTGCACCCACGGCACGTAGACCTGCTCGGAGAAGAAGTAGTCGAAGAACTTCGTGATCGCCTCCTGCTTGTCGCCGTCGTTCTGGAACGCCATGAGCTGGTCGGCGACGCCGACGGTGATCGGACTGCCGTCTTGCGTGGGGATCGGAACGATCGAGTAGTCGAGCGCGGGGTTGTTCGCCTCGATCTGGCCGACGGTCGGCGGGAGGCCGACCTGCATGCCGATCTGGCCCTGGATGAAGATCTCCATGAGCGGCGAGCGGTCGGTCGAGCCGGGGTCGGCTTGGGTGGCGCCCGCGTCGATCATCTTCTTGATCTGGTCGGCACCCGACAGGTTCGAGGGGTCGTCGACGGTGATCGCCGTCTCGTCGCCGAAGGTGCCGCCTCCGCCCCAGAGCCAGACGGCCGCCTCGGCCTGCGCCTCCTCGGAGCCGAGCGGCATGCCGTAGCCCGCGATGCCGCCGCCGAGCGCGGAGACCTTGGTGGCCGAGTCGAGCAGCTCGTCCCAGGTGGTGGGAACGCTCGCGCCGGCCTGCTCGAGCAGCGCATTGTTGACGAACAGGGCACGGGCCGACGCGATGAACGGCAGCGCGTAGGTGACGCCCTCGAGCTCCTCGTTCGCGAGGAACGACAACTGGAAGTCGGAGATGGTGTCGGGCGAGGCGACGTCTTCGGCCTTGTAGAGCAGCCCGTCGGCCGCGAACCCGGCGAAGGGGCCGCCGTTGTAGATGTCGGGAGCCTCACCGCCCTGGACCTTCGTGGTGATCACGCTCTCGAGGTTGTCCCACGACTGCACCTCGAGGTTCACGGTGATGCCGGGGTTCATCTCCTCGAAGCCGGCGATGACGTCTTCCCAGAGACCCTGGGTGTTGTCGGAGTAGCTCGGGACGAGCAGGTCGAGGGTCGTTTCGCCCGAGGCTTCGTCACCGGACCCGCCGCCGCCGAAGCCGCAGGATGCCAGCATCAGCGTCGCGGTCGCCGCGAGCGCGACCGCCGTGCTGAGGCGCAGAGACTTCTTCATGGGATGCTTCCTCACTCTCGTGGATGGTGCACCTGAGCGCTGACGAGCCTCGCGCGACGGTGCGCGTGTTCTGGCCACGCTCCCCGAACTGTGCCGGAGTGCTGCTTCCTGAACGTTTCGATGAGCAAACGATCATGTTCGTTCATCGACGCACGAAATCTATGACGGCCGCCTCGGGCCCGTCAAGCGGCTCGTCCCAATTGTTATCGGAGTTGTACCGATCCCTCACACACCTGTGGTCGGGGTCGGCGTCACAAGAAACAATCGCTGCACTGATTGATAGACATGCCTCTCGGTCATCTGCGATCATTGATGCGCCATGTCTCGCGTCCGCCGCGAACAGCCCGCCACCGCGTCTGGAGCACCTACGTGACCGAGCAGTCGATTCCCGCCCCCGCCGAGCACATGGCGGCCCGGCACATGGCGGCCGAGCACATGGCGGCCGAGCTCACGTCGCAGCCCGAGACCTGGGCGCGGGCCGCGGGACTCCGCGACGAGCAGGCGGCGCTCCCCGCCCGCGGCGCGCGCATCGCCGTCGTCGGCTGCGGCACGTCGTGGTTCATCGCCCAGTCGTACGCGTGGCTCCGCGAAACGGGCGGGCACGGCGAGACCGACGCGTTCGCGGCATCCGAGGCGTTCGAAGACCGCGACTACGACGCCGTCGTCGCGCTCACCCGCTCCGGCACCACCACAGAGGTGCTGCAGCTCGTCGAGCGCCTCAGCGGCCGGGTACCCACGATCGGCGTGATCGGCGACGCATCCTCACCGCTCGTCTCGATGGTCGACGAGGCCGTCACGCTCCCCTTCGCCGACGAGCGATCCGTCGTGCAGACGCGGTTCGCCACCACCGCGCTCGCCCTCTTCCGCGCCTCGCTCGGCGAGCGCGAGCGCGAGCGCCTCGACGCGGCCATCGCCGACGCCGAGCGTGCGATCGCCGAGGAGCTCGACCCGGGCCTCACCGGCGCCGAGCAGTACACCTTCCTCGGTCGCGGCTGGGCCGTCGGCCTCGCCCACGAAGCCGCGCTCAAGATGCGCGAGGCCTCCCAGTCGTGGACCGAGTCCTACCCCGCGATGGAGTACCGGCACGGCCCGATCTCGATCGCGGCCCCGGGGCGCGTCACCTGGCACTTCGGCGAGGCAGCCGGCAGGCCTCGCCGCCGAAGTCGACGCGACCGGCGCGCGCTTCGAGGCCGGCCGCCTCGACCCGATGGCCGAACTCGTGCGCGCCCAGCGCGTCGCCCTCGCCCGCGCCCGCGCGAAGGGCCTCGACCCCGACTCGCCGCGGAACCTCACCCGTTCCGTCATCCTCGACGCCTGATGTCCGAGCGGCCTGAAGCGGATGCCTCGGCCCTCGGGCCGGGCGAAGCGGTGCTCGCGTTCGACGTCGGCGGCACCGACACGAAGTCCGCGCTCATCGACACCGACGGGCGGGTGCTCGGACTCCGCCGCACCCCGACGCCGCTCGGCGGCCCCGACCCGGCGGCGGCGGTCGTCGCCGCACTCGCGGCCCTCGCCCGCGAGCACGAGGCCGACGCGCCCGGCATCCGCCCGGTCGCGGTCGGCATCAGCGTGCCCGGCCTCGTCGACGAACGTGCGGGCGTGGGCGTCTTCGCCTCGAACCTCGGCTGGCGCGACGCCCCGATCCGGGCGCTCGCCGAGGCGGCGATCGGCCTGCCGATCGCGTTCGGGCACGACGTGCGCGCGGCCGGCGACGCCGAGCACCGGCTCGGCGCGGCGCGCGGCTACGGCGATGTCGTGGTGCTCGCGATCGGCACCGGCATCGCCGGGGCCATCGTGCTCGACGGCCGCCCCTATGCCGGCGGCGGCTTCGCGGGCGAACTCGGCCATTCGCTCGCCGACCCGCTCGGCGAGCGATGCGCCTGCGGTGCGATCGGATGCCTCGAGACCATCGCCTCGGCGGGCGCGATCGCCCGGCGCTACACCGCGGCATCCGGCACCCCGGTCTCGGGCGCCCGCGAGGTGCTCGCCGCGGCGACCGCG
The DNA here is from genome assembly GCA_963847285.1 of uncultured Actinomycetota bacterium. Classification (GTDB taxonomy): domain Bacteria; phylum Actinomycetota; class Actinomycetes; order Actinomycetales; family Microbacteriaceae; genus Agromyces. The sequence goes on from CAWJZK010000011.1 coordinate 95,285, forward strand.
GGCGACCCGCTCGCGAAGCGCGTGTGGGACGACGCGGTCGAGGCCCTCGCCGAGGAGCTCGCCCGGCTCGTCGCGACCCTCGCCCCCGAGGCCGTCGTGATCGGCGGCGGGCTCGCGCAGGCCGGGCCGGCGCTGTTCGGCCCGCTCGGCGCCCGCCTCGACGCTCTGCTCAGCTTCCACCGGCGCCCGACACTCCTCCACGCCCAGCTCGGCGACGATGCCGGCCTCCTCGGCACGGCGCTCGCCGCGCGTGACCTCGCCGCGTCGCTCCGCGCGGCGGAGGGCACGCCGTGATCCTCGCCGTCACGCCGAACCCCGCGCTCGACCTGACGTGGCACGTCGGCCGGCTCCTCCCCGGCGCGACCCACCGGGTGCCCGCAGGCGCCGCGCGCGCGGGCGGCAAGGGCATGAACGTGGCGCGGGTGCTGCACGCCGAAGGCCATGAGGTGCTCGCGCTCTCCACGGTGGGCGGAGTGTCCGGCGAGGAGTTCGCGCGCGAGCTCGCCGCGAGCGGCATCCGGCACCGCCTGATCCCGGTCGCGGGCGCGACCCGGCGCAGCGTCGCGATCGTCGACGAGGCGAGCGGCGAAGCGACGGTGCTGAACGAGACCGGTTCTGCGCTCTCGCCCGCCGAGGCGGCGACGCTCTTCGACGCCGCCGCCGAGCTCGGCCGCACCGCGCGTGCCGTCGCGATCTGCGGGAGCCTTCCGCCTGGACTCCAGCCCGAGGCGCTCGGCGCGCTCGTGCGCGAACTCGTCGGCGCCGGCGTGCCCGTGATCGTCGACACGAGCGGCCCGGCCCTGCTCGAGGCCGCGAGCGCGGGTGCACACGCGCTGAAGCCGAACCGCGAGGAGCTCCGGGCGGCCACGGGACACGACAGCCCCGTCGAGGGCGCCCGCGCGCTGCTCGCGCTCGGCGCGCGGCTCGTGGTCGTCTCGCTCGGCGCCGAGGGGCTCGTGGTCGTGAGCCGGGCGGATGCCGCGGGCGGCATCCATGCCCGCCTGCCTCGCGTGCTTCGCGGCAACGCGACCGGGGCGGGCGACGCGGCGGTCGCGGCGATCGCCGCCGCCCTCGCCGACGATCCCGAGCTCGACGCCGGAACCGATGCCGCGGCCCGCGCTCGCGTGCGGCTCGCGCGCCGGGCGACCGCATGGTCGGCCTCCGCGGTGCTCATGCCGCTGGCCGGTGCGCTCTCCCCCGACCGCGACGCCCTCGAGTCCGAGATCGTCGTCACTTCGACCGACGAGGACCCCGAATGACGCTCACCCCCACGCGCCCGATCCTCGACGCGGCATACGCCGACGGCCGCGGCGTCGGCGCCTTCAACGTGATCCACCTCGAGACCGCCGAGGCGCTCGCGGCGGCGGCGGAGGCGACCGGGCTGCCGGTCATCCTGCAGCTGTCCGAGAACTGCATCCGCTACCACGGCGGCTTCGAGCCCATCGCCCGGGCGACCCTCGCGGTCGCCGAGGCGTCGAGCGCCGAGGTCGCCGTGCACCTCGATCACGCCGAGGACCCCGAACTCGCGCTCCTCGCGATCGACCACGGCTTCGGGTCGGTCATGTTCGACGGCGCCAGGCTCGCGTTCGCCGAGAATGTCGCGACGACCCGTCGCGTCGTCACGCACGCGGCGACGACGGGGGTGCTGGTCGAGGCCGAACTCGGCGAGATCGGCGGCAAGGACGGCGCCCACGCCGCGGGCGTTCGCACCGACCCCGGCGACGCGGCGCGATTCGTCGCTGAGACCGGCGTGGGTGCGCTCGCCGTGGCCGTCGGCTCCTCGCACGCGATGACCGAGCGGGTCGCCGCGATCGACCTCGAGCTGATCGCCCGTCTCCGCGCGGCGGTGCCGGTGCCGCTCGTGCTGCACGGCTCGTCAGGGGTCTCCGACGAGTTCATCGTTCGGGGCATCCGCTCGGGACTCACGAAGATCAACGTGTCGACCCACCTGAACGCCTCGTTCACCGCGGCGGTCCGCCGGTATCTCGACGAGCATCCGGCGGCCACGGACTCCCGCACCTACCTCGCAGCAGGCCGCGACGCCGTCGAGCACGAGGCGGCACGCCTCCTCGAGCTCTTCGCCTCGGCCCCGAAGGAGCCGAACGGATGAACCGTGCCGAGCGCCTCAGCGCAGTCCTCGACCTGCTCGCCGAGAACGGCCAGGTGGAGGTCGACCAGATCGTCGGCCGCCTCGACGTCTCACCCGCGACCGCCCGCCGCGACCTCGACGCGCTCGCCCGGCAGCAACTCCTCACCCGAACCCGCGGCGGCGCCGTCGCGCACTCGGTCGCCTACGACCTGCCGATCCGCTACAAGAACCAGCAGAACCCCGAGGCGAAGGCGGCGATCGCACGGGCCGCGAGCGCGATGGTGCCGCGCGGCGCCGTGATCGGCCTGTGCGGGGGCACGACCTCGACGGCGATCGCCGACGCGCTCATGTCACGCGCCGACATCATGGAAGCGGCGCCCGACCCGAGCCTCACGGTGGTCACGAACGCGATCAACATCGCGATGCACCTCGCGATGAGGCCGCAGATCAAGACCGTCGTGACCGGCGGAGTCGTGCACGCGCGCTCGTACGAGCTCGTCGGCGCCTACACCGACGCGGTGCTCGGCAGCATCACGCTCGACGTCGCGTTCATCGGCGTGAACGGCATCGACCCGATCGTCGGCCCCACGTCGCACGATGAGCGCGAGGCCGCCGTGAACGCCCTGATGGCGACGCGGGCGGCGCACGCCGTGATCGTCGCGGACTCCTCGAAGATCGACAAGCGCGCCTTCGCCGCCATCGGGCCGCGCCGCCTGTTCACCACGGTCATCACCGATTCGGGCGCGACGCCCGTGCAACGCCAGCGGCTCGCCGACAGCGGCTACGACGTTATCGTTGCGTCGTGAGCACTCCGACGACGGTCATCCACTCCGCCCGCCTCGTGAGCGGCAGCGACGCCGTCGCCGACGCCTGGGTGCGCTTCGACGGCGAGCGCATCGCGGCTCGCGGCATCGGCGACGGCTGGCGTGAGTCGCTCCCCGCCGACGCTGAGGTGACGGATGCCTCGGGCCGCGTCCTCGTGCCGGGATTCATCGACCTGCACTGCCACGGGGCCGGCGGCAGCGCCGTCGACGAAGGCACGGCGGCGATCGAGCGCACCCTCGCCGTGCACAACGCGCACGGAACCACCCGGTCCGTGCTGTCGCTCGTCACCGCGAGCCTCGACCGGCTCGTTCCGCAGCTCGAGACGATCGCGCGGTTCGCCGACGCCGATCCCCGCGTGCTCGGCTCGCACCTCGAGGGGCCGTTCCTCGACGACGAGTTCCGCGGGGCGCACGATCCCCGGCTCCTGCGCACCGCCGACGCGGCATCCGTCGACCGCCTTCTCGCCGCGGCCGACGGCACGCTCCGCCAGGTCACGATCGCCCCCGAGCACGAGGGCGCGGCGGAGGCGATCGCGCGGTTCGCCGACGCCGACGTCAGGGTCGCGGTCGGCCACACCGGCGCCGACTTCGACACGGCACTCGCGGCGTTCGACGCAGGCGCGTCGATTCTCACGCATGCGTTCAACGGCATGCGCGGCATCCACCACCGGGCACCTGGACCGGTTGTCGCGGCGATGCATGCCGACCACGTCACGCTCGAGATCGTCAACGACGGCGTGCACGTGCATCCCGACGTCGTGAAGCTCGCGTTCGCCGGCGCACCCGGCCGGGTCGCGCTCGTGACCGACGCGATGGCGGCGACGGGCTCGACCGACGGCACGTACATCCTCGGCTCGCTCGAGGTCGTCGTCGAGGACGGGATCGCGCGACTGGCCGGCAGCGGTTCGATCGCGGGGTCGACGCTCACGCAAGATGTGGCACTGCGTCGTGCGGTCGAGAGCGGCATTGCGCTCGAGCACGCCGTGGCCGCCCTCACCGTGACGCCCGCGGCCGCGATCGGGCGCGCGAACGACCTCGGTCGCCTCGACCCCGGGTACGCTGCCGACGCGGTGCTGCTCGACGGCGATCTCCAGGTCACGGCGGTGTGGGGCGCCGGCGTGCGCCTCGCCTGAGACCCCGGCGACGACGACGCGGGGCCGCGTTCGCACACCGCTCCGATGCGGGGTCCGGAGGCTCCGATGCGGGGTTCGGAGGCGTGTTCCCCTGCGCCTCCGAACCCCCGCCGCCTCGATCGGTTCGATCGACCCCCCGATGCGAACCGACCGCGTGCCGGCATTCGCCGGCCTCCGTCTCGGCACCGAGGTCACCGGAGACGGCGGTCGTGAGGACGCCCGTCGCGGAAGCCCTCACATAAGAGAGCACGGAATCGCACGATTATGACGCGACTTCGGCGGAAATCTGCTGGAATGGGAATCCCGACGACTCGCGTCATGATCCGACCCCCGACGCGTCTCTTCCGCCGAACGCCCCAAGACCCGAAGGAGGCGGCGTGGCCGCGCTGCGCACCGACCATTCCGCCGACGCAGCGCTCATCGAGCGCTCCCGCCGCGGCGACCGTTCGGCATACGGAGAACTCTGGCGGCGGCATGCGGCGTCGGGCCGCGTCGTCGCGCGCTCCTACAGCCCCCTCGACCCAGACGACCTCGTCGCCGAGTCGTTCACGAGGATCTACGACGCGATCCTCTCGGGCGGCGGCCCACGTCGCGCATTCCGCCCCTACCTGTTCACGACGATCCGAAACACTGCGGTCGGCTGGCGCCGCGCGCGCCGCGAGTCGAACCTCGAGACGCTCGAGTCCTTCGAAGATCCGGCGACGAGCGAGGAGGCGTCGCTCGTCGCGCTCGACCGCTCGATCACGGCGCAGGCCTTCCGGTCGCTGCCGACCCGCTGGCAGGAGGTGCTCTGGTACTCCGAGGTCGAGGCCATGACACCGCAGCAGATCGCACCCCTCGTCGGTCTGAGTGCGAACAGCACCGCCGCTCTCGCCTACCGGGCGCGTGAGGGCCTCCGCCAGGCCTGGATTCAGGTGCACCTCACGAACGCAACGGCCGAGCCCGAGTGCCGATGGAGCATCGAGCGACTCGGCAGCTACACGCGGGGCAAGCTGCGTGCGCGCGACACGGCTCGCCTCGAGGAGCACCTCGACCAGTGCGCCCGCTGCACCCTCGCCGCCGCCGAGGCGAGGGAGGTCGGCTCAGGGCTCGGGCTCGTGCTGCTCCCGCTCGCCGCAGGCGCGATCGGCGCGACGGCGTACTCCGCCTGGCTCTCGCATGGTGGCCCCGCCGTCTACGTCGCGAACGGGACCGCCGGTTTGCCGTCGGTGCTCGGCGGCGGCGCGAGCGGGTCGGCTGCGGGCATCGGCGGCACGTCGGCCGCGGGCTCGATTGGTGCGGGCTCGGGCAATGCTGCGGGCTCTGGCAGTGCTGCGGGTACGCGAAGCACGGGAGGCGGCACGGGCGGAGCCGGCGGCAGCGGCGTCGTCGTCGGCGTCGGCATCGGCGTGGGCGTTGGCGTGGTCGTCGCGGCGGCGGTCGCCGCGATCGCCATTCTGCCGACCCTCGCCGTCGCCGAGCAGCCGGCCGTGCGGCCGGCGGTCGTCCTCGAAGCTGCGCCGGACTCAGGCGCGTCCGGCACGAGCCCGGATGCCCCGGCGCCGATCCTGCCCGCCCCCGTCCGGCCGGTGCCTGCCGACGAGCTCGCACCCGGGCGCGACGCCGACGAGGTCGCACCCGGGCGCGACGCCGACGAGGTCGCACCCGGCCCGGTCGTCCCAGACCCGGGCGCGCCCGGCCCCGTCGCCCCAGACCCGGGCGCACCCGCCCCGAACCCCGAGCCGAATCCGGGTGCCGGCCCGACACCGGGTCCCGGCCCGAAGCCAGGACTCCCGCAGCCGGCTCCGGTGCCGACCCCCGAGCGCGACACCGTCGCCCTCCCTCCTGTCGTCTCCTCTGTCGACTCCGCTCGTGGACTCGTCGACCCCGACCTCTCGGGCACGGCCGAGCCCGGCGCGAGCGTGCTCGTCGTGGCGGGCGACGGGAGGAGTTGGCAGGCGACGGCCGGGGCATCCGGTGCCTGGACCGTCCCTGTACGCGGCCTCGCCGCCGGCACGACGAACCTCGCCGTGACCCAGACCGACGTCGCCGGCAATCGATCGAGTGCGATCGGCGTGCCGGTCACGCTGTCGAGCCCGAGCCTGGTGTTGCGGGGCGGGTTGTTCGCCGCCTGGAAGCTGACGTTCGGCGGTGCGGCGCGGGCGGAGGTCGAGGTGCTCGTCGACGGCACTCGGCGCGCGACCGTGCAGCTGAACGGCGGTGGCTCAGCGGTGCATCACGGCCTGATCTTGATCGACTCGAGGCAGACCGTCTCGGTGCGCTACGTGGCCGCCGGCCGCACCGGTCCGGCCGCGACGGCATCGCTCGACCGCTGAGCCGGAGCCCGCCCTTCTCCCGGTACTCTGGGCGGATGACCACGGATGCCGCCCCCGATCACCTGTTCCACTGGGTCATCACGCTCAGCTGCACCGACGGTCCGGGCATCGTGCACGCGGTGAGCGGCGCGATCGTCGCCGCGCGCGGCAACATCACCGAGAGCCAGCAGTTCACGAGCCTCGACACCGGTCGGTTCTTCATGCGGCTGCAGGTCGAATCGCCCGCGGGCCGGGCCGAGCTCGAGGCGGCGCTCGCCCCCGTCACCGAGCGCTGGGACATGAGCTGGCACCTCGACGGGGTCGGCAGGCCGCTGCGCACCCTCGTGCTCGCGTCGACGGCCGGTCATTGCGTCAACGACCTGCTCTACCGGCAGCGCGCCGGACAGCTGCCCGTCGAGATCCCGCTCGTGCTCTCGAACCACGGCACGCTCCGCGACCTCGTCGACTTCTACGGCGTGCCGTTCGAATCGGCGGCGGTGACGGATGCCGCGTCGAAGTCCGCGTTCGAGGCGCGCGTGCTCGCGGCCGTCGACGAGCACGACATCGAACTCGTCGTGCTCGCCCGGTACATGCAGATCCTCTCGCCCGAGCTCTGCGAGGCGCTCGAGGGCCGCTGCATCAACATCCACCACTCGTTCCTGCCGGGCTTCAAGGGCGCGAACCCCTATCGCCAGGCGCATGCGCGCGGGGTGAAGCTCATCGGCGCGACGGCGCACTTCGTCACGAGCGACCTCGACGAGGGGCCGATCATCGAGCAGAACGTCGTGCGCGTCGACCACTCGCGAAGCCCTGCCGAACTCGTGGCGATCGGGCAGGACGAGGAGAGCCGCACACTCAGCCAGGCCGTGAAGTGGTTCGCCGAGCGCAGGGTGCTCCTCGACGGGGCGCGCACGATCATCTTCCGCTGACCGCGCGGGTACGCTTGAGGGTCGTGAACGACGCACCAGATTCCCCGCTGCCGAAGATCGGCCCGAACGACGTCCTCCGGTTCCTGCTCGAGCTCTTCGCGTTCGTCTCCCTCGGCATCTGGGGCTTCCTCGCCTTCCCGCTGCCGTGGCCCGGCGTGCTCATCGGCATCGGAGCGCCGCTCCTCGCGATCCTCGCCTGGGCGCTCTTCGTGTCGCCGAAGGCGGTGCTCCACGTCGACGTGTTCGGCAAGGCGCTCGTCGAGATCGCCGTGTTCTCGGCCGCGGCGATCGGCTGGTGGATGCTCGGTCAGCCCGTCGTGGCGATCGTCTTCGCCGTCGTGGCCGCGGTGAGCGGCATCCTGAACGGGCGAAAGCAACTGTCCGACTGAGCGACCGCCACCTACGGCGGAGACGACAGAAGCCGCTCATCATGACGACTCATGATGAGCGGCTTCGTCGCGCACGTCGGCCGGGTTGCGCCGGCCGACGCCTACTGCCTAGGCCTGGCTGCGGCGCCTCCGCACCACGACCGCTCCGGCGCCCGCGGCGAGCAGCAGCAGCGCCAGCGCGAGCCAGGGGAACACCGTGGCACCGGTGCTCGCGAGGTCTCCGGAGTCCGGGCCGGCGGAGCCGTCCGGCACGCCGGTCACCGTGACCGAGGCCCAGCCGAGGAGATCACCGGCTGCGTCGAGCACCGCGATCTTGTGCGTTCCCGCAGGAGCGTCGGCCGGGATCGTCACCGTGACGCCACCGTTCGTCGAGACCTGCTGCCAGCCGTCGCCGAGGAGCTGCGGCGTCGAGTACAGCCACACCGAGACCCACTCGCCGGCGTGCTCGGTGCCGACGAAGACCGTCACCGAGCCGCCCGGGGCGACCACGTCGGGAGCGACCGAGATGGCACCGAAGAGGTCCTGCGTCAGCTGATCCTCCGGCACGTCGACCGGCGGGGTGGTCGGCTTCTCGGGCTCCGGCGTGGTTCCGGTCGAGACCGTCACCGGCACGTGCACCACGGTTCCGCTCGGCGCTGCCGTCAGCACGAGCTCGCTCGCTGCCGGGGCGTCCAGCGGCACGGGCAGGGACACGGATGCCGCGCCATTCGCCACGACGATCGGCTCGAACGTGGCCGCCGACCCCGTCCACGACGCGGCGAGCGTCGTGTTCTGCAGGCTGCCGAGCGAGGTCAGGTCGAGACCCGAGACGTCGAAGGTGAGCGTCGACCCGGTCGAGACCGGGGCGGTCGGCACGTTCTTCACCTCGGCCGCGTGCCGCACGAAGCTCGGCGTGAGGCCGGGGTTCGCCTGCAGGTAGCTGATCCACGCGTCGCGGTCGATGAGACCCGAGTCACGCGCATCCGTTCCGTTGGTGAACTCGCGGAAGTTGTCGCCACCCGAGGTCAGGAAGCTGAACGTTCCGATGCGGTACGAAGCTGCTGCGTCGATCGGCTCGCCGTCGACCCAGATGCCCGTGATGCGATCGCCCAGCGCCCGGCTCGCGTCGTAGGTGTACTCCACGTTGTCGGAGAGGCCGAGCTTCAGGAACGGACGCGACGGGATGGTGCCGTCGGGGTTCGTCTGCCACTGCTGCTCGAGGACCGACTTGAACTGCGCGCCCGTGAGCGACGTCGTCCAGAGGTTGTTCACGAAGGGCAGCACCGCATTCGCCTCGGCGAAGGTGATGGTGCCATCGGGCGCGTAGGTCAGGTCGGCGCGAAGGCCTCCGGGGTTCACCACACCGATCTCCGCCCCGCCGCGCTCCGGCGCGTCGAGGCTCGACACGAGCGAGTTCGCCACGAGGTTGCCGAGCGCCGATTCGGATGCCCGATCGTCGCGGATGCCGCCGGTGTACTTGCCGTCGACGTAGCTGCCGCCGCTGAAGGCCGTGGTGATGTCGGCGGAGACCGAGCCGACGGGCTGGTCGCCGATGATCGCGGCGGCGGCAAGAGCCGTATCCGTGATCGTCTTCACCTCGGCGACGCGCGGGTACGCGGCCACCAGCTCGGCGTCGGCGGTCGTGGTGCGCGCGACGTTCTTCGCCGTGTAGCCGATCACGTCACCGCTCGACGGGTCGAGCTCGAGCACGACGTTGCCGATGTTCTCGCCGTAGCTGCCGGTCTGCAGCACCGGGCGGGTCTCGCCGTCGGTGCCGGGGATCGGAGCATCCCACGCGTACTGCTTGTGCGTGTGGCCGGTGAAGATCACGTCGACCGCAGCGGAGGTGTCGGTCACGATGTCGGCGAACGCACCGCCCGCGGCGACCTCCTCCTCGAGCGTGGCGCCGTCGGGCGTGCCCGCGCCGGCTCCCTCGTGGTAGCTGGCGATGATCACGTCGGCTTCGCCGTTCGCCTCGTCGCCGTCGGTCAGCTCGGCCGCAACGCGGTTGACCGCGTCGACGGGGTCGCCGAAGTCGAGGTCGGCGATGCCGGCCGGCGTGACGAGCGAGGGCGTCTCCTGGGTGATCGCACCGATGATTCCGACCGTCAGGCCGTCGACCTCTTCGAGCGCGTACTCGTCGAGTGCCGGCGTCGTGGTGCCCTTGAGGTAGACGTTCGCACCGAGGTGGTCGAACGCGGCGTTCGGCGCTGCGTCAGGGCCGATCACGCGGTCGACGAGGTCGTTGAAACCCTGGTCGAACTCGTGGTTGCCCACTGCGCGTCGTCTTCAGGTCGAGCGCGTTCAGCACGTCGATCGTGGGCTGGTCCTTCGCCGACGACGAGGCGAACAGCGAGGCGCCGATGTTGTCGCCCGAGGAGATGAACAGCGAGTTCTCCTCACCGCCCGCCGCACGGAGCTGCTCGATCGTTCCCGCGAACTTCACCGTGTTGGCATCGATGCGACCGTGGAAGTCGTTGATGTCGATCAGGTTGAGCTCGACGGGGGGCTCACCCAACCAGTAGCCGACGACGACCGGGTCGTGGTCGCTCGAGCGGTAGGCGCTCTCGTCGTAGAAGTTCGTGGCGTTGTAGTTGTAGCGGCTGTACTCGAGCGCCACCGACTCACCGGAGTTGATGTTCCAGATGTCGACGCCCGACACCTTCGCGTCAGCCGACGGCGACGCGTAGATGTGGTCGAGGGAGCCGCTCTGGCCGCTGAACGAGTAGGTGTACTTGCCGGTCTTCGACCCCTGGTCGACGTAGCCCGCATCCGTGATGACCACGGCCGGGTCTTCCATCGTGTAGGCGTTGAAGTCGCCGATCAGGAAGACGTCGGTCGTGCCGAGCTCGTCCTGCAGCTCGTCGGAGAAGTCCACCAACGCGTTGGCCTGCTCGACGCGGTCCGCGTTCGAGGCACCCTGGCCGTCACCCTGGTCGGCATTCTCGCCCGAGCCGGAGCCCTTGGACTTGAAGTGGTTGACGATGGCGATGAACGCGTCGTCGTCGCTGCCGCCCGCGGGCTTGAACTCCTGCGCGAGAGGCTGACGGGCACTCTCGAATGCGGAGTCGACGAGCACGTGGGAGTCGCCGACCGGCTCGACGGCGGCCTTCTTGTAGATGAACGCGGTGCGGATGAAGTCCTGCGAGGACACCGGCGGCAGCGCGTCGGCGTCGGGCGACGGCACGAAGGCCCACTCGTCGCTGCCGAGGTCCTCGTTGAGGGCGTCGGTCAGGGTGCGGAGCGCAGTGTCGCGGTCCTTGTCGAACTTGACCGAGTTCTCGATCTCCTCGAGCGAGACGACCTCCGCGTCGAGGGCGTTGATCGCCGTGACGATCTTCACCTGCTGGCGCTCGAGGTCGTCGGCCTCCGCGGCGCCGCGGGCGTCGCATCCGCCGCTCACCGTGACGGCGTCGCCGTCGCGGTCGGTGTAGTAGGAGCATCCGGAGAGGCTGTCACCGGTCGTGGTGAAGTAGTTCAGCACGTTGAAGCCGGCGATCTGGATGTCGCCGCCGACCTCGGCCGGAGCCTTCTGACGCACGTTCGAGAACTCCGCCGGGCTCGTGCCGTCGGCCGTGAGCTGGGTCGTGGGCTGGAACTTCCAGGCGTTGTTGCGGTAGTCGAAGACGACGGGCGAGGTGAACTTCGCCTCCGAGCCGACCGTGATCGCGGGGTTCTCGGTCAGGAAGGGCAGCGGGATGTCCTTGTTCGCGTCGGCCCCGAGGAAGTTGATGCTCGAGCCGTCGTCGAGGGCCACACCGCGTGCCGTGTTGTCGGCCACGGCGGCCGTCGTACTCCGGCGTGCCGGGGCGTGCGACCTCGGTCGGGGTCAGCAGCGGCGAGGTGCCGGAGGCGAGTCCGATCTCCGCGTACTGGTTGGTCGAGTAGGTGTTGCTCACGGTGAAGGCGCCCTGCGGCGCGAGCAGCATGCCCTCGAGCGACTCGCGCTGTGCGGCGTCAGCCGGGAGCGGCACGGTGGCCGGCACGACGGGGTCGACCGTGTCGGTGAGCTTCACCAGGCCGGCGGCGGAGGTGACGGTGAGCTCGCGTGAGGCCGAAGAACTCCGAGACGGTTCCGGTCACCTGCACGTAGTCGCCGATGGCGACGGATGCCGCGGTGCTCGGCGAGTAGACGAAGATCGCGTCCGACGCGGTGTGGGTCGCGAGATCGAGCGCTCCGCCGGTGCCGGGGGTCTGGATGTAGTAGCCGTTGAAGCCGCCGGTGCCGTAGGCCGCGGTGACGATGCCCGTGGTGGTGACGGTCTGCCGCGACATGCGGGGAGCCTCGCCGCTGCCCTGGATCTCGTCGATCGTGTAGGTGGTGGGGTCACCGGGATCGGTGGGGTCCGTCGGATCGGTTGCCCCGCCGGAGTTCTGGGGTGTGACAGTGCCCGTCGACACGAAGTCGGCCCCGTTGTTGTCGGTGTCGGCGAATCCGGTGCGAGCGAGGGAGTTCGGCGTGCCGTTGGTCCCGGCGACCGCGGCGACGGCGCCCTCAAACGTGTTGGAGGTGCCGTAGCCGAGCAGGTCGACGATGCCGGCGACCCCGGTCACGGAACCGGTCGGCGGGGTGAGCGGCGTCGTCGTGTCGGCGAGGAAGAGCGTTCCCGTCGTTCCCGAGGGGTTGATCTTCGCTCGAGATCGAGGTCGGGCGTCGGCAGGGCGGTGCCGTTCTCACCATTGCCGTTGATCTGCACCAGGAAGTAGCCGTCGGCCGCGATCGTGCCGCTGAGCGTGACCACGCCGTTGGCCGCACCGGTGCCGTCGGCCGAGCGGTACTGCAGCGACCAGCCGTCGAGCGAGACAGCGGCATCACTCGGGTTGTAGAGCTCGACGAACTTCTTGTTGAACGGTGCGCTCGCGCTACCGCCCTTCAGGTACGCCTCGTTGATCACGACGCCGGATCCGTCGACGCTCGCAGATGCGGAGGACGCGACTCCGATGAGTGGGGCGGCGAAGAGCGCGCCGCCCACGAGCGTCGCGAGGACCGCTTTCACGGACCTCGTGGCTGACTTTGACAATGAATCTCCTACAACTCAGGGCACAGGGGCTCCGTCATGTTAGGGGGCCGAAGTAACGGAAGGAGGAGTGAACATTGCGGGCAGATGAATTCAGAGAAACTGAACAATTCTCAGCCGCCGCTGCAGTCGGCACCACGGAGTACCCGATGCCGCACGCGGCATCCGCTCACTCGGTCAGATGCCCTGCCACGCGGGCTTGTTCGCCCACGCGTGACGGTAGTAGTCGAGGTTCGCGAGCTCCGAGGCGGCGGCCTCGTCGACGATGACCGTCGTGTGCGGATGCAGCTGGATCGCCGAGCCGGGCTGGCTCGCCGAGACCGGCCCCTCGACCGCTGCCGCGACGGCGTGCGCCTTGGCCTCGCCGAAGGCGAGGAGCACGAGGTGGCGCGCGCGCAGGATCGTGCCGATGCCCTGGGTGATGCAGTGCATCGGCACGTCGTCGGGTGAGTCGAAGAATCGCGCGTTGTCGGCTCGCGTCGACTCGGTGAGCGTCTTCACGCGGGTGAGCGAGGCGAGCGACGAGCCGGGCTCGTTGAAGCCGATGTGGCCCGTGCGCCCGATGCCGAGGATCTGCACGTCCACGCCGCCGGCCGCCGTGATCGCGACCTCGTAGTCGGCGCCCGCGTGCTCGATCGTCGCAGGGTCGCCGTTCGGCACCCGCACGAGCTCGGGCGTGAGGCCGAGGGGATCGACGACCTCCCGCGTGATGACCGCACGGTAGCCCTCGGGGTGACCGGCGGGCAGGCCCACGTACTCGTCGAGGGCGAAGCCGCGCACGCCGCGCACGTCGATGCCGTCATCGGCGATGCGGGACGCGAGCGCGCGGTAGCTTGCGAGTGGCGTGGAGCCGGTGGCGAGCCCGAGCACCGCGTCGGGCTTCGATCGGATGAGGGAGACGATCGCATCGGCGACGAGGGCGCCCGCGGCATCCTCGTCCTCGACGATCACGACTTCGGCCATTGGTGTTCTCCTACCAGGGCGGCGCCGACGGCGGCCGCCGGGAATCCGACGGGAATGACCTGCACGCGAGCGGCGAGATCGAGCGAAGCGAGGAAGGGCGACTCTGCCGCCCACTCGTTCAGGATACGGCGGGCGCCGGTGAGCAGCGGCTCGCCGAGCGCGGCGAGCCCTCCGCCGATGACGACGTCGTCGACGTCGGTGGTCAGCGCGAGCAGCCGCACGGCTGCGGCGACGCCGGTGACGAAGCGTTCCCGCACGAAGATAGCCCGCTCGTCGCCCGCGTCGGCCGCATCGAACAGCGCACGCGCCGGCAGCGGATGCTCCGTCGGCCACATGCGCGAGATCGCCGACCCCGAGGCGAGCGTCTCGAGGCATCCGCGCTGGCCGCACCCGCACCGCTCCCCCGCCGGATCGACGGGGATGTGGCCGATCTCGCCGGCCACGCCCTGACCGCCGCGGAGGAGCCGGCCGTCGAGCACGATCCCGGCGGCGAGCCCCGTGCCGAAGTTCAGGTAGGCCATCGAGTGCGAACGGATGCCGTCGGCGACGCCGAGCAGATGGTGCGCGCCGAGCGCCGCGGCCTTCACGTCGTTCTCGACGCGAACGTCGACGCCCAGCCGGTCGGAGAGGCGCGGGCCGAGGTCGAGCCCCTCGAGGCCGAGGTTCACGGCGTGTGCGACGCGGCCGGTGCGGCTGTCGACCGCGCCCGGGATGCCGACGCCGATCGACGTGAACGAGGACGCCCCGACGCCCGCGAGCTCCGTCATGCGCTCGACCGTGCGGAGCGCCGTCGCGACGACCGCTTCGGCCCCGAATCCCGTCGGCATGCGCACCTGGTCGCTGAGCTCCCCATCGGCCCCGATCGCGACGGCCGCGGTCTTCGTTCCCCCGATGTCGATGCCGAGTCTCACGGCGTCTCCGGCGCGCCGATCGCCGCGTTCACGTAGTCGAGCACCGCCTCGCCGACGAGGCGGGATGCGCCGTACGTCGCGATGTCGGCGAAGGCACGGTCGTTCGACGGCCATCCCATGTCGATCGTCACGACGTCGTCGCGCGCCGAACGCAGCGCGTCGATCGCGGCGCGGGCGAACGGATGCCGGTGCAGGTCCTTGCCGATCACGAGCACCGGTCCGGCGAGGCCGACCGGGTCGGCGATGCCCTCGCCCTCGCCGACGGCGACGACCGCCGCCTCGTCGAGCCACGAGCGGCTCGTGCCGCCGTCGACGGCGAACGGACCCCACGGCGCGACGCCGATGGCGATGTTCGCCTCGGTGTCGATGCGCACCACGGTGCCGATGCGCTCCGCTTGCGTGAGCCGACTGCGCGCGACATCCGACACCTCGAACGCATCTGCGATGCCCGAGCGCTCCAAGGCGTCGTGCTCCGGCTCGATCGAGGCCGCCAGCACCGGCTCCACGGGCACCGCATGCGCGGTGGCACCGAGCGCACGCACGCGAGCCGCGGCGTCGCGCACGCGGTCTGCGGGCAGGCGGCCCTCGCTGATGGCCGCCTCGACGGCCGCGATGATCTCGTCGAGCTGCTCGTCGGAGTTGTCGGTACCGATGCAGAGCAGGTCGCACCCGGCGGCGAGGGCGCGCACCGCAGCCTCGGGGATGCCGTGCACGCCGCTCGCCCCCTTCATGTCGAGGGCGTCGGTCACGATGACGCCCTCGAACCCCAGCTCCCCGCGGAGCAGGCCTTGCAGGATGCGGGGGGACAGGGTGGCCGGATTCTCCGCGTCGAGCTGCGGAAGCAGGATGTGCGAGGTCATGATCGTGCGCGCGCCCGCCGCGATGGCGGCGCGGAACGGCACGAGCTCACGGTCGCGGAGGGTCTCGAGCGGCACGTCGACGACCGGGAGCGCGAGGTGCGAGTCGGTCGCGGTGTCGCCGTGCCCCGGGAAGTGCTTCGCGCTCACCGCGATGCCGGTCGCCTGGATGCCGCGGATCCACGCCGCGGCATGCCGGGCCACGAGTTCGGGATCGGCGCCGAAGCTCCGCACCCCGATCACGGGGTTGTCGGGGTTCGAGTTCACGTCGACGTCGGGGGCGAACGTGACGGTGCATCCGGTCGCGAAGAGCGCCTCGCCCACTGCGCGGGCGACCCTCGCCGTGAGCTCGGTGTCGTCGATGCGGCCCAGCAGGGCATTGCCCGGGTACGGGGCGCCGCGGTCGTAGAAGAGGCGGGTCACGTCGCCGCCCTCTTCGTCGATCGCGATGACCGCGAGCGGGTTCGCCCGGCGCATCGAGGCGTTCAGGCGCTCGCAGCTGCTCGGCGGAGACGATGTTCTGGCCGAAGACGCAGACGCCGCCGAGGCCCTCCTCGAAGCGCCGGAGGAGCCACGCAGGCGCCTCCGTGCCGGCGAAGCCGGGGAGCAGGGTCGTGAGGATGTCCCGGTGCAGGTCGGTTCCCGCACCGGTCTCATGTTGCCGGGTCATCCCTTGACGGCCCCGCTCACGAGTCCGCCGACCATGCGACGTTGGACGAAGAGGAAGAAGATCACGACCGGCAGCGTGAGGAGGGTCGAACCCGCCATCACGGCGCCCCAGTTGGTCGCCTCCGTCGCCGATTGGAACGAGTTCAGCCAGGGCGGGAGCGTGAGGTTGTAGCCCTTGAGGAACAGGAGCGCCATCAGGAACTCGTTCCAGCTCTGGATGAAGGCGAAGATGCCGGTGGCGACGAGCCCGGGCGCGAGGAGCGGGAAGGTCACCCTCCAGAACGCCTGCGACTTCGTGCAGCCGTCGATCTGGGCGGCCTCCTCGAGGTCGACGGGCACCCCGGCGACGAAGCCGCGGAGCGTCCAGATCGTGAAGGGCACGACCGCGGCGAGGTGCACGATGAACAGGCCGAGGAGGGTGTTGATGAGACGCCAGTCGTCGACCATGTTGTAGATCGTGAACATCATCGCCTCGCCGGGCACCATCTGCACCACGAGCACGCTCACGATGAACACGTACCGGCCGCGGAAGGCGAAGCGGGCGATCGCGATCGACGCGAGGAAGGCGAAGAGGGCGCAGACCACGACCACCGCGAGCGCGAGGATGAGGCTCGACGCGAGCGCGTGCGGGAAGTCGGTCTGGCCGGGCGCCGCCTCACGGGTCCACGCCGTGATGTAGTTCTTCCACGTGAAATCGAGCGGGAGGAAGCTCGGGTTGCGGCTGATGATCTGGTTCGGCGGGGTGAACGACATGTTCACCATCCAGTAGACCGGGAAGACCGAGGAGACGAAGACGACGATCGCGACGGCGTTGAACGCGACGCGGGATCCTCGCCGCTTCGCATCCCCCGCGGAGCGATCCGCGCAGGGCACGCTTGTCGACGACGCCGAGGTCGGTGCGCGCGGGCTCTTCGGCGACCTGCATGCCGGGAGTGATCTGCGTGGTCACAGGTCCCTCTCCTTCAGGTTGTTGCGGACGTTGAAGTAGGAGATCGCCATGAGCAGGACGATCATGAAGACGCCGATCGCGGCGGTCACCCCGAACTCGCCGAGCCCTTGCCGGAACAGGTAGGTGCCGAGCACGTTCGTCTCCGAGGCGATGCCGCCCTGTTGCTGCAGCGCGTACACCTGCGTGAAGATGCGCAGGTTCCAGATCGTCTCGAGCACGATCACCGCCGTCAGGACGTTGCGCATGTACGGCAGGACGATGAGCCGGAAACGCTGCCACGCGCTCGCGCCGTCGAGTTGCGAGGCCTCGAGCACCTCGTCGGGCACCTGCCCGAGGCCGGCGTAGAAGGTGAGCGCCGCGAACGGGATGCTCCTGCCACACGATGATGATCGTGACGACCATCATGAAGGACATCGGATCGATGAGCCAGGAGTGGCTCCGGTAGTCGTTGGTGCCCGTGATGGTGTTGAGCAGCCAGTTCACGAGCCCGTAGTCGGTGTCGAAGATCCAGCCCCACACGACGGTGGCGGTCAGCGGCGGCATCGCCCAGGCGAGGACGAGCCCGATCGAGACGAGCGCGCGCCATCCCTTCGACAGCTTCGTCATCAGGAGCGCGATGAGCATGCCGCCGACGACGATCAGGATCGTGAGCACGACCATGAGGCCGAGGCTTCGGACGAGCACCGCCGGGAAGTCCGACTCGGTGAACACCTCGACGTAGTTGTCGAAGCCCACGAAGTCGGCGGGGGTGCCGAGCATCTTGTTCTTGAGCTCGAGGTTCGTGAAGGACTGCACGAACATGACGATCGTCGGATAGACGATCATGACGCCGAGGAGCACGATGCTCGGAGCGAGGAGGGCCCAGGGCGCGAGCGGCGGGCGCTTCTTGCGGCGGCCGGCTGAGGAGGTCTGTGGCGATCGGGGTGGATGTGCGTCGGGAGGTCGCTGCGCTGCGTCCTGCTCCGTGAGGGTTGCGCTCATCGGCTGCTCCTCGAGTGGTTCGCGGGGGAATCGCGGTGGGTCTGACGGTTCGGGGTGCGGACGGCGTCGTCGCCGCTCGCGGCGAGCGGGGGACGGGCCGTCGCGGGGAGCGGGGGACGGAGCTGTGTGGGACTCCGCCCCCCGCGGGGCTCAACAGGCTAGCTGTTGAGGATCTCCTCGATCTGCGCGTCGAGGTCGGCCGCGATGGTCGCGACGTCGCCACCCTGGGCGATCTTCACGAGCGCCTCCTGGATGATCTGCGCAGCCTCGACCTCGGCCCACTTGGGCGTGGTCGGGGTGACCTTCGAGTTCTGCAGCGCGGTGGCCTGGGCCGTCGCGATCTCGGTGTCGGGCAGCGAAGAGGCCGCCGAGATGATGCCCGGGGTCAGGCCGTTCTCAGCCATGATCTCCTGGTAGCCCGACGAGGTGATGATGGCCAGGGCCGCCTTCGCCTGCTCGGGGTTGGCGCTCTTCGTCGCGATGCCCATGTTCGAGCCACCGGCGAAGATCGGAGCGGTCTCGCCCGCCTCGAGGCCGGGAAGCGGGAACGCGTGCAGGTCGGCACCGAAGGTGTCGGGGCAGCCGGGCGCCTCGGCGTCGGCCGGGGCGTTGATCGACCACTGCACCCACGCGGGGGCGGAGAGGAGCGCGGTCTCACCTGCGCAGAACGGAACCTGCGGGTCGGTCTCGTCGCCGTCCTTCGCCGCGTTCGACGCGTTGAGGTACACGTCCTGCAGCTGAGTCAGGCCGGCGATGCCGCCTTCGCTCGAGAAGCCGGCCGTCCACTCGTCGCCGTCCTGCTCGGCGATGAAGCCGCCGTTCGCCCAGACGTAGGGAAGCGCGTTGTACCAGTCGCGACCCGGCGCCCAGATGCCCGAACGCGTGTCGGTCTTCAGCGCCTTGCCAGCGGCGACGTACTCGTCGAGCGTCGTCGGGATGGCAGTGTCGCCGAGGACCTGCTGGCTGTAGAACACGATGCGGCCGCCCGCGTAGTACGGCGCGGCGTAGAGCTCGCCGTCGTACGTCGCCGACTCCTCGAGACCCGGGAGGAAGTCGTCCCCGCCGAGCTCGTCGCGAAGGTCGGTGATCGGGAGGAAGAGGCCCTGGTCCGCGAAGCTCGCGGTCTGGGTGTTGCCGACCTCGACCACGTCGGGCGAGTCGTTCGACTGGAGCGCCGCGGCGTAGGTGTCGCTGACGTCGGCCCAGGTCTTCTCCTCGACCGTGAGGGTCCAGCCTTCGTTCTCCGCCTCGAAGGTGTCCTTGAGGTAGACGCGCGCGTCTTCGGGGGTGTCGGTGCCGACGACCCAGACGGTGATCTCGCCACCATCGGCCGACTCCTCGCCACCACCGGTGCTGCAACCGGCGAGGGTCAGGGCAGCAGCGGCGCCGAGCGCCACAATGCCGAGTTTCCTCATTTGTCGTTTCCTTTCATGGGGGTGGGGGGAACAGCGGGGGTTCGCTGTCACCCTTGGTGCGTGGAGTCCCTCACGAGACTCCGAGTTGTCCGGAGAGGACCATGACGGCCGCGCCGCGGAGGACGACGTCCTGCGCCTGCTCGGTCATCCGGAGCCTCAGATCACGGTTGAATTCCGCCATCGTCCGCATCCGGAGCGTGTCGACGGTCGCCTCGTGGAAGACGCCGTCAAGCAGTTCGGGGGGGCCGCTCAAGACGACCTCCGACAGGTTGAGTGCGCCGACGACCGGCGCGAGCACGATGCCCAGGCGCCGGCCCGCCTCGCGCAGGATGTCGTCGCGAGCGGATGCCGCGTCGGCGCCGTCGCCCTCGATCGCGTCGAGCTGGGCGGTCAGGCGCGGCACGGCGAGCCAGGCCTCGAGGCATCCGTCTTTGCCGCACGCGCAGTGGGGACCGCTGTCGGTGCCGACGACGACGTGGCCGATCTCGCCCGCGGCGAAGCCGCCGCCGATGACGGGGCGGCCGCCGATGATGAGACCCGCGCCGACACCGTGGCCGATCTTCACGAGGAGCAGGTCGTCGAGGTGGGACGTGCCGTGCTCGGCGAGCACGGCGACGTTCGCGTCGTTCGCGACGTGCACGGGGAGTGAGGTGCTGGCGGCGAGACGCTCCTGCAGGGCGACGTCGCTCCAGCCGAGGTTCGGTGCCGAGCGCACCACGCCGTGCGGGTCGACGACGCCGGGGGAACCCACGCCGATGCCGAGCACGGGGGTGGTGGTCGACTCGAGGAGCTCCGCGGCGAGCGTCTCGACGAGCGCGACCGCCGCCTCGCCGGTGGCACCGTCGCGGGCGACCTCGGCCCGTGCCACGATGCCGCCGTTCAGATCGACGACCGCCCCGCGGAACAGCTCGTGCTCGGAGAGGTCGATGCCGATGATGTGGAAGGCCGCCCGGTCGACGTCGATGATGGTCGCGGGCTTGCCCGGCCGCGCGTCCTCGCGCTGCCCGAGCTCGACGACCAGCCCCTCGGCGATGAGGTCGCCGACGAGGTCGGAGATCGTGACCCGGGTGAGCCCGGTCTCGCGCGCGACATCCGCTCGACTCTGCGCACCCGAGGTGTAGAGCGTCTGCAGCACGAGCGTGCGGTTGTGGCTGCGTGCGTGTTCGGGCAGCACCTTGCCGGTGGGGCGCAGGGCGCGGGAGCGGGTGAAGATCGGTGCCCCGGCGAACGGTACGGTGAGCAGGTCGGACGCCGCCCCGTGGGGGGTGTGGGGCGTGGGCTCCGTGACCGGGCCTCGCTGCGCTTCCGTCGTCACGTTTGTTAGTAAACCTTACGAACAAACCCGAGGGCAAGGGCCCCGGCGCGACTTCTTCCCGACGTTACCGACTTGTGACCCGGGCGGCCAGGGCCGCCATACGAGCCGGGGGTCGGATGCCGCGGCATCCGACCCCCGTTCGCGAGGCAGCTCGAAACTACGCCGCGAGGCGCGCCTTCAGGTTGCCCGCGAGGGTCGCGAGGAACTCCTCGGTCGTCTGGTACGCCTGCTCGGGACCGACGAGGAGCGCGAGGTCCTTCGTCATGGCACCCGACTCGACGGTCGTGATGACGACGTCTTCGAGCGTGTGCGAGAAGTCGATGAGCTCCTGGTTGCCGTCGAGCTTGCCGCGGTGCGCGAGGCCGCGCGTCCAGGCGTAGATCGAGGCGATCGGGTTCGTCGAGGTGGGCTTGCCCTGCTGGTGCTGGCGGTAGTGGCGGGTGACCGTGCCGTGCGCCGCCTCGGCCTCGACGACCTTTCCGTCGGGAGTGGCGAGCACCGAGGTCATGAGACCGAGCGAGCCGAAGCCCTGCGCGACCGTGTCGGACTGCACGTCGCCGTCGTAGTTCTTGCACGCCCAGACGTAGCCGCCCTCCCACTTGAGCGAGGCGGCGACCATGTCGTCGATGAGGCGGTGCTCGTAGGTGAGGCCGGCCGCGTCGAACTTCTCCTTGAACTCGCTGTCGAAGACCTCCTGGAAGAGATCCTTGAAGCGGCCGTCGTAGGCCTTCAGGATCGTGTTCTTCGTCGAGAGGTACACCGGGTAGTTGCGGTCGAGTCCGTAGTTCAGCGAGGCGCGGGCGAAGTCCCTGATCGACTCGTCGAGGTTGTACATGCCCATCGCCACGCCCGAGCCCGGCGACTGGAAGACCTCGAACTGCTGCGGCTCCGAGCCGTCCTTCGGGGTGAAGGTCATCGTGAGGGTGCCCTCGCCCTCGAAGCGGAAGTCGGTGGCACGGTACTGGTCGCCGAACGCGTGGCGGCCGACGATGATCGGCTTGTTCCAGCCGGGCACGAGGCGCGGGATGTTCGAGATGATGATCGGCTCACGGAAGATCACACCGCCGAGGATGTTGCGGATCGTGCCGTTCGGCGAGCGCCACATCTTCTTCAGGCCGAACTCCTCGACACGCGCCTCGTCGGGGGTGATCGTCGCGCACTTCACGCCGACGCCGTGCTTCTGGATCGCGTTCGCCGCGTCGATCGTGATCTGGTCGTCGGTCTCGTCGCGCTTCTGGATCGAGAGGTCGTAGTACTCGAGGTTCACGTCGAGGTACGGGTGGATGAGCTGGTCTTTGATGGCCTGCCAGATGATGCGCGTCATCTCGTCGCCGTCGAGTTCGACGACGGTGCCTTCAACCTTGATCTTGGACAAGCGGAGGTTCTCCTTGGATCTCGTGGGGGGAATCGGAAGCCTGCGGCGGCGGGTGAACACGCCGCCAGCCAGCTTACCGCCCTCATCAGAATATCTCGACATCGAGACAAACGGATGCCGCGGCATCCGCTCTCCCGGCCGTGCATGACGACTCGGCTACCAGCGGCGCCGCCGCACGGGTTAGCCTTGGCAGCATGGCTGAGCTGAGACTTGAAGACCTGTCGGCGTCGAACATCGTGGCGGCGAACAATCTCTCATTGAAGCCCGGCCAGGAGCAGTTCATCGCTCCGGTCACCTACTCGGCCGAGGCCTCGGTCGTGAACCCTGAGACCTCATGGCAGCGCGTCGCGCTTCTCGACGACAAGGTCGTCGGCTTCATCCACGGCAACTTCGACCCCGAGAACCCGCACGATGAGCTCCGCGCCTGCATCTGGCGCATCAACGTCGATGCCGAGGTGCAGGGCAAGGGCGTCGGCCGCTTCCTCGCGATGGCCCTCGCCGAAGAGGCCAAGCGCCGGGGCTTCGACCGCATCACCGTGCTCTGGGAGCCGGGCTCCGAGGGACCCGAGGCGTTCTTCCACCGCGTCGGCTTCGTTGACGTCGGCGAGTCCGCGTACGGCGACGTGATCGGCGCCCTCGAGCTGTGACCGCGGTCCCTGAGCCCGTCGAAGGGCCGGTCTCTTCGACGGGCTCAGGGAGCGCGAGCGCCGGGTTCGTGGAGGCCGTGCTCGCCGTCGTCGCCGACATCCCCGTCGGGCAGGTCGCGACGTACGGCGATGTCGCCGCGCTGCTGGGCTCGCGCGGTGCGCGCGCCGTCGGCCAGGTGATGGCGAGATACGGGTCGGATGTCCCGTGGTGGCGCGTCGTCCGCGCCGGCGGCCGTCCGCCGACGGGCCACGCGGCTGCCGCGCGCCCGCACTACCAGGCCGAGCGCGTGCCGCTGCGTTCCACCGCCGACGACGACGGCTACCGCATCGACCTCGCCGCCTGCCGCTGGCGTCCGTGACGAGGTCCGCTGAGGTTCGCTGAGCTTGTCGAAGCGGACTGACGAGACTCGCTTCGACAGGCTCAGCGAGCAGGTCAGTCGCCGAGCAGCCCCGCCGAGCGGGATGTGCGCCGTGATCGTCGTGCCGGCGCCGACCGGGCTCTCGATGCTCAGTCGGCCCCCGACCGCATCGACGCGGTCGGCGATGCCGAGCATGCCGCTGCCCTCGAGTGCGGCACCTCCCACGCCGTTGTCGCGCACGACGAGCTCGAGCTCGCCGTGCGCCACCCGCGCACGCACCCATGCCCGGGTCGCTTGCGAGTGCTTCGCGACGTTCGCGAGTGCCTCGGCGAGGACGAAGTAGGCGGTCGACTCGATCACTTCGGGCAGGCGCCCCTCGGCCTGCACGTCGAGCTCGACGGGCACTGGGCAGCGGCCGGCGAGCTCGGGCACCGCGAGCGACAGCCCTCCCGATGAGAGGAGGCTCGGGTGAATGCCGTGGGCGAGTTCACGCAGCTCCTTGAGCGCCTGGTTCAGCATCCCGATGGTGCCGTCGAGTTCGACGCCGAGCGACTCGTCGCCGCGATCGCGAGCCTCGTTCGCCGCGAGTCGGAGCTGCATGCCGAGCGAGACGAGGTGCTGCTGTGCGCCGTCGTGGAGGTCCCGCTCGATGCGTCGCCTGGCCTCGATGCCCGCCTCGACGATGCGGCTGCGGGACTGTCGCACCTGCTCGAGGGTGCGCTCGATCTCGGAGCGCAGCCGCCCGTTGTCGACCGAGAGTCGGAGCGCACTCGACACCCCGTCGAGCAGGCGCATGTTGTCGGTGAGCACGCGGTCGTGGCGGATCAGCGCGATCGGCATCCCGGTCGGCGACGCGACCGGCAGCACGCTGTGGCCGTCGCGCCGTTCGGCGGTGTCGTGGTCGAGGGGCTCGCCCGAGGCATCCGCGTACCTGCCCCGCTCTTCGTCCCACCAGTACACCCGCACGGAGGCGTCGCGCAGGGTGCGCGCGAGGGATTCGGCCCAGAGCCCGCGGTCGGCGCCCTCTCGGGTGATGCGCATGAGGTCGGCGACGCGGGCCCGCATGTTCCGGGTGTGCGCGATCCCGGCGACGAAGCTCACGGGGATCGAGGCGATCGCGACGAGGGAGACGGTCTGGAGCACGGCGTCGGCGGTGCCGGATGCCGCGAAGGTCACCGCCTGCGCCGCGAGCGTGATGACCCAGGCGAGGAGCGCGAGCGGCATGAGGAATGCCACGGTGCGCGCCGGAACGCTGCCACGCACCCAGCGCACGAGCAAGCGGCCGGCGATCACGAGCGCGAGCACGACGCCGACGATGCGGTACCCGATGTTGATGAGGCTGTAGAGCGCAGGCGCGTCGGCGACGCGATACGGGTTCGGTGCGCAGTCGCAGATCGCGGGATCACCCTCGGCGAGGAGCAGCACGGCGACGAAGAAGGCGATGGAGCTGACGAGCGCGATGCCCGCGATCCACTGGTCGGTGCGGTCGTCGAGCGAACCTCGAGGGTAGAGGAGCACGAGGATGCCGGTGAGCACCGCCCACCAGAGGTGCACGCCGTAGAGGAGCGGCCACAGCCAGCCCAGGTCTTCGATCACGCGGAAGAACGACAGCGGGATCCAGACGAGTGGGAACACCACCATGAGCCGCGCCGGCAGGCGGGACGGGCCGATCGCCCATGCGACGCCGGCACACGCTGCGAAGACGAGCGCGACGATCGCGAACAGCGTCGTGTACGACACCTCGCGCCGTGCCTCCTCGGGGGTCGCGAGGAATCCCGTCACGTTCATGGTGAGGCTCACCGCGACGACGACGGCGATGATGATGCTGCGTCTGACGATCCGGCCTCGACGGCCGGGAGCCATCACCTCGCGCCGAGGAGCGTCAGCACTGCGAGCACGCGACGGTGGTGCTCGGGAGACTCCTCGAGGTCGAGCTTCTGCAGGATGGAACGCACGTGGGTCTCGACCGTCTTCAGCCCGAGGAAGAGGGTCTGCGCGATGCCGCCGTTGGAGTACCCCTGCGCCATCAGCTCGAGCACGGAGCGCTCACGCTCGGTGAGCCGCGACAGCGGGTCGTCGGCGCGAGTGCGCTTGACGAGCTGTTCGACCACCTCGGGGTCGACGACGGAGCCCCCGGCGGCGACGGTCTCGACGGCGCGCACGAGCGTCTGCGGCTCGGAGACGCGCTCCTTCAGGAGGTACCCGGTGCCGCTGCCGGCTCCCATCACGCGAAGGGCGTACTCGGGGGTCGCGTACATCGAGAGCAGCAGCACGCCGATCGTCGAGCCCGCCGCGCGCATCTGCTCGAGCGCGACGATGCCCTCGTCTCGAAAGCTCGGAGGCATCCGGATGTCGAGCACGGCGGCGTCGAGCTCTTCGTTCTCTGCGACGTCGAGAAGCTCCGCGCCCGTACCGACCGAGGCGACGACCTCGATGCCGCCGCCGTCGAGCACCTTCGAGATCCCCTCGCGGAGGAGGAGCGCGTCGTCGGCGATCGCCACGCGCAGCGGTCGGGTCAGCTCGCCCATGGTTCCTCCGGGTTCTGCGGGCGCAGATGACTGTGCCGGTCACCCCGCCTTTCGCGACAGTACCGCGTCCCGGATGCCTCGCGCTCGCCCCTGTTCAGGGGACGCCGTGATGCGCGAGCCTCTCGGATCGTGCCACGCTGGGGGTACCGCGTCCTCCCCCTGCGCGGTTTCCGCAGGCGCCACCGCGCCCCCGACCGAGGAGCACAATGGTCAGCAGCGACGCTCGCGAAGCCGCATCCGCGCACGTCACCACCTCGACACGCAAGGTCCGCGTCATCGTCGTCCATCCAGACGAACGCATCGAGCAGGTGGTCGCGCGCCGCCCCGGCGCCGTGCCGTCGTTCAACCGCACCCTCCGCATCGCCCTCGCCATGCGCGGTGGGGTGAGCCTCGCGGTCTGGATCGGGGGTGCCGTCGCCGAGCTCGACCTGCTCCGCCGCATCCGCCTCTACGACGACGGCGTCGAGACCCTCGCGCTCGTGCCCGAGACGCCGGCCACACCCATCACCCCCTCGGTGCTCGCCCGCCTGCAGGCCTACGCCGAGATGCTCGACGCGACCGGCTACGACCGGGTCGAATTCGACCTCCTCGCCGGTGCGAGCGCGGGCGGGCTGAACGCCGTCGTCTATGCGGTGGCGCAGCGCGCCGGCACGGGACTCGACCGTCTGCTCGACACCTGGGGACAGGGTCGGCGGTTTCTGGGGGCTCCTGCACCCGCCCGGGTCGCGCCGCATCCTCGCGCTCATGCAGGGCGAGGCCTACTTCCGCGCCCACACCTTCGAGGCGCTCCGCGAGATCTACGACACCGACGATCGCCATCCCGACCTGGTGTCCGACTACACGAGCGTCGATCTGTCCGCGACCGTCATCGACGCGGGCGACGAGTTCGAGGAGGATGTGAACGAGGGTCGCGGCCACTTCCGCTTCGTCGGCAGCGACGACAACCTGTTCGACAACCGCATCCCGAGCCGACTCGACGAGCTCGACGAGACCCGTCGCATGGACGACCTCGCGAACCTCTCGCGCCTCGCGCTCGCCGCGCGGTCGACGTCATCGCTTCCCGGGGGGTTCGAGCCCGCTGACATCGACTCCTTCGGCGGCACGGCCGGCGAGCCCGAGGACGCGGAGGAACGGGGCATGCGATTCGCGTTCGCCGCCCACCGCGAGCAGGCCGGCACTCCGTACCGCATCGTCGACGGCGCCGTCTTCGACAACGTCCCGATCGACCGCGCGCTGCGGGCCGCACGTTCGCGCCCCTCCGACCGCCGAGCCGACCGCGTGATGCTCTTCCTCGATCCCGAGCCCGACCAGCCCGTCGGCGGGACGGTCGCCTGGGACGAGCACGCGTCGCGGTTCTTCCGCGCCATCGGCGCGATGCTCTCGAGGCAGCTGCGGCGCGAGTCGGTCGCACGGGAGGTGGCCGACCTCGAGCGATTCAACGCCGAACGGCTGGTCGCCGCCGCCCGCTTCGACAGTGCGGCGCCGCTGATCGCGACGGCGCCATGGACCCAGCCCGCGATCGCCGAGCGCCGCAGCGCTTACGTGCGCGCGCTCGGCACCAGCCTCGCCGACCACCTCGTCGACACCCTCTCCGCGCCGAGCGTGTGGCAGCTGCAGTCCACGCTGCCGACCCGCCGGCGGTACCGTCCGATCGAGCGCATCGCCCTCGCGGGTCTCGCCGAGGCGTGCGCGCGTCGCTTCGCCGAGCTGTCGGCGCGTGGATGCCGCATCCGTCGCCCGCTCGCCCCTCGCGCTCGCCGATGCCGCCAACGGCGTGCTCGGCTGGACGCGCGCACTCGAGTCGCTTCCCGCGGAGGAGGGGTCGCGGCGCGGGCTCGCCCTCCCCGAGATGCGTCGTGCCGGGTACGACGCGCTCATCGCCGCGACCCGCTGGCGCGACGAACTGACCGCCGTGGTGCTGCGGAAGTCCGACCGGCTGGCCGGTGCCGGCGCGGCACCGACCACCGCCGACTTCGACGAATGGATCGACGAGTGGCTCCGGACATCCGCTCGCATCAGAACGTCCGAGCACTGGCGCGAGCTCGACATGTCGGTCGCGCGCCTGCGCATCGTGAGCTCCGGAATCGAGCGGGATGCCGGCGCACGGCGGCGCACCCTGCCGCCGGCGTGGACGTCCTCCGCGTGGCGCCCGTTGGCGAGCGCACCCGGATCGCTCTCGGCGGGCGACCTCCCCCCGCTGTACCACTCGAGCGGCATTCCGGCCGCGCTCTCGCAGGTTCGGTACTGGGCGGTCGGCGTCGATGAGGAGCCCGACGACCCGGCGAGCTTCCGCACCCTCGCGGCCGACCGCTGGTACTCGATACTGGGGCGCGCGCTGCGTCGGCCGGGCACGACACCCGATGACGTGGCCGCGACCGTCAACGCGGCATCCGACCGGGTGGTGATCGATCGCCAGTCGAAGCTCGCCGGCTACGGGTTCGGCAACTTCCTCGGGTTCCTCTCGCGCGAGTGGCGCGTGAACGACTGGTGGTGGGGCCGGCTCGACGCGTCAGCGGGCATCGCGCGCTTCTTCACCTCGCTCGAGCCCGATGAGGTGCGAACGGATGCCGCGGTGCGGCTGCTGCAGGACGCGGTGCTCGAGGAGTCCGACGACCCGGCCCTCGCGAAGCGCGGGCTCTCACCGCTCGAGGCGGCGCCCGAGTCGCCCGGTGCGGAGCCCCCGACGGCGGACGACGTGCGCAGCGCCCGCCGCGAGCGGCTCCGCGCCGGCACCGACACGATCGTGAACCTCACGCCGTCGTACCGGTTCGCGATCGCCTCGCGCACCGTGCGGCTCCTCGATCGTGTGATGGTGCAGCCGGTGAACCGGGTGATCGCGGTGCTCGCACAGGTCGTGCTCGTCCTCCTCCGACCGGTGCTCGCCGCCCTGCCGACGGTGTTCGACCCGCCGCGGCTCGCGCTCGTCTCGGGGTTCGTGGCCGCCGTCGCGTGGCTGCTCACGTGGACCCCGATCGGGTCGCCCGAACCCGGCTGGGTGATCGTCGTCTCGGCCGTGGGTCTTGCGACGGCTGCGGCGATCTCGCTCAGCGTGTGGTCGGTGCAGCGCCGGTGGGCGGAGGTCGCGCGCGCGCTCGACGCCCCGCTCGATGAGGCCGCGGAGGCCGCACGGCTGCGGGCCCGCCGCCCCGCGATCGTCCTGGCCGCCGTGGGCATCGCGAGCATCGTGCCGCTCGCGATCTCGCTGCTGCAGGGCAACGTCCTGCTCATCCTGCTGTGCGCCGCCGTGACGGCGACGCTCGCTGCGATCGCGACGCGCCTGGCGTCGTCGGCCCGACGGACCACCATCCCCGGACGCGACCGGCGCACGATCACCATGGTGGTCGTGTTCGGGCTGCTCGGCGGCGTCCTGCCGCTCGTGCAGGTGCTCACGCAGGTCTTCCGCGGCAGCCTCCCCGAGTGGCTGGCTCCCGGCACCCAGTGGTACCTGCTGGTGCTCAGCATCGGCGCGGCCGCGGTCACGATCGCGCTCACCGTCGACTGGCTGCGCATCGGCCTCTCCCCGCGGGCGATCGCGAACACGCGCGGCGTGAA
Source organism: uncultured Actinomycetota bacterium (assembly GCA_963847285.1). GTDB lineage: Bacteria > Actinomycetota > Actinomycetes > Actinomycetales > Microbacteriaceae > Agromyces. The sequence continues at coordinate 124,461 of CAWJZK010000011.1, forward strand.
CTGGCTGACGGTCACGCTCGTCTCGGTGGGAGTGGCGGCGGGCGCGCACTGGATCGCACGCGTCGCGACGGCCGGCGTCTCGCCGCTGCTGGCCGACGCCGTGGCGGCGACCGTGTTCATCGTCGCGTGGGCGAACGTCGTCTGGTGGATGCCCGAGCTCATCGGCCGAGTCCGCGACATCGACGACCGCGTGGTCCGCGCGCCGCTCGGCCGCACCGCGGCGAGGCCGGCAGCCGGGTCGGAGGCGAGGCCCGGGGCCGGGCCGGAGGCCGTGCGGAGCACCTGAACCCGCTCGGCGCCTGCATCCACGCGGATCACGTGACCGCGGTCCCAGGAGCGGAGAGGGCGGATGCCGCGGGCCCCCCAGCCCGCGGCATCCGCCCCGTTTCGTGGTCTCCGCCGGAGTGTAGAGGGCGGATGCCCGGCCCCGCCCGCGGCATCCGCGCCGTTTCGTGGTCTCCGCCTCGGCCGTCGCGCGACCCGTCTACACGAGCGAGTCCCGCCAGGCCGCGTGCAGCGCCGCGAACCGGCCGGAGCCGCCGATGAGGTCGGAGGGCGAACCGTCTTCGACGATGCGACCGTGCTCCATGACGAGCACCCGGTCGGCGATCGCGACCGTCGACAGGCGGTGCGCGATGATCACGGCGGTGCGGTCGGCGAGGAGGGTCTGCAATCCCTGCTGCACGAGCCGCTCGCTCGGGATGTCGAGCGAGGAGGTCGCCTCGTCGAGAATCAGCACCGCCGGGTCGGCGAGGAACGCGCGCGCGAACGAGATGAGCTGCCGCTGGCCGGCGCTCACACGACCGCCGCGCTTGTTCACGTCGGTGTCGTAGCCGTTCGGCAGCGCCTCGATGAACTCGTGCGCGCCGACCGCCTTCGCGGCGGCGACGATCTCCTCGAACGACGCGTCGGGCTTGCCCAGCGCGATGTTGTCGGCGACCGAGCCCGAGAAGAGGTACGCCTCCTGCGTGACCATGACGATCGCACGGCGCAGGTCCTTCGGGTGCAGCGACCTGAGGTCGACCCCGTCGAGCTCCACGACGCCGTCGCTCGGGTCGTAGAACCTCGCGATCAGCTTCGCGAGCGTCGACTTGCCGGCACCCGTCGAGCCGACGAGGGCGATCGTCTGCCCGGCGGGCACGTCGAGATCGAAGCGCGGCAGGATGACGCGATCCTTCGTGTACGCGAACTCGACGCTCTCGAACCGCACGTGGCCGTGCGCCTTCCAGAGATCCACCGGGCGCGCCGGGTCGGGCACGCTCGGCTCCTCTTCGAGCACACCCGAGATCTTCTCGAGCGCGGATGCCGCGGACTGGTACCCGTTGTAGAACATCGCCATGTCCCCCATCGGGTCGAAGAACCGCTTCGTGTAGAGGAGCGCCGAGAGGAGCAGGACGACCTCGAGCGTGCCGTCGATGGTGCGGAAGCCGCCGACGACGAGCACCGCGGCGACGCACGCGTTGCCGATGAGGAGCAGGCCCGGGTCGTAGATGCCGAAGAGCTGGATGACCCTGGCGTTCACGTCGCGGTAGTCCTCGACGAGGCCGCCGAACTGCTTCTCGTTGCGCTTCTCCTTGCGGAACGCCTGCACCGCACGGATGCCGGTCATCGACTCGACGAAGTGCACGATGAGACTCGCGGAGGCAACGCGCGAGCGCCGGAACAGGGCCTGCGAGCGCACCTGGAACCAGCGGGTGAGCACGGCCAGCGGTACGAGCGCGACGAGGAGCACGAGCGCCAGCACCCAGTCGACCAGGGCGAGCGCGACCGCGGTGAACGACATGTAGAGCACGCCGCGCACGAGCTGGTTGATGCCCTCGTCGAGCAGCTCCCGGATCGCGTCGAGGTCGCTCGTCTGCCGCGAGATGATGCGGCCCGAGGTGTACGACTCGTGGAACTCGAGCGACAGCTTCTGCGTGTGCAGGAACACCCGGGTGCGGAGGTCGAGCAGCACGGCCTGGCTGATGCGTGCCGAGAGCCGGATGTACCACGCCATGAGCAAGGCGCCCGACGCACCCGTGAGGAGGTAGGCGAGTCCGTAGAAGCCGATCGGAAGCCAGTCGCCGTCGATGAGGGCGGGCAGGCCCAGCGTGATGCCGAACCCGATCAACGCCGGCCCCGCGACCTGTGCGGCCGTGGAGACGACGACGACCGCCATCGTCATCCAGAGCCGCGCCCGCACGGGTCGCAGCAGGGAGCCGAGCAGCCGCAGCGAGCGCTGCCGGATCTGCTTCGACTCCGCCTTCGTGAAGTCGTGGCGTTCCTCGCCTTCGACGCCCGAGACGCTCATCGGGTCGCCTCCTCTCGTTCGATGGGTTCGATTCCGGTGATGGCGGAGGTTCCGGCATCCGCCAGCTCTGCCTCGACGGCCTCGGCGACCTCGTCGACTCGACCTCGTCGACCTCTGCCTCGCTGTCGATGCGACCGGATGCCTCGGCAGCCTCTCGCCGCTCTTCGTCTTCGAGGCTCGAGATGACGAACGCGTAGTGCTCGCTCTCGCGGAGGAGCTCGGAGTGGGTGCCGACGGCGGTGATGCGGCCCTCCTCGAGGAGCGCGACCCGGTCGGCGAGCATGACCGTCGACGGGCGGTGGGCCACGATGAGCGCGGTCGTCGAGGCGAGCACGCTCCGCAGCGCCGCCTCGACCTTCGCCTCGGTGGCCACGTCGAGCGCCGAGAGCGGGTCGTCGAGCACGAGCACCGCGGGGGATGCCGCGACCGCACGCGCGAGCGCGAGCCGCTGGCGCTGCCCGCCCGAGAGGCTCATGCCCTCTTCGCCGACCTTCGTGTCGACGCCGTCGGGCAGGTCGTAGGCGAAGCCCGCCTGTGCGATGCCGAGCGCCTCGGTGAGCACGCGCTCGGCCTCGGCTCGCACCTCGGGCTCATCGCCCGCGAGCTCGGGCCGGCCGAGCAGCACGTTGTCGCGCACCGACGCCGAGAACAGCGTCGCGTCCTCGAACGCCATCGCGATGTGCGTGCGGAGCTCCTCGCGCGTGAGCGCGCGGATGTCGACGCCGTCGAGCGTCACCGATCCCGCGGTCACGTCGTAGAGCCGGGTGGCGAGGGCCGTCATCGTGGTCTTGCCCGAGCCGGTGAGCCCGACGAGGGCCATCGTCTCGCCCGGTTCGAGGGTCAGGTCGATGCCGTCGAGGAGATCGCCGAACCGTTCGGGCGAGTCCTGATAGCGGAAGTGCACGCCCGTGAAGGCGAGCTCGCCCCGCGGCCGCTCGATCGAGACCGGTCGCTCGGGGTCGGTGATCGTGTTCTCGCTGTCGAGGATGTCGAAGAATCGGTCGGTCGCGGTGCGCGCGTCGACCGAGAACGCGAGCAGGAACCCGATCGACTCGATCGGCCAGGCGAGCACCGCCGCCGTCGCGAAGAACGCGACGAGGTCGCCGTTCGTGAGCGCGCCCTGCGAGGCGAGCCACACGCCGAGCACGAGGCAGACGGCGAGCGCGACCGCGGGCACCACGAGGATCCACGCCCAGATGCCCGAGTCGAGCCTCGCCTTCTCCATCTCGGTGCCGCGCAGCGACTCGGCCTGGGCGCGGAAGTTCGAGAGCGCGTGCTTGCCGCGGCCGAATGCCTTCAGCACGCGGATGCCGTGCACCGACTCCTCGACCGCCGTGGCGAGGTCGCCCGCCTGGTCTTGGCTCCGGCGCGACACCTCGGAGTAGCGGCCCTCGAAGCGGTAGCCGACGATCCAGAGCGGGATGGAGCAGACGAGGAAGACGAGCCCGAGCATCCAGTTCATCGACACGAGGATGACGAGGCCGACGACGATCACGATGAGGTTCACGACGAGCAGCACGAGCCCGAATGAGAGCCAACGCCGGATGAGGCCGAGATCGCTCACCGCGCGCGAGAGCAGCTGGCCGCTCGGCCAGCGGTCGTGGAAGCTCACCGGCAGGTCCTGCAGCTTCGCGTAGAGGGCGTTGCGCATGCTCGCCTCGACGCGGGTGCCCGGCGTGAGCACGAACCAGCGGCGCAGCGCGATCATCACGGCCTCGAGCACGCCGAGGCCGAAGACGAGCGCGGCGAGCGGCCAGATGGCACTCGCGTCGCCGTCGGCGAGCGGGCCGTCGACGATCGTGCTGCAGCACCTGCGGGATCGTGAGGGCGATGAGCTGCGCGGTGAGCGACGCGCCCATGCCGGCGATGATCCAGGGCAGCGCGGGACGCGCGTACTCGATCAGCCGTCCGAGCGCGCGAACGGTGCCGACGCGCGGATTGGGAGGGTCCTGTGACAAGGGGATGGCGGACAAGCCGGTTCCTTCCGGAAGAGGCGCCGATCGGACGCAGGGCGAACCTGATCGGTCGTGTTCAGGGCGAGAGGACGCGAGCGGATTCGCGTCGGGCGCGGGGAGACCGCGGAAATGCAGGCCGCGCCTGCGTGGGCTGAGTGGGTCGGGTGGGAGTTACCCGGAGAACCCCGGAGCGAGGGGCGCCGGTCGGGCAGCGCCCGACTTGCGGGCAGCGCCGTCGACCGCGATCCAGCGGGCGTAGGTGTCTGTCTGCATGGTGTCCTCCTGCGTCGTCGTCTTCGAAACCTGAGACCGTCGGATGCCCCACCGCGGCCAGCCCTACAGGATACGGGTTTTGCGCGGTCGCGTGCAACACCGTCTTCGACGATAGGCTGTGCGAACTCGTCGTCGCGCGGGCTCGCGCACAGCCGTCCCGAACCGATGCGTGCGCGGACCTGCACCGCCCGTGCGTGCGGCCCGACCAACGAGGAGCGCGCGTGGGAGCAGCACGTACGGCGTTCGCGCGCGCGAACGCACGCCTGGGCGTGCTCGCCGGCATCGCGGCCGTGGTGTTCCTCCTCGCCGGTCTCGGCACCGTCGTCGTCGACTCGCTCACGGGCGCCGCGACGGGCGGTCTCCGCTCGGGCCTCGGCGCGGCGACCGGCGCCGACGGGGCCGCGCGCTGGCAGATCCGCCTCGCCGAGGACCCCACTGCGCAAGCGGAGGCGGCGGCAATCGTGCTCGACCGCATGCTCGTGCCGAACGGGGCGACCTGGGGCCGGAGCATCCAATCCCATCCCGTCGACGCGACGGCGGGTGCATCGTCGTTCGGTGCCGTCCTCCTCGCCGACACGGGCCTCCAAGCGAGAGCGCGACTCGTTGACGGCAGCTGGCCCGACGCCCCCGAGTCGATCGCTGCGGCATCCGCCGATGGAGCCGAGCCGGCGACCCTGCATGCGGCCGCGGCGGCGGAACTCGGCGTGCACCCGGGCGACCTGGTCACCCTCCGCGACGACGAGGCACGCCGCCTCCTCGTCGTCGGCACGTGGGAGCCGATCGATCGGAGCGACCCGCACTGGTTCGGCGAGCCGATCATCGCCGCCGGCGCCGTCGACGACGGCGTCGGACCGTTCGTCGTGAACGACGACGCCATGGTGGACCTCCCCGCCTCGGTCATGGTGCGCTGGACCGCGGTCGCGGACACCGACGACGCAACCCCCGAGAGCGCCTCCGCGCTCCGCGCCGCCCTCCCGAACGTGGAGCCGGCGCTCCGCAACCAGCCCGACCTCGGCGTCGACGGCCTCGACGCATCGGGTGACCTCGGCGCCACCCTGACCAGGCTCCTCGCGGGCATCAGCGCCGTGCGGGCCATCGCACCCCTCCCGGTGCTGCTTCTCGCCTTCGCCGGCATCGCCGCCCTCACGAGGCTCGCGGCGCTCCTCGGCTCCGCCCGGCGCGGCGAGACGGTGCTCCTGCTGGCCCGGGGCGCCTCCGCGTCGCGCCTCGCGTGGGACACCGCTCTGGAGGTGCTCGTGGTCGGCGTCCCGTCGGCGCTCGTGGGCGCGGCGGGCGCCGAGGCCTTCCTCGCGCTCACCCGCCCCGGCGAGGCACGCGACTGGGCGATCGCCGGGCTCGCGGCATCCCTCGCCCTCGTCGCCGCCGTCGTGTTCGTCGCCGGCCGTACCTGGCTCGACGCACGGCGGCCCGTGCTGCGAGGCGCGGGCGACGAGGTCGGCCGGATGCCGCGCACCGCCGTCGCGGGCGGAGTGATCCTGCTCGTCGCGGTCGCCGCGATCTCGTTGTGGCAGTTCCGCCTCTACGGTTCGCCGCTCGTGACGAGCGCGTCGGGCCGCGTCGACATCGATCCCGTCGCGGTGCTGGCGCCAGTGCTCGTGCTGCTCGCCCTGTCGCTTGTCGCGCTCGGCCTCAGCCGTCCGATCAGCGCGCTCCTCGAGCGGTTCGCCGCCGCGCGCCGCGCGCTCGTGCCCTCCCTGCCGATGCGACAGCTCGCCCGTCGCAGCGCCCTGTACGCCTCGGCGTCACTGGTGACGATGCTCGCGGTCGCGGGCCTCACCCTCGCGGCGGTGTTCGCCGGCGCCTGGCAGGCCATCGACCGCGAGGTGTCCGCGCTCACGACCGGCGGCGAGGTGCGGGTCGCCTATGCCGGCCGCGACCTCGTCCGCGGGCCCGACCCGCTCGCGGTCGCCGACCCGTTCGCGGAGGTCGACGGGGTCACGGCCGACGGCCCCGTGTTCCGCGGCGAGATCCGCATCGGCGCCGACGCCGCCACCCTCGTCGCGGCACCGGCCGATGCGCTCGCCGCGATCTCGCCCGACACCGGCGCCCCCGGGCGCGACGGCCCGCTCGCCGAGTCCGCTGCGGTCGCGGGGGCCGCCCTGCCCGACGGCGCGGCGGCGCTCGACGTCGACGTCGCGGTGACCGCGCCTCCGGGCACGCCCGGCCGGGTCGCCGTCTCGGTGTGGCTCCTCGCCGCCGACGGCGCCGCGACGCTCCTCCCGGCTGGAGAGGTCGACATCGCGTCGGGCGGCAGCGCGCACGTCGAGCTTCCGGATGCCCCGGGCCTGCGACTCCTCGGCCTGCAGGCGGCGCTCGTGGGAACGCAGGGCGCTGACAGCGTCAACGTCGTGTTCGGCACCCTCGAGGTCGACGGTGCCCCCGTCGGAGCGCTCGCCGACGACGGCACCCTCGCGCTCTCGTCGAAGGACCCGACCGGGCGAGTCTCACTCGCCGAGGGCGGCAGCGATCCGCTCCCCGTCCTCCTCGGCTCGGAACTCGCAACCCGGATCACTGCCCAGGTGGGCGACCGGTTCGCGTTCCGGATCATCACCGGTGGCGCCGCGGTCGACGCGGTCGTCGCGGGTATCGTCCCGGTCGTGCCGGCCGGGGGCACGAACGCCGTGCTCGCCGACCTCGGAGCCCTCGAACGATACGCGTTCGACGCCGGTGCCGGCGTGCCGCAGTTCGGGGAGCGATGGCTCGCGGCATCCGACCCCGAACGCGTCGCGGCAGACCTCGAGCGCGACCGGAAGTCGGAGTTGTCGACGGCGACCCGCCAGGACGCCTCATCGACCCTGCTCATCGGCCCGGCGATCACCGCCCTCTGGGCGGGGGCCGCCGGAGCGCTCCTGTTCGCCCTCATCGCGATCGTCGCGCTCACGAGCACGCTCGGCGCCGGCCGCTTCGGCGAGATCGTCGTGCTGCGTGCGCTCGGGGTGCCGGCGAGAACGCAGTCCCGGGCCAGGTTCGCCGAGCTCGCCGTGACCCTCGGCACCGCGGTCGTCATCGGAATCCTCGTCGGCCTCGCGACCGCGGCGCTCACCGCGCGGGAGCTCGCGCGGGCGGCCGTGGCCGATGCGCCGGGGGTGCTGCTGGCGCCGTTCTCCGTCGACTGGGCGCCGTGGATCGCCGGGCTCGCGGTGTTCGCCGTACTCGCCGCCGTGGTCGCGGCCGGCGCCGCGGTCTCGGTGGGCCGCACCGCCGCCCGACCGGGGCTCAGGGAGGAGGAGCGATGAGTACACGTCACTCGCGGCTCTCCGTCGCCGGCCTCCTCCGCCGGCAGTTCCTCGCCGCGCCGTTCGCCTCGATCATGCTCGCGCTGCTCGTGCTCACCGGCGCGCTCCTCGCGACCGCGGTGCCGCGCGCCGTCGCCGCGATGCATACGGCGGCGCTCGCCGAGCATCTCGGCGAGTTCACCGCACGGGAGCTCGACGTGCTCACCTCGGCGAGGGCACTGCCGGAGCTCGGCCCCTCCGATCGCGGCACGACCCTGCCCGACGGAGTCGACGAGGTGTGGGGCAATCAGGAGCAGCACCTGCTCGACATTCGGGCCGACATGCCCGAACTGCTGTCGAGCGTCACCGGGAGCCCCCTCTCCGTGCTCGTGGCGGGGCCGAACGCGGCGAAGGTCGCGGGCGCCGCGCCGGGATCGATGTCATATCAGCTGTTCGCCGGATTCGACCCGAGGCTCCGGGAGCACGTCACCCTCACGAGCGGTGAGTGGCCGGCGACGCTCGAGGCCGGGCCCGCCCCTGCGCAACCGCCCGCGGGCGAGTTTCCCCTCGCCGAATCGCCCGCGACCCCCCAGCCGACCGCAGAGCCCCTCGACCTCGTACTGGCCGACCCGGTCGCCGAGGAGATGACGTGGAACCTCGGCGAGGTGCGCACGATCCCCGTCGGCACGGCGAGCCAGGGGGTTCGTCTCGTGGGCACCTTCGACGCGATCGATCCCGACGACGGCTTCTGGACCCACGTGCCCGTGGCGCTCGAACCGTCGGTCGCCTTCAGTGACGACGGCAGTCTCCGCATCACCGGCCTCGGCTTCGCCGACCCGAACTCGTGGGCAGCGTTGGAGCGCTCGCAGCTGCCGACCACGATGGACGCGTGGTACCCGACGCTGCCCGAGCGCATCAGTGCCGACCAGTCCGCGGAGCTCGTCGCCGAGCTCGACGAGTTCACGAGCCAGGTGTTCTCACTCGGCTCGGGGACCGGGGACTACTGGTACGCGAGCGTCGGCGAGGTCGGGTTCGGCAGCGGACTCGGCGCCGCCCTGGATGACGCCGCCATCGCCGCCGGCGCAAGCGACGCGGTGCTCGCGACGATCGCGTCCGGCCCGATCGGCGTCATGGTCGCGGTACTCGTGCTCGGTGCCCGCGTCGTGTTCGAGCGACGCAGGGTGGGGCTCGAACTCGCGGCGGCGCGCGGCGCCTCGAACCGCCAGCTCCGCGGCATCCTCGCGCTCGAAGGACTCCTCATCGGGGTGCCGGCCGCCATCGTCGGCGGTGCCATCGGCACGCTCGCCGTTTCGGCGGAGGCGGGACCCGGCGGCTGGATCATCTCCCTCCTCTTCGCCCTCACTCCCACTGTGCTCCTCGTTGCGTCGGTGCCCGCGCTGAGCCCGCTCCGGCGGAGCCGCGCGGATTTCGGCGCGCCCGGCGGAAGCCGGTTCCGGTGGATCGCCGAGGCGCTCGTCGCGATCGTCAGCATCGCGGCCGTCGTGCTCCTCGTCCGCCGGGGGCTGTCGACCTCGACCGCAGCAGTCGGCGTCGACCCCCTCCTCGCGGCCGTGCCGCTCCTTCTCTCGATCCTCGTGTGCCTCCTCGTGCTCCGGCTCTACCCCTTCCCGCTCGCAGCACTCGTGCGCCAGACCTCGAAGCGGTCGGGACTCGTGCCGTTCCTCGGTTCCGCGCGCGCACTCCGCGATCCGTCGGCCGGCGTCGCGCCCGTGCTCACGGTGGTGGTCGGCATCTCCGTCACCGTCTTCTCCGCGGTGCTGCTCGGTACGGTGCAGACCGGGGTCGAGCGTGCCGCCGACGCCCGGGTCGGCGCCGACGCCGCGGTCTCCGGCACGCCGTTCACCCTCGAGCAGCAGGCCGAGTTCGCGGCGGTCCCCGGCGTCGAAGCGATCGCACCCGTGTACTCGACCTCGTCGACCCAGGTCAACATCGACGGGCGCCTCCGGTCGACGACGCTCGTCGTCATCGACACCGAGGAGATGCGCCGTGTGCAGGCCGGACGGGCGAGCGCGACCCCGCTGCCCGAGGGACTCGACGACACGGGCGGCGACGCCGTCCCCGTCGTGATCTCTCAGTTGATCGCCGGGTCCATCGAGGGCGCCGAGGACGTGGAGCTCGACGGCGAAGCGTTCGAGACGCTCGAGGTCGTCGACGGCACCACCGCGTACTCGCCGCGCGCCAGCTGGGTGCTGATGGACCGGGCGAACGCCGAGGGGTTCACCATCTCGCTCGTGCCGAAGACCGTGCTCGTGCGGTTCTCCCCCGACGCCGATGCCGATGCGGTCACGCAGACGCTCGCCGAGATCGCGGGTGAGGAGGCCACCGTCACCACCCCGTCGATGCTGCTCGATGAGCTCCGCACCGTCGCGACGACGCAGGGCCTCGTGGTCTCGTTGATCGTCGCGATCGTGCTCGCGAGCCTGCTCACCGCCCTCGCGATCATGCTCACCCTCGTCGTCGGCCGGCCCGCGCGGGATCGGCTTCTGCCCCTCCTCGCGACGCTCGGGCTCGGCCGCCGCGGCGAACGCGCCCTCGTCGCCTGGGAGATCGGCCCGGTCGTGGTCGTCGCGCTCGTCGCCGGGGCGCTGCTCGGCGCGGCACTGCCGTTCCTCGTGCTGCAGGGCATCGACCTGCGCGCGTTCACCGGCGAGGATGCCCAGCCCGGCGTCGCGTTCGACCCCTGGCTCATCACGGCCGTGCTCGCGGGCTCCGTGCTCGTCACGGTCGTGGCGGTCGCTCTCGCATCCCGTGTCGGCGACACCGTGAGCACCGCGCGCGCGATGCGCAAGGAAGAGGAAGGATGAACCATGGCCCACACCACGGCTGAGCCGCACATCCTGTGCACAGACCTCGTTCGGATCTTCACCGCCGACGGCGTCGAGGTGCAGGCGCTGCAGGGACTGAACCTCCGCGTCGACGCCGGCGAGATGGTCGCCGTCGTCGGCGCATCGGGTTCCGGCAAGTCGACGCTGCTCACGATCCTCTCCGGCCTCGACACCGCCACGGCCGGTGTCGCACGGGTCGCCGGCCACGACCTGCTCACGATGGGCTCCCGGGAGCGTGTCGCCTACCGACGTCGCACCGTGGGATTCGTCTGGCAGCAGACCTCCCGCAACCTCCTCCCCTACCTGACGGCGGCCGAGAACGTCGCCCTCGCGATGAACGTCGCCGGTACGACCCGCGGCCGGGCTCGGGCGAAACGCGTCGATGAGCTGCTCGGCCTCATGCAGGTCGGCGACGAGCGCGACCGACGGCCGGGCGAGCTCTCGGGCGGCGAGCAGCAGCGTGTCGCGGTCGCCGTCGCGCTCGCGAACTCGCCGCTCGTGCTGCTCGCCGACGAGCCCACCGGCGAACTCGACGAGTCGACGTCTGCCGCCGTGCTCGAGGCGATGCGCAGCGTCAACGAGGAGCTCGGCCTCACCACCCTCATCGTGACCCATGACCCGGCGGTGTCGGGGCATGTGCGGCGCACCGTGCAGATCCGCGACGGGCGCACCTCGACCGAGGTGCTCCGTTCCACCCGCGTCGACGAGCACGGCGAGGAGCAGCACATCGCCGAGGAGTTCGCGGTGCTCGACCGTGTCGGCCGCCTGCAGCTCCCCCACGACTTCATGGAGAACCTCGAACTCCGCGACCGGGTGCGGCTGGCACTCGAGACCGACCACGTCGGCGTGTGGCCGGGACATGAGGTGCGGGTGGATGCCACGCCCGCTGGACCCGCTGGACCGCGACTGCCACTGAATCCGATGCCGCCGGGGCATCCGGAACCGATGTCCTACCCCAGGAGGAGCAATGACCTCGCTGCGCGCCGAATCCGTGAGCCGCGTCTTCGAGGGGCGCGGCGGTACCGCGCACGCCGTCGAGGAGGTCTCGCTCGAGGTCCACCCCGGCGAGCTCCTCGTCGTGACCGGTCGCTCGGGCGCCGGCAAGACCACGCTCCTGAACCTCCTCGGGGGGCTGGACCGTCCGACCTCGGGGCGCGTCTTCCTCGGCGATGTCGAGTTGTCGGCGCTCGACGAGGACGCGCTCGCCGCCGTGCGCCGGGATCGGCTCGGCTACGTGTTCCAGTCGTTCGGCCTGATCCCGGTACTGTCGGCCGCCGAGAACGTCGAGGTGCCGCTCCGCCTCCAGCGGATGGCGCCCGCCGAACGCAACGCTCGGGTCGCCGAGGCGCTCGAGCTCGTCGGCCTCGCGGGTCATTCCTCGCAGCGCCCCTACGAGCTCTCGGGCGGCCAGCAACAGCGTGTCGGCATCGCGCGGGCGCTCGCGGCGCGCCCGCAGCTGTTGCTCGCCGACGAGCCGACGGGCCAGCTCGACAGCGGCACCGCGGCCACGGTCATGGACCTCATCGGCGAGCTCGTGCACGCGCGCGGCGTCGCGGCGGTCGTGACGACGCACGATTCCGCCCTCGTCGGTCGCGCCGACCGGGTGATCGAGTTGCACGACGGGCGGGCGCGTGATCCGCGTGGCGCGTAGCGACGCGCGTTCACGCGAAAGGCGGCAGCAGGAGCGCTCGTGACGCGCAGCGTCACGAAGCGTGCCACGGCAGTCTCAGAACGCACCCCCTGATGCGGCAATCGAGAAGGGCTCAGCGCACCCGCACCGACAGGCAGGTGACCCCGCCCTCGAGCTTCTCGAACTCGCTGATGTCGACCGTGACGACGCGGTACCCGAGGCCCGCGAGCATCTCGGCGGTCTTCGGCGCCGCCGACGACATGAGGAGCGACTCGCGGGTGAGCTCGACGACGGCGACGCCTTCGGGTTCGGGCACCGGCAGGAATCGGGGGAAGAGCGTCGCGACGTCGACGAGCGCCGGGTCGCCGATGATCGTGCCGTCGGGCAACGCGGTCACCGTGCTCTTCAGGTGCAGGGCCTTGGTGACGGGCACCGCGACGACGGCGTAGCCGTACGGCGCGAGGAGCGCCCGCAGCTGCCGGATGCCCTCGGCGTTCGTTCGCGACGAAGCACCGACGTAGACCGTCGAGCCCGCCTTCAGCACGTCGCCGCCATCGAGCGTGCCCGGGAGTTCGATGCGCTCGACGGCCACCCCGGGGATCGCACGCACGACGCGCTCGACCGCTTCGATCTCGCCCCGGCGCGACTCGGCGCCCGGGCTCGTGAGCACGGCGAGATCGCCGAACATGACGACGGTGTCTTCGACGAAGGCCGAGTCGGCGAGCTCCGGCGCAGCCTCGACCTCGAGGGTCTCCCACCCCTCGGCGACGAGCGCGGCGCAGTAGTTGTCCCACTGCTCGTCGGCGCGGGCGGTATCGACCGGCTCCCGGTCACGGTACGTGAGTTCGCCCTCGGCGAGATTCGACGCGGGGATGCGCACGAGCGCGATGCGGCGCGGCGCCCGACGCGGGGCGTAGAACAGGATGCGGCGGAGCACGCGGGGAGCGAGGAACACCTCGCCCGCGATCACGGCGAGGATGAAGATGAGGTTGAGGCTCACGAGCGAGCCGACCACGAAGAGGAACAGCGGCCCGCTGAACGGGTCGCCCACGGCGCTCGCCGTCACCGTGGTCGCGAACAACGCGGCGAGGCACGCTGCCGTGAAGCCTGCCGCGAGGGCGAGGAACCAGCTGCGGGTCGCGCCGACCGCGTTCGCGACCGCGAGGAGCACCCACGTGGTGAGCGCCGCGAGCGAGAAGTGCGCGAAGACCTGCGGGACGACCTGCAGCGACTGGTTGCCGCCGATGAAGAACGCGAGCACCGCCACGGCGAGCGCCAGGACCGCGACCGCACCCGCGGAGGCGAGTACCGCGACCGCCCGCCGCCCGGGCGTGACGGCCGACGCCATCCGGGCAGGGGCAGGCGAGGGCGCGGCGGCGGGGGACGTCATGGCACGAGCCTATCTGCCCGTGCCAGCGCCGTCAGCGCGCGGCGTCGAGCCGGGCGCGGGCGCGGCGTTCGGCCGCTTCGAGGGTCGAGGAACCGCTCGCGTGGGCGTCGCGCAGCAGCGAGGCGACCGTGTCGCCGATGCCCGCGATGCGCGCGTCGAGCCCGGCCTGGTCGGCGTCGGGAGCGCTCGCGACGTCGAGGTAGATGACCCCGCCGGCGTTCACCACGAAGTCGGGAGCCCAGATGATGCCGCGGCCCGTGAGCATGCCCGCGACATCGCGCGAGGCGAGCTGGTTGTTCGCGGCACCGACGACGGCGCGCACTCGGAGGTCGCGCACGACCTCAGGGGTGAGCACGCCACCGAGCCCGCAGGGCACGAACACGTCGGCCTCGACGAGGTGCGCGTCGGCGGGGTCGACCCACGCCGCACCGAGCTCGTCGGCGAGGGCACGCTTCGACTCCGCGACATCCGTCACGGTGAGGCGGGCACCGGATGCCGCGAGGCTCCGCGCGAGGCGGCCGCCGACCTGCCCGAGGCCCGCGACGACGAAATGACGCCCGGCGACGTCGGGCGAGCCGAACACGTGGTCGAGTGTCGCGAGGATGGACGCGTGGACGCCCGCCGCCGTGGCATCCGCCGGCTCGCCGACGCCGCCCTGCTCGGGCGGGAGGCCGCACACGTACTCGGTGCGCTCGTGCACCACGGCCATGAGCTCGGCGCTCGTGCCGACGTCCTCGGCGGTCATGTAGGCGCCGTCGAGGGCGTCGACGGCGTCGCCGAGGTCGAGCATCGCGTCGCGACGCTGCGCGTCATCGAGGGTGACGCCCGTGGGGATCGCGACCACGGACTTGCCGCCGCCGCGGGCGAGACCGGCCGCCGCGTTCTTCAGGGTCATCGCCTGCGAGAGGCGGAGCGCGTCGGCGAGCGCGTCGGTCCAGTCGCCGTAGTTCCAGAGGCGGGCGCCGCCCAGGGCCTGGCCGAGCCGCGTCGAGTGCACGGCGACGATGATGGTGAGACCGGAGCGCGGGCCGCGGGTGATGAGCACCCGTTCGTGCTCGGGGGCTTCGGTCGGAAGTGTTGCGCTGACCTCGGCTGCGGGGGTCGCCGGGGCGGTGGTGATCGTCATCGATCGTTCTCCTTGAATCATCCGCTTCGTGGGCGGAGCCGTGCCCGCGCCTCGTGAGCGCAGGTTCACTTCAAGGGTACCGCCGCACGGATGCCGCGAGTGCCCGAGTTGCGCGGCGCATCCTGCACCTCGGCCGCCGCGGCCGCGCACTCGGGAGCGCCCGATCACCAGACTGCGGCAACTGGGGCTGCGCACTCGGGAGCGCCCGATCACCAGACTGGAGGACATTCCTCGCTTGGGAGGACGTTCGGCGTCTCAGGCGTCCTACGAAGGCGCGAATGTCCTCCGAAACAGCATCAGAGCGGTGGACGAGAGTGCACGCAGACAGCCGCACGGATGCCGCGGCGCACGCCGGTCGCGGCATCCGCGCGGCGCACGCCGGTCGCGGCATCCGCTCGGGCGCACGCCGGTCGCGGCATCCGCTCAGTGGAAGAAGTGGCGCTCGCCCGTGAAGTACATGGTGACGCCGGCCGCGCGCGCGGCGTCGACGACCTCCGCGTCGCGCACCGAACCGCCCGGCTGCACGACCGCGCGCACGCCCCCGTCGATGAGGACCTGCAGGCCGTCGGCGAACGGGAAGAAGGCGTCGGATGCCGCGACCGACCCCGCGGCCCGCTCCCCCGCCCGCTCGACCGCGAGCCTGCACGAGTCGACCCGGTTCACCTGGCCCATGCCGATGCCGACCGAGGCGCCGCCGGATGCGAGGAGGATCGCGTTCGACTTCACGGCGCGGCAGGCCTTCCACGCGAACTCGAGGTCGGCGAGGGTCGCCTCGTCGGCGGGTTCGCCTGCCGCGAGGGTCCACTCGGAGGCGGGTGCGAACTGCCGATCGGCCTGCTGCAGGAGGAGCCCGCCCGAGACCTGCCGCAGCTCCACCGCGGTGGGCGTGAAGCCCTCGGGCAGCGTCAGCAGCCGGATGTTCTTCTTCGCCTTCAGGAGCTCGAGGGCCCCGGCCTCGAATGCCGGCGCGACGAGCACCTCGGTGAAGATGCCCGACACCGTCTCGGCCATCGCGAGGGACACGGTGCGGTTCGCGGCGATCACGCCGCCGAACGCCGAGACCGGATCGCACTCGTGTGCGCGCCGGTGGGCGTCGGCGATGGGGTCGGCGCTCCCTGAGCTCGTCGAAGAGGCCCCGGCCGACGCCACGGCGATGCCGCACGGATTCGCGTGCTTGACGATCGCGACGGCAGGCTCGTCGAAGTCGAACGCGGCCCGCACCGCGGCATCCGCGTCGACGTAGTTGTTGTACGACATCTCCTTGCCGTGCAGCTGCACGGCCTGGGCGATGCCGGGCCGTCCGCCTTGCGACGAGTAGCGCGCCGCCTTCTGGTGCGAGTTCTCGCCGTAGCGGAGGTCGGCGTTCTTCGTCCAGGTGCCGCCGACCCAGGCCGGGAACGGTGACTCCTCGGCCGGCTGGTCGGGCGCGACGACGCTGCCGAGCCAGGAGGCGACGGCGACGTCGTAGGAGGCGGTGTGGCGGAACGCCTCGCGGGCGAGCTCCTTTCGCTGCGCGAGCGTCGTGCCGCCGGCGGCGAGCGCCGCGATGATCTCGTCGTAGCGGTCGGGCGAGACGACGACGGCCACGTTCGCGTGGTTCTTCGCCGAGGCGCGCACCATGGCCGGCCCGCCGATGTCGATCTGCTCGACCGCATCGAGTTCGGATGCCCCGGCCGCCACCGTCGCGGCGAACGGGTAGAGGTTCACGACCACGAGCTCGAAGGGTGCGATGCCGAGGCGGGCGAGCTCATCTTCGTGGTGCGCGAGCCGCAGATCGGCGAGGAGTCCCGCGTGCACGGCGGGGTGGAGGGTCTTCACGCGGCCGTCGAGCATCTCGGCGGCACCCGTGACGCTCGCGACATCCGTCACCTCGAAGCCCGCGTCGCGGATGGTCTGCGCGGTCGAGCCGGTGGACACGATCTCGACGCCCGCTGCCGCAAGGGCCGCGGCGAGCTCGCCGATGCGCGACTTGTCGCTCACCGACACGAGCGCTCTACGGATCGGCACGAGGTCGCGTTCGCGATAGAGGCTCGGGTCGTGGCTGGGGCCGCTCATGATCTGACGAGTCCCTTCAGGTCGAGGTGCGAGTTGGCGATGTCGAGCACGGCCTGGATGAGCAGGCGCCGCTCGACGGGTTTGATGCGGTCGTGGAGGCTCGACTCGGTGTCGCCCGGCAGCACCGGAATGCGCTCCTGCGCGATGATCGGTCCGCCGTCGACGCTGTTGTCGACGACGATGAGGCTCGCGCCGGTCTCGGTGACGCCCGTGGCGAGCGCGTCACGCACCGCGTGCGCGCCCGGGAACTCGGGGAGATAGGCGGGGTGCGTGTTGATGAGGTAGGGCGAGAAGGCGTCGACGACCGCGGGCGGCACGAGCCGCATGAGCCCCGAGAGCACGACCATGTCGGGCCCCCACTGCCGCACCTGGGCGATGAGCGCCGCCCCCCACGCCTCGCGATCGGGATACGCCGTGAACGGCACCGTGAAGGTGGGAATGCCGAACTGCTCACCGAGCACGAGCCCGTCGGCCTCGCGGTCGGCGCCGATCGCCACGACCCGCGCGGGGAACTCGGCGTCTTCAGAGGCTTCGAGCAGGGCACGGAGGTTCGAACCTGCGCCCGAGATCAGGACGACGAGCTTCAGCACCCCTCGAGCCTACCGGCGCTGCGCGCGTCGCCTCGGTGCGCGGGCGTCAGCCGACGCCGCCGTCGACCGAGCGGATGTACGTCTGCTCGTCCTCGGGCACGAGAACGGCGGTGTCGCGGTTCAGCGACTCGCCCCGGAAGAACGGCCGCGACTCCTTGAAGAACGACCAGACGACCATGAGCACCGCGCCGAGCACGAGCGAGCCGATGCCGATGACGAAGACGCCGCCGACGCCGAGGAGCACCGTGAAGCCGTAGTCGGGATTGAGCATGTCGATCGCCGAGAAGATGAAGGCTCCCGTGAGCAGCAGCGCCCCCAGGAGCGGGAACACGAGACGGAACCAGAAGTTGCGCGCCGACGTGAAGAGGCTGTGCCGGAAGTACCACACGCACGCGAACCCGGTGATGGCGTAGTAGAACGCGATCGCGAGACCGAGCGAGAGGATGGTGTCCTGCAGGATGTTGTCGCTGATGAGCGTCATGCCGACGTAGAACACGATCGCGACGAACCCCATGAGGAGGGTCGAGAACGACGGCGTGCGATACCGCGGATGCACCGTCGCGAAGCGCTTCGGCAGCGCCTTGTAGACCGCCATCGCAAGCGTGCCGCGAGCTGTCGGCAGGATCGTCGTCTGGGTCGACGACACCGCGGAGATCATCACCGCGATGACGAGCAGCCAGGCCCACGGACCGAAGAGCACGTCCTTCAGGACGAAGAACACGTCTTCGGCGTTCGCCTCGCTGCCGAGGCCGAGGCCGGTGTCGCCGAGTCCGGCGTACGACATCGCAGCGACCGCGACGCCGACATACGTCACGAGCAGGATGACGGTGGTGAGCACGGCGGCGCGGCCCGGAATCCGCTTCGGATCGCGCGTCTCCTCGTTGAGCGCAAGACACGTGTCCCAGCCCCAGTAGATGAACAGGGCGAGGAGGACGGCCTCGACGAGCCCGGGGAAGGACTCGAACGCGAACGGGTTGAACCAGTCGGCGGTCGGCGTGGTGGATCCCTCGGGCGCGGTCCCCGTGATCACGGCGACGGTCGCGAACACGACGAAGAGCAGGAGTGCGAGGTACTGCACGCCGAGCAGCACGTTCTGCAGCCGCGCGCCGATCTCGAGCCCCCGCCAGCTGATCCAGGTCATGAGCGCGATGAACACGACTCCGGTGGCCGTGACGACCACGACGTTCTCGGCGAGGTCGGGCGCGACGAGCAGCCAGAAGTAGATTCCGCCGATCTGTGCGAGGTTCGCCAGCACGACGATGCCCGCAACGGCCACGCCCCAGCCGCCGAGCCAGCCGACCCATGGACCGAATGCCTTGGTCGCCCACGTGAACGTGGTTCCGCAATCGGGCACGTCTCGGTTCAGCTCACGGTAGGCGAAGGCGACGAACAGCATCGGCACGAACGCGATGATGAACGCGATCGGCGCCTGCGCACCGACCGCGAGCACCACGAAGCCGAGCGATGCCGCCAGCGAGTAGACCGGCGCCGTGGACGCGAGTCCGATGACCGTCGAGCCCCAGAGCCCGAGGGTCCCGGCCGCGAGGCCCTTGCCGGTGGGGGTGGGTGCGGGAGCCGCGGGAGCAGTGGGAGCCGACATCAAGCCTCCTCGATCATGTCGTCACGCGCAGAGTAGCACCCGCGCGACCGCCATGGCAGGCTCGATCGCTCAGCGGTCGACGAAATCGGTGGGCAGGCCCGCCGACCGCGCGACAGGCTCCTCCCTTCGCGCTCCGCGCACGCGCGCCGCGTACCCGCCGACGACGGCCCCGATCCCCACGGTCGCCGCCGCGATCACCGCGACCTCCCATGCCGGCGGGCCGACCTCGGCGAGACGCCCCGGCCCGGCTGCGCCGCCCGACCACCACGTGAGCAGCCCGAGTACGGCGCCGGCCGTCAGCGCCGCAGCAGCGCCGACCGCGGCGGGCTGCCACCACGGTGTGGGGCGGCCTGACGGAACGGATGACTCTCCGCCGCCTTGCACGAACCAGGCGCCGACGAACGCCAGGAGAACCGGAACGACGAGCCAGAGCGACCCGAGGCCGGACGCCTCCGTGGGCAGCGCGCCGAGTATCGGAAGGCCGGGCACCGGCCCGAGCAGGGTGCCGCCCGACGAGACCGCCGTGCCGGCGCCGACCGCGAACCCGGGGCCGAGGAGCCACGAGGCCGCCCAGACGACGATGTTCGGCATCAGCGCCAGCTGGGCCACGACGAGCGCGATGCCGCCATCGATGCCCGCGCCGAGGGACTGGGAGAGCCCGGCGATCGTGGCGTAGTCGGCCGCGATCAGTACCGCGACGAGCACACCGGCGACGGCGAGCACTCCGAACGCCGTACCGGCGCCGATCCGTACGGCCTGGCGCGCCACGGTGACGAGAGTGGGCGGAAGCCCGGACACGATGCGCTGCGTGAGCCCGCCCGCGGCATCCGCGTCGAGCCCGCGCGCGAGCGCCCCCGAGACCGCGCCGACGACGACGCCCAGCGCCATCACGAATGCGGGCAGTGCCGCCGCCTGCCAGGGATCGGCGCGTGCGCCGTCGACGCCCGCGGCAAGTGCGAGCACGGCTCCGACGAGCGCGTAGACGAGGATCGCCGCGATGCCGCCGGTGAACGCGTGTCCTCCCGCGACCGAGCGCAGGCCGATGCGCCGGCCGAACGCGACGGAGAGGAGCGCGAAGCCGAGCAGCGCGATCGTGACCGCGAACGGGTCTCCGGCGCCCGGCAGCCCGATACGGGCCGCGGTGACGGGGTCGAGTTGCAGCACCAGGTCGACGCCGTGCCCGAGCAGCCAGACGTCGGCGGCCGCGCGCAGGAAGACGGCTGCGTCCACCGCGAGGCCGAAGTGCACGGCCCACAGCAGCATGAGCGGCACGAGTGCGATGCCGAAGCCGATGAGCGCGGCGACGGATGCCTCGAGGCCGGCCAGCAGGGCGATCGTCGTGCGTCTCATTCCTCCGGGAGCTTAGCCCGCGAGGCGCCGGTCAGTCGGGAGGACGTGCGGTCACGGGCGGACTCGCGCGTCGCTGACGGGCGGTGCGTCGGCTGCCGCGTCGGGTGTTCCGTCGGGTACCGCGTCGGCTGCTGCGGCAGCCACCTCCGCCGCCGGACGCCGAAGCAGTTCGACGATGAGCAAGGCGAGCAGCGCGAGGACCACGGTCCACAGGACCACGCCGATCGAGACCGGGCGGTTGAACAGCAGGACTGCGGCCGCGACGATCGCGATCGCGGCATAGACGAAGCCGCGCCAGCGATCGAGCCAGATGCCGAACGCGCCCGTGGTGACCCCGTGCGCCGCGGCGGATCGCCGCACCGCGGCGAAGCCGGAGCCGGCGAATCCACGAAGCGCACGCGCCGGCCGCGACGGCCCCGAGAACCACGCGATGACCGCGACGAGTATGCCGAGCACGAGGAGGGCGACGATCGTCGACAGCATCAGCTCGATGAGCCCGTCGTAGAGCGCTTCTGCGGTATCGGCCGGCATGATCGACGGACTCACGGTACCGATGAAGAACGTTCGCCCGATGCCGATGCCCGCCGCGAGGATCGCCATCGTGAGCGCGAAGCCGCCCGCCGTCCAGACGAGCGCGTTGGACCGGCGTTTGGCGACGAGCACCCCGGCGACGAGCAGTGCGAGCACGAGGAATGGCAGCCAGGTGCCGACTGCGACCGCGAGCGTGTAGATGGTCTGCACGAGCACGAAGGCGTCGTTCTGCGCGACGACGATGCTGCGGTCGACCACGGGGATCGAGGCGGCGAACCCGACGCCCTGCTCCACGAGCCGCTGCTTCACCGCCTCGATCACCGGCCCGAGCTGCACGGAGATCGTGCCCTCGCCGCCGATCGAGAGCGCGGCATCGGGGTCGCCCTGCATCGCGGCGATGAACTGCCGGTGGGTGACGCGCAGCGCGGTGTCCCAGACATCCGCGAACGCCGGCGACGTGACGACCCGGTCGACCACGCCCGAGACGAGCGATTCGAGCCCCTGCGTCGCCGGCCCTTCGAGGAGAGCGAGCGCGTCCTGGGCGCGCGGCGGCAGGTTGAGTGACTCGATGCCGTCGAACAGGTCCTTGGTGATGCTCGGAATGTCGACCTGCTCCTCGATCGCCGCGGTGACCTGATCGCCGATGTACACCTGCACGGCAGGATCCTCGACAAGCGGACCGAACGTGGCGACGAAGCGGTCGGTGTCGACGAGCTCGAGCCGCGCCCATGCGCTGATCACGGCGACGGGCGCGAGCAGCAGCCCGAGCACGACGAGCACGATCGCGACAGCGGTGCGGCCCCACCGGCGGCGCTCCCGTGTCGGTGCACCCGTTCCGGCTCGCAACGCCGCGTTCTCCGCCTCGAGCTGCGCGATCCGCGCCTCGAGGTCCGTGCTCCCCATCTCAGCCATGAGACCCCCTCGGGATGACCCTAGCGCCCGCGACCACCCGGGCGCATCGCATTCAGTGGATGAAAGCCTTCAGGAGGATCATCGCGACACCGAACGCGGCAGTCGCGAGAGCGCCCACGATCTGCATCGGCCAGGCAGCGCCGCGACGTCGGAAGGCGATGAAGCCGAGCACGGCGAGGATGACGACGCCGGCCCAGAGGGCCGTCCAGAGTGCGAGCGGATCGGGGATCGCCTTCGTCGCGCCGAGCAGGAGGATGGCCGATGGGATGAGTGCAGAGGCGAGGAGACCGAGAGATTGCCTGAGCGAGGCACGGAAGGCTGCCCGGAGCCCCAGTCCGTGCACGTGGTCGAGACCGTGGCGCGCCACCGTGCCGGCGTAGACGTGCGCCGCCCAGAACACGACGACGGTGCCGAGCACTGTCCAGAAGACGCTCCACGAGCTCTCGCCGTGGCCGCCCGAGACGACGATCATGCCCGACACGAGGATGACGCCGTAGATGGATTCCTCGGTGAGGAACGCCGTTCGCACGAGCGCACTCGGCTCGGCGGGCTGGGGCTCGGCCGACGTTGCGCGGCCGGTCGATGCATCAGGAGTCCGTTCCTGCATGTATCCACTGTCTCACGTTCGAGCACCCCCAGCTCGAGCGTCGCCGGGACGAGAACGGCCCCGCCGGCGTTCGCCGACGGGGCCGTTCATGCGCGCGGACTACAGCGCCGCCGGCGACGCCGATCCGAGCGCGGCGTAGACCTCGCGGAGCAGCTGCGCGGTCTCGCTCGGCGTCTTGCCGACCTTGACGCCCGCGGCCTCGAGAGCCTCCTTCTTCGCCTGCGCGGTACCGGCCGAACCGGACACGATCGCGCCGGCGTGGCCCATGGTCTTGCCCTCAGGAGCGGTGAAGCCCGCGACGTAGCCGACGACCGGCTTCGTCACGTTCGCCCTGATGAAGTCGGCCGCGCGCTCTTCGGCGTCGCCGCCGATCTCGCCGATCATCACGATGGCCTTCGTCTCGGGGTCGGCCTCGAACGCGGCGAGCGCGTCGATGTGCGTCGTGCCGATGATCGGGTCGCCGCCGATGCCG
This sequence comes from uncultured Actinomycetota bacterium, assembly GCA_963847285.1. Lineage (GTDB taxonomy): Bacteria > Actinomycetota > Actinomycetes > Actinomycetales > Microbacteriaceae > Agromyces. The sequence continues at coordinate 147,324 of CAWJZK010000011.1, forward strand.
ATCGCGGTCGAGAAGCCGAGGTCGCGCAGCTCGTACATCATCTGGTACGTGAGCGTGCCCGACTTCGAGACGAGGCCGATCGGGCCCTTGCCGGTGATGTTCGCCGGGGTGATGCCGACGAGCGACTCACCGGGGCTGATGATGCCCGGGCAGTTCGGCCCGATGATGCGGGTCTTCTCGCCCTGCTCCTTGGCGTACGCCCAGAACTCGGCCGAGTCCTGCACGGGGACGCCCTCGGTGATGATCACGAGGAGGGGGATCTCGGCGTCGATCGCCTCGATCACGGCGTCCTTCGTGAAGGCCGGGGGAACGAAGGCGATGGAGACATCCGCCCCCGTCTGCTCGATCGCCTCTGCGACCGTGGCGAAGACCGGCAGCTCGACCGGGTTGCCGTCCTTGTCGTTGTGCAGCACCGTGGTGCCGGCCTTGCGGGCGTTCACGCCGCCCAAGACCTGCGTGCCCGCCGCGAGCATGCGCGCGGTGTGCTTGGAGCCCTCGCCGCCGGTGATGCCCTGGACGATGACCTTGGAGTCCTTGTTCAGGAAGATCGTCATTGCTCTCGAATCCTTCTCTACGCGGCGTTCGCCAGCTCGGCGGCCTTGTCGGCGCCCTGGTCCATGTTCTCGGCGAGGGTGACGAGCGGGTGCGCCGCCTCCTCGAGGATGCGGCGGCCCTCGACGACGTTGTTGCCGTCGAGTCGCACCACGAGCGGCTTGTTCGCCGCGGAGCCGAGCTCGGCGAGCGCGCCGACGATGCCCTTCGCGACCTCGTCGCACGCGGTGATGCCGCCGAAGACGTTCACGAAGACGGCCTTGACCTGCGGGTCGCCCAGGATGATGCCGAGGCCGTTGGCCATGACCTCGGCCGAGGCGCCGCCGCCGATGTCGAGGAAGTTCGCGGGCTTCACGCCGCCGTGGTTCTCACCGGCGTAGGCGACGACGTCGAGCGTCGACATGACGAGGCCCGCGCCGTTGCCGATGATGCCGACCTCGCCGTCGAGCTTCACGTAGTTGAGGTCGAGCGCCTTGGCCTCGGCCTCGAGCGGGTCGGCCGCGGCCTTGTCTTCGAGGAGCGCGTGGCCGGCGTGACGGAACTCGGCGTTCTCGTCGAGCGTGACCTTGCCATCGAGGGCGATGACGTTGCCGTCTTCGTCGAGGATGAGCGGGTTCACCTCGACGAGCGTCGCGTCTTCGCTCTTGTAGACGTCGTAGAGCTTCACGAACACGTCGGCGACCTTGTCGACGAGCTCCGCCGGGAAGCCCGCGGCCACCGCGATCTCGCGCGCCGTCGTGGGCGTGATGCCCGTGATCGGGTCGACCTCGATGCGTGCGAGCGCCTCGGGCTTCTCGACCGCCAGCACTTCGATCTCCATGCCGCCCTCGACGCTCGTGAGCGAGAGGTAGGAGCGGTTCGCGCGGTCGAGGAGCACCGAGAAGTAGAACTCCTGCGCGATCCGGGCGCCGCCCGCGACCATGACGCGCTTCACGACGTGGCCCTTGATATCGAGGCCGAGGATGTCGCGTGCCGCGGCCTCCGCCTCGTCGGGCGTCTTGGCGACCTTCACGCCGCCGGCCTTGCCGCGGCCGCCGGTCTTCACCTGGGCCTTGACCACGACGACGCCGCCGAGCTGCTCGGCGGCCGCGCGAACCTCTTCGGGGGTGTCGGCGACGATGCCCGGGAGCACCGGGACCCCGTACTGCTCGAACAGGTCTCTGGCCTGGTACTCGTAAAGATCCACGCTCTACTTCCAATCGATCCGCGCGCGAGGTCGCGCACAGGGGCTGGTGGGGTGTGGCCCGGCCAAGACTTTCTCGATGTCGAGACACGCGGGCCGACGACCATGGTACTCCCCCCGTGAGGCGTCCGAACCGCGCGAGGCGAAGCCGGGCGAGACCAGGCGAGGCGAGGCCGGGCGAGGCGAGGCCGGGCGAGGCGAGGCTCACCATGCTGGCGGCACGGGAGGCCCGATGCGAGACTGGCGACATGACGGAGCTCGGGGAACCGATCCACCGCGCCGACCCGCATCAGGCGTCGGTGCACTCGAAACTCAACTGGCTCCGCGCCGGGGTGCTCGGGGCGAACGACGGCATCGTCTCGGTCGCAGCCCTCGTCGTCGGCGTCGCGGCCGCGACGACGGATACCGCAGCGGTGCTCATCGCGGGCGTGGCATCCGTGCTCGCCGGCATGATCTCGATGGGGCTCGGCGAATACGTCTCGGTCTCGAGCCAGCGCGACACCGAGCGGGCGCTCATCGCGAAGGAGCGCTGGGAGCTCGACACGATGCCCAAGCAGGAGCTCGCCGAGCTCGCCGGCATGTACCGCGCGAAGGGGCTGACGCACGAGACCGCCGAGGCGGTCGCCCGCGAGCTCACCGAACACGACGCGCTCGCCGCCCACCTCGAGGTGGAGCTGCACATCGACCAGGCCGACGTCGTGAGCCCATGGCAGGCGGCCGGGGCATCCGCCCTCTCGTTCCTCGTCGGAGCGGTGCTGCCGATGCTCGCGATCCTGCTCCCGCCGCCCGAGTGGCGCATCTTCACGACGTTCGTGGCGGTCATCGTCGCGCTCGCCATCACCGGCTGGCTGAGCGCGTGGATCGGCGGCAGCCCGAAGACGCGAGCCGTGCTGCGCGTGACGATCGGCGGTGCGCTCGCGCTCGCGGTGACGTGGGTGATCGGCGGCCTGCTCGGGGTGGCCGTGTAGTGATGGCCGGCGGCGCGGAGGCCCGGGTCGGCATGTCGGGCTGGGTGTACGCGCCCTGGCGCGGAGTGTTCTACCCGAAGGGCCTGCGGCAGGCCGACGAGCTCGAGTATGCATCGCGGCAGGTGACCTCGATCGAGGTGAACGGCTCGTTCTACTCGCTGCAGAGACCCGCGAACTGGGTGCGCTGGCGCGATGCCACACCGACCGGGTTCGTCTTCTCGGTGAAAGGGCCGCGGTTCATCACCCACATCAGGAGGCTCGGCGACATCGAGGGGCCGCTCGCGAACTTCTTCGCCTCGGGCCTCCTCGCGCTCGGAACGAAGCTCGGGCCGGTGCTCTGGCAGTTCCCGCCGAACCTCGCGTTCGACGAGGGCCGCCTCGACGCCTTCCTCGGTCGGCTTCCCCGCTCGCACGGCGACGCGGCGGCACTCGCACGGCATCACGACGAGCGGATGTCCGGACGCGCGTCGTTCGCGCTCGAGGCGCCGCCCGACCGCCGGCTCCGCCACGCCGTCGAGGTGCGGCATCCGAGCTTCGAGTCGGAGGCGTGGCGGTCGCTGCTCGAACGCCACGGCGTGGCATCCGTCACCGCGGACACCGCGGGAACGTACCCTCGCCTGGACTGGGTCACCGCCGATTTCGCCTACGCGCGGCTGCACGGCGAGGAGGAGCTCTACACCTCGGGCTACGACGACGAGGCACTCGACCGATGGGAAGCGTGGGCGCGCGAGCACCTCGCGTCCGGCCGCGACACGTTCGTGTACTTCGACAACGACGTGAAGGTCCGTGCGCCGTTCGACGCGATGGCGCTCGCCGAGCGGCTCGCCGACCAGTTGCCGACAGAGTCTCCCTCTCCTTCCACCGATGGTGCACGATAGGGAGATGGGCAAGCACGATCAACTCGCCCCCGAACTCACCGACGCTCAATGGGATCGACTGGTGCACTACGGCAAGCCGGTCGATGTCGCCGTCGGAGATGTCCTCTTCCAGTCCGGCGATCGATGGTATGACCTCATCGTCATCGAGAGCGGCGCGATCGATGTCGTGCGCGACGCCCTGCCCTGGATGGACGAGACGGTGATCGCCACGCGCGGTGCGCGCAACTTCATCGGCGAGCTCGGCCTGCTCAACGGACAGCGCGCGTTCCTCACGGCACGAGCGTCGGAGGCCGGACGGATGCTCCGGATCGACCACGCGTCGCTGCAGCGACTCATGGCGGAAGACGACGAGCTCTGCGACATCCTGCTGCGAACGTTGTGGGCACGACGGGATTTCCTGCGGAAGGGACCCGCTGCCCTCACGCTCAAGATCATCGGATCGGGGCGTTCGGCCGCTTCCCACGCGCTGCGCCGCTACGCCGAGCGCCTCGAACTCGCCTACACCTGGGCCGACGCCGACGATCCGGCGACGGCGACCGCACTGTCCGGCCACGGCTTCACGGCCGATGACCTGCCCGTCGCGATCGTGCAAGGCGAGAACGTGCCGGGCGCGACCCCGGGGCAGGTCGCCGAGATGCTCGGCCTCGCCTACGTGAACGACGACGACATCGCAGCGGACCTCGCGGTCGTCGGCGGCGGCCCGGCCGGCCTCGCTGCGGCGATCTACGGAGCGTCGGAGGGGCTGCGCACGGTGCTGCTCGACTCGATCGCGCCCGGGGGCCAGTCCGCCTCCACGTCGCGCATCGAGAACTACCTCGGATTCCCGTTCGGCGTGAGCGGCGAGGCCCTCACCGGCCAGGCATCGCTGCAGGCGCTCAAGTTCGGCGTGCGGTTGTTCGCGCCCTGCGAGGCGGTCGGGCTCGAGTGGTCGACCGATCCGCTCAACCTGTCGCTGTCCGATGGCACGCTCGTTCGCGCCCGAACGGTCGTCATCACCACCGGAGCGCAGTACCGCACGCTCGAACTCGATCGCTGGGAGCAGCTCGAGGGCGCCGGCATCTTCCATGCGGCGACCTGGCTCGAACTGCGCCAGGTCATCGGCGCGCCGGTCGTGGTCGTCGGCGGCGCCAACTCCGCCGGGCAGGCGGCGCTCTACCTCGCGGCGAACGGATGCGAGGTTCGACTCGTCGTGCGCGCCGACTCCCTCTCGTTGCAGATGTCGAGCTATCTCATCGACCGGCTCGCCGACGATCCGCGGGTCCGGGTGCACACACGCACCCGCGTCGCTGCGCTCCACGGCGACTCGGCGCTCGAGCAGGTGACGCTCGAGGGCGACACGAACGGCATGGTCGACTGTCGTGGCCTGTTCTGCTTCATCGGCGCGGTGCCGGCGACCGATTGGATCACCCAGCTCGACCGCGACGAACACGGATTCGTCCGCACGGGAGACGACGTGCGGCGGCTCGGCCCGATGTGGGAGTCGCTGCATCGGTCGCCGCTGCCCTTCGAGACCAGCCTTCCCCGCGTGTTCGCCGCCGGCGACGTGCGGCGGGGTTCGATGAAACGGGTCGCCGCCGCGGTGGGCGAGGGCTCGAGCGCGGTCGCCTCGGTGCACCGGGTACTCGTCGAGGTGCCGACATGAGGTCTCTCCCACCGCCGCCGTCGGGTACCGGATGCGTCGAGTGCCTCGAGCTCGGGGGATGGTGGTTCCATCTCCGCCGCTGCGTCGCCTGCGGACACGTCGGATGCTGCGATTCCTCGCCCGCCCAGCACGCCTCGAACCATGCTCGGGAGACGGGTCATCCGGTCGCCGCCTCGTTCGAGCCGGGTGAGGACTGGTTCTGGGACTACGCCGCAGGTACCTCGGCCCGACGCGTTCCCCTTTCTCCGCCGACGTCACGCCCCGAGGAGCAATCCTGCCCGGGCCCCGACGGCCGAGTGCCCGCCGACTGGCGCCGAGTTGCTGCACTAGCCGGTTGCCCGCTCGAGCGGCCGCCCGGTCCTGCGGCCCCGGCCAGCCGGGCGTGGCGAGGAGGCTCCCGTCGTGCAGCACCGCGAGGACGTCGATCGACTCGCGTGCGGCGAAGTCGTCGAGGCTTGCGCGGCCGCCCGCGACGATGGCGGTCGCGAGCACATCGGCGGTGAGGATGTCGGATGCCGCGACACTGACCTGTGCGAACGGGGTCGGCTCCGCGCCTGCCGGCGTCCAGATGTGGTCGCCACGCTCCGCGCCGCCGGATGTCGCGACCGCGCGTCTCCTTCCATCGAGCTCGATCGCGCCGAGCAGGCGGCGACGGTCGTGCGGATCCGCGATGCCGACCGTCCACGGAGTGGGTTGCTCCCACTCGCGCCCGTATCGCGCGCCGCGATCACCGCGGTCGCCTCGCACGAGCACGTCGCCCCCGGCGCCCAGTGCCCACTGCTCGAATCCGAGCTCGTCGAGCGCCCTGCCCGCGTCGGCGAGCGCGAGCGCCTTCACGACGCCGTTCAGGTCGATGTTCCCGTCACCGCGATGGGGCGTGAATGCGCCGCCGGTCCTCGCGCGCCACTCGAGGGCGACGGCGTACGCTTCGCGGAGTTCCTCGCTCGCGGCGGTGAGCGCGAGTTCGCCCGACGAGACGCGGGAGAGCTCGGAGTCGGGTCGATACAGGCTGCAGCGGTCGTCCCAGCGGCGGAACGCGTGCGACGCGGCATCGAGCGCGGCGGACTGCGCCGGTCTGTGGAGCTCATCGCCGACGCGCACGCTCACCACGGTGCCCATCGAGATGAACGCGCTGCTCGGCAGCGAGGCATCCGGCGGCATCAGAATCCCGCCTCATCGAGCGCGGACTGCAGGGAGGTCAGGTATCCCTCGCTCGTGTAGGTCGCGCCGCCGATCATCGAGACATCGGCCGACTGGGCCTGCAGCACCTCGCTGCGGAGCCGCGGCGCCGCCGCGTTGCTGATCGCGATCGATCGGCTTTCGGCGTCGGTGAGGTGCAGCGGCGTCACCTCGCTGATCGCGCCGCCCGAGATGGTCACCTGCACCTGCACATCGCCGAAGCGGGTGGAGACGGATGACCCGGTGTACGTGCCGTCGGCGGCCCCGCTCGCGGCGTCGGGCGCGACCGGCGCGGTACTCGTCTCGGAGGTCGCACCTGACGTCGATCCGCCGGAAGCCGAACCGGTCGTCGATGACGAACTCGGCGGGGAATTCGTGGCCGAGTCCCCGCCCGACGGTTGCGGCGCTGTTGCGTCCCCCGATGATGCGGCCACGTCCGTACCGGGCGGGACGGAACCGAGCTGCCAGCCCGCGAGGAGCACGGCAGCCGAGGCCGCTCCAGCCAGAACGACGGCGCGCGCCCTCACCAGTCGAACCGTTCGTGATGGATCTGCTCGGGGCGCATTCCGGCCGAACGTGCGTCCTGCACGACGGCGTCGGCCCATTCGCGTGGCCCGCAGACGTACAGGTCGGTGTCGGCAAGATCGGGCACGAGACTGGCGAGGTCGAACCCTTCGGCGTTCGCGGCCTCCGTCAGCCAACCGGCACCACGCCGCCCGGGCACGGTGAGGAGTGTCGCGCCGCGCTTCCGGCAGAGTTCACGGATCTCGTCGAGCAGCCACCCCTCCTCCGCGCCGCGGCGTACGCAACACGACCGTCGCCCCGCCCGGGTGGAAGCGGGCGTCCTCGAGCAGTGAGCGGATCGGCGTCACCCCGATGCCCGCCGCGACGAGGGCGATCCGTTGGCGGCTGCGCGAGGCCTCGCTGAAGATGCCGTACGGTCCCTCGATCGCCACCCGGGTGCCCGGTCGCACCGTGAACAACCCGGCCGAGCCGTGTCCGAGCGCTCGCACGGTGATCCGCAGCTCGTCGCCGCCGGGCGCGGCGGAGAGCGAATACGGATGCGCCTGCCACCACTGTTCGCGGGACAGGAATCGCCAGACGAAGAACTGCCCGCCGGAAGCGCCCAATCGGTCGAGCTCGCGTCCGCGCAGACGAATCGACGCCGCACCGTCTGCGAGCGGTTCGACGGCGACGACCGTGAGCGCGTGCCGCATCGAGCGGACGATCGGCACCGCGATGCGCCAGACGATGACCGAGCCGAACGCCAGCGCGGTGAGCGCGATCCAGTACCAGCTCTCCCACGCCCCCTCGGTGAACAGGCCGCCCAGGCTGAACTGGTGCGGCAGCGCGGCGATCGCGGCGGCATACGCGAGCACGTGCGTGACGTGCCACACCTCGTAGCGGAGCCGACGGCGCACCGCGACGAGCGAGGTCACGACGACGGTCGTGAGCAACCCGAGGCCGATCACCGCGAGCGGCATGTCGGGAAGGCTCCACATCGTCACCGCCTCATCGATGAGGCTCGCGCCGTCGGTCATCGCATATCCGACCAGCAGCAGCAGCACATGCCCGAGGATCAGGTAGAACGCGGGCTTCCCGAGCGAGCGATGCAGCGCCATCGCGCGGTCCTGCCCGACGGTCTGGTCGATGACCGGCACCCGCGCTGCGAGGATGAACATGACGAGCACGAGATCGGTGCCGGCGAGGCCCGAGATGATGCCGAGCGAATCCACGGCCTCCGCGGGGCTCCCGAATCCAGCGGCACCGCCGTTGGCGAGGTACAGCGCGATGGCGATGGCGACGGATGCCGCGGCCGACGCCTGCAGCAGGTCCGCCCGCCAGAGCCGCCTTCGGGCACGCGCCGGCTCCGGCGCCGCGCCGGGGCGGGCGCGCCTGCGTCCGCACGTCTCGTGCATCGTGGAGCAGGAAGGCCATGCTCGATGGTCCACCGCTGGGCTGGGCCTCCGGCTGGAACCGGCTATGGGAACGCTATGTCCGCGTCGAAGATCGAGTGAACATGCGGTATCCGCCGGGTTCGCGGTGGCGCGGCGCCGCGCCCGCGCGGCCTCAGAGCTTCTCGATCGGCGCGATCTTGATGAGGAGCTTCTTCTGGCCGGCGGTGTCGAAGCTCACGTGCGCCACCCGCTTGGTGCCCTCACCGGTGACCTGGTTCACTCGTCCCTCGCCGAAGTCGACGTGCCGAATGCGATCGCCCGCTGCGAGCGTGAGGTCGCCGTTGTCGCGCACGGTGCCGGTGACGCGGTTGGCCCACTCGGTCTTCGGTTGCGCCGACTTCGTCACGCTGAAGCGCTCGAGGTCGCGGTCGCGCGTGCCCCACGCGCCGCCCTGGCCCGGGCGGGCATTCAGTGCGCGGGGCCGGGTGCCACCGCGAGAGGTCGCCATGCCCGGCGACTGCCGCCAATCGATGAGCCCCTCGGGGATCTCCTGCAGGTAGCGCGACGGCATCGCAACGGCGACTTCGCCGAACTGCGCTCGGCTCATCGCGAGTGAAAGGTACAGGCGCTTGCGGGCGCGGGTGATGCCGACGTAGAACAGCCGGCGCTCCTCGGCGGGGCCACCCGGCTCGGACGCCGACATCTGGTGCGGCAGCAGCCCCTCTTCGAGCCCGGTGAGGAACACCGCGTGGTACTCGAGGCCCTTCGCGGTGTGGAGGGTCATGAGCGACACCGTGCCCGAGGCGTCGTCGAGCTCGTCGGCGGCGGCCACGAGCGAGACCTGGGTGAGGAAGTCGACGAGGGTCGCGTCGGGATTCTCGCGGTCGAAGTCCTTGGTCTGGCCGAGGAGCTCCTCGACGTTCTCGGCGCGGGTCTCGTCTTGCGGGTCGCGGCTGTTTCGGAGCGCGTCGATGAGCCCCGAGCGCTCGAGCAGGAACGCCAGCACGTCGGACACCTTCGAGGCGCCATCGTTGGTGCCCGCGGCGACGCCCTCGGCCGACGGCACGAGCATCGCCGCCGCCTCGTCGAGCACTCTCGCGAGCCCCGTGATCGCCGCGGTCACCTTCGGGCCGAGTCCGAGGCCGTCGGCGTCGCGCATCGCCTGCCGGAAGGTCATCGCGTTCTGCTCGGCGAAGCTCGCGAGCGCCGTCTCGGTGGCGGGGCCGATGCCGCGCTTCGGGGTGTTGAGCACCCGTCGGAGGGCGAGCTCGTCGAGCGGGTTCGCGACGGCGATGAGGTAGGCCATCGCGTCCTTGATCTCGGCTCGCTCGTAGAACTTCGTACCCCCGACGACGCGGTACGGCAGCGCCGACCGCACGAAGATCTCTTCGAGCGCACGGGTCTGCGCGTTGGTGCGGTAGAACACGGCGATGTCGCGGTAGGCGATGCCCGCCCGGTGCAGCGACTCGATCTCATCGGCGACGAATTGCGCTTCGTCGTGGGCGGTGTAGCCGGTGTAGCCGACGATCTGGTCGCCATCGCCGTCGGCCGTCCAGAGTTTCTTCTCCTTACGGTCGAAGTTGTTCTGGATGACGGCGTTCGCCGCCGAGAGGATGTTCTGCGTCGAGCGATAGTTCTGCTCGAGGAGCACGACCTTCGTGCCGGGGAAGTCGCGTTCGAACTCGACGATGTTGCGGATGTCCGCGCCGCGGAACGCGTAGATCGACTGGTCGGAGTCGCCGACGACGGTGAGGCTCGCGCCGGGGATGCCGCCCGAGGCATCCGTCAGTGCCCGCACGAGAATGCCATGGGCATCGAGCTCGTCGACGATCTCGCGTGGCACCGGCTTCGTGAGCTCGCGGATGAGCGAGTACTGCGCGTGGTTGGTGTCTTGGTACTCGTCGACGAGGATGTGCCGGAACCGACGCTGGTAGAGCGCCGCCACCTTCGGGAACGCACGGAACAGGTAGACCGTCTCGGAGATGAGGTCGTCGAAGTCGAGGGCGCTCGCCTCACGGAGCCGGGCCGTGTACTGCCGGAAGATCTCGAGGAACATGACCTCTTGCGGGTCGTTCGTGTTCGCGTTGCGCGCGTAGGACTCGACATCGGCGAGTTCGTTCTTGAGGTTCGAGATCTTGGCCTGTGCACCGGCGGGCGTGAAGCCCATGGTGTCGGCGTCGAGCCCCTTGATGATGCGCTTCAGGATGGTCCGCTGGTCGGCCGAGTCGTAGATCGTGAACGTCGACGACAACCCGAGCGACTGGGCCTCGCGACGGAGGATTCGCACGCACGCCGAGTGGAAGGTGGAGATCCACATGCCCGAGGCACCCTCGCCGAGGAGTGCCTCGACGCGCTCGCGCATCTCGGCCGCCGCCTTGTTCGTGAAGGTGATCGCGAGGATCTGGCTGGGCCAGGCCTCGCGGCTCTCGATGAGGCTCGCGATGCGGTGCGTGAGCACCCGGGTCTTGCCCGACCCGGCACCCGCGACGATGAGCAGCGCCTGGCCGCGGTACTCGACGGCCTCGCGCTGCTCGGGATTCAGGCCGTCGGTCAGGCGGGAGCCGGAGGCAGCGGATGCCACGCCGGATGCACCGGTCGGCGCCTCGCGCCAACCGGCCGGGTCGTCGGGGTCGAGGATCAGCGTCATGTCGCCTTCAAGTCTAGGCGCGGCATCCGACAGCGCTCCCTGTGCTGAGCAGGTCGAAGCGGGATCCGGGGATCGCTTCGACAGGCTCAGCGAGCGACAGGCTCAGCGAGCGACAGGCTCAGCGAGCGACGGGTCAGCGAGCGGAGATCCCGTCGCGCGCCTCCACGCCGAGGTCGGGATGATCCACGAAGACGCCGTCGACCCCCATGCCCATCACGAGCGTGAACTCGCTGAACCAGTCGCCGTACGCGGCGCGCGCGGAGCCGCGGCGGAACCTCCTCGAGAGGAAGCGGTTCTCGGGACGGAGCGTCCATGTGTAGATCTCGAGGCGCGCCGCATGCGCGGCATCCACGAGCTCTGCGCCGAGGAGCGGCACTCCGGGCGCGAGGCCGGTGGGGTTCCCGCGTCGCGCGGGCGTCGCGTTCGTCGAACCGGGGTCGGACAGGAGCCGCGTCTTGTCGACGCTCACGCCGTCGAAGCGGCCGGCGAGCCCGAACAGACCCTCCCTGGTGACGAACGCATCGTACGTCGGCGCGGCCCGCCCTTCGGCCACCACGAGATCCCACGGTGCGCCGGAGGCCTCGATGAGGAACACCCGCCTGCCCCGGATGCCGCGGGCTCCCAGCCGATCGAGCACCGTCGGCTCGAACGACTCCATGATGAGGCGCTCGTCGCCGCGCCCCCATCCCGCGGCGTCGAGCTCGGCCGCGAAGAGCTCGTCGAGCGGGAGGCCGAGCGCGTCGAAGTACGAGGCGTGCTTGAATTCGGCGACCATGCGGATGACCCGGCGGCGTCCGTCGGAGGCCGCATCGATGAGCTCGAACAGGTCGCGTAACCGGATGATCGGGTACCGCCCGTCGAAGCTCGCGCTCGCCTGTCGAAGGGCGCCGAGCCGCTCGCGGGCGCGGAGGGTCGCGAGTTCGGACCACGTGAAGTCCTCGGTGAACCAGCCGGTGAGGGGTGCGCCGTCGACCTCGCGCGTGGTGCGTCGGCCGGCGAATTCGGGGCGGCTCGCGACATCCGTCGTTCCCGAGATCTCATTCTCGTGACGGAGCACGAGAACGCCGTCGCGGGTGGCGACGATGTCGGGCTCGACCGCGTCGGCGCCGAGCGCGAACGCGAGCTCGTATGCCGATCGGGTGTGCTCGGGACGATAGCCCGACGCGCCGCGGTGACCGATGACGAGCGGGCGCGATGCGGCGTCGGGCGACATGCGCTCCAGCGTAGCCATCGAGCCCGCGGTCGCGCGGGAAATCCGCGAAAACTCAGGGCGTTGTCCCTGCTAACTCGGGTAGGTTGGAGGTCGACAAACGGATACCAGCATCCGGTCGCCGCTCCCCCGCACCGACAACAGCCGAAAGCAGAGGAACCCCATGGCTCTCGACAACCCCGCATTCTCGCGGAACTCCGCGTTCTCCCCGCAGGGAGCCGGGGCCGCCGCCCAAGACGTCTCGGCGCAGCAGCTGCAGGAGCTGTACAACCAGCCGGCGACGCTGCCCGACCATGAGGTCATGACGGTCGAGAACACGGTCGCGAAGACGGCCGGCGCGTTCGCCGTGCTGCTCGTCGGCGCCGCCATCGGCTGGGCCACGGTCGAGACCGTGCCGTTCCTCTGGATCGGTGCCGGCATCGTCGGCTTCGTTCTCGCTCTCGTCAACATCTTCAAGAAGCAGCCGTCGCCCGCGCTGGTCCTTGCGTACTCGGGTGTGCAGGGCATCTTCGTCGGCGGCATCTCGGCGTGGTACGAGATGAGCTTCGGCGGCGGCATCGTCGCACAGGCTGTCATCGCGACCCTCGTCGTGGTCGGCGTCACGCTGGCGCTGTTCGCATCGGGCAAGATCCGAGCCTCGAAGCGCGCGACGAAGATCTTCCTCGTCGCGATGGTCGGCTACCTCGTGTTCTCGCTCGTCAACCTCGGACTCATGCTCTTCGGCGCCACCGACAGTGCGTTCGGCCTGCGCAGCGAGCCGAGCTTCATCTTCGGCATCCCGTGGGGTGTGATCATCGGCATCTTCGTCGTGATCATGGCCGCCTACTCGCTCGTGCTCGACTTCGACTTCATCCAGCAGGGTGTGCGCAATCGTGCGCCGAAGAAGTACGGCTGGTCGGGCGCCTTCGGCATCATGGTCACCGTCATCTGGCTCTACCTCGAGATCCTGCGCATCCTCGCCATCGCGAGGGACTAGCGACTGACACTGCGCAACACAGAAAGGCCGCCCTCGGGCGGCCTTTCGTGTTCCGTCAGATCGACGCGCCGACGGTGGCACGCCCTCAGCGGGCTACTCCCACTCGATCGTGCCCGGCGGCTTCGACGTGACGTCGAGCACGACCCGGTTGACCTCGCGCACCTCGTTGGTGATGCGGTTCGAGATGCGAGCGAGCACGTCGTAGGGCAGTCGGGTCCAGTCGGCGGTCATCGCGTCCTCCGACGAGACCGGCCGCAGCACGATCGGATGACCGTAGGTGCGTCCGTCGCCCTGCACGCCGACCGAACGCACATCGGCGAGGAGCACGACCGGGCATTGCCAGATCTCCTGGTCGAGCCCGGCGGCGCTGAGCTCGGCGCGCGCGATCGCGTCGGCCTCACGCAGCACCTCGAGCCGGTCGCGGGTGACCTCGCCGACGATGCGGATGCCGAGACCGGGGCCGGGGAACGGCTGGCGGCCGACGATCGCCTCGGGCAGCCCGAGCTCGCGACCGATCTGGCGCACCTCGTCTTTGAAGAGCGTGCGCAGGGGCTCCACGAGCTCGAACTGCAGGTCTTCGGGAAGCCCGCCGACGTTGTGGTGGCTCTTGATGTTCGCCGTGCCGGTGCCGCCGCCGGACTCGACGACGTCGGGATAGAGCGTGCCCTGCACGAGGAAGCGGATCGGCTCGCCGTCGGAGGCGGCCTCCGCGACGAGGTCGCGCTCGGCGGCCTCGAACGCGCGGATGAACTCGCGGCCGATGATCTTGCGCTTCTCCTCGGGGTCGGTGACCCCGGCGAGCGCGTCGAGGAACGTGTCGGCTGCGTCGACGGTGACGAGACGGATGCCGGTGGCGGCGACGTAGTCCTCCTCGACCTGGCGCCGCTCGTCTTTGCGGAGCAGTCCGTGGTCGACGAACACGCAGGTGAGCTGGTCGCCGACGGCCTCGTGCACGATCGCCGCCGCGACGGCCGAGTCGACCCCGCCCGAGAGCCCGGCGATCACCCGCGCCGAGCCGACCTGCTCACGGATGCGGGCGACCTGCTCGGCGATCACGTTGCCCGAGTTCCACTCGGCGGGGATGCCGGCCGAGCGGTGCAGGAAGTTCTCGATGACCCGCTGGCCGAAGTCGGTGTGCTTCACCTCGGGGTGCCACTGCACGCCGTAGAGGCGCTTCTCGTCGTTCGCGAACGCGGCGACGGGCGTCGATGCGGTCGAGGCGAGCACCTCGAATCCTTCGGGGGCGCGGGCGACCGAGTCGCCGTGGCTCATCCACACCGTCTGCGCCTCGGGCTGGCCCTCGAGCAGCGCGTTGACCGAGCCACCTTCGGCGGACGCAGTCGTCACCGTCGCGGCCGTCGCGCCGTACTCGCGGAGGCCCGTGTGCGCGACCTCACCGCCGAGCTGGCGCGCCATGACCTGGAAGCCGTAGCAGATGCCGAGCGTCGGGATGCCGAGCTCGAGAATGCCCTCGTCGAGCGCAGGTGCACCCGCTTCGTAGACCGACGACGGTCCGCCCGAGAGCACGATGCCCGCCGGGTTCTTGGCACGCACCTCGTCGGCCGTGATCGTGTGCGGCACGATCTCTGAGTAGACGGATGCCTCGCGCACGCGCCTCGCGATGAGCTGCGCGTACTGCGCGCCGAAGTCGACGACGAGGACCGGCCGCTGCTCGGTCGGCTGGTCGGTCACTGCTGGGCCTCGACGGAGTCCGGGGCGTCGGATGCGGGGGTGCCGGATGCGGCGCCGTGCCGGCTCCCTGAGCCCGTCGAGGGCTCGTCGGCCTCGCGCTTCGCCAGGTACGCCTTCACCTCGCGCGCGATGCGCACCTCGAGGAAGAACGAGAGGAACGGGATGACGCCGCCGAGCGCGATGATGATGAACCGCGAGAACGGCCAGCGCATCAGGCTCCAGAGGCGGAAGTCGCTGAAGAGGTAGACGACGTAGAACCAGCCGTGCACGATGAGGATGCCGGTCGAGAGGTTCACCGCGGTGACCGTGTCGATCGGCACGAAGGCGAGGAAGCCCTGCGGGCCGCCGAGCTCGAGTTCGAGCTTGAAGACGTACTTCAGGATCATCTCGGTGCACAGCAGCAGGAGCAGCACACCCGTGATGACCGAGGCGACCTGGTAGAACTTCAGCGCCCCGCGAATGCGCGGCAGATCGGCGAGTTTGGGCTCGAGGGGCATGCGACCAGTCTACGCGGCGATGCGGCGGGCATTGCTCGTGCGGCGAGACGTGCTCAGGCATCGACGAGCTCGCGGGGGATCACGAACACGTCGACGAGCGCGCCGTTGCGCCAGAGCGTCATCTCGACCTGGCGATCGATCGCATCCTCGACCATGAGCTTCTGGATCGACGTGGACGTGACGATGCCCTGCCCGTCGAGCGTGACGACGATGTCGCCGCGGTGGATCCCGGCGAGATCCGCGGGGCTGTCGGGAGCGACTCCCGCGACCTGGAGGCCGGTCGGCGAACCGATCCGTGCCGCGAGCGGAGCGGCGAGCTGCACCTTCGCACCCGCGATGCCGAGCCATGCGCGACGAACTCGGCCCTTGCTCATGAGGGTCGCGATGATCTCGCGCGTGCCGCGGTTGATCGGCACCGCGAGTCCGAGCCCGATGCCCGCGACGGCCGTGTTCACGCCCACCATGCGACCGTGGCCGTCGGCGAGCACGCCGCCGGAGTTGCCGGGGTTCAGCGCGGCATCCGTCTGGATGACCTCGTCGATGACCCGGCCCGACCCGGTCGGCAGCGAACGCCCGAGGTTCGAGACGATCCCCGCCGTCACGCTGCCCGCGAGTCCGAGCGGGTTGCCGAGGGCGACGACGAGCTGGCCCACCCTGAGGTCCGCGGCGTCGCCGAGTTCGACCGGCCCCGGAACCTCGCCCCGAGCACGCAGCACGGCGAGGTCGGAGAGCACGTCGCGCCCGACCACGTCGACGGCGACGGAGGTGCCGTCGGCGAAGGTCGCCTCGGCCGAGCTCAGTCCCGCGACGACGTGAGCGCTCGTCAGGAGGTACCCGTCGTGCGTGATGACGCTCGCACTGCCGGCACCCTCACCGCGTGCGGTGCGCACCGCGAGACTCGCGACGCTCGGCAGCACGTCGCGGGCGACGCTCGTGACGACCGCGGAGTAGGCGTCGAGCGGATCTTCGTTGCTCACACGGACATCATCGCCCCGCCGGGAGCGGCGCCGGCCGACGTTCGCCGGAAGCGGAACGCACGCACCGGCCCAGTCAGCCGCCGGTCGTCGTGTCAGCTGCCTCGGCTTCGAGGCGCTCGCGCTCGACCGCGTCGCGCACGAGCCGGTACCACAGGTACACCGCGAACCCCGCGAACACGACCCATTCGACCGCGTAGAAGATGTTGAGCCAGTTGAGCTCGACCGACTGCTCGGGCGGCGGCGAGGCGATCGCGTCGAGGCCCTCGGCGGGCTCGGTCGTCGTCACATAGCCGAAGTAGACGGGCCGGTTGTCGAAGTCCGCCCAGATGTTCACGAGCTGGGCGACCGCGACGGTCTGCATCGCGAACGGGTCACCCGCCTCGTCGGGCGCCATCGGCGCCTCGCTCGGCAGGAAGCGACCGGTGACGGTGACCGGGTCGCCGATCGTCGCGTCGGCGTCGACCCGTTCGAGAGCGGCCTCGAGCGGATGCCTCGTCGGCGGCCCAGCCGACGGCGACGGGCAGCCCGCCCGCCGCGGCATCCGTCACCTCGAGGTGGGCGACCACCCAGAACCCCGCGACACCGTCGTTCAGGCGCCCCTCGACGAGCACGGTGTCGCCGGGCACGACGACGCCGGTCACCTCCACCCGTTGCGCGGTCGAAGCCTGTTGGGTCGGCCGGCCGGGCTCGGCGACCTCAGCAAGCGGCCGCACCTCTTCGGTCGGCCGTTCGACGACGACCGCCTGCTCGACGGCGCGCTCGAGCTGCCACTGGCCGAGCAGGGCGAAGCCGGCGGCGATTCCGAGGGCGAGGAGGAGTGCGAGCACCCATCGCGGGCGCAGCATCATCTGGAGCATCAGGCGCCGGCGCCCCTGACGAGGCCGACGCCGGCGTGGATGGCCCGGAATATCGCCTCGATGCCGTCGGTCGGACCGACGGCGACGATCGTGTCGCCGACCTGTACGACGAAGTCGGGGGGCGGTGACGGGTGGGCCTGGTCATCACGAACGACCGCGACGAGCGCGACGCCGGGAATCGCGGGCACGTCGCCGATCGGCCGACCCGCGATGGCATCATCGGCATCGATCGTGACCCAGTCGATGGGAACCCCGGGCAGGTCGTCGAGTTCGGTGATGGACTCGACGATGCGGGTGCCGCCGAGGAGTTCGGCGAGCGTGTGCGCCTCCTCTTCGTCGAGGCGCACGGTCAAGGCGGGGTCGTCGCTGCCCGCCGGCCGGGTCATGAGATCGCTCGACCCCGTGCGATGCGCGACGACGGCGAGTTCGACGCCGTCGGCAGTCTCGAACGAGTGCAGCACGCCGACTCCGGGGAGGGTGACCCGGCGGACATCAACCATGGCGCGAGCTCCTCGGTCTCGGGGGCGTCGCGCTCCAGTCTATCGGCGCGGAATCGACGACTTTCACGATGTTCGTCGAATCGCACGCCCGCGCGAGACAGCAACGAGGGGGCGTCGGTCGACGCCCCCTCGTGTGCTGGTTGATCGTTACGCGGACTGACCCGCGCGGCGTCGGGCAGCGATCAGGAAGCCCACGCCGAGCGCCAGCGCGAGTGCCCCGATGGGAGCGATCCACGCGCCCTCGAACCCGGTCGCGGCGAGTGCCGCAGTGCCGGCGGGCGTCGTGCCGGGCGGCACGACGGGGGCCGGAAGGAAGGAGTACTCGACGCCGTTGAACGTGATGGTGGTCACGACTGCCGGGTAGTCGGCCTGCACGCCGAATGCCAGCACCTGAACGTCACCGTTCGCCTCGATGGCGTCGATCAGGTCACCGAGCACGACGGGGGTGTTCTTCAGGATCGCAGGCGTCGTCGCGGTCGCGGGGATGTCGCGGGTCGCCACCCATTCGTCGCCGATCGCGAACGCGACATCGGGCGCGGCAGGACGAAGCGTGGCGAATGCCGAGTCAGGGCCGAAGAAGATCGGCACCTGGAAGTGGACGTCGCCGCTGGTGACTGCGACCCCTGCCGACGTGATGAGCGAGGCGAGATCGGCGTCGGCGAGCGGCGTCGCGAAGCCGTTGATGATCTGCGAGTGCGTGCCGTCGCCGAGCGAGAGCCCAGCCTCGGTCACCGAGAACGCGGGGGTGGCGTTCGCGTACCCCTCGTGCCAGCCGGGATAGGTCGACTCATCGGGGCGGATCTCGCCAGCGGTGACGTGCACGGTCGAATCGACGGGAATCGTCGTGATCGAACGCGAGAACGCATACGTGGTGCCATCCCAGGTGAGGGACGCGACGGTCGCCGGGGACATCGCTTGGACTCCGAATCCGGAGTACGCGACGGTGCCCGCGCTGTCGAGTGCCGCGAGGAGGTCGCTCAACGGGATCGGCGTGTCCGCAGGGATCGTGCCGAGCGTGCTTGCTCGAGATCCACTGATCGGCGAGGGTGTGCGTGCCCGTGGCAACGGTGGCTGCGACGGCGGGACGGAGCGTGGACCAACCGCCGGCCCAGGTGACGGGCACCTGGAGGGTGGTCTCACCCTCGAGCACGTTGATCTCGGAGCCCGTGATGAGGGCACCGAGCGCGTCTCCGTCCGTCGCAGACCGGCCGCGCCGGTCGCAACGAGACCGTTGAGGACCTGCGATTTCGTGCCGATTCCGAGCTCGAGGCCGTCCCAGCGGAGCGCGAACGCGGGCGTCGCGTTCGCGTACCCCTCGTGCCAGCCGAGATAGCTCGATTCGTTGGGCGCGATCGAAGTGACGTAGACGGTGTCGGCGGCCTGCGCGGATGTCGCAGCGCCGAGCGCGCCCGCAAGCGCGAGTGCGCCGATCGTCACGCCCGCGAAGACGCGACGGAAACGAGAATCTCTCATTGGCTTCCCTTACACATAGAACGCGTCGCCCAGTCGGCGACGCGTCCCCAGATCCTATGCGGGGGCAATGGCCAGCTCTATGCAAACGAGAGAAGAAGCGGAGAAAAGCCCCCGAATTGGGGGTGCCGCTCCCTTCATCGCGAGCTCCTTCGACACGCTCCCCTTCGACAGGCTCCTTCGACAGGCTCAGGGAGCCGGGATCAGTCGACCTTCACGATGTCGGGCGCCTCGAGCCGCACCCGGTCGGCGGATGCATCGTCGGGCTGCTCCTGCGAGGCGCGCTCGGCGGCCACGCGCTCCAGGTACCGCTCGACCTCGAGGGTCTCGCGCGCCTGGTCCCAGCCGAGCACCCCTCCCATGAGCTTCGCCGCAACGGGGGCGGCCGACACGCCGCGGTCCCACGCCTCGATCGAGATGCGGGTGCGGCGGGCGAGCACGTCGTCGAGGTGCAGGGCCCCCTCATGGGATGCCGCGTACACGACCTCGGCACGGAGGTAGTCGTCGGCGCCCGGCAGCGGGTCGGCGAGCGAGGCATCCGACCTGATCAGGTCGAGGAGTTCGTCGGTCATCGTGCCGTACCGGTTCAGGAGATGCTCGATGCGCACCTTGTGCACGCCGAACGCGCGGGCGATCTTGCCGCGCTTGTTCCACGCCGCCTGGTAGCCCTCGGCGCCGAGCAGCGCGATGTCCTGCGTGGCGGAGGCGGGCACCTTGCCGTCGAGCGCGTCGACGGCAGCGTCGATCGCGTCCTTCGCCATCACGCGGTAGGTCGTGAACTTGCCGCCGGCGATCACGACGAGGCCGGGCACCGTGTGCGCGACGAGATGCTCGCGTGAGAGCTTGGAGGTCTGCTCGCTCTCGCCCGCGAGGAGCGGGCGGAGTCCGGCGTAGACGCCCTCGACGTCTTCGCGGGTGAGCGGCACGCTCAGCACCGCGTTCACGTGCTCGAGCACGTAGTCGATGTCGGCGGCGGTCGCCGCGGGATGCGCCTTGTCGAGGTGCCAGTCGGTGTCGGTCGTGCCGATGAGCCAGTGCCGGCCCCACGGGATCACGAACAGCACGCTCTTCTCGGTGCGGAAGATCATGCCCATCGCCGACTGGATGCGGTCGCGCGGCACCACGAGGTGGATGCCCTTCGACGCCCGCACCTTGAAGGTGCCGCGCTCGCCGACCATGCGCTGCGTGTCGTCCGTCCAGACGCCCGTGGCATTCACGACCTGCTTGGCGCGAATCTCGAAATGCTCGTCGGCCTGCAGGTCGTGCGCCTTCACGCCGACGACCCGCTCCCCCACCTTGATGAAGCCCTCGACGTTCACGCGGCTCGCGACGTGCGCGCCGTAGAAGGAGGCGGTGCGGGCGAGCGAGGCGACGTAGCGGGCGTCGTCGACCTGCGCGTCGTAGTACGTGGCTCCGCCGATCAGCGCGTTCGGCGCGAGCGACGGGATCGACCGCATCACCTGCCGCTTCGAGAGGTGGCGGTGGTGCGGCACGCCAGGCGGGCGGCCGCCGGTCCAGCTGAAGAGGTCGTAGAGGAGCATCCCGCTGCCCACGTAGAACCGCTCGAAGACTGGTGTCCGCAACGGATACAGGAACCGCACGGGCTTCACGAGGTGCGGCGCGATGCGCTGCAACAGGAGGCCTCGCTCGATGAGGGCCTCGCGCACGAGATGGAAGTCGAGCTGTTCGAGATACCGGATGCCGCCGTGCACGAGCTTCGACGATCGGCTCGAGGTGCCCGACGCCCAGTCGCGGGCCTCGAGCAGCCCGGTCGAGAGCCCCCGCGTCACCGCGTCGAGCGCACTGCCCGTGCCGACGACGCCGCCGCCGACGACGAGGATGTCGAGCTCTTTCTCCTTCAGCCGCGCGATCGCGGCCTCGCGTTCCTCGGGTCCGAGCTTCGTCGAACGCGTCACCGACTTGAGTGTTGCCATGGTGGCACCCCATCCCCGCAGCCTCACGACGTGGCCGCGTGATTCGATTCCACGCTACCCGAGGGGCGAGGCGGATGCTACGAACCCGCGGGCCGAGCAGCGTCTCGGCGCCCTGATCCGCGTCAGGCCGACTGGTACGGCGCGACGACGATGTCGACGCGCTGGAACTCCTTGAGGTCGGAGTAGCCGGTCGTCGCCATCGACTTCCGGAGCGCCCCCACGAGATTCGCGGTGCCGTCGGCGCTGGGCGCCGGACCGTAGAGGATCTCCTCGAGCGGCGCGACCTGGCCGACCTCGACGCGCTGGCCGCGCGGCAGCTTCGGGTGGTGCGCCTCGGCGCCCCAGTGGTACCCGCCGCCCGGGGCATCCGTCGCCCGTGCGAGCGCCGCACCGAGCATCACCGCGTCGGCGCCGCACGCGACGGCCTTCACGATGTCGCCCGACTTGCCGACGCCGCCGTCGGCGATGACGTGCACGTAGCGGCCGCCGGACTCGTCGAGGTAGTCGCGGCGCGCGCCGGCGACATCCGCCACCGCCGTCGCCATGGGGGCGTGGATGCCGAGCGTCGCACGGGTCGTCGACGCGGCGCCGCCGCCGAAGCCGACGAGCACGCCCGCCGCGCCGGTGCGCATGAGGTGCAGGGCGGCCGTATAGGTGGCCGCGCCGCCCACGATGACCGGCACGTCGAGCTCGTAGATGAACTTCTTGAGGTTCAGTGGTTCGACGCTCTTCGAGACGTGCTCGGCCGACACCGTCGTGCCGCGGATCACGAAGAGATCGACGCCGGCCGCGACGACCGTCGTGTACAGCTCCTGCGTGCGCTGCGGCGAGAGTGCGCCCGCGACCGTGACGCCGGCCGCACGGATCTCGGCGAGCCGCTCGGTCACGAGCTCGGGCTTGATCGGCTCGGCGTAGAGCTGCTGCATCCGCTCGGTTGCTTCGGCGTCGGACAGCCCGCGGATCTCGGCGAGCACCGGCTCGGGGTATTCGTACCGCGTCCAGAGCCCCTCGAGGTCGAGCACGCCGAGGCCGCCGAGCTGGCCCATCATGATCGCGATGCGCGGCGAGACGACCGAGTCCATCGGGGCCGCGAGGAACGGGATGTCGAACTGGTAGGCGTCGATCGACCACCCGACCGAGACGTCTTCGGGGTCGCGTGTGCGGCGGCTCGGCACGATCGCGATGTCGTCGAACGCGTAGACGCGACGGCCCCGCTTGGAGCGGCCGATCTCGATCTCCTGGGTCACGATGCAACCCTACCCATTTGCTCCATATCGCGTTTCGAAGTCCTCGCCGCTGCCACGCTGACCGTCAGCGAGCCCTGGCGACGCGCGCCTCGTTCCACACCGGGGCATCCGATTCGTACACCTCACCGTCGCCGCCGAACACGAGGAACCGGTCGAAGCTGCGAGTGAACCAGCGGTCGTGGGTCACGGCGAGCACGGTGCCGTCGAAGCGCGCGAGTCCTTCTTCGAGCGCCTCGGCCGAGACGAGGTCGAGGTTGTCGG
This sequence comes from uncultured Actinomycetota bacterium, assembly GCA_963847285.1. Taxonomy (GTDB): domain Bacteria; phylum Actinomycetota; class Actinomycetes; order Actinomycetales; family Microbacteriaceae; genus Agromyces. The sequence goes on from CAWJZK010000011.1 coordinate 169,892, forward strand.
TCGGTTCGTCGAGGAGCAGGAGCGTCACCCCCGAGAGCTCGAGCAGGAGGATCTGCATGCGCGCCTGCTGGCCGCCCGAGAGCGAGTCGAAGGTCTGCTGCGCGGATGCCGCGAGCCCATACCGATCGAGGGCCGAGCTCGCCGCCTCCCGCGCCATGCCATCGCGGTTCGCGTCGCCGCGATGCAGGATGTCGAGCAGCGTGCGACCGCGGAACTCGGGGTGCTCGTGGTTCTGCGCGAACCAGCCGGGTACCACACGGGCGCCGAGCACGGCTCGACCCTCGTGCGGCACACGGGCGAGGGTCTCACCGACCGTCGTGACGTGCCCGAGCGTGCGATCGGGCTCGGTGCCGCCGCCGGCGAGCAGCCGCAGGAAGTGCGACTTGCCCGAGCCGTTCGAACCGAGCACCGCGACACGGTCGCCGTACCAGACCTCGAGGTCGAACGGCTTCATGAGCCCGGTGAGCTCGAGCCGCTCGCAGACCACGGCGCGCTTGCCCGTGCGCGACCCTCGCAACCTCATCGAGACGGCCTGTGCGGGCGGACGCTCCTCGGGCGGCCCGGCCTCTTCGAACCTGCGGAGCCGCGTGACCGCCGCGTGGTATCGGGATGCCATGTCGGCGTTGTAGGTCGCCTTCACCTTCAGGGTGGCGACGAGCTTCTTGAGCGCGGCATGCTGCTCATCCCAGCGACGGCGCAGCTCGTCGAGCCGCTCGAAGCGCTCCTCGCGGGCGCGGTGATAGCCCTCGAAGCTGCCGCCGTGCACCCACGCGGTGTTGCCCGCGGCGCCGAGCTCGAGCGTGACGATGCGGTCGGCGGCACGCGCGAGGAGCTCGCGGTCGTGCGAGACGAGCAGCACCGTCTTCGGCGTCTGGCGCAGCTGCTCCTCGAGCCAGCGCTTGCCGGGAACGTCGAGCGAGTTGTCGGGCTCATCGAGGAGCAGCACCTGCTCGGGACCGCGGAAGAGCGCCTCGAGCGCGAGCCGCTTCTGCTCGCCGCCCGAGAGCGTCGAGAGCTCGCGCCACCTGGCCCGTTCGAACGGGATGCCGAGGGCCGCGGTCGTGCAGTGGTCCCAGACGACCTCCTGGTCGTAACCGCCGGCCTCCGCGTAGTCGGCGAGCGCGGTCGCGTACCGCATCTGCGCGGCGGTGTCGTCGCGCTCGATGAGGGCGTCCTCGGATGCCTCGAGCTCGATCGCCGCCGCCCGCACCCGCGTCGGCGCCACCGAGACGAGCAGTCCCGCGACGGTCTCGGCGGCGCCGGGCGCCGTGCGTCCGGTGCCGACGAACTGGTCCATCACACCGAGCCCGCCGTCGACCTGCACGCTGCCCTCGTCGGGCCGGAGGTCGCCGCGGACGATGCGCAGGAGCGTGGACTTGCCGGCGCCGTTCGCGCCGATGAGCGCGGTGGTCGCGGCATCCGTCACCCGGAACGCGAGGTCGGCGAGCAGCGGCCTGCCGTCGGGCAGCGAGAAGGAGACGCCGTTGACGTCGATGAAGCCCATGGGAGTTTCCGATCGGTTCGCGGCCATGCCGCGCCGCCCGTCGGGCAGCCGACCAGACTACCTCGCTCGGCGCGCACCTGCCAGCCGGTGCGGATCTGCGGCAAGCTGGAGGCATGCACCGCACCGCCGCAGAGCCCCTCGAAGCCCTTCGCGCCCGCACGAGCGCGAAGTGGCGCTCGTACGCCGACGACGTGCTGCCCCTCCCCGTCGCCGAGATGGACTATCCGCTCGCCCCGCCGATCGCGGCGGCCCTGCACGCGGCGATCGATCGCTCCGACACGGGCTACAACTCGGGCAGCCTGCCGGTCGCCGAGGCGTTCCAGGGCTTCGCGGCTGCCCGGCTCGGCTGGGACGTCGACGCGACCCGGGTCACCTGCACCGCCGACGTGAGCCTGGGCAACGTCGAGGTGCTCCGACGTGTCACCGAGCCGGGCGACGGCGTCATCATCACGCCGCCCATCTACCCCCCGTTCTTCGACCTCGTCACCGAGGCGTCGTGCACCGTGGTCGAGGTGCCGCTGCTCGGCGGCATCGACGACGGGTGGACCCTCGACCTCGATGGCGTCGACGAGGCGTTCAGTGAGGGCGCCCGCGCGATGCTGCTCTGCAACCCGCAGAACCCCACGGGCATGATTCCGGATGCCGCCACCCTCGCCTCGCTGGCCGAGATCGCCGCCCGCCACGATGCCACCATCGTCTCCGACGAGGTCCACGGCCCCCTCGCGCAGCCCGAGACGCCGTACACCCCGTTCCTCACCGTGTCCGACGCGGCACGCGAGCACGGCGTCGCCGTCACCGCCGCGACGAAGGCGTTCAATCTCGCGGGACTGAAGGCGGCCCTCATCGTGACCGCGAGCGACCGCGGCGACCGGATACGGGCCGCGCTGCCCTACGAGGTGGAGTGGCGCATGAGCCAGTTCGGGGCGATCGCCTCGATCGCCGCCTTCCGTGAGGGCGGGCCGTGGCTCGACGGCGTGCTCGCGAGCCTCGACGACAACCGGCGCCTGCTCGCCGAGCTTCTCGCCGACGAGCTGCCCGGAGTGAGATACCGCATCCCCGACGCGAGCTACCTCGCGTGGCTCGACCTCTCCGCCCTCGGCTGGGGCGACGATCCCGCGGCCTACGCCCTCGAGCACGCGAAGGTCGCCCTCGCGAACGGGCACCTCTTCGGGGCATCCGTCGGACGCGGGCACGCGCGCCTCAACTTCGCGTGTTCGCCGGAGGTGCTGAGGGAGGCGGTGACGCGGCTGGCGGATGCGCGAGGAGGTCGCGAGGTCACCTGAGCGGTCTGCCGCGGCACGCTTCGCAGCGCTGGCGCGCCGCGAGCGCTACGGCTGCCGCCTTTCTGAGGGAAGCGCGTCGCGACTTCGTCGCGCCGCGCTGACCCTCAGCGCGTGTAGTTCGGCGCCTCGACGACGATCTGCACGTCGTGCGGGTGGGACTCCTTGAGTCCCGCCGGCGTGATGCGAACGAACCTGCCCTTGTCCTTCAGCTCGGGGATGGTCCGGGCACCGACGTAGAACATCGACTGACGGAGTCCTCCGACGAGCTGGTACGCGACCGCCGAGACCGGACCGCGATACGGCACCTGGCCCTCGATGCCCTCGGGGATGAGCTTGTCGTCTGACGGGACATCCGCCTGGAAGTACCGGTCCCTCGAGTACGAGGTCTTCTTGCCGCGCGTCTGGAGCGCGCCGAGCGAGCCCATGCCGCGGTAGGTCTTGAACTGCTTGCCGTTCTGGAAGACGAGCTCACCGGGACTCTCGGCGGTGCCGGCGAGGAGCGAGCCGATCATCACCGTGTCGGCGCCGGCCACGAGCGCCTTCGCGATGTCACCCGAGTACTGCAGGCCGCCGTCGGCGATGAGTGGCACACCCGCCGGCTTCGTGGCCTTGGATGCCTCGTACACGGCCGTGATCTGCGGAACGCCCACACCCGCGACGACACGCGTCGTGCAGATGGACCCTGGGCCGACGCCGACCTTCACCGCGTCGGCGCCCGCGTCGACGAGCGCTTGGGCGCCCTCGCGGGTCGCGACGTTTCCGCCGATGACGTCGATGTGCGCGAACGTCGGATCGGCCTTCAGCCGGCGGATGATGTCGAGCACGCCGGCGCTCTCGCCGTTGGCGGTGTCGACGACGAGCACGTCGACACCCGCGTCGCGGAGCGCCTCAGCGCGCTCCCACGCGTCGCCGAAGAATCCCATCGCCGCGCCCACGCGGAGCCGCCCCTCTGCGTCTTTCGTGGCATCCGGATACTGCTCGGACTTGTCGAAGTCCTTGACGGTGATGAGGCCCGTGAGCCGCCCCGCCTCGTCGACGAGGGGCAGCTTCTCGACCTTGTGCTCGGCGAAGATCGCGATCGCCTCGTCGGGGTTCATGCCCACGCGGCCGGTGATGAGCGGCGACTTCGTCATGACGTCGACCACCTTCGTCGACGACTTCTCGAAGTCGGAGACGAAGCGCATGTCGCGGTTCGTGATGATGCCCACGAGGATGCCGTCGCCGTCGATGACGGGCAGGCCGCTCACGCGGAAGGTGGCGCAGAGCTCGTCGACCTCGGCGACGGTGGCGTCGGGTGTCGTCGTGACCGGATTCGAGACCATCCCCGACTCGCTTCGCTTCACGCGGTCGACCATCTCGGCCTGCTCGGCGATCGAGAGGTTGCGGTGCAGGATGCCGATGCCGCCCTGACGCGCCATGGCGATCGCCATGCGCGCCTCGGTGACGGTGTCCATCGCAGCCGAGAGAAGCGGCGTCGCGACGGTGATGCGGCGGGTGAGGCGCGAACCGGTGTCCGCTTCGCTCGGGATCACGTCGGTGTGACCTGGCAGGAGGAGGACATCGTCATAGGTGAGTCCAGTGAATCCGAACGGATCTGCCTGATCCATGTCTTCCCTTCGCTTCGAGTCGTGCCCGACTTGCGCGTGCCGCGCGGTGCATCAATGTTAAGTGAGTTTGCGCGGCGGGCATTCCCCGGATAACAATCGAGGGCCATTGTGACCGTGCGTGAAACACATGAGACATAATCGGCACGTACTGTCGACGACGTCGTCGGTAGGAAGACAGACCCCGGCCGCGAAAGCGCCGGGTCTCTTGGAGGTGCAGTGAAACCCACGCAATCAGTCGCGAGACGGTCGCCGGGGAGATGGCTCATCGTCCTCGGAATCCTGTTGTCCGCACTCACTCTGTCCGGCATCGCAGCGTCCCCTGCGGTGGCGGATGAAGTGAGTACAGGCACGAGTTCCGAGGAGTTCGAGTTCTTCTTCACGGGGAACGTGACCTTCGACGACGAACCGCTCGAGGGCGTTCGGATCACCGTGGAAGGCGGCGGCTACGAAGCGTCGATCGAGACCGACGCCGAGGGCAAGTGGACTCTCGGCGTGCCCGAGAAGGCGGAGTACGAGCTCACGCTCGACGAGGAGACGCTCCCCGAAGGGGTCGTCGTCGCGGAGGGCGAGTCCACCATCACCGCCGAGTTCGGCCTCACCAACCGCAAGAGCGGTGAACTTCTTCCTGGGCGAGGGCACACGAACCACGACCGACATCGGCGCGCAGGTGCTCATCCGGTTGGTCAACGGATTGAACTTCGGACTGCTCCTCGCTCTCGCGGCGATCGGCCTCTCGCTCATCTTCGGAACGACCGGACTCTCGAACTTCGCGCACGCGGAGATGGTCACCTTCGGAGCGCTGATGGTGCTCACCTTCGGGGTGGACCTGGCAGTTGCCGATCTGGCTCGCGATCATCATCGCGCTCGTGTTGAGCGCCGCCCTCGGCTGGACACTCGACGCCGCGATCTGGAAACCGCTCCGCAAACGCGGGGTCGGCCTGATCCCGCTCATGATCGTCAGCATCGGCCTCTCGCTCGCGCATCCGGTACACGTACCAGTTCTTCTACGGCGGATCGACGCGGCAGCTGCCCGGTGCGACGATCCCGGCCGACATCCACCTCGGGCCGATCACGCTCTCGTGGATCGACGTCGCGAGCATGATCACGAGCGTCGTGGTGCTCCTCGCCGTGGCGTACTTCCTCCTGCGCACGCGAATCGGCAAGGCGACCCGTGCGGTCTCCGACAACCCGAGCCTCGCCGCCGCGAGCGGCATCGACGTCGACGGCGTCATCCGCATCGTCTGGGTCGTTGGCGCCGCTGCTCGCCGGCCTGTCCGGCATCCTCTGGGCGTACTTCCGTCCCGGCGTCAGCTGGGACATGGGCTTCCAGATCCTGCTGCTCATCTTCGCCGCGGTCACCCTCGGCGGACTCGGAACCGCGTTCGGCGCGCTCGTCGGCTCCCTCATCGTGGGCCTGTTCATCGAGTTGTCCACGCTGTGGCTGCCTTCCGACTTGAAGTACGTGGGCGCGCTCGTGGTGCTCATCCTGGTACTGCTGTTCCGACCGCAGGGCATCCTCGGTCGCCGCGAGAGAATCGGCTAAGGAGGACCGACCATGATCGACTGGATTGCGATCTTCTCAAACGCGGCGCAGGAGCTCATCAGCCCCACCACCGCCGCGTACGCCCTGGCCGCCCTCGGCCTGGCGATCCACTTCGGGTACACGGGCCTCCTGAACTTCGGTCAGGCGGGCTTCATCGCCCTCGGTGCCTACGGCTACGCGATCTCGACCCTCTCGTTCGGGTTCCCCGTGTGGGCGGCCGTACTCGTGGGCGTCGGGGCATCCGTCATCTTCGCCCTGATCCTCGGTATCCCGACGCTGCGGCTGCGCGCCGACTACCTCGCGATCGTGACGATCGCGGCCGCCGAGATCCTCCGCCTCATCTTCACGACGAACACGTTCGACGCCATCACCGGCTCGGCGAGCGGCCTCTCAGGGCTACAAGGACGGCTTCGCCGCCCTCAACCCGATCCCACCGGGAACGTACGGCTTCGGACCATTCACGTACAACGCGTACGACTGGTGGATCCGGATCGTCGGCTGGGCGCTCGTCGTGATCTTCGCCGTGATCACCTGGCTGATCATGCGCAGCCCGTGGGGCCGCGTCATCAAGGGCATCCGGGAAGACGAGGACGCCGTGCGCGCCCTCGGCAAGAACGTGTACTCGTACAAGATGCAGAGCCTCATCCTCGGTGGCGTGTACGGCACCCTCGCCGGCATGATCTTCATCCTGCCGCGCGCAGTCGTGCCGGCGAACTACCAGACGTCGCTCACCTTCTTCATCTATGCGATCCTGCTGCTCGGCGGAGCCGCCACGATTCTCGGGCCGATCGTCGGCGCGATGATCTTCTGGGTGCTGCTCTCGTTCTTCTCGGGCTTCATCTCCCGTGCGGTGGAGGCGGGTTGGCTCCCGTTCATGTCGCAGGTACAGGCCGGTCAGCTCCGATTCATCCTCGTCGGGCGTCGCAATCATGTTGATAGTGATCTTCATGCCTCAAGGTATATTTGGGAACAAGAAGGAGTTGGCCTTTGTCAAGTAACGTCACTCCCACGTCCAAGCCTGTGAAGACCACCGGCCTCCACGTCGGCGAGGCCGGCCCGGGTGTCCGCAAGGTCGACCCGATCCTCATCGCAGACGGCGTGAAGCGCACCTTCGGCGGCCTCACCGCCGTCGACGTCGACCACGTCGAGGTACCGCGCGGCGCGATCACGGCGCTCATCGGACCGAACGGCGCCGGCAAGACGACGCTGTTCAACCTGCTCACCGGCTTCGACAAGCCCGACGCGGGCAGGTGGGAGTTCGACGGGCGGTCGCTCGCCCACGTGCCCGCCTACCGTGTAGCGCGCATGGGACTCATCCGCACCTTCCAGCTGACGAAGGCGCTGGCCCTCCTTTCCGTGCTCGACAACATGAAGCTCGGCGCGAAGAGCCAGACCGGTGAGAACCTCTTCCGGTCGGTCCTACCCTTCCTCTGGCGCAAGCAGGAGACCGAGATCGAGGCCAAGGCGACCGAGCTGCTCGCGCGCTTCAAGCTCGATGCGAAACGCGACGACTACGCGGCAAGCCTCTCGGGCGGCCAGCGCAAGCTCCTCGAGATGGCACGGGCGCTCATGAGCGATCCGACGCTCGTCATGCTCGACGAGCCGATGGCCGGCGTGAACCCCGCGCTCAAGCAGTCGCTGCTCGATCACATCCTCGAGCTCAAGTCGGAGGGCATGACGGTGCTCTTCGTCGAACACGACATGGGGATGGTGCGCCACATCGCCGACTGGGTCATCGTGATGGCCGAGGGCCGCATCGTCGCCGAGGGCGACCCCCACACGGTCATGCAGAACCCTGCCGTGGTCGACGCCTACCTCGGCGCCCACCACGACGCAGACCTCGGAGCGACCGACACCGAGCACGTCGAGGTCTTGAAGGAGCTCATCGATGACGAACAGTGAACCGACCGCGAACGCGGTACTCGAACCCGTCGGCGACGAGGTGGTCGCGGTCGACAACGTCACGGCAGGCTACCTGCCCGGCGTGAACATCCTGACCTCGTGCTCCCTCGTCGCAAGGCAGGGCGAGCTCATCGGGATCATCGGGCCGAACGGCGCCGGAAAGTCGACCCTGCTCAAGTCCATCTTCGGACTGGTCAAGGTGCGCGAAGGTGTCGTCCGCCTGAACGGCGAGGAGATCACGAACCTCAAGGCGAACAAGCTCGTCGCGAAGGGCGTCGGCTACGTGCCGCAGACGAACAACGTGTTCCCCACGCTCACCATCCAGGAGAACCTCGAGATGGGTCTCTACCAGAAGCCCAAGGGATTGAAGGAGCGCCTCACATACGTGACCGACATCTTCCCCGAGCTCGGCAAGCGCCTCGGACAGCGAGCCGGCTCGCTGTCCGGCGGCGAACGCCAGATGGTCGCCATGTCCCGCGCGCTCATGATGGGCCCGCACGTGATGCTGCTCGACGAGCCGTCGGCCGGTCTCTCACCGGTACGCCAGGATGAGGCGTTCCTGCGCGTCAAGGAGATCAACCGCGCGGGTGTGACCACGATCATGGTCGAGCAGAACGCCCGCCGCTGCCTGCAGATCTGCGACCGCGGCTACGTGCTCGATCAGGGCCGCGACGCCTACACCGGCACCGGTCGCGACCTGCTGAACGACCCCAAGGTCATCGGCCTCTACCTGGGCACGCTCGGCCAGGACGAGTAGCCACCGACACGAAATGAGGGGGCGGATGCTGCGGCATCCGCCCCATTTCGTCTGCACGGAATGGCGTCACGGGGGTGCCGACGTGAGGTGCAGAGTGCCAGGTGCCAGCGCCGACATGCAACGGTGCCGGCGCACGCGAAAAGGGCCCCGGCCGAAGCCGGGACCCTTCTCAGGCGAGACCCGTACTAGTTGATGCGGGAGTACGTGTTGTCGTCGGCGTACTGGTAGATACCGATGGTGGCCTCGGTCGGGTCACCGTTCTCGTCGAGCCCGATCGGGCCGGACGGGCCGTCCCAGTCGATCTGCTGGCCCTCAGCGAGGAGCGCGGCGGCGTCGGCGAAGGACGAGACCTTCTCGCCGTCGCCCGTGCCGCCCGAAACCTGACGCAGGAACTCGGCGATGTCGGCACCCTCGGTGCTGTTCGCCGCGTACGCCGCGAGGGCGATCAGGACGACCGCGTCGTACGACTCGGGACCGTAGCTGAAGTCGGCCAGATCCGGGTCGACGCCGAGCAGTTGATCCTGGAAGTCGGATTCGAGCTTCGGGCCGGGCAGGGTGCCCTTCGCGCCGGTGATGAGGCCGGGCGCGAAGTCTGCGCTGTAGTTGGACAGGTTGCCGTCGACGAAGTACAGCTGGCCGCCCGGGTAGCCCGAGCCGACGAGCGCCGGCACGACGATCCTGGCCTCGTCGAACGTGATGACGGCCACGGCGTCGGGGTTCGCCGCGTTGATCGCGGAGAGCTGCGCGTCGAAGCTCGAGTCGCCCGTGTTGAAGAGCTCCTCGGCGACGACCTCGCCACCAGCCGCCTCGAACGATTCCTTGGTCGCGGCCGCGAGGCCCGTGCCGTAGGGGTCGTTCAGGACGAGCATGCCGAGCGTGGAAGCGCCGTCTTCGGCGATCTGGTTGCCGAGCACCTCGCCCTGCAGGAGGTCGGACGGCGCGGTGCGGAAGTACAGCCCGTTGTCGTTGTAGTTGGTGAAGTCGGGCGACGTGTTCGCCGGAGACATCTGCACGACGCCTGCCGCGGTGATCTGGTCGATGACCGTGAAGGAGACGCCCGACGAGGCGGCACCGACGATGGCCGAGACGTCCTGCGAGAGCAGGTCGGTCACCGAGACGGTCGCGATGTCCGTGGTCGTGTCACCCGAGTCGCGGTAGACGACCTCGACGTTGATGCCGAGGTCGGCGGCGTTGATGTCCTGCGCGGCGAGCGCCACACCGGCTTCTTCGGGCGGGCCGAGGAAGGCGAGCGTTCCACTCTGCGGAAGGATCGTGCCGATCTTGAGGGTCAGGTCACGGTCTCCGGCCTCGATGGGCAGTGCGTCGCCGGCGTCGGCCGGCGCCGACGATTCGGTCGACGGCGTGCCGCCCGATGCGCACGCGGAGAGGAGGAGAGTGCTGACGCCGGCAATGGCGAGACCCGTCCACGCTGCGCGCGTCGAACGCTTGGCCGAGGCCTTCGCGAATACGCTCATGATGCTCCTTGGGACTGAAGCAATTGGTACACAATGCAGCGCCATGGTGACGCCGTGGTTTGACAGTATTGCGCGGCAATGGCGGAAACAAGCCGCTCCGGTCACAACCGTGTAACACCGGCGGAATCGTTACCTCCTCGACACACGAACGCGGCGTTCGCGCATGGATTCGGCGCGATCTGCAGGAAATGCGCACGAATTCATGCGTGCCGGGGCATCCGTCCGTCCGCTGACGAGACTGACGGGTCGCCCGCTCAGGCCGGCTCGACGACCACCCGCCTCGCGGCGCGCGCCCCTCGGAGCAGGTCGAACGTGAGGACGCCGAGTGCGACCCAGACGAGCGCGAATCCGATCCAGCGCTCGAGCGGCATCGGCTCCTGGAGGACGACGACGCCGACGAGGAACTGGATGAACGGCGCGAAGTACTGGATGAACCCCATGTAGATGAGCGGGAGGCGCCGGGAGGCCGCGGCGAACAGCAGCAACGGCACGGCCGTGACCACGCCCGCGAGCAGGAGCAGCGTCGTGTGCCACGCGCTCACCGTGCCGATCGTGAGCCCGGTGGTCATCGCGACGAAGACCAACTGCACGACGGCGAGCGGCGCGAGCCACGCGGTCTCGAGGGTGAGGCCCGATACCGCGTCGACCTTCGGTCCGACCCGCTTCTTGATCAGTCCGTAGAAGCCGAAGGAGAACGCCAGCACGAGGGCGATCCACGGCAGCTGCCCGTAGCCGAACGCGAGCACGACGACCGCGACGATCGAGATGCCGACGGCGACCCACTGGGTGATGTTCAGGCGCTCCCTGAGCACGAGCACGCCGAGGAACACCGTGACGATCGGGTTGATGAAGTACCCGAGTGCCGCCTCCACCACCTGGTTCGTGAGGGTGGCGTAGACGTAGGTCTGCCAGTTCACGAAGATGAGGAGACCCGCGAGCCCCATGGTGAGCACGACCCGCCGGTCGCGCAGCAGCACGGCGAACGGGCGCCACGCCCGAGTGACCGCGATGAGCAGCGCGCAGAACACGAGCGAGAGCAGCACCCGCCATCCGACGATCTCGAGCGGCCCCGCGGGCGCGAGCGCGATGAAGTACACGGGAAGGAAGCCCCACAGCCCGTATGCGCCGATCGCGAAGAACAGTCCCGAGCGGCTCACGCCCTGTGCGGTGCTCGAGGGAGCGGGAGGGGCGGCTTCGGAGCTGGATGACACCGGCTCAGACTACGCCCGCGCGCCGCCGAGCCACCGCGCGCCGCCTGCCGATGTCCGTCGAGAATCGGTCAGTCCCGCATCCGACGCCTCGACCGCACCGAGAGTGCCGCCGCTGCCGGAATGGAGCGCCGATTCCGACCGCGAGCGCACTCTCGGCGAGATCCAGAGGGAGATGCGCGGCACCTGCGACGGATGCTCCAGAACACGACGAGGCCCGGATGCCGCAGGGGGCATCCGGGCCTCGGACGAATCGTGTCGACTAGCGGACGACGACCGCGAGCACGTCGCGGGCCGACAGCACGAGGTAGTCCTCGCCGCCGAACTTGACCTCGGTGCCGCCGTACTTCGAGTAGATCACCTTGTCGCCGACGACGACGTCGAGCGGGACGCGGTTGCCGTTGTCATCGATGCGGCCGGGGCCCACCGCCACGACCTCGCCCTCTTGGGGCTTCTCCTTGGCGGTGTCGGGGATCACGAGACCCGACGCGGTGGTCTGCTCTGCATCGAGTTGCTTGATGACGATGCGATCCTCGAGCGGCTTGATGGAAACCGACACGGTTGACCTCTTTCTTGACGAAGACTGGTTGGCAGCCTCAGAGCGAGAGTGCTAAATCGAGTCTAGAGGCGATTTGGCACTCGTGCAACGTGAGTGCCAGCCTGCGTGGCGCCCGGCGAGCGGGCCTCGCTCCGGCCGATGCTAGCGTGGCCGGGTGGACCGCGCCGAGCTCGTCGAACTCCTCTCTCCTGAGGGTCTCCGTCTTCTCGACAGCCTGCCCGAATGGGACTCGAAGGCCGACATCGTGAGAACCGTCGCCGCGCTGCGGCGGCAGGGGCATCCGCCCGATCTCGTGGCCACGGTGCTGAGCCAATCGAGGCTCCGCGCGAAGGCGCGCGCCAAGTTCGGCGAGTTCGCCACGCGCATGCTCTTCACCGAGGCGGGGCTCGAGCAGGCCACGCGGCTGAAGGTCGCCGCACTGCATGCCGGACGGTTCTCGCGTGCCGGGGTGGAACACGTCGCCGATCTCGGCTGCGGCATCGGTGGCGACGCCCTCGCGATGGCCGCGATCGATCTCGAGGTGACCGCGGCCGACTCCGACGAGGTCACCGCGGCGATCGCCGCGTACAACCTGACCCCGTTCCCACGGGTGCGCGTCTTGCATGCGCGCGCCGAGGAGGTCGCGCTCGGCGGCATCGGCGGCGCCTGGCTCGACCCCGCCCGGCGCACCACCGCGGGCGGAACGACGAAGCGCATCGCGGATGCCGCGGACTACTCCCCCGATCTCGATTTCGCGTTCGGCCTCGCGAGCCGCATGGCCGTCGGCGTGAAGCTCGGCCCCGGGCACCGATCGCGACGTCATCCCGGCCGAGGCGGAAGCGCAGTGGGTATCGGTCGACGGCGACGTCGTGGAGCTCGGCGTGTGGTTCGGGCAGGTCGCCCGTCCCGGCATCCGGCGTGCAGCCCTCGTGGTCCGCGGCGACGCGGCGCACGAACTCACCGCCGGCGCCGACAGCGAGGACGCGCCCGTCGGACCGATCGGCGACTATCTCTACGAGCCCGACGGCTCGGTCATCAGGGCACGGCTGATCGGCGCGCTCGCGCGTGCGCACGGCGCATGGATGGCGAGCGCGGGAATCGCCTACCTCACGGCCGATACGGCCTTCGAGTCGCCATTCGCGCGCGGGTTCCGCGTGCTCGAGCACCTTCCGGCCGACGAACGTCAACTGCGACAGGCGCTCGCGGCCCGTCGGATCGGCACCCTCGAGATCAAGAAGCGCGGCGTCGACGTCGACCCGGCAGCGCTTCGCACGCGCCTGAAGTTGCACGGTGACGAGTCGGCGACGATCGTGCTCACCCGCGAGGAAGGCCGCCACGTGGCGCTCCTCGTGGAACGGATCTGACCGCAGCGCGCGGATCAGGCCGGCAGCGCCCCGAACACGATCGCGTAGTAGCCGATCCACACCGCCGAGAAGACGAGGCCCGCGAGGCCCGTGCCGATGCCGACGAAGGCGAGCGTGCGGCCCTCGTCTTCGCGCCTGAGGCCGAGCACTCCGAACACGATCGCCGCGATCGAGAGCGGCAGCATCCAGCCGACGAACAGGGACGCCACGGCGCCGATCGTGCCGACGACCGCCGCGACCCAGCTGTAGACCCGGTGCTGCGTCTCGACCTCGACCGCCTCGTCGTCGGGGCGGTCGAGGCCTCCGGGGCGGTGCACGACGAGCAACTGACCGGTCGAGAGGGAGCGCAGCTGTCCGGTGTCGAACGGCACGTCGAACTCGCGCGCCGAGGGGTCGGCGCGGAGCGTCGGCTCCGCGGGTCGATAGGACTCGTACGGGTCGGCCGGCGGATTGCGAGAGGCGTCGCCCCCCGGAATCCGGTCAGGGGCCCCACCTTCGGGCGGAGCCCCGTCGCGGTCACTCATGGATCGATCCTCACTACATGGTGTTGAACGTGCCGTAGCTTGCCAGGAACACCGCCCAGAGAATGAGCGACAACAGGCCCATGGCGATGCCGACGAAGCCCAGGATGATGCCGGTGAGCCACATGCCCTTCGCGCCGGGCTCCTTGTTCCTGCCGATGAATCCGAGCACGACCGCGGCAGCCGGGATGAACAGCTGCAGGATGCCGCCCACGAACGGAATCCATACGACGCCGAATCCGCCGAGCACACCGATGATGCCGGCGATCAGCGAGATGATGCTGTACGTCGGGGTGGGCTTGGCCGTCGCGGTGCCGTAGGCGGGCGCGACGTAGCCGGGCTGCGTCGGCGAACCGTAGGCGGGCGCGACGTAGCCGGGCTGCGCCGGCGCGCCGTAGGGGTCGCCCGGCGCGGGGGCGGCGGGGCTGCCGTAGGCAGGCGGAGGCGGGGGCGTCGCCGCTCCGTAGCTCGGCGGGACCGGGGGCGCCGGCGGCACCGGCGGCTCGGGCGCGGCCGGCGGCTCCGGCATCGACGGCACGTCGGGAGTCGTTGCTGCCGTGTCGTCGACCGGCGGGGTCGGCTCGGACACGCGCGGGGCCTCGGGCTCCTCGGGGAGCTCGGGGTTCTTCGGATCACTCATTCGTTCTGTCCTTCTCAGTGGTCGGGTTCTCAGTGGTCGGTGGTTCGATCGGTGCAGTCGTTCAATTCATCGGGAACATCGGGACGTCGGTGCCGTAGGTGGCGACGAACCACGCGCTCCAGGCGATCAGGGCGATACCGGCGATGATCGAGAGCACGATGCCGACATAGCCGATGATGGTGCCCGCGAGCGCCATGCCGTGACCCTGCTCCCCGGTCTTCTTGATCTGGCTGAGCGAGATGTGACCGCAGATGATTCCGGCAAGGGAGCCGAGGAACGGGAGGATGACCAGGCCGGCGATCGAGGCGACGAGCGAGACGATCGCGAGCGTGTTCGTCTTGCCGGCCGCGGGCTGGCCGTATCCGGGAGCGGGCTGCCCGTAGGCAGGCGCAGCGGGCTGCCCGTATGCAGGCGCGGCCGGCTGCCCGTACGCCGGCGCGGCAGGAGGCGTGGGCGCGGCGGCGGGCGGCGTGGGCGCCGCAGGAGGTGTCGGCGGCGTGGGAGGAACAGCGTCAGGCTGCTCGGGAACGTTGGGATCGGTCACGGTGTGATTCCCCCTCGATGCTGTGGTGTCGCTCGCCGCCAGAATGGCGGGCGCGTCCGGGCGTCACGATGCTTCGGACATCCGGTGTCTACGCCCTCACACTATCGCGCGGCGTCCATGCTGCACAGGCTCGAAGTCCGGGTGGTCACGCCTGGATCTCGGTGACCGGGAGCGTCGAGTCCGCACCGAACCCGAGCTCCGACGGCGGATGCCCCGCCATCACGAGCTGCGCGCCGAGCGCGGCGATCATCGCGCCGTTGTCGGTGCAGAGCGAGAGCGGCGGGACGCGGAGCGCGACGCCCGCGGCATCCGCCCGCTCCTCCGCGACCGCGCGGAGCCGCGCGTTCGCGACGACGCCGCCGCCGAGGAGGAGGCGCGGTACGCCGAGGTCGGCGCATGCGGCGATGGCCTTCGACACGAGCACGTCGACGACGGCCTCGCGGAAACTCGCGGCGACGTCGGCGAGCGGCACGGGCTCGCCGGCGGCCTCGCGCTGCTCGACCCATCGGGCGACGGCGGTCTTCAGGCCCGAGAAGCTGAAGTCGTAGCGGTGGGCGGCCTGGTCCTTCGGCTGGGTGAGTCCGCGTGGGAAGCGGATCGCCGCCGGGTCGCCGCCGATCGCGGCGCGGTCGATCTCGGGACCGCCGGGATAGGGCAGGCCGAGGAGCCGGGCGACCTTGTCGAAGGCCTCGCCCGCGGCATCGTCGATCGTCTCGCCGAGGAGCTCCACATCGGAGACGAGGTCGCGCACGAGCAGGAGCGAGGTGTGCCCGCCCGACACGAGCAACGCGACCGTGGGGGTCTCGAGGGGGGCCGCGGTGTCGAGCAGGTCGGCGCCGACGTGACCGACGAGGTGGTTCACGGCGTAGATCGGCACGCCGAGCGACAGGGAGAGCGCCTTCGCCGCGCCGACGCCGACCATGAGCGCGCCGGCGAGGCCCGGTCCGCTCGTGACGGCGATCGCATCGAGGTCGTGGAGGGAGACGGATGCCTCGCCGAGCGCCGCGCGGATCGTCGGGCCGAGCGCCTCGAGGTGCGCGCGCGCGGCGACCTCGGGCACGACGCCGCCGTACCGCGCGTGCTCCTCCATGGACGAGGCGATCGCGTTGGCGAGGAGGTTCGTGCCGCGCACGATGCCGATTCCGGTCTCGTCGCACGAGGTCTCGATGCCGAGGACGAGGGGGGTGCTGCGGTTCATCGTGGGCGCTCGCGCCCGCTCGTGGCCGGTTCGGCGCCCGACGCCGGACGCGTCACAGCCGCCGGAACGGTCAGCCGCATCATGATCGCATCGATGCCGCGCCGGTAGTACCGGGGGCGCACGCCGATCTCCTCGAAGCCCAGTGAGCGGTAGAGCGCCCGGGCGATCGGGTTGTCGGCCCGCACCTCGAGGAAGAGTTCGGCAATGCCGCGCCGGCGGGCCTCGGTGATGAGGGCGTGCATGAGCCCGCGGCCGAGCCCTCGGCCGCGCGCGGCGGGCGCGACGGCGATGGTCTGCACGTCGCCCTGCTCGCCGCCCTTCGGCGCGAGGAGGCCGGCGTAGCCGAGCAGCGAGGGATCGAGGGCCGCCTCGCTGCGGCCGCCTCCTCGGCGGTCGCCGGCTCGACCGCCGCGTCGGACTCGTCTGCGGCAATCGGCACCGCCGCGTCGTCGACCGCGATGAGGTAGTAGCCGTGCTCGCTCTCGAGTTCGCGGCGCATCGCATCCTCGGGCCACG
The DNA here is from genome assembly GCA_963847285.1 of uncultured Actinomycetota bacterium. Classification (GTDB taxonomy): domain Bacteria; phylum Actinomycetota; class Actinomycetes; order Actinomycetales; family Microbacteriaceae; genus Agromyces. The sequence goes on from CAWJZK010000011.1 coordinate 186,492, forward strand.
CGTCGTCGACGAAGGTCGCGCGCTCGAGCCGCATGATGCGGTCGAGATCGGCGACCCGCGCACGGCGCATCAACACGCTCACTGCAGCACTCGCTTTCCGGGCGACGGCGTGACGTCGGGCGCCCGCAGGTAGAGGGGGCGATCGTCGGCGAGCGGCAGGCGGCCGGCCGCGAAGGCGAGCTCGGCGAGCATGCCGATCGCGCCGGCCGACACGAATGCGGCGTCGACGCGGATGCCGCGGGCCGGCGGCACGGCGTCGCGCGGCGCGAGCCCGGGGTCGCCGGCGCGGACCGGGAGCCCGTCGACGTCGAGCCCGTCGTACTCGGTCACCGCGAACTCGCGCCTGCGGGCGTCGGTCACGACCTGGACCGGGCCGATGCCGCCGTCGCGGTACCAGGCCCACGCGACCGCATCGTGGCTCACCACCGGCACGAACGGGCGGTCGATGCCGAGTGCGAAGGCGTGCGCGGCGGCGATGCCGACGCGCAGGCCGGTGAACGGTCCGGGTCCCATGCCCGCGGCGACCCCCGAGAGGCGCGCCGGCTCCACCTCGGCCGCGGCGAGCGCATCGCGGATGAATCCGCCGATGACCTCGGCGTGCCGCATCGTGTCGTCGGTGCCGGCCTCGGCGAGCACGCCGCCCTCGCGGTCGACCACTGCGACGCTCGTGCCCGTCGATGTGTCGATGGCGAGGAGCATGTCTGCAAGCCTACGCTCACGCCGCGTAGCGGGTGCCCGCCCAGCGGGGACCGTACCCGCGCACCGTGAGCACCCGCGGCTCGTCGGCGTCGAGGAGGTCGGATGCCGCGGCATCCGTCGCCTCGGATCCGATCGGGCATCCGGATCCGGGGCATCCGCCGCCGCGCTCGCGCCCATGGGCCGCTCGATCAGGATCTCGAGCCAGGACTCGCTCGCGTCGTCGACGAGGCCGGCGCCCCACTCGACGACCACCACCGAGTGCTCGAAGTCGAGGTCGAGGTCGTCGAGGAGCGCCGCGCTGCCCAATCGGTAGGCATCGACGTGCACGAGCGGCGCACCGCCCACGAGGCTCGGGTGCGTGCGCGCGAGCACGAACGTCGGGCTCTGCACGGGTCCGCGAACGCCGAGGCCCGCGCCGATGCCCCGGGTGAGGGTGGTCTTGCCCGCGCCGAGCGGACCGGTGAGCACCACGAGGTCGCCGGCGCGCAGCTCGCCGCCGAGCTCACGGCCGAATTCCTCCATGTCGGCCGTGCCGGGCGCTTCGACGCGCATCATTCGCCGCCCACGTAGGTGCGCGGCACGCGCGGCGCCGATGCGGGTGACGATCTCGTAGCCGATCGTGTCGGCGGCGTCTCCCCAGTCGTCGGCCGACGGCGCGCCGGTCAGCGGGTCGCCGAAGAGCACGACCTCGTCGCCGACCGCGACCTCCGCATCACCGGCATCGACGAGGAACTGGTCCATGGCGATGCGGCCGACGATCGGCCTGCGGGCGCCGGCGAGCCACACCTCGGCGCGATTCGACGCCTGCCTCGGCACGCCGTCGGCATAGCCGAGCGGCACGAGGGCGAGGGTCGTCGGGCGGGAGGCCCGCCAGGTGTGCCCGTACGAGGCGCCGGCGCCCGCCTCGACGCGACGCACGGCCGCGATGCGCGCTCGCAGGGTCATCGCGGGCCGGAGGCCGAGCTCGGCGGGCGTCGTGCCGTCGCCGAACGGCGGGATGCCGTAGCTGCCGATGCCGATCCGTACGAGGTCGAACCGGGCTGCCGGGCGTGCGCAGGGCCGCCTCGGTCGAGGCGAGGTGCCGCACCTCTGGTGCGAGTCCGGCGTCGGATGCCACGGCGAGCGCCGTCTCGAACGCGGCGAGCTGGCGGGCATCCTCATCGGGAGACGTGTTGGCGAGGTGGCTGAACACGCCGCGCACGCGGATGCGGCCGCCCCGCTCGAGCTCGGCGGCCGCGGCGACCACGGCATCCCACTCCTCGGGGGCGACGCCGTTGCGGCTGAGTCCGCTGTCGATCTTCAGGTGCACCGTCGGCCCTGCGGGAGACGGATGCCGCGGCATCCGCGATCGCCTGGAGCTGGGCGAGCGACGAGACGCCGAGGTCGACCTCGTGTTCGATCGCCGGCCCGAACTGCGCATCGGGGTCGTGCAGCCAGGCGAGGATCGGCGCGTCGAGCCCCGCGGCGCGCAGGGCGAGCGCCTCGTCGATGTCGGCGACGCCGAGCCAGGCGGCACCCCCTGCGACGGCGGCGCGGGCGGCGGGCACGGCACCGTGACCGTAGGCGTCGGCCTTCACGACCACCATCGTGCGTGCGGGCGCGACCTGCGCGGCGATCGCCGCGACGTTCGCTCGGATGGCGTCGAGGTCGATGACCGCCTCGCGGAACAGGCGCGGCGACGAATGGCCCCCCACCGCGTCGGGGCTCTGGCCGGTCATCGCCCGACCCCGTCGGACTCGAGTACGACGAACGCACTCGCGATGCCGGCGTCATGACTCATCGAGAGGTGGACGTGGTCGATGCCGAGCGCGCGAACATGATCGGCGAGTGCGCCCGAGAGCTCGAAGTCGGGGTTGCCGTCGGGGTCCTGCACGATCTGCATCTCATGCCAGCGGATGACCGCATGTCCTCCGAGTGCCTTGATGAGGGCCTCCTTGGCGGCGAATCGCGCGGCGAGCGAGCGGGCGGGGCGATCGCGTTCGCTCTCAGCGAACAGGCGCTCGAGCAGGGCCGGAGTGCGGGCGATCGAGCGCTCGAAGCGCGCGATGTCGACCACGTCGATGCCGATGCCCGCGATCATCTCCGCACGCTCCTCTCCCGTTCCGCGCTGCGTTCCGCTCTCGCTCCGCGCTCGTTCCGCGCCTCACGATTCCGAGTCTGCCGCATTCCGTGGGCCGAGCGGCCGACGGGGATGCCGCCTTTCGCTTGCGTCGCGTCGCGATGCGCTACTCGACCGTCACCGACTTCGCGAGGTTCCGCGGCTGGTCGACGTCGAGGCCCTTCGCCTGCGCGAGCTCCATCGCGAAGACCTGCAACGGCACGACCGCGAGCAGCGGCTCGAAGAGGGGCGCGGCGAGCGGGATGCGCAGCACCTCGTCGGCGAACGGCAGCACCGCGGCATCCCCCGCCTCGGCGATCGCGATGACCCGCGCGCCGCGCGCCCGGATCTCCTGGATGTTCGAGACGACCTTCGGGTGCAGGTTCGCGGAGCCGCGGGGGCTCGGCACGACGACGAAGACCGGCTGCCCGGGCTCGATGAGCGCGATCGGACCGTGCTTCAGCTCGCCGGCCGCGAAGCCCTCGGCGTGGATGTAGGCGAGCTCCTTGAGCTTGAGCGCACCCTCCAGCGCGATCGGGTAGCCCACGTGGCGACCGAGGAAGAGCACCGAGCGGGTGTCGGCCATCCAGTGCGCGAGCTGCGCGACCTTCTCGGACTCGCCGAGCACCGTCTCGAGCTTCTCGGGCACCGCCTGCAGCTCGGCGAGCTGCGCCGCGAGCTCGCCGGCGGAGAGCGTGCCGCGCACGCGCGCGAGGTGCAGGCCGAAGAGGTACAGGGCCGCGATCTGCGCGACGAACGCCTTCGTCGAGGCCACCGCGACCTCGGGACCGGCGTGGGTGTAGACGACCGCGTCGGATTCGCGCGGGATCGTGGCTCCCTGGGTGTTGCAGATCGAGATCGTGCGGGCGCCCATCTCACGGGCGTACTTCACCGCCATGAGCGTGTCCATCGTCTCGCCCGACTGGCTGATCGAGACCACGAGCGTGTCGTCGCCGAGCACCGGCTCGCGATAGCGGAACTCGTGGCTGAGCTCCACCTCGACGGGCACCCGTGCCCACTGCTCGATCGCGTACTTCGCGACCATGCCGGCGTAGGCGGCGGTGCCGCAGGCGATCACGGTGATGCGACGGATGCCGCGGAGCTCGTCATCGCCGAAGTCGGCGAGCTCGGGGATCACGACCTGGCCGTCGACCACCCGGCCGAGGAGCGTCTTCGCGACGGCCTCGGGCTGCTCGGAGACCTCCTTGCGCATGAACGAGGACCAGCCGCCCTTCTCGGCAGCGGACGCATCCCAGGCGACGTCGAACGGCTCGACCGTCACGGGCTCGCCCGCGAAGTCGGTGACGACGACGTCGTCGGCCGTGATCGTGACGATCTGGTCCTGGCCGATCGCCACGGCGCGCTTCGTGAACTCGACGAACGCCGCGACATCCGAGCCCAGGAAGTTCTCGCCGTCGCCCAGGCCGATGACGAGGGGTGAGTTGCGTCGGGCGCCGACGACGACCCCGGGCTCGTCGCGGTGCACCGCGAGGAGCGTGAACGCGCCGTCGAGGCGGGAGACGGTGTTGCGGAAGGCCTCGCGCAGGTCGCCCGCGGCGCGGTACTCGCGACCGAGGAGGACTGCCGCGACCTCCGTGTCGGTCTCGCTCTCGAAGGCGTAGCCCTCGGCGAGCAGTTCGTCCTTCAGCTCGGCGAAGTTCTCGATGATGCCGTTGTGGATGAGCGCGAGCCGCCCCTCGTCGCCGAGGTGCGGGTGGGCGTTGCGGTCGGTCGGTCCGCCGTGGGTCGCCCACCGGGTGTGGCCGATTCCGGTGCCGCCGCGGTGCAGCGGATTCGACTCGAGCTCGTCGGCGAGCACCTGGAGCTTGCCGGCTCGCTTCGCCGTCTCGATCGCGCCGTCGTCATCGACGATCGCGACTCCAGCCGAGTCGTAGCCACGGTACTCGAGGCGACGAAGGCCTCCCATAAGGACGTCGACGCTGTTGCGCTCTCCGACGTATCCGACGATTCCACACATAGCGAGGATCCTACCGGTGTGCGGCTGGGCGACCGCCCGGCGGCCCGATCGCGGTGGCGCGCGCGGTGCCGCGCGGTGCCTGCAACAATGCCCGGGGACACGGCGACACTAGACTGTCGTGGTGCCAGATCCGCAGAGCCCGTCGTCGAACGCGGCGCAGATCTCGCCGTTCATCGAGCTCGACCGGGCGGACTGGGCGGCGCTCGCCCCCTCGATGTCGTCACCCCTGCGCGAGACCGAGATCGTGCAACTGCGCGGCCTCGGCGAGCCGCTCGACCTCCGCGAGGTCGCCGAGGTGTACCTGCCGCTGAGCCGGCTCCTCAACCTCTACGTCGGCGGCACCAAGGCGCTTCACACGGTCACGAGCGAGTTCCTCCGCGAACGATTCGCGTCGACGCCGTTCGTGATCGGCGTCGCCGGGTCGGTGGCGGTCGGCAAGTCCACGATCTCGCGGCTCCTGCGCGAACTCCTCGCGCGGTGGGAGTACACCCCGCACGTCGAGCTCATCACGACCGACGGGTTCCTCTTCCCGAACGCCGAGCTCGAGCGCCGCGGCCTCATGGCCCGAAAGGGCTTCCCCGAGTCATACGATCGCCGGGCGCTGCTCCGATTCGTGAGCGAGGTGAAGGCGGGGGCATCCGAGGTCCGCGCGCCCTTCTACTCGCATCTCGCCTACGACATCGTCGACGATGCCCAGATCACGGTGCGCCGCCCCGACGTGCTCATCGTCGAGGGCCTGAACGTGCTGCAACCGCCCGGACCCGGCCATCGGCTCGCGGTGAGCGACCTGTTCGACTTCTCCATCTACGTCGACGCACGCACGAGCGACATCGCCAGGTGGTACGAGGAGCGCTTCCTGAAGCTGCAACGCGGCGCGTTCGCGAACCCGCGATCGTTCTTCCACCGCTACGCGAGCCTCACCGAGACCGAGGCCCGGCAGCGGGCGCGCGAGATCTGGCACTCGATCAACGAGCCGAACCTGCTGCAGAACATCCGCCCGACGAGGTCGCGTGCGTCGCTCGTGCTGCGCAAGAGCGCCGACCACACGGTGTCGAGCGTGCTCCTCCGCAAGCTCTGAGCTCCCTGAGCCTGTCGAAGGGAACACGCGTCGTCGCGCGCGCTTCGACGAGCTCAGCGACCGGTATTCGCCGGCTCAGACCGTGAGCCGCTCGCGCACCACGTCGGCGAGCGCGGCCGCGTGGCGTTCGGCCGATTCCTGGTCGGATGCCTCGACCATCACGCGCACCATCGGCTCGGTGCCCGACGGGCGCAGCAGCACCCGCCCGGAGTCGCCGAGCTCCGCCTCGACGATCGCGACCGCGGAGGCGATGTCGGCGTCGGCGTGGAGGGCGTGGTGGTTGACACCGCGCACGTTCACGAGCACCTGCGGGTAGACGGTCATGACCGACGCGAGCTCGGCGAGCGACTTGCCCGTGCGTGCCATCTCGGCCACGAGGTGGAGGCCGGTCAGCACGCCGTCGCCGGTTGTCGCGTACTTCGTCATGATGACGTGGCCCGACTGCTCGCCGCCGAGCGCGAGGCCTTCGGCGGCGAGCGCCTCGAGCACGTACCGGTCGCCGACCTTCGTCTCGATGACCCGGATGCCGCGATCGGCCATCGCCCGGCGAAGGCCGAGGTTCGACATCACGGTGACGACGAGCGTGTCGTCGGTGAGGATGCCGCGTTCGTGCATCGAGACCGCGAGGATCGCCATGATCTTGTCGCCGTCGACGATGTTGCCGTCGGCGTCGACGGCGAGGCAGCGGTCGGCGTCGCCGTCGTGGGCGATGCCGATGTCGGCTCCGTGTTCGAGCACGGCGGCCTGCAGCTGCCCCAGGTGGGTCGAGCCCACGCCGTCGTTGATGTTCATGCCGTCGGGGTCGGCCCCGATCACGATGACCTCTGCGCCCGCGTCCTTGAACGTCTCGGGCGAGACGCCTGCCGCTGCGCCGTGGGCGCAGTCGAGCACGACCTTGATGCCGTCGAGACGGTGCGGAAGCGTGCCGAGCAGGTGCACGACGTAGCGGTCTTCGGCGTCGGCGAAGCGCCGGATACGGCCGACTCCGCCGCCGACGGGCGCGAGCTTCGGCTTGCCCAGGAAGGACTCGATGCGGTCCTCGACCTCGTCGGGCAGCTTCGTGCCGCCGAACGAGAAGAACTTGATCCCGTTGTCGGGCGCGGGATTGTGGGACGCCGAGATCATCACGCCGAAGTCGGCGCGGATCGAATCGATGAGGAACGCCGTCGCCGGCGTCGGGATGACGCCTGCGTCGAGCACGTCGACCCCCGACGACGCGAGGCCGGCCGCGACGGCGGCGGTGAGGAACTCACCCGAGACCCGTGGGTCGCGAGCGACGACGGCGACCGGACGCCGCCCGGCGGCGCGCAGCTCGTCGGCGTGGCGCCCTCTCGTGAGGACGGCGGCAGCCGCCTGTGCGAGGCCCAGGGCCAGGTCAGCCGTGAGTTCACGGTTGGCCAGGCCCCGGACCCCGTCGGTTCCGAAGAGCCGGGGCATATGCGAGGTACCCGAAGCCGGAATCAGCGCTTCGAGAACTGCGGCGCCTTGCGGGCCTTCTTCAGACCGGCCTTCTTGCGTTCGATCACGCGGGCGTCGCGGGTGAGGAAGCCGGACTTCTTGAGGGTCGCGCGGTTGTTGTCACGATCGATCTCGTTGAGCGCACGGGCGATCGCGAGGCGCAGCGCACCGGCCTGGCCCGAGGGGCCGCCGCCGGTGATGCGGGCGATCACGTCGTACGAGCCCGAGAGCTCGAGCACGGTGAACGGGTCGGTGATGAGCTGCTGGTGCAGCTTGTTCGGGAAGTAGTCCGCGAACGCACGGCCGTTGACCGTGATGGTGCCGGCGCCGGGCACGACGCGCACGCGCGCGATCGCCTGCTTGCGACGGCCGACGGCTGCGCCCGACACGTTGAGCACGGGACGCGGGGTGGTGGGGGCCGCCGAGGGGGTGCTCTCGGTGGTGTAGCTCTCGGGAGCCGCTTCGATCTGGTCTGCGATCTTCGCCATGGTGGTGTGAATCCTTAGTTCGAGAACGTCGAGTGCGCCGGAATTACTGGGCGACCTGGGTGAGGGTGTACGGCTTCGGCTGCTGAGCCGCGTGCGGGTGCTCCGGCCCGGCGTAGACCTTCAGCTTCTTGAGCTGGGCGCGGCCGAGCGAGTTCTTCGGGAGCATGCCGCGGATCGCCTTCTCGACGGCGCGGACGGGGTTCTTCTCAAGGAGTTCGGCGTATCCGACGGCCTTCAGTCCACCCGGGTAGCCCGAGTGGCGGTAGGCCTTCTTCTGCTCGAGCTTCTGGCCGGTGAGGGCCACCTTGTCGGCGTTCACGATGATCACGAAGTCGCCGGTGTCGACGTGGTTCGCGAAGATCGGCTTGTGCTTGCCGCGCAGCAGGGCTGCGGAATGGCTTGCGAGGCGGCCGAGCACGATGTCGGTCGCGTCGATGACGACCCAGTCGCGCTGGATCTCGTTCGACTTCGGGGTGTAGGTGCGCGTCACGGAAGTGCTGCTTTCTGATCGAGTGAGGGGTTCGTGAATCCCACTCCGGTGGGTGTTCGCCCGCGATGCGTTCGAACGCCCTGGTGGAGGGCTCAACTTCGGATGCCGCCGCAGAGGACGGCACCAAAGGGAAAGCTTAGCCGACGACCCCGTCGACGTGCAATTCGCGGCGCGCACGCGTCTGCGCCGCCCGCGCCTCGAGCTCGGCGTCGTCTGGGTAGCCGACCTCGGTGAGCACGAGCCCCTTCGCGGGCATCACCTTGAACGCGCTCGTCCGTTCGGCGGCGCGCAGCAGCGCGAGCGGATCGGATGCCTCGAGCCGCCGCTCCCCCACGGCGACGCAGGCACCGACGAGTGCGCGCACCATGGAGTGGCAGAACGCGTCGGCCTGGAGTGACGCGACCAGCACGCCGCCGGTGGCGCGCTTCCACTCGTACGACTGCAGCGTGCGGATCGTCGTCGCGCCTTCGCGCGGCCGGCAGAACGCTGCGAAGTCGTGCAGCCCGACGAGCGACCGCGCCGCGGCATCCATCGCCGCGACATCGAGCGTGCGCGGATGGGACGACGGTGCGCCGCCGCTCGAGCGGGTCGCGGGTCGCGGCCGCATCGGCCACGCGGTACTCGTACCGCCGCCACATCGCGGAGAAACGCGCGTCGAAGCCGTCGGGTGCCCGCTCGGCGTGGGTGATCACGACGTCGGCGTCGGCGCCGAGGATGCCGGTGAGGCGCCGGGCGAGGGCCGCCTCGGGCGAGGCGTCGGGCTCCTGCCCGCGTCTCGGTCGCGCGACCGCCATGAGCGCCGGCTCCGTGACGTCGAGGTGCGCGACCTGGCCGAGCGCGTGCACGCCCGCGTCGGTGCGGCCCGCGACGGTGAGGCGTGGCGCCTCACCCGTGCGGCGGAACAGCGTGCCGAGGGCCTCCTCGATCACTCCCTGCACGGTGCGCTGCCCCGGCTGGCGGCTCCAGCCGTTGAAGTCGGTGCCGTCGTAGGCGATGCCGAGGCGGATCCGGATCACGGATGCCTCGCCGCCGGGCGTCGCATCCGCGGCATCCTTCGTCTCCGAACTCACCCCACCAGCCTAGGGTCGGGATCCCCGTCTCGCGCGATCACCGACTGCGCGGGCACAGGTTCGGACATTGCTCGCGGCCCTGGGCCGCCGACGGTCAGGGCCACCACCGCGCCCGTGACGAGTACCCACCCGGTGACGCCGACCTGCCACGGCAGGTATCCCTGTGTGAGGATGACGCCGACTCCGGCGATCGCGATCACCATCCATGCGACGACCGCGAACAGGGGCGTGCGGCGATCGACGGGGTCGGGCCAGCGAGTCTCGAGTCTGGGCACCACGAGGCAGCACAGCACGACGATCAGGCCGATGGCGGCGATCCACAGCGGCCGCGTCGCCCACCACGCCGGCGAGAGCACCGCGGGGAACGGAAGGCCCAAGACCGCCTGCACGCCGACGACGACCGCCATGGCGAACGTGTGCCAGAGGTAGATGACCATGCCGTAGACCCCGAACACGTAGACGCCCCCGAGCAGTGCTCGGTGCTGCATCGCACGCCGGATCGCGGGCTGCGCGAGCGCGAACAGGGAGACCTGGCCGAGCGCGAGCGCGAGGATGCAGAGCGTCGGCGGGTTGAGATTGTCGAGCATGTCGTGGGAGTACCCGAACACCGTGACGAGCACGACGATCACGGCGTAGCTGCCGGCCGCCATGGCCCAGAGCGTCGCACGCGAGCGCCGTGCGAACCACCCGTCGCGCAGCCCGAAGCCGAGCTGCTGTGCGAACAACCATACGAGGAGCCAGTTGAGCGGGCCGATCGGCAGGCCGGTCGCCCGGGTTGCCAGGTCGACCACGACGACTCCACCCGCGAGCCCGAGGTATCCGGCCCAGGGGGCGTGGCGGTGCACGGTCGACATCACGGGCACGAGCGCGGTGCAGGCGATGTAGACGGGGATGAACCACAACGGCTCGGCGAGCCGCACGGCGAAGGTGCGCAGGAACTCGTCATCGGCCCCTGCGGCGAGCATCACGGCGAGCACGATACCCACCGCAGCAGTCACGGAGACCACGGGACGAGCGAGCCGGATGACGCGAAGCCGCACGTAATGGGCGACCGTCTCGCCGTGCCCTCGAAGCCGCCGCCACTGGGTGATCGCGGCGAAGCCGCCGCAGATGAAGAAGACCGGCATGATCATCAGCGGCCACGTCGCCCAGGCGAGCGGCTCGAAGCCGTCGAGCGCGTTGAACGCGCGGAGGGGATCGCCGCCGATGCCCATCTGGAGGGCATGCAGCAGCACGACGACAGGCAGGCACAGGGCACGAGCGAAGTCGATGGACAAGTCGCGGTCGACCGGGACGCGAAGCGTGGACATGCGACTCCCTCCGCAGCCGACGGCGGCTGTACGAGAACAGAGTCTGGCAGAAACGGCGAACGGGCCCCGTGTCCATGTGGACAACGGGACCCGTTCGAACGGATGCTGCGTGCTACGCCTTCTCGGCGGCCACCTCGTCGGCCACAGCCTCGGTGGTCTCCTCGGCGGCCTCGGTCTCCTCGACGGGAGCCTCGGCGACCTCGGTGGTCTCCTCGACCGCCTCGGCCGGAGCCTCGTCGACGACGGGCGCGGCCGCGGCCGGCTTCGAGGCGCGCTGCTTCGGCGTCACGGGCTCGAGCACGAGCTCGATGACCGCCATGGGCGCGTTGTCGCCCTTGCGGTTGCCGATCTTCGTGATGCGGGTGTACCCGCCCTCACGGTCGGCGACCTGCGGCGCGATGATGGTGAACAGCTCGTGCACGACCGTCTTGTCGCCGATGACGGCGAGCACACGGCGACGGGCGTGCAGGTCGCCGCGCTTCGCGAAGGTGACGAGGCGCTCGGCGAGCGGACGCAGGCGCTTGGCCTTCGTCTCGGTGGTGGTGATGCGCTTGTGCGTGAAGAGCGCTGCCGCGAGGTTCGCGAGCAGCAGCCGCTCGTGCGCGGGTCCGCCTCCGAGGCGGGGGCCCTTGGTGGGCTTCGGCATGGTTCTTATCTCCAGTGGTGAGGGGGTGAAGCGGCGGCCGCCAGAGCCTGCCTAGTTCTCGTCGTCGAAGCCCGTGTAGAAGTGGGCGCCGTCGAAGCCGGGCACGGAGTCCTTCAGCGACAGGCCCATTTCAGTGAGCTTGTCCTTGACCTCGTCGACCGACTTCTGGCCGAAGTTGCGGATGTTCATGAGCTGCGACTCCGACAGGGCGACGAGCTCGGACACCGTGTTGATGCCCTCGCGCTTCAGGCAGTTGTAGCTGCGCACCGAGAGGTCGAGGTCTTCGATCGGGATGGAGAGCTCGCTGGAGAGCACGGCGTCGACCGGCGCGGGGCCGATCTCGATGCCCTCGGCCGCGGTGTTCAGCTCGCGGGCGAGGCCGAACAGCTCGGTGAGGGTACGACCCGCCGAGGCGATCGCGTCGCGCGGCGTGATGGCCGGCTTCGACTCGACGTCGACCACGAGGCGGTCGAAGTCGGTGCGCTCGCCGGCACGGGTGGCCTCGACGCGGTAGGTGACCTTCAGCACCGGGGAGTAGATCGAGTCGACCGGGATCTGGCCGGCCTCGGAGTACTCGTTGCGGTTCTGGCTGGCCGAGACGTAGCCGCGGCCGCGCTCGATCGTGAGCTCGAGCTCGAACTTCGCCGAGTCGTTGAGCGTCGCGATGACGAGGTCGGGGTTGTGCACCTCGACGCCCGCCGGAGCGGAGATGTCGGCGGCCGTGACCTCACCGGCGCCCTGCTTGCGCAGGTAGGCGGTGATGGGCTCGTCGTGCTCGCTGGAGACGACCAGGTTCTTGATGTTGAGGATGATCTCGGTGACATCCTCCTTCACGCCCGGGACAGTCGAGAACTCGTGCAGCACGCCGTCGATGCGGATGCTCGTCACGGCCGCGCCGGGGATCGAGGAGAGGAGGGTGCGACGGAGGGAGTTGCCCAGGGTGTAACCGAAGCCCGGCTCGAGGGGCTCGATCACGAAACGCGAACGGAACTCCGAGATGTTCTCTTCGGTGAGCGTCGGGCGCTGTGCGATCAGCACTGTTGATTCCTTTCGGCAGGGTGTCCGCTATATGACACCTGCGAGATCTGAGGATCTTGAGTTATTGAGAGAACGGATGTCCGCCGGCCGGCCGGGTCCCGTGGAGACCCGGCCGACCAGCGGCTCGAAGAACTAGACGCGGCGACGCTTCGGCGGGCGGCATCCGTTGTGCGCCTGGGGCGTCACGTCGTTGATGCTGCCGACCTCGAGGCCCGCGGCCTGGAGTGAGCGGATCGCGGTCTCGCGGCCCGAGCCGGGGCCCTTGACGAAGACGTCGACCTTCTTCATGCCGTGCTCCTGCGCCTGGCGCGCAGCCGACTCGGCGGCGAGCTGGGCGGCGAACGGGGTCGACTTGCGGGAGCCCTTGAAGCCGACGCCACCGGAGGAGGCCCAGCTGATCACGGCACCGTTGGTGTCGGTGATCGAGACGATCGTGTTGTTGAACGTCGACTTGATGTGGGCCTGGCCCACGGCGATGTTCTTCTTTTCCTTCTTGCGCGGCTTGCGAGTAGCCGCCTTGGGTGCTGCCATGTGTGAAATCTCCTAGATCTGGCGACGAGCGGTTACTTGCGGCCGGGCTTCTTCTTGCCGGCGACGGTGCGCTTCGGGCCCTTGCGGGTACGAGCGTTGGTCTTGGTGCGCTGGCCGCGGACCGGGAGACCACGACGATGGCGGATGCCTTCGTAGGAGCCGATCTCGACCTTGCGGCGGATGTCGGCGGCGACCTCGCGGCGGAGGTCGCCCTCTACCTTGAAGTTGGCCTCGATGTAGTCGCGGAGGGCGACGAGCTGCTCGTCGGCGAGGTCCTTCACGCGGATGTTTCCGTCGATGCCGGTCTCGGCGAGCGTGGTGAGCGCTCGCGTGCGGCCGACGCCGTAGATGTAAGTCAGTGCGATCTCCACGCGCTTCTCGCGCGGGATGTCGACTCCTGCCAGACGTGCCATGTGTGGCTTCTCCTGTTTCGAAGTGGAGGTGTGGAGCAACGCCGGTGCCCGGGCCTCCAACCCGAGGTGTCCCCGCGACCTTCGTCGCGGTTCTGGCGTTGCCGATTCGGTGTTCAGTTATGGGAGGCGGGGCGCACACGCAGTGCGCCCCGGACGTCTGGCGACTAGCCCTGACGCTGCTTGTGGCGCGGGTTCTCGCAAATGACCATCACGCGGCCGTGGCGGCGGATGATCTTGCACTTGTCGCAGATGCGCTTGACGCTGGGGTTGACCTTCACAGTGGTTCCTTGATTTCGCTGTCCTCGTACCCGCGGGATGTCGCGGGCCGTTACTTTCCGGCAGCCCTTACTTGTAGCGATAGACGATGCGGCCGCGCGTCAGGTCGTATGGGCTCAGTTCCACGATCACGCGGTCCTCGGGGAGGATGCGGATGTAGTGCTGGCGCATCTTTCCTGAGATGTGCGCGAGGACCTTGTGCCCGTTCGTGAGTTCCACCCGGAACATCGCGTTCGGGAGGGCCTCGACAACCGAGCCTTCGATCTCGATGACGCCGTCTTTCTTGGCCATAGCCTCACTATCGCTTGGAGTTTGGGATGCTGGTCGTGCGATGATGCAGCACGCGTGCCTTGCGGCCGCGCCGTTGGTTGAACGGCGTCGGGCATGCCGAAGCAGGCGTGCAGAAACACCAAGGGTCAACTATAGGCGATTCCGCACGGTTTCGCGAATCGAGCCACACTTGGGCTGCGGGCGCGGCTAGTCCGCCGTTCGCGCCGCGGCAACGACCGCGACGAGGTCGTCGTGCAGCGGATGCCCCGTGGTGATTCCCGTGACCTCGTGCACGAATTCCCCGGGCTCACGCGCGCGAAGCAGCTGTCTCAGTTCGATGCTCTGGGGATCGGCGGGCACGTCGAATCGGAGCGCTGCGCCGATGGCGGCGAGGATGCCGTCCGCCGCGAGACCGCGCTCGGCGATCTCCGCTGCCGGGCCGATGAACCGCTCGTGGCGACCGAGCTTCCGAAGCGGCTGGCGTCCGACCCGCTCGACCGTATCGGGGAGCTCGGGGTTCCGGAAGCGTTCGAGGATCGTTTCGCGGTACGCGGACTGCTCCGCGGTCGTGAAGTCGTGCTTCGCGACGATGAGCGCCGACGTCTCGCTGAGCGCACGTTCGACCGCGGTGACGACGTCGGGGTCGGCGAGTGCCTCGCTGATGCGCTCATAGCCGGCCAGGAATCCGAAGTACGCGGTCGCCGCGTGCCCGGTGTTGACCGTGAAGAGCTTCCGTTCGATATACGGTGCGAGGTCGGCGACGAAGTGCGCGCCGGGGATCTCGGGCGTGTGCTCGCCGAACGGCGGACGCTCGATCGCCCACTCGAAGAACGTCTCGACGGTGACGTCGAGACCCGCGTCGGGCGCCTGGGCGGGCACGATGCGGTCGACCGCGGTGTTCGCGAAGATCGCACGCGCGGCGAGCGACGGCCACTCCTCGGGGCTCGAGAGCGACGCGATCTCGTCGCGCAGCAGGTGGGTGGCGTTGATGGCGTTCTCGCACGCCATGATCGCGAGCGGCGGGGCATCCGCCGGCCGTGCCTTCAGCGCCGCCGCGAGGTGCGGGGCGATGAAACGCAGGATCGTGGGCCCGACGGCGGTGGTGACGATGTCGGCGGTCGCGAGCTCCTCGAGGAGGGTCGCGGCATCCGTCTGGCTGTTCAGGGCGCGGTACCCGCTCACGACCCGGTCGCGGGCGTCGACACCGACCTCATGCACCGTGTACCGGTCGGATGCCGCGAGCGCCTCGATGAGTTCGGCATTCACATCGGCGAAGACGAGCTCGTAGCCGGCCTCGGAGAGCAGGAGCCCGACGAACCCGCGCCCGATGTTGCCCGCGCCGAAGTGCACGGCTTTCACGACTCGTTGACCTCGGAGAGACGGGTGTGGAGCTCCGCTGCAGACCCCGCGTCGACGAGCGACTGCACGGCGTCGTCGTCGGAGAAGATGATCGCGATCTTCGAGAGGATCTCGAGGTGCTCGTTCTCGATGCCGGCGATGCCGACGACGAAGCGGGCCTCCTCGCCGCCCCAGTCGACGGGCTCGTCGTACCGGATCACCGAGAGCGCCGACCGACGGATCTGGTCCTTCGCCTCGTTCGTGCCGTGCGGGATGGCGAGGAAGTTCCCCATGTAGGTCGAGACCGAGCCCTCACGCTCCAGCATCGAGTCGACGTAGCCGGGGTCGACGGCGCCGGTCTCGACGAGGATCGCGCCCGCCTCGCGGATCGCGTCGTCGCGGCTCGCGGCGCGGGCGGCGATCCGCACGTTGCCGGCCGGGAGGATCTCTTCGGTCATGGGGTTCTCCTTCTTCCTCATCGAGACGGTCTTCCTCATCGAGACGGCCCGATGCCGCGGCGATCTCGTGGAGACCGCCGCGGCGTCGGGCTGCCGCCGTTCACTCGCGCTTGGATCAGCGCACGCCTTCGCTCTCGAGCAGGTGCACGATCTCGTCGTACTTCGGCGAGTTCATGAAGTTGTCCACCGAGACATGCACGGCGCTCGGCGACTGCAGCTTCGCACGGTCGGTCAGGTCCTGGTGGGTGATCACGAGGTCGACGTCGTCGGTGAGGTTCGCGATCGCCTTGTTCGTCACCGTGACGCTGTCGATGCCGGCCTTCTTGATCTTGTTGCGCAGCACGGTGGCGCCCATCGCGCTCGAGCCCATTCCGGCGTCGCACGCGAAGACGATGGTGTGGATGGGCTTCCGCTCGAGTGCCGCCTCCTCGCCTTCGCTGATCAGCCCGCCGCCCGCGGCGACGCCGTCGGCCTGGAGGTTCTGCAGCACGCTGCTCTCCTTGCCCTTGTTCGCCTCGGTCTTCGCGATGGCCGCGGAGAGGTCGCCCGCATCCGCCTTCGCGAGGTCGCGCTTCCGGCTCGCCCGCAGGATCACTGCCGCGATGAGGAACGACACCGCGGCTGAGAGGATGACCGAGAGGATCACGCCGACGTAACTGTCGGAGGCGGTCTGGGCGATCACCGCGATGATGCTGCCCGGAGCCGCCGGGGCGCGAAGGCCGCTGTTGAACAGCACGTTGGTGGCGACGCCCGTCATGCCTCCAGCGATGGCGGCGAGGATGAGGATCGGCTTCATGAGCACGTACGGGAAGTAGATCTCGTGGATGCCGCCGAAGAACTGGATGATGATCGCCCCGGGAGCGCTCGCGCGCGCCATGCCGATTCCGAAGAAGGTGAACGCGAGCAGGATGCCGAGTCCGGGGCCGGGGTTCGCCTCGACGAGGAACAGGATCGACTTGCCGGTCTCACTGGCCTGCTGGGTGCCGATCGGAGTGAACACGCCGTGGTTGATGGCGTTGTTGAGGAACAGCACCTTGCCGGGCTCGACGAGGATACTGAGCAGCGGCAACAGCGACAGCTTCACGAGCCAGTCGACGGCCGCCTCGAGGCCATTGCTCAGCCACTCGACCACGGGACCGAAGGCGAGGAAGCCCACGATCGCGAGGCCGAAGCCGAGGATGCCCGCCGAGAAGTTGTTGACCAGCATCTCGAAGCCGGCCTTGATCTTGCCCTCCCAGATGCGGTCGACCTGCTTCATGAGCCAGGCCGCCAACGGACCCATGATCATGGCGCCGAGGAACATCGGGATGTCGGTGCCGACGATCACGCCGACGGTCGCGATCGATGCCACGACGCCGCCTCTGGTGTCGTAGATGAGACGACCACCCTGGTTGGCGATCAGCAGCGGCAGCAGGTAGGTGATCATCGGCCCGACGAGCGCGGCGAGCGACTCGTTCGGCGTGAAGCCCGCCGGGATGAAGAACATCGTGACGATGCCCCACGCGATGAACGCCGCGATGTTGGGCATGATCATGCCGCTCAGGAACGTGCCGAACCTCTGGACTGCGACGCGGCCTCCCCCCGGCCGCTTCGTGTCTGCTGACGTCGTTGTCATGATGGTGCCTCTCTGGTGGTCACGACGCGACCTCGCGCGCCGTGATGGCGGACTGGGCGGCCGCCGTGGCCGCCTGCTTGGCTTCGGCCGCTCCCTCAGCGGCCAGGGCTGCCCCGGCGATCGCGCGTGCGTCGTCGAGGCCGTACCGCGCGAGGGAGGCGCGGACGTCTGAGAGTGCCGATGGCGACATCGACAGTGAGGTGGCTCCGAGGCCGACGAGCACGACGGCGAGGAGCGGGTCAGCAGCGGCCTCGCCGCAGATGCCGACCGGCTTGCCGAGCTCGATGCCCGCGCGCCCCACGTCGGCGATGAGTCGCAGAACGGCGGGATGCCACGGGTTCTGGAGGGTCGCGACCGTGCCGAGCAGTCGGTCGGCGGCCATCGTGTACTGCGTGAGGTCGTTCGTGCCGATCGAGGCGAAGTCGGACGCGGCGAGCACCCGTTCGGCGATGAGCGCGGCCGACGGGGTCTCCACCATGACGCCGGCGACCCTGATGCCGAGTTCCTTCGCGAGGGCGGTGAAGTACCGGGTCTCCTCGACCGTCGCGATCATCGGCGCCATCACCCAGAGCTCGGCGTCGGTCGCGGCATCCGCCGCGGCGAGCGCGGTGAGCTGCTCACGCAGGATCACCTCGGAATGGCGAAGTGCGCGGATGCCCCGGAGCCCGAGCGCGGGGTTCTCCTCGTGCGCGTCGTTCAGGAACGAGAGCGGCTTGTCGGCGCCGGCGTCGAGCACCCGCACGACCACCTTCTTGCCCGCGAAGGCCGTGAGAAGGCGCGTGTACTCGCGCTGCTGCTCCTGCACCGACGGCGCCCGGTCGGCGTCGAGGAACAGGAACTCGGTGCGGAAGAGCCCGACGCCCTCGGCGCCGAGTCTGAGCGCCTCCGCGGCGCCGTCTGCCGAGCCGAGGTTCGCGAGGAGGGGCACGGCCGTGCCGTCGGCGAGAGCGCCCGGCGTCACCGGGGCGGCCTCGCGCGTGGCCCGCTCGGCGATGCGCGCCTTCGCCTCGGCGATCTCGGCGTCCGTCGGCCCGGCGACGACGAGGTCGCGTTCGGCGTCGACGATGACGGTGTCGCCATCGGCGAGGCCCGCGGCATCCGCTGCCCCGACGACCGCGACGATCGACTTCTCACGGGCGAGGATGGCCGTGTGCGAGGTCGGTCCGCCGTCGATCGTGACGAGGCCGAGCACCTGGCCGAGGTCGAGCGTCGCCGTGTCGGCGGGCGCGAGGTCCCGGGCGACGAGCACGAACGGATGCCCCGGGTTCGGCACACCCGGCGCCGGGAGCTTGAGCAGGTGCGCGACGACGCGTTGCGACACGTCGTCGAGGTCGGCCGCACGCTCGGCCATGTACCCGCCCATGCCGGCGAGCAGGTCGCGGTATGACGCGAACGCCTCGAAGACGGCGCGCTCGGCGGTCTTGCCCGACTCGAGCCGGGCGGTGACGTCGTCGATGAGGCTCGGATCCTCGGCCATCATGGCCTGCGCCTCGAGCACGTCCTTCGCCGCGCCGCCGGCCTTCTGGCCGCGCCCGTTGAGCTCGGCGGCGACGACGGAGAGCGACGCCTTCGCGCGCTCCAGTTCGCGCTCCGGCGGGAGGTGGCTCGGCCGGTCCACCGGCTCGGGCAGCCGTTCGGCCATCCTCACCACCGGGCCGACGGCGACGCCCTGCCCGATGCCCGTGCCCTTGATCTCCATCACGCGACCTCCGTATGCGTTGCGATGGGAGACGGATGCCGCCGGCTACTCGTCGTGGTCGGTGCTGAGCAGCTCGACGAGCTGGTCGAGCACGACCTGCTCATCGACGCCGTCGACGCCGTCGACCGCGATCGTGACTTCGTCGCCGTGGTCGATCCCCTGCGAGATGACCAGAGAGGATGCTCGCCGCGTTGACTGCAGCTCCGCCCGACTTGCTGATCGTGACCGCTGCTCCCGATGAGGCGACGGCCTGGGTGAACAGCTTGGCCGGGCGTGCATGCAAGCCGTGCGTCGATGCGATTCGAACTGTGCGTTCCACCATGATTCCGGTCTCCGTCGCTGGTGTCCGTTCCCTCGATCACCATAGTCCGCGGCATCCCCGGTGGGTGCCATGGCGCGCAGCATGCGCGGGTTCACGATCCGGCCCCAGCGAACTCGAGGGCCAGGTCGAGGGCGTCTGCGCCGTCGGGCGCGGCGGCCGCGCTCTCGGGCAGGATCGCGATCGGCACGGATGCCGCAGCCGCTCGTTCGCGCAGCAGGTCGACGCGATCACCGAGGTGGGCGCCGACGAGGAGCACGTCGGCGCCGTCGAGGGATGCCGCGAGGCGGGACTCGCTCGTCGCCGCTGCCTCGACCTCGATGCCGCGCGCTGCTGCCGCCTGACGGATCCGATGGGCGACGAACGTGCTGGAGGCGCCGGCGCCGCACACGACGATGATGCGCATCTCCAAGCCTCCTTGCCCGGTTCCGCCCGGTCGCCTTCGATCGGCCGCGGCGTGTGCCACGATCGAGTCGATTCTCCGCTCGAGCACGGCGCGAGTTCCACCAGATCGACTTCCGCACCCCCGGAAAGTCGCTCCGATGTGCCACCTCCGGGGGCCGCGGGTGGTTGACTGTCTGCACCGCCCGACGCCGCGTGGCCCGGGCGCCGAGCGTGGAGCGGTGCGTGTCCGAGAACTGGGAGCGAGTCGTCGAGGTGCTTGCCGACGACGACGGCTGGACGACCGCGGGCGCGCTCGCCGACCGGCTCGGGGTGACGGCGCGCTCGATCCGCACCTACGTCGCACGCGCGAACGGAGGCGGGGTCCCGCTCATCCTGTCAGGACCGGCCGGGTACCGGCTCGACCGCGCGGCGTGGGCCGCGCGCGGTGTGCCGAATCCGAGCGACGACTCCCCCGCCGCACGAACGGCTCGGCTCATCCGCTCGCTGATCGACGCCGACGACGGCCTCGACGTGCATGAGACGGCGGCCACGCTCTTCGTCAGCGAGTCGACGATCGAAGCCGATCTCGGCCGCATCCGGGCTCGTCTCGAAGGCACGGGGCTGTCCCTTGCCCGCCGCGGGCCTCGCGTCGAGCTGACCGGACCCGAATCCGCGAGGCGGCGGTTCCTCGGCGCACTGCTCCGCGAGGAATCGGCCCGCGGCATGCAGAGCCTCGAGGAACTCCGGGCCGCATTCCCCGCCCTGCCGTCGTTCCGCGACGCCCTGGTGTCGCGGCTCGCCGACGCGGGATACGCGCCGAACGAGTTCGGGCTGAACGACGTGCTCCTGCACCTCGCGATCGCGCTCGACCGGCTCGAGCACGATCACCCGCTCGACGACGCAGAGACCGCCGGGCAGGCATCGCGGGGCACCGCTGACAGCCCGTGCGAGCCTCACCGTGCTCCTCGACGAACTCATCCGCGACCAGTTCGGTCGCGCGATCGGAGAGGCCGAACTCCGCCATCTCGCTCGGCTCCTCGGCACTCGCGCCGCGACGCGAACGGTGCCGACGGATGGCTCGGAGCCCGCGGCATCCGACCGCGCCGGCCTCGTTCGCACCATCGTCGGGCGCGCCGCGGCCGAGTACCTCGTCGAGCTCGACGACGACGACTTCATCGAGCGGCTCGCCCTGCACGTCGACAACCTCGTCGCCCGGGCGGGCGAGGAACAGTACGCCCGCAACCCCCTCACGACGACGATCAAGTCCGCGTATCCGCTCATCTACGACCTCGCCGTGTACATCGCGAGCGAGCTGCAGCGCACCGAGGGCATCCTCGTGAACGAGGACGAGATCGCCTACATCGCGATGCACGTGGGCGCCCACCTCGATCGGCGGCGCGCGGAATCGGAGCGGGTGCGCGTCGCGGTCGTCGCGCCCGCCTACCACGACGTGCACACGGCGCTCGCCGACCGCCTCAGCGAGACCTTCGGCTCGCAGGTCGACCTCGTCGCCCTCGTCGACCACGTCGACGTGCCGTGGTCGTCGCTGCAGGTCGAACTCGTCGTCTCGGTGATCCCGCCGACGGTGCCCGTCGAGCATCTCGTGCGAGTGGCACCGTTTCCGACCGAGGACGACCTCGACCGCATCCGGATCGAGCTCGCCCGCATCCGACGCGCGCGTCGTCAGGCGCGTCTGGCCGCCGCGCTCTCGCGGTACATCGCGCCCGAGCTGTTCGTCCGAGGCCTGCGTGGCCTCGACCGGGAGCAGGTCATCCGGCTCCTCGGCGACCGGATGATCACGGCCGGAGTGATCGACGCCGCGTACGTCGAGGGCGCGATCGCGCGCGAACGGCTGTCGTCGACGGCGTTCACCGAGCACCTCGCCGTGCCGCACGCGATGACGATGTCGGCCAAGCGCACCGCGATCGCCATCGCGATCGATGAGACGCCGATCGACTGGGACGGCTGCACGCGTCAACGTCGTCGCCCTCATCGCGTTCTCCGAAGAGGGACGCGCGGAGTTCCAACAGGTGTTCGACCAGTTCGTCGAGGCATTCTCGGAACGCGACAACGTGCAGCGCCTCGTGCGCGGCGCCACGGACTACCCCGGTCTGCTCGCCGAGCTCGCCCGGCTCATGGAGCCGTGAGCCGCACGCGATCCACAGGTCAGGCCGGCGGCACCGGAACGATGCCGTGCGGCGCGAGGCCGGCCGCGCCGCCGTCGTCGGCCGTGAGCACCCAGATGCCGCCGGCGTGCACGGCGACGCTGTGCTCCCAGTGGGCGGCATCCGAGCCGTCGGCCGTCGTCACGGTCCAGTCGTCATCGCGCACGAAGGTCTCGACCGAGCCCGCGACGATCATCGGCTCGATCGCGACGACGAGTCCGGGCTTGACGGCCGGACCTCTGCGGTCGACGCGAGAGTTGAAGACGGGGGGCTCCTCGTGCATCGTCCGGCCGATGCCGTGACCGACGTAATCGGGGAGGATGCCGTACACGTGCCCCGTCCCGGTGGCAGGGTCGGCCTGCCCGAGCACGAAGTCCTCGATCGCGGCGCCGACCTCGTTGAGGTGGACCGCGCGCGAGAGCGCGGCGATGCCGTGCCAGAGCGCCTGCTCCGTCACCGCGGACAGCGCTTCGCGGGCCGCGACGACGTCGGGCCGCGCCGGGTCGGGAAGCACGACCGTGAACGCGGCGTCGCCGTTCCAGCCGTCGACCTCGGCGCCGCCGTCGACCGACACGATGTCGCCCGCCCGGAACGGGCGATCGCCGGGGATGCCGTGCACGACGTCGTCATCGACCGACACGCAGAGGGTGTGCCGGTATCCGGGCACGAGCTTGAAGTTCGATCGCCCGCCGAGGTCGAGGATCACGCGTTCGGCGGCCGCGTCGAGCTCGAGCGGCGTCGCGCCGACCACGAGCCGGCGGCGGGCCTCGGCGAGTGCGGCGGCCGTCGCGCGGCCGGCAACCGCCATCGAACGGAGTTCTGCGGGCGACTTGTAGACCGAACGACGGAACACCGAGGTGCTCAGGCGCTCGCGGCGGCGCCGGCCTCGGGGGGGTTCCCGAGCGCGTCGAAGATCCGGGCGGTCACCTCGCCGAGCGTGCCGACACCGTCGATCTCGACCACCACGCCGCGGTCGCGGTAGACGCCGAGGATCGGCGCGGTCTCGCGCTCGTAGATCGAGAGGCGCTTCGAGATCACCTCTTCGGTGTCATCCGTGCGACCCTGATCGATCGCGCGCTGACGGAGCCGGCGGATGCTCTCCTCGCGCGGAACGCTGAGCTCGATGACCGCGTCGAGGGACTCGCCGCGCGACGCCAGGAAGGCGTCGAGGTCGTCGAGCTGGGCCCGGTTGCGGGGATAGCCGTCGAGGAGGAAGCCGCGCGCGGCATCCGGCTGCGACAGCCGATCACGAACGAGCTCGCTCGTGAGTTCGTCGGGAACGAGGTCACCGGCCTCGACGATGGACCTGACCCGCTCGCCGAGCTCGGTGCCGTCCGAGATGTTCGATCGGAACACGTCGCCGGTCGAGACCGCCGGCACTCCGAACGCCTCCGCGACGAGCACGCCCTGGGTCCCCTTGCCGGACCCTTGCGGGCCGACGATCAGGAAACGGGCGGAGCTGACGGCGGAAGCCGTCATCGGAGCAGTCCTTCATAGTGCCGTTGCTGGAGCTGAGCATCGATCTGCTTCACCGTTTCGAGGCCGACGCCGACGATGATGAGGATCGACGCGCCGCCGAACGGGAAGTTCGCGTTGGCGCCCACGAGGCCGAGCGCGATCAGCGGAATCAGGGCGATGAGGCCGAGGTAGAGCGAGCCGGGGAGCGTCACGCGGGTGAGCACGTAATCGAGGTACTCGGCGGTCGGCCGGCCGGCGCGGATGCCCGGGATGAAGCCGCCGTACTTCTTCATGTTCTCGGCGACCTCGTCGGGGTTGAAGGTGATCGCCACGTAGAAGTAGGTGAACCCGACGATGAGGAGGAAGTACAGGAGCATGTAGAGCGGGTGATCGCCCTGCGTGAGGTAGGTCGTGATCCAGGTGACCCACGGCTGGGGTTCCTCGCCTGGCGCGGGCTGGTTGAACTGCGCGATGAGCGCGGGCAGGTACAGGAGCGACGAGGCGAAGATCACGGGCACGACGCCCGCCATGTTGACCTTGATCGGGATGTACGTGTTGTTGCCGCCGTAGGTTCGGCGGCCCACCATTCGTTTCGCGTATTGCACCGGGATGCGCCGCTGCGACTGTTCGACGAAGACGACTGCGACGACGATGAGCAGGCCTATCGCGAGGACCAGCGCGAAGATGTCCCAGCCGCGCGAGATCCCGATCGCCCAGAGCGAGCCGGGGAAGGTCGCCGCGATCGACGTGAAGATGAGCAGCGACATGCCGTTGCCGATGCCGCGCTCGGTGATGAGCTCGCCCATCCACATGATGAGCCCGGTGCCGGCGGTCATCGTGATGACCATGAGCAGGATCGCGTACCACGCGTCATTCGTGATGAGCTGCGAGCACTCCGGCGCGCTCGACGGGAAGAGGGCGCCCGAGCGGGCGACCGTGATGAGCGTCGTCGACTGCAGCACGCCGAGCGCGATCGTGAGGTAGCGCGTGTACTGCGTGAGGCGACCCTGGCCGGCCTGGCCCTCCTTGTAGAGGGTCTCGAAGTGTGGGATCACGACGCGCAGCAGCTGCACGATGATCGACGCGGTGATGTACGGCATGATGCCGAGCGCGAAGATCGACAGCTGCAGCAGGGCGCCGCCCGAGAACAGGTTCACGAGGTCGTAGAGCCCGGATGCCCCGCCCTGGTTGGCCGCGAGGCACGCCTGTACGTTCCCGAAGTCCACGAACGGCGCGGGAATGAAGGAGCCGAGCCGGAACAGGGCCACGATGCCCAGCGTGAACCCGAGCTTGCGGCGAAGATCCGGCGTGCGGAAGATCCGCCCGATGGCGTTGAACACTCGTCCTCCTGTTGCTCCGTTTGGAGTCCTGTTACTCCGTTTGGAGTCAGTCCATATGCGGCTCGAGCCTGTCGAGACACCCGTGAATCATACGTGAGGTCCCGACAGGCTCGAACATCGGTCGTGCTTCGGTACTAGTTGACGGAACCGCCGGCGGCGACGATCTTCTGCTCGGCAGAGCCGGAGACCTTGTCGACCGCGACGTTCAGCTTCACCTGGACGTCACCGTTGCCGAGCACCTTGACGCGCTCGTTCTTGCGCACGGCACCCTTCTCGACGAGGTCGGCGACGGTCACGTCGCCGCCCGTCGGGTAGAGCTCGGCGAGCTTCTCCAGGTTGACCACCTGGTACTCGACGCGGAACGGGTTCTTGAAGCCGCGGAGCTTCGGCGCACGCATGTGGTACGGAAGCTGGCCACCCTCGAAGCCGGGGCGGATGTTGTTGCGGGCCTTCGAACCCTTGGTGCCGCGACCGGCCGTCTTGCCCTTGGAACCTTCACCGCGACCGACGCGGGTCTTGTCCTTCTTGGCGCCCGGCGCCGGGCGAAGGTGGTGCACCTTCAGCACGGGCTCGCGCTTGGCGTCCGCCGCGTCCTGCTTGGCAGCGGGCTTCGTGGCTGCGGACCTGGCCGGAGCCTTCTCAGCACCTGCCGTGTCGGCCTTCGCGGCAGCGGCCTTGGCAGGAGCCTTCGCGGCGGCAGCCTTGGCAGGAGCCTTCGCGGCGGCAGCCTTGGCAGGAGCCTTCGCGGCAGCGGCCTTGGCAGGCGCCTTCTTCTCGGCGGCGGGCTTCGCCGCCGCCGTCTTCGCCGGAGCCTTCTTGGGGGCCTCGGCGGCGACGTCGTTCTTCTCGTCAGCCATTAGTCAATCTCCTCAACCTTCACGAGGTGGGCGACGGTCTTGACGTAGCCGCGGTTCTGCGGGGTGTCGTCGCGAACGACCGAGTCGCCGATGCGCTTGAGTCCGAGGCTGCGCAGCGTGTCGCGCTGGTACTGCTTCTCGCTCACCTTGGACTTGATCTGGGTCACCTTGAGCTTCGCCATCAGGCACCTGCCTTCGCTGCTGCGGCGGCCTCGGCCGCCTGTGCCTCGGCACGCAGCAGACGGGCCGGAGCGACCTCGTCGTAGTCGAGGCCACGACGGGCTGCGACCGCGCGCGGCTCTTCGAGCTGCGACAGGGCCTCGACCGTGGCGTGCACGATGTTGATCGTGTTCGACGAACCGAGCGACTTGCTCAGGACGTCGTGGATGCCGGCGCACTCGAGCACGGCACGCACCGGACCACCGGCGATGACGCCGGTACCGGGCGATGCCGGACGAAGCAGGACGACACCTGCGGCGGCCTCACCCTGCACGGGGTGCGGGATGGTCGCGCCGACGCGGGGAACGCGGAAGAAGTTCTTCTTCGCCTCCTCGACGCCCTTCGAGATCGCCGTCGGGACCTCGCGGGCCTTGCCGTAGCCGACGCCGACGAGTCCGTTGCCGTCGCCCACGACGACGAGCGCCGTGAAGCTGAAGCGGCGACCGCCCTTGACGACCTTCGACACGCGGTTGATCGTCACGACGCGCTCGAGGAACTGGCTCTTCTCGGCGTCACGACCGCCGCGGTCGCGGCTCGGACCACGGTCGCGGCCGCCACGACGGGCTTCGCGCTCGTTGCGGGCCGGCTCCGAGGCGGCTGCCGTCTCGACGGGTGCCTCTGCAGTCACCTCGGGCTCCTTCGTGGTGCCATTTTCAATAGATGCTGTGCTCACAGGTTGAGCCCTGCCTCTCGCGCTCCATCGGCGATCGCTGCGACACGACCTGCGTACTTGCTGCCACCTCGGTCGAAGACGACTGCCTCGACACCGGCCTGCTTCGCGCGCTCGGCGACGAGTTCGCCGACCTTCTTGGCCTTGGCGGTCTTGTCACCGTCGAACGCGCGGAGGTCGGCCTCCATGGTCGACGCGGAGGCCAGCGTGTGGCCCTTGGCGTCGTCGACGACCTGCACGAAGACGTGGCGGGCCGAACGGGTCACGACGAGACGCGGACGCGACTCGGTGCCGACGATCTTCTTGCGAAGGCGGGTGTGGCGGCGCGCACGCGCTGCCGTCTTGGTCTTCACAGCCATGATTACTTACCTGACTTTCCGGCCTTGCGACGCACGACCTCGCCGGCGTAGCGGATGCCCTTGCCCTTGTACGGCTCGGGCTTCTTGATCTTGCGGATGTTGGCGGCGGTCTCGCCGACGGCCTGCTTGTCGATGCCGGCGACCGTGAGCCTGTTGTTGCCCTCGACGGTCAGCGTGATGCCCGCGGGCGGGTCGACGACGACGGGGTGCGAGAAGCCGAGCGCGAACTCGACCGACGAGCCCCGCTGCGCGACGCGATATCCGGTGCCGACGATCTCGAGGCCCTTGGTGTAGCCCTGCGTGACGCCGAGGATCTGGTTCGCGATGAGGCTGCGGGTGAGCCCGTGCAGCGAGCGCGAGTCGCGCTCGTCGTCGGGCCGGGTGACGAGCACCTGGTTCTCCTCGATCTTCACCTCGATGGGGGTCGCGACGGTGAGCGAGAGCTCGCCCTTCGGGCCCTTGACGGTGACGGCCGGGCCGTCGACCGTGACGTCGACACCGGCGGGGATGTCGATGGGAAGTCGTCCGATTCGTGACATTGAACTACCACACGTAGGCGAGGACTTCCCCACCCACGCCCTTCTTCTCGGCCTGACGGTCGGTGAGCAGACCGCTGGAAGTGGACAGGATCGCGACGCCGAGGCCGCCGAGCACCTTGGGCAGCTCCGTCGACTTGGCGTACACGCGGAGGCCGGGCTTGGAGACGCGCTTGATGCCCGCGATCGAGCGCTCACGGTTGGGACCGAACTTGAGCTGCAGCGTGAGGGTCTTGCCGACGCGAGCGTCGGTGACCTCGAAGTCCGCGATGTAGCCCTCTTTCTTCAAGATCTCGGCGATGTGCGACTTGAGCTTGGAGTTGGGCATCGAGACGGAGTCGTGGTGCGCGGAGTTCGCGTTCCGCAGACGGGTCAGCATGTCAGCGACCGGGTCTGTCATCGTCATTCGAGTGTTTCCTAACGTTCACCAGGTTTCAGCACCCGTTACACGAGTGATGACCTGTGGTGGCGGCCCCAGCGGATGCCTGGGCCGGTTGCGGATGCCGCGCGCGTTCGCTCGCCGCATCCCGGGGTTCAGTTGGTGGCGTCGTTCGACCTGAAGGGGAACCCGAGCTGCCTGAGCAGCGCGCGACCCTCTTCATCGGTCTTGGCGGTGGTCACCACGGTGATGTCCATGCCGCGGACGCGGTCGATCTTGTCCTGGTCGATCTCGTGGAACACGGACTGCTCCGTGAGACCGAAGGTGTAGTTGCCGCCGCCGTCGAACTGCTTGTCCGACAGTCCGCGGAAGTCGCGGATGCGGGGCAGCGCGAGCGAGAGCAGGCGGTCGAGGAACTCCCACATGCGGTCGCCGCGGAGCGTGACGTGCGCGCCGATCGGCTGTCCCTCGCGCAGCTTGAACTGGGCGATGGACTTGCGGGCCTTGGTGACCTGCGGCTTCTGGCCGGTGATCTTCGTGAGGTCCGCGATCGCGCCGTCGATGATCTTGCCATCGCGGGCCGCCTCGCCGACGCCCATGTTCACGACGATCTTCACGAGGCCCGGGACCTGGTGCACGTTGGTGTAGCCGTGCGCCTCGGTGAGGGTCTTCGCGATCTCGTTCCGGTACTTGGTCTTCAGTCGCGGCTGGATTTTGCCAGCCTGCGTTGCCGTATCGGTCATTACAGGTCCTTACCTGACTTCTTTGCGTAGCGGACGCGGACGTTCTTCTGGACGCCGTCCTTCGTCACGGTCTCGGTGCGGAAGCCGACGCGCGTCGGCTTCTTCGTCTCGGGGTCGACGAGCTGGACGTTCGACACGTGGATCGGCGCCTCGTGCGTCTCGATGCCGCCCGTCTTCGAGCCGCGCTGCGTCTGTCCGACGCGCACGTGCTTGGTGACGAAGTTGACGCCCTGGACGACGACGCGATTCTCGGCGACGAGCACCTCGATGACCGTGCCCTGCTTGCCGCGGTCTCCGCCGCGAGCCTGGCTGCGGCCGGAGACGACCTGGACGAGGTCGCCCTTCTTGATGTTGGCCATGACTAGATAACCTCCGGTGCCAGCGAGATGATCTTCATGAACTTCTTGTCGCGAAGCTCGCGACCGACCGGTCCGAAGATACGGGTGCCACGGGGGTCACCGTCGTTCTTCAGGATCACCGCGGCGTTCTCGTCGAACTTGATGTACGAGCCGTCGGGACGACGGGTCTCCTTGACGGTGCGGACGATGACGGCCTTGACGACGTCGCCCTTCTTGACGTTGCCGCCGGGGATCGCGTCCTTGACGGTCGCGACGATCGTGTCGCCGAGGCCGGCGTACCGGCGCTTGGAACCGCCGAGGACACGGATCGTGAGCAGCTCCTTGGCGCCGGTGTTGTCGGCGACCTTGAGTCGTGATTCCTGCTGAAGCACTGTGAACTCCTTCTTTCAAGCAAGCGCGAGGCTTACTTGGCCTTCTCGGCGATCTCGACGAGACGCCAGCGCTTCGTGGCGCTGAGCGGTCGCGTCTCGCTGATGACGACGAGGTCGCCGATGCCGGCGGTGTTCTGCTCGTCGTGCGCCTTGACCTTCGACGAGCGGCGGATGACCTTGCCGTAGAGGGGGTGCTTCACGCGATCCTCGACCTCGACGACGATCGTCTTGTCCATCTTGTCGCTGACGACGTACCCACGACGCACCTTGCGGTACCCGCGAACGAGTTCAGCCGTCTCGGTCTCGGCGACCGCGGCCGTCGTGGCCTTCTTGGTCTCAGCCATGATCAGGCCTCCTTCGTGTCTGCGGCGTCGGCAGCAGCATCGTCGACAGCTACGGTGTCGGATGCCTCGGCCTTGGCCTTCTTGGTCTTCTTCGCGGCCTTGGCCGGAGCCTCGACCGGCGCGGGCGTTGCCCGGATGCCGAGCTCGCGCTCGCGGATGACCGTGTAGATGCGCGCGATGTCGCGCTTGACCGCACGGAGGCGGCCGTGGCTCTCGAGCTGGCCGGTGGCCGACTGGAAGCGCAGGTTGAACAGCTCTTCCTTGGCCTTCTTCAGCTCTTCGACGAGTCGCTCGTCTTCAAACGTGTCGAGCTCGATGGGGCTGAGCTCCTTGGTTCCGACGGCCATTATGCGTCGCCCTCCTCGCGCTTGATGATGCGTGCCTTGAGGGGCAGCTTGTGGATGGCACGGGTCATGGCCTCACGAGCGAGTTCCTCGGAGACGCCCGAGACCTCGAAGAGGACTCGACCCGGCTTGACGTTGGCGACCCACCACTCGGGCGAACCCTTACCGGAACCCATGCGGGTCTCGGCGGGCTTCTTCGTGAGCGGACGGTCGGGGTAGATGTTGATCCACACCTTGCCGCCACGCTTGATGTGACGGGTCATCGCGATACGAGCGGACTCGATCTGACGGTTCGTCACGTACGCGGGCGTCATGGCCTGGATGCCGAACTCACCGAAGGTGACCTTCGTGCCGCCCGTGGCGTGGCCCGAGCGGCCGGGGTGGTGCTGCTTGCGGTACTTGACTCGACGGGGAATCAACATGGTTATGCCTCAACTCCTGCTGCCACCGGCTCCTGCGCCTTGGGCGCACGGCGGGGGCGGTCACTGCGGTCACCGCGCGACGGCTTCTGGGAAGCCTGTTCGCGGGCG
The DNA here is from genome assembly GCA_963847285.1 of uncultured Actinomycetota bacterium. GTDB lineage: Bacteria > Actinomycetota > Actinomycetes > Actinomycetales > Microbacteriaceae > Agromyces. Next base: position 216,822 of record CAWJZK010000011.1, read on the forward strand.
AGTTCCTTGTTGGTGATGTCGCCCTTGTAGATCCAGACCTTCACGCCGATGCGGCCGAAGGTGGTCTTCGCCTCGTAGAAGCCGTAGTCGATGTTCGCGCGGAGGGTGTGCAGGGGCACACGGCCTTCGCGGTAGAACTCCGAGCGGCTCATCTCGGCGCCGCCGAGGCGGCCCGACACCTGGATGCGGACACCCTTGGCGCCGGCGCGCTGCGCGCCCTGCAGGCCCTTGCGCATCGCGCGGCGGAACGCCACACGTGCGGAGAGCTGCTCGGCGATGCCCTGCGCGACGAGCTGGGCGTCGGCCTCGGGGTTCTTCACCTCGAGGATGTTCAGCTGGATCTGCTTGCCCGAGAGCTTCTCGAGGTCGGCGCGGATGCGCTCGGCCTCGGCGCCGCGGCGGCCGATCACGATGCCGGGACGCGCCGTGTGGATGTCCACGCGGACGCGGTCGCGGGTGCGCTCGATCTCGATGCGCGAGACACCGGCACGGTCGAGCGACGTCTGGAGCAGACGACGGATCTTGATGTCCTCTGCGAGGTAGTCGGAGTAGCGCTGACCGGGCTTCGTCGAGTCGGAGAACCACCGCGACACATGGTCGGTGGTGATGCCGAGACGGAAGCCGTACGGGTTGACCTTCTGACCCATTACTTCGTACCCTCCTCGGGCGTGGCGAGCACGACGGTGATGTGGCTCGTTCGCTTGTTGATGCGGAAGGCACGACCCTGCGCGCGCGGCTGGAATCGCTTGAGGGTGGTGCCCTCGTCGACGAATGCGCGGCTGATGTAGAGGTCCTGCTCGTCCAGGTAGGTGTTCGAGGCGTCGGCCTTGACGCGAGCGTTCGCGATGGCCGAGGCGACGAGCTTGTACACCGGCTCGCTCGCACCCTGGGGCGCGAACTTCAGGATGGCGAGTGCCTCCTGTGCCTGCCTGCCGCGGATCATGTTGACGACGCGGCGGGCCTTCATGGGGGTCACGCGGATGTGTCGCACGCGTGCGATCGACTCCACCATTTCTTTCCTCCTTCACGCCACCGCGTCAGCGGCGGCGGCCCTTCTTGTCGTCCTTCACGTGTCCACGGAAGGTGCGGGTGGGCGCGAACTCGCCGAGCTTGTGGCCCACCATGGTCTCGGTGACGAACACCGGGATGTGCTTGCGGCCGTCGTGCACGGCGATCGTGTGCCCCAGCATGGCGGGGATGATCATCGAGCGGCGAGACCAGGTCTTGATCACGTTCTTGCTGTTGGCTTCATTCGCGGTGACGACCTTGCGAAGCAGGTGGTCATCGACGAAGGGGCCCTTCTTGAGACTGCGTGGCATCTTCTACAACTCCTACTTGCGCTTCTTGCCGACGGTGCGACGGCGAACGATGAGCTGGTCGCTTTCCTTCTTGCGACTGCGGGTGCGGCCTTCCTTCTGGCCCCACGGGCTGACCGGGTGGCGACCACCGGAGGTCTTGCCCTCGCCACCACCGTGCGGGTGGTCGACCGGGTTCATGGCGACACCGCGCACGGTCGGGCGGACGCCCTTCCAGCGCATGCGGCCGGCCTTGCCCCAGTTGATGTTCGACTGCTCGGCGTTGCCGACCTCGCCGACGGTGGCGCGGCAGCGCGCGTCGACGTTGCGGATCTCGCCCGAGGGCAGGCGGAGCTGGGCGTAGGGGCCGTCCTTCGCCACGAGGCGAACGGATGCACCGGCCGAGCGTGCCATCTTGGCGCCGCCGCCGGGGCGGAGCTCGATGGCGTGCACGACGGTACCGGTGGGGATGTTGCGCAGCGGCAGGTTGTTGCCGGGCTTGATGTCGGCGTTGGGGCCCGACTCGATCGGGTCGCCCTGCTGCAACTTGCTCGGCGCGAGGATGTAGCGCTTCGTGCCGTCCACGAAGTGGAGCAGCGCGATGCGGGCGGTGCGGTTGGGGTCGTACTCGATGTGAGCGACCTTGGCCGGCACGCCGTCCTTGTCGTTGCGACGGAAGTCGATCACGCGGTACTGGCGCTTGTGGCCACCACCGATGTGACGCGTCGTGATGCGGCCCTGGTTGTTGCGGCCGCCGGTCTTGGACAGCGGGCGGAGCAGCGACTTCTCGGGCGTCGAGCGCGTGATCTCCGCGAAATCGGCGACCGACGAACCGCGACGACCCGGAGTCGTGGGCTTGTACTTACGAATAGCCATTCTTGTTCCTCTGCTCCCTAGCCGACAGCCGTGAAGATGTCGATCGAGCCGGACTTGAGGGTGACGATCGCGCGCTTGGTGTCCTTGCGCTTGCCGATGCCGAACCGAGTGCGGCGGGTCTTGCCCTGACGGTTCAGGGTGTTGATCGACGCCACCTGGACGTTGAAGATCTTCTCGATGGCGAGCTTGATCTCGGTCTTGTTCGAGCGGGGGTCCACGATGAACGTGTACTTGCCCTCGTCGATCAGGCCGTAGCTCTTCTCCGAGACGACCGGCGCGATGATGATCTCGCGCGGGTCCTTGTTCTGTGCGGCGCTCATGCCGAGAACCTCTTCCTTCTGTCGTCGCCGACTTCGCGGCCACGAAGGCCTCGAGCGCGGCGGTGCTGAAGACGATGTCGTCGGAGACGAGCACGTCGTAGGCGTTCAGCTGGTCGACCCGCAGCACGTGCACGGTCGGGATGTTGCGCACCGCGCGCTGCGAGAGCTCCTCGCCCTGCGCGAGCACGACGAGGAAGTGCTTCGCCGGCGCGATCGCGCCGAGGAGGGCGACGGCGTCCTTCGTCTTCGGCGCGTCGCTCGCAGCGAAGGTCTCGACGGCGTGGACGCGGCCACCGCGCGCGCGGTCGGACAGGGAGCCGAGGAGCGCGGCGGCGATCATCTTCTTGGGGGTGCGCTGCGAGTAGTCACGCGGCTGCGGGCCGTGGACGATGCCACCGCCGGTCATCTGCGGCGCGCGGATCGAGCCCTGGCGGGCGCGGCCCGTGCCCTTCTGCTTGAAGGGCTTGCGGCCGGCGCCCGAGACCTCGCCGCGGGTCTTGGTCTTGTGCGTGCCCTGGCGCGCGGCGGCGAGCTGGGCGACGACGACCTGGTGGATGAGCGGGACGTTGGTCTGCACGTCGAAGAGCTCAGCGGGCAGCTCGACCGAACCGGACTTCTTGCCGGTCACGTCGAGGACGTCGATGGTGTTGGTCGCGGTAGCCATGGACTACGCCCCCTTCACTGCGTTGCGGACGAAAACGAGGCGGCCGCGAGCACCGGGAACCGCGCCCTTGACGAGCAGCAGGCCCTTCTCGGCGTCGACGGCGTGCACGCGGAGGTTCAGCACGGTGACGCGCTCGCCACCCATGCGACCGGCCATGCGCATGCCCTTGAAGACACGGCTGGGGGTCGACGAAGCACCGATGGAACCGGGCTTGCGGTGGTTGCGGTGCGAACCGTGCGAGGCCGAGACGCCCTTGAAGTTGTGGCGCTTCATGACACCGGCGAAGCCCTTGCCCTTGCTCGTGCCGACGACGTCGACGAGCTGGCCGGCTTCGAAGGTGGCGTCGACCGTGAGCTCCTGGCCGCGGTCGTAGCTCGCGGCATCCGCGGTGCGGACCTCGGCGAGGTGGCGGCGGGGGGTGACCCCGGCCTCACGGAAATGGCCGGCGGCGGGCTGGTTGACCTTGCGCGGGTCGATGGCGCCCGCTGCGATCTGCACGGCCTCGTAGCCGTCGTTCTCGACGGTGCGGATCTGCGTGACCACGTTGGGGGCGATCTCGATGACGGTGACCGGCACGAGCTTGTTGTTCTCGTCCCACACCTGGGTCATGCCGAGCTTCACGCCGAGCAGACCCTTCACGTTCTTGGTAGCGGTGGACATCAGTTACCTCAGAGCTTGATCTCGATGTTGACGTCGGCCGGGAGGTCGAGACGCATGAGCGAGTCGACGGCCTTGGGCGTCGGGTCCACGATGTCGATGAGGCGCTTGTGGGTGCGCATCTCGAAGTGCTCGCGGCTGTCCTTGTACTTGTGGGGCGAACGGATGACGCACACCACGTTCTTCTCCGTCGGAAGCGGCACGGGGCCGACGACCGTGGCACCCGCGCGGGTCACCGTGTCGACGATCTTGCGCGCCGAGGTGTCGATGACCTCGTGGTCATACGACTTCAGTCGAATGCGGATCTTCTGTCCCGCCATCTCGGACTCTCTCTCTGTCAAGGCGTCATACCCCTTCCGAGGGCATTGGACGCCGCGTAGCCACTTCGTGTGAAGCACCACTGTTCTTCTGTCAAAGGCCGGTGATCGAGCCTGTCGAAGCCACCTGCCCGGAATCCCGGGGCGGTGCCCTCGACACGCTCGACCTTCGAGCCCCTCGCCGGCGCGCACACGGACAGGCCAGTACCCTTGCAGGCGCTGGCCCATGTCATGTGATTGTCGACTCAGTCGTGTTCTGCTGCCCGCGGCCTAGCCTGACCCCTTCGGTCCCATGAGAACCGGGTGGCTATGCACTGCCTGGCAGTGATTCGATCGGCGCGCACGTATGCACCCGTTCGAAATGTTGAACTCATCGAGTTTGCCATACTCAGTGCCCAGTTGCAACCCGGGCGTGTCGCGTCGCGTGTCGGCGCTACCGTGCCTGCTCGCGCGCCTGCCACCCGTACTCGCGCAGCGCCTGGCGGGCCTCCTCACGCGCCGAATAGGCCGTGCGGACTCCGAGGATGTCACGGTAGTTCTGGTGCCCCGGACCGGCCCACAGGATCGCGTCATCCGCGTGGGCGAGCGAGACCGCGACGCGGATGGCGCGTGGCGGGGGCGACACCACGTGCAGTTCGGCGTCGGGCCGGGCCGCGATCGCCCCCTCCGTGAGGGCGCGTCGGATCGCGGCCGGGTCCTCGAAACGCGGATGGTGGTCGGTGATCACGAGGATGTCGCTGCGGAGCACGGCCTCGGCCGCCATGTCGTGCCGCTTGGTGGCGTCTCTGTCGCCGTCCGCCCCGAACACCATGATGACGCGGCCCGTGGTGACCGCACGCACGGCGTCGAGCGTCTTCGCGAACGCGTCGGCGCTGTGCCCGAAGTCGACGAAGACGGCCGGAGACCCGGGCGCCGCGACGTTCTCGGTGCGACCGGGGATCGGCGGGATGGCGTCCTCGCCGGCGAGAGCGGAGGAGATCTCGTCGACGGACCGGCCGGCGGCGAGGAGCATGACGATGGCGAGGCCGGCGTTGGCGGCCATGTGCTCGCCGATCGCGGGAATGGCCGCCTCGATGCGGGCGCCGTCGGGCCCGGTCACCTCGAATCGAGTGCCCTCGCGGCTGACCGCGAGTGTCCGCACGTGCCAGTCGGCCTCGACATCCGCGGCCGACGTGATGGTGGTGACGGGGATGCCGGCCGCTTCGACGACGCGCGCACCCCACGGGGTGTCGAGGGAGACGACGCCCGTCTCGCCGCGATCCGGCTGGAAGAACGCGAGCTTCGCCGCGAAGTACTCCTCCATCGAGGCGTAGTCGTCGAGGTGGTCGTGGCTGAGGTTGGTGAAGCCCACGACGGTGAATCGGACGCCGTCGACACGGTTGCGCGAGAGAGCCTGCGCCGAGACCTCGATGCCTGCCGCGCTCACGCCCTGCTCGCGCATGGTCGCGATGAGCGCGTGCATGTCGCTCGCCTCGGGGGTGGTGAGACCGCTCACCACGGTGCGGCCGGCGATGCGCCGCTCGGCGGTCGAGCTGAGTCCGGATGTCTCGCCGAGGGCGCCGAGCATCCCCTCGAGCAGGTGGACGGTGCTCGTCTTGCCGTTGGTGCCGGTGACGCCGAGCAACTGCGGACGCCCGGGTGTGTACCCGTAGACGGCCGCGGCGACGGCGCCGAGCACCTCACGGGGAGCGCTGACCACCAGGGCGGGCAATCCTGCCTCGGCTGCGGCCGCCGCGCCCTCCGCGTCGGTGAGGACGGCGACGGCACCCCGTTCCTTCGCGTCGGACGAGAAGGACGCGCCGTGCAGGTTCGCACCGCGCACGCCGACATAGAGATCGCCGGGGCGCACGTCGCTCGAGGAGAGGGTGACCCCGGTCGCCTCGAGGCCGCCGATCTCACCCTGGACGCTGGCATCCGCGATGCTCGCGATCGCGGACACGACGACCGGGACGGTCTCGGAGGGGCGCACCGAGGGAGGCGTCGGCGCGGATTGCGTCGTCACGTGGGCTCCTTTCATTGCCGCATCGCACGGCCCAGGGTGGGGGCGGCAGCGGCGGACTCGCGATCGGATCGCGCTGGACTCGTCGCTCTCGCTGGTTCAGTCGAGCGATCGTACACGAGCCTAGGTCAGACTCCGCCCGGGTGCATTGCGAGCGGGCCGCTGACCGTGGGGCAGGATGGCGCTATGACGGAAATCGCGCACGAGGTCAGCAGCCGCATCGGTCCGGGCAGCGTCTCGGTCGCCCGCACGGGCACCCGCACCTACGAGGGCATGAACGAGCGGGGCTCGACCGTGCTCATCGGGCCGAGGGAGGCCGAGGGGCACTTCACCCCCGGCGAGCTCCTGAAACTCGCCCTGGTCGGCTGCGCGGGCATGAGCGCCGACCAGGTGGCGGCGCGCCGGCTCGGCGACGACTTCGAGATGACCGTCTGGGCGCACGGCACCTCGAACGACGAGAACCGCTACACCCGCGTCGACGAGGAGTTCCTCGTCGACCTGTCGATGCTCGACGAGGTCGAGCGCGCGAAGGTCATCGAGATCATGGTGAAGGCGATCGATCGCGGATGCACCGTGGCTCGAAGCGTGCACGAAAGCATCGACCTCGAGACGACGATCGACGGCAGCCCCGTCTGAACCGCGCACGACGAAGGGGCCGGGCCGTGCGGCCCGACCCCTTCTGGTCGCGTATCGCGAAGAGCCTACTTGACGATCTTCGTGACGGTGCCGGCGCCCACGGTGCGGCCACCCTCGCGGATGGCGAAGCCGAGGCCCTCCTCCATGGCGATCGGCTGGATCAGCTCGACCGTCATGTCGGTGGTGTCGCCGGGCATGACCATCTCGGTGCCCTCGGGCAGCGTGATGACGCCGGTGACGTCGGTGGTGCGGAAGTAGAACTGCGGACGGTAGTTCGCGTAGAACGGGTTGTGACGCCCGCCCTCCTCCTTGGAGAGGATGTACGCGGTGCCGTCGAAGTTCGTGTGCGGGGTGACCGAACCTGGGGCGACGACGACCTGGCCGCGCTCCACGTCCTCGCGCTTGGTGCCGCGGAGGAGGAGACCGCAGTTCTCGCCGGCCCATGCCTCGTCGAGCTGCTTGTGGAACATCTCGATGCCGGTGACCGTGGTCTTCTGCGTCGGGCGGATGCCGACGATCTCGACCTCGGAGTTGAGCTTCAGCGTGCCGCGCTCGGCGCGGCCGGTCACCACCGTGCCACGGCCGGTGATCGTGAAGACGTCCTCGATGGGCATGAGGAACGGCTTGTCACGGTCGCGCACCGGGTCGGGGATCGAGTCGTCGACGGCCTCCATGAGGTCGAGGACCGACTGCGTCCACTTCTCGTCGCCCTCGAGGGCCTTGAGGCCCGAGACGCGGATGACGGGAGCATCGTCGCCGTCGAAGCCCTGGCTCGAGAGCAGCTCGCGGACCTCGAGCTCGACGAGCTCGAGGATCTCCTCGTCGTCGACCATGTCGGCCTTGTTGAGCGCGACGAGCAGGTAGGGCACGCCGACCTGCTTGGCGAGGAGGACGTGCTCCCGCGTCTGGGCCATGGGGCCGTCGGTCGCCGCGACCACGAGGATCGCGCCGTCCATCTGCGCCGCACCGGTGATCATGTTCTTGATGTAGTCGGCGTGACCCGGGGCGTCGACGTGCGCATAGTGGCGCTTCGGCGTCTCGTACTCGACGTGCGAGATGTTGATCGTGATGCCGCGCTGGCGCTCCTCGGGAGCCGAGTCGATCGACGCGAAGTCACGCGGGACGTTGACGCTCGACGGGTACTTGTCGGCGAGCACCTTCGAGATCGCCGCGGTGAGCGTCGTCTTGCCGTGGTCGACGTGACCGATCGTTCCGATGTTGACGTGCGGCTTGGTCCGCTCGAACTTGGCCTTAGCCACTGTGGGTCCTCCTCAGGACTCGTGTAGACACCCCGGGCGCTGGATTGCGACCGGCATACTACGGGGTTGTGTTGATATGTTACGCGACCCGGGTGGGCCGTGCGTCAGAGGGCCAGAGCCCCGCTAGAACTCATTCGCCCTTGTTCTTCTGGACGATCTCGTCGGCGACAGCCTTCGGGACCTCCGCATAGCTCTCGAACTCCATCGAGTACACGGCGCGCCCTGAGGTCTTCGACCGCAGGTCGCCGATGTAGCCGAACATCTCCGAGAGCGGGACGTGCGCACGCACGACCTTCACGCCTGCGGCATCCTCCATCGACTGGATCTGACCACGACGCGAGTTCAGGTCGCCGATGACGTCACCCATGTATTCCTCAGGGGTGCGCACCTCGACGGCCATGAGCGGCTCGAGCAGAACCGGGTTCGCCTTCCGAGCGGCTTCCTTGAAGCCCATCGAACCGGCGATCTTGAACGCCATCTCCGAGGAGTCGACGTCGTGGGCGGCGCCGTCAAGCAGGCTTGCTTTGACGCCCACCATCGGGTAGCCGGCGAGGATGCCGTACTGCATGGCATCGCGGAAGCCGGCGTCGACCGAAGGAATGTACTCGCGCGGAACGCGGCCACCGGAGACCTTGTTCTCGAACTCGTAGGTCTTGTCGCCGGTGATCTCGAGGGGCTCGAGCGCGAACTGGATCTTCGCGAACTGGCCCGAACCACCGGTCTGCTTCTTGTGCGTGTAGTCGTGCTTCTCGACGGCGCGCTTGATGGTCTCGCGGTACGCGACCTGCGGCTTGCCGACGTTCGCCTCGACGTTGAACTCGCGCTTCATGCGGTCGACGAGGATGTCGAGGTGCAGCTCGCCCATGCCCTTGATGACCGTCTGACCGGTCTCCTGGTTCTGCTCGGTGCGGAACGTCGGGTCTTCCTCGGCGAGCTTCTGGATCGCGGTGCCGAGCTTCTCCTGGTCGGCCTTGGTCTTCGGCTCGATGGCGACCTCGATGACCGGCTCGGGGAAGGTCATCGACTCGAGCACGACCTGGTTGTCGGGGTCGCTCAGCGTGTCACCGGTCGTCGTGTCCTTCAGACCGATGACGGCGTAGATGTTTCCGGCGGTGACGGACGCGACCGGGATCTCCTTGTTGGCGTGCATCTGGAAGATCTTGCCGATGCGCTCCTTCTTGCCCTTGGTCGAGTTGATGACCTGGGCACCGGAGTCGAGGCGGCCCGAGTAGACGCGCACATAGGTGAGGCGACCGAAGAACGGGTGCACCGCGACCTTGAACGCGAGAGCGGTGAACGGCTCGGTCGCGTCTGCGTGACGCATGACGACCTTCTCCTCGTCGCGAGCGTCGTGCGCCTCGATGGCGGGCACGTCGAGCGGCGACGGGAGGTAGTCGATCACGGCGTCGAGCATCGGCTGCACGCCGCGGTTCTTGAACGCGGAGCCGCAGAGCACGGGGTAGATCTCGGAGTTGACGGTGAGCTTGCGGATCGCGGCCTTGATCTCGGCGACCGTGATCTCTTCGCCCGCGAAGAACTTCTCGAGCAGCGCGTCGTCGGTCTCGGCGACGACCTCGAGCAGCGCGTTGCGGTACTCGGCGGCCTTGTCGACGAGATCGGCGGGGATCTCCTCGATGGCGTACTTGGCGCCCATCTCCACGTCGCCCTTGGCGTCGCCGCGCCACGTGAGCGCGCGCATCTCGACGAGGTCGACGACACCCTCGAAGCTCGACTCCGAGCCGATCGGCAGCTGCAGCACGAGCGGCTTGGCACCGAGGCGCTTGATGATCGTGTCGACCGTGAAGTAGAAGTCGGCGCCCAGCTTGTCCATCTTGTTGACGAAGCAGATGCGGGGCACGTTGTACTTGTCGGCCTGGCGCCAGACGGTCTCGGACTGGGGCTCGACGCCCTCCTTGCCGTCGAAGACGGCGACCGCGCCGTCGAGCACGCGAAGCGACCGCTCGACCTCGACCGTGAAGTCGACGTGGCCGGGGGTGTCGATGATGTTGATCTGGTTCTTGTTCCAGAAGCAGGTCACGGCGGCAGACGTGATCGTGATGCCGCGCTCCTTCTCCTGCTCCATCCAGTCGGTCGTCGAGGCGCCGTCGTGGGTCTCGCCGATCTTGTGGTTGACGCCCGTGTAGAACAGGATGCGCTCGGTGGTGGTGGTCTTGCCGGCATCGATGTGCGCCATGATGCCGATGTTGCGGACCTTGTTCAGGTCGGTGAGCACGTCTTGTGCCACGGGGGTTCCTCCGGGGGGAGTTCAGGAACGGAAGGGAAGTGGTGAGCGGATGCCGCGGCCGCAGCTCGCGGCATCCGCTCGACCCGCTACCAGCGGTAGTGGGCGAAGGCGCGGTTCGACTCGGCCATCTTGTGCGTGTCTTCGCGGCGCTTGACCGCGGCACCGAGGCCGTTCGAGGCGTCGAGGATCTCGTTGGTGAGACGCTCGGTCATGGTCTTCTCGCGACGAGCCTTGGCGTAGCTGGTGAGCCAGCGCAGCGCCAGGGTGTTCGCGCGGTGGGGCTTGACCTCGACGGGGACCTGATAGGTCGAACCGCCGACGCGCCGCGAACGCACCTCGAGGGTGGGGCGCACGTTGTCGAGCGCCTTCTTGAGGGTGGCGACGGCGTCCTGGCCGTTCTTCTCGGCGACCTTCTCGAGCGCCTCGTAGACGATGCGCTGGGCGAGGTCCTTCTTGCCGTCGATCAGGATCTTGTTGACGAGCTGGCTGACGACGGGCGAACCGTAGACCGGGTCGGCGACGACGGGGCGCTTCGGAGCGGGTCCCTTGCGAGGCATTACTTCTTCTCCATCTTCGCGCCGTAGCGGCTACGGGCCTGCTTGCGGTTCTTCACGGCCTGCGTGTCGAGCGCGCCGCGGATGATCTTGTAGCGCACGCCGGGGAGGTCCTTCACACGACCGCCGCGCACGAGCACCATCGAGTGCTCCTGCAGGTTGTGGCCCTCACCGGGGATGTAGGCGGTGACCTCGGTGCCGTTCGAGAGCTTCACACGAGCGACCTTGCGGAGCGCGGAGTTCGGCTTCTTCGGGGTGGTGGTGTACACACGCGTGCACACGCCGCGCTGCTGGGGGTTCGCCTTCAGGGCGGGAGCCTTGGTCTTGGTGACCTTCGGCGAGCGGCCCTTGCGGACCAACTGCTGAATGGTTGGCACTGCTTCTCCTTGGTATTGCTGCACGGTGACAGCCTTGATGGATTTCACATCACGACCCACCGGCACTGCAGAACTGCAGCGCCTTGGAGTGGTGGGTATGCCGTGGGGGCGACCCGTCGGGTGCCCTGAGTGTGCGAGTGTAGAGAGCCTGGTCGCGCTTGGTCGTCGATTGATGACGGCAGGCATGATTCAGGCGCGCACCAATGCGCACACCCGGTCCAGTGTAATCGCACGTAACGAAGCGGTCAAATGGCGACGGATGCCGCTGCGGCCATGTTCGCCGACGGCGTCATCCGTGCCAGCCCGGCGCATCGAGTTCGCGATCGAGGTCGGCGAGAAGTTCTGCGACCTGCGGCTCCACGATCTCGGTGACGGCGACGCCGATGCGCTCGCGGTGCTGCGCGAGTTCGACGCAGATGCGTCGGCCGAGCTGCTTCGCGAACTCGTCGGCGAGGCGCACCTCTTCGCGGAGCGCCTCCTTCTCCTCCCGTGTGAACGGGCGCGGCGCCGGCTCCGCCTGCTCCGCCGCAGCATCCGCCTCGAGTCCGCGCAGGGTGAAGAGGAACGGCTGGTCGGGCGCCGGCTCGGGATCGAGGTCGAGCCCGAGGAACTCGGGGTCGAGTCCCTCCCCCGCGCGATAGGGCCGGCGTGCCTTCCGTTCCTCGGCGAGCCGGATCTCGCGGTGCAGCATCGGCAGGTTCCGTGCGGTGTAGTCGTCGACCGCGGAGTCGATGATCGCCTTCATCCGCATCGAGAACGCGTGCTGCACGGGATGCGGCACGTCGACGTCGAGCCCCGCGGCCGTGAGGATCGGCGAGCCGAAGCAGCGCTGGCAGAGGCGCGCGCGGGCGCGGTGCGTGCCCGGCCGCCACCGCGGCAGCCACACGAGCCAGCGGTCGACCTCGTGGCTGACGCGTGCCTCGACGGAACCCTCCACGCGTTCACGATACTGCGGGGACGCCCGGTCGGCGGGGGTGGGCGATCGGATGGCGCGCCGCCGAGGCATCCGTCACTCCTCGTCGTCGCGCTCCCACGGCCAGCGCGGACGCTCGAGGCCGCCGGCTTGCCCGCGTGCCACGAGTACGGCGAGGGAGGCCACGAGCGCGGCGAGCGCCGGGATCAGGAGCCCGAACCAGCCGACGCCGAACCCGAGCCCGAACATGAGGCTCTCGAGCAGGGTGCCGGTCGCCACGGCGAAGCCGACGACCGCGACGGCAACCGCGGCGAGCCACGTCCAGAGCGCGGAGAGGAGCACTGTGCCGAGCAGGTGCGCGGGCCGGCGCAGCGCCCTGGCGAGATACAGCAGGAGCGCCGCGACGGATGCCGCGATGATCGCCGGCCCCACGAGCCGGCCCGCGTCGGGGCTCGCGATCACCTCGATGTCCGTGAGCAGGCTCACGAACCCGTAGGCGGCCACGATGAGCGCGAGGTAGAGCGCCGCCGCGAACGCTGCGACGACCCAGGCTCCCCGACGGGTCTCCTCCACGCTTCGACCATACGCGCCTGCGCCGATCCTGTTCCGTGTCACCGGCCGCACCGTCGCTTGGACGCGGCCGGGCATCGCTATTGTCGAAGGATCCCGCCGACAGAAAGGCCCTGCATGCGTCCGAAGGATGACACCCTCGCGAAGCTCCCCGAAGAGTTCGCCTTCACACGGTCGACCGCGCGAACCGTCGTCTTCTCCGTCATCGCCGCCGCAGCGCTCATCGCCTGTGTGCTGTGCATCGTGAACTTCGAGGCCATCCGAGACGACGCGGCCGACATGACCGGGCGGCGATCGGGCCTGCGCGGTCTCGTCGCCCCGGCCGCGGTGCTGATCACGGGATTCTTCGCGGTCCTGTTCGCGCTGCTGGCGGTCTTCGAGTCGCACGTGTGGCGGCGGGTCGCCACACATGCGGCGCTCTCGCGCCGCGAGTTCACCGTCAACGCCGACGCCGAGGTCGCCGGTCAGTGGCACAACGCCTTCGCGAGCGGCGACCCGGCGAACTACCTGCCGGTGCCGAACCACAAGAAGGGGCAGACGAAGATCCGCGTGTACGTCTCGAAGGACGACCGGCTCGCTTTCGTCACCGTGCAGCACGGCACGGGCGCCGAGGCGCGCACATGGCCGCTCATCACGCTCCGCGACCGCGCCTACGCGCAGTTGAAGAACCTCCAGGCCGCGGACTTCAGCCGCCCTGCGAGGGCCGGCGTCCAGGGCGCCGTCGACCCCTTCCTGCGGGGCTGAGCATGGAGATCGTGCCGACGGGTCCGGCCCGCTTCGACGTGCCGCTCGACGTGGCGAAGGTGCAGACGGCCGGCCGCTGGAACTCCGGCTTCATCGTGGTCGGCGTCCTCCTCACCGCGCTGTGCATCGCAGGACTCGGGGCGATGATCGCGACCGGCTTCGGCTCATGGTTCACGATCACCCTGGTCGCCGTGTTCGGGGTCGCGTCGATCGGCCTCGTGGTCACGAGCGTCCTGCGCCGCCGGATGCTCCTCCTGCTCGTCGGCCGTTCGGATTCCGCCTGCACGATCACCGAAGGCGGCATCACCCTCGCCGGCGCACCCGAGATCCCGTGGAACGACGTCGTCTTCGTCGCCGTGCTCAACGATCGGCCGCGCACCAACCGGCTGCGCTCGGTGCCGGTCTACGGATGGTTCGGCCGGCTCGCGCTCAAGGCCGGCAACGGCACGGTCCTCTGCGAGATCGCCGTCCGCGATGGCGAGGCCCTGCAACGACGTTTCGACGATCCCGTCGCCGCCCGGCGCGTCACCCTCTTCGGTCGCTGGCCCGATGGCACCCGCCGCGGCGTCCTCCCGCTGCTCCTCGACGCCGTGCTCTCGGAGGCGTCGACGCAAGACGTCGTGAAGGCGGTGTTCGCTGCGGCATCCGCTCGGGACATCCCGATGGTGCTGCACGAAGCGACGTTCGAGCACTACAAGTGGAAGGCTCCGAAGCTCGACCCGAAGTGGCCGACCGCGGTCTGACCGACGCGCCGCCGAAGATTCCCTACCAGCCCTGAACGCCTTGGCACGCCTGCCCGAGCGCGTTGAACCCGGTGCCCGGATCCTTGAAGAGCGCCCAGGCGGCGACGGTGTCGCCGGATCGCGCGGCGGCATCCATGTTGCGGAGGGTTTCGAGCCCGACGGGATGCCAGTCGAGGTACCCGGACTCCTCGATGCCATCGGTCCCGCGCATGAGCACCCGGCGAACCGAGTCGATGCGCTCGACGAGCAGCGGCGCGTCGCTCGGCTTCACCGACGCGGCGATCGATGTCTCCACGAGGTTCAGCACGGGTTGGCGCAACTCTTCGCAGCGGAACACGAGGGCATCACTCGTCATTCGCCTGCCCCGCCACCATCCGCCGGACGGCGCTCGAACTTCTCCTTCGCGGTGCGCTTGCCCCCGCGGAAGGCCTCGAGCGCGACGTCGGGCGAGACCGCCGAGGCGGCGAAGAGCACGCTCTCATCCGGTGCCACGTAGATCGAGCCGCCACCACGAACGCCGTGGTAGACCATCACCGCGTCGTCGGCTGGGAGCAGCCAGAAGCCGAGTTCCGCATCGGGTGCCAAGCGCCGGAAGAGATCGATGCCCACGTCGATGAGACGCCGCTGCTCGGCCGTGGGATCTCCCTTGACGAACGGTTCCTCGGTCATCGCTCCCCTTCTCGCCTTTCAGATGCAACGCTACGAAACCATACCGTCTCCCCCACGGCGATGGGGAGAGCTCCCCGTGGCCTGGAGCGATGCCATGATGGGCAGCCCTCCCCATGCTCATGGGCGGTCCGACGTCGATAGGGTGTTCAGCATGTTCGAGGCACTGAGACGACAGCTCGACCAGCGCGGCGTTCCACGGAACGCCGTCGCGCTTCCCGGCGATGCCGATGAACCGCTGCAGGGCGCGCTCGCCATTCGTGAGCAGGAATCGGGCTTCGAACTCGCCACGATCGACTACGGGCGCACCGTTCCGCTGGCCGTCGAGGACACGTCCGAGGGCGTGGCGGCGCGGCTGCTCGCCTACCTCGACCAGCCGCTTCCCGAGCCGCAGCGCCTCAGCACCACGGACTTCCGTGTGCTCAGGGCGGCGTCCGAGCCCCATCTGGCCGACCTGCGATCCCGGCTCGCCGGTGGCGGACGACTGCTCATCCAGATCCCCGCCGACATCGTGCTCGATCGGATCGGCGCTCTCGACGGCGTCTTCCTCTTCCCCGCGGACACACCTGTCGAGGCGCGTGCCCTGCCGCCGACGGCACTGGTCGACGGAGCCGCCCTGCACCGCTTCGTCACGGCACGGGAGGTGCTCGTGAACGTCGACCTCGTTCAACCGTGGTTCGGTCAGCCGGGCGGAGGCATCCGGTTCGCCCTCGCCGATGACTTCCTCGGCATCCGCGACCTCGTGGCGTCGGGCGCGCTCACTCGCGTCGAGGTCGTCTGACGCTCGCTCGTGAGATCGGCGCTCTCGCGAAAACGAGGACAGCGTCGTCCTCAGCAAGCATTCGTGGAGCGGTGCCTCATCGGCCGCCGGGCTGCGGCCGGTACACGAACTGCTCCTTCGGCGTGCGCCGACCGGCGCGGAAGGCCTTGATGGCTTCGTGCGGCGGGGCGGAGGACGAGGCGAAGAGCGCCGTTTCGTCGGATGCGACGTAGATCGAGCCGCCCCCGCGCACGGGGCGGTACACCACGACCGCGTCATCCTCGAGCAGCAACCGGAACGCGACCTCCAGGCCGGGCGCAATGCGCTCGAACAAGTCCACTCCGACGTCGATGAGCCGTTGCTGCTCGCTCGTGGGCTCGGGCTGGCCTGCCTGCTGGTCGGTCATCGTTCCCCTTCTCTGGGCGATGCATCGGATCGCGACGACACCTAGCCGCCCGGTTCGACCACGATGCCGCGCGGGGACAGGAGCCCGTCGATCAGCTCCTGCTCAGGCACCCGCGCGATCTGTGCGAACCTCACTGCCTCGTAGACTCCGGTGCTGCCATGCTGGAACCTGGCTGAGCGGCGTTCGCCGCCCTCGTCCCAGCGAAGCACGACCTCTGAGCCGTCACCGCTGTCGAGCTCGAACCCGTCGGGAAGATCGCTCACCCCGCTCGGGAGCGCGGTCCTTGGGAGGCGCAGTTCGGCGCGGACGTCCACGCCGAGGCGCAACGCGAGGTACCGCCGAACCGCCTCGAGCGATTCGCTCGACATGATGACGCGCGGCGCAGAGCTCCGATTCCTCGTCTCCAGCTCGTAGCGCTCATCACGTTGGAGGATCGTGTGCGCCGTCTCCATGTCGCTGAGGCGGATGATCGCATCCTTCGGCGGTGCGGACGCGATGCGTCCTTTTGCCGCGAACGCGAGCAGGGCGGCGTTCGGATCCGCGTCGATCGTCGCCACGATCACCCCTGCCGGCGCTGCGCGGCCGCCGCGTCGAGATCCGCGGCGGGCGTGCGCCGCCCCGCCCGCCAGCTCTCGATCATCGGATCCCGCCACAAGGCCGAGGTGCCGAACAGCAGCGAACCGTCTTCCCCAACGATGAGCTGGTTGCCGCCGAACCCGAGCTGCCACACGTACACTGCGTGCTCGCCTGCCAACGCCTCCACCCCGAACTCGAGTCCAGGGGCGAGCGCGTCGAGATAACGCTCGCCGATCTGCGCGAGCTCCCGCTGTCGGTCGGTCAGTTCCACGCCATCGGTCATCGGACCACTCCCTCATCGCTCTTCGGGGGATCGATCTCGTCGAGGTCGCGTGGCGGGCCGGACGCCTGTACCAGGAACACGAGATGCTCCTTGAGCTTTCGACGGGTGAGGTTGCCGACGGTCTCGGGGCCGCCCATCGCGAGCGGGAGCTTGAACCCGAAGCACTCGTCGATCTCGGGAACCCCGAGCGCGGCAACTGCATCGTCGTAGAAGCCTCGAAGCAGCCGTCGATCCTGCGTCTCCGGCTCCTCGAGCAGGTCGAAGATGACGTCGGACGCCATGTCGAAGAACATCGTGTAGAAGCCGTACCGGTACATGACGATGACGTAGGAGTCCTCCCACTGCACGATGAGGTCGCCCCACGCCGTTGCGAACACCGGCAGCGCGCCCGGGTGCGACGGGAGGATCACGTCCATCACCGGGAGGAGGAGCGCCGGATCGATCAGGCGAACGAACCCATCGGATGTCACGAGCGCGCCGTCCTCGTTCCAGGCCTCCTCCATCGTGACCGGCACGACGTCGCCGTAACGCTCGATCATCTCGGGCGAGATGCGTCCGGCGACCCTGAACCCGTGCCGGAAGTGATCGCTCATGAGACCTCTCTGATCGTGATGTTCATGTGTACGGCGTGCCACATCGATGGTGGCACGAGTTCCAGGAATCGGAGTACCTGTGCCTCCATCTTCGGCACGAAGTCGCGCTGGAAGATCCCTCCGATCGCCTGGTTCTCGGGCCCGCCGTTCATGCCGCTGATGTCGGTCGGGTCACCGCCCGCGACCATGTCGAGACGATGCGTGGCGTTGAGCCCCTTCGCCGAGAGCTCCTGACGGGCGGTGCGGCGTGCGTCGCGGAGTCGTATCGAGGAATCCGCCTCCATCAGCTGGGCTTCCCGGGATCGGAGCCAGTCGCGGATCGCCGCCGCCTGCGCGTCCGACGACCCCGACACATCGCGGTAATTCGGCGGCTTGTTGATGAAATCGGCCCGCCGTTCGAGCCACTCGGCTACCGTCATCCCGTCGAGCACACCGTTCGCGTCGCGGAACTGCAGGTCCATCTCATCGGGATCGCAATTGGCGGGGCACGTCGTGGAGAGGTCAAGCGATTCGCCGAGAATGAGGCGGCCGTCGGGGCCCGTGGTGATCACAGGATCCTCGCCGGACATGAGCTCGTCGAGACGCCGCTCCTCATCCGGCGACATGGCGCCGTCGGGCAGTTCGCGGCTTCGCGAGTGCTCGACGAGCTCGTTGAACTGTGCGGTGATCTGCTCCTCGCGCGCATTCAACGGTGAGCGACCGGGTTCGCCGCCATACTCGGGAGTGCTGTTCGGCGAATCGCCCGGCGTTCCGCTGTCGACGGCCGGTGTATCGAGATTCGGCGGAGGGGTGGCGGCGGGGTTCCAGACAGTCCCGAGGTCGGGCGAGCCGGTGGCCGGTCTGGCCACTCCGCCCGGGGTCTCGATTCCGGACTGGTGGGAGGTCCACGGCGAGAGCACCGGCGTGGCGCCGGTGGCGGCCTCGGCGACGGACGGGTGGAAGCCGGCGTGCCCGAATCGCACGTTGCCCATCGCGGGCGGCCATCCAGCCACCAAGCCCGTCTGCGGGTCGAGCGTGAGGATGTGGCCGTGGTAGTTGTACGCCACGAACCAGTGCCCCATGCCCGAGTTGCGCACAACGCCGACGACGGTGTGCGAGCCCGGGCCGAGGTGTTGGAGCGTCCCCGCGATCTGATCGGGTGTCATGACGAGCTGCGGTACGCCCGTGTCCGCCTCCATGCCCGAGACATCCCGTGAGGCAGCCTGCGCCGTGTGCGGCGCTGCGCCGTTGAGGATGGCGTTCAGCGTCGACGCGGTCGAACCGCAGTTCACCGAGAACGGCGAGTGTGGGTCCCCGTTGAAGTTCGGGTTGACCAAGTGCTGGTTGAGCAGGTCGATGACATCGCTCGGGTCCATGGTCGAGAGGTTGCTCGACGGGTCGACCGGGATCGAGGCCGGCTTCGGGGCCTCGGGTTCCTCGGTGCTCGCTGCATCGTCGTCGGGAGTCGCAGTGTCCGTCGCGTCGGCCTCTGTTGCGGTTTCGCCGATCGCGGTGGGCGCCTCTGGCGCACCTTCGGAGCCGAACATGTCAGCGCCGTGGAACGGGTCGCCGGTCGCCGGACGCGGCTCGGCCCCGTCGGTGTTCGACGCGGCATCCGGCGGAGTGAAGTGACCGTCTGCCGACGGCGCTGAGCCTCGCGGAACGGTCGACCCGGGAGCGACCGGCGTGCCGAGGCGTTCCGCCGGCGGGAGGGTGCGCACGTAGTTGCCCGCGTTCCCGTCGATGTCGGTGCGACGGAGGACACGCATGTCGATCAGGTGGTCGACCGACATCGGCTGCCCGTCGGCATCGAGGATGCGAACCTGCAATCCGCCGCCCGGATGGCCGAATGCCGGAGCGATCTCCGAGACCTCGATGCGCACACCAGGAGGAAGCGAGCCGCCACCGAGCGCGTAGATCGAGTAGGGGTCCCGAAGGTTGCTCGGCGGCAGCGAACGCTGCTCGAAGGGCGTTCCCGGGAACGAGAGGAAATCGCCACCGGGCCTGCCCATGCGGTCGAGCTGGTCGCCGTAGTGGGCCATGAACGCATCGAGGTCGTTGAACTCGACGAACGAACCCTGCGAACCTCCATCGTTACCCGGGTAGACCGGCCGGCCGTTGTCGTCGGTGTACCGCGCCTCCCACTCGGGGCGTTTGAACGGCCTGCCATCGGTGTCGCGCCCATAGGGCGCGTCGGGGTCGGCGATGAGATCCGCGATCGCGTCGGGGACGGTTCCCGGATGAGCGAATTGATCGCCGAGCGCGCTGAACTCGCCGGGCGGCCGAAGGTCGCCGTAGTTCGGGTCGATCGGGTTGCTCGCCACTCGGTCCTCGACGCGATTCCAGCCGGGACCGTGGTCGGCGCCGGACAGCACGGGGTCGCCCATCGACTCGTCCCAGGGGGTGCCCCCATCGGGTGAGGTACGCGCAGTCTCACCACGGCCGGGCGCGGCCTCGCCCACCTGGCCCTGCTTCGGCGTGGCGCCCGGGCCCGTCGGAGTGGAGGGCGATCCGTCGGCCGGGGACGTCGCGGTGCCGTCGACGGGCGTCGACGAGGCATCCGGGGTCATAGCGGCGTCGGTGTCGTCGAGCGGCATCCGGGGTCATAGCGGCGTCTGGTGTCGTCGTAGCGGCATCCGGAGTCGTTGTGGACGCATCCGGAGTCGTCGTAGCAGCATCCGGAGTCGTCGAGGTGACGGCCGGCGTCGTCGGGACAAACGCAGGGGCGTTCACGCCGGGTGCACTCGCTTCCGGCGTCGCCGGGTCGACGACATGCTCGGGGCTGATCGATGCATCCCAAATCGTCGCCAACGGCTCGTGGGGCGGCCACGGCGAGCGTGTGCCCCCGGGCTGCGCGTCGAGCACCCAGACCTGGTCGCCGTCGAAGTAGGCGTTGAACCAGTGACCGAACCCGGTGGAACGGTCGACGCCCACGACGCAGTGCGAGCCTGGGCCGATCGCCCGCAGGGTCGCCTCGATCTGCTCGGGGGTCATCGGCGTCTGCGGGTTACCGGTGCGTGCCTCCATCTGCGGCGTGTCGAGCGTCGTACCGCCTGGCGCCTCGCTGACGGCCTGGCCGTTGAGGAAGTCGTTGAGGTTCGACGAGGTGTGGCCGCAGTTCGTCGCGTACCCGTTATCGGGGTCGCTCCAGTCGAAGTTCGGGTTGATCGCCGTGAGCGCCTGGTCGATCTCCTCGAGCGTGCGCTCCGACCGGTTGCCCGCGGCCGTGTCGAGCTCGCCCTCGCCGTCGGGCTGGGACGCATCGGGCTGTCCGCCGCCGGTCGCGGCATCGGCCGGAGCCGTTGAGCCGTCGGTGGGGGCGGGTGCTTCGGCATCCGCGATCGGAACTTCGGATGCCGCGCCATCGGGGCTGCTCGTCGTGGCGTCGGACGACGCCGACTGCGGCTTCGGTGCGGTCGGTGCCGAAGAGCCGCCGCCCGAGTGGGTCGGCAGGAACGACGGCTTGGCCAACATGGCCGCGCCGACGACGGCGGCGGTCCCGCCCGCGGCAGCCAACTCTTCCGGCGCCGGGCCGTCGGATGACTCATCGGAGTGGGCGCCGTCGGGCTGCGTGCCGACGGGGTGGGCGGTGCCATCAGGCGCCGTGCCGTCGAGCGCCGTAGCGTCGGACGCCGTAGCGTCGGGCGTCCTTGCGTCGGGCGTCGTCGCGTCAGGCGTCGTGGCGTTCGACGTGCCGGACGTGCTCGCGCTCGACGCGCCGCCAGTGGCGACGGCCGTAGCCTCGCTCCCGTTCGACGCCGGGGCATCCGGCGCGGTCGGCGCGTCGGTGGTGCTCGGAGCGTCGCTGGTGTGCGCATCGGTGGTGCTCGGCGCGTCCGTGGTGCTCGGCGCATCAGGGGTGCTCGACGCATCCGGCGAACTCGGCGCGTCCGTGGTCGAAACGTCAGGCGTACTCGGCGCATCAGGCGTACTCGGCGCGTCGGTGGTGCTCGATGCATCCGGCGTGCTCGGAGCATCCGCGGCCGGCGCGTCCGGCGTGCTCGGCGCGTCGGAGGTGCTCGGCCGTCGGCGGCTCGGCACGTCCGGCGTGCTCGGCACGTCCGGCGTGCTCGGCACGTCCGGCGTGCTCGAGGCGTCAGGCGTGGTCTGCGCGTCGGGCGTACTCGGCGCATCAGCGGATGGGAGGTCGACCCCGCCGCTGTCACCACCCGTCGGCGAGCCCGCGTCGCCCGAACCGGGCGTCGGGGCATCCGACGAGACATCCACCGAGCCGCCGCCGCCCGAGTTGTTCGAACCGGAACCGCCCGAACCCGGCGTCGGAGCGTCGCCCGAGATGTCGACCAGAGCGGCCCCGCCGCCCTGCGTCGACGAGCCCGAACCCACACCACCGGTCGGGATACCCGAAGTATCGGGCGTCGCCACACCCGGCCCGGCGCCGGTGCCAGCGCCGGACGCAGGCGCAACGGTGCCGGCACCCGGCCGGCCCGACAACGCCCCGCCCAGCAGCGCACCCGCGAACACCGAACTCAGCGGACTGAACGCGGTACCGTTCAACCCCGACTCGGCCGCACCGCTGACCAGCCCATCCATCGCACCGCCGCTGACCTCGACACCGATATGCGTCGTACGCCGCAACCCCGCGCTCGCGATGTTGTTGGTCAACCCGCCCCCACCGACCCGGGACACCCCGCCGCCCGCAGCGCCGCCCGCCGCAGCCGCCAACGCCGCGTTCAGCACATGCTGCGGCTGGAAATTCGGATCCAGCGCACCACGCACCGAGTTGAACGACACCGTCGTGATCCCACTCGCAAGACCCGCGGACAGCGACTCCCGGATCACCATCGCGCCACCACGGATCGCGACCCGCGCAGCCCGCAGCGCCGCCATCACCAGAATCCGAAGCTTCTTGCACAACGCCGCGATCTTCAGCGCCCACCGCGTCACCGTGAGCGCGATCTTCGCAGCCATCGCCGCAGCACCCGCACCGAACGTGACCATGCCGAGCAACGCGCCCAGCCCGATCTCGATCGCGATCTCCACCGCCATCTGCGCGACGAACCAGCCGATCTCCTCCCACGCCTGGTTCACCGAATCGATCATCCCCCGCGCGAAACCCGACATCGACGACGCCGACTCCGAAACCTTCCCCAACGCGGTCGACAACGAACGCTGACACGACAGCATGCTCTGCTGCTGCGGCAACGTCATCGCCTGCACACCGCCGAACGCCGAATCCACCTGCCCACGAACCCGCGAAACCGCCCCCGACAACTCCGACCACGCCGACTCCGCCGCGCCCAGCTTGCCCGTATCGGCATCGGGCAACACCACACCCAGAGCCGCGAGCGCGTCCTTCAGGAAATCACCGAACTCCCCCAACGGACCCTCGGGCCCCTTGCCGAGCGAAGTCGGCACACTCGCATGCGGCTCCACCACCGTCGCGGTCGCCTCAGGGATCGACGACGACGACGCCGCCTTGAACGCGCCCACCAGCTGAGCACCGTCATACGCCCGCCCCGAATTGCCCAGCGCCGCATCCACGACCTTCAACGAGTTCGCGACCCCGAACGCACCCTTCAGCACATCCACGGCATACGTGTCGTAGCCGGGCTCGCCGTCCTGACCCTGCGCGAACACCTCAGCGGCCTCATCATCACCGGCCATGCCACCCGTCGCCGCCAACGCCGACTCGCACGCCCGCACCGCCTGCGACAACGAATTCGCGATGCCATACAACGCATCACCATCAGCGACCAGACGCGCCGGATCAAGCTGAACAGAAGACAACAAACTCCCCAAACCCTCGAAGTCGAATCAACCGTTCAACGCCGCAGCGAGCTTCGCCCACGCGTCATCCAACGAGGTGATCGTGGTCTCGTAGGCGGTGTGCGCGCCCGCGACCTGGTCTTGTAGTCCCTCTGCGGCCTGCGACATCGCCTCAGCACCGAGCTGCCACTTCTCGAACATGCCGAGGAAGTTGGCCATCGCCGGTCCCTGCCATTCCGCGGGCAGCATGTATGCGAAGCCGCTCGCGCCCTGTTTCAGCGCCGTGCAGTAGGCCACGAGCTCGCCGAGCGTGTCGGCGAGCGCCTTGAGCTCGGTCGTGTCCGCCTGCTGCTCAGCCATCGACCTTCTCACTCTCCATAGTCGCGGATGCCCCGGCAACGGGCCCGCTTCGGAACTGGTCGCCCGACGCGTCGTCGGCGATCAGGAATGGGCCTGCACCGATCGAGTCGTCGTCGCCGTCTTCGTCGGTGTCGCCGTCGGCGGGACCCTTCGACGCACCGGCGGCACCCGGACGCCCGATCGCGCCGCCGAACTGCTCGACCTCATCGTCGCCGGCGTAGTCGCGGCCGAAGAACTCGGCCATGTCTTCGGCTCGTTCTTCGCCGCGCGCGACCCGGGAGCCGAGCGACCCCGAGGTCGAACGGATCGCGGCGACCGATGGCGCTCGGCCGTTGAACGAGCGCTGCACGCCTGTCTCGTTCTGCGTGTACGAGCCATCGGCCGCGATGAGCCCCGCCTGCAGCGCCGCGAGGGACTGGCGCACGAAGCCCGCCGTCGTCATGAACGTCGTCCAGCCCTCGGCGAAGCTTTCGGCGTCTTCGCCCTTCCAGCTGACGTCGACGGTGCGCTTGACTGCGCCATCGACGGTCGAGAGGTTCGTATCGAACGTCGAGATCACCGTGCCGAGGAGCGCGGCGACCTCGCTGAGCGCCGCGGCGCGGACCTTGAATGCGACCATCTCACACCTCCCAGAGCGAGCGGCCGGCACGAACGACGTGCCGGCCCCTCATCGAACCGTCAGCCGTTGAAGGTGCCGGCGATCGCGTTCTCGCTGTCTTCGTACGACAGCGCGGCCTGGTTCAGCAGGTCGCTGATGCCCTGGAGGGACTCCTTGAGCTGCAGGCCCGCCTGGTCCCACTGCGAGTACAGCTCGTTGAAGCTCTGCGAGGCAGTGCCGGACCAGTCGCCCGAGATCAGCCCCTCGACGAGGGACTTCAGGTTCGACAGCTGCGACTCGATCGACTGCGAGCCGGACGACAGCTGGCCGGCGACACCGGCGAGCGAGTCGGAAGTGACGCGGATCTCCGCCATGGTTTCCTCCGTGGGTCAACGTGATTGAGCGTGTTCCCGTACGCTACCGTGCGACGCCGCCGGACCGGCATGGGGAGCGCTCCCCATGCGCCTCACGCCGGGCGGATGACGAAACTGATGTCGCCGACCCAGACGGTGTCGCCAGGGGCGACCTCGAGCCGCGTGCCGGCACTCTCGAGCGGCGTGACAGCGCCGCCCCGCTCGACGCCCGATCCGTTGCTCGACCCGGCGTCGCCGACCGTGATGGCCCCCTCGGCGAGGTCGAAGAACAAGTGCACGCGCGAAACCGACCGCGTGTCATCCGCGACCTCGATGGCCTGCACCCCCATCGCGAGAGCGGTGTCGGCTGGCTTCCGCCCGATGACAGCGCTGCCGGCGACCATGACGCGCTGCCCCGTCGAGAACGCGAGTTCGACGCGTTCGACCGGCGGGCGTGGTTCGTTCTTCGCGACGGATGCCGCGGCCGCCGGGCGGTCGTTCGCCGCCGCCGCCGAGGCGGGGCGCTGCTGCCACGGGAGGGTGCCCGGAAGCGGCACCGGCTCGACACGGGAGGCCGCCCGCGGCACCGGCGCCGGGGCATCCGTCTCGACCGAAGTCGACCGCTCGGGCGCGAACTGGGCGGGTACTGGCGGACGCGTCGGCTGCTGCGGGATGAGCTGGCCGCACTCGAGGCAGTACATGCTGTTCGGCTGCAGCGTGGCATCGCAGTAGGCACAGCGCGCAGAGGCCACGGAGTTCGTCCCTTCGTCGAGGAGGTCAGGTTACGGGTTGCGGGCCCCGCACCGGCATCAAGTGTACGGCGGGCCGCCCACCGGGTTCACTGACGGATGTCGGGAACCCGCACCGGGAGCCATCCGGCGGAGGTGGTGAGCACGCCGGCACCGGCGGAGGCGCGACCGAGCATGAACTTCGGGATCGGCGAGCCCACGACCTGCGTACCGTTGATGGCGCTCTCGGGGCGGAGCACGAGGGCTCGTCGCGACTTCTTCGCCTCGACGAGCGGCCCGCCGAAGAGCGTCGAGACCGATTCGGTGTCGGCGGCGACCATGAACGTCGCGCGATGCTTGATGCCGGTGAGGGCGTGTTCGATCGGAGCGTTCTTGAACTGCTCGGCGTCGTCGACGACGATCGTCACGCGCTCTCCGAGGCCGTCGAGGATCTCGTCGAGCTGGGCGGGCGTCGTGTCTCCGGCCGAGAGGACCGGCGCCGAGTGGCCGGCCGCGACATCCGTCAGGATCGACCGACGCGAGGAGACGACGAGGATCGGCTCCTTGCGCCACGCGAGCTGGTGCACGATGGCGGCGAGCGTCGACGAGCGGCCCGACTTGCGGCTGCCGGTGACCACGAATCCGCCCTCGGCCGGCCAGTCGAGCGTGAACTTGGAGAGCTGGTCGCCGCCGACCGCGACGACCGGGCCGTTCGCAGGGCCGGACTCGCCGAGTGGCAGGTCGTACGCCGCGGTGAGGGCGAGGTACATCGGCAGCGGGTCGACGCGGAACGGCCGGGGAAGCTCGGTCAGTTGCGGGAACTGGTCGAAGTGGTCGCGCACCCGCTCGACCGTGCGTCGCAGCGCGGTGGTCTGCGCTTCGCCTCGCGTGTCGCGCACGAGCACCGCGAGCTGCGCCTCGGTGCCGGTGGAACCGTAGAGCACCCGCCCCGGCGGGAGGTCGAGCGGGATGTCCTTCGCGAGGATGCCGGCCGTGCGGTAGTCGCTGATGTCGCGCATCGGCAGTACGTACTGCTCGTCGATGAACGACGTCACCTTGTCGCCCGAGATGCCGCGATCTCCCGTGAGCAACACTCGCACGCCGACCGCCGGGCCTTCGCGGAGCACCCGCATGAACTGGTCGCGGAAGGTGATGAGCTGATCGGCGTTCATCGTGGAGAGCATCCGCTCCCAGCCGTCCATGGCCAGGATCGTGTACGGGAGCGCTTCGTCGGGCGCTGCCTGCCCGCGCTGCTCGTTGATGTGCCCGACGCCGGCGGCCGAGAGGATCGCCTGCCGACGGCCGAGTTCCTCGAGCACGCGCTGGATGAGACGCGGCAGCCGGTCGGCATCGAGCTGCGTGACCACAGCGCCGCAGTGCGGGGCATCCGCGAAGGGCAGCAACGCGCCGTTGCCGAAGTCGATGACGTAGAGGTGCAGGTCGGCCGGGGAGAACTGCTGCACGACCTGGGCGAGCATCGTGCGCAGCGCCGTGGTGCGCCCCGACATCGACCCGCCGAGGAAGAGCACGTGCGACCCGCTCGCGACGTCCCACGTGAGGCTGCGCTGCGACTGCTCTCCGGGCACGTCCTCGAGCCCGAGCACGATCGACGTGGCGGAGATCTCCTGGTCCTCGAACTTCTCGAGCGGCAGCACCGCCGGCAAGGGGAGGAGCCATGGCGACGGGTTCTTCGCGATGCCCAGCTGCTGGGTCGCCGCGGTGATGAGGTTCACGAGCGCGCGCAAGTCGGTGTCGTCGTGGTCGGTGTTCACGGCATGGGTCGCAGCCACCGGCGGGTACTTCGCGGGGAATCCGAGCGCGTCCCAGTCGAGCGGCGCCTTGCGCGGCAGCACCTTGACCGAACGCTGCACCCCCGGCCGAATGCCGGCGACCCGCGCCGTCTGGAACCCGGCGGGCGCAGCGGATGGCCCGAGCCGCACATACCCGCGGCCGGGTGTCGCCGAACTGATGAGCGCCGCCTCGCCCGAACCGAGGATGTCGGCGGAGTCGGCACGGTCGGTGACGCGGAGCGCCACACGGAGGTTGATGTTCGACTGCATCTCGGCCGTCACGACGCCCGACGGACGCTGCGTGGCGAGCACGAGGTTCACGCCGAGCGACCGCCCGACCCGGGCGATGCGGACGAGCCCGTCGATGAACTCGGGCAGCTCGGTCTTGAGCTCGGCGAACTCGTCGATCACGATCATCAGGCGCGCGAGCCCGCGACGGGCGGCGGTCTCGGCGTCCTTCGCCCAGGCGCCGTCGACGTCCTTGGCGTTCATGTCGCGGAGCACCCGCTCGCGGCGCTTCAGCTCCGCGTCGAGTGAGGCGAGCGCGCGCTCGGTCTCGCGGGCGTCGAGGTTCGTGACCATGCCGACGGTGTGCGGCAGTCGTTCGCAGTCGGCGAAGGCCGAGCCGCCCTTGTAGTCGACGAGCACGAAGTTCAGCGCGTCGGGGCGGTTCGACATCGCGAGGCTCACGACGAGCGCCTGCAGGAACTCCGACTTGCCCGAGCCGGTCGTGCCGGCGACGAGCGCGTGCGGGCCGTCCCGCGAGATGTCGAGCGCGAATTCACCGTCGGCGTTGGCGCCGACGACGACGAACGTGTTGCGCGGCTGCGTCTGCCAGCGCCGCACGAGGTGCGCCGGGTCGTCGAGGTCGATCTTCAGGAGGTCGACCATGCGCACGCTCGTGGGCAGCATCGCGTCGTCGCCCACGCCGCTCACGTGGCGGATCGAGCAGAGGCTGCGTGCGGCCTGCTCGGCGCGGGTCAGCGAGATGCCGTCGAGGAGCACGGTCGGGAAGTACTCCGAGCCGGTCTCGAGGCGCGCGATCGACGGGTCGGTCGGGTCGATCACGATGACGCTCTTCGCTTCCTCGGGAAGGCGCGGGCGCTCCGAGTCGAGCGCGATGATGTGGATGCCGTGCGCCGCGCCGTGCTCGAGGATCGGAACCATGCCGGGGAGCATCCGGAACTCGCGCGCACCGTCGACGACGATCACGAGGTCTCCCGGCGTCTCCGCCCCGCGCTGGCCGGCCGCTCGCATGCGGTTCTCGAGCATGACCGCGGCCTCGCGAAGACGCTCGCGGCGGCTGTCGTCGGTATTGCCGAACAGCGCGGGTATCGTGCCGGACGCCTGCGCGTGCGGCAGCCACTGCACCCAGCTCCACTCGGCGTCGTCGGCCGAGTCGCAGATGATCATGACCTCGGCGTCGCGGGGTGAGCGGAGCGTTGCGAACGAGGTGAGCATCGCGCGCGCGGCGTTGCGCGCGGCATCCGCTGGGCCCGCGATGCCGACGGCACCCTTGCGCAGGTCCGCTGCGACCGGCACCGGAGTGACGCCGACGCGGGGGGTGGTGCTCCGGTCCTTGCCGCCGCCCTCGAAGCGCACGTCGAGGGCGACTTCGGTGACGCCGACCCGCAGGAGCAGGGCGTCGTCGTCACCACGACGACGCTCCCAGAGCCGCGCGAGCGGTGCCGTCGCGATGTCGGCGACGACCACCGGATCGGGGAGCCGGTACCACGCTTCGAGCCGCTGGATGCGGGCGAGCTCGGCGATGCGCCTGCCTGCGGCCTTCACGTCGCCGATCCACTGGCCCTCGGTCTTCAGGCCTTTCTTCTTGGCCATCCGCCGGTTCGCCATGAACGACCCGACGACCATGATCGGGCTCGCCGCGGCCATCAGCAGCATGATGGCGCGGCCGAACACGATCGCCATCGTCACGCCGAGCACGACGGGGATGATGGCCGAGAGCCACGGCATGGGCGACTGGTCGGGGTCGTCGGGCTTGTCGCCCGGCAGCTGCACGATCGGCTGGTCCTTCGCGGGTCGGATGCGTGACGGACGGTTGAACCCGCGGGCACCGAGCGCATCGCGGGTGAGGTCGGCGTCTGGCAGCGGGGTGAGGCCGAGACGCAGCATGCTGCTGCCGAGTTGCAGGAGGTCGGCGGGCACGAGCTCGGTCGGGCCGCTGATCGGTTCTCCGTTGACCCAGATCGCGGCGCCCGCGGAGGCCGGCGCGATGGTCGCGGTGAGCCGCCCGCCGCGCACGTCGGGGGTGGCCGCGGGGGCGCTCACCGAGAGCGTGGCGTGCTGCGGCGCGAGCGCCGGATCGGCGACCGTGAGCGACGCGGATGCCCCGCTGCCGACGCTGATCGAGCCACCACGCGTGAGCGGCACCGTGTCGCCGGCGAACGGGCCGCCGACGACCTCGAGCCGAAGCGTGCCGGGCGCGGGCCTCGACGCCGCCGGAACGGGCACGTTGGCCCCGGACAGGACAGCCGAGTCGCCGAGCGGCGTGCGTGCCTGCGCGCCCGGGTCGAGCAGCGTCGTCGGCACGCCGAGCGACTCGGCGACCTCGCCGACCGTCGTCGCCTCGTCGACCTCGAGCATCCACGAGGCGGCGCCGCGCTGCGCGGGATCGTCGATCGTGACCCGTACCGTCATCCGTTCCACCTTCCTGGGGCGTTCATCGTGCGCCCACCCGATCCAGCATGCCGATGAGCGTGCCGAAGACGCCCTCGCGGCCGCCGACGCCGCCGTCGATTGCGGGGAGCGCCGGCACGATCATCGACGCGACCCCGCCGTCACCGCCGTCGATCGACGATGCGGGCACCGGTCCGCTCGTCGGCAGTCCGGCGCCGTCGGCGACGAGCGTGACCGAGCCGAAGGCCTGTTCACCGTTCGCCGAAACGACCTGGAAACTGAACTGATCGACGGCGGCGGCATCGATGGGCGAGTACTCGGCGGCGCCGTCGGGCCCGCACACGACCGTGCCGTGCGTGGGCGCGCCGCATCCGACGATCAGAATCTCGCTGTCGTCGGTCGCGAAGACGAGGGACGACAGATCGAGGGAGGTCGTGCCCGACGCCGCGCGCGACGCGAAGACGGTGAGGGCGACGAGTTCCTCGGCCCCGGCCCGATAGACCGGCACGGTGAACGACGGTCTCCGTCGACCATGATCCGAAGTCGTCGGCGAATCGAACGGCGACATCTGCCTCGCCCGAGAAGCCGGCCGAGGGCCGGAACACCACGTGCGTGGGCGTTGCGACCGCGGTTCCGGCGCCCGCAGGCTCGACGCCCATCACTTCCATCACGCCACCCTCGGCGCAGACGGCGCACTCGACGCCGAGGTCGCTGATCGGCACCATCACGACGGATCCCGAGGCGACGGGCGACATCGCGCGACCAGCGGCGAGGCTCGGCGGCTCGGGCGGGTCGAGCGTGACGACGTAGTCGAACACCATGGTCGTGCGCCCGTTCGAGAGCGGCACCGGCACCACGGTGGCGCCGGCGCCGGGGTCGTAGCTCGTGGCCGCGAGGTCGATGCGTTCGGGATCGCAGGCGACGACGAGCGGGGTGGCCGCCGTCGGCGCGGAGCAGTCGGAGACGTGCCATCCCGCGGCGGGCTCGATCGCGGCCGTGCCGAGGTAGGGTATGGCGATCGTCGTCGGTCCGGTCGGTCCAGTCGGTCCGGTCGGTCCAGTCGGCTCCGCCTCGCCCGCTCCGGCGGCAGCGACCGGCGACGCGATCGCGAACGAGGCGGAGGCGAGCACAGCGACGAGCACCGCGGCGAGGGCCATGCGGATGCCGCGCCCCGTCGCCATCGCTCTCCTGTCGTCGCACGCGGCTCGGGTGTCCGAGCGCCCGATATAGCATGGTACGCGGTCGCCGGCGGTCGCCCCGCCAGCCACCCGAGCCGCCGACGAAGGGGAGCGATGTCCGACAGCCCGCGACCATACCCCGCCGCCGCACACACGACCCTCGGCGCGGCACCCGGCCAGACCCGGCTCGACTCGTCGGGCGGCATCCGTCCGCTCGGCACCACCGGCTCGGTGCTCCCCGAACTCGCCGAGGCACCCGAGCGCGAACGCGCGTGGTGGCGGCATCCGGCGTTCCTCGTCTCGATCGCGCTCACGGTGCTCGCGCTCCTCGGCGCAGCGGCGTGGTTCATCGTCTCGGCGCTCACCGACGACTCGGCGCGCGTGAGCGACCTCTCCGTCGCGGACGACGGCGGCAACGCGCACCTCGACTGGAGCGGGCCCGACGCGGACTACAGCCTCTACGCGATGCACGGCGACGGCGACGTCGTCGATCTGACGCAGCGTGTGCGCGGCACCGAGGCGTGGATCCCCTCCGCCGCGGGACTCTACGAGAACGACACGTGCTTCGTCGTGCGCCCGTCGTCGGTCACCGGCGAGGTCTCGCTCGACGCGGCGACGCTCGACGCCCAGCGCGGGCAGAGCGTCTGTATCGCCGACCTGGCGGAGTGATGCGCACGCGGCCCCCGGCGCTCGCCGCGCTCCTCCTCGTCGGCGTCCTGCCGCTCACCGCATGCAGCACCGCGGCGACGGATGCCCCGCCACCGCCGGGCATCGACCTCGACGCCTACGACGCGGCGGGTGTGCCCGGAAACGGCCTCTGGCTCCTCGACGGCGACGCCGCTGCCGCGGAGATCGTGCAAGCGGCGCGTGCCGCACGAACCGTTCGGTACTCCGGCTCCTTCATCGAGCTGACCGAGGGTGCCCCCGACGCCGAGCCGGCCAGCGGCCGCTCGCTCGGTGTCGAGTTCTCCGGGGGGTCGGCGCGTCGACGGCCGCGATCACGGCGGGCGACCTGGAGCTCGAGGTCGTCGTGATCGACGGACGCACCTACGTACGCGGGAACGCCGCATACGCCGCCCACATCGGCATCCCCGAGGTCGAACGCGGATTCGTGTGCTCGGTCGGCGAGGGCGCGCTCCTCGAGGAGTGGGCTCCCCTCCTGCGGCCCGCCGACCTCGTCGCGTCGCTCCTCGAGGGGAGCGAGTCGCTCGCGGTGCGAGGCGCCGCAAGGCGACGACACGACGATCACGGTGATCGTCGGGGCATCCGAGTGCTCCCGTCGGCGCGCTGAGCGTGCAACGCTCCGGCACGCCGCTCCCCTGGCGTTCACAGCCGGCGACGGCACCGGCGACGGCGCGTTCACGTTCGACGGCTGGGGCGAACCCGTCGAGATCTCAGCGCCCGCCGACCCCGTGGCCGACTGCGACTCCTGAGACTCCGTCGCCGATCGTGCGCCGGCGCGCTTCGACCAGCGTCCGCCGATGCGGCTCAGTACGGCTGCACCTGCGGCCCCGCCGCGAGCTGGCGGTCGTACGCCTCGATCGCCTCGCGGTTGCGGTCGGTGACCGCGCGTCCACGCGCGGCGATCCACCCGCCCAGCCACACCGGGATCTCCCGGGCGATGACCGCGGCGACGATCGCGAACGGGTCGAGCCAACGCTCGCCGATGAACGCGGCCGCTTGCTCGGTGGTGAGCGTCCACGCCTCGACGGTGAGCAACGACCCGCCGATGTAGGAGAAGTACACGAGCACCGCGATGACCAGGCCGAATACCGCGTAGGTCCAGTACGGCCCGCGATTCACGATCGCGGCGAGCACCGTGAAGCCGATGAAGAAGGCGGCGATCGGCACCCAGAAGACCGCGCGCGTGAGGAACTGGGTGAACACCTCGTTCGCCAGCGCAGCGTCGCCCTGACCGAGGAGCAGCAGGTACGCGACAGCCGCGTAGAGGAGCGCGAACGCCGCAGCGCCGACGAGCGCGACGAGCACGCCGAACGCACGATTGCCCGCCGACTTCGGCGGAGTCGGCGCCTGCACGTAGATCGTCTGCGGGGCCGGCTGGGGTGCGACATAGACCGGCTGGCGCTCTTCGGCGAGGGTCGCCGCGCCGGCGGCCGTACCCGCGGCGACGGTCGCGGCAGGCACGTAGGTCTCGCGGCGCACGCTGCCGGCGGCGACCGGCGGCGGGATGACGGAAGCATCCTCCTCGTCGATGCCGTCGGTCTCGGATGCCGCAGGGTCGGCGTTCGCGCGCTGCACGGCTGCGTCGAGGCGAGCCGTCGCCGCCTCGGGGGTCTCGTCGTCGGGCGCCGCGTCGTGCGGCCCGCTCACGTCGACCGTCTCGTCGACCGTCGGCGCGTCGGCCGTCGGCACGTCGGCCGTCTCGTGGACGGTCGGCGCGTCGGCCGTCTCGTGGACGATCGGCTCGTCGGCCGTCTCGTGGACGGTCGGCACGTCGGCCGTCTCCTCGGGCATCCGCACTTCGGCCGCCTCCTCGGGCATCGGCTCGCCGACAGCAGCGTCGGACGACTCGCTCCCGTCGACCGCCTCGTCGGGCGTCGCTCGTCGGGCGTCGGCTCTTCGGGCATCGGCTCGTCGACCGCGCCATCGTCGACCGGGCCGGTGGGGTCGTCGCGGCGCTCCGGGTCGGATCCGGGAGTCGTGCTGCTCATCATCGCGCTCCTTCCGGGCATGCTGGTGCCCGCAGTCCACCACTGTAACAACGGGCCGGGGGCGAATCCGACATCCCGCGCCGCGGCACGCTCAGCCGAAGATCGCCGCGACGATGTCGTGCGTGTAACCGTCGGCGCTGAGATTCGACCAGCGCGTCGCCGACCAGATCCCCTCCCGTACGAAGTGGGACTCCCCCACGTCGCCGGCATCGGAGTTCGATTCGACGACGCAACGCGTGCCGCCGAGTTCTTCGTAGCACGAGTGTCCGATCGACTCGAGGTGCTCGATGATCGAGGCCTGCTGTTCGTCCGTCAGGCTTGCGATGTTCGTGATGATGCCGGCGTCGCCGCCCCCGCTCGAGCCGACCCAGGCGCACGTGAGCTTCGTCGTCGATTCCAGCACGGTGATCGCCCCGCTGTCGTTCGAACCCCAGAAGGGACCGTTTCCGGCCTCCTCGGTCCACGCGGGGTTCAGCACGAGGCCACCGAGGTCCGCCGACCAGTCGCGCGTGTAGATGTCGGCGCAGTCGGCCGGGATGGCCGGACCCGCCACCGGCGGCGGAGCCGCCGTCTCAGTCGGCATGGGGACGGTCGTGGTGGGTGTCGGGCGGGACGAGTCCGACGCCGACGCGCTCGGCACCGCGCCCGTCGCCGAGCCGATCGTCATGCCCGCCACGATCGCCACGCCGAAGAGCAGCAGCACCGCGACGAGGATCAGCCAGAACATGGGTCGCCTGACGATGGGACGACGAGGTGCGGTCCTGGCGTGCTCGGTCATCGCGAATCCTTCGGGTCAGCCGTGGCGGTCGTTGCGCAGAGCAGCGTACCCCGTCCGGGGGCAGCCGTGTCAGACGAGCACCGACGACGAAGGGCCCCGGATCGCTCCGGAGCCCTTCGTGCGGTGTTGCGTCTAGCTGTAGTTGCCGGGGGTGAAGTCGTCGCTCGAGAACGCGTCGAAGTCGACGAAGCTCAGGTCGCCCTCGGTGAAGGCCGCGTCGTCGGTGAAGATGCGGTTCGGGTAACGCTCCGCCTTCGCCTCCTCGGTGGCCTCGACCACGACGTTGCGGTACTTGCCGAGGCCGGTACCCGCCGGGATGAGCTTGCCGATGATGACGTTCTCCTTGAGGCCGACGAGCGGGTCGGACTTGCCCTCCATGGCGGCCTGCGTGAGCACGCGGGTCGTCTCCTGGAAGGACGCGGCCGACAGCCACGACTCGGTCGCAAGCGAGGCCTTGGTGATGCCCATGACCTCCTGGCGAGCCGACGCCGTCTTCTTGCCCTCGGTGAGCGCGGCACGGTTGATGCCGTTGTACTTCAGGCGGTCGACGAGCTCACCGGGCAGCAGGTCGGTGTCGCCGTGGTCGACGACGGTGACCTTGCGCAGCATCTGGCGCACGATGACCTCGATGTGCTTGTCGTGGATCGGCACGCCCTGCGAGCGGTACACGTCCTGCACGCCGTTCACCAGGTGCTTCTGCACCTCGCGCACACCCTTGACCCGGAGGACTTCCTTCGGGTCGACGGTGCCGACGATGAGCTGCTGACCGAGCTCGACGTGCTGGCCGTCTTCGACGAGCAGCGTCGAACGCTTGAGCACGTTGTACGCGATCGGCTCGTCGCCGTTGTCGGGCGTGAGGATGACCTTGCGCTGGCGCTCGGACTCGTCGATCGTGATGCGACCGGGGGCCTCGACGATGGGCGACGCACCCTTGGGGGTGCGGGCCTCGAAGAGCTCCTGCACGCGGGGAAGACCCTGCGTGATGTCGTCGGCCGAGGCCGAACCACCGGTGTGGAAGGTACGCATCGTGAGCTGCGTGCCGGGCTCGCCGATCGACTGTGCCGCGATGATGCCGACGGCCTCGCCGATGTCGACGAGCTTGCCGGTCGCGAGCGAACGGCCGTAGCACTTCGCGCAGACGCCGACGGCCGACTCGCAGGTCAGCACCGAACGGACCTTGATCGACTCGACACCGGCAGCCGAGGAGCTTGCCGATGAGCACGTCGCCCACGTCGGAGCCGGCCACAGCCACGATCTCGCCCTTCGCGTCCACCGCGTCGGCGGCGAGGCTGCGGGCGTAGACCGCGTTCTCGACGTTCGGGTCGCGAACGAGCGCGCCCGAGGCATCCGTCGACGCGATCGTCAGGTCGAGACCCTTGTTCGTGCCGCAGTCGTCTTCGCGGATGATGACATCCTGCGAGACGTCGACGAGACGACGCGTGAGGTAGCCCGAGTCGGCCGTACGGAGGGCCGTGTCGGCCAGACCCTTGCGGGCACCGTGCGTCGCGATGAAGTACTCGGCGACCGAGAGGCCCTCGCGGTAGCTCGAGATGATCGGGCGAGGGATGATCTCACCCTTCGGGTTGTTCACGAGGCCTCGCATGCCGGCGATGTTGCGCACCTGCAGCCAGTTACCACGAGCGCCCGACGTGACCATGCGGTTGATGGTGTTGTCGGTCGGGAAGTTCTCCTGCATGGCACGGGCGACCTCGTCGGTGGCCTTCGTCCAGATCTGGATGAGCTCCTGGCGACGCTCGAGGTCGGTCGTGAGACCCTTCTCGAACTGCGACTGCACCTTGGCGGCCTGCTTCTCGTACTTCGAGACGATCTCGCCCTTGTTCGGCGGCGTCAGGATGTCGGAGAGTGCCACGGTGACGCCCGAACGGGTCGCCCAGCGGAAGCCGGCGTCCTTGATGCGGTCGAGGGTCGCAGCGACCTCGGTCTTCGGGTAGCGCTCGGCGAGGTCGTTGACGATCTCGGAGATCTGACCCTTGCCGGCCTGCTCGTTGACGTACGGGTAGTCGACCGGCAGCGCCTCGTTGAAGAGCGCACGGCCGAGCGTGGTCTCGAGCAGGTACGGCTTGCCCGACACGAAGCCCTCGGGCTCGGAGCCCGCGGTGAAGTGCAGCCCCTCGAGGCGGATCTTCACCATGGCGTTCAGGTCGAGCGCGATCTGGCCCGGACGGTTCTGGTCGAACGCGAGGATCGCCTCGGCGATCGACGAGAACGCACGGCCTTCACCGGCGGCGCCGTCCTTCAGCGTCGTCAGGTGGTGCAGGCCGATGATCATGTCCTGCGTGGGCAGGGTCACCGGGCGGCCGTCGGACGGCTTCAGGATGTTGTTCGACGCGAGCATCAGGATGCGCGCCTCGGCCTGCGCCTCCACCGAGAGGGGGAGGTGCACGGCCATCTGGTCGCCGTCGAAGTCCGCGTTGAACGCGGCACACACGAGCGGGTGCAGCTGGATGGCCTTGCCCTCGACGAGCTGCGGCTCGAAGGCCTGGATGCCGAGGCGGTGGAGCGTGGGTGCGCGGTTCAGCAGCACCGGGCGCTCACGGATGATCTCCTCGAGCACGTCCCAGACCTGCGGGCGCGAACGCTCGACCATGCGCTTGGCCGCCTTGATGTTCTGGGCGTGGCTCAGGTCGATGAGGCGCTTGATGACGAACGGCTTGAAGAGCTCGAGCGCCATCTGCTTGGGCAGACCGCACTGGTGCAGCTTCAGCTGCGGGCCGACGACGATGACCGAACGGCCGGAGTAGTCGACGCGCTTGCCGAGCAGGTTCTGGCGGAAGCGACCCTGCTTGCCCTTGAGCATGTCGCTCAGGGACTTGAGGGCGCGGTTGCCGGTACCGGTGACGGGGCGACCACGACGACCGTTGTCGAACAGTGCGTCGACGGCCTCCTGGAGCATCCGCTTCTCGTTGTTCACGATGATCTCGGGAGCACCGAGGTCGAGCAGACGACGCAGGCGGTTGTTGCGGTTGATCACACGACGGTAGAGGTCGTTGAGGTCGGAGGTCGCGAAGCGGCCGCCGTCGAGCTGCACCATCGGGCGGAGCTCGGGCGGGATCACCGGCACCACGTCGAGCACCATCGCGGCCGGCGAGTTGCCGGTCTGCAGGAAGGAGCTGACGACGCGCAGGCGCTTGATGGCGCGGATCTTCTTCTGACCCTTGCCCTCGGCGATCTGCAGGCGCAGGTCGTCCGCCTCGGCAGCCAGGTCGAACGCCAGGAGACGCTTCTTGATGGCCTCGGCGCCCATGTAGGCGTCGAAGTACATGCCGAAGCGGTCCTGGAGCTCGTGGAACACCGAGTCTTCAGGCTTCAGGTCGCCGACCTTGAGGGTGCGGAAGTCCTCCCACACGCGCTCGAGGTGCGCGATCTGCTCGTCTGCGGACTTGCGGACGCCGGCCATCTCCTTGTCGGCGGCGGCCTCGGCGCGCTTCTTCTGGTCGCTCTTGGCGCCCTCGGCCTCGAGCCCTTCGAGCTCGGTCTCCTTGCGCTTCATGAGCTCGGCGATGCGCGCGTCGCGCTGGTCGCCGATCGTCTTGATCTCGAGGCGGAGCTCGTTCTCAAGGCCCGGCATGTCGGCGTGACGACCATCGTCGTCGACGTCGATCACCATGTAGGCCGCGAAGTAGATGACCTTCTCGAGGTCCTTCGGGGCCATGTCGAGCAGGTAGCCGAGGCGGCTCGGAACACCCTTGAAGTACCAGATGTGCGTGACCGGGGCGGCGAGCTCGATGTGGCCCATGCGCTCACGGCGCACCGAGGACTTCGTGACCTCGACACCGCAGCGCTCGCAGACGATGCCCTTGAAGCGCACGCGCTTGTACTTGCCGCACGCGCACTCCCAGTCGCGGCTCGGTCCGAAGATCTGCTCACCGAACAGACCGTCCTTCTCGGGCTTCAGGGTGCGGTAGTTGATGGTTTCGGGCTTCTTGACCTCACCGTAGGACCACTTGCGGATGTCCTCTGCGGTGGCCAGGCCGATGCGAAGCTCGTCAAATGTTGTTGCGTCGAGCAATTTCTCTCCTTGGAAAGTCTCTGTAGTCGTCTACTGGCCCGGCTTAGATCTCGTCGATGTTCGACGACTCGAAGCGCGCGGAGATGTTGATGCCGAGCTCTTCCGCAGCACGGAAGGCCTCGTCGTCGGTGTCGCGGAGGCTCACCGCGGTGCCGTCTGCCGAGAGCACCTCGACGTTCAGGCAGAGCGACTGCATCTCCTTCATGAGCACCTTGAAGGACTCGGGGATGCCGGGCTCCTGGATGTTCTCGCCCTTGACGATCGCCTCGTACACCTTGACGCGGCCGAGGATGTCGTCGGACTTGATCGTGAGGAGCTCCTGCAGCGCGTATGCGGCACCGTAGGCCTGGAGCGCCCAGACCTCCATCTCACCGAATCGCTGACCACCGAACTGCGCCTTACCACCGAGCGGCTGCTGGGTGATCATCGAGTACGGACCCGTCGAACGAGCGTGGATCTTGTCGTCGACGAGGTGGTGCAGCTTCAGGATGTACATGTAGCCGACCGAGACCGGGTACGGGTAGGGCTCGCCCGAGCGACCGTCGAAGAGCTGCGTCTTGCCGCTCGAGTCGATGAGCCGCTCGCCGTCGCGGTTGGGGAGCGTCGAGTCGAGCAGACCCGCGATCTCCTCCTCGAGGGCGCCGTCGAACACCGGGGTCGCGACCTTGGTGCCGGGCGCGGCCTCGTGAGCGTCCTTCGGGAGCTTCTTGGCCCACGCACGGGTTGCCCTCGACCTTCCAGCCCTGCTTGGCGACCCACCCGAGGTGGGTCTCCAGCACCTGGCCGAAGTTCATGCGGCCGGGGATGCCGAGCGGGTTCAGGATGACGTCGACCGGGGTGCCGTCGGCGAGGAACGGCATGTCCTCGACCGGCAGGATCTTCGAGATGACGCCCTTGTTGCCGTGGCGGCCGGCGAGCTTGTCGCCCTCGGTGATCTTGCGCTTCTGGGCGATGTAGACGACCACGCGCTGGTTGACGCCAGAGCCGAGCTCGTCGTCGCCGTCTTGTGCGTCGAACACCTTGACGGCGATGATCGTGCCCTGCTCACCGTGGGGGACCTTCAGCGAGGTGTCGCGAACCTCGCGGCTCTTCTCGTTGAAGATCGCACGGAGCAGGCGCTCCTCGGCGGAGAGCTCGGTCTCGCCCTTCGGCGTGACCTTGCCGACGAGGATGTCGCCGGGACGGACCTCGGCGCCGATGCGGATGATGCCGCGCTCGTCGAGGTCGGCGAGCAGGTCGGGGCTGACGTTCGGGAGGTCACGAGTGATCTCCTCCTTGCCGAGCTTCGTGTCGCGCGCGTCGACCTCGTACTCCTCGATGTGGATCGACGAGAGCACGTCGTCCTTCACGAGGTTCTGGCTGAGGATGATCGCGTCTTCGAAGTTGTGACCCTCCCACGGCATGAACGCCACGAGGAGGTTCTTGCCGAGCGCGAGCTCGCCATTGTCGGTGGCGGGGCCGTCGGCGATGACCTCGCCGGCTTCGATGCGCTCGCCGGCGCTCACGAGCACGCGGTTGTTGTACGACGTGCCCTGGTTGGAGCGGTCGAACTTGCGCAGGAAGTAGGTCTGCGTGCCACCCTCGTCGAGCTGCACGGTGACCGTGTCGGCCGAGACCTCGGCGATGACGCCCGCCTTGTCGGCGGTGACCACGTCACCCGCGTCGACCGCGGCGTAGCCCTCCATGCCGGTGCCGACGAACGGCGAGTCGCTGCGCAGCAGCGGCACCGCCTGGCGCTGCATGTTCGCACCCATGAGGGCGCGGTTCGCGTCGTCGTGCTCGAGGAACGGGATGAGCGAGGTCGCGACCGACACCATCTGGCGGGGCGAGACGTCCATGTAGCCGATCTCGTCGGCGGGGAACAGGTCGACCTCGCCGCCCTTCTTGCGGGCGAGGACGCGCTCCTCCTGGAAGTGGCCGTCGGCCTTCAGCGGCGCGTTGGCCTGGGCGACGATGTAGTCTTCCTCCTCCATGGCGGTGAGGTAGTCGATCTGCTCGGTGACCTTGCCCGTGACGACCTTGCGGTACGGGGTCTCGATGAATCCGAACGAGTTGATGCGCGCGAACGATGCGAGCGAACCGATGAGGCCGATGTTCGGGCCTTCCGGGGTCTCGATCGGGCACATGCGGCCGTAGTGCGAGGGGTGCACGTCTCGAACCTCGACACCCGCGCGGTCGCGCGAGAGGCCGCCGGGGCCGAGCGCCGAGAGGCGGCGCTTGTGGGTCAGGCCCGCGAGCGGGTTGTTCTGGTCCATGAACTGCGACAGCTGCGAGGTGCCGAAGAACTCCTTGATCGCCGCGACGACGGGTCGCACGTTGATCAGGGTCTGCGGGGTGATCGCCTCGATGTCCTGCGTGGTCATGCGCTCGCGAACGACGCGCTCCATGCGGCTGAGGCCGGTGCGCACCTGGTTCTGGATGAGCTCGCCGACCGCGCGGATGCGACGGTTGCCGAAGTTGTCGATGTCGTCGACGTCGAGGCGGATGTCGACCGCCTTGCCGTTGCGGCGACCCGGCAGGGTCGTGCGCTCGTCGTGGAGGGCGACGAGGTACTTGATCGTGGCGACGATGTCTTGCACCGTCAGCACCGAGTCGGTGAGGGGCGCCTCGAGACCGAGCTTGTTGTTGATCTTGTACCGGCCGACCTTCGCGAGGTCGTAGCGCTTCGGGTTGAAGTAGAAGTTGTCGAGGAGCGCACGCGCAGCCTCGGCGGCGACCTGCTCGCCCGGACGGAGCTTGCGGTAGATGTCCTTGAGGGCTTCTTCCTTCGTGAGGATGTTGTCCTTCTCGAGGGTGAGCACGATCGACTCGTAGCCGGCGAACTCCTCGAGGATCTCCTCGCTCGTGAGGCCGAGGGCCTTCAGGAAGACGGTGACCGACTGCTTGCGCTTGCGGTCGATGCGAACACCGACCTGGTCGCGCTTGTCGACCTCGAACTCGAGCCAGGCACCGCGGCTCGGGATGACACGAGCCGAGTAGATGTCTTTATCAGACGTCTTCTCGGGGGTGCGCTCGAAGTAGACGCCGGGCGAACGCACGAGCTGCGAGACGACGACGCGCTCGGTGCCGTTGATGACGAACGTGCCCTTCGGGGTCATGAGCGGGAAGTCGCCCATGAAGACGGTCTGCGTCTTGATCTCACCCGTGAGGTGGTTCATGAACTCGGCGTTCACGTAGAGGGGTGCTGAGAAGGTCTTGCTCTTCTCCTTGCACTCGTCGATCGTGTACTTCGGAGGCTCGAGCTCAGGGTTCGTGAACGAGAGCTGCATGGTCTCGCCGAGGTCTTCGATCGGAGAGATCTCCTCGAAGATCTCCTCGAGGCCCGTGGTCTCGGGCAGGTCTTGACGACCGGATGCCTTGCCCTCTTCGACGCGAGCCTTCCACGCATCGTTGCCGACGAGCCAATCGAAGCTCTCGGTCTGCAATGCGAGGAGGTCGGGTACGGTGAGGGTGTCGGTAACCTTCGCGAAGGAGAGGCGGCTTGCACCGCGTCCGTTCTTGGGGGTGGGCGTGGTTGCGTTGCGCGCAGCAGCCAAGTGAGTAACCTCCATGGCCCCGTCGGGCCGGTTCACTGTCGGTAGCGGAGAGTAGTACCCCTCAGACGAGATGCGGGTGCCTGGAGATCTGAAAGAACCTGGCACGCACGGAGCCGACCGCAATATGAAGGCATGGTGGGTCTGGGAGCGCAAAGGT
Source organism: uncultured Actinomycetota bacterium (assembly GCA_963847285.1). Taxonomy (GTDB): domain Bacteria; phylum Actinomycetota; class Actinomycetes; order Actinomycetales; family Microbacteriaceae; genus Agromyces. The sequence continues at coordinate 258,798 of CAWJZK010000011.1, forward strand.
TAACTATATGTCGCGAGACACGACATGTCCAGTCGATTCTTGATTTGTCTGCGATTCTCCGGTATAACCCAGTTCCCCGGCGGCGATCGGCCCGCGCGAACGGTCGAATACGTCGGAATCGGATGCCGCGAAGCGGCCCTGAGCCGGCGATACACCGCCACCACGGGGCATCCGTGACACGATGCTGGCATGGAGCCGCGCATCGAGTTCGAGGCCGACGTGTTCTCGCCGCGGGGACTCACCCTGCTCGTCGACGGCGCGGCGCAATCGCACGTCGACGCGGAGGATCCGACGCGGTTGTTCTTCGAGTACATGCGCCGCATCGGCCACGTCGTCGACGCGATGGGCCTGCCCGGCGAGCCGCTCCGCGTGCTGCACCTCGGTGGCGGCGCGCTCACGCTCGTCCGGTACGTCGAGGCGACGCGGCCTGGCTCGGCGCAGCTCGTCGTCGAACTCGACCGCGAGGTGCTCGACGCCGTGCTCGCCCGCCTGCCGCTGCCGAGCGGCGCCGAGGTCGAGGTCGTCATCGGCGATGCGGCATCCGTCATCGGCACCCTCGCGACCGTGCCGCGGTTCGACCTCGTGGTCGTCGACCTCTACCGGCGGCTCGAGGCGCCCGCCTTCGTCGAGACCCGTGAGTTCATGGCCGGATGCCTCGCGCTCGTCGCCCCCGGCGGCGTGCTCGTCGCGAACGTGGCCGACGCGCCCGGGCTCACGCGGCTCAGAGCGCAGACGCGTGCGATCGCTCGCGCGGCTCCGTCGGCGGAGCTCCTCGTCGCCAGCGACACGTCGACGCTCTCGGGTGCGGAAGAGGGGAACGCGGTGCTCGTCGCCGGCCCCGACGGGCTGCCCGAGCGGCTCGCGCAGCGCCTCGTCGAGCACGGGCCGCATCCGGCCGAGGTGCTCGACGGCGCCCGGCTCGATTACGCGCTGTGGGGCGCCTGCTGAGCGGGTGCCGGTAGCGTGGCATCCGTGCCCGAGTTCGAACGCCGCCTCGCCGTGAGCGGACACCTCGCGCGGCTCGAGGAGTCGCGGCAGGTGCCCGGCTCCTGGACGCTCTTCGTCGACGGCACGCCGCAGTCGCAGGTCGAGCTCGATCGGCCCGACTGGCTCGGCTTCGAGTACGTCCGGCGCATCGGCCACGCGATCGACCTCGTGCGCCCCGAGGCGCAGCCGATCACCGCCCTGCACCTCGGCGGCGGCGCGCTGACCCTGCCGCGGTACGTCGCGGTGACCCGTCCGGGCTCCCGCCAGCAGGTGATCGAACTCGAGTCGGAGCTCGTCGACCTCGTTCGCGAGCACCTGCCGCTCCCCCGCGGCGCGCAGGTGCGGGTGCGGCACGGCGACGCGCGGGAGGTGCTCGCGAAGCTGCCCGCCGGTCTCGACGGCGCGGTCGACATCGCGGTCGTCGACATCTTCTCGGGGTCGCGCACCCCTGCGCACGTCACGAGCGCCGAGTTCTACGGGCTCCTCGTGCCGCGTCTCGCGCCCGGCGGCATCGTCGCGGTGAACGTCGCCGACGGCGCGGGTCTCGCCTTCGCGCGATCGCAGGCGGCGACGCTCGCCCACGTCTTCGCCCATCTCGCGATCGCCGCCGACACCTCGATGCTCAAGGGTCGGCGCTTCGGCAACATCGTCATGTACGCCTCGCACGACGAGCTGCCGTTCGGGGAGCTTCCGCGCCGCCTCGCGAGCGACCCCGCGCCGGCGAAACTCGTCGACGGCGAGGAGCTCCGTCGCTTCATCGCGGGCGCGCCGGTCGTGACGGATGCCACGGCGGTGCCGTCGCCCCCGCCCTCGCGCTCGGTGTTCCTCTCGAGGCCCTGAGGTCCCCTGAGCCTGTTGAAGGGGACCTGTCGAAGGAACCTGTCGAAGGAATCGGTCGGGTCGGCTCGGGTCGGCTCGCGCCGGCTCGCTCCGACTCGCTCCGGCCCGCTCCGCGAGCTCAGCGAACCGGGGAACCGCACCTCCTGTCCGGGCGCAGCGGCGCGACCGCACCGAGCGAGGCGGGCGCGACGATCGCGATGACGGGTGGGTGCGGGCCGGGCAATGGTTCTGCGATTTCGATATGCCAGTTCCGCCTCATCGCGGACCTCATCCACTGAGGCCTACGTCCATGCTGGCGCGCCGTGCGTGCAACAGGTCACGAGTCGGTGCAGGCCGGGCAAGAGTTCTGCGATTTCGGTATGCCAGTTCCGCCTCATGAGGAGGCGTGGAGGTGCGAGGCCTCATCCACTGAGGGGGAACTGGCATACCGATTCTCGAAGATCACCCCGCGTGCGGACCCGGGCGCCGGGACCCGATCGACCGCGGCGCTGTCCGCTGCGGTCGCGCGCCGCGCACCGCGCCTGCGCCGCACGCGTTCAGCAGCCCGGCCCGGACGGGTAGGCGTTGCAATCACCCCGAGTGAGCACGGTGTCGAACTCGCCCACCAGCACCCGCTGCGGATCCCCCGCGACCGTCAACGTCCCCGCGATCGCCTGCCACCCCGAGCCCGCGAACCGATACTCGGCCCGCAACACCACCTCCAACGCCACCGTGTACTCACCCGACACCGCATACCGGTGACTCGTGCCCGTCTCCGAGAACTCCGCAACCCCAAGCGCCGCCCACGACGCACCCGGATGCCCACTCTCAACCACCGCACCATCACTGTGCACCCACCGAAACCCCACCGGCGTGAACCGCACCTCAGCAGGCTGACCCAAAAGCGTCCCCGACACCACCTCCACGGATGCCCCAGCAACGAAGTTCGCCGGAAGACCCGCAACCGCCCACCCACCCGGCTCCATCCCACTACCCGGCTTCGCCGGCCGGAACGACGCAATATCCCGCAACGACACCACCACCGCCGGAGCCGCCGCGTCAGCAGGCTCCTCGGGCTCAGGAGCCGCAGGCGTGCACTCCCAATGCGCCACCACCGAACACTGCGACGGATCCCACCGCGGCTCGACCAGCACCGCCTCAGCAGCGACACCCTCGCCCGGTGTCCTCGCCTGCGCGACCGGTGTCTCAACGTGCGCGATCGGCCCAGCGCGTTGCCGTCAACTCAGCGCCATCAATCGGTCGCCTGCATCAGCATTCGGCTTCGATCGACTTGCGTCGAGAGCAGCCTGATATCGCGCAGCGAGGAGCTGCATGCCATTCGCTGACATCGGCTCCGCGCGATGCCGGCTATCAGCCGAGCAATCACCGGCCGATCACTGAGCAGAAGTCGTCGCCGGTCCAAAGTTCCACCTCATCGACCAGCAGTTGACGCTGCCCCGGCGGCTGCGACGACGACGCGATGGAGCGTCGACGACGCGACCCTCTGCAGGAGTCACGATCCGCGCCTGCGAATCAAGGATCACGCGCCCGAAGATCGTCCAGACAGATGCACGCAACGACCACACCACGCGCTAGATCGTCGGCTTCGACTGCAGCTCAAGACGACGTCTGAATCGATCGACGCTGTCGACCGGTCGTACGCGTCCATGCGCCGAAGTCGTCGGCTGCAGCCTTCTCGAACTCGGCGAGCACCTGCGGATGCATACCGTTCGTCGCAACGCTGCGAGATGTCGGCACCGTCCGTCGTTCGCGACCGCTGAGCTGCGACACTGCGAGTGAACTCCGCGTAGCATCGCTGACGCCGCCGCGAGCGCCTCCTCATCAGACGCGAAGATCGGGTCGGCGGCATCCGCTGAGGGCGTCGGCGCTGCGGTCGGCGAAGGGGCAGCCGTGCAGCCGGCCACGACCAGCGCGAGCAGCCCCGCTGCGGCAACCGCGCCCGTTGCGCGACGGGCGACGCGGCGGGTCGGGCGAACAATCGGCATGGCGAATACCCTAGGCGCGAGCACGTCGTGATTCCGCGGGTTTTCCACAGCGAGAGTGCTGAGTCGGGCGTCAGCGCGGCGGATCATCCGGATGGTCGGGGCCTCATCAGGCGGGTGCTCGGGCGAGGCATCCGCGCGCTTCTGGGCAGCCGCGCCGAAGGCGATTGTCGAGCGCGAGGCCCAGCGAGATGCTCACACCGATGCCGGGTCGCCACCGATATGGCGGTCTCCTTCTGCAACCCCGCGAGCCCGTGGCAGCGCGGCTCGAACGACAACAGCAGCAACGGGCTGGGCTCCGTCAGCACTTCCCGAGGGTACCGACCGTTCCGCATCGGGGCCGAAGACCTCGAACCCGGCGCCCGCTCGCTTCGACGAGCTCAGCGCACGAGGCTCACGCGTGGCGGAACCGCACCTCCTGCCCCGGGCGGAGCTGCGCGACCGCGTCGAGCGAGGCGGGCGCGACGATCGCGATCACGGGGTAGCCACCCGTGACCGGTCGGTCGGCGAGGAGGATCGTGGGCAATCCGTCGCCCGCGACCTGCACCGAGCCGTGCACGGTCGCCTCGCTCGCGAGCTCGCCCGGCACGCGGCGCGCGAGGGGCACGCCCAGGAGGCGCGCGCCGATGCGGTCGGCCTGCTCCGAGAGACGCCAGGCGGTGTCGAAGAGCGCGGTGCGCGAGGCATCCGTGAACCAGTCGGCCCGCGGTCCGGGCAGGAGCGCAAGCGTCACCGCACCCGTCGGCGGTGGGAACGCCGCCTCCTGGTCGAGCAGGGGCACGGATGCCTCCGGCTCGGCGCCGATCTCGAGCATCCGCCCGGCGCCCACCGGCTCGGGGCCGATGCCTGCGAGCGTGTCGCGCGAGCGCGAGCCGAGCACCGGCGCCACGTCGATGCCGCCGCGCACGCCGAGCACGTAGCGGATGCCCCGCTGGGCCGGCGCGATCTCGAGCTCGGCGCCGCTCGGTGCCCGCGTCGCCGTGTAGGGCGCCACCGTCCGCCCGTCGAGTGCGACGCTCCCCCACGCACCCGTCACCGCGAACCAGGTCTCGGCCTCGAATCGCGCCCGGAATCCGCCCATCAGGATCTCGAGCGCGGCAGCCCCGTCGGGGTTGCCCACGAGCCGGTTCGCGAGCGTCGCAGCGCCGCGGTCGAGTGCGCCCGACCCGGCCACGCCGAGATGCGCGAGGCCCGGCCTGCCGAGGTCTTCGACAAGGGTCAGCAGACCCGGCTGCAGCACGGCGAGTCGGGTCATCCGGTCGCCTGGAATCGGACCCGGCGGCCGGGCATGAGCAACGCGGGAGGGTCGGCGTCGGGATCCCAGAGCACGGCGTCGGTGCGGCCGATGAGCCGCCAGCCGCCTGGGCTCTGCCGCGGGTAGACGCCGCCGAACGCCCCGGCGAGCGCGACCGCACCCGCCGGCACTCGGGTTCGGGGCGCGTCGAGCCGCGGCACCTCGAACGGCCAGTCGTCGCTCACGAGGTAGCCGAAGCCCGGCGCGAACCCGATGAAGGCGACGCGCCACTCGGCGGCCTGGTGCTGCGCGGCGAGGGCTTCGGGCGAGACGCCGAGGAGCCCTGCGGTCTGGTCGAGGTCGTCGCCGTCGTAGACGACCGGGATCGTCGTCACGTCGGCGGCACGGCCGGCCACCCGGGATCCTGCCTCGGCGTGGATGCGGCGCACCCAGGTCTGCGCCGACTCGAGCGGCAGTCGTGCGGGGTCGACGGCCACGAGCAGCGTGCGCGCCGCGGGCACGAGCTCGATGACGCCCGGGCGCGGGTTCGCGGCGAGGGCGTCGTGCAGGGCGAGCACCTCTTCGAGGGTGTCGCACTCCACGAGCACGGCGGCGTCGCCGCTCGGCAGCAGTCGCCGGCTCATGCGAACGACTCGATCGTGATTCCGGCGCCCTCGAGCGCGGCACGCACCGACCGCGCGATCGCGACGGCGCCCGGAGTGTCGCCGTGCAGGCACAGCGAGTCGGGCTCGAGCTCGACACTGGTGCCGTCGGCGGCGGCGATTCGGCCGGTCTCCGCGAGTTCGAGGGCGCGATCGGATGCCGCGGCGGGATCGTCGACCACGGCGCCCGGCTCCCCCCGCGGCACGAGCGAGCCGTCGGCGACGTAGCCGCGGTCGACGAAGGCCTCGCGGACGAAGCGGAGGCCCGAGGCATCCGCCGCCCGTTCGAGTGCGCTTCCGGGCGCGCCGAGGAGCGGCATCGTCGGGTCGTAGGCGGCGACCGCCTCGGCGAACGCGTGCGCCGCCGACTCGTCGCCGCCGAGACGGTGATAGAGCGCACCGTGCGCCTTGACGTACCGCACCAGTGTTCCCGCGCCGCGTGCCACGCCGTCGAGCGCGCCGAGCTGCACGAGGAGTTCCGCGGCGAGCTCGGCCGGGGCTCGTGTCGAGGGCGCGTCGGCCGAAGCCCGCGAGGTCGCGGTAGCCCGGATGCGCACCGAGCGCGACGCCGTGCCGGGCCGCGAGGCGGGCGCTCGCGAGCATCGTCACCGGATCGCCGGCGTGGAAGCCGCACGCGACGTTCGCACTCGTGACGAGGCCGAACATCGCCTCGTCGTCGCCGAGGCGCCACGCGCCGAACGACTCGCCGAGGTCGCTGTTCAGGTCGATCGCGGGCCGCATGCTCCCATTCTGCCGCGGGTTCGAGCAGACTGGGACATGCGTTCGAGCACATCAGGACACGAGCACATCAGGACACGGAGGTCGGATGCGAGGCGGGCACGGCGGCACGGCAGCGCGGGGCCGTCGTGGGCGGATGCGGCATGCGGCATCCGTCTCGCTGATCGCGGCGCTCGCTCTCGCGGCGCTCGCCCTCGCCGGGTGCACGACGCCTCTCCCGTTGCCGAGCCCGACCCCGCTGCCGTCGACGGATGCCCCGCCGCCCACGAGTGCTCCGACCCCGCCGCCCGCGGTGCTGCAACCGACGGGCGACGTCGAGGTGATCGCCTCGGGGCTCGATGTGCCGTGGTCGATCCTGCGGCTGCCGAACGGCGGCGTGCTCGTGAGCGAGCGCGACACCGCGAACATCGTCGAGGTGCTGGACGACGGATCCCTGCGGGTCGCGGGCAGCGTTCCAGGTGTCGTGCCCGGCGGCGAGGGCGGGCTCATGGGACTCGCCTTCCTCCCGAGCGAGGGGGAGCGACCCGACCTGGTCTACGCCATGTACACCGCGGCATCCGACAACCGGATCGTGCGGATGCCCCTGACCGGCGAACCCGGATCGCTCGCGCTCGGCGCGCCCGAGCCGCTGCTCACCGGCATCGCGAAGGCGGGCAACCACGACGGAGGGCGCATCGCGTTCGGGCCCGACGGCTTCCTCTACGCGACCGCGGGCGATGCCGGGAACGGCGATGGGGCGCAAGACCCTGCCTCGCTCTCGGGCAAGATCCTGCGGATGACGCCCGACGGCGCTGCGGCGCCCGGCAACCCGTTCGGCAACCTCGTGTGGTCGCTCGGGCATCGCAACCCCCAGGGCATCGCGTGGGACGCCCGCGGCGACCTGTGGGCGACGGAGTTCGGCCAGAACACGTGGGACGAGCTCAATCGCATCGAGCGCGGCGGCAACTACGGCTGGCCGCTCGTGGAAGGTGCCGCTGGCGACGCGCGGTTCCTCGACCCGGTGATGCAGTGGCGCACCGACGAGGCGAGCCCGAGCGGTCTGGCGATCGTGGGCGACACCCTGTTCCTCGCGGCGCTCCGCGGCGAGCGGCTCTGGACCGTCGCCCCGGCGACGTCGGGCGCGCAGCTCGTCGCGACGCCGTGGTTCGTCGGCGAGTTCGGCCGGCTCCGCGACATGGCGGCCGGTCCCGACGGCGAGCTGTGGTTCATCAGCAACAACACCGACGGGCGCGGCTCACCGCGGGAGGGCGACGATCGGCTCTATCGGGTGCCGCTCGCGCCGGCGGGATAGGGCGCGGAGGCTGGCGGGATAGGGCGCGGAGGCTGGCGGGTCGCGCCGGCGACTCGTGCCCGCACCCTCGAATTGGGGTACTGAGTCTTCCCGTTCGGGGTGCCGCGTCTTCCTCCCCGCCTGTGGGTGCGCGGCGCTATTCTCATCCCATGGCGAGTCTCGAGCGAGTGCGACGTTGGGCCGAAGCCCTCATCGTGCTTCACCTCGACGCCTCGGTCTGGTCGTTCGAGTTCGACAATGCGAAGAAGCGCGCAGGGCTCTGCAACTACACCGAGCGACGCATCTCGGTCTCGCGATACCTCGCGGCGCGCTACGACGACGACGAGATCCACCAGATCCTGCTGCATGAGGTCGCCCACGCGCTCGCCGGCCCGCGTGCCGGCCACGGCCCGAAGTGGGCGTCGATCGCGGCGAACCTCGGCTTCGTCGGTCGCCGCACCCACGACGGCGAGGTCGCGCACGAGCTCGCGCCGTGGGTCGGGCGTTGCCCCGCGGGGCACGAGCATTTCCGGTACCGTGAGCCGAGCCGCCCGCTCAGCTGCGGCCTGTGCCGTCGCGGCTTCGATCGTGCGAACCTCATCGTGTGGCGGCGGCGCGAGATCACGTCGGCGGTGCGCCGCCGCGCGGCGAGCGCCGCGGCCGGGTGAGCTGCAGCTCCGCTGGGCTGCGGGGCTGCCGGGCTCCGTGCCGGAGTATGCGGTGCGGCGCATGCGTCGACATCGACGCATGTACGAGGCATCCGTAACTGGATAGGGTGGTTGCCATGCCCGTCTCCACCGTGTCCATCCCTGTCGGGCAGTGGTTCGTCTCGAACGAGGGCACGCGGTGGTGGTTCGACTCCGGGTCGTTCGCGCTCGACTTCGCGTACACCGGCACCATCGGCGATCGGCCCGATGCCGAGCGCCTGCACGTGCCCGACGACCTGACGACGTGGCTCCGCGAGCGATTCCCGATCGCGGTCGGCGCGGCGCGGTCGCGCGACCTCTTCGATGCGATCTCGCTCCGCGACGCGATCGGACGAATGGCGACCGTCGCGAGCCTGGGCGAGGTGCCTCGTGCAGCCGACATCGACCTCGTGAACCTCTACGCGGCGACTCCTGACATCCCCCCGACGCTCGCCGGAGGTACCCGGCAGGCCGGCCGCTCCGTGCAGACCGTGCCGCAGGCGCTCTCGACGATCGCGCGCGATGCGGTGGACCTCTTCGACCCCGCGCATGCCGAACGCATCCGGGAGTGCGCGGGCGATGACTGCTCGATGGTCTACCTCGACACCTCGCGCGCCGCGAGTCGGCGCTGGTGCTCGATGCAGCGCTGCGGCAACCGCGCGAAGGTGCGCGCGCACCGGGCGCGGAAGGTCGCGCTGCCCGCGGCGTGAGGCGTGCCCGCGGCGCCGCCGAGCCGGCGTAGCCGCCGTGCCGGCGGCGCCCCGGCATTCCCGTCGCGCCCGCGAGGCGCTCGAGAGGTGGCGCACTACCCGCCGCAAGCCCGTGAACGCGGATGCGGCGACCGCCGCCCCGGGCGACGTGTCGTCGATGCCGAGCACCGCGCGCGTCGCGAGCGCCCCAGCCGCGAGCAGATCATCGGCGGCGAATGCGCTTTCGGGCGCTGAGGGGCACCTGTGTCGTTCATGCGTTCGATGTCAGTGGGTCATTCTACGCTTCAGTATGGAACATTCGTTCGCAGAGCGACTCGATTGGGCGGCGCGGTTCGACGCCCTCGTCGACGAGCTCGACGTCGAGCCCGGCTGGGAAACCCGCTTGGAGCCCGGCACCTCGACGCTCCTCGGCGTCGAGGCTGCGGAGGGCGCATCGCCGTCCCGCTCAGCCGCGCTCGACGCGCTGACGCGACGCCTCCTCGATGCCGAGTCCGCGCAGTTCGCAGCGAATCGTGCACTCGCCGCCCAGCTCGCCGCCGTGAACGACGTGCTCGACCTGGCTCGGCGCACGCCGCTCCTCTACCTGCAGCCCGCGGCAGTCGCCGCGTCCGACGCCGCCGAGTTGGCGGTTCGCGCCGCAGCAGAGGAGCTCGCCATGCGACTCCACGTGAGCGCGACGACGGTGCGGAACCAGGCGCACGAAGCCGAAGTGCTGCAGCACCATCTCCCGCGCATCTGGGATCGATTCGCCTCGGGCACTGCGTCCTATGTCGACGCGCGGTCGGCGGTCGAGCAGGTCTGCGGGCTGACCGACGATCGCGAGGCGCTCGCGAGTTTCGACCTCGAGCTCGCGAACGTGATCGGCACGATGCCGCCCGCCAGATTCCGCGCTCGCGCTCGGGCGCTGCGCGCTCGCCTCGAGCGTGACGAGCTCGTCGCTCGCCACGCTCGCGCCATGACCGAGCGGCGCGTCATCATCGAGGCGACCGACGACGGCATGTCGTGGGTGCAGCTCTATGTCGATGCGGTCGATGCCGCGCGCATCCGCGCTCGACTCGACGCGACCGCGAAGCGACAGTCGTCTGAACGCGGCGAGTCGCGCACTCGCGACCAACTCCGCGCCGATGCCGCCGTGGCCTGGCTCACAGGCGACGGCACGCTGAGCGCTGCGTCGGTCGACGTGATGGTCACCGTACCGGTGCTCACCGTCATCGGCGCGGGAGATGAGCCCGCGACGCTCGACGGTTACGGCCCGATCGACCCCGCGACGGCACGGCAGCTCTTCGCCGATGCACCATCGTTCCTTCGAGTCGCCGTCGATCCGTTCACGAGTGCACCGCGCGATCTCGATCGCACGCGGTATCGACCCACGCGGGCGCAACGACGATGGCTCGCGCTCCGTTACGGCACCTGCGCGCACCCTGGCTGCGGTCGACTCGCCGTCGAGTCCGACCTCGATCACCTGCACGACTGGTTCTTCGGCGGTGCGACGAATGAGTCCAACCTGATTCCGCTCTGTCACAACCACCATCGGCTGAAACACGCAACGAAGTTCACAGTCGCTCGAGCGCCCGACGGCGCGGTGAGCTGGACGAGTCCGACAGGTTACGCCGCAACCGGTGACCCGCCATTCTGATCGGTGCGTTCGCTTTCGATGTAGCGCTGCGGCAATCGCTCGAAGGTGCGCGAATCGAGCATGAAACGTCGCGCCCGCCGTCTGAGCCGCGCGAGCTCCTCTACGTGCGAAAGACGCCCTCGCGAAGCTCGGGCACGACTCCGGTCACGTCGCGTTCGGTCGCGAGCCGAACGTCCGCCGCGAAACCCAGGTGCTTCAGCTCCACTGCGCTGCCCGAAGCGCCGATCACGTGGGTCGCCGCATGGGCGAGTCCCTCGAAGGCCGCGCAGGCGACCGCGGCCTCCGGCGAAGTGTGGTCGAGCCCGAGGGCGACGAGGCGTCGATGACAGCACCGCCGACCAACTGATCCTCGATCGCGAAGCGCACGGAGCCGTCGGACGCGCCCGCTGACCTGCCGGCCGCGATCACCGCGACGATCATGCGCTCTCCCCGCCGCTCCTGCAGCGCGAGGATGCGCTCCGCAACCGCTGTACGGTTTCGCATCGATGCCGCGAGCACCACGGGGCCGGCGGCATCGGGCCGTTCTGCGGTGTCGGTCGGCTCATCCGTCTCCCTGCCTTCGAGCAGGCTCGCGAGCGCGCCGCCGTTCGGTGAGTGCAGGACGACCAGCGGCGATTGGGGAACCTCCGAGACGAAGCTCGCGGGCGAGAGTGTGGGACCCGGTTCCCCGCGACGACCGGCGACGACGCCACCGAGACGCTCCGCGAGACGTGCCGCATCCGATTCGGTGCCGGCCGACTCGGTGCCCATTGACTCGGTGCCGGCCGATTCGATGCCAGCCGACCCGGTGCCGGCCGACTCGATGCCAGCCCACTCGATTTGCCGACCGCACGGCGCGACCGCGACGCCGTATTCGGCCGCGACCACGACCGTCGTGGTGAACGACAACGCGTCGACGAGCACGACAACGTGGGCATCGGCGGTGATCCGCTCGATGCCGGCCGCACCCCAGTCGAATCGAACCTGGTACTTCGCCTGGCTGAAGGGGGTCGGGTCACTCATCGCAGCAGACTAGCTGCTTGCATCGGCCCACCGACGCGGCTCGCGACGTCTACTGTCTGCCGAGCGTGTCGTACATCGCGAGCGCCTCGGCGTCGCTCGCGCGCGACGCCGCTCGGCGCGCCGCATCGAGCGCAGCCACCGGGTCGGGCTCCTGCCGTGCGATCACGAGCTGACGTTCCGCCTCGGCGAGACGGGTGCGCGCGTCGGCTCCGACGATCCCACGACCCCGCGCGATCGTCGCCTCGGCGACTCTGAGCTGGCTCTCGGCGATCGCGATCGCTCCGCCCAGTGCACCGCGCGCACCGTCGAGGCGCCCCTGTGCGGCACGAGCGGCGGCGCGGGCGACCTCGAGCCGGTCGCGGGCGGCACGCAGCCGATCGCGATCGGCGAACGGATCGCCGACCACCTCCATCCGGGCCGCCATGACCGAGGAAGCACTGCCGATCGCCTTACCGAGCGCCGCTGCCGAATCGGCGTCGTCTTGACGGTCGCGCTCCTCGCGAGCCGCGACGAGTTCTGCGTCGAGCGCGGATGCCTCGCCAGCGGCGTCCGCCTGGGCCGCGGCGAGCTCGATCTCGAATCCCTCGACCTCGGCGAGATCGCGCTCGGCGTACTCGAGCCGATCGCTCGCGATCGCCAGCCGCTCGGCGGCGGGCTCGGAGCGCGCCAGCCGTCGTTCGGCCTCGGCGAGCGCGGTGTCGGCGTCGGCGAGCGCGGCATCGATGCGCGCGGAAGCACCGTGCACGCCGGCGAGCGCCGAGGGTCCGAAACGGGTGCCGAGCCGCTCGAGCACCGCCCCGGCGTCGGCACGACGGCGCGCGAGCCGCGCCGCATCCTCGCGGAGCGCCGGGACTCCAGCGCTCGCCCCGCGCTCGGCGGTGCGCCGTGAAGCGAGCGCGGAGTCGGCCTCGTCGATCGATGCGAGCGCGGAACGACAGAGGTCTTCGATGCGCGCGCTCCAGGTTCGCCGCTCAGCCGCGGTGTCGGACTCGGCGTCGTCGAGTCGCTGCTGCAGGAGGAACGCCTCCCTGAGGCGTGCGCGGGCGGTCTCGACCGCGGTGCGCACGTCGCGTGCCACCGACGGCCCGAACTGCGCCTCGGCGAACGCGACCTCCCGCTCGGCCTCGCGCACCGCGTTGTCGGACTGCACGATGAGGCCCTTCGCGCGCACCTCGGCCGCGCGCCCCTGCTCGAGCTCGGCCGATTCCCGCCGCGCACCGAGACGGCGGAAGCCCACGACCCCGCCGACGAGGGCGACCGCAGCGGCCGCGAACACGACGAGCGAAGGCAACCACCAGAGTCCGTCGGGCATGTGCCGGAGTCTAGGGCGTGCCGACGGCGCGCGGCCGGGCCCCGCCTGTGAATCGAAGAAGGGACTTGGCAGCGGCATCCGACCGCCCTACTCTCACCTCATGCGGGTGCTCTTGAAACTCACGCTCGATTGCACGCCGGATGCCGCGTGGCGCGCGATCCGCAGCCCCGCCGTGCTCCGCGAGGTGGTCGCACCGTGGCTCGACTTCGATTCGCTCGAGCCCGATGGACTGCCGACCGTGTGGCCCGAGGGTTCGCATCGGATGCGGGCGCTCGCGTTCCGACGGTTCCCGGCCGGCGACGAGCACGTGGATGTGAGCTACCCGGGCGGTCTCCCCGCGGGTGTACGGATGCTGCGCGACGCCGGCGGTGCCCTCACCGGCCCGCTCGCCGTCTTCGACCGCTGGGACCACCGCATGGCCGTCTCGGCTCTCCCCGACGGCCGCACGCTGTACCGCGACCGCCTGCTCGCGTCGGCCGGACCGCTCGACGTGTTCGCCTGGTACCCGACGTGGGCGTTCTGGCAGTGGCGCGGACTGCGGCTCCGTCAACTCGCGCCGGGTTGGTCGTTCGATCCGCCCGGCACCGCCGACGCGGCGCGCGGGCGACAGCGGGCGGGGCAGCAGCGCGCGGGGCAGCAGCGCGCGGGGCAACAGCGAGCGGGGCCGCCACGTGAGCGACACGATCGGCGCCCTCCAGCTCGCCGACTGGCGCCGACGGGTGTTCGGTCTCTACGCGGGCGTCAGGCAGCTGAGCGTGCACGACCCCGCCGCGGGCCACGAGCTCTGGAAGTCGGCGCGCGACGAGCTCTTCGCGGGGCATCCGCAGTCCCCTCTCCTGCCCGACGACCGCGCGCGCTTCACCGGGCTCAGGGTGCCGCGGTGGGACCCCGACTGGCGGTTCGAACTCGAGGTGCGACGCACCGACGAGCCGCACCGCATCACGGTCGACAGCGCGACCGACGGACCGATCCCGTTCTCGCTCGTGGGCTCGGTGCGCATCCCGTATCTCGGCACGCTCGACGTGTGGCGCCTCGCCGTCTACGGCGGCGGCCTCTTCGTGCCGGTGAAGGACGCCCTCGCCGGCGCGCCCGGCGGCACCTACGGCGGCGGACGCTACCTGCTCGACACCGTGAAGGGCGCCGACCTCGGCCCGGGCGCCGACGGCGACACGCTCGTCGTCGACTTCAACTTCGCCTACAACCCGTCCTGCGCGTACGACCCGTCGTGGTCGTGCCCGCTCGCGCAGGCGGGCAACACGCTGCACGAGGAGATCCCGGTGGGCGAGCGGATGCCCCGTTGACGGCGTCTGCTCAGGGGCATCCGCTACACTCGATCACGGCGGCCGCGATGAACGCGCCGCCTGCGTCGTAGAAACGCTTCCGGACCCGCTCCTCACGGAGGGGGCCGTTGACTCTCATACGGCGAACGGATGCGCCGACCGGCGCCTTCGCCAGATCCCCACCGCCGGGCCTCGATACGCCGCTCCTGCAGCGCGTCGACCAGCGGTGTGCCATGTCCCCGAAAGACACCAGTGACCGACATCACCTTCAGCACGCTCGGCGTGCCTGCCCCCCTCGTCGCGGCCCTCGCCGCCGACGGGAAGACCTCCCCGTTCCCGATCCAGGTCGACACCCTGCCCGACACGCTCGCCGGACGCGACGTGCTCGGCCGCGGCAAGACCGGCTCGGGCAAGACCCTCGCCTTCGCGCTGCCCATGGTGGCGCGCCTCGGCACCTCCCTCGCCGGCGGCGCACGTCGCCCCGGCCGTCCGCTCGGCCTCGTGCTCGCACCGACCCGCGAGCTCGCCACGCAGATCGACGCGGTGCTCGCGCCGCTCGCCGCCGCCTACGGCATGAAGACCACCACGATCTTCGGCGGCATCAACCAGAAGCGCCAGGTCGACGCGCTCCGCGCCGGCGTCGACATCGTCGTCGCCTGCCCCGGACGACTCGAAGACCTCATGAAGCAGCGACACGTGACCCTCGACGCCATCGAGATCACCGTGCTCGACGAGGCAGACCACATGGCCGACCTCGGCTTCCTGCCCGTCGTCACGCGCATCATGGACAAGACCCCCACCGGTGGTCAGCGCCTGCTGTTCTCCGCGACGCTCGACAACGGCGTGGACAAGCTCGTCAAGCGCTTCCTCCAGAACGAGGTGCTGCACTCGGTCGACGAGGCGACCTCGCACGTCGCCGCGATGACCCACCACGTCTTCGAGGTCGAGGACGTCGACCAGAAGAACGAGCTCATCCGCACGCTCGCGTCGGGCACCGGCCGCCGCATCCTCTTCATGCGCACCAAGCACACCGCGAAGAAGCTCGCGAAGAAGCTCATCGAGCAGGGCATCCCCGCCGTGGACCTCCACGGCAACCTCTCGCAGCCGCAGCGCGACCGCAACCTCGCCGCATTCGGCGACGGTTCCGTCAAGGTCCTGGTGGCCACGGATGTCGCGGCGCGCGGCGTGCACGTCGACAACGTCGAGCTCGTGATCCACGTCGACCCGCCCACGGAGCACAAGGCGTACCTGCACCGCTCGGGTCGCACGGCCCGCGCCGGCAGCGAGGGCGACGTCGTGACGATCAGCCTGCCCGCACAGAAGCAGGACCTGAAGACGCTGCTCCGCAAGGCGGCCATCACGGTCACGCCGCAGCGGGTGACCGCAACCTCGCCCGCCGTCACGTCGCTCGTCGGCGACGTGGCTCCGTACGTGAAGCCGCAGCCGCGCCCCACGACGGGCTCGGGCAGCGGCACCGGCGGTGGCGGTCGACCCGCACGACAGGGCCAGTCGCAGGGCGCGAACGCGCAGCGCAAGCGCGCCGCGCGCGACGCCGGCGGCCAGGGCCAGAGTCGCGGCCAGGGCCAGGGTCGCGGCCAGGGCCAGGGTCGTGGATCGGCGGATGTCGCGGACGCACCGCGTCGCGACCGCTCCGGCCGCCCCGCCGAGACGAAGGCGCACGCCCCGAAGCAGGGCGGCGGCCACAGCCGCGGCGCCCAGACGACGGGCGCGCAGCGCGGGTCATCCGCTCGCTCCGGCGCTGCGAAGCAGCCCCTCCGCGTCGGCAGCCTCGTGTCGCCCTCGCGGAACACCCGCGGCAACCGCCGCGCCCAGGGCTGAGCCCCGCACACCGAACACGCCGAAGCCCCGCCGCCGACCCGATGGTCGACGGCGGGGCTTCGTCGTTCTGTTGAGCGGGCGGGCCAGGTTCGCCCGGGCTGGATGCGCTCGATTTCGCGGCTGGCGCGCCCTGGCTTAGTCTCGGGACATGAGCGCCGAAGTCGTTGCCGATGTCGTCATCCGTCCCATCCGGGACTCTGATGTGGAGGCCCTCGGGCGGGTTCACGCCACCTGCTGGCACGAGACGTACGACCACCTCATCAGCGCAGCGGCCTTCGAGCATCTCTCGCCTCGACGCATGGCCGAGCTCTGGACGCACATGGCCGCCCGCGGCGAGGAGTATCAGCAGTTCGCCGCTCTCGTCGACGGCGAGATCGTGGGCTTCGTCGGCGCAGGCCCCGCTCGCGACGAGAATCCGCCGCGCGAGCGCGAGCTGTACTTCATCTACCTGCTCGACGCCTACCACGGCACGGGCATCGGACAGAAGCTCTTCGACGCCGCGGTCGGCGACGATGCCGTCTACCTCTGGGTCGCGTCCGACAACCCGCGGGCGCACCGCTTCTACGCGCGAAACGGGTTCATCGCCGACGGCGCCGAGCACGTGGAGCCGTTCCTCGGCGAGGAGATCCACGAGGTCCGGCTCGTACGCTGACCGCGTGCGCCCGTTCCGAGCGATGCGGCTCAGCGATGCAGCTAGCGGAGCGCCCCGACCGACGCGAGCCCCTGCCGCACCAGGGAGCCGCGACCGCCCTCCATCTCGGCGGCGACGGATTCGCTCGCGGCCTCGTCGGGGGTCATCCAGGTGACCTCGAGCGCGTCTTGCCGGGGCTCGCACGTGCCGGTCACCGGCACGACGTAGGCGAGCGACACCGCATGCTGGCGCTCATCGGTGAACGGCGAGATGCCGGGCAGCGGAAAGTACTCGGCCACGGCGAACGGCACGGCGCTCGCGGGCAGGAGCGGGAACGCCATCGGCCCGAGATCCTTCTCGAGGTGGCGGAACAGCGCGTCGCGCAACGTCTCGCCGTACATCACCCGACCCGAGACGAGCGTGCGCGTCATCTCGCCGAGCGCGTTCGCCCGCAGCAGCACGCCCACCTCGGTGACCTGTCCGAGCCCGTCGACCCGCACCGGAATCGCCTCGACGTACAGCAGCGGCAGTCGACCGCGCACCTCGGCGAGTTCGAACTCGGTGAGCCAGCCGGGGTTCGCAGGCGGGCGCACGGGCTCGTCATCCGGGTTCCAATCCGGGTCGGGGGTGCGTACGCTCATGCCTCGATTCTGCCCCACGCAGCCCGCGACGCCCATGGTGGGGAGCAGACCGGTGCCGAGTACCCTCGAATGCGGAGCGGATGCATCGGCCACGCGGCATCCGCTCGCTGCGAACGGAGGCGCGCATGAGCGAAGTTCGAATCGACGACGAGGCCGTGCTCTGGTCGGCCTCGGCGGCCGATCGCGAGGGGCGGCCGCTCCTCCTGCTCCTGCACGGATACAACTCGAACGAGGGCGACCTCTTCGGTCTCGCGCCCTACCTGCCGCTCGAGCCCGCGATCGCGTCGCTGCGCGCGCCCATCTTCACGGGGTACGGCAACGCCTGGTTCCCACTCCTCGCCGAGGGCGGCGAGGGTGCGAGGGCGCGAGGGTGCCGAGGGCGGCGAGGGTGCCGAGAGTGCAGAGGCTGCCGAGCTCTCGACCGCGGCTGCCGCGCTCTCGATCGCCGGCGCCGAGGCCGCGACCGACGCGATCATCGACTGGCTCGACCGGGCCGCGCCAGGGGTGCCGGCCGTCGGACTCCTCGGGTTCTCGCAGGGCGGCGCGATGGCGCTCGAGCTCCTCCGCCGCGCGCCCGAGCGGTTCGCGTTCGCGGTGAGCCTCGCGGGATTCGCGCTCCCCGGCGAGCGCGACGGCGACGCACGGATGTCGGAGCTCATGCGCCCTGTCTTCTGGGGTCGCGGCACGGCCGACGAGGTCGTCCCCGCGGCATCCGTCGCGCGCACGCAGGAATGGCTGCCGTCGCACGCGGAACTCGACGAACGCATCTACGAAGGACTCGGCCACTCGGTGTCCGAGCTCGAGGTCGCCGACGCCGCGGCGTTCCTGCGCGACCGATACGCGGCCTGAGCTGCGCCCGAGCTGCGCCGGCGCTTGCCTCAGACGCCTGCGCCGCCCCCGCCGCCGCCGGACTCGCGCGGCCCGCGCGCGGCTCGCTCCTTGTCGCGCTCGGCGACGCGGATCTTCTCGGCGCGCACCGCGGCCTGGGTCGCGCGTTCGGTGACGAGCCACGCGGGCGGCGCGACGAGGAGCGCCTTGATCTCGGCGGTCGTGAGGGGCTCCGTGATGCCGCCGCGGGCGAGGCCCGAGTTCGAGATGCCGAGCTTCGCAGCGACGACGGGGCGCGGATGCGGGCCCTCGCGACGCAGCAGCTGCAGCCACTCGGGCGGATCGGCGATCAGCGCGTTCAGTTCGTCTCGCGTCACGACCCCGGTGCGGAACTCCTCGGGCGTCGCCTCGAGGAGGATGCCGAGCTTCTTGGCTGCGGTCTCCGCCTTCATGGACTGGGGCTTGATCGGCTGGGACTGACTCACCCTCACACCGTAGCCGATACCCTGAACAGAGCCGCCTTCGGCGGCCACGACGACTGGGGGCGAGGGTGACGTTGAGGCTTCGCTACGTCGCCGGGGTGAGCCCCGCGAAGTGGCTGCGCGTCTGGGAGGAGCTCCGGCCCGACCTCCCCATCGAGGCGGTCCGCGTCGACGAGCCCGAGCAGCTCGCCGACCTCGTCGCGGGCGACGCCGACCTCGCGTTCGTGCGCCTGCCCGTCGACACCGAGGGTCTGCACCTGGTGCAGCTCTGGGAGGAGCTCACGGTCGCGGTGCTCGCGAAGGAGCATCCGCTCGCCGAGGCCGAGTCGCTCACCCTCGCCGATCTCGACGGCGAGCCGCTCGCGCCGCACCAGGCCGACCCGGCGATGACGATCGAACTGGTGGCCGCAGGCACCGGGTACGCCGTGGTTCCGCACTCGATCGCACGCCTGCACCGGCGCAAAGACGTCGTCGCGATTCCGGTGACGGATGCCCCGCCGACGCGCATCGCGCTCGTCTGGCACGTCGATCGCGACGACGCCGACATCCAGGAGTTCGTCGCGGTCGTGCGCGGTCGGAGCGCGAAGAGCTCGCGCGGCGAAGGGGACGGCGCGCCGGCGATCAAGCCGGCGAAGGCGGCGAAGCTCGCCGCAGCTGAACGGCGGGCCGCCGCGGGCAAGGGGCGAAGCGCAAGCAGGGAACGTCCGGCCGGCCGGCGCCCCGCACCGGCCAGGGCGCCAAGCAGCGCAATCGGCGGAGGAGTCGATGAGCGGCCCGAAACCCTTCCTCTTCCTCTCCGCGCGACCCGAGGTCGAAGCCGTCGGCCCCGAGTACGAGTCGGTGCGCCGCGCCATGGGCCTCGACGCCAGCCGACTTCACCACGTCCGGCTCGACGTCGAACCGCTCGGCGAGGCGCGCCTGGGCGACTTCGCCGGCGTCGTCGTCGGCGGCAGCCCGTACAACGTGACGACCCCCGAGGCCGACAAGAACCCGGTGCAGCGGCGCGTTGAGACCGACCTCGCGCGCCTCGCCGAACAGGCCCTCGAGGCCGATCACCCGGTGCTCTTCACCTGCTACGGCATCGGCGTGCTCACCCGCGTGCTCGGCGGCACCGTCGGCACCCTGCACCCCGAGGTACCCTCGGCGGTCGAAATCGTCCTCACGGACGACGGCGTCGCCGATCCGCTCGTCGGCGTGCTGCCCGAGCGATTCGACGCGCTCGTCGGGCACAAGGAGTCGACCGAGCGACTCCCCCGCGACGCGGTGCTGCTCGCAGCATCCGCCGGGTGTCCGGTGCAGATCTACCGGGCAGGGCGCCGCGTCTACGCGACGCAGTTCCATCCCGAGGCCACGACCGCCGACATCGCGACCCGCGCCGAGGTGTACCAGGACCACGGCTACTTTCCGCCGAGCGAGCTGCACGCGATACGCGAGCGACTCGCGGCGGCATCCGTCACCGAACCGAAGCGGATGCTCCCCCGCTTCGTGGAGCTCGCCGAAGCCTGACGCCGCGAGCCGCCCGAGACGCGGAGCCGTACGGCACACGGGGAGCCGCACGGCGCACGCGCAGCCGCCCGGCACACGGATGCCCCCGGCCTCGAACGAGACCGGGGGCATCCGCACAGTCGGCTACGCCTGCGACCGGCGGCGGCGACGCACCACGAGGATCGCGCCGATGGCGGCGAGAAGTACCGCCACCAGTGCTGCGACGGTCATCGCGGCTCCGTTCACGCCGGTGTTCGAAAGACCCGCGACGACCGACGGGTCGGTCGGGCCGCTCGTACCCGTGCTGCCGTCACCGGGCACCGAGGGCGGCAGCACCTCGAAGGCCAGTTCCACCGGCACGGCCGACGTCTCCCCCGTGACGACGATGCGGTGCTCGCCGACGGACAGTCCGTCGGGGATCGCGAACGTGAACTGGAGAGCGCCGAGGCGGTCGGCCGTGGCCGTGCCGACGGTGATCGAGTCCGAGTGGATCTCGACCGTGGCATCCTCGTCGGGCGCGAAGCCCTCACCAGTGAGCGTCACGAGGTCACCCGGGCGTCCCGTCGTCGCGTTCGAGTGGAGCACCGGCGTGTAGACCGGGTCGACGACGGGCGGCAGCACCGTGACCATGGCGGTGGCCGGCATCGCCGACTCCTCGCCGGTCGCCACGACTGCGTACGAGTCCGGATCGGTGCCCTCGGGCACGGTCAGCGTCGTCGAGACGTTGCCCTCGCCGTCGGCATCGACCGTGCGCTCGACCGGCGTCGGCGTCTGCAGCACGACCGACACGGACTCGCCGACGGCGAAGCCGTCACCCGACACCTCGAGGTCGCCGCCCGCGAGCACGCCGTCCTCGGGCGTGACCGAGAGGCTCGTCTCGTAGACGGGCTCGGTGTCGGGCTCCTCGACGGTCGCGGTGAGCGTGAGGTGCTCGGTGCGGGCGGCCGTGGCCACCGTGACGGAGACCGTGTACGTGCCGGCATCCGCGTAGACGTGGTGGCCGGACGCGAGGATCTTCCCCGCGTCGCCGTCGGCGAGCGTCGCGTCCTCGGTCACGGAGGCGTCACCCCACTGCACTCGAACCACCGGGGCGGGCGCCGCGGCATCCGCCGGGACGATCGCCGCGAGGTCGACCGCGAGCTCCTCGCCGGCAACACCGTTCACGTCGGAGCCCACCGTGGCCTCGAAGCCGAGGTCGGTCGTCGTGCCGTTGCTCGCGATCGCGAACACGTGCACGCGGCCGGTCACGCCGGGCTCACCCTCTTGCACGGGCATCGTGATGCTCTCGACGACCTTGCCCTCGGGAATCGTGAACGGCACCGTCGAGAAGAAGAACGAGGCGGTGCTGCTCGGCGTGCCGCCGACGAGGCGATACGCCGACTTCACGACCTCGATGTTCCCGAACGGCGCTGTTGCGCCGGCGTTGCCACCCTTCGTCCAGTCCGAGAACTGGAGCGGAGTGGTCGCGGTCGTGCCGTCGGTGAACGTCACCGTCGCCGTCGTGTCCTGGTTCCGCTCGGTCGCCGCGCCGATGAACGAGAGCTGCGTCGCACCCTCGCCGAGGTCGACCGCGATCGTCTGGCCGCTCCCGGTGGCGTTGTCGGGCTGACCGACCGGCACCACGGGGAGGGTGAAGTGCAGGTCGGTGCCGGGCACGTCGTGCTCGACGCCGGCCTCGAGCCCGCCGGCCTTCAGGCCGGCGCGGGGGAACGAGAGGCCCTTCGCGTCGCAGTTCGCCCCGACGCCGTCGTCTGCGATGCAGACGCTGTCGAACGCGGCGCGGAGGCTCAGCGGCTCGAGGTACGCGACCGTGAACATCACCGGCACCTCGGTCGTGGCCTCGCCGTCGGTCACGGTGACCGTTCCCCGGTAGACGCCCGCGTCGGCGAACGTGTGCGCAGCCGAGACCGGGTAGTTGCCGACCTTCGGGTCGCCGATCGTCGCGTCGGTCGGCTCGCCGCCGTCGCCCCAGTCGATGGTGGCCGCGTAACCGTCGGCCGTGCCGCCCGAGAGGATGCCGAGCGCGAACGAGCTCTCGACGCCCGAGGAGGCGGCGAGCCCCTGGGCCGGGCTGAAGGTGAGCTCGGATGCCTCGGAGCCCTCGCCATCGGTGAGGAGCTCCACCTCGCTGAGCGAGATGGTCGGCGCGCCGGCCGTGACAGTGAGCCGGAACTGCTGGAACGAGCCGGGGCTGGCCACCTTGAACGGTGACGTCTGTCCACGATTCGCGAACACGACGTCGGAGCGAGTATCGACCGTCGTCCAGGTCACGCCGTCATTGCTGCCCTCGAGCGTCCACGACGACGGGTCGCCAGGAGCCGCGCCTGCGGTGAGCGTGTAGAAGGTCGGCCGCTGCTTCGCACCGGTGTATGCGAACGTCAGTTGCGGCGTCGGGGTGGCGAACGTCACGATCGTCGACGAGGTGTTGTCGACCAGGGGTGCGAGGTTCTCGCCGCCTGCGCTCGTCGCAGTCGCGAGCACGGGGTCGGTCGTGTCGACGAGCGGCTGGGCGACCTCATCGCCCGTCGTGAGCGACGGCGGCGCGTCGTCGGGGCCGGTGCCCCATGCCGACGGCTCGGGTCCCATGACGAAGTCGAGCGTCGCGCCGTCGGTCAGCAGGTTGGAGTCGATCGAGGTGCTCGTCCACTCCTCGCCGTCGACCCGGAGCGACTGCACGTACACATTGTCCGAGCTGTTGTCCTGCGCGTTGATCACGAGCTCTTTGCCGTCGGCGAGGTGCACCGTGGCCTTGTCGAAGAGCGGCGAACCGATCACGAGGTCGGTCGACCCGACCTGCAGCGGGTAGAGCCCGAGCGAGTTCAGGACGTACCAGGCGCTCATCTCGCCGTTGTCCTCATCGCCCGCGTAGCCCTGGCCGATGCTCGATCCCGCGAACGAGCGCTGCAGCGCCTCACGCACGATCTCCTGGGCCTTGGCCGGCGCACCGGCGGCGTTGTAGATGAACGGGATGTGGTGGCTCACCTGGTTGCTGACACCCCACTGGCCGAAGCGGCCATCGCGGGCCTCGACCTCTTCGTGGATGGGGCCGGGTGACGTCTCGGGGGTCGCGAAGAACTCGTCGAGCTTCTGCTCGAGTCCCTGCTGGCCGCCGTAGAGATTCGCGAGGCCCTGCGGGTCCTGCGGAGCGTGGAACGCGAAGTTCCAGCCGTTCGTCTCCGTGTACGGACCCCACCACGCCTCGGGGTTGTACTGGTCGGCCGGCGTGGCGAAGGTGCCGTCGGCGTTGCGCGCCGCGAAGAAGTCGATGGCCGGGTCGAACATGTTCACGTAGTTCGTCGCGCGGTCGAGGTAGTACTCGGACTCTTCACGAAGCGTCGCGCGTCGCGACTCGGGCGTCGCGGGGTCCTCGGCGAGCGCGGCCGCCATGTTCCCGATGCCGAAGTCGTTGATGTAGCCCTCGGTCGCCCACGAGACGCTCTCGCCCTGCGAGGCCGGCGTGTAGCCGAGGAACGTCGAGGTGCGCAGGCTCTTGCGGCCCACGTCGTCGTTGTTCGACGGCGTCGACGCGTTCTTCACGGCGGCGTCGTAGGTCGCAAGTGCGTCGGGCAGTTCGACGCCGCGGAGGTACGCGTCGGCGAACGACGCGTCAGAGCTCGTGCCGGTCATGATGTTCGCGTAGCCGGGCGAGGACCAGCGGGCGATCCACCCGCCGTCGCGGTACTGCTGCGTGAAGCCGTCGATGAGCTCGGCCGCCACGTCGGGGTAGAGGAGGGAGTAGGCCGGCCAGGTCGTGCGATACGTGTCCCAGAACCCGTTGTTCACGTACATCTTGCCGTCGACGATCTCCGCGGCCGTGGTCGTCGGAGAGTCGGTGCCCGTCTGCGGCGAGACCGGGCTCGCGTACTGGTAGACCGGCGACTCGACCGTGCCGGTGTTCTCGAACTGCGCGTTCGGGTACACGTTCAGGCGGTACAGGTTGCTGTAGAGCGTGCGGAGTTCGGTCTCGGATGCTCCTTCCACCTCGATGACCCCGAGGCGCTCGTTCCACAGCGCCTGCGCCTCGTCGCGCACGGTCTCGAACGACCGGTCGCCGACCTCCTGGTCGAAGTTCTTGGCGGCCTGGTCGAGGCTGATGAGCGAGGTCGCGAGCCGGAGCGTCACGGTCTTGTCATCGCCGAGCTCGAACGTCGCGAACTTCGTGAGCGGGCGTCCGCCTGCGGCGGTGCCGGTGGTGACGGGGGTCGCGTCGAAGCTGCCCGACACGAACATCCGGCTCTGGCCTGCGACGAAGCCCGCTCCACTGTCGATCCAGCCGGTCACCCGACCGGTCGCGGCGTCGATCGTGAAGTCGCCGTTGCCCGTCGGCGAGTCGAGCACGATGCTGCCCGCGTCATCCGATTCCCGGAAGGTGAAGCTCATGACCATGCCGCGGTTCGTCGGGGTCATCTCGGCCTCGATGCCGCTGTCGGTGGTCACGCCGTAGTAGTCGGGCTGCGCCGTCTCGTTGTCGTGGCTGAACGTGAGGGCCCGCACGCTCGGATCGCCGCTCGGCGCGCTCGCGCCGGCGACGGGCATCGCCGAGAACTGGTTGCGGTCGCCCATCCACGGGCTCGGCTCGTGCGAGACGGCGAGGCCCTCGAAGCGCGTGCGGTTCTGCTCGTCGTTGTCCTGCTGGTACGAGTACTCCCGCGAGGTCGCGAGCGCGTCGGTCACCGGCACGAGGAAGTTGAATCCGTTCGGCACGGAGGTGATGGCCTCGTTCGAGCCGCGCGAGAACGCGCTCGACGAGTTGGTGCCGCGTCGGGTGTCGACGTAGTTCGTGAGGCTGGAGCCGTCGATCGCTTCGGGCTCGGCCACCACGGAGACGTCATCGAGCCAGCCCTGGAAGGCGGTCGCGTCGGTGCCGCTCGGGTTGTCGTAGGCGACGAGGATGCCCTCGATCGTCTTGCCGTCGGCGACCGGGCCGAGGTCGATCTCGACGTGGTTCCACTGGTTCGGGTACAGGATCTTGCCTGCGCCCTGGCCCTCGGCGGTCGCGGAGATGTCGTAGACATCGCGCGGGCCGAGTTCGGAGAGGTAGGTGCCGTCGGTGAACTTCACGTCGACCGCGGAGTAGGTCGACGGGTACTGCAGGTCGCCCGCCGTCAGCTCGGGGAAGATCATGTACGAGAGCCGCGTGTCGGCTCCGACGGGGATGTCGACGTCGAAGAGCCGGTTGGTGGCGAACGCCTCACCGTCTGCGGAGTGCTCGCCGCCGAACCGGAGCGCGTGGGTGCCGGTGAAGCCGACGCGCGCCTTCATGTTGTAGCCGCTCGACGGTCCGGCCCCGACGATCGAGGTCATCGGCGCATCGCCGGCGTCGGGGTCGGCGGCCTCGAGGAGGTCGAAGTCGGCGAGCTGGATGATGCCGCCCGAGTGGTTCGCCTGGATCTCCAGTCGGTACCGCGAGTAGGCCTCCGTACCGGCCAGCGCGTAGGTCTTCTTCACCTGGCGCTCCGAGTCGGCCCAGGTCTGGTCGGTCTGCGAGTCGATCGTGGTCCACGTGGTGCCGTCGTTCGAACCCTGCACGATCCAGTTCTTCGGGTCTCGTTCGGGGGCGTCGTTGGCGGAGGTGAGCGAGTACGACGCGACCTGCACGGCCTGCGAGAGGTCGTACGTGAGCCAGGCCGTCGATGCGAAGACCAACCACTTCGTGCCCGCGTCGCCGTCGGCCGCGCGGATCGCCGCCTCGCCCGGCGCGTTCTCGCCGCTCGTCGTGACCGTGGTGACCGACGGCAGCACGCTGCCGCTCTCGGGTCCCTGCACGTGCTGCTGCACGGGCGCGCCGTCCCGCTCCTCGACGCGGTTCGCGAATGGCTTCAGCGATTCCTCCGGCTCGAACGAGGTCGTGAAGTCGGATGCCTCGGCCGCATACGCTGCGGATGCGGCGCCGATCGGCAGCAGGCCGCCGACGACGAGCGCAGTACCGGCGAGCGCGGCGAGCGACCGCCTGAACGGGGCCGGCGCGTGGGACGGACGGGAGGGTGCGTGCGGGGACATGCAGGCCTTTCGACGGTGAAGGCGGGAGCGACTCGGCTCTGCACCGGTGAACGACCGATGCCGAGAGGTGACGCTACTGGCCGGTGACGGATATGTCAACGTTGTCTTAACTCGTCGCTCAAGCAGATCCGCAGAAACAAGGGCAGTTCCGCGAGTTTTCGGGCACGTCGGATGCCTCAGATCGCCGAATTTCTGACAACGCGGACATATGGGCATCCAGCGCCGCACTCCGCCCGCTATCGTGTGAGCCATGACGACCCGCCCCGCCGCGCAGCGCGCCCGGCCGACGATGCACGACGTCGCGCAAGCCGCGGGCGTGAGCGTGAAGACCGTCTCGCGCGTCGTGAACGGTGTCGACTACGTGAGCACCGAGACCCTCGAGACCGTGAACGCGGCGATCGACGCGCTCGGCTTCCGTCGAAACGAGTTCGCCCGGCAGCTCCGCCAGGGCACCACCGCCACGATCGGACTCGTGATCGAGGACATCGGCGACCCGTTCTACTCGGTGCTCATCCGCGCCGTCGAGGACGTCGCGCTCGCGCGCGGCTACACACTCCTCGCCGCGTCATCCGCCGAGGACCCCGAACGCTCGCGCCGGCTGATCGAGTCGTTCACCTCGCGCGGGGTCGACGGGCTCATCGTCGTTCCCGCCGAGGGCACCGACGTGGGATTCCTCCGCGCCGAGATCGAGGCAGGATGCACCATGGTCTTCGTCGACCGGCCGGCCCGGGGTCTCTCGGCCGACACCGTGCTCGTCGACAACCGCGGCGGCGCGCAGGCGGGTACGGCGCACCTCATCGCCCACGGCCATCGGCGCATCGCGTACTTCGGCGACGACGAGGCGCTGTTCACCGCGGCGGAGCGCCGCGACGGGTTCCTCGACGCGCTGCGCGCGGCCGGGCTCGACGCCGATCCGTCGCTCATGGTCATGGCGAATCCGTATCCCGAGACCGCGCAAGAGCACGTCGACCGCATCTTCGACGCGCCTGAACCGCCGACAGCCGTCATGACCGGCAACAACCGGTGGAGCGTGCGGATCCTCCGCTCCCTCCGCACTCGCGGGCTCGCGTCGACGGTCGGGTTCGTCGGGTTCGACGACCTCGAACTCGGCGACCTGCTCACACCGGGCGTCTCCGTCGTCGCGCAGGATCCCGCCGCCATGGGGCGCACCGCCGCCGAGGTGCTCTTGCGTCGCATCGAGGGCGAGACCGACACGCCGCGGCAGCAGATCCGCCTCTCCACCAGCCTCATCGAGCGGGGATCGGGCGAACTGCCGGGGCCATACGCGCCTCAGTGATGCTGCGGCGCCGCAAGTACGAACGCGACCGAGCGGACGCGCCCGGAAGACAGCCGAGCGGATGCCCCCGATGGAGGCATCCGCTCGATCCGTCTGCGTTCGGCTACGCGGTCGACTTGCGGCTTCCGCGCGTGACCAGACCCCAGATCAGGAGCACGATGATCGAACCGCCGATCGCGAGGAGCCAGGTGCCGAGGTCCCAGAACTCCGTCAGCGGACGGTTGAGGATCAGGCTGCCGATCCAGCCGCCGAGCAGCGCCCCGACGACGCCGAGCAGCAGGGTGACGAACCATCCGCCCCCCTGCCTGCCAGGCAGGATCAGCTTCGCGATGGCGCCGGCGATGAGGCCGAGGATCAGGAACGCAATGAAACTCATGTGATGCTCCTTCGGATCAGATGATTCATAGGAAACCATTGCTCGCCCCGCGAGGGCAAGCCTTTTCGCGCGCGCCGCGCGAAACGATGCGCGGGCGTTACGCGGTACGGGCTTCGGGAAGCGGATACACGCGACGGAGGAGCATCCGCTGCCCGAGCGTCCACGCGACCGTCACGAGCAGGTACAGCGCCGCGGCGAGCGGGACGAACACCGCGATCACCGCAGTGATGAACTGCAGGAGACCGATCATTCGGAGCGCGGTGGGCGACGCGAGCACTGAGGGGGTTCCCCCGGTGTCGCTCGGAGCCGTCGGCATCGTCTGCGGCCGGAACACCCGGCGCGTCACCTCGCCGACGAGGGCGATCGCGACCACGACGACGCCGAACACCACGAGCGCGGCGGGCGCGAGCGTGCCCGTCGCGATCGAGCCGGCAAGGCTCGTGCCGAGTGGCACTTCGAAGAACGTCTGCTCGAGGAGCGCGTTCGGGTGACCCGCGATGGTCGGCAGGATGAAGAGCGCGTAGATGATGCCGACGACGGGCGCCTGGATGAGCATCGGCAGGCAACCGGCCAGCGGCGACGTGCCCTCGGCCGTGTACAGCGCCATCGTCTCGCGTTGGAGTCGTTCACGGTCTTTGCCATGCTTGCGATGCAGTTCGGCGAGGCGTGGGGCGAGCCGGGCGCGAGTGCGTTCGGCCTTGGCCTGCGAGATGCCGACCGGGATCAGGGCGGCGCGCACGAGGAGGGTGACGAGCACGACGGCGGCGGCTGCGCTCGAAACACCGATGACGGGCTCGAGCAGGTCGGCGAGGCCCATGAGCACGGCGTGCGCGCCGTCGAGCAGGGCCGCGATGGGCGGGAAGGCGTAGAAGTCCATGAGTGTGTCCTTGCGGTCGGAGGGATGCGGAATCCGTCTGGCCGCGAGGAGTCACCGAAGGGCCTCGCTCAGCGAGGCGGTCGGCGGTGCGATCGGATGTCGCTACGCGGCCGCGATGCCGCGTCCCGGCGCCCTCGGGCGGGGCCGCCCCGGCGCATCGGGATCGCTCTGCGCGAGCAGCCGCCACGGATCGGCCGTCTGCCGGAACCGGGTCGAGGCGCCGCTCGGGTCTGCCGCGACGAGCGCCGGCAGAGACTGGCATGCCGTGACGACCACCGCGACCGCGGCTGCGCCGACGACGCCGAGGAGCAGTACGGTCAGCTGCGCGTTGGATGCAACTGAGATCTCGAGCGAGGCCTGCGCGTAGCGGAACAGGGCGGTGAGGAGTTCCATCACGTCGCCTCCGTTCTCGCCTGCGGCCGCTCGGCCGCTCGCGCGTGCTCCAACGCTAGCACCGGGGCGGCCGCGGTCACGCGTCCGCAGTACGGACCCTCGATGAACCGCCGGCGACTGTCGGTACTGCGCCGGCACGAAGGTTCAGGAGGACGATGGCCAACCCGCACGCGGCGAGCAGGATCCAGACCGGAAGGCTCGCTTCCGCGAACCCCGTGGCGAGGTCGTCGCCGAGCTGCGCGGACAGCAACGAGCCGACGACGGCGACACCGAGGACCTGACCGAGCTGCCTCGCCACGGAGACCATGCTCGCCGCGACACCCGCCTGTGCGTTGGGAAGCTGCGAGATGGCGGTGACACTGACGGGGTCGTTGAGCATGCCGTAGCCGAAGCCGAAGACCGCGTACGGCACGACGACCAGGCCGACGGGAAGCCCTCGAGTGACGAGCAGCAACAGGAGGCTGCCGAGCGCGACGAGCGATCCCGCGACCAGCAGTGTGGCTCGGGTGTGACCGGCGGAGACGAGCCGGCCCGACAGGAGCGACGCGACGACAGCGGCCAGGGCCAGTGGAAGCGTCATGATCCCTGCTTGCGACGGTGTGAGATCCTCCACGGTCTGCAGGTAGAAGGTATTGGCGAACAGCAGCCCGATCAGCACGAAGAACGAGAGCATCGCCGTGGCGAACGCTTTCGCGAACGGTGCGTGCTCGAACAGACGCACCGGTACGGCCGGTTGCGCGCGGCGTCGCTCCACGAGCACGAGTGCGGCGATTCCGGCCGCCGCGACGGCGAAACAGGCGACGATCACCGGCGAACCCCATCCGAGATTCGGCGCCTCGATGATCGCGAACGTCAGGGGCAGCAGTCCGGCGACGAACAGTATCTGGCCGGCGGGGTCGAACTTCCGCGGTACGTCGGCCTTCGATTCCGGCACGAAGATGAGGGTGAGCGCGATCAGCACGAGGCCGATCGGAACGTTCACGAAGAAGATCGATCGCCAGCCGAGAGAGTCGACGAGGAAGCCGCCGAGGAGCGGTCCGGCAGCCAGCCCGATGCCGCTGGCCGCAGCCCACCACCCGATCGCACGGGCGCGTTCCTTCGGCACCGTGAAGATGTTGGTGACGATTGCCAGTGCGACCGGCGTCATCATCGACCCGCCGACTGCTTGCACCATGCGAAATGCGATGAGCCACAGATCCGTCGGTGCGAAGCCGCAGAGCAGCGAGCCCGTGATGAAGATCGACGTCCCGATCACGAACACGCGCTTGCGTCCGAACCGATCCGCGAGCGTCCCCGAGACGAGCAGGAAGCTTGCGATGACGAGGGCGTACGCGCCGATCGTCCATTGCAAGGTCTGCAACGTGGCATGCAGTTCTTCGGCGATCGTCGGGAGAGCGACGTTCACGATCGTCACGTCGATCGAGACCAGCAACAGGCTCATCGTGCAGACGGCCAGGGCGATCCAGCGACGCCGCCCGCCCTGGGTTCCGCCCACCTGTCGACCAACGGTCGGGTCCGACCGGCCGGCGTTGCGCCCGATCCCCGTAGCCGCCTGGCCCCGACGGGTCACGCGTCGCCGCTCGGTGGAGCGGCCCCCGTTCCTGGCTTGAACGCGAATGCCGCTGCGATGACGACGATCGCGCTCAATGCGAGCGGAAAGATCGGGGCCAAGACGAGCGCATTGACGACGAGGACGGCTCCGATGGCCGCACCGGCGAAGAGGCCGACGACGATTGTGAGGAGCAGTAGCCGCTCCCCGCGCGCCTGTTTCCAGCCTGCGAGGTCGCCCATAAGAGTGGCAAGGGTCGCCGTGGCCGCAGTGGTGAACACCGCCCGGACGCCGAGGGAGAAGATCGCCGTCGTCTGCATGCCCATCGCGAGCGCTGAAAGTGCGATCAGCACGTTGCCCACGTCGTTCGACGGATTCCCGGCAACCGATACCCAGATCACGAAGAAGGCGGCCTGAGCGATGAGTGCGGCGGCCAATGCCAGCGTCACCAAGCGCGGCCAGACTTGGCCGTCCGCCATTGTTCGCCGGACGATCCGCGCTCCGAGGATGGCTCCCAACGCGAACGCCGCTATCGAGACGAGCGCACGCGGGACGGGCGGTGCTTCGGGGGCGCCCGCGATGCCGATGCCGAGGAAGACGAGGTTCCCGGTCATGAAGGCCGAGAAGACCTTGTCGAGAACAAGCCAGCTGAGCGCGTCGACAGCTCCGGTCGAGACCGTCAGCGCGACCAGCAACACGTCGCGGACGAGCGGGCTGTCGCCGCGTGGAGTGCGACTTGACCCTGTCAGCTCTGGTGTGTCCTCAGCGTGCGACATGTTGCAGTCCATCGGGGAGCCGGAAGCTCCATCGCGTTCCCGACGCGGAGCCAACCCGGTCTTGCCCTCAGGGTACCTCCGAATAGTCGCAGCCGCAGCGTCGCCCCCGCGACTTCCCGGTTCGTTACCCGGCGACGTCAGGCGACCGGATCGCGCGGGTTGACCCGTCCGACGATGAGCGGATCGATCGGCGTGAATGGGAACTCCGGAAGGTTCCGCTCGGGCACGCCGAACGTCGCCGAGAGCACCTCGCGCGAGAACGCCGAGGCCGTCGCTCGATAGCCGATGTCTCCCGGCGTGGGCTGGTCGAAGAAGATCAGGAAGTGGATGCCCTGTCCGCCGAGTGCCTCGATGTGGTGCGGGTAGGCGCGAGGAACGAAGTACGCCTGACCCGGCTCGAGCTCGTAGGTATCGAGGCTGCCGTCGGGATCGAGCACGGTCATGCGCGCATGGCCTCGCTGCACGTATCCGAGTTCGCCGGTGACCGGATGCCAGTGCGGCTCCCGCATCCCCGTCTCCTTCACGTCGAGGGAGTACATCGACAGGTCCTCGAGCGCGGCCCAGTACTGCTTGCGTGCGAGCTTCGCGGTCCCGTACGCGTACGAGAGCGGTGCGACCTGTCCCTCGACGTTGAAGAGGTGGGCATTGGGCAGTCCGGCGGTGTCGGGGATACTCGGTGTCCCCTCGCGGTGGACGATCTGGGAGGCGTCGTGACGGTCGAACACGTCGAACGCCGATGCGGGCAGGTCGTAGGCGTTTCCGAGCACCGCATTCGTCATCGCATTGAAGCTGTTCTGCAGCGAGAAGTGCTGGGGATGCTCGGTGCGCAGCGCAGCGATGATCTCTGCGTCATCCTCGCCGACGTTCTCGATGTGGTAGATCGAACCGGACTCGACGTGGTACATCTGGCCGGACCTCACGACGAACGACGAGAACTCGTCGGCGTTGCCCAGCATCGAGACGAGCACGGTGCCCGAGACGACGTACGCGATCTGGTTCGCGTTGACGTTCCACTGCGGCTCGCGGATCGCACCTCGTGTGAGGTTGATGCGCTTGATCGACAGGCCGGTGAGGATCGGGAACGAGTCGGCGGTCAGTTGCGTGATGCTTCCGAGCTCGTTCTCGAACACCGGCTCCCCAGCATCAAGCGACGCGACGTGGGCGGATGGAGTGGACATGTCGACCTCACTTTCGGTATCGCGCTGCCGAGTCTGGTCGACGGTGCGGCCGAGGCCGCAGCCGACGTTCGCTCTCGGCACTCTGTGCGACCATCGTGCGCGCGGCGATGAGCGGCCGTCCACCACTCGGACTCGAATGTCCGCGACGCGAAGTGAGTGCCGATCCACACCGACACCCAGCGGCTGGTGAGGAGACGCGAGCTACGCGGCGGCGACCGTGGCGCTCTCGCGCGCCCGGGCGACGGCGCGTCCTCGTGCCGAAGTAGGAAAGCGTTCGAGCATCCCACGCACGGCAGCGGCATCGACATTCGCACCGAACAGCTCGGTGCCCGGTTCGAAGCGAGCACCCTCGGCGAGAGTTCCCGCCACGACCGGGTCGAAGCCGAATGCGTCGACGACTGCCGCGACCGCGGAGACGTCGGCAGGATCATCCCCGGCGATTGCCAGCGCCTTGCGTCCGGGCGTGCCCGCCGGTCGCGCCTCGTCGTCGAGGTCGTGATACCCCATGTGGTTGAACGCCTTGACCAGTCGGGACGTGGGAAGGAATGCCTGGACGATCTCGCTCGACGAGGTACGCGGG
This sequence comes from uncultured Actinomycetota bacterium, assembly GCA_963847285.1. GTDB lineage: Bacteria > Actinomycetota > Actinomycetes > Actinomycetales > Microbacteriaceae > Agromyces. Next base: position 292,069 of record CAWJZK010000011.1, read on the forward strand.
TCGCTGAGATCGTCGCGGATGCCGTCGACTTCCCACCAGTAGTTCATCGCGTCGACGACGAGCTTGCCGCTCGACTCCGCTACCGGGATGGTGCGGTACTTGCCGAGGGGGAGGGCGAGGATCACGATGTCGGCTTCGTCAGCGGCCTCGCGTGCGGTCGTCGCGACCGCGCCGGGAGTGAGGACGTCGACCGTGAGCGCGATCTTCGCCGGGTCGCCGGAGCCGGCGACGAGCACGCGATACCCGGCGGCGAGGGCGAGGCGGGCCAGCACCGTGCCGACCTTGCCGGCGCCGAGGATGCCGATCGTGCCGCGACTGTTCTCGACCATGTCGATACCCTTCTCGGTTGTGGTCGTGGTTGTGGTTGTCGGGGTTCGGGCCCGGTCGACCGGATCAGACATCGGCGGGCTCCATCGCCAGCAGCTCCTGCACTCGCGGCGCTACTTCGCGTCCGAGGAGTTCGATGGTGCGGGCCCGAGCCGCTTGCGGCAGGTGCATGATGTCGTACTTCAGGTCGAAGCGGCTCAACCGGAGGTCGCGAGCCACGAGCGCGATCTTGCGTGCGACGGTGTCTGGAGAGCCGACGAACAACGCGCCTCCGTCGAGCTCCGCCTCGAACCGTTCGCGCGTCGGTGCGTAGAAGCCGCGCTCCTCGGCGAGCTGCTCCACGACCGGCTGCCAATAGCGCCACCAGGTGTCCTTCGCCTCCTCGTCGGTGTCGGCGATGAGGCCGAGCGAGTGCTGTCCCACCGGCTGGACCGGATGCCCGAACTGCTCGAGCGCACGGAAGTAGAGCTCGACGTGGCCGGCGAACCGTTGCGGGTGCCCGCCGATGATGGCGAGCATGAGCGGCAGTCCGTAGTATGCGGCGCGGATCACCGAGTTGGGGCTGCCTCCCACGCCGATCCAGGTGGGGATGCCGCCCGGCCGCATCTGGGGGTGCAGCGTCTGGTTCACGAGCGGGGACCTGACCGTGCCGGACCAGGTGACGGGCTGTTCCCGCTGCAGTCGCATGAACAGCTCGAGCTTCTCCTCGAACAACTGCTCGTAGTCGGCGAGCTCGTACCCGAAGAGCGGGAACGACTCGGTCGCCGAGGCGCGACCCAGGATGAGCCGTGCGCGGCCGTTCGAGACCGCGTCGAGCGTCGAGAACTCCTGATAGAGCCGAACCGGGTCATTCGTGCTGAGCACCGTGACCGACGTGCCGAGCGCGATGCGCTGCGTGCCGGTCGCGATCGCCGCGAGCAGCACGGGCGACGCGGAGTCGTTGTGGCCCTCGCGGTAGTGCTCTCCCACGCTGAACACGTCGAGGCCCACCGACTCGGCCAACTGCGCCTCCTCGACGAGCAGGCGCACCGTCGCCGCGTCTGACAACGGCCGCCCATCGGCGCCCGTCGCCACCTCCCCGAACGAGTTGAGCCCCAGTTCGAATTCGTCGATCATGACGTCCTCCAAATGATTGACGTGTCAATTATCTCTCGATATGATTGACATGTCAATCAGGAGGATGAAGTGGCAGAGGCGAACCAGACTCACTCCTTGCGGCGGTCACCGACCGCGGAGGAGCTCCGCACCTGGCGCGCCTTCATCGAGACCGCTGACGAGCTCCGATCGATCCTCGCCGCGCGCCTGCAGAGCGAGTCCGGGCTCTCGTCCGGCGACTACGCCGTGCTCCTCGCGCTCACCGAGGCCGACGACCGGCGCCTGCGCTCATCCGAACTCGCAGCGCACATCGGGTGGGAACGCAGTCGGCTCTCCCATCATCTCGGCCGCATGGAACGACGCGACCTGATCCGCCGAGAGGAGTGCGCCACCGACAACCGCGGCGCCGAGATCGTCCTCACTCCCGCCGGCACGAAGGCGTTCCGGGATGCCTCGGCGCCGCACCTGCACGACATCCGCGAGCTCTTCATCGACGCGCTCTCCCCCGCCCAACTCGCGGCAGTGCACGACATCGCAGACGCGCTCCATGCCCACCTCGCTGCGACGTCGCCGCGGGAGAGCGCCGAACGCCGATCGGTTGAATGAGGAGGTGGCGACCGCGGCCTCAGCCGATACGCGCGAGCAGCGACCGCTCGACGGTCAGCAGGTACACCCCGTACACGCTCGTGCCGATCGCCGTGCACCGATCCCGACGAGAGCCGAGACGAACGGCGGGTGACAGCGGGTGTCGAGCGCGCATGAGCAGGATGCCGGCGGATCCGGCGATCGCGACGATGCGGGACGCCACGCCGCGACGTAGACGAACGGTAGTCGATCTCGGTGCGGCGTCGAACGACCCTGCCGTGAAGCGGGATGACACGTGACACCTCCACGATGAGTGTCGATCGCTGGAGCGAGATACGCGTCGAGGACCGGTCGCGAACAGGATGTCGTGACGTGGTCGCCCCGATGCAGACACGCCTTCGATGCCGAAGAATCGAGCCCGAACTGGAGGCACCGTCCATGCGCCTCGATGCGCGGCCGCGCGACGGTCAGGCGGTCGCGATCACCGGGAACCGCCCGGCCTGCGCGAATCAGCCGCACAGCTCTGCGACGACCGGAACAACACCGCGAGCGCGACGAACGGCAGAGCGATCGCGAGCGCAATCACGAGCGGCGCGGCCGCGCGAAGACCCAACGCGGCCACCCACAGCCGCCGGTGAAAGGAACCCCATGAGCAGAGCGCGCCGCGACCTCGACCGCGATCGTGGAACTCGTTCACCACACTCCCATACTCTCCCGGAGCTTGGGTCGTTCGTAGCGGGTTCCGAGCTCACGACTGTTCACAATGCCGGCGTATCGGGGCGGGGCGTCGGCGGCTCACAAGGCGCTCTCGCCGCTGAGCGAAGCGAGAAGGTAGCGATTGCGCTGCCGGATCAGCCGGCGCAGGTACGGCACGAGCACGGTGCGCTCAGCGAGTCGTCCGAAGATCGGTGAGGCGATCGTGAGGGTATCGACCATCACGGTCAGCTCACCTTCCCGGGTGAAGGCGTGCTCATGGTTGAACGAGCGGAACGGCCCCAGGACCTGCTCGTCCACGAACCGGTCGGGGCGGTCGAGACTCGTGATTCGGGAGGTCATCGTGAACCAGATCCCGAAATGCCTCGCACGCCACGTGACCGTGTCGCCCAGTCCGATCGACCCGCTCGTCACCCCGCCGATCGCCCTCTCACCGGACCGTGCCATCGAGGCCAGGTGCCCGTCGATGCTGAGGGACGCATCGAAAAGCCGTTCCACGGACACTTCCGTGCGGGAAACGATCGTGAAGGCGCTGACCATCCGTCGATCATCTCAGCAGCCCACGTCACTTCGATGAACGATCCGCTTGTGCGAGCGCTCTGGCCCCGTTCGCTCAGGCGGCACGCCGAGGCATCCCGATTCGAGCTCGTACCCGCCCGATTCAACCGTCAGCTGACGGCCTTGCGAACGAGCTCGGTGATCTTCTGCTCCACCGCCGGGGTCCAGTTGCGGACCGCGAAGCCGATCGACCACATGTCGCCGTCGTCGAGGTTTGCCTTGTCTTCGAAGCCGATGGTCGCGTAGCGCGTGTTGAACTTCTTGGCCGGCTGGATGAACACGACCATCTTGCCCTCGCCGTTCGCGAAACCGGGCATGCCGTAGTAGGTCTTGGGGACGAGGTCGGGTGCGACCTCGCTCACGACCTTGTAGAGCCCCTCGGCGAGCGGCTTGTCCTCGGGCTCCAGCTGGGCGATGGCATCGAGGACCGCCTTCTCACCGGCCTCGCGGTTCTTGCCGGCCTTCTCCTGCTCGCGGAGCTCCTTGGCGCGCTGCTTGACCGCCTCGCGTTCCTCCTTGCTCAACCCTCCGGACGTGTCGGTCTTGGCCATCGTGGTTTCTCCTTTCGGGATTCTCATCGGCGACGCCGCACTGGACGACGCATCGATCTCAGGCTATGCGGGGGAGTTCGTCGCGTGCTTCTTCAATCCTGATCAATCCGAAAGTCTCTCGCCCGCTATAGCGTGGCGAGGAAGTCGACAGCCAGTCACCAGAGGAGACCTGTTCAACCGATCAATCGCCGAGCATCCCCGCTCACCTCGCTCAGCCACGCCGCGGAAGTACACGGCCAGGGCGCCTGCTCTTCATCTCGGGACAGGTCGGCGTCCTGAGCGACGGAACCGTGCCCGACAGCGTCGCGGAACAGGCGCGGCAGGTGAACCAGAACCTCCAGGCGGTGTTGATGGAGGCGTCCATGGATGTCTCCGACATCGTCAAGATGACGATCTATCTCACCGACCTCAGAACCTCGGCCCGTTCATGTCGAGGCTTCCTCGCCGACCCGCGCAACGACCACGTCATCGTGAACCAGCGGCCGATCCGCGACTTCTCATGAGATCGAGGCGGTTGCCCGACAGCTGAACGGCCGTAGCGATCGTCCCGGGGCGTCGCGTTCGCGAGGCATCCTGTGGCGGCCGGAGACATCCGTTCTATAATCGAACGCTTCGTTCAATCCACGACCGCCGAGTGGACACGCAGACGCGAACGCGAGGGGAACCATGCCCGCTGATACCGAGGACACGCCTCGCGCTCCCCATTCGCAGACGCTGTCACGCGGCATCCGCGTACTCGAGATCCTCGCGGATGCGCGCGAGCCGCTCTCCATCGACGAACTCGCGCGACCGCCTCGGCGTGCATCGCTCGGTCGCATATCGGCTCCTCCGGACGCTCGAGGACCACCGGCTGACGGTACGCGACGCGCGGGGACGGATCATCCTCGGAGCCCGCCTTGCGGCCTTGGCGGCCGGGGTCGCCCACGACCTCCAGGCCGAGGCGATCCCGGAGCTGACGACCGCGGCCAACGACCTCGGCATGACGTGCTTCCTCGCCGTGCTCGACGGTGAGGAAGTCGTGACCCTGACGAGCGTCGAGCCTCGGCACGCGATCGCATCGGTCGCGCAGCGTCCCGGTACGCGGCATTCCGTCGGGGTCGGTGCTCCCGGCAAGGTCATTCGCACGCTCCTCCCCACCGAGGAGTGGCCGGGCGACGTGGATGCCCCGCAGCGAGCAGAGCTCGAAGAGGCGCGCACGCGCGGATTCGCGATCAGCCACGACGAGGTCATTCCGGGACTGCGGTCGACAGCGGTGCCGCTGCAGCTGCCGAGCGGCCAGCCGGCCGCGCTCGCCGTCGTCTACGTCTCCAGTGCCAGGTCAGACGGCGAGATCGCGGAGCGACTCACGAGAGCATCGCGATCGATCCGCAGCGCGCTCGGCGCCTGACCGTCACGTCGTGACGGGCCGCCTCGACCGCAGGATCGGCCGGAAGAACGCGGCCAGCTCGTCGGTCGCCGTCAGCGGCAGGACATTCGCAACGTATTGGTCGGGGCGCACCACCACGACGACACCGCCGCGATCGATTTCCCGCACGTCGAAGATGTCCTCGTGCGGGTCGGCGGCGTACACCTTCTCGTAGTCGATGAGCTGGAAGGGTCCGGAGCGGGGCAGGAAGACGTCGGGGACGAGTCCGAGGTCGACCTCGGTGTGCGGCTGCTGGTAGATCACCTTCGTGTCGAACCACGCGTCGCGGTCCGCGCCGTCGGGGGTGGCGGCGACGGGCGAGTCCGGTGCGGTCGCGATCCATTCGGCGAGGTCGGCGACAGCGGATGCCCCGCCGGCCTGCGACTCGCCAGCACTTGCCGCGTCGGCGAACACGTAGATCCGCCACCGGCCGTCGGCCGTCGCATGGTGGCCGAGGTGCACGGGGTTGCCGTCGCACACCCGCGTGACCGGTGCGGACTTGAAGCGCTTGCCGATCGGGAAGCCGGTCGCGAGCTCCTGGTGCGCCGCCTCGCCGACGATCAGCGACGGCGCGTACTGGGTCATGAATCCGGCGGGGAACTCGGCGGTGCGCACGTAGAAGTCCTCGAGCTCCGACGGGTTCGCGAACTCCTCGGGCTTCTTGGCCATCAGGGTCGACCACTGCTTGTCGAAGTCGATGAGGTTCTGCGCGACCACCTGGCGCTCGGCGGAGTAGGTGGCGAGCAGGCTCTCGGGGGCACGCCCCTCGAGCACGTGGCCGAGCTTCCAGCCGAGGTTCCAGCCGTCCTGCAGCGACACGTTCATGCCCTGACCCGCCTTGGCGCTGTGCGTGTGGCAGGCGTCGCCGGCGATGAACACGCGCGGAGTGCGCGTGCCCGCGGCATCCGTCGGCACGTCATCGAACCGGTCGGTGAGGCGGTGGCCCACCTCATAGACGCTGTGCCACGCGACGTTGCGCACGTCGAGCGTGTACGGGTGCAGGATGTCGTTCGCCTTCGCGATGATCTGCTCGATCGAGGTCTGGCGCACGTTGTGGTGGTCTTCGGGCGCGATCTCGCCGAGGTCGACGTACATGCGGAACAGGTAGCCGCCCTCGCGCGGGATGAGCAGGATGCTGCCGGCCTCGGAGTGGATCGAGCACTTCGTGCGGATGTCGGGGAAGTCGGTGACCGCGAGCACGTCCATCACGCCCCACGCGTGGTTGGCCTGGTCGCCCTCCATGCGGCATCCGATCGCCTCGCGCACCTTGCTCCGCGCGCCATCCGCACCCATGACGTACTTCGCGCGCACGATGCGCTGCCGGCCCTCGTGCTCCCCCGCGGTGTGCACGAGCGTGACCGTCACCGGGTACTCGCCGTCTTCGGCGACCTCGAGACCCTGGAACTCGAGCCCGTAGTCGGGCTTCGAGCGCGTCGGTGAATTCGCCATCACCTCGGCGAAGTAGTCGAGCACCCGCGCCTGGTTGACGAGGAGGTGCGGGAACTCGCTGACGCCGGTCGGGTCGTCGGGGGTCCGCCTCGCCCGGACGATCCGCGACGGATCGGCGGGATCCGGCTTCCAGAACACCATCTCGGTCTGCCAGTAGGCCTCCGCGACGATGCGCTCGGCGAACCCGAACGCCTGGAACGTCTCGACACTGCGCGCCTGGATGCCGTCGGCCTGCCCGATCTCGAGCCGCCCCGGGCGACGCTCGACGATGCGCGTCGTGACGTTCGGGAACTGCGACAGCTGCGCCGCGGCGATCATGCCCGCCGGACCCGACCCGACGATCAGCACATCGACCTCGTCGGGAAGCTCCTCAGGACGGTCGATGCCGACGCCGGCGGCCGGCTTCACCCGGGGATCACCGGAGACGTAGCCGTAGTGGTGGAACTGCACGGGGTTCTCCTCACTTCAGTGTGCGAGAGGGTCTGTTCGATTATCGAACGCACTATTCCCATATTGCGCACCACGATGATATGCGCAGGCGCAGCGACGGGCAAGCGAGGGCTGCTTGGCATGCGCGTGCGCGCCGACGTGCGCGATCGTCAGCGAAGGTTCCGGGGGCCGGACCCGGCGGCGAGGAACGCAGTCCCGAAGCACAGCTCAGTCCAGGAGGGATGAGCCAGTCGTTCCTGCATGGCCGCGCGGATCGTCTCCCACGGACGGCGCGCGATCCACTCGTCGGGGGAGGCGGACGTGCGCACCATCGAGATTCCGAGCCGCGACAGCCAGCCAGGCGCGCGGTCGGGGATCTTGAGATCCAACACCACCCAGCGACCGCCGCCGGAGAGGGCCTCGGCACCGTGAGCGATGACCTGTCCGCACTCGGGCACCTGCGTCAGTGCGTAGGTGGACAGGATCGCGTCGACCTCGGCCGGGAAGTCGAAGTCGGTCGCGTCGGTCTGAACGAGGCTGACGTTGCTCCAGCCATTCGCCTCGACCCGGTGCGAGGCACGGGCGAGCATCGCGTCGGTCAGATCGACGCCGACGATCCGGCCGCCGGGACCGATGGCCTCCTCGACCAGCGGGAAGTTCAGGCCGGTGCCACAGGCGATGTCGACCACCGTGTCACCCGCGCGGAGGCCGAGTGCCTTCACAGCGCGCAACCGCTGCGCCCGCTGCGGGTAGCCGGGCGCCGGGTAGAGCCGGGAGGTGACATCGTAATGCTTGGCCATTTTGCGGTATGTCGCGATCAGGCGCTCACGGTTACGGTCGGCCGCCTGGCTCACGGCGACTCCGCGCCTGCCTGCACGTCGGACTCGACCGCGGCCTTGATCGCCGCCATCTCGATATCGCTCACGCGCTGCACCTGACTCTGGAGCGCGCGGCTGCCTGGGATGGCGCGCATGATGTTCGCGAGGTCGACCTCGACCCACATCATGGCGTTCGTCTGCCCGTCGCCTGCCGGTTCGAATTCCATTCCCCAGCGCGCCACGGACGTTCCCATCGTGCCGGCGAACGCCATCGAGTGGGGCGCGTCGACGGCGGTGACCTGCTCGCGCCGGCTGTGACTCCACCCCATGTCCCGCGCGCGCTGCTCCACCCATGCGCCGGGCTGGAAGGGACCCCCGCCGCGAACCCGGCATTCGAGCACCGTCGGCGCCCACTCCGACCAGCGTCCGACGTCTGCCATGTAATCCCACACGTCACTGACGCTCCCGGCGACGGTGATGCGACTCTCGGTTCTGATTGTCATGGTCGGCTTTGGGTAGGCGAGTTCCGGTTGCCACAGGCCCGGCGGCCTACGTCCTCCTGAGAGTTACACGAATCGCAAGCGTGCCTGGTTCATACCGCCTCACGTTTCGCGCCCGCGGCCCACCGCGAGCTACACGCACGCAGCCGCGAGAACATCCGTCGCGCTCTGAAGCCGAAAACCCCCGCATCCCTTGCAAACAAAGGGATCGCGGGGGCTTCACGATGGCGGTACCGGTGGGATTTGAACCCACGGTGGGCTCTCACCCACACAACTTTTCGAGAGTTGCACCTTCGGCCGCTCGGACACGGTACCGAGGACGATCTTAGACGACGGCGGCAAGACAGCCAAAACGAGCGGATGCCCCGCGGCGCATGCCGAGGCATCCATTCTCTCGTCCACAGCTCGCGCGAACGCCCCCAGCGCACGCACAGCCGGCACGCAGCGCACTCGTAGCGCACGGGCTTAACTTCGATTGGTGACCATTTCGCAGACTCTCGCCCCGACAGCAGTCCTGACCGCGCCCACTGCCCCCTTGGGCGCGCCCGCGGTTGCGCCGCGCAGGGGCTCGCGGCCGGTGCCCGACTCGTTGCGGCCACCCTGCTCGGCCTCGTCGGCGTGCGACCGTTCCGCAGCTTCGTGCTCGAGAACAAGGCCACACTGAACGACGCCCTTCCCGTGCATTCGAAGTGGTGGCGCGAGCATGGCACGACCGAGGGCGAGCTGCTCTACGTCGCGATCGGCGACAGCGCCGCGCAGGGCATCGGAGCGTCGCATCCCGACCGCAGCTACGTCGGCGTGCTTGCCGACGACATCCGCGAGGCGACCGGCCGGAGCCTGCGCGTCGTGAACCTCAGCGTCTCGGGCGCGACGACGGCGCTCGCGGTGCGCGACCAGCTCCCCCTGTTCTGCGGACTCGAACCCGACGTCGTCACGGTGTCGATCGGGGCGAACGACATCGCCGAGTGGAACCCCGCGGCATTCGACCGCAACATCCGCTCGATCCTCGCCGAGCTGCCGGCCCACGCGGTCGTGGCCGACCTGCCGTGCTTCCACCTGCCGCACAACGAGCGCAAGGTCGCAGCAGCGAATCGGATGCTCCGCGCCGCCGCCCGCGAGTACGGCCTCGTCGTGGCGCCCCTCCACGAGGTCACCCACCGGCAGGGCCTGCGCGGCATCCTCACCCAGTTCGCGCGGGACATGTTCCACCCGAACGACCGCGGATACGCGGTGTGGGCCGAGGCGTTCCGTCCGGCGATCGAAGGGGCGCTGTTCGCGAGCCGGCGTCGGCGCGCTCCTGGCGGCGAGTCGCCGCTGAGCCGCGAGCTGCTCGACGACGACGCCATCCTCGCCGAGGCCGCGTAGGAGCGGTATCCTCGCCGACGCCGCGTAGGAGCGGTCGCTTCGACCACGCCGTAGACGCGCGGCCGGATGTCCGAGGCCGCCGCTAGTGTCGGGGCATGGCCCGCCCCACCTCCACGTTCCGTTGCACCGAGTGCGGGTGGAGCACCGTCAAGTGGGTGGGCCGCTGCTCCGAGTGCCAGCAGTGGGGCACGGTCGTCGACGTCGCCGAACCCACCGGCATCGTGCGCGCCGTACAAGCGGTGCAGCTCGGCGAGGCGCGCACCGCGCGGCCCATCGACCAGGTCGACACGGCCGATGCCGCGCACCGGCCGAGCGGCATCGGCGAGTTCGATCGCGTGCTGGGCGGCGGCATCGTCGCGGGCGCGGCGATCCTGCTCTCGGGCGAGCCCGGCGTCGGCAAGTCGACACTGCTCCTCGAGGTCGCGGCGCGCGTCGCGGCATCCGGTCGCCGTGTGCTCTACGTCACCGCCGAGGAGTCGGTCGCCCAGGTGCGCCTGCGCGCGGGCCGCACCGGAGCGCTGCACGGCGAGCTCTACCTCGCCGCCGAGACCGACCTCGCCACGATCCTCGGCCAGGTCGACGCGGTCTCCCCCGAACTGCTCATCGTCGACTCGGTGCAGACGGTGTCGTCGTCGCTCTCCGACGGGTTGCCCGGCCAGCCGAGCCAGGTGCGCGGAGTCGCGTCCACCCTCATCCGGGTCGCGAAGGAGCGGCAGCTGCCGGTGCTCCTCGTGGGCCATGTCACGAAAGACGGCACGATCGCGGGCCCGCGCCTCCTCGAGCATCTCGTCGACGTCGTCTGCCAGTTCGAGGGCGACCGGCAGACGGCACTCCGTTTCGTGCGGGCGCTCAAGAACCGCTTCGGCCCCACCGACGAGGTCGGATGCTTCGAGATGACGGGCGACGGCATCGCCGAGGTGCCCGACCCCTCGGGCCTCTTCCTCTCGAGCGGCCGCAGCGAGGTGAGCGGCACGTGCGTCACCGTCGCCCTCGAGGGGCGCCGGGCGCTCCCCGTCGAGGTGCAGGCGCTCGTCGTCGCCACGAAGGCTCCGCAGCCGCGCCGGGTGATGAACGGCGTCGACCCGTCGCGGGTGGCGATGATCATCGCCGTGCTCGAGCGCCGCGCTGGCCTGAAGCAACTCGGCGAACACGACGTCTACGTCTCCACCGTCGGCGGCGTGCGCCTGGCCGAACCCGGCGCCGACCTCGCGATCGCGGTGGCGATCGCCTCGGCGATGCGCGACCGCGCGGTGCCGCACGAGCTCGCCGCCTTCGGCGAGATCAGCCTCGCCGGTGAGGTTCGGCCGGTCACGGCCGCGAAGCAGCGCAACGCCGAGGCACGGCGACTCGGCTACACGACGATCCTCGACGTGGCCGCGGGCAGCGTGCGCGCGGCGGTCGCCCAGGCGATGCTGCTGTCGGCCGGAGCCCGCGAGCGCGAGCTCGACGCGGCGTTCTGAACCCTCCGCTCCCTGAGCCTGTCGAAGGGAGCGGCTCCGGCAGCTCCGCTCCCGTGGCTCGCTTCGACAGGCTCAGCGAACGGTGCTGTCACGCGTCGAGCGCGCGCAGCAACTCGCCGGGTGGCGCCTGCATCGGGTGCGGTCCCGCGATGTCGAGGAACACCGTCGTGATCGTCGACTCGTACCGCTTCAGGAACGACCGCAGCCACGCCGGGCTCTGCAGCCCCACCGTCGGTGGCAGGTTCGCCGGCTTGTTCGCCGCATCGCTGAAGAGCAGCAGCGCGACCTCGCCGGTCTTCGGATCGCGATACGTCCACACCTCGCCGCCGTCGAGCGGCTTGTCGCGCGGGCCGGGCTTCACGAGCGGAACGACGGTGTTGCCGTGGCGCAGCGCGAGCGCGACGGCCGCGATGTCCTGCCGCTCGAGCGCCTCCGCGAGTGCCTGCGAACGGAACTCCACGGGTTCGGGCGCCCGCTTCTGTCGTGCCTTTCCTGCCATGCCTCAAGGGTATCGAGCGGATGCCGCGGGGCTGGCGGCATCCGCTCGAGGCGGACTTCGATAGCCGATCCGGCAGCGCCGTGACGTCGCGCGAACATCGATATGGACTTCTGCGAAAAGGGACCTATGCTGTCTTCAGCTGGCCCGTGAGGGTCCGAGGTGTCGACGATGACGACGGCGTTCTCGTTGACCCCACGGCGCCGGCACATTCGTCTCCGTCGCCCGTTCTCCGTCGCCGGTTCTCGCTCCGTCGCCCGTTCTCGCTTCGTCGCGCTGTCGGCGGGGCCCTCGTAGAATCGACTCATCACTCGCGCGGGCCGGCGCGCTCCCACCCGAAGGAGCACCCGTGGCCGGCACTCATCTTCCGAAGCCGATCCGCTTCGACGGCGACACGTGGCTGTGCATGCGCAACGACCCCGCCCTGCCGAAGGCGATCATCCGCCGCTTTCGCGACGTCAAGCGCGGTGCCGTGTTCCTCGTCATCCGCTGGGCGCTCGACCCCGCCGAGCAGCAGCTGATGGCGTCGGCGCCCACGCTCGAGCGGGCCAACGAGCTCGTGCGCTTCGACCCGCCGACGGGCTTCGCGCCCGGCTTCAACGGCTACCCGCACTCGAACGCCGACGCGCGGCGCGAGTCCCAGACGCCGGCGGCGCCGACCGCCTCACGAGCCGCTGCGCCGGCGGGCCGTCAATAGAGCGGGCCGTCAGTAGAGCGACCCGTCAGTAGAGCGACCCGTCAGTAGAGCAGGAACTGCCGCTTCTCGGCCGACTCGAAGCCGTCGACCGAGACCGCGAGGTGGTACGACGCGCCGCCCGCGGGCACGGTCTCCCGCGGCCCATCGCAGGTCTCGGGGCTCGAGCGGGTGCGATCCCAGATGATCGGCACGCTCGAGCTGACCGGCGTGCCGGGGGTGAGCGAGACCTCCGCGTCGATCGGGTCGACCTGGCAGTCGGTGGAGGTCCAGTAGACCTCGTCTCCGCTCGTGATCGTGAAGACCTGCACTGCGGTGCCGGCGTTCAGCACGCAGACGTTCTTGCCCGTGTTCGTGATCGTCACCGACAGTTGCGGCTGCTCCGCGGCTTCATACGAGGACTTGTCGGTGACGGCCTCGACGCTGACCTTCTCGGGCACGCAGGGGTCGCCGTCTGCGGCAGTCGGCTCGGTCGGAATCGTCGTCGCGTCGGGCGCCGCCGGCGAGGCCGACGGGGTGGTCGCGGGATCGGCGTCCGCGTCGTCGCCCTGGCTCGCACCCGGGCGCACGATGATGAGCACCACGGCGACGATCACGGCGATGAGACCGAGGAGCACCAGGATCCGCCGACGGCGATACACCTGGGGCGATTGTCGCCCGGTCGGTGTGGGGTTCGTCGACATGCACACAGGGTACGACCGGGATGCCGCCGCCACGGGGCATCCGCTCGGCGCGCCGGGGCGAGCGCTCAGAGAACCTTCAGCATCCTGGTGTTGCCGAGGGTGTTCTGCTTCACGCGGGCGAGATCGAGGAACTCCGCGACGCCCTCATCGTGCGATCGCACGAGCTCGCCGTACACGTCGGGGTCGACGGTCTCGGCGCCCATGTCCTCGAAGCCGTGACGGCCGAAGAAGCCGACCTCGAACGTCAGGCAGAACAGGCGGCTGAGCCCGAGCTCTCGAGCCTCTCGCTCGAGCACCTCGAGAAGGGCGTGCCCGACGCCGTGGCCCAGCCACTCGTCGTCGACGGCGAGCGTGCGAACCTCGCCGAGGTCCTCCCAGAGGACGTGCAGCGCGCCCGCGCCGATGAGGTGGCCGTCGGATGCCTCCGCCACGCGGAATTCCTGCACCGAGCCGTACAGGTCGACCCGCTCCTTGCCGAGCAGGATGCGTCGGGAGACGAGCGGCTCCACGAGTGCGAGGATCTTCGGCACATCGCTCGTGCGCGCCCGACGCACCTGGAACTCGGTCATCCGTTCATCGTATTGCCCCGATCGCGGGGGCGCGGATGCCGCGAGGACGACGAAGGGCGGATGCCTCGCGGCATCCGCCCTTCGTATGGTGCGTGCTTATTCGCCCGACGCGGCCGTCAGGTCGGGGGTCGCCCGCCCGGTGCCGAGCGCGGCGTTCGCGTTGACGCCGACACCCACCGGAAGCGCCCGCTGCGTCGTGGTGAACAGGAACTCGCCGTCCTGGAAGTCGACGTGCACGTGGTCGCCCGAGTTGAGCTCGCCGTGCAGGATCTTCTCCGACAGGCGGTCTTCGACCTCGTGCTGCACCGCGCGGCGGAGCGGCCGAGCGCCGAGCGCGGGGTCGAACCCGACCTCGATGAGCCGCTCCTTCGCCGGGACCGTGAGCTCCACCGTCATGTCGCGGTCGAGCATGCGCTCGCTCAGCTTCTTGATGAAGAGGTCGACGATCTGCAGCAGCTCGGGCTTCGAGAGCTGCGGGAACACGATGATCTCGTCGACGCGGTTCAGGAACTCGGGCTTGAAGTGCTTCTTCAGCTCGTCGTTCACCTTGCCGCGCATGAGGTCGTAGCCCGTGCGGGGGTCGCCCTCGAGCTGGAAGCCGACGGGCCCGCCCGAGATGTCTTTCGTGCCGAGGTTGGTCGTCATGATGATGACCGTGTTCTTGAAGTCGACCACGCGGCCCTGACCATCGGTCAACCGGCCCTCTTCCAGGATCTGGAGGAGCGAGTTGAAGATGTCGGGGTGCGCCTTCTCGATCTCGTCGAAGAGCACGACGCTGAACGGCTTGCGGCGCACCTTCTCGGTGAGCTGGCCGCCCTCTTCGAAGCCGACGAACCCGGGAGGGGCGCCGAAGAGGCGCGAGACCGTGTGCTTCTCGCCGTACTCCGACATGTCGAGCGAGATCATCGCCGCCTCGTCGTCGAAGAGGAACTCCGCGAGCGCCTTGGCGAGCTCGGTCTTGCCGACGCCGGTGGGGCCGGCGAAGATGAACGAGCCCGAGGGACGCTTCGGGTCCTTGAGGCCGGCACGTGTGCGGCGGATGGTCTTGGCGAGGGCCGAGATGGCCTCCTCCTGACCGATGACGCGTTCGTGCAGCGCCTTCTCCATGAAGACGAGTCGCGACGACTCCTCTTCGGTGAGCTTGAAGACGGGGATGCCGGTGGCCTGCGCGAGCACCTCGGCGATCAGGCCCTCGTCGACGACGGCGGTGGTCGTCACGTCGCCCGACTTCCACTGCTTCTCGAGGCGCAGACGCTCACCGAGAAGCTGCTTCTCCTCGTCGCGGAGCGAGGCGGCCTTCTCGAAGTCCTGCTCCTCGATCGCGGTCTCCTTCGCGGCGCGCACGACGGCGATCTTCTCGTCGAACTCGCGCAGCTCGGGCGGCGACGAGAGGATCGAGAGGCGGAGACGCGCTCCGGCCTCGTCGATCAGGTCGATCGCCTTGTCGGGGAGGAAGCGGTCGCTGACGTAGCGGTCGGCGAGGTTCGCCGCCGCGACGATCGCGCCGTCGGTGATGGACACCTTGTGGTGCGCCTCGTAGCGGTCGCGGAGGCCCTTCAGGATGTTGATCGTGTGGGGCAGCGACGGCTCGGCGACCTGGATCGGCTGGAAGCGGCGCTCGAGCGCGGCATCCTTCTCGAAGTGCTTGCGGTACTCGTCGAGCGTGGTCGCGCCGATGGTCTGCAGCTCGCCGCGGGCGAGCAGCGGCTTCAGGATCGAGGCAGCGTCGATCGCGCCCTCGGCGGCGCCCGCACCCACGAGGGTGTGGATCTCGTCGATGAAGACGATGATGTCGCCGCGCGTGCGGATCTCTTTTGTGACCTTCTTCAGGCGCTCCTCGAAGTCACCGCGGTAGCGCGAGCCGGCGATGAGCGAACCGAGGTCGAGCGAGTAGAGCTGCTTGTCCTTCAGCGTCTCGGGCACCTCGCCCTTGACGATCGCGAGCGCGAGGCCCTCGACGACGGCGGTCTTGCCGACGCCGGGCTCGCCGATCAGCACGGGGTTGTTCTTGGAGCGACGCGAGAGGATCTGCATGACCCGCTCGATCTCCTTCTCGCGGCCGATCACGGGGTCGAGCTTCGACTCGCGCGCGGCCTGCGTGAGGTTGCGGCCGAACTGGTCGAGGATCTGCGAGCCGCCCTGTGCCTGCTGCTGCTCGTTCGCGCCGACCTGCACCTGCTCCTTGCCCTGGTAGCCGGAGAGCAGCTGGATGACCTGCTGGCGCACACGATTGAGGTCTGCGCCGAGCTTCACGAGCACCTGCGCGGCGACCCCTTCGCCCTCACGGATGAGGCCGAGGAGGATGTGCTCGGTGCCGATGTAGTTGTGGCCGAGCTGCAGCGCCTCGCGAAGCGAGAGCTCCAGCACCTTCTTGGCGCGCGGCGTGAACGGGATGTGCCCCGTCGGCTGCTGCTGGCCCTGGCCGATGATGTCCTGCACCTGCTCGCGCACCGCGTCGAGCGAGATGCCCAGCGATTCGAGCGCCTTGGCGGCGACGCCTTCACCCTCGTGGATGAGACCGAGCAGGATGTGCTCGGTGCCGATGTAGTTGTGGTTGAGCATCTTGGCCTCTTCTTGGGCCAGGACGACGACACGACGGGCTCGGTCGGTGAATCTCTCGAACATTCTCTACTCCTCACGACTCCCGCGGTGTGTGGGCGCCGATACAACGAGCGTAACGAGCGGGGCCGTGAGATTCGCCGGTGTTCGCCGTGGGCGCACCGCTCTGACACGGTGAGCAACACCTCGAAAGCGAGCGGATGCCCCGTGCCGGGCGTGCGGGTTGACAGCTCGCCGCGGCATCCGTACCGTATCGATCATCGTTATTATCGACAATCGATAGGTTACTCGCATGACTTCGACCCTGACCACGCCCAACCCCGGCCTCAGTCTCGCCGACCGCATCGGCCTCGTCGGCGTCATCGCCATCGCGGTCGCGTGGCCCGCGCTCATGCTGTACTGGATGTGGTTCTCGCTGAAGCAGAAGCTCATCGACGGGATCTACGTCTTCGTGTTCACCCTCGCCGGCAACCCACGCGAGATCGCCTTCCCGCAAGCCGGTGGCATCCACGTCGAGCACGCGTACCAATCGAACGACGTCGTGGTGACCGCGAGCGGCTTCAGCGACACGATCGTGAGCCTCACTGTCGCGGAGCACATGCTGGGTGCGCTGCTCTACCTCTCCATCTCCGCGGCCGCCATCTACCTCGGCATGCGGCTGTGGCGCGGTCGGCCGTTCTTCCGCTCGGTCACCTTCACGTTGCAGGCGATGGCGATCGTGCTCCTCGTCGGCGGAACGGGTCTCGAGATCCTCTCGAACGTGGTCAACTCCGTCGCACAACAGGAACTCACCGGCGGCCTCGACGACACGCCGCTCGGCACGACGTGGGGATGGAGCATCTCAGGTGGTTGGTTCTTCGCCGGCGTCGCGCTCGCACTCATCGCTGGTGCGTTCGACTCGGCGAGCGGATGCAGCGCGACACCGAGGGGCTCGTCTGATGGCTCCGGCGGAGCCCGACGAGGCATCCGACATCCACTGCCGGCTCGACGAGCTGCTCGAGGCCCGCGGCCTGACTCTTGCGCGGCTCAGCGAGCTCGTGGGCGTCAGCGTCGTGAACCTCAGCGTGCTGAAGAACGACCGGGCGCGAGCCATCCGCTTCTCGACGCTGCAGGCGATCTGCGACGCGCTCGACTGCGAGGTGGGCGAATTGCTCGTGGTGCGACGCGGCGCCGCCCGCGAGTCGGCTACTTGATGGGTACCGTGACGCTCTGGCCCGAGACCCCGACGATGAGCGGCTCCGTCGTGGTCACATTGAGCGGGGTCCAGAAGACCGTCGTGTGCGGCACGAAGTCCATCGTGCAGATCTCGTTCTCAGGGCGCTCGACGAGGTTGATCTCGACCTCGTTGCCCTCGCCGGCCGGCTTGACCACGTTGATGTCGCGGCCCACGACGGGGCAGGTCGAACTGCCCGAGATCGTGAGGGCCAGCTGCTCGCCCTCGTTGATCCAGATCACGGTCGGCTCGGAGCCGGGTCCCTCGGGAACCTCCACCTCTTCGCCATCGCTCGCCTCGACGGGCGGTCCGCTGTAGTTCTCGGCGGGGCTCGTGGGCGGCGCACAGGCCGCGAGAAGGAAGACGGATGCCACGGCCACGGCCACGAGGCCGGCCCGGCGGAGGCGCACGGATGAAGCCATGCCGCCATGCTAGCGGCTCGACCCCGCGCACAGGCGGATCCCTCGGCCGCACTCTCGCGAGGCGCGAGTAGGCTGCCGACATGAGCAACCTGGAACGCGACCCGGTTGAGCTCCTGTGCCCGCCTGATGTGCCCGAAGGCCCCGTCGTGCAGATCCTCGCTCCGCGTGATGTGCCGCTCGGCGGTCCTCGGGCGATGAACGTGCGCCGCACCCTCCCTCAACGCGGGCGCACGACGATCGGCGCGTGGTGCTTCGCCGACCACTACGGCCCCGATGACGCCTCGGGCGCCAGCATGGTCGTGCCGCCGCATCCGCATACCGGACTCCAGACGGTCAGCTGGCTGTTCGCGGGCGAGATCGAGCACCGCGACAGTGCCGGCAGTCACGAGCTCGTGCGCCCGGGCGCCGTGAACCTCATGACCGCGGGCCGCGGCATCTCGCACTCCGAGGTGTCGACGCCCGGCAGCACGAGGCCGCACGGCCTGCAACTCTGGGTGGCGCTGCCGGATGCCTCGCGGCACGTCGGTCCCTTCTTCGAGCACGCCGACACGACCGCCGTCACCGTGGGCGACGCCACCGTGCGGGTGTTCGTCGGCGCGCTCGCGGGCGGCGTCGCGCCCGAGTCATCCGTCACCGTGTTCTCGCCGCTCCTCGGAGCGCAGCTCGACCTGCCCGCGGGCGGCACGGTCGAGCTCGAGGTCGACCCGTCCTTCGAACACGGCGTGCTCGTCGACGCGGGCGCCGTTTCGATCGCGGTCGACGGCGCCGACGCGGATGCCGCGACCAGCGTCGCGTGGTCGGAGCTCGCGTACATCGAGCCCGGTCGACGCACTCTCGTGATCCGCGCGGGCGATGCCCCGGCGCGCGTCGTGCTGCTCGGCGGAGTTCCGTTCGGTGAGGAACTCGTCATGTGGTGGAACTTCATCGGCCGCAGCCACGACGAGATCGTGGAGTTCCGGCGGCAGTGGCAGGCCGACGTCATCGGCCGTGACAACCCCGACGGGCGATTCGGTACCGTCGCCGGGTACGACGGCTCGCCGCTGCCGGCGCCCGAGCTGCCGACCGTGCGGCTGAAGCCGCGGAGGTAGCCCGGGGTACGACGGAACGACGGCGGCGGCCGACGACCAGGTCGCCCGAGCCGACGCCGCCGCGTAGCACTCGTTGTTCTACGGTTCGGGAATGGTGCTCTTTTCCTCGCCAGTATCACGCCCGGCCGTGACGGGCACGCCTGGCGAGCAGCGTCGCGGCGCCGCCGAGGATCAGCAGCAGGCCGAGCCACAGTACGGTCAGGCTGACGCCCGTGGACGACAGCACGGCCGGCACCGAGATCGGAACCGACGCGCACGCGTCATCCTCATCGCTGCCCTCGCCGTTCCAGAACGAGACCGTCGCGGTGTTCAGCAGGCCGGAGCCCTCCTCCGCGGCGGCGACGGCGCAGTCCGCCTGCTCGGCCGTGATGTCGGACGGCACGTGGGCCCCCACGGTCACCGTATAGGTGTGCACCCCGCTCGAGCCGAGGAGGACCGCCGCGGCGACGAGCACGTCATTGCGGCCGTCCCAGCCGCTGTTCACGACGATGCCGTCATGTGAGACCACGGTCGCACTCTCGATGGTGATGCCGCCGCCGAATCGGATCCGGTCGCGGAGGTCGTACGGCTGCTCCAGCGTCGACGTGTTGGTGACGGTGAGGTCGTAGCGCACCGTCACGCCGCCGCTCCCGTCGGAAACGGGTTCGCCGACGAGCGACTTGTCGACCACGATCGAACCCCACTGCGTGTTCGTGTACGTGCACACGACGGTCTCGCCCGGGTCGAGCTCGATCGTGCCGACGAGTCCCTCGTCAGTCGACGGGGTGCCCTCGGCGTCGCCGTCGACGCAGATGAGATCGGTGTTCTCGTAGCCGGGCACCGCCAGCTCCTCGACCGTGTACGTGCCCGCTGCCAAGAGCGGGAAGACGGCCGAGCCGCTGCCCTCCGTCGTCTCGATGGTGAAGTCCGGCGGGTCGGCCCAGTCGCCGACGAACTGGAACGCTCCGTCGTCGCCTTCTACGTTCTTCGCGATGACGATGGTGCCGACGGCCTCGTTCGTGATCGAGCAGGCGACGTTGTCGCCCGCCTCCACGGTGAACGCGGTGAGGACGAGGTCCTCCACGCCCCCGCCGGCCCGCGTGACGTCGCACACCAGCTCGCCGCTGATCCAGTCGTCGAACTCGAGCTCCTCAAGCCGGTAGGTCGTGCCCGCGACGAGGTCGGTGAAGACTGCGACGCCCGTGCCGCCGCTCGTGGCGGTGGAGCCCACCATCGCCTCGCCGACGGGATCGATCGGCGTCAGCACGAACTGGAAGGTGCCGTCGCCGCCGAGTGCCGTCTTGGTGATGGTCAGGTCGACGGGCTCAGGCGTGTTGCTCACGGTGCAGTCGAGGCTGAGGCCTGGCTGCGCGACGAACTGGAAGCCCGCCGCCGCCGGGTCGAGATCGACGACTCCGTCGGCACTGCACAGGACCTCGCCCTCGATCCAGCCGTCGACGTCGGCCTCGGTGAGCGTGTAGGTCTCGCCCGGCAGCAGGCCCCGCCAGGTCGCCGACCCCGTCGACGGACCGGTTCCCGTCACCGTCTGCTCCGCGCCGGGCGTGACGCCGGCGGCGGGGTCGAGCGTGAAGTCGAAGGCCCAGTCGAGCGTGTCGGCGACGCCGACCACGGTCTTCACGATGGTGACGTCTGCGGGGATCGCCGTGTTCTCGGCGGTGCACTGGAGGTCGAAGGCGGGCGGCCCGACGAACTGCCACCCCGGCGCCTCGGGGTCGAGGTCGTCGAGGCTCGTGCACGAGAGCGTGGACGTCCATCCGGCGTTCGGAACCTCGGAGAGGGTGTAGTTGACGCCCGGCACCAGGTCGGTGAAGGTCGCAGCGGGGTTCGCCGTGTCGACTTGGAGCGTCCGGACCTCACCGGTGTCGTCGTTCACGAGGTCGAAGTCGAACGACCACTCGTACCCGTCGGCGATACCTGTCGCCGTCTTCGTGACCGTCGCCTGACCCGGGGTTGCCGTGTTTGTGAAGCGGCATCCCGCGATGCCGGTGTCGGGGAGATCGATCACCGCGGTGCCCGCGACGGGATCCGCCGTGTAGCTGCCGCCGGGAACGTCGCACGTGATGTCGGTGAGCGCCCAGTCTGCGACGCCGCCGAGCTCGGTGATCGTATACGTGCCACCCGGCAGGGGCTCGCTCGCCCAGGTCGCCTCGTCCTGCACTCCGGCGTTCAGCGTGAACGGGACCGGGGAGGGGTCGTCCTGTGGTTCGAACTCGAAGGCGAAGTCCTGGTCGTACTCGAACGGCACGGTCTCCTTGAGCACGAAGATCTGGCCGGGAGCCGCGTTGGTGTAGTAGCACGTCACCGTGTCGCCGGGGGCGAGCGCGAAGGCGGCCGTCGGGGTGCCCCCGAAGAAGACGTCCTGTCCGCCGATGGTGCACACGAGCGCCACGAGCAGGGTCCCGGTGGCGGCGTCGGGCAGCTCGGTGACGCTGTAGTCACCGGGGTCGACGCCCGTGAACGTTGCGAAGTAGTCGACGCCGTCGCCCGTCAGCGCGTCGATCGAGAAGTCCCCGCCGGCCGGCAGCAGGGGATCCCCCGTCGTCCAGTCGCCGGTGAACTCGAACGTGCCGCCGCCCGCCGGATTGAAGAGCTCCTTCGCGATGCGGATCGTGCCGAGCTGGGTGTTCGTGAAGGTGCACGCGACATCCGCACCCGCGACGGTGGTGACCGTGGCGCCCGGCCCGGCCTCGTCGATGACCGCACCGGGATCGCTGCATTCGATCTCCGCTGTGTCCATCCATCCGGCGGGCACCACCTCGGAGATGTCGACCTGGCTGCCGGGCGCGAAGGCGAACGTCGCGCTCTGACCATCGCTGAGCGAGGCCGCCTGGCCGCCGATGTCGAAGGCGAACGCCTGCGCCGCGCCGTCGGGCAGGGTCTGCTTGGTCACGGTCACCGTAGACGTGGCGTTCACGATGCGGCACGCGGTGATGGTCGACGGGTACACCGTGAACACGTCGGCCGGATCGTCGATGACGAACTCGATGGCCTCGCTGGTGCCGGGTTCGAGGGTCGAGCACAACATCGACTGCTGCGCCCACGGACCCGAGACGGTCTCGACCAACTGGTAATCGGTGCCGGCGAGCACGCCCTCGTACGTGTTCGTCTCGCCGATGCCGATGTCGTCGGC
This sequence comes from uncultured Actinomycetota bacterium, assembly GCA_963847285.1. Taxonomy (GTDB): domain Bacteria; phylum Actinomycetota; class Actinomycetes; order Actinomycetales; family Microbacteriaceae; genus Agromyces. Next base: position 314,179 of record CAWJZK010000011.1, read on the forward strand.
GATCTCGGTCGCGTCGGTCGCCGGCAGCACGATCCCGCCGCCCGTGCGGTCGATGAGCGTGTCGAAACGGTCGTCGCTGTCAATCCCGGCCGGCAGCGTCTCCTTGGCGACGCTCAGGGTTCCGCAGTTCGCCACCGTGAGCGCGTCCGCGTCGGGCACGTAGTAGTCCTCCGTCTGGGCACCGAAGGCGGCGCCGGTGCGGGTGAGCATCGTCGACACCCGGAACGTCGTGCACTCCTCCGGGCTGAAGAGCCCGGCCGCGGTGAGGTCGACGCCGAACTCGCCGAACGTCGCCTGCGGCTGGTTGCCGACGGGCAGCGGTCCCTCGGTGCGTACGCCGACGGCCCACGCGAGGTCGATCGGGTCTCCCGTCGGCAGCCAGGCGCCGGGGGCGTTCGGGTTGGCGCACGCGTCGCCGAGCACGGGCGCCCACCGTCGCAAGTGCACGGTCACGGTCGAGCCGGCCGAGTCGTAGTCGAACACCACGAGCACGTCGTCGCATCGGCCGAGCGCCGGCCCCTCGAGCAGCTGGAGCACGCTGAGGCTGCCGTTGCCGACGAGCCGGGTCCAGTAGTTGTAGAGCACGAGGTGACGAACGCCGTCGTCCGAGGTCACGACCTCGTAGGCGGATGCCGTGCTGCAGAGGTCGCCCTTATTGTTCACGTTCGCCGGCCCTGGAGCCCACGGGATCGTGTTCGGCGTCTGGCTGCCCGGCGCTCCCGTGGCATCCGTTCCTGTCCCGCACGATGCGGCGAGGGACGAGTTGTCCCAGTCGAAGGTCGCATCGAGGATGCCGGTGGAGGGATTGCCGTCGTCTGTCGTGTACGGGCCCGTCGGCGTGAACGTGTAGGCGCCGTTCGGCTGCGGCGGTGTGAGGAAGCTGTCCCAGTCGAAGGTCGTCGGCGGCGTGCCGCCGGACTTGTCGCCGTCGAGCTGGAATCCGGTCGCGAGTCCCGACGGGTCGAGCGTCGCGGCGTTCGCGGGGGCGGCGACGGCGATCGGGGAGAGGAACGCAGCCAGCAGTGCGGCCACGGCCACGAGCGACACGGTACGAGTGCGCGACATCGGAGTCCTCTCGAGCGCACCTCGACACGGCGACAGCACGCCGTCCTCCAGACGCTGCTGTCCCGGACTCTATCGGTTCCGCGCGGGAAACGGAACGATTCCTCAGATTCGGGTGGGCGGGCTGGAGCGGCGGCGCGACGCCGCGACATCCGCTCGCCGTCGGCTACTGCAGCGCAGAGGTGAGCCGCGCGAGGTTGTCGAGCACCGTCGAACGGAGCGGCTGCCGCATCCACTCGTCGAGCGTGAGCTCGTGGCTGTCGCGGCGGTACCCGTCTTCGACGGCGCGCATCTCGCGCACGAAGGAGGCGCCGCGCACGAGGAGCGAGACCTCCATGTTCAGCTCGAACGATCGGATGTCCATGTTGCTCGAGCCGATGACGGCGACGTCGTCATCGATCGTGAAGTGCTTCGCGTGCAGGATGTAGGGCGCCTTGTACATGTAGATCTTCACGCCGGCGCGCAGCAGCGCCTCATAGTAGGAACGCTGCGCGTGGTAGACGAGCGCCTGGTCGCCGATCTCCGAGACGAAGAGCTCGACGTGGATGCCGCGCTGCGTCGCCCCGCTGATCGCGTAGAGCATCGACTCGTCGGGAACGAAGTACGGACTCGTGATGATGATCTGCTCCTGCGCGGCGTAGAGCAGGGCGAGGAAGAGCTTCAGGTTGTTCTCGTTGCGGTAACCGGGGCCGCTCGGCACGACCTGGCAGTCGAGGTCCTGCGCCTCGCCCGGCTGGTCGAACGCCGCCGCGAGGTCGCGCGTCGGCGGCGCGCCCGTCTCGAGGTACCAGTCGGTTGCGAAGATCGCATCGAGGCCCGAGACGATCGGCCCCTCGACGCGCACGACGAGTTCCTTCCATTTCAGCCCGCGACGGATGTTGCCGCGCTTGTTGTAGCTGCGGTCGATGATGTTCTGCGAGCCCATGAACCCGACCACACCGTCGACCACGAGGAGCTTGCGGTGGTTGCGGAGGTCTGGACGCTGGTACTTGCCCTTCAACGGCTTCACGGGCAGCATGAGCCGCCACGCGACGCCCATCTTCGTGAGGCGTTTGAGCGTCTTCCGGTATCCCTTCACCCGGTAGGACGCGACGTGGTCGAGGAGCACCCGCACCTCGACCCCCCGCGTGACCGCGTCGCCGAGCGCGGCGAAGAACGGCGCCGTCGTCTGGTCGTAGGCCAAGATGTAGAACTCGACGTGCACGTAGCGCTTCGCGCCGCGGATCGCCGACGTCATCGCGTCGAGCGATCCCTGGTAGTGACCGATGAGGCTCGCGCTGTTCGAGCCGATGAGGGGCATCGAGCCGAGGTTGCGGTTCAGCCGCACGATGCCCTCGAACCAGTCGGGCCATTGCGTGCTGTCGCTCACCCGCTCGACACCGTGCGTGGACTCGCGGATGTAGCGGTCGACCTCGGCCTGCTTCTCACGGCGGTGCTTCGGGAGCTTCGGATTGCCGATGAGGAGGAAGAAGAGGATGCCGAGGTATGGGATGAAGAAGATCGCGAGGAGCCACGCCATGCCCGCGGTCGGGCGGCGATTGCGCGGCACCACGATGATCGCGATGATGCGCACGACGAGGTCGATGGCGAGCAGAACGCCGGCGATGATGAGGCCGGTCTGCTCCCCGGTAAGCGTCATACGGGGTTAGTTCGCGGGCCGTTCGCGTCCGAGCTTCGCGCGCTCCTCGGCTTCGATGCGGGCGTAGGCTTTGCGCTCGTTGCGGTCGGCGCGGAAGATCGCACGCATCACGAACCAGAAGATGAGGCCGATGAGCACGGTCGGCGCAATCGACCAGATCGCGTTCACCCAGAAGTCGTTCATAGTCTCTTCAGGATACGCGCCGTCGCGAGAACAGGAAGACACGCCGCAGTGGCCTCGAAGACAGGAACGAGCGGTCATCCACGAGCCTCGGTTCCTGTTTTCGCAACGCTCACACGACGCGCTGCGGCCCACCGGACGCTAGAAGCTCCCGGATCACGGCGATGCAGGTGTCGAGATCGCCCATGACCTGGGGGTAGCCGAATCGGTGCCATCGGTATCCCCGCAACACCAGCGCAGCGTTGCGCTCTCGGTCGCGCTCAATGGCCTCGTGATCGTCGTGCCACTCGGAGCCGTCGGCTTCGATGACGAGCCACCCGTCGATCAACAGATCGACCCGGCCCACCCCGTCTACCTCCACCTGTGTTTCGACCCGCCAGCCCTCTGAGGTGATCGCAACGCGAAGGATCGACTCGAGGCCGGATTCGGCGGCCCGATCGAGTCGGCGCTCGAGTCGACGGATGCGTCGTGGCATCCGTTTCATGAGCGATTCGAGGTTGGCGGGCGAAAGCAGTCGACGGTTGAGCGCGCTGTCGAGGGTGGCGATCGCATCATGCGCGCCGACGCAAGGCAGGTACTGCGCGAGCGCATCGACCACGCTGACCCGCCACTCGCCCGGCCTTCGGGATGCGCCCTCACTCCACACCCGGAACTCACCGTCACTCAGCGCTGGCAGCCTGCTGGCGGTACGCGACGTCGCGACGCAGATGCCGGTGAACTGCGAGACCCAGACATGGTAGCTGCGCAAGGCACCCTCACCACCGAGGATGCCGCCCAGGGCGATCGCCCGCATGGCCTCACGGTTCGCGTCGGGCAGGGCCACCCATGAGCGCCCGATCCGTGCGATTCGGCCGGCGTCGAGCGCTGTGCGGATGCTCCGCGCCGAATGGCCTCCCGCCCGGAGGCGCGATCGCGTGGTGATGCCGCCGTGCCGGCGGAGGTCGAACGTGAGGTCGCGCATGGATCGAGCATCGTGGCGCTGGGGCATCCGCTCGGAGGGACACGGCCGCACTGTGGAGGCATTCGACCTGCCCGGCCCTGTGCAGGAGGGATGACAGCGCTTCGAGAACAGGAAAAGCCGGCGAAAAGGAGCCCGGAGCGCCTGTTTTCGACGCCGCCTCGGCGTGTCTTCCTGTTTTCGTGGGGTTGGGGTTGGGGTGGGGGTGGCGTGGCGTGGGGTGGCCCTCAGCCGCCGGTGATGAGACCCCAGATGCCCGAGCCGACGAGGTACAGGCCGATCGCGCCGACGACGATCCAGATCGCGAGGCGCGCGTTCGAGGGGCGCTTCGGATCCTGCTCGGGCTCGAGGTCCTTCTTGGGGAGGTAGTCGTTCATGTGCGAACTCGGTTCATGTTCAGGGGGTTCACCCGGGCTCACTTGACCAGGGGGAAGAGGATGGTCTCGCGAATGCCGAGGCCGGTGAGCGCCATGAGCAGGCGGTCGATGCCCAGGCCCAAGCCGCCCGACGGCGGCATGCCGAACTCGAGGGCGCGCAGGAACTCCTCGTCGAGGCGCATCGCCTCGGGGTCGCCGCCGGCGGCGAGCTTCGCCTGCTCGACGAAGCGCTCACGCTGCACGACCGGGTCGACGAGCTCGGAGTAGCCGGTGGCGAGCTCGAAGCCGCGCATGTAGAGGTCCCACTTCTCGACGACGCCCGGAATCGAACGGTGTCCGCGAACCAGCGGCGACGTGTCGAGCGGGAAGTCCATCACGAACGTCGGCCGTTCGAGGCCGGTCTTCACGTGGTGCTCCCAGAGCTCCTCCACGTACTTGCCCGGAAGCGGGTGGTCGATCTCGATGCCCTCGGCGTCGGCGAGTTCCTTCAGGCGCTCGATCGGCGTCGCCGCGGTGATCTGCTCCCGCACGGCCTCGGAGAGCGAGTCGTACATCGAGATACGCGCCCAGTCGCCGCCGAGGTCGTATTCGGTGCCGTCGGCCCAGGTCACGACATGCGAGCCCGAGACGGCGACCGCGGCATCCTGGACGAGCTTCTGCGTGAGGTCGGCGATGGTGTTGTAGTCGCCGTAGGCCTCATAGGCCTCGAGCATCGCGAACTCGGGGCTGTGCGTCGAGTCGGCGCCCTCGTTGCGGAAATTGCGGTTGATCTCGTACACCCGCTCGATGCCGCCGACCACGGCGCGCTTCAGGTACAGTTCGGGGGCGATGCGGAGGTAGAGCTCGGTGTCGAACGCGTTCGAGTGTGTGACGAACGGGCGAGCGGATGCCCCGCCGTGCATCACCTGCAGCATCGGCGTCTCGACCTCGATGAAGCCGAGTGCGTCGAACGTGCGACGGAGGCTCGCGTTCACCTTCGCGCGGTCGATGACGTTGCGCCGCGCCTGCTCGCGCGAGATGAGGTCGAGGTAGCGGCTGCGCACCCGGGTCTCTTCGGAGAGCTCGTTGTACAGGTTCGGCAACGGCAGGATCGCCTTCGAGGCGATGCGCCACTCCTTCACCATGATCGACAGCTCGCCGCGGCGACTCGTGATGACCTCGCCTGCGACGAACACGTGGTCGCCGAGGTCGACGAGCTCCTTCCACTCGGCGAGCGACTCCTCGCCCACCTCGGCGAGCGAGACCATCGCCTGGATGCGGCTGCCGTCACCCGACTGCAGCGTCGCGAAGCAGAGCTTGCCCGTGTTGCGGGAGAAGACGACGCGGCCCGCCAGGCCGACCGTCTCGCCGCTCGCCTCGTCGACCGCGAGGCCGACGAACCGGTCGCGCACCTCGGGGATCGTCGCCGTGATCGGCAGGCGCACCGGGTAGGCGCCGAGACCGAGGTCGTCGGATGCCGCGATCAGCCGCTCGCGCTTGGCGAGCCGCACGGCCTTCTGCTCCGAGACCTCTGCGGCGTCGATCTCGGCGGCGGCGAGTTCGGCAGCGCCGATCTCCGCAGCACCGACCTCGTCGGGGGTGGGCTCGGAAGCGGCATCCGTCTGGGTCTCGGCCATCGTTCACTCTCGGTTCGCGGAAACGTGCGAACTCCAGCCTACTTGGGCCGAACTGTGCGGGCCCTGCATCGTCGGGCCCTGCAACGTCAGGCCCGGCGGCGTCGCGCCCTCAGACGTCGGGCCCGGCTCAGACGAGCGTGATGGTCGCGTTGTCGATGAGCCGGGTGGCGCCGACGCGCGCGGCGACGAGCACGACGGCCGCGCCGGTCGCGTCGTCGCCGACGGGGAGGAAGGTCTCGGGGTCGACGACGACGAGGTAGTCGAGCGTCACGTCGTCGTGGTCGCCGAACGCGGCGGCCCCCTCGGCGAGCACCTCACCGAGCCCGTCGCCGGCCGAGGCATCCGCCGCTCGCAGTGCCTCGGAAAGCGTGAGGGCAGCCGCGCGCTCGGTCGGGCCGAGGTAGCGGTTGCGGCTCGAGAGTGCGAGTCCGTCGGGTTCGCGCACGGTCGGCACGACCACGATCGACACCGGCACGTCGAGCTCACGCACCATGCGGCGTACGAGGAACACCTGCTGCGCGTCCTTCTGTCCGAAGACCGCGATGTCGGGGGTCGCGATGTGCAGAAGCTTGCTGACGACGGTGAGCATGCCGTCGAAATGCCCGGGCCGCGAGGCGCCCTCGTAGAGCGAGCCGACACGCCCCGCCGTGACCCGGGTGCCGGTCTCGCCGTCGGGATACATCTCGGCGACGGTGGGGGCGAAGACGAACTCGACGCCGAGGTCGGCGAGCGCCGCGACATCCGTGTCGAGCGTGCGTGGGTAGCGCTCGAGGTCTTCGCCCGGGCCGAACTGCAGCGGGTTCACGAAGATCGACACGACGACCACGTCGGCGAGCTCATGTGCCCGCCGCACGAGCGCAAGGTGCCCGTCGTGCAGCGCGCCCATCGTCGGCACGAGGGCGACGGATGCCCCGTCGCGGCGCCGTTCCGCAAGCCGCTCGCGCAGCTCGGCGATGGTCGCGACCGTGCGGATGCGCACCTCGGCCTGCGTCACTCGATACCTCCCGGTGGCCGATCGTCTCCGGCCTCGTAGATCGTACCCGCACCCTCGGGCAGGGGTCCGCGGTCGTGCCGGGAGAGCGCGCTCTCGACCGCGCTTCGCACGAGTGGCGCGAGCACCGCCCCAGGTCGGGCCACTCCGA
>CAWJZK010000012.1:0-37470 GCA_963847285.1 uncultured Actinomycetota bacterium
AGCGGAGGAGGCAGCATGCCCGCATTCATCGACATCGACGGCGTGAACACGTGGACCGACACTCGCGGAAGCGATGAGAACACAGAGAACACTGTCGTCCTCCTTCACGGCGGCCTCGGCAACAGCGACCAACTCTTCGACTCGATCGGCACAGATCTCGAGCAGGACTTCCGCGTCTTCGGCTTCGACCGTCGCGGACACGGCTACACCGCCGATACCGAGGAGCCGTTCCACTACGACGACATGGCAACACAGGCCATCAAGGTGCTCGAGCACTTCGACCTCTCGAAGGTCCACCTCGTGGGATGGAGCGATGGCGGAATCGTGGCGATGCTCGTCGCCCTTCGCCGGCCCGACCTCGTCGACCGGCTCGTGCTGATCGGCACCAACTTCCACTTCGAGGGCATTCACGAGCTGGATCTGGGCGATGGCCCACCGCCCGCGGAGATGCTCGACGACTACGCCGAGCGCTCGCCCGACGGTGCGGACCACTTCCCCGTCGTGGCCGAGAAGTTCATGGCGATGATCTCCACCGAGCCGACGCTGACGACCGACGATCTCGCTCGACTGGAGCATCCGACCCTCGTGCTCGTCGGCGATGACGACCTCGTGCGCCTCGACCACACGGTCGCGCTGTATGACGCGTTGCCGGCCGGTCGACTCTGCGTCGTACCCGGTGCCTCACACGCCGTCGTGATCGAGCGCCCGCAGCTCGTGGCCGAGATCATCACGGACTTCCTCCAGGGCGCTGAGCCACCCGAGACGTTCATCCCGATCCGGCGCGCCCGATAGGGGCCGGCTCCGCGCCGGACCATCGGTCGCGAGCGGATCAATCCAGGTGTGCGAACCGCGCCCACGCTTCGCTCCATGGCATCCGCATGCCGGTGCACACCACGACCGGCACGCCCTGCTCCTCGTTCTCGACGTCGACCCCGTTGTCGAGCTCCCCGCGCACCTCGCACGACTCGAACAGCGGCGAGACGAACCGAGTGCTGTAGCCCACGAAGACGGCGGCATCGGCCGAGTCGGGCGGATGCCCCCGGTACCAGAGTTCATTGTGTCCGCTGTAGACCTCGTCGATGCCGAGCGCCGGACCGAAGCGATCGATGGCGCCGGCCTCGCCGTAGTTGGCGGTGACGATCGGTGCGCCCGGCACCGACTGCGAGGCATCCGCGATCTGCTGAACGTACTCGGGCCAGCCGATGGTGTCGCCGACGGTCTGGTTCATCGCCGGAAGGGGAGTGGCGCCGACGGCGGTGACAGGGATGAGCGGCAACGCGATGACGGCCGACATCGCTCCGTTCAGGGCCACGGCCGTCCACACCAGGATGCGCCTGCCGCGCGTGCGCATCCACTCGGAGGTCGGCACGCAGCCGATCGCGAGGAACACCTCGATCAGCCCGAGCGGATAGTAGAACTGCGCGCTGCCGACGAACGTGAACACCACCACGACCACGAAGGCCACTACGAGCAAGCGGATGCCGCGCCACTGTCGTCGCCGGAACAACGCCACGATGCCCGCCACCCAGATCGGTACCAGGAGCGGTCCCGCGAGCACGAGCAGCATGGGCCACATCAGCCAGCGAGTCTCGCCGCCGTTGTCGTCGGCGAGGGCGGCGCCCATCTCGAACTGCGGCCACGCGTTGGCGACTTGGTACGCGACGTTCGGGAGGGCGAGCACGAGCGCGACGCCCACCCCGCCCCACAGCCAGGGGGAGCGCAATGCACGCCACGGCCCGAACACGAGCAGCCCCAGACCGAGCCCGAGAAGCAGAACGGCCACGAGCAACTTGTTGTAGCTCGCGATGCCCGCCACCAGTCCGACTGCGAGCCACCACCGGCCGTCTCCTCGCAGCAGCGCGCGGATGGCGAACAGGCACACGAGCGGCCAGACCACGAGGTCGACGGATGCCGTGACCAGAAGATGCCCGAAGACCATCGGGAACGCGGCTGCGACGGCAGTCCACGCGGCGAGCGCCTGCGCACGGCGCCCACCGCCGACCTCACGCGTGATGAGCACGACGACGAGCACGGTGGCGACGGCGGCGAGGATGGCGGGCAGCCGCAGGAACCACGGCTCGTCGATGACCGAGGCGAGCGCCTGGGCGATCAGCGGCGTGAGCGGCGGCTGGTCGACGTAGCCCCACGCGGGGTCGAGCATGCGGAAATACAGCTCATCGCGGTGGTAGCCGTAGCCCTGGCTGGTGGCGGCGAGCAGTGCTGCGAGTACGACCATCGCCGTGACGACCGGAGCTCGTGCGACCGGTGCGAGCTCACCGGAGGTGGCGCGCGGTGCTGCCGCGAGCTCGGAGGGAGGAGTCGGTGCGGCAGCCGCCGGCGTCATGCGACCACGTTAGCGGGGATCATCGGGAGCCCTCGACCCGGTGAACATCCTGCTGCGGTGCATCGTTTGACTCAGTATGACGACCATCGGAATCATCGGAGCAGGACACATCGGCAGCCAGCTTGCACGGTTGGCCATCGCGGCGGGCTACGACGTGGTCATCGCCAACTCACGCGGACCCGAGACGCTCTCGGGCCTCGTCGCCGAACTCGGCCCGCACGCGCGCGCCGCGACGGCCGCGGAAGCTGCAGCGGCCGCGGATGTCGCGGTCGTGACCGTGCCGTTCAAGGCGTACGACTCCATCCCGGTCGAGCCGCTCGCCGGCAAGATCGTGATCGACACGGACAACTACTACTGGGAGCGCGACGGCCACGTGCCCGCCCTCGACGAGGGCCGCATCACGGTCACCGGCATGCTGCAGCAGCACCTGCCGACGAGCCACGTGGCCAAGGGCTTCAACCACATCGTGTCGAAGGAACTCACCACCGACGGCCAGCCGGCCGGGTCCGCCGGCCGTCGCGCACTCGGGACTGCGAGCGACCACGCGGATGCCGCGCAGTTCGTGACCGACCTCTACGACCAGTTCGGCTTCGATACCGTCAACGTCGGCCCGCTGTCGGAGAGTTGGCGCATCGACCGCGACCAGCCGGCCTACACCGTGCGCCTGACCCGCGACGAGTTCGCGGCGAACGTCGCGAAGGCCCGCCGACCGAACGCCACGGCGTAGGCGACTCACTCATCGACTCGTCGGGCTCGTTCGAGGGTTGACTCGATCGCGTCCAGCAGTGGGGAGCGTGGGCAGTGACGGTGTCCCAGAGCCTGGCGTTGTCGAGTCCGGCGTAATTGTGAGCCGCGATGTTGCGGGTCGCGCGCAGGCCGTCGCGTGCGACGGGAGGCAGAGTGGCGGCGACGCCATCGGGCAGCTGTCGGTTCACGAGGTCCGCGAGGTGAATCACTGCGAGCACGCCGATGTCGTAGCTATCGGAGTCGGAGCGCACGAACGCGTCGCGCCCATCGCGGGCGGCACGCGCGAACCGCGCGCGGAGTCGCGTGATCTCGGCCAGGAGCTTCTCGGTCGGGTAGACACTTCGACCGGCGTCGGTGCGAGGACGAGCGGTGAAGCCGGCGCGGGGTGTTTCGTCGGTCACAGCGGCACCGCATCGCGCGCGAATCGATCGCACGACCGGATCGGCGTCATCATCGATGACGGCATCGACCGGGAACCCGAGGAGGTCGGAGACCTCCTGGCGGAACGCCGCGAGGGTCAGGAAATCGACGGATGCGTCGGCGTCGACCAGCAGGTCGACATCGCTGTTTGCAGTGTCTGAGCCGCGCGCGGCAGAGCCGAAGAGGCGGATGTCGCTGACCCCGAACCGCGGCGCGAGCTCGAGGATCCGCTCGGCGAACAGCTCGAGAGGAATCGATGGTCGCATGCCGGCCGCTCGAGGATGCGTCCCAAGAGCTCGGCGCTCGGAACGCGAGCTCCCGACTCGATCATCGCGAGGTTCGGCTGCTTGATGCCGGCGAGCGTGGCGAGGGCTCGTTGGGAGAGGCCGGCGTCTTGCCGAGCGCGACGCACGAGCAGCGAGGCATCCGATTCCCGGGGCTCCATTCGAGGAGTATATCGCGGTGATATCGCGGGAGGCGAGCCGCACACAGATGCTGAGTAGGAGCAGATGATGACTCCGGATGCCTCGTGGTCGGCGCCGCGCGTGTCGGAGGGTGGTGGCAGCGTGACGCCATGGCATCACACGCACATGGCATTCCGATGAGCATCGACTACATCGAGATCTCCGTCACCGACATGGCAATCGCGCGCGAGTTCTACGGCGCGGCCTTCGGATGGCAGTTCACGTCGTACGGCGACGGGTACTCGGGCATCCGCACCGCGGCCGAAGAAGGCGCCGACGAGGCCGGCGGGCTCACGCTCGCCGAAGAGGTCGTGCGAGGTGGACCGCTCGTGCTGCTCTACAGCGACGACCTCGATGCCACAGCTGCCACGGTGACGGCCGCCGGCGGCGAGATCGTGAACGGACCATACGAGTTCCCGGGCGGGCGGCGCTTCCACTTCCTCGACCCGAGCGGCAACGAGCTCGGCGTCTGGGCCGAGAAGTAGGGCCGAGCGGTAGGGCCGAGCGGTAGCGCCGAGCGGTAGCGCCGACGTTCAGGGCCGTCGCGATCAGCCGCCCGTCGGCGGCGCGGTCGCCGACGGGCCGAACAGGTCCTTCCCGTGCTGCTCGACGAAGGCGTGCGCCTGTCGGTACGTGACCGGCGCGGCATCCGTGACGCCCTTGTGGGCCGCGAGCAGACCCATGAGCCCCCGGCCCGGAGGGCTGAGCGGGCGATCGTCGTCGCCGACAGGAACGGGGTCGGCCGATTCGGGATTCGGCGGCGTGTACTGGGGGTGGGTCTGCGGCCACGAGGCGGCCGGACGAGGTTGGTCGAGCGTGACGGCCACGTCGAGGGTCAGAGCGCCGCGGTCTCGGTTCGTGATGGGTTGAAGGTCGTACTTCTCGGTGAGGGTGCTGATCAGGCTGCCATGATGCGCGAGCGTGTTGATGACCTGACCGGCGGCGGTGTAGGCCGAGATGGCGATGGCGGGCACGCGCACGCCGAGGCGGTCGAAGGCGAACCCCATCTCGGGTGTTTCGTCGCCACCGGGCGGCTCGATGGTCGGCGGCGGAACATGGTCGAACGTGCCGCCGTGCTCATCGAAGGTGACGAGGAACATCGTGTTCATCGCGTTCGACCCCGTCGTGGAATCGCTCGCCCGGATCGCCGAGTAGAGGCGGTGCAGCATGGCTTCCCCGGCTCGAATGTCGGAGATGGCGCCTCCGGTGACCGCGACGCCGTCGACCTCGGTCGTTCGAGTGTCGCCGACCGGGGGGTGCATGTCGTTGTGGTCGTAGATCATCCGCGGCTCGATGAAGGAGTAGGCGGGCAGCGAACCGTCGGCGCATGCCTGGTAGAAGTCGCTCATCGGGCGGAATCTGGTTCGCCAGAATTGCTTGAGCACGGGTTCGTGGATGAACCCGGTCAGCGAGACGTGTTGGTTCTCGTCGTAGTACACGCACCACGAGATTCCGGCGTCCTCGAGCCGGTTGAAGATCGTCGGCGAGGCCACGTCCTCACGCTTCCACTTCGAGTAGTCGCCATCGTCGTGGTTGGTGACGAACCCGTGCGAGGTCGACGCATGGAAGAAGGAGCGGTTGCAGAAGGTCGGTCCCGGCACAGCGGCATGCCAGTGATCGAAGACCGTGAACTCGCGCGCGAGCGTCGAGAGCACGGGCAGCATGTCGGGGGAGAACGAGCCCAGCGCGACATCCGCTTCCTCGTTGCTCGGCGCACTGCCGCGCTCCGAATGGAACGTGTTGATGTAGTCGTGCACGAACCCGGCCATTGTCGGCTGCCTCGCCGCCTGCGGCGCGTTGAAGGGCGCTTTCATCTGCGCGACCTGCGCGTGGGCGTTGTCTGCCGGATCGACGGTGCCGAACAGCTGCGTGTTCACGTGGGGGTAGTCCTCGCCCGGGTCGGGCCGCGGGCTGCCCATCACCTCGTCGGTGGACCCGTGGTACGGGTGGGTCTCGACGCGCCGGCCTTCGAGGTCGGAGTTGGCGAACGGTCCTTCATTCGAGCCCGGCGAACGACTGCCCCGAGGGAACCCCTGACTCCGAGTACAGGTAGCCGAGCAGGTTGTCGAACGACCGATTCTCGAACATCACCACCACCAGGTGATCGAACCCGGGCCCGGCAGCGCGCGGCGGGATCGTCCCCTCCGGAAGGAGCGATGAAGCGGGCTGCTCGGGCGATCCCGTCCGTTCGGTGGCTCTTCCAATCGCGAAGCCCGCGACGCCACCGACCGCCGCTCCCGCCGCGGCGGCCCCGCCGGCGCGGAGGAACTCCCGACGGGTCGACTCACGGCCGTCTTCCGCTGGACGTTCAGCCATCGATGATCACCTCGCGTCGGAGGCAGAGGCCCCACATACCCAGAACCCTAGAACACGCCTACCGAACGATCGCGATGGCGACGCCGTCCCAGCCTTTCGCGCCGACGGTCTGCAGCGCCGTGGCATCCACTCGCGGGTCGCTCCCCAACAGCTCGAGCCCACGCTGGGTGCCGATCACCATCTCGTCGCCGGTGCCGGGGTTGGCCACTTCGCCCGCGCGGCTGACATTGTCGACGACGATCACGGTGCCCGGATGCCCCAGACGGATCGCCCAGTCGATGTAGACGGTGTTCGACTGCTTGTCGGCGTCGATGAACACCAGGTCGAAGGGCTCGTCGCCGCGCTCCGCGATGCGCGGCAGGGTGTCGGCCCCGCGCCCGACGACGATCTCGACCTTCTCGGAAACCCCCGCCCGCTCGAGGTTGGCGCGGGCCACGTCGGCGTGCTTCTGCTCGACTTCCAGGGTCACGACGCGACCGTCATGCGGGATGCCGCGGGCGAGCCAGATCGTCGAGTATCCCCCGAGCGTGCCCACCTCGAGCACGCGGCGGGCGCCCGACATGCGTGCCAGCAGCTGCAGGAGCTTGCCCTGCAGAGGGGTGACCTCGATGGCGGGGAGGTTCGCGGCGATCGAATCGGACACCGCCTCGGTCAAGGTGGAGTCGTCGTCGATCAGGGTCGTCGCGAGGTAGTCGTCGACGCGCTGCCAGTTCTCAGGGGTGGGGTCTGCCATACGGCCAGCCTGATCCCCGCACCGCCCGCCCGTCAATGCGTGGCATCGCATCGCGTGGGGTCTTGCGCGGCATCCGCTCGGGGAGCTCAGCCGTCGTGCACGTCGAGCTCGACCGCGATCTCGTCGCCCAGCCCGATGCCCTCGGCCTTCAGCACCGCGCGCTTGAGCGGCAGCGCGTAGGTGTCGGACGACGGGAAGATCGAGGTGTCCCACGTCGTGTCGCCGACCGTCGCGGTCACGCGCACCGAGTCGAAGCCACGAGGCATCCGGGGCTGGTCTGCGATGTCGGCGCTCGGCTCGGGCGGAACGTCGACGAAGAACCAGTTCCTGCGCGCCGACCACTCGTAGATCTCGGCGGTGAAGCGGATGAGCATGACCGCGATGGTACCGGGCCTCTGGCGCGGACGCCGCGTGGGGTCTTGCCGCGCCATCCGCGAGGTCGTAGGGTCGCGAGCGACTGCATGCCTCACCGACGATTCTGCATGCTCCACCGACGATCGGAGCCGACATGCCCGCAACTGCACTGCCCTCCAGCGGCGACCAGCCCGGCGGCGCTCACCGCGCGATGAAGACCTGCGATGCCAGCGGCATGGCTGAGATCCACCGCATGTTCCGCGCCGGGTTCGGCGAAGGGCCCGAGCTCGTCACCGGGGTCGCCGAGGGCGACACCGCGCACGCCGACGTCGTCGCCGATCACCTCGACATGCTCTCGATCGGACTCCACTCGCACCATGAGGGCGAAGACACCATGCTGTGGAGCCCCCTCGAGACCCGCGCACCCACGTGCGCCGTGCACGTCGCGCGCATGAAGGAACAGCATGCCGAGCTGCTCGTCCACCTCAACGCGCTCGATGCGGCACTGCCCGCGTGGCGTGCCCGTGCACGGGCGACGGATGCCCCGGCGGTGCTCGCCGCACTCGACGGCATCAACGCTGCCCTCGCGGCCCACCTGCCCGACGAAGAGCAGAACATCGTGCCGGTGATGGAGACGGTCATCACGCAGAAGGAGGTCGATGCGCTCTCCGAGCACGGCCGCAAGGCGACGCCGAAGGGCAAGACGTTCCTGCAGCTCGGCGCCATCCTCGCCGCGCAACCCGACGGCGGCGACGAGTGGCAACGCAAGCACCTGCCGGGCCCCATCCGGCTGATGTGGCGTTTCGTCGGCAAGCCGAAGTACGAGGCCAACCGCGCGGAGCTGACGGGGATTCGACAGCCGTAGTCGGCTGCGGCGGTCTCCGCGGGCATCAGGCGAGACGGATGCCGCGCCGCGGGAGCGCGCACGACATGCAGACGGATGCCGCGCCGCGAGCAACCTCGCGACGCGGCATCCGCTCATCGACTACCCGGCGAAGTGGGCCAGGATCCTGCCCACCACGTCCGCTCGCGCGGCATCCGAATCGAGCTGCTCGAGGCCGAACCCGAAGATGATCGTGTTCAGCCGTCGTGACCGCCGACACGAGCTTCGCGAGCCCCTCGGCACGCTCCCAGTCGCTCGCGTTGGTCGGGGCTCGACTCGGGGGACCCGAGCACCGACCACGCGCCGAGGCCCGTCTCGAAGCCCTCGGCCTGCGACTCGCCCGACGTCGTCACGAGCTTCGTGTCATCGATGACGACGCCGAGGCCGCCGGTGCCCGGGTCGGTGACGTAGCTGACCACGAGCTCGACCTGCTGGCCGGCATAGGCGGACAGGTCGTACGACACCGGGATCCAGCCACCCGTCGACCCGGTGAGCGCGTTCCACTCGCCCGTCGTCCCCGTCGGCGTGCACGGGTTGGTGAGCGTGAGGTAGTGCAGGAGTTGCGGGTGCGCTGCGGCGTAGAAGCCCGCCTCGCACTCCGTCGGCACGGTGGTCGACGTGTTCCCGTTGGCGTCGGGCAGCGTCGTCCAGTCGTCGGTGCCGACCGGGCGCACCTCGACGAGGATGTTGTCGTAGCCGGGCTCGACGTCGAATGCGATCTGCGCTTCGAAGGCGGGTTCAGCCACCGCGGCCACACCGGTCAGGTCGAACGTGCGACCCAGCCGCTGGTAGCCGTTGTCGACATGCCCGGCCGCAACAGCCCACTCGCCCTCGATCGCGTCGTACGGATTCGCGTACTCGGCGACGCCCACGCTCGCGAACTGCGGGAACTCGTCGACCGGGAGCAGGTCGCTCGTGGTCACGAACGCACCCGCCTCGTCGACGGGGTTGTCGACCGTCGCCGGACCGCCGAAGGTCCCCACGAACCCGTCGAGCGGTGGGGCGAACCCATCCGTGCCGTCCACACTCACCGGCGCCCGGTTGGAAGCGCCCATCCAGTACTGCGTGAAGTCGTCGGCGAGCAGGAGGCAGTCGGAGAAGAAGTCCGACGTCACCACGCAGTCCTCCTCGGGCGCACCGTCGAGGCCGTAGTAGATGCCGCCGAGCGAAGAGCCCAGCTGCCCGTAGTAGCCCGTCGTCTCGCCGTCGAGCGCCAGCTTTCCGCCCTCGTTGAGGAAGTCGCGTACCGCGAGCGTGAGGTACTGCTGTCGTTCAGCGACCGACAGGTCCTCGAGCGGGCCGAACGCGAAGGTGTCGGTCAGGAAGTCCTCCGGATCCTGCGTCAGCCGGTTGTCGCCGAGGTACCAGAGCACCGAGTCGTAGTGGCCGAGCACGCCCAGGTCGTGCGGCACCCCTTGGGCGTCGACATCCCAGACATCGGGGGTCACGCCGTTCGCCTCGAGGGCGGTGACGTGCTCGTCGACGTACTTCGGCGCGGTCGTGCCCGCCGGGTACGTGGGGTTCACGCCCGTGTAGTCCTCGTTGGCGATCACGAGCACCGAGTTGCCGGTGTCCTGTGCGACCTCGTACGTGAAGTGCTCGCTCTCGACATTCTTGTCCGGCTTCTTGCCGTCCTCGTCGTCCTTCGCGGTCGTCTTGCCCGTGAACCACACCTCGACGCTGTCGCCCGGGCTCGCGCCGGTCACCACGCCTCGGTACTCGGCGTAGTAGTCGACGTTCTCGAAGCCGTAGCGTTCGCCGCCGGCCCACTCCTCGACCTTCGCCTTCACGGCCTTGCCGCCGTTGATGGAGTAGAACATCGTCTTCGACTTGAGGGCTCGTTTCGCCCAGACTGCGACCGTCTGGGGGTCGCCGTACGACACGGAGAACGAGTCGACCCGGAAGTCCTCGGCATCGCGGTTCACGACCGACACCGGGTCATCCGGATCGAGTGCCGACTCCGCCACCGCGAGCGCGAACGGGATGTTCTTCTCGAACTCCGCCTGGATCAGGCCCTCGTCGTCGGGGAAGTTGAAGCCGCTCTGGCAATCCTCGGCGAGCCACTCGTCGTCGGGCACCGAGTCGGATGCCGATTCGCAGGTCGCCATCTCGGGTGTGAAGCCGAGCGTGCCGTACGCCTCCTGCGCGTGCGAGTCGGTGTCGCCGTTCGTGGTGTACAGCTCGGCCGAGATGTCGGGGTCGTACCCCGGCACCGCGGGATTCGCGTCGTCGCCGACCATGGCCTCGTAGATGACGTCATCGGGCGATGGCGTCGAGACCTGCCAGCCGATGCCGTGCAGCAGCAGCTCGGCCGCCGAGTGGTAGTTCACGAGGAACTCCGGCGTGACGTCGGCGAACAGCCCGTCGAGCGCCTCGGTCTCGGGCTCGGATGCCGGCGCGGTGCCGCGATACGTCTCACTCGCCGGGTTCGGCGAGGAGCCCTCGTTGTCGTAGCCCCAGCGGGTCGGGAAGTTGCGGTTGAGGTCCACCCCGTCGCCGGGCGAGATGACCCCGTCACCGTCGTTGTCGCGCAGGTTCTTGCGCCACAGGCGCTGCTCCTCCTCGAACGTGAAGTCGTAGCCGTCGGGGTTCGCAACCGGCACGAACCACAGCTCGGTCGTGTCGATGATCTTGGTGATGCGCGGATCGCTGCCGTACGAGGTCAGCATCTGGTCGAGCAGACGACGCACCATCTCGGGCGTGATCCACTCGCGCGCGTGCTGCGCACCGACATACACGGTGGTCGGCCGCTTGCCGTCCTCTTCTGCTTCTCGACGCCCTTCGTGACTCGCACTGCGGCGATGTCCTGTCCGTTGATGGTCTGGCCGATCACGCGGAGCTCGGCGATGTCGGGATGCGCCGCGGCCTGTGCCATGAGCTCCTCGAGCAGTCCGCCCTCGCCGCTGTAGGTGCGGAACACCCCGTCGGCCTGCAGCGAGCGGCGCTGCGCCGACGGCTGCTTCTGCTCGAGTTCGGTGCCGCCCGCGGCGAGCGCTGCGGCCTGCTCGCCGCTCAGGATGACCTGCACCTCGACCTGGCCGGATGCCTCGGCGCTCGGCGCCGTGACCACGTCGTGCCGGTCGACGCCGAGCTCGACGATGGCGGCGAGGCCGCCCGAGTCGACGGTGCCCGTGTACACCGCCAGCCGATCGTCGCCGCCTGCGGGCGGTGGTGGAGGACTCGCAACGCTCGGCGTTGCGGTGAGTCCGGTGAGGATCAGGGCTGCCGCGGTGGCGACGGCGATCTGACGGAACATTGCGTACCCCCTTGTGCGCTGTAGCGCGTCTACGACGGTGTGTCCGCGACGATCGGGGGCGGCCGATGGCCGCACCCCGAACGTTCCTCATCTTGTCCCTTCCTCAGGGGACAGTCAATCAATCGCCGAAGAATCCTCGAGCCCGTGAATCGGCACCAGCCGTGGGTGCCTCAGCGCCCACGAGGAACGACGATGCCCGCCGGCACTGGGTGCGCGGCGGGCATCGACGTTTGACGTGAGCTACACGTTCGCGGTGTCGGACTTCGACTCGGGCCCGGCCCGGCCGGTGCCTCCGACGCCGTCGGTGGCCTCCACGCCGCCCTCGGCGGCGGCAACGCCCTCGGCGTCGGCCGACGTGACCACGTTGCTCTGCGTCGCCGCGAGCTCCGAGTCGAGGTCGGTCGCCGCCTGCTCGAACTGCGAGTTGTAGAGGCGGTAGTACGCGCCCTTCGCGGCGATGAGCGACTCGTGCGTGCCCTGCTCCACGATGTCGCCGTGCTCCATCACGAGGATGAGGTCGGCGTCGCGGATCGTCGAGAGGCGGTGCGCGATCACGAACGACGTGCGGCCCTGACGGAGCGCTGCCATCGCGTGCTGCAGCAGCAGCTCGGTGCGGGTGTCGACCGAAGAGGTCGCCTCGTCGAGGATCAGCACCGAGGGCTGCGCCACGAACGCGCGCGCGATCGTGATGAGCTGCTTCTCGCCGGCGGAGACGTTCGAGGCGTCTTCGTCGAGCGTGGTGTCGTAGCCGTCGGGCAGCGAGTGCACGAAGCGGTCGACATACGTCGCACGCGCCGCCTCGAGCACCTCGTCGTCGGTGGCCGACTCGCGTCCGTAGCGGATGTTCTCGCGGATGGTTCCACCGAACAGCCACGGGTCCTGCAGCACCATGCCCGCACGCGCGCGAACGTCGTGACGGGTCAGCGAGGCGATGTCCTGCCCGTTCAGCAGGATGCGTCCGCCGTCGAGCTCGTAGAACCGCATGATGAGGTTCACGAGGGTCGTCTTGCCGGCACCCGTCGGCCCCACGATCGCGACCGTCTGCCCGGGTTCGACCCGGAACGACAGATCCTTGATCAGCGGGTGCTCGGGGTCGTACGAGAACGCCACGTGCTCGAAGACGATGGTGCCGTCGCCGTCGACCGGTGCCGGGGCATCGGCCGCGTCGGGCTCCTGCTCGTCTTGGTCGAGCAGTTCGAAGACCCGCTCGGCCGAGGCGGTGCCCGACTGCACGACCGCAGCCATGCCGCCGAGCTCGGAGAGCGGCTGCGTGAACTGCTGCGAGTACTGGATGAACGCCTGTACATCGCCGAGACGCAGCTGGCCGCTCGCGACCATGAGGCCGCCGAGCACCGCGATGCCCACATACGTGAGGTTCCCGATGAACATCATGCCCGGCATGATGATGCCCGAGAGGAACTGCGCCTTGAACGAGGCCTCGTACAGCTCCTGGTTCTCGGCCTTGAACTTCGCGCGCGAGTCCTCTTCGCGACCGAAGACCTTCACGAGCGCGTGGCCCGAGAAGGACTCCTCGACGCGCGCGTTCAGGCGACCGACCTTGCGCCACTGGGTGCCGAAGGCCTTCTGCGACTTCGGTCCGATGACGCCGAAGATCACGGCCATGAGCGGGAGCGACACGAGCGCCACGAGCGCGAGCTGCCACGAGATCGAGAACATCATGATCAGCACGCCGACCACGGTGAGCACCGAGGTGACCACGGTCGACAGCGATTGCTGCATCGTCTGGGTGATGTTGTCGATATCGTTCGTGACGCGCGAGATCAGCTCGCCCCGCTGCACCTTGTCGAAGTAGCTGAGGGGAAGACGGTTGATCTTCGCCTCGACCGACTCGCGCAGGCGCCACATCGTCTTCACCATGATCACGTTGATCACGTAGCCCTGCAGCCAGGTGAGCATGGATGCCACGATGTAGAGGGCGAGCACGAGCATGATGACCTGGCTGAGGCGCACGAAGTCGACACCCTCGCCGGGCACGACGCCGGCCGTTTCGACGATGTTCGCCAGATCGTTCTGACCTGCGGCCCGCAGGCCCTCGACCGCCTGTTCGGTGGTGCTGCCCGCGGGGAGCTGCTGCCCGATGACGCCCGCGAAGATGAGGTTCGTCGCCTCACCGAGCACCCTCGGCGCCAGCACCGTGAGGACGACGCCGAGCGCACCGAGGATCGACACGAAGACGAATGCGAAGGCGTGCGGCTTGAGCAGGCCGATGAGGCGGCCGAAGCTCTGGCCGAAGTTCTTCGCCTTGCCCGGGGCGACCGCGCCGCTCCAGTCGTCGGCGTTGATGCGCGCCTGTTCGCCGAGCTCGATCTCGAGCTGCTCTTCTGCGGAAAGGGGGGTGGGGGCGCTCATGCCTGGGTCTCCACTCCGAGCTGGGATTCCACGATCTCGCGGTACGTCTGGGATGTCTCGAGCAACTGCTCGTGGGTTCCGATGCCGACCATGCCGCCGTCGTCGAGCACGATGATGCGATCGGCGTCGGTGATGGTGGACACGCGCTGCGCGACGACGATCTTCGTCACGTCTGGCAACTCCCTCCAGAGTGCTTGCCTGAGTCTGGCGTCGGTGGTGAGGTCGAGCGCCGAGAACGAGTCGTCGAACACGAGGATGTCGGGGTTGTGCACGATCGCCCGGGCGATGGCGAGGCGCTGGCGCTGCCCGCCCGAGACGTTCGTGCCGCCCTGGGAGATCTTGGCGTTCAGGCCGCCCTCCATCTCTTCGACGAAGTCGCGACCCTGGGCGATCTCGAGGGCATGCCACAGCTCGTCGTCGGTGGCGCCGTCGCGTCCGAACCGCAGGTTCGAGGCGACCGTGCCCGTGAAGAGGAATGGGCGCTGCGGCACGAGCCCGATCGAGTTCCACAGCTTCTCGAGGTCGGCGTCGCGCACGTCGACGCCGCCGACCTTCACCGTGCCGCCGGTGACGTCGAACAGGCGGGGGATGAGGGAGATGAGCGTCGTCTTGCCCGCGCCGGTCGAGCCGACGATGGCGACGGTCTCGCCCTTGGCGGCCTCGAACGTGATGCCCGAGAGCACGGGGTGCTCGGCGCCGGGGTAGGTGAACTCGGCATCGGCGAACGCCACCGTGCCGGGCGCCGGGAAGGCGCTGACCGGGTTCGCAGGCCGCGCGAGCGACGTGTCGGCGTCGAGGACCTCGCCGATGCGCTCGGCCGAGACCGCGGCGCGCGGGATCATCATCGTCATGAAGCTCGCCATGAGCACGCCCGTGAGGATGAGCATCACGTACTGCATGAACGCGAAGAGGGTGCCGATCTGCACGTTGCCGGCGTTGACCTCGAACGCCCCGAACCAGACCACGGCGACCACCGTGACGTTGAGCACGAGCATGAAGAGCGGGAACAGCAGCACGAAGAGCGAGCCGACCTTGCGGCCGACGATCATGATGTCGGTGTTCGCTCCGCGGAAGCGCTCCTCTTCAATCGGCTCGCGCACGAAGGCCCGCACGACGCGGACGCCGGTGAGCTGCTCGCGCATGATGCGGTTCACGTTGTCGAGCCGGTCTTGGAGACTGCGGAACAGCGGCACCATGCGGCTGATCACGAGGATCGCGATGACGAGCAGCAGCGGCACCGAGACCGCGATGATCCAGCTCAGGCCGACGTCTTGCTGGAGGGCGAAGATGATGCCGCCGATCGCCAGGATCGGCGCGGTCACCATGAAGGTGCCGCCCATCATCGCGAGCATCTGCACCTGCTGCACGTCGTTCGTGTTGCGGGTGATGAGCGAGCCCGGACCGAACTTCGACACCTCTCGCTCGGAGAAGCTCGAGACACGCTGGAAGACGTCGTCGCGGATGTCGCGACCGGCGCTCATGGCGGCACGTGCTGCGAAGTACGTGGCGATGATCGACGCCGTGATCTGGCCGAGCGAGATCAGCAGCATGAACGCGCCGGTCGACCAGATGTAGTCGGTGTCGCCCTTCGCGACGCCGTTGTCGATGATGTCGGCGTTCAGGCTCGGAAGGTAGAACGTGGCGAGCGCCGAGGCGAACTGGAACACCAGCACGCCGAGGAGCAGCCACTTGTAGGGCTTCAAGTAGCGGACGAGGACTTTTCCGAGCATCAGATCTCCGGGTCGGAGGGGGTGAGAGGGACAACGACGGATGCCTCGACTGACGCGCGCATGCGTGCGAGAAGGTGGACCCGACGGTGGGTCTACAGTGTCGCACCCCCATGCGACACCGCAGCATTCGACCCTTGCATGGGCCATCGGGTGCGTCAAGCGAGATGGGCGCGCGGCGGCCGACCGTGATTCCGCTCTGCGCGAACCCCGCTCCGACCGAGCGATGCGCCGCCCGACCGGCGAGAATGGGCGCGGAGGTCGACGATGATCCACACCCACGAGGTCGAGAACCAGGCACCGCCGCGCGAGGGCGTCGACGAGTACACGTCGAACGTGCCGCTCGTCGAGGCGGTCGCGCGCTGGGGGCGCGCGGCCCGGGCATCCGCGTCTCGGCGACGTCGGGCGGCTCGTCGGCTCGGCCGCGTTCCAGCGTGACGCCGAGCGCGCGAACACCCGCCCGCCCGTGCTGCACACCCACGACCGGTGGGGCACCCGAATCGATGAGGTCGAGTACGACGACGCGTACCACCGCATCATCGCCGCGGCCGTGGCATCCGGCGCACACACCTCGGCGTGGGCGTCGCCGGGTCCGGGGGCCAACGTCGACCGTGCCGCCGCGTTCTTCCTCTTCGCGCAAGTGGAACCCGGACACGCCTGCCCGGTGTCGATGACGCACGCGGCGGTGCCGACACTCGCGCTCGGGGCATCCGGACTTCGAGACGAATGGATGCCCCGGCTGCTGAGCCGCTCGTACGAGCCGACGCTCGCGCCGGGCAAGACGTCGGCGCTCGTGGGCATGGCGATGACCGAGAAGCAGGGCGGATCCGACGTGCGCGCGAACACGACGCGCGCCGAGCGCCGGCACGGCAGCGGCGTCGTCGATCCGTGGGGCCCCGAATACGGCATCACCGGCCACAAGTGGTTCTGCAGCGCACCGATGAGCGACGCGTTCCTGGTGCTCGCGCAGGCGCCGCGCGGGCTCAGCTGCTTCTTCGTGCCGCGGGTGCTCCCCGACGGCTCACGCAACACGTTCCGCATCGAGCGGCTGAAGGACAAGCTCGGCAACCGCTCGAACGCGTCGAGCGAGATCGAGCTCGACGGCACCTCGGGCTGGCTCGTCGGCGAGGAGGGCCGCGGGGTCGCGACGATCGTGCAGATGGTGACGCAGACCCGCCTCGACTGCGTGATCGGCACCGCGGCCGGCATGCGGCAGTCGGTCGCCGAGGCGGCGTGGCACGTGCGGCACCGGCGGGCGTTCGGCGCGTTGCTCGTCGACCAGCCGGCGATGGCGGCGGTCGTCGCCGACCTCGCGCTCGAGTCCGAGGCCGCGACCCTCACCGCGATGCGGCTCGCGCGCGCCTACGACGATGACGCGGATGCTTCGGAGCAGGCGTTCCGCCGCCTCGCCACCGCCGTCGCGAAGTACTGGGTGTGCAAGCGCGGCCCCGGCCACGCCTACGAGGCGCTCGAGTGCCTCGGCGGCAACGGCTACACCGAGGCGTTCCCGCTCGCGCGCCGCTATCGCGAGCAGCCGCTCCTCGCGATCTGGGAGGGCTCGGGCAACGTCATCGCGCTCGACGTGCTGCGCGTGCTCGCGCGCGAGCCCGAGGCGTTCGAGGCGTTCTTCGCACGCGTCGGCGAGGCCGCGGGCGCTGCCGCCGTGTTCGACACCGCGCTCGCCGAGGCGAAGGCGCTCGTGCGGGAACTCGCGGCGACGGATGCCCCGGCCGCCGCATCCCGAGCCCGCGAGCTCACCGAGCGGCTCGCACTCGTGCTGCAGGGTTCCCTCATGCTGCAGTACGCGCCCGGGCCGGTCGCCGACGCGTTCGTGCGGGCGCGCCTCGGCGGCGAGGGCGGGTCGCAGTACGGCGTGCTGCCCCGCGGCGTCGACACGTCGGCGGTGCTCGCGCGGGCGTGAATCGCGGCGCGCCGCTGGCGTGGCGCGAACGCGCGTGTGGCGCGCGTGAACCGTGGCGCGCGGGCGCGAAACCGCGCGCCGGGGCATCCGCTCACACCGGCCGGTAGTACGCGATCACGACTCCCTTCGGTGTCGTCACGCTGCGGGTGAGCTCGAGCGCCTGGTGGGTGTCGCCGAACATGCGCTGCCCGGTGCCGAGCACGACGGGGTGGATGATGAGCACGTATTCGTCGATGAGTCCCGCCGCGGCGAGCGACCGCACGAGCTCGCCGCTGCCGAGGATCGTGAGGTCGTCGCCGTCGGTCTGCTTGAGGTCTGCGACGGTCGCGGCGGCTTCGCCCACGAGCACCGTCGTGTTCTGCCAATCGAGCTCGGTGGCGGGGTCGCGCGTCACGACGAACTTCTCGGCCCGGTTCAGGTACTCGGTGAACGGGTTGCCGTCGGTCTGGTGGGGCCAGAAGGCGGCCATGTGGTCGTAGGTGCGGTGTCCGAAGAGCATCGCTCCGCCCTCGCCCATGCCCGCTGCCGTCATCTCGGCACCGAGCACCTCGTCGTTGTCGGCGAGCGCCCAACCGCCGTACGGGAAGGCACCGCGCGTGTCCTCATCGGCGGCCATCGGCGCCTGCATCACGCCGTCGAGGGACACGTTGTTGTTCACGGTGATCCTGCGCATGAGGCCATCCTGCGCGTCGGCGGGGTCCGCCCGCTAGGGGTGGCGCGCGCGGAGTTCCTCAGCTCTCGTCGCGCAGTACACCCTCGGGGTCGCGCACCGCGACCCGCGCACGTCCGCCTGGTCCGACGCCCACCGCCTCGGGCAGGCTGCGGAAGAGCACGCGAGCCGCGCCCCCGACGCGTGTCACGTGCGTGAAGTCGAGCACGAGGCATCCGTCGTCGCCGACCAGCGGCGAAAGCCTCGAGAGCACCTCTTCCGCTCCGGCGAAGAAGATCTCGCCGCGCAGCAGCGCGATCGTGTCGCCGCCACCGAGGCCGTCGTCGTCGCGGGTGAGCTCGCCGACCGGCGACAGCGCGGTCCCGTGGTCGGCGAGCATGTGCAGGCCGTAGCGTTCCGAGAGGGCTTGCAGCATCACGATGCCGCGCACGCTGTTGCCGCGTTCGTCGAGCCGGGGGCTGAACGTGCCGATGCCGAACTGCTCGGGACGCACCGCGACGATGCCGCCGCCGACCCCGCTCTTCGCGGGCAGGCCGACGCGCACGAGCCAGTCGCCCGACGCGTCGTACATGCCGCAGCTCGTCATGACGGCGTTCGTCCAGCGTGCGACATCCTCGCCGATGACGCGCTCACCGCTCACCGGATTGCGTCCACCTGCCGCGAGCGTGGCCGCCATGATCGCGAGGTCGCGCGCGTTCACCGCGAGCGAGCACTGCCGGAAGTAGGCTCCCGTCGCGACCTCGGCGCTCGAGCCGAGTGCCCCGGCGGACTGCGCCAGATAGGCGAGGGCGCGGTTGCGGTCTCCGGTCGCGTGCTCGGACTCGAAGACCGCCTCGTCGAGGTCGAGTTCGCGGGCGGCGAAGGCGTTGAGGCCCGCGCGGATCGTCGCGAACTTCTCCTCGGCGGTGTCGCCGGCGAGCAGCGAGCTCATGACGATCGCGCCCGCGTTGATCATCGGATTCAAGGGGCGACCGGATGCGTCGAGGCTGATCGCGTTGAACGGCTCGCCGCTCGGCTCGAGGTCGACGTGCCGGGTGACCTCGGCGAGGCCCGACTGTTCGAGGGCGAGCGCGAACACGAACGGCTTCGACACCGACTGGATCGTGAACTCGACCTCGCTGTCGCCCGCTTCGTGCACCTCGCCGTGCGGGCTCACGAGGGCGACGCCGAGGTGATCGGGCTCGACGCGCGCGAGTTCGGGGATGTACGACGCGACCTCGCCGTCGGTGCGAGGCCGCGCGACGTCGAGCACCGAGCGCAGCACGGAGCGCACAGGATCGCGGAGATCGGGCCCGGTCAGCGTCTCTTCCCCCATGGGGGTCAGCCTAGAGCGGCGCCCGGCTCGCCGCCATCGTCGACCAGCGGAACGGCGGATGCCCCGCCCGCCGCTCGCCCGTTGCGGCACTGACTGTCCGCCATCGGCGACCTAAGTGAACTTTTCTCGGGTACCACTGCGGCTGGACGCGGGCGGGTCTAAACTGAGCGGCGAAAGTTGGTCACGTCCCCGAGCCGTAATGCCTGAATGTCTTATTGTTTAGGAGGGCCTCGTGAGCGCCCCTGCCGATTTGAATCAGTCCATTCGCACGACGATTCCCGCTCGCCTCGATCGCTTGCAGTGGTCGCCGTTCCACACGACGTCTTGTCCTCGGGTTGGCACCGCCTGGATTCTGGACGGTCTCGAGATCACGATCGCCAGCTCGGTCACGGCCGTCCTGGCTCAGCCCGACACCCTGAACCTCGACTCCGCAGAGGTGGGGCTCATCGCGACCGTGTACCTCGTCGGTGAGATCGTCGGTGCCCTGGTGTTCGGGCGGCTGGCCGACCGGCTCGGTCGCCGCCGGCTGTTCATGTGGACGCTCGGCGTCTACCTGATCGGCACCGCGGCCACGGCCCTCACGTTCGGCCAAGGCGCCGGCTGGCTGGTGTACTTCTACCTGACACGGTTCGTGGCGGGTATGGGGATCGGCGGCGAGTACGCGGCGATCAACTCCGCCATCGACGAGATGATGCCGGCGCAGTACCGCGGACGCGTCGATGTCAGGATCAACGGCACGTACTGGGCCGGCTCGATCATCGGCACGTTCGTCGCATTGATCTTCCTCAACGTGATGGACCCCACGATCGGATGGCACCTGGCCTTCCTGACCGGTGCGGTGCTCGCGCTGGTGATCCTGCTGGTGCGCCGCAACCTTCCGGAGAGCCCGCGGTGGCTGCTCACGCACGGCCATCCGGCCGACGCGGAGAAGGTTGTCGAGCAGATCGAAGAGGTGGCGCGGCAGGCTGGGCAGAAGCTGGAGCCGGTCGACGACAAGTTCGCGATCAGCCTGAGGCCCGAGAAGCAGTACGGGTACGGCACGCTCCTGCGGTATATCTTCCGGCAGTACCCCAAGCGTGCGGTGCTCGGCGCCTCGCTGATGATCACGCAGTCGTTCCTCTACAACGCGATCTTCTTCACCTACGCCATCGTGCTGGTCCAGTTCTACGGTGTGAGCGCCACCACTGTGCCTGCGTACGGGCTTGCCTTCTCGGTCGGCAACCTCCTCGGACCGCTGCTGCTGGGCAGGTTGTTCGACACGTGGGGACGCAAGACGATGATCGCCGGCACCTATATCCTGTCCGGCGCTCTGCTCGCCCTCAGCGCGGTGCTGTTCGAAGCGGGGGTGCTGAACGCCGTGACGCAGACCCTGGCTTGGGTGATCATCTTCTTCTTCGCCTCGGCCGGCGCGAGTGCGGCGTACCTGACCGTCAGCGAGATCTTCCCGGTCGAGATCCGGGCGCAGGCCATCGCGGTCTTCTTCGCCATCGCCCAGGTCGGCGGCGCGATCGGACCGCTGCTGTACGGAGCGCTGATCGGCGACGGCTCGGACCGCACAGCGCTGTTCATCGGATACCTGATCGGCGCCGCCATCATGATCGCAGGAGGCCTGGTCGAAGTGTTCCTCGGCATCAACGCCGAGCGCAAACCACTGGAGACGGTCGCGCGACCACTCACCGCCGTCGACTCGTAATCGCAGGACGCTTCTGCGGGACGCTTCTGAGGGCGTAGGGAGTAGGCCGTGCGGGACCGGCGCCGAGCCTTTGGGCCCGCAGATCGCCGGCGAGTTTCCATATTTCTACGCGAGGTGGCGAGCGGATGCCCCGACGCCGCGTTGCATCGTTGCCGAATCGGCGGCGATCTGGCCGGCCTCGCGTGTGCGACCGCCGATGTCGGCAGCCCGGCGTACCGTGGCCGCCATGACGAACCAGGTGCAGATCACCCTCGAGCAGGACGTGCTCGACGAGCCGTGCCCGCGCTGCGGGTCCAACGCCGTGCGCTTGGTCGTCTACGCGTCGACCCGCGAGGTCGTGCTCGAGGAGACGGATGCCGCCGCCGAGGCGCTTCCCGCCGCCGAGGCGCTCCCCGCCGAGGCGCTCTTCGACTCCGACCCGCTCTTCGACTGCGTCGAGTGCGGCTTCGAGTGGGGCGAACTCGTGCGCGATCTCATGCGGTAGCTGCGCGCATCTCCATCACGCGGGGGAGGCCGATCCCGCATTCGCGTCGCTAACGTCGAAGCATGGCGGACGATCGAGAGCGCACTCCCGCATCGCGCCGTGCCCAGGCGCCCGGGGAATCGTGGGGCATCGGTATCGCCCTCGGCATCGGTGTGGGCATGCCGCTGGGTCTCGCACTCGACAACATCGGTGTGGGCATCGCGATCGGTGTCGCCATCGGCGCTGCGTTCGCGGTCGCGTTCGGCGCGGCTGCCAAGAAGCGCGCGGATGCCTCGCCCGAGCCCCCGCCTGAGGCCCCTGACCATCCGGATGATCCGCCGCGCTGACGCCCGACCCAGCGCTCCCGCTGTGGATAACCGCGGAATCACGACGTGCGCGCGCCTAGGGTATTCGCCATGCCGATTGTTCGCCCGACCCGCATCGTTGCCCGCCGTGCAGCGGGCGCGCTTGCCGTGGCGGGGCGTGCTCGCGCTGGTCGTGGCCGGCTGCACGGCCGCACCCTCGCCGACCGCAGCGCCGACGCCCTCAGCGGATGCCGCCGACCCGATCTTCGCGTCGGATGAGGAGGCGCTCGCGGCCGCGTCGAGGCGTCATACGAGCGCTATCGAGCGCTTGCTGCAGAAGTCTCGCAAGATGGTGGCGAGCGGGCCAGAGCGAGTCGACGCGGTCGTCACGCCCGAGTATGCGCGCGATCGTTCACGAGGAGTTCGCAGCCCTGCGAGAGCTCGGGCTTCACATGCAGGGCAGTACGACAATTCGATACCGCATCGACTTGCAGAGTGGTATGTCGAGCGAGGGATCGCTCAGACGTTTCGATCTATCTGTGCCGAGACGTCAGCGGGACGCGTGTCATCGACGCAGACGGGCCAGACGTAACACCGTCGGACCGGCCCGATCGCGACTGCATTGCTTCGGCTTCTTGGTTTCCGCCGGTGGCGATCCAAACAATTTGCTCGTTGATGGGGTCGAAGCTATGGTCGGCGACGACTTCTGCTGAGCGTTGCGGGGCTGGGTTCGCGATTCGACTCCGTCTTCGCGTCGTACTGGCGCGACCACCGCAGTCCCGCCGACGTGCTCTGAAGCGATTGGTTGGGTCGGGTGCCCGACAGTCGATGTCGGACTAGACTACCGACGGGCGACGGTGACTTCTTGAGGCGAGTGGTCGCGGCGACGCGCCTGGGCCGGTCGCGCAGGTCGAGACACCGGGTCAGGAGCACCGGGCGGTCGTCGACGCTGAGGCGGTCCTGGTCGAGCCGCGGTGGGATCCGTCGCAGTGTTCGGTGGTGGCGCATTGGGAGTGCACGCCTGCGGCTCCTGAGCCCGAGGAGCCTGCCGACCCAGCGGCTCCGGCGGTGGTGGTGTCGTTGCGGGATATTGCGTCGTTCCGGCCGGCGAAGCCGGGTAGTGGGATGGAGCCGGGTGGGTGGGCGGTTGCGGGTCTTCCGGCGAACTTCGTTGCTGGGGCATCCGTGGAGGTGGTGTCGGGGACGCTTTTGGGTCAGCCTGCTGAGGTGCGGTTCACGCCGGTGGGGTTTCGGTGGGTGCACAGTGATGGTGCGGTGGTTGAGAGTGGGCATCCGGGTGCGTCGTGGGCGGCGCTTGGGGTTGCGGAGTTCTCGGAGACGGGCACGAGTCACCGGTATGCGGTGTCGGGTGAGTACACGGTGGCGTTGGAGGTGGTGTTGCGGGCCGAGTATCGGTTCGCGGGCTCGGGGTGGCAGGCGATCGCGGGGACGTTGACGGTCGCGGGGGATCCGCAGCGGGTGCTGGTGGGCGAGTTCGACACGGTGCTCACTCAGGGTGATTGCAACGCCTACCCGTCCGGGCCGGGCTGCTGAACGCGTGCGGCGCAGGCACGGTGCGCGGCGCGCGACCGCAGCGGACAGCGCCGCGGTCGATCGGGTCCCGGCGTCCGGGTCCGCACGCGGGGTGATCTTCGAGAATCGGTATGCCAGTTCCCCCTCAGTGGATGAGACCTCGCACCTCACACCTCCTCACTGAGGCGGAACTGGCATACCGAAATCCAGGCCTCAGTGGATGAGGCCCGCGATGAGGCGGAACTGGCATACCGAAAACGCAGGCCTCAGTGGATGAGGTCCGCGATGAGGCGGAACTGGCATATCGAAATCGCAGAACCATTGCCCGGCCCGCACCGACCCGTCACCTCTTGCGAGTCCGTCGCGACGACGGCCAGCATTGACCCCATGACCTTCGCAAACGTCGGCCGGCTGGGCGTGAAGCCCGGGTACCGTGATCGACTGATCGAGATCCTCACGCGCCCGAGCTCGGATATGGGTGAGCTCGGATGCCTCCTCTACGAAGTCGGGGTCAACGACGAGCAGCCCGACTTCGTGTTCGTGAGCGAACTCTGGGAGTCGGCCGACGCGCACGCGGCGTCGCTCGAACTCGAGAGCGTGCGCGCCGCGATCGCCGAGGCGATGCCACTCCTCAGCGGCGAGAGTGACGGCTACCGCTTCGACGTCGTCGGCTCTCCCTTGCGGCGATGAGCAGGGCGGCGATGAGCAGGGCGGCGAGGAGCAGGGCGGCGATGAGCAGGGCGGCGATGAGCAGGGCGGTCGTGCCCTAATCCGGGGCCGTGAGGCTCGATTCGTACAGGTCGCGAAGCGCCGGGTACCCGCCGTCCGTGAAGGCGGCCCGCTGCCGGAACGCACCCGCGCCATCGCGAAGCAGCCGTCGCGACGCCCTCCGTCACGAACTCGAGATCGCCTTCGGCGACCAGGGCAGGTTCGAGCGTGCGTACGAAGCCGAGGAGCGTCTCGTCCGCGGCCGCAAGGCCACCCGTCGAAGGGTCGAAGATCTCTCCGCGCATGCCCGAGTGCGCCGAGTGCACGAGCGCCGCACCGAGCAACTCGTGCGTCACGTCGAGCGACTCTGCGGCCGCGACATCCGCTGCATCCGGCCTCGTGATCGCGTTGGTCACGAGCGCCCGACAGAGCGCAGCCACGAGGAGGGTCGACGCGGTATCGAGCTGCGCGTCGGCCATGCGGAACTCGATCGTCGGGAGGTGGGCCGACAGCCGGATGTCCCACATGATGATCGCGCGGTCCTTCATTCCACCGAGGCCGAGGAGTCGGCCGAGGCGCTGGTCGTAGTCGGCGGCGTCGACGAATGCCGGCGGTCCCCCCGAGGTCGTCCAGCGGCGTTGCTGGATGCTTCGCCAGCTGTGGTAGCCCGTGTCATATCCGCGCCAGAACGGTGAGTTGCCGCTGATCGCGACGAACAACGGCAGCCAAGGCCGCGCGGCGTTGAGCGCGATGATGCCGGCCTCGCGATCGGGGACTCCGACATGCACGTGCAGCCCGTTCATCTGATGATCGGCGATCAGGCCGGCCATGTTCTTCACGATGTGCTGGTACCGGTCCTGATCGGTGACCGTCGGAAACGACATGGCATCCGGCGACGTTCCGACGCTCGCGGCGACGACGCCGAGGTGGTCGGCGTCGCCGGCGATCTCACGGCGGAAACCGAGCACCGCCTCCCGGGCCACGCCGAGGTCGGTGAACACCGCCGAGGCATGCTCGATCTGCGAAGCGAGGAATTCGCGGTGGGTGTAGGGCTTCCACTCGGGTGACGCGGCCATGCGGTCGAAGACGCGAGCCGCGACATCCGCCGGACGCATCGAACCGGGGTCGAGGAACATGAACTCCTCTTCGATACCGAATGTCCTCATCGCGAACTCCCCTTCGACCCGCGCCCCTGCACGAACTCTCTCCGGCGCGCGCTGGCGTGTCAAGTCTCTGACCTCTCAAGTCCCTGCGGATCCCGTCTCTGCTCCCTGCCGATCACGTTTCTGCGCATCAGGTCTCCGGCGCGACGGATGTCACGAAGCGGTCGAGAATCGCGACACAGCCTCGACATACTGATGGGAGCGCGGTTCTGCCTCCCGAACGAACGAATGACCGATCACACGATCACACGATCACACGATCGAAGGAGCGATTCCGATGAAGTACCTGATCCAGATCTACAGCAACCCCGCGTCGCGCGAGATGTGGGAGAGCTTCACCCCCGAGCAGCAGGCCGAGGGCTACGCCTACTACCAGGGCATCAACGACGAGCTCACGGCGAGCGGCGAATTCGTCGCGAGCGAGGCGCTCGCCGACATCTCCCTCGCCAAGCGCGTGACGCAGTCCGACGACGGCGCCGTCGCGAGTGACGGCCCGTTCGTCGAGACGAAGGAACTCCTCGCCGGGTTCTACCTCGTCGACGTCGACAACGAAGGCCGCGCCGTCGAGATCGCCGCACGGTTCCCCGAAGCCGAGTTCGGGCTCATCGAGGTGCGGCCGGTGCTCGACATGGCCGCTCGAGGCGACGTCTGAGCAGCCGGTCGTGAGCGAGGCCGTCCGGGCACTGCGAGACGCCGCACCGTCGGCGCTCGCAGTGCTCGTGCGGCGCTACGGCGACTTCGAGTCGTGCGAGGACGCCATGCAGGAGGCGCTCATCGCGGCATCCGCTCAATGGCCCCTCGACGGCGTGCCCGACAGCCCGCGAGCGTGGCTCGTGCGGGTCGCCTCGCGCCGCTACATCGACGAGGTGCGCTCGAATGTCGCGCGCCGGCGTCGCGAGTCCCTCGCCGCCGAGCTCGAGCCGCCGCCCACCCCGGTGCCCGCGGTCGACGACACACTCACCCTCTTCCTGCTCTGCTGCCACCCGGCCCTCGGCCGCCCGGCGCAGCTCGCGCTGACACTGCGCGCCGTCGGCGGGCTCACGACCGCCGAGATCGGCCGCGCCCTGCTGCTGCCCGAGGCGACGATCGCGCAGCGCATCTCGCGCGCCAAGGCGCGCATCAGGGCGAAGGGCGAAGGGTTCCGGATGCCCCAGCCGGCCGAACTCGAAGGCCGCCTCGCCGCGCTCCGCCACGTGCTCTACCTCATCTTCACCGAGGGGCACACCGCGAGCTCGGGGGACGAGCTCGCACGCGTCGACCTCTCGGCCGAGGCGATCCGCCTCACCCGCCAGTTGCACGCATCGGCGCCCGACGACTCCGGCGAGACGACCGGACTGCTCGCGCTCATGCTCCTCACCGACGCGCGGCGGGCGGCGCGGACCGACCCGTCGGGCGCGCTCGTGCCGCTCGACGACCAGGACCGCTCCCGCTGGGACCGGGCCATGATCGACGAGGGCGTCGTCCTCATCACCGAGGTGCTCGACCGTGCGCCGATCGGCGCCTACCAGCTGCAGGCGGCGATCGCGGCTGTGCACGACGAAGCGGCGTCGACCGACGACACCGACTGGATCGAGATCCTCGGCCTGTACGACCTGCTCGAGCGCCTCGCGCCCGGCCCGATGGTCACGCTCGGACGCATCGTCGCGCTCGCGATGGTGGAGGGGCCCAGCGCCGGGGCTCGCGGCGCTCGAACGCGCCGAGGGGGCGCAGGCGGGTGCGGCGCTCGCCGAGCACCATCGCACCTGGGCGGTGCGCGCCCACCTGCTCGAGCGCTCGGGAGCGACGGATGCCGCTTCGCTCGCCTTCGCGGAGGCCACTCGCCGCACGCTCAACGGGCCCGAGCAGCGCTATCTCGCGGCGAAGGCCGAGGCCCTGCGCACCGCGCGATAGCGCGAGCGACCTCGACGTACTCTTGAATCCATGAGCCGGTCCCCCGCCCAGCTGCGCACTGCGCCGCCCGGCAGGACGACCCGCCCTCGCGCCGCGATCGGACTCACCCTCGGCATCGCCCTCGTGCTGCTGTTCGTCGCGATCCGCGTGCTCGCTCCCGAAGACGTCGGCGACGTGCTCTCGAACTCGGTGCAGGACTTCTTCACCTTCTCGATCAGCATCGTCATCGAGAGCCTGCCGTTCGTCTTCCTCGGCATCCTGCTCTCGATCGGCGTGCAGGTGTGGCTGCCCGACGGCTTCGTGCTCCGGCACCTGCCGCGCAACGCCGTCGTCCGCCGGGTCACGATCTCGCTCCTCGGCGTGCTGCTGCCCGTCTGCGAGTGCGGCAACGTGCCGCTCGCGCGCGGCCTGATGCTCCGCGGGCTCACGGTGGGGGAGTCGATGACGTTCCTCCTCGCGGCCCCGATCCTCAACCCGGTGACGATCATCACGACGTACCAGGCGTTCGGCTGGTCCGACGGCATCCTCGTCTCCCGTCTCCTCGGCGGCTTCGTGATCGCGAACCTCGTCGGCTGGATCTACACCCGCCACCCGAGCCCCATGAGCCTGCTCACCCCGAAGTTCCAGGCGAGCTGCGCGCACGCCCACGACGAGGTGCACGCCACCCGCGCCCGGCGGAGCGTCGACATGTTCGCGAAGGAGACCTCGGCGATGCTGCCGGCGCTCTTCGTCGGCTCCGCTGTCGCCGGCCTCATCCAGGTCGCCGTCTCCCGCGACGTGCTCCTGACCCTCGGCCAGAACCCGGTCCTCTCGGTCTTCGCGCTCATGGCGCTCGCGTTCGTGGTCGCGATCTGCTCGAACGTCGACGCGTTCTTCATCCTCGCGTTCGGCTCGACCTTCATGCCGGGCGCGATCGTCGCCTTCCTCGTGTTCGGGCCGATGATCGACGTGAAGATGCTCGCGCTCATGCGCACGACCTTCACCGCGAAGACACTCGTGCAACTCACGGTCATCGTCGGCCTCGCGAGCGCCGCCCTCGGATTGGCGGTGAACGCCCTTGCTTGAGCGACTCATCGCCCGGTGGCAGGGCATCGTGCTCGCCCTCATCGGCATCGTCGCCACGGTGTGGCTTGCGCTGACCGGCCAGCTGGACCTGTACATCCACCCGGGCACATCGTGGTTCGCGATCGTCATGGCGATCATCGGTGCCGTGCTCGTGATCGCCGCGTTCGCGTTCACCCCGCTCGAGGACGAGCACGAACATGAAGCGGAGTCGGATGCCTCGCCGCCGCGTCACGCGGGCCACGCCCACGAGCGCGTGCACGCGCACGACCCCGGGGCCGCGCCGTCGACGCGGTTCGGCACGATCCGAGCCGCGCTCACGGCGGTGATCGTCGTGGGAGCGTCCCTGGCGCTCCTCGTGCTCCCGCCGGCGACACTGACCTCGGCGGCCGCGGCGCAGCGCAGCATCAACAGCGAGACCTCGGCCCTCGATCAGGATGCCCCGGCGCTCGTCGGCGGCGACACCTCGGGCTTCACCGTGAAGGACTGGGCCGTCCTGCTCAGACAGAACCCCGATCTCGGCTACTTCGACGACACGTCCATCGAGCTGGTCGGATTCGTGTCGCCGTCGCCCGACGACCCCGACAACGTCCTCTACATCACGCGATTCCTCGTGACGCACTGCGCGATCGATGCCCAGCCGGTCGGCGTGCCGGTCTACCTCCCGGGGTGGAAGGAGCAGTACGCGGCCGACGAGTGGGTCGAGGCATCCGGTGCCTTCGTGACGAACCCCGGCTCGTCGAGCGCCGAGTCGTTGCTGCTCGTGCCCGAGGATCTCGCCGTCATCGAACAACCGAGCCAGCCCTATGTCTACTGAGGCACGAGGACCGCGCGGCGCTCGGCGCGCCGGACGCGAACGGAGCGTGTTCACGCGCCGCCTCGTCGGCACCATCGTGGTGCTCGCCGTCATCGCCGGCGGGTTCGCGTTCGCGAGCGTCGTGCAGGGGCCGCGGCTGAACGGCGGCGAGATCGACGCGCTCCGCGCGACCCGGCTCGCGGGCCAGGAGCTCACCCTCGAGGTCAACCAGCCCGTCGACTCGCTCGACGCCGACGAGGTGAGCGTCGAGCCCGCCGCCGCGGTCACCGCTGCGGCGTCGGATCGTACGATCACCGTGACGTTCGACGAGCCGCTCGACTACGGCACCGACTACACCGTGCGTGTGCCGGGCGTCGTCGGCGCGTTCCAGACCGTGCCCGCGACGCTCGAATACGGCTTCCGGACGCCGGGTGAGTACGCCTACAGCCTCGAGCGGCGCAGCGACCTGGGCGAAGACGACGTCGTGCAGCGCAAGTCATTCACCGGCGCCGCGGCCGAGATCGTGTTCACGGCTCCGCGGATCCAGGAGTTCGCCCAGGTCGACGACCTCGTCGCGGCCGTCACGATCAACGACGACGAGAGCAATTCGCTCTTCATCACCGACGTGGGGAAGGGCGATCCGCAACAGTTCGGACTGCTGCCGGGTGCGGTCGTGCACGACCTCGCGGCATCGACGACGAACCCGTTGCTCGGGTTCGTGCTCACCACCCCCGAGGTCGACGGCGTGCGGCAGTACGACAACGCGCTCATGAGCGTGGATGTCTCGGGCGTCGGCGGCGCGGAGCCGACGCCCGTGCTCGGGCTCGACGGCACCCCGATCAAGGTTGCCGACTGGGCGTTCGTGCCTGGCTCGACCTCCGTCATCGTGCAGGATCTTCGAGCAGTCGATGGTCCTCGTCGACCTGCTCGGCCGACAGCCCGCGACGCCCCTCGGGGTGCACAGCGAGCTGCGCGGATTCGTGCCGGGCACGAGCGATCTCGTCATCGCCGATCCCGACCGCGGCGCGCTCATCGATCTCGCCGACGGCACCACGACCACCCTCGAGTTGCAGTCCGCCGATCTCGCCGACAACGTCTTCACCGGCCGGGTCACGATGCTCGACGACGAATCGCGCCACCTCGTCTCCCTCTTCGCGGCGAAGGTGGAGGGCGACGAGAACGTGCTGAGCTCGCTGCTCGCCGAGGTCGACGCCTCCGGTGAGATGCGGCAGGTGTTCGCGCCCGCGAGCGAGACCAGCCTGATCCGCGAGTACTGCGTTTCGCCGAACGGCCGCTACGTCGCGGTCGCGGCCTCCGCCGAGACCGGCCGCCCCGATGGATACCTGAAGGACCCGGGCTACACCGAGACGATGACCACCGTCGTCGAGATCGCCACGGGTCGCACCGTGCTGAGCCTGACCGGCGGCTTCTCGGACTGGTGCGGCTGACCGCCGATCGCGGTCACTCGCGGCGCCGGAGCCGCGTGCGGGGTGTCGGGGTGTCAGCTCCGCTGCGCCCGGACGGCGCGAACCGCGAGCTGGATCGCGGCGATGATGACGAGCGCGGCGAAGAGCCAGGTCGCCAACTCGGGCGAGAGCAGGTGCGCGATCCAGACACCGCCGAACGAGGCGACGGTCGCGGCGATGCCGGCGATGAGGCCGGCGCGAAGGTCGACGATACCGCCACGGAAGTTCGTGATCGTGCCGCTCACGGCGGTCGGGATCATCACGGCGAGCGAGGTGCCCTTCGCGACGAGGTCGCTCATGCCGAACAGCGCGATGAAGACGGGCACCATCACGAGTCCGCCGCCGATGCCGAAGAGGCCCGAGGCGACCCCGACGACGAGGCCGAGCGCGACCAGGGCGACGATCGTCCATCCGCTGAGTTCGACGAACCCGTCGCCGCGCTCGGGCACGACGAAGAGCATGCGGATCGCGACGGCGACCAGCAGCGCGATGAACATCCACCGGAGCCAGCCGAGGGGGAGCCGCTTCAGGAGCCGAGCGCCGAGCCATGCGCCGATGACGCCGCCCGCGGCGACGAACAGGGCAGCGACCACGTCGACCTCGCCGGTCGCGAGGTAGGCGATCGTGCCCGCGATGGCGGTCGGCACGATGGCCGCGAGCGAGGTCGCCGAGGCGCGACGCTGGTCCATGCCGGCGAAGGTGATGAGGAGCGG
Source organism: uncultured Actinomycetota bacterium (assembly GCA_963847285.1). Classification (GTDB taxonomy): domain Bacteria; phylum Actinomycetota; class Actinomycetes; order Actinomycetales; family Microbacteriaceae; genus Agromyces. Next base: position 31,313 of record CAWJZK010000012.1, read on the forward strand.
CACCATGAGGATGCCGCCGCCCACGCCGAACGCCCCCGAGAGCAGCCCGCCGACGGCACCGATGAGGGCCAGCCGCAGCCACGACGGGCGCGCGGGCGCGTCGGGCCGGGCGGAAGTCACCCGCCAACTGTAGCGGCGCACGACGAGGGGTGCGGGCTACGCGGCGCGGTCCGCGGATGCCGCGGCGAGCGCCGGCTCGTGCTCGGCGTCGACGCCGGCGTGCGCGGCATCCGATACCTGCTCGTGCCCGGCCGCGCCCGCTGGCGCGCTGCCCGCCGCCGTACCGGCCGCCGCCGCACCGCCCGGGAGCACGACCATCGGCACCTCGCGGCCCGCGACCCTGCCGGCACGACGCACCAGGCGCGCCGCGAGCACGACGAGCACGCCGAGTACGGCGCCGGCCGTGTTCATCACGAGGTCGCGCGGGTCCGAGATGCGATCGGGTTGCGGCATCTGCACGAGCTCGATGAAGAGCGTGAAGGCGAACCCGGCGACGAGGGCGAGCGGCCAACGACGGCGCGGGATGAGCAGCGCCCCGAGCACTCCCACGGGCACGAACATCGCGACGTTGAAGGCCATCTCGGAGAGGTAGCCCGTCGTCCAGGTGATGGGGGAGGTCCACGCATCGGGATTCAGGATGCCGCTGTCGAACTGGTCGCCGTTCGTGTGCCAGGGCACGAGGCCGATCGTCACCCAGAGCACGAGTGCCACGTAGGCAGCGGCGATGAGACGCAGGGGGCGGCGATTCATCCCCCGATTCTCCTCTGGTCCCCCTATGAACCAGCTGGCATTGTCCCGCGTGTTCCGCTTGGGGCGGCTCGCAGCGAGGCAGCAGGGTCGTACCGACGAATCACGGCCCTTCGGTGTCACGATTCGGTCGCGTATCGTGTGAAGCTGAGCGTAACCCGATAGGGTATGTTCAACGATTCCTCCATCAAGCGGGCAGCTGCCCGTGGCTCCATTTGATTGCCCGGAGGCGGACCGATCCGCGTGGCATGACCTGATACGAGACGGCGGATGCCTGAGCGCACTCCCGCCCCTCGCCCCCGCTTCGGCGGCATCCCGCCACCGAGGCCGCGGTCGACCGTCGATCGCATCGGGACGCATCAGCGGCCCATAGGACAGAAGGACAGCAGTATGGCAACCGGAACCGTCAAGTGGTTCAACGCCGAAAAGGGCTTCGGCTTCATCGCTCCCGACGACGGCAGCGCCGACGTCTTCGCACACTTCAGCGCCATCTCGGGCAACGGCTACCGTTCGCTCGAAGAGGGCCAGAAGGTCGAGTTCGAGGTCGCGCAGGGCCCGAAGGGTCTGCAGGCTGAGAACATCCGCGGGCTCTGAGCCGGCACACGCACCACGACAGACGCCGCCGCAGCACTTGTGCTGTGGCGGCGTTCGTCGTCTGCGGAGGTTCGCCGAACGGTCAGCTGGGGCGAACGGATGCCGCGGCATCCGTCACCTCGTCGTGCCAGGAGTGGCGCGGCTCGTAGCCGAGCAGCCTCCGCGCCTTGTCGATCGAGAGCAGCGTGTCGTTGACGCCGAGATCACCCTTCACCGGCACGTCGGGGAACACCTCGGCGACGAGGTCGGCGTTCGGGCGCGACATCACCGTGTCGGCCGCGGCGATGATGAATCGCTCGAAGCCCGGGCCCGCCTTCTGGAGGGCGAGGCTCACCGCCTGGGCTCCGTCGCGCCCGTCGATGTAGCCCCAGAGGTTCCACTTGCGGAGGCCGGCGTCGGCGTCGAACGACGGGAACGCGGCGTAGTCGGCGGGATCCATGACGTTGGAGAATCGCAACGCGGTGATCGACAGCTCGGGATTCCAGCGCACGAGCTCGATCGCGAGCTGCTCCTCGAGGTGCTTCACGAGCGAGTAGGTGCTCCCGGGGCGCGCGGGGTACTCCTCGTCGACCGGGATGTACGGCGGCGGCACGTCGAACGGGAGCCCCAGCACCGTCTCGCTCGAGGCGTAGACGATGCGCGTGATCTCGAGACGCCGGGCCGCCTCGAAGACGTTGAACGTCGAGAGCATGTTGTTGTGGAAGGTCGCGACGTCACTCGAGAGCCCGGGAGCCGGGATCGCCGCGAGATGCACGATCGCGTCGGCGCCGTTGTGCCGGTCGTCGACCCCGGCGATCGCGTCGATCACCTGCCCGTAGTCGGTGAGGTCGACGCGGATGAAGCTCCCGCGTTCACCCTGCTGGTCGAGGTTCACGACCTCATGGCCCTCGTCGCGGAGGGTGCGGACGACGGTACGCCCGAGCTTTCCCGAGCCTCCGGTGACTGCAATTCGCATCCCCCCAGTCTGTCACTTCGGCGCGTCTCACAGCCTGCGTTCATGTATGCCCCGTAGCGTTGCTGTATCTGCAGCGGGTAGTCACCCGCGACCCCCGGCTGGGAAGTCGATGACACAGCTGGGAACAACATCACTCACACCGAATCCCTCGGTGCGATTCGGGCGACGAAGCCCCGCACCGGTTCCGTGGATCCCACGCGGAGTTACACCGCCCTTTCCCGGGTTGTTCGCGAATCCGGCCTCCTGAACCGCACGCGATGGTTCTACCTCGCTCTCGCCTCACTCCTCGCGATCGCACTCGGGGGCGCGATCACCGGGTTCATCCTGCTCGGCGACTCGTGGTTCCAGCTGCTCATCGCGGGCGCGCTCGGCCTCATCTTCACCCAGTTCGCGTTCCTCGCGCACGAGGCATCCCACCGTCAGGTGCTGGAGTCGGGCCCCGCGAACGATCGTGTCGGCCGCATCCTCGCCGCCGGTGTCGTCGGCATCAGCTACTCGTGGTGGATGACGAAGCACACGCGTCACCACGCGAACCCCAACCGGGTCGGCAAGGACCCCGACATCGACTTCGACACGATCTCGTTCACCGAGGCGGATGCCGCGAAACAGCGCGGCCTGCTGGCCCTCATCACCCGCAAGCAGGGCTTCCTCTTCTTCCCCCTGCTCACGCTCGAGGGATTCAACCTGCACTATCGGTCGATCCTCACGCTGTTCGAGCGCGGCCCGGTGAAGGGACGCGCACTCGAGCTCAGCCTCATCGCCGCGCACTTCGCGGTCTACTTCGGCGCGATCTTCTGGATGCTGCCGCTCGGCATGGCGTTCGCCTTCATCGGCGTGCAGATGGCGGTCTTCGGCGTGTACATGGGCGCGTCGTTCGCGCCGAACCACAAGGGCATGCCGATCATCCCGGCCGATGCGAAACTCGACTTCTTCACGAAGCAGGTGCTCACCTCGCGCAACGTCTCGGGCGGCCTCTGGGCGAGCGCGCTCCTCGGCGGCCTCAACTACCAGGTGGAGCACCACCTCTTCCCGAGCATGCCGCGGCCACACCTCGCCAGGGCCCGCGAGATCGTGCGGGAGTACTGCCGAACGGTCGACGTGCCCTACACCGAGACGACGCTCGCGCAGTCGTACGGCATCGTCATCCAGTACCTCAATCGCGTCGGTCTCTCGGCCCGCGACCCGTTCGACTGCCCGATGGTGAACCAGTTCCGACGGGTCTGATCACAGTGCCCATGAAAGAAATGCGCCGGCATCCAGGTATGCACGAGTTCGCACCACACACTTCCGGCGGCGGACGTCGCCGCCGGAACCCCGCACGGCCGTAGGCCGTGCACGCTGCAGCCGCTTCGGCGGCGCGGCATGAATACAGAAGGAAATAACAACATGGCAACCGGAACCGTCAAGTGGTTCAACGCCGACAAGGGCTTCGGCTTCATCGCCCCGGATGACGGCACCGCCGACGTCTTCGCGCACTTCAGCGCGATCGCGTCCGACGGCTACCGCTCGCTCGAGGAGAACCAGAAGGTCGAATTCGAGACCGCCCGCGGCCCCAAGGGCCTGCAGGCTGAGAACATCCGCGTCCTCGCGTAGTTCTCGCACCCTCTGATCGGCGGCCTCGCCGCCGGTCGACGAGCGGATGTCACGGCCGCCGCCTCTTCGTGAGGCCGCGCCGGGGCATCCGCTCGCGCGCGTTTTCGGGCCCTTCGCCGGGCATCCGCTCGTGCGTTTCGGGTCCTTCGCCGGTGCTGCCGGAGTATCGGGCAGACGGCCACGGGTGCTTCGGTACCTCGGAACTGCGCTCGCGGCCTGAGCAATCGCCGGGAACCCGGCATCCGGGATTTCCCGGCAGCTTCGTTGCCATACGCTCGGAGTACGACCCCGAAGGAGGAGCCAATGCAGTGCCCCAGTGACGGAACCGTGCTCGTGATGAGCGAGCGCAGCGGCATCGAGATCGACTATTGCCCGACGTGTCGTGGCGTGTGGCTCGACCGCGGCGAGCTCGACAAGATCATCGAGCGCGGGTCTCGCGAGATCGCGCCGTCGGCGCAGGCCGCCCCCGTCGCTCCCGCGCCGCCTGCTGCGCCGACTCGGCCGCAGGCACCCGCCTATGGGCAGCCGTCATACGACAACGGCTACGACCGCGGGTACGACCAGCGCTCGTACGGCGACCAGGGCTACCGCAAGAAGAAGAAGGAGAGCTGGCTCTCCGAGCTCTTCGACTGAGCCTCTGCGAACCCGGCATAGCCGCATTCGCGGCCATGCCGGGTTCGCGGCTACGGCTGGTTCGCGGCTGCGCCGGGTTCGCGGCTACGCCGGGTTGGCGCCGATGTTCACGAGCCAGGTGTAGCCGTAGCGGTCGGCGACCATGCCGAACGCGTCGCCCCACGGCGCGACCTCGAGCGGCACGATCACGGAACCGCTGCTCGCGAGCTTGTCCCAGTACCCGCGGAGCCGCGCGTCGTCGTCGGGTCCGCCCGAGAGCGACACCGAGAGGTTGCTGCCTCGCATCGGCTCGTCCATCGATATCGGGGTGTCGGCGCCCATGAGCACGATGCCGCCGTCGCCCTCCAACTGGCTGTGCATGATCTTGTCTGCGTCGGCCGGATCCTCGGCCGCGCCGAAGTCGGTGAAGGTGCTGAGCGTGAGCTCGCCGCCGAAGACCGACTGATAGAACTCCATCGCCTCCCGCGCGTTGTCGCGGAAGTTGAGGTAGGGGTTGAGCGTGACCATGATGCGACCTTTCGGCTCGTCGTGTCTGTCAGGGCGATACTCGTCGTTCGTGCGAGCGGCGGCAACCCTTTCCGAGTGAACACCGCGTGCGAGCCGTGCGACGTGCGACGAGCGGCGGTCGGCGGTCGGATGCTTCGGCGCGGTGATCTCCGATGAACGCTTGACAGCGGCATCCGTCAGTCATATGTTGTAATCAATCAAACGGTTGATCAACGTATAAGTTGAGTAAGGAGGAGTGATGATCGTGGATCCGAGCGCAGACAACCGCCTCGACCGCGCCTTCATGGCGCTGGCCGACCCGGTGCGCCGGGGCATCATCGCCCGCCTGAGCCGCGGGCCGGCCACGGTCAACGAGCTCGCCGAACCGTTCGAGATCACCAAGCAGGCCGTCTCGAAGCACATCCAAGTGCTCGAGCAGGCGGGGCTCGTCACCAGATCGCGCGACGCGCAACGCCGACCCGTGCACCTCGACGCCGCACAGCTCGAGGCGCTCACCGCGTGGATCGACCGCTACCGGCTGATCCACGAGCAGCAGTTCCGCAACCTGGATGCGCTGCTCGCCACCGACCGCGGCACGGACGCCGCAGCATCCGAGGCCGGCGCGACCACCGGTCCCGCACTGGAAGAAACGGAATCATGACCACCACCACCAACCCCGTGACCATCACCGCCCCCGAGGGGCTTCCCTTCATCGACATCGAGCGCGAGTTCGACGCACCCGTGGCTGCCGTGTTCAACGCGCACCGCGACCCCGAGCTCGTGAAGCAGTGGCTCGGACCGCAGGGCTACGAGATGCAGATCGAGCGCTGGGACTTCGTGCCGCAGGGCGGCTACCGCTACCTGCACACCGATGCCGACGGCGAGAGCTACGCGTTCAACGGCACCTTCCACTCGGTTCGCGAGAACGAGTTCGCCATCCAGACCTTCGAGTTCGAGGGCTTCCCCGATGTCGTGGCCATCGAGTCGATCGCGTTCGATGAGCTCGACGGCGGCCGCTCGCGCATCCGCATCCACTCCGTCTACCCGACTGTCGAGGCCCGCGACGGCATGGTCCAGAGCAACATGGAGCTCGGCGTCCGCGAGGGCTACGAGCGGCTCGACGGCGTCCTCGCCGCGTGACGCCGGCGGC
>CAWJZK010000013.1:0-187608 GCA_963847285.1 uncultured Actinomycetota bacterium
GGCCGGCTACATCGGCACGACGCTCAGGGTGCGGGTGACCTGAACGGTCGCCCTGCGCTTCACCGCCAAACTCATCGGCGGGCACGACCGCTGGAGCCCAGCGTGACGCCGGTGTGTCGGCGTCCTAGCCGAGGCCGGGTGTGTGGGCGTAGGCGGAGAGGCGGGTTGACCTCCGAGGTGTGCGTAGAGGACCCTTGAGCCCGAGGGGATCTCGCCGGAGCGGATCATCCCGATCAGTCCGGCCATCGACTTGCCCTCGTAGACCGGGTCGGTGAGCATGCCCTCGGTGCGGGCGGCGAGTTGGATCGCATCGACGGTCTTGCTCGTCTGGGATGCCGTAGGAGGGCCCGGCGTACCCGTCGATGACGGTGATCTCATCAGGTCGAAGCGCACGACCGACACCGATCCGTTCGGCCGTGTCGTTGGCGATGCGGGTGACCTGGGCAATGGTCTGCTCCAGCGTCTTGGAGGCATCGATTCCGATCACTCGGCGGTTGTGGCGACCTTCGAGCGTGAATCCGGCGATCATCCCGGCATGCGTCGATCCGGTGACTGTGCACACGACGATGTAGTCGAAGAAGACGTCGTGCTCTGCCTCCTGGGTAGCGACCTCCCGGGCCCAGTTGGCGAAGCCGAGCCCACCAAGCGGATGGTCGCTCGCGCCCGCCGGGATCGCATACGGCCTGCCACCAGCGCCCTCGACGGACTTCTTGAGCGCAGCCTTCCAGCTGTCGCGGACGCCGATGTCGAACCCGGCGTCGTCCATCCGGATGTCGCCGCCCATGATGCGCGTCAGCTGGATGTTCCCGACACGCTCGTAACCCGGGTCCGGCCACTCGACCCAATGCTCCTGCACCGTCACCGCCTTGAGGCCGAGGTGGCAGGCGACACCGGTGACTTGGCGAGTGTGGTTCGACTGGACCCCGCCGATCGACACCAACGTGTCGCACCCTTTGGCGAGGGCGTCCGCCACGAGGTACTTGAGCTTGCGGACCTTGTTGCCACCGAACGTGATACCCGAGTTGCAATCCTCACGCTTGGCCCAGACATCTACCTCGCCGCCCAGGACTGAGCTGAGCCGACGCAGCGGGTGAATCGGCGACGGGCCGAACAACAGCGGCACACGGGCGAAGTCGTCGAGACTCATCACCGCATCGTAGAAACAGGCTCTCCGACGATTGCGGACGGACGTGTGTGCTCACGTTGCCCGTGCCGGGGATATCCGCATATCTTCCGTCTGCAGGCGAGCGCAAGTCCTGGGGGGTCTGGATGCACGTCGGAATGTCGGCCATCTTCCAAGGCTTCGGGGGATTGCTGTCGGACCGCGAAGGTGTGGGGCGTGCATTTCTCCGTCTCGCCGATCTCGCGGAGCCGCTCGGTTTCGAATCGATCTGGGAGCGTCGAGCACCACTTCACGGACTACACGATGTGTCCCGATGTGCTGCAGTTCCTGACGTACATGGCGGGACGTACCAGCCGCGTGAAGCTCGGCTCGATGGTGCTGGTGCTGCCGTGGCACGACCCGGTTCGGGCCGCCGAGCAGATCGTGATGCTCGACCACATGTCGAACGGCCGGCTGATCCTCGGCCTCGGCCGGGGTACCGGCAAGGTCGAGTTCGACGGGTTCCGAGTCGAGATGGGGAACCGCCCGGCAGCAGTTCAAGGAAGCGGCCGAGGCCATCCTCGGCGCCCTGGAGACCGGCGTCATGGAGTACCACGGCGAGTACGTCGATCAGCCGCGGGCGGCGCTCCACCCGTCCCCGCTGGTTCGGCACGTTCAAGGGTCGTACGTACTCAGCGACCGTCTCGCCCGAGTCCGCCGAGATCATGGCCAAGCTCGGAACCGGTGTCCTGATCGTTCCCCAGAAAGCCGTGGCACATGGTCAAGGAGGAGACGGAACTTTACCGGTCCACTATCGGGAGGCCATCGGACGAGGAACCGCCACCGCCGATCGTCGCCGGCTGGACGTTCGTCGACGCGGACGCCGGGCCGGGCCGAGGAACAGGCTCGCACGTGGTTGGCCGGATACTGGGAGTCGATCATCGGCGCACTACGAGTTCGACAAGCCGCACCTGAAGTCGACGCCCGGCTACGAGTTTCACGGCCTCATGTACGACCGGCTGAACAAGCCGGGCGGCATGGAGAAGATGATCGACTTCTACGTCGGCCTGCAGCCGTGGGGCACGCCGGGAGCAGGTGTTCGAGAAGGTGAAGTCGTTCGGCGACCTGGTCGGCGGTGACAGCTTCGTCGGCGTGTTCCGCTACGGCGGCATGCCCTTGGAGGTCGCCGAGCGCAGCATGCGGCTTTTCGCCGCCGAGGTCGATGCCCGAGTTGAAGGCGTTGACACCGGCGGCGGATCGCCTCGAACATATCCGGGCCTGAGCGGCCGTCAGGCCTCCATGCTGCGCCGCGTCCCTCCATGTGTGGAAGTCCCTGGCGCGACGTGACCGAAGACCTGGAAAACTCTCCATCATCTCCGGCCAACTCGACCACACGGTGCCACGGGCGATCGCCAGGGCCTGGTACAGGACGCGAGCGAACTCCGCGAGAACCGAGACCATCGAGATCAAGGGTCGCGGCCTCCATCCGCCCATGCGAGTAGAGCAGCGACCCGCGGGCGAGGACGGACTCGCACTGGCGTCGACAAGTGGGCGGTACTTGCTCACCGCGACCGTCGCCGCCAGCGGCATGGCGGCGCTGGACGCAACGGTCGTCAATGTTGCGCTGCCGCACATCGGGACCGACTTCGACGCGAGCGTCAGCTCGTTGCAGTGGGTGCTGACGGGCTACCTCCTCGCGCTCTCTTCGTTGATCCTGCTCGGCGGCGCGCTCGGCGACCGGTTCGGGCGCCGCGTGTTCGTGATCGGCACGGTGTGGTTCGCGGTCGCGTCTGTTGTGCGGCGCGGCACCCAACGTCGAAGTGCTCATCGGCGCGCGAGTGCTGCAAGGCGTCGGCGCGGCACTGCCTCACACCCGGCAGCCTCGCGATCTTGCAAGTCAGCTTCCGCCAGGAGGATCGTGCCCAGGCCGTCGGCGCGTGGTCGGGCCTCGGTGGCGTCGCCGGCGCGATCGGACCCTTCCTCGGCGGTTGGCTCGTCGACGGACCCGGCTGGCGGTGGGCATTCCTCATCAACGTCCCGTCGCCGCGATCGTCGTCATCTGCACCCGCCGCGGTACCCGAGACGCGCGATCCGCACGCCGCGCGGGCCTCGACCTGCTCGGCGCGGGATCGCCGTGGTGAGCCTCGGCGCCGCGACGTGGGCGCTCACCGAAGCCGGACCACGCGGCTGGACCGACTCCCGCGTCGTCGCCGCCGGCGCGATCGCGGTCGCCGGTGTCGCCGCGTTCGTGTAGCGCATGCTCCACACGGCCGATCCGCTCGTTCCGCCGACGCTCTTCCGCAGTCGCGAGTTCACGGTCACGAACCTGGCGACGGTCTTGCTGTACTCCTCGATCGGCGTGTCGTTCTTCCTCGTCGCCTACGAGCTGCAGGTCGCGGCGGGCTGGTCGGCGTTGCGAGCGGGCATCGCGCTCCTGCCCGCGACGTTCCTGATGCTGTTGTTCTCGTCGAAGTCGGGTCATCGCCCAGCGCATCGGTCCGCGGCTGCAGCTCACGGTCGGCCCGTTGCTCACGGCAGCGGGCCTGCTCCTGCTGTCGCGCATCGGTCCCGACGCGTCGTGGCTGCGCGGACGTGCTGCCGGGCGCCGTGGTGTTCGGGCTCGGACTGGTGACGTTCGTCGCGCCGCTGACCGCAACGGTCATGGGAGCGGTCGATCCCGACCACGTGAGCGTCGGGTCCGGCGTGAACAACGCGATCGCACGGACGGCGAGCCTCGCTGCGCTCGCGGTGATCCCGGTCGTGTCGGGCCTGTCGGTCGCGACGGGCGCCGAGAGTGACGGACGCGTTCCGACCGCACTCGTGATCGCGGCCGTGATCGTCGCCGCGGCCGCGCCGCTCAGCTTCGTCGGCCTCGGCGCCGCACCTCCGCCGGACGCTCGGCGCGCCGCATCTACTGCGCGGTCGACGGGCCGCCGCTCCAGCCCGATCCCGCGCGGTGTCCGGTCTCGGCCACCAGCTGAACAGTTCGACGTCGGGACCCGCTACCGCTTCTTCTTGGCGGGGAGCGACCGTGCGTACGTTGTCCCGAGCCCCACCCAGCGACTGAGCTGGCGCTTCGTACGGACGCTGCCTTCGTCGACTCGAAGCCAGCTGCGCATCGCTCGGCCGCGTGTATCTCCATCGGGGCTCGCGGTCGTGCTCCGTCGAGCAGCCGGTCGGACTGTTCGGGATCAACTCGCACCAGAACACCGCCCTGACCGCTCGCAGCCACCGCCATGTTGCCTCGGATCAGGAAGGCGAGTCCTCCGAACATCGTCTGCTCGCTGACGTCCGCCTCACCGCTCAAGAGCTCACGGATGCGGTCGGCGAGGTCCTCGTCGTAGGCCACGGACGCGATCGTAGACACCCCGCTGTTGGCTACGCCCGAGCCTGCTGAGGCGTCGACCATCTTGTGCGCCTAGGCCTTGAATGTTGCGGTTCGATGACGATATGGTCTCGGCGTTCGCTCGTCGCCGAAGCTCAGCGTCGAACCTCGGCCCGAAACCCGGGAGCCGCGATGCACCCAGATCGAAGCGGGCCGCAGCGTCACCGTCCGACGGCGGGCAGCGACCAGACTCCTCGCCGGCGCACGTCGCGGCCGCCATCTCGGCGGTCTCGGTCGCGCCGTTGGCGTCGGCGCAGACGGCGTGCCGAACGCGACGGCTGACATCTATCGCCAGTCGCCGGTGGTCGTCCGGGAGGCGTCGGAGGCGATGGGGCGCTATCGGCGATACGTGCGCCTGGGAACGCAGGCGAGCCTGCGCCACTACAACCGGGCCCGCAACCAGGCGGCGCGGGCGACGGCCGTGGCGCTCCGGCTCGATCCGCAGGCGATGGCGCGCGCGTGGGCGGCCGCCGACCGTCGGCACGAGGTCGCCGTCCTCGCCGCTCTCTGCAGCTCGGCACCGAGTACCGCTGCTACAGCTCCCACCCGAGAGTCGGGTTCGACTGCTCGGGGCTGACGTCGTGGGCCTGGCGCCGGGCCGGTGTCACGATCCCCCGCTCGAGTGGTGACCAGATCGCCGCCGCCGCACCCCGGCGACGATGGACGGCGCACCCCGGCGACCTCGTCTACTACCCGGGGCACGTCTCGCTGTACCTCGGCATGGCCGGCGCGATCGTGCACGCCTCCGACCCCCAGGACGACGTCGAGCTCTCCTTCGTCACCCGCCCCGTGCGCTGGGGCGATCCGACGCGTTGACGGATCCCAACGCGGCGACGTCGCGCCGCGGACGGCGGCATGGAATTCCATCGCCGTGTCGGCGTCGAGGAGTTCGCGGGCGGTCGCGATCGTCTCGGGGGTGGCGGGCGCCCGTCTCATCGCCGCGACCGCGGCCCGTTGCGCTCTGACCTTCTCGAGGAGCAGGGTCACCGGGTGAATCAGGATGCGTACGCCGGTACGCGCAAGCGCGGCGCGTTCGATCACCGGCGAACGCCCGCCCTCGACGGCGTTATACACCAAAGGCGTCGAGGGCAGCGCGGCGGTGATCACCGCGAGTTGTTCCTCGGTCTCGATCGCTTCGACGAACACGACGTCAGCGCCGGCCGCGGCGAATGCCTGCCCCCGTTCGACGGCATCGTCGAGTCCCTCGCCGGCAAGGGCGTCGGTGCGGGCGATGACCACGGTGTCCTTCGATGCTCGCGATTCGACTGCGATCCTCACCCGTTCGTTCGCCTCGTCGAGCTCGACGATCGTCTTGTCCTCGAAGTGGCCGCAGCGCTTCGGTGCGAGCTGGTCCTCGATCTGGACCGCTGACCCGCCAGCGGCTTCCACCTCGACGACGGTGCGCCGGACGTTCAGTGGTCCGCCGAATCCCGTATCGATGTCGACGATGACGGGATGTCGACGGCGGCAGCGATCCGACGCGTCGCTCCCGTGACGTCGGTGAGACCGATCAGCCCGAGGTCGGGTTCACCGAGCGAAGACGCCGACAGCGCGAACCCGGAGAGGTAGACGGCGTCGAATCCCGCTTGCTCGATCAGCATCGCCTCGAGGGGGTCGGCACATCCCGGCGCTTGGACCAGTCCGCGTTGCATCGCCTCGCGGAGCCGTCGGCCGTTCACCAAGGGCGACGCTAGCCCGATCGTTCACGAGGTGTCGGTGGGAGCTACCAGCCAGCTCGGGGGCCGTGATCACGGTCCGGTTTGGCGTGTTCATGCTGGGGTGGTGATGATGTCGGGAGACGCGGTGCGTCGGTGATGGCAAGTGGATGAGACTGAGGGAGGGGCGTGAATGGCGTCAAGTACTGAATCGCTGACTGACAAGGCGATCGAGCTTCGTCGGCTGGTCAAGGGCGCCGACAGCATCGAGCTCAAGCTGACGGTTCCGGAGACCGGTACCGCTCGGCGGCGGCCGCGCTGGAGTCGATCCGCTCGACGCCCAGATCCGTCAGGTGTTCTTCTTCGACACCCCCGATCTCGATCTCAACAAGGCCGGTGTGGTCGCCCGGGCGAGGCGGGTGCAGGGTCGCGGCGACGACTCGGTGGTCAAGCTGCGGCCCGTCGTCCCGGCTGATCTGCCGGCCGCACTGCGCAAGCTGCCGGACTTCGTCGTCGAGGTCGACGCGCTCCCTGGCGGGTACGTGTGCTCGGCATCGCTCAAGGGCGTGCCGCAACGATCGGTGCGCGAGACCGTGGCGGGCAAGGGGCCGTTGCGCAAGCTGTTCTCCAAGGACCAGCGGTCGTTCTTCGCCGAGCACGCGCCGGACGGCTTGAACATCGACGATCTCGACGTGCTGGGACCGATCTTCGTGCTCAAGCTCAAGCTCGCTCCGAAGGCGTTCGAGCCGCCGGCTGGTCGGCGAGATGTGGCTCTACCCGGACGGTCCGCATCGTAGAGCTGTCGACGAAGTGCCTCCCCGGGGAGGGTCTCGACGTCGCCGGGCAGCTGCTCGACTTTCTCGAGTCGAAGGAAATCTCCTGGAGGGCGAGCAGCAGACCAAGACGAAGACCGCACTCGAGTTCTTCTCGGCTGAGTTGCACGCCCAGCCCGGCTGACGAACGCTGAACTCACACGGCGAGGCGTCACTCGCCGGTCTGGCCGTCGATCCGCTCGCGGAGGAGGTCGGCGTGGCCGTTGTGTCGGGCGTACTCACCGATCGAGCTTCTGCAGGTTCCAGCGGAGGCTGCGCCCGTTGCCGGCACCGATCGAGTCGAGCGTGGCGTGCGCGGCGATCGCTCGTCGTCGGCCGCCTGCTCCCGCTCCCACGCTGCCATCGACTCGGCGACCATCGACTCGTCGACGTCGATGTCCCACTCGGGGCCGTCGTCGGTGTAGACGCCCCACACCCACTGCAAGTCACCCTTCGGACCGAGCGCCCAGCCCGTAGGCACGTTCCATCTCGGTGAGATGGCGCACCAGTCCGAGCAGCGACAGCGTTGACGGTGGCGCCGATCGGTCGACGAACTGCGCCGCGTCGAGGCCGGCGCACTTCGCCGCGAGCGCGTCGGTGGAACGCGAGCCAGCCGAGCAGGACGCTGCGCTCGTCCCCGTCGGCCGGCTCCGGAATCCGGTCAGAGGCAGCCATTTCGCCAGTCTCCCACCCGGTCGGAAGGCGGGTTCCTCCGCTTGGCTGTTGGCGTCGCCGCGGGCGTGCTGGCGCCATACGGGCTCAGTGGGAATCGCTGATCTCGTTCCACCGGGTCGCCGTGGTCTGGTCGGATGGAAAGAACGCTTCCAGGCGTAGCTCCTGGGCGGTGATGTCGACGGGGGTTCCGATCGTCGAGATGATCGAGAACCACCGCAGGCTGGTCGAGCCGTACGTGAAACTCGACGTTGATGACGGGCACGAGCGGGGCGATCGAGCGTGGCGCGGCGAACACCGCGGCGTCGACGCTGGTGCGTAGGTCTTGCACCAGTTCGGCGGTGGTCAGATCGATCACGCCGCCAACCGCTTCGCGCACGGTCTGTCGAGCAGTGACGGTGCGACCGCGTCCCAGTTCTGGACCGCGGACCGCACCGGCCCTGGCTTGAGCATCATCCGCAGGACATTGGCCGGGTTGGGCAGCGGGTCGGGCGCGGACAGTCCGGCGAAGAGTCGGGTGGCGCCCGTGTTCACCCGCACGACGTCCCAGCGGCGGTCCATCACGACTGCCGGGTACGGCGCGTGCTGTTCGAGCATGTGCTTGAGCGCGGCCATGACCTGCTCGATCGCCGGGTGATCGAGATCGTGCTCGGGGTAGAGCGGTGCGAAACTGGCCGCCACCAGCAGCCCGTTGCGGTCGCGGAGCGGGACGTCCAGGGCGACGGCGAGTCGCAGCACCATCTCACGGCTGGGTTGCGACGCAACGGTCTCGACGAAGCTCATGTACCGCGGCGTGGTGGCCGCCGCGGCGGCCAGGTCGAGCTGACTCATCGCCCGCACCCGACGCCAGTAGCGGACGAGGTCACCGAAGGCGGTGCTCTCTGCAGCCAGGGTCCTCGACACGCCGGCGACGCTATGCCAGCCCCGTCGCGACGTCGCTTCCCTCGCAGGGAATCGCCGTCCGTTCGCCGATAGCGGATGATCGGGGCCATGAACCTCACCGTGCTCACTCCCAACTCCGCGCGCGGCGTCACGGCCGATTCTCGACGGCATCGCCGCCGACCTCGGCTTCGTGCCCAATCTGGCCGCCGTGACCGCCACCAGCCCCACCCTCGTTGCCGCCTTCGACGCCCTGCGCCGCACGGTGGCGGACCCGACCTTCCCACCAGTCCACCGGGAGATCGCCGGTGTCGCGGCCGGCGTGGCCGTCGACAACGCCTATGGCGTCGCGTTCCACTCCACCGTGCTTCACAGGCTCGGCGTCGACGAAGCTGAGATCGACGCGATGCGGGCCGGATCCGAACCCAGCGACCCAGTCCACGCCGCCGTCTACGCGTTCCACGCGATGTTGTCGAGCAGCGCGGCAAGGTCGGCGACGATGTCGTCCAGCGTGCCCACGGGCAGGGTTGACCGATGCCGACCTCCTCCAACTCGTCGCCGAGTGCGTGTTCGCCGGTCTCGTCGGCACCGTCGACAACCTCGCCGGCCGGGTGCCGCTGGACGACTTTCTCAACCGCGGCAATGGAAGTCGGGATGAGACCAACCTGCTCCGTCGACACGCGGGCACGTGGTCGTCGGCCGGCCGACGCCGAGCGTGTGCCACGTCCCGAACGGTCGGCGGTTTCGGCACCGTGCTAGACCGGCGACTCGAACAGTCGGTCCTGGCAGGGGGTTGTAGGTGAAGGTTTCGTGCGCGTTCCCGACGACGATGTCGTCGCCGGAGGACATCAGGGTCGCTGAGGAGATCGGCTACCAGCGGGCGTGGCTCTACGATCACGCCGCGCACAACGCCGACGTGTGGGCGTCGCTGGCGCTGGCCGCGAGCGCACCTCGCGCATCGTGCTCGGGCCGTGCGTGCTCGTGCCGAGTCTGCGTCATCCTCGATGACGAACGCCGCAATCACGACGAGCGACCAGCTCGCGCCCGGCCGGGTCGCAGTGTCGTTCGGCACCGGGTTCACCGGTGGCTCGCGATCGGCCACCGGGCGATTCCGTGGTCGTACATGACGACCTACGTCGACGCCATCGCGCGTTGCTGCGCGGCGACGCGTCGAGGGCGAGGGCGCACTGATGCAGATGCTGCACCCCGACGGCAGCGGCCCGACGCGTCCGGTCGACGTGCCGATCCTCATCGCCGCGCCGGACCGAAGGGTCGCGACGATGGCCGGGCACGATGACGGGGTGTTCGCCACCACGACGCTCGAGGGCCTCGAGCCCGGCGCCTTCGACTGGGTCGCCGACCTCTACTGGGGCACGGTGCGGCAGCCCACGAGGACGTTCGTCGGAGCGGGTGCTTGTCGCGGCCGGTCCCGGCGGTGCTGCTTATCACGCCACCTACGAGTTGGACGCCATGACGCCGTGCCCGACATCCCGGCGGCAAGGGGTGGCTGGCGTGATCGACGAGCGCGGCGAACGAACGCGACCTCGCCGTCCACGTAGGCCACTGCATCCATCTGAACGAGGCCGACAGGGGCGTGGACCGTGACGGGCGGGCGTGCTTCGTCGACGATGGTCACCGGTACTTCGGACGAGGTCAAAGCGCGCATCGTCGACCTCGGTGCGCAAGGCGTCACCGAGCCGTCTTCCAGCCGTGCGGACCCGACATCCGCGGCGAGCTGGAGGCGATGTTCACCGCCGTTAGCAGCTGAGCGCGAAACGGCGTCGATGCGAGACTCTGCGATGTGATCTGGGATGAGGTCGGCGACGGTTGCTTCCGTCGCCGATACCGAAGCTTCGATCTCAACATCGGGGTCGTTCGCGGTGGCTGATGCGTTGCTGGTCATCGACACCCGTGCCGATCTGCGGCAGGCCGATGAACTGCTCGATGACCTGCGCGTGTTCGGCCGCCCGGTCCGGTGGGTCGTCAACAGTCACTGGCACTTCGACCACGTGTTCGGCAACCAGAGATTCGTCGAGCGAGCCCACGGTCAGGTCGTCCGGGCCGATGCCGTAGAGGTGTCCGCTGCACTGGAACTGTGGGGCCACGTCGACCTTCCCCGCACCCTGCTCGACGACGAGACCCAGTTGAGGGCAATGCTGCGGGAATTCTACGGTGACGAAGCGGCCGACGAGTACGACCGGCTGGTGTTGACGCCACCAGATCGGCTGGTCGTCGACCGCCATCTGCTCGACCTCGGGGATCGTGGCGTGGAGCTCACCCACTTGGGCCGAGGGCACACCAGCAACGACCTGGTTGTCGTCGCTGCCGACGCCGACGTCGTGTTCGCCGGCGACTTGCTCGAACAGTCCGCTCCTCCCGCCTACGGCACCGACTGTTACCCGTTGGCGTGGCCGTCGACCGCCGCCGCCCTCGTTGGCATCGGGACATCCACGTTCGTGCCCGGTCACGGAGATGTCATGAGTGCGTCGGCGGCCGCCGAGCAATCGCACGCCATCACCGTCGTGGCCGAGCTGATCCGAGAGCTCCACGCCGCGGGCGTCGACGTGGAGGACGCCCTGCGGTATGCAGGCGATCGGTGGCCGTTTCCGTCCGACAAACTCGTCCACGCCGTCGAGCGCGGATACGCCGCGCTCGGCTGACGAAGCGTCCGACGAGGGGAGCGGGGCGCTGCCGCACTCGACTTCTTCCAGGCTCGTCGACCGTCAGCCGGCGACCGCTCGCAGTGTCTTGACCTCGGCGGCGAGACCGGCGAGTGCGGATGGATCTCCGGCTCACCGGTTTCGCCGAGCAAGACATGACGCCAGTAGCGGCTCATCGAGGGACTGAAGGCGGGCCTGCCGATCATCCGCACGAAGCTCGGCAGCTACGACACGGCGCTCGCGATCACGCAGTCGCGCGGCCGCCTCGCCGCCGAGTCGCAGCGCAAGCGCGACACGGCGCTCGCGCTCTTCGAGCAGCACGTCGACGGGCACGCGCTGCTCGACCTCCTCGACATCGCCCGCGCCGACGTCGTCACGCCGCTCATGTTCGAGTACGGACTGCTCGAGCGCGCAAGGCAGGCGCGCAAGCACATCGTGCTGCCGGAGGGATACGACGATCGCATCCTCCGGGCCGCCGCCACGCTGCTCGCACGCGACGTCGCCGACCTCACGATCCTCGGGGAGGAGATCGAGATCCGCTCGCGTGCCATCGGCCTCGGCCTCGACATCTCGCGGGCGACGGTGCTCTCGAACCACGACCACGTGCTCGTGTACCGCTTCGCCGACGAGTACCAGCGGCGCCGCGCACACAAGGGCGTCACCGTCGAACACGCACGCGAGACCGTGACGGATGTCTCGTACTTCGGCACCATGATGGTCGAGCTCGGCCTCGCCGACGGCATGGTCTCGGGCGCGGCGCACACGACCGCCCACACGATCCGGCCGGCGTTCGAGATCATCAAGACGAAACCCGGCGTCGACGTCGTCTCGAGCGTGTTCCTCATGGCGCTCGCCGACCGCGTGCTCGTCTACGGCGACTGCGCGATCGTGCCCGATCCCACGGCCGAGCAGCTCGCCGACATCGCCATCTCCTCGGCGTCGACGGCCCGCCAGTTCGGCATCGACCCGCGCATCGCGATGCTGTCGTACTCGACGGGGGAGTCGGGATCGGGCGCCGGCGTCGACAAGGTGCGCCGCGCGACTGAGCTCGTGCGCGAGCGGGCGCCCCAGCTCGCCGTCGATGGACCCATCCAGTACGACGCGGCCGCCGACGTCGCGGTCGCTCGCTCGAAGCTGCCCGACTCCGCCGTCGCCGGGCGCGCGACGGTCTTCATCTTCCCCGACCTCAATACCGGCAACAACACCTACAAGGCCGTGCAGCGCTCCTCGGGCGCGGTCGCGATCGGTCCGGTGCTGCAGGGCCTTCGCAAGCCCATCAACGACCTCTCGCGCGGGGCGCTCGTGCAGGACATCGTGAACACCGTGGCCATCACGGCGATCCAGGCGGCGGATGCCCCGTGAGCATCGTCCTCGTCGTCAACTCGGGTTCCTCGTCGCTGAAGTACCAGCTGATCGACCTCGAGGGCGGCAAGGGGCGCAGACTCGCGAGCGGGCTCATCGAGCGGATCGGGCTCACCGGGGGGCGCTCGCGGCATACGCGTCCTGAGCTCCCTGAGCCTGTCGAAGGGAGCGGTTCGGTCGCGACATCCGCTTCGACGGGCTCAGCGAGCGGATCGTGGGACGCGACGGCCGACGTGGGTGATCACGAGGCGGCGTTCGCCGTCATGCTCGAAGCGTTTGCGGCGCACGGGCCGTCGCTCGCCGAGCACGCGCCGATCGCGGTCGGGCATCGCGTCGTGCAGGGCGGTGCGCGCTTCTTCGAGCCGACCGTGATCACCGAGCTCGTGAAGATCAACATCGACGAGCTCTCGGTGCTCGCGCCGCTGCACAACCCCGCCAACCTCGCGGGCATCGTCGCCGCCGAGCGCGCGTTTCCCGATGTGCCGCACGTCGCGGTCTTCGACACCGCCTTCCATCAGACGATGCCGCCAGCGGTCTACACCTATGCGATCGACCGCGCGATCGCCGAACGGCACCGAGTGCGTCGCTACGGGTTCCACGGCACGTCGCACCGGTACGTCTCGCGTGCCGCGGCGGAGTTCCTCGGGCGCCCCATCGGGGAGCTCCGCATGATCGTGCTGCACCTCGGCAACGGGGCATCCGCGTGCGCGATCTCGGGCGGACGCTCGGTGGAGACGAGCATGGGCATGACGCCGCTCGAGGGGCTCGTGATGGGTACCCGGTCGGGCGACCTCGATCCCGCGGTGCTCCTGCACCTCGAGCGGCGGGCGGGCCTCGACACCGACGGCATCGACCGGCTGCTCAACTCGCAGAGCGGCATCCTCGGGCTCAGCGGACACTCCGACATGCGCGATCTCGAGGCCGCCCGCGAGGCCGGCGACGAGGCGGCGACGCTCGCCTTCGACGTCTACACGCACCGCATCCGCTCCTACGTCGGCGCGTATGCGGCGCAGCTCGGGCGGGTCGACGCGATCGTGTTCACCGCGGGCGTCGGCGAGAACTCGGCGAGCGTGCGGCTGGCGTCGCTCGCGGGACTCGAGGGGTTCGGGGTCGAGGTCGACCCGCTGCGGAACCGCGAGCGGGCAAGCGGCGCCCGGCGCATCTCGACGGATGCCTCGCGCACCGCCGTGCTCGTCGTCCCCACCGATGAGGAGCTCGAGATCGCGCGGCAGACGCTCGCGACGGTCGGCTGAGCCGCCCAAGCGGCCCGCGCCCCATCTCGCCGCGCCGCGCCAGCCGCCCACCGCGCCGCGCCGCCACCGCGCCGCGCCGCGCCCACCGCGCCGCGCCGCGCCCACCGCGCCGCGCCGCGCCCACCGCGCCGCGCCCAGGTTCGTAGGACATGTCCGGGTTTGTAGGACGTTCACACTCACGCGCGTCCTACGAACCGGCGAATGTCATGCGAATGCACGCCGGCCGCCGGGTCCCCGCAGTTGCGTCAGGAGTTGTGCAAGAAGCATTGTGCAAGACATCTTGTGCAATAAGTCTTGTGAGTCTAAGCTGGGCCCATGAGGGAGCCAGAGGAGACCATCGACCTGCACGACGCGGGTGCCATGCGGGCGCTCGCGCACCCGATGCGCCTGCGCATCCTCGGGCTGCTGCGCGTCGAGGGGCCGAGCACGGTCGGCGCGCTCGCCGAACGCACCGGCGAGGCGCCCGGCTCGGCGAGCTACCACGTCGCGACGCTCGCCAAGCACGGCTTCGTCGTCGAGGCCCCAGAACTCGCCCGCGACAAGCGCGAACGATGGTGGCGGGCCGCGCACCTGATCACGAGCTGGCGCACCGAGGAGTTCCTCGGCGATCCCGAGCGCCACGCGGCATCCGATGCGATGCGCCGCGTCGTGCTCGACTCCTACCATCGGGAGCTGCTCGACGCGATCGACGCCGAAGCCGAGCTCGAGCCCGAGTGGGTCGCCGCCTCCGACTCCAGCGACGGTGCGGCACGCCTCACGCTCGACGAGTTCCGCGAGCTGAACGCCGAACTCGACGCGGTGCGAGAGAAGTGGTGGGGCGTCGGCCGAGAGCCGCGCCCCGGCGCCAGGGCCGTGCGCTGGATGACGCACACCTTCCCGAGGCCCGAGCGATGACCACCGACTCGGTGCTCGACACGGCGACGGCGACGGATGCCCCGCGCCGGCGCCTCCCGATGCTCGCCCTCTTCGCGGCGCAGCTGTTCTCGCTCTCGGGCAACGCGATCGCACTCATCGCGATCCCGATCATCGCGCTCACCGAGACGGGATCGCCGCTCGCGGCGGGCGTCGCGGGCGTCTTCGCCACGGTGCCGCTCATCGTCGGCGGCGCGCTCGGGGGAGTGCTCGTCGACCGGTTCGGGTACCGCACCTCGTCGATCGTGGCCGACGTGGCGAGCGGCGTCACCGTGCTCGCGATCCCCGTGCTCTCGGCGACGGTCGGCCTCCACTTCGGCGTGCTCCTCGCACTCGTGTTCCTCGGCGGACTCCTCGACGCCCCGGGCGACACGGCGAAGACCGTGCTCATGCCCGAGCTCGCCGGGCTCGCACGCATGCCGCTCGCCCGTGCCGCCGGTGCCCAGGCGACCGTGCAGCGCACCGCGACGATGGTCGGCGCGGGCATCGCCGGCGCGCTCGTCGCGCTCGCCGGGCCGATGCCCGCCCTCGTGGTCGATGCGGCGGGGTTCGCGGTGTCCGCCGCGCTCGTCGCGCTCTTCGTGCCGCGCCTGGCAGCGGCATCCGGTGCCACTGAACCCGGTGCCGCTGCATCCGGTGCCGCTGCATCCGGTGCCGCAGACGCGGCAGCCGAGTCGCGCGGCGGGTTCATCGCGGGCATCCGCTTCATCGCCCACTCGCCGTTGCTGCGGTCGATCGTGCTGCTCGTGACGCTCACGAACGCGATCGACGCCGCCGGCATGACGGTGCTGAAGCCCGTGTACGCGACCGAGGTGCTCGGCGACCCGGCACTGCTGGGCTTCATGGTCGGATGCTTCGCGGCCGGCGCCCTCAGCGGCTCGGCGCTCTTCGCGGCCGTCGGGCACCGCTACTCGGGCCGGCTGATGTTCGCGACGTGCTTCGTGCTGGCCGGCGCTCCGCCGTACCTTGCGATGGCGCTCGGCGCGCCGGTGCCGGTGCTGTTGCCGATACTCGCGGTGTCGGGTCTCGCCGCCGGCGCGCTCAACCCGATGATGTCGACGGCGATGTTCGGCCTCGTGCCCGACGGCATGCGGGCGCGGGTGTTCGGCGCGACGACCGCCGGTGTCGCCGCCTCGATGCCGATCGGCGCATTCGCCGCCGGGCTCGCGGTGGAGCAGATCGGTCTCACGGCGACCCTCACCGTGTGCGCTGCGCTCTACGCCGTGCTCGGCGCGAGCCCGCTCTTCCTGCGCTCGTTCAGCGGGTTGACGGCGGCACGCACGCACGATGCCTCTGCGGCCGCGACGGAGCCCGAACCCGCGTCGCCGGCTTCGGCGTAGGTTGGGCGGACTGGGCGGGTTGAGCGGGCTAGGGCAGGCAGGGCAGGCTCAGCGGCTCAGCGCATGAGGCGCGCGCAGTCGATGCAGAGCTCTGCCGTCGGCCGCGCGTCGAGCCGCGCGACGGCGATGCGTTTGCCGCACCTCGCGCAGATGCCGTAGGTGCCGTCGGCGACGCGGGCGAGCGCGCGGTCGATGTCGGCGAGTTCGGCCCGGGCGTCGGCGAGCACCGCGGTGCGCTGCGACCATTCCTGGGTCATCGTGGGGCCTTCGGGGTCGTGCTCGTCGTCGGCCGTGCCATCCGACTTCGCGGCGCGTACCACGCTCATCGCGTCGCCGAACTCGGCCAAGCGTTCCTCGGCGTCGGCGCGCTCCCTGAGGAGCCGCGCCTGGAATCGCTCGAGCTGTGCCGGGGTCATCGTCGTCACCGTCATCACGCTCCCTTCCGTCCGTGCATCGTACGCCCCGAGGCATCCGGCCGTCGTGTCAGACGTGACAACTACGATTGATGTGTGGTCACCGCCCTCTATCGCCGCTACCGGCCCGAGACATTCGCCGAGATGATCGGCCAGTCCCAGGTGACGGAGCCGCTCATGACGGCGCTCCGCACCGATCGGGTCAATCACGCCTACCTCTTCAGCGGCCCACGCGGCTGTGGCAAGACGACCTCGGCGCGCATCCTCGCGCGCTGTCTGAACTGCGCTGAAGGCCCTACGGATGTCCCGTGCGGCGTCTGCCCCAGCTGCATCGAGCTCTCCCGGGGCGGCGGCGGCTCGCTCGACGTCGTCGAGATCGACGCGGCGAGCCACAACGGCGTCGACGACGCCCGCGACCTGCGCGAGCGCGCCGTGTTCGCGCCGGCACGCGACCGCTACAAGATCTTCATCCTCGACGAGGCGCACATGGTGACGCCGCAGGGCTTCAACGCGCTGCTGAAGCTCGTCGAAGAGCCGCCCGATCACGTGAAGTTCATCTTCGCGACGACCGAGCCCGACAAGGTGCTCGGCACCATTCGGTCGCGCACGCATCACTATCCGTTCCGCCTCGTGCCGCCCGGGCCGATGCTCGAGTACGTGCAGCAGCTCTGCACCGAAGAGGGGGTCGAGGTCGCGCCCGGCGTGCTCCCGCTCGTCGTCCGGGCCGGTGGCGGTTCGCCGCGAGACACGCTGTCGCTGCTCGACCAGCTCATCGCAGGCTCCGAGGGCACGACCATCGACTACGAGCGTGCGGTCGCCCTGCTCGGCTACACGCACGCCGCGCTGCTCGACGAGGTCGTCGACGCGATCGGTGCGAACGACGCCGCGGGCGCGTTCGCGGCGGCCGACCGGGTCGTGCAGACCGGTCAAGACCCGCGCCGTTTCGTCGAAGACCTGCTCGAGCGACTCCGCGACCTCATCGTCGTCGCCGCGTCCTCGCCCGAGACGGCCGCGGCCGTGCTCCGCGGCGTGCCCGAAGACGAGCTGGCCCGCATGGCCGCCCAGGCCACGGCGTTCGGCCAGGCCGAGCTCTCCCGCGTCGCCGACCTCGTGAACCAGACGCTCACCGAGATGACGGGCGCCACCTCGCCGCGCCTCCACCTCGAGCTCATGCTCGCGCGCGTGCTGGTGCCGTCGGCCGACGACTCCCAGCGCGGCGCCCTCGCCCGGGTCGAGCGGCTCGAGCGCCGTGTCGGCGTGAGCGATGCCGTGGGCGTTGCCGTGACCGATTCCGCCGGCGGTGCGCCGTCCGATCGCGCCGAGCCGCCCGCGCCCCCGCGTCCGGCCCGGCAGGTCGAAGCGCCCGCGTCCCCGCGCTCTGCGCGGCAGCCCGAGCCGGCCGCCGCCCCGCCCCGTTCGGCGCGGCAGGTCGAGCCGCCCGCGCCCCCACGCTCTGCGCGGCAGCCCGAGGCGGGAGCGCCGGCCACCGCAAGTGCGCCGCCCGCTTCCCGCGAGCCGGTGCACCCCATCGGGCCGGTCACCCTCCAACAGTTCCGCGACGCATGGCCCGAAGTGCTCGCGTCGCTGCAGCGCACGAAGCGGAGCGCGTGGATGGTCGCATTCACTGCGCAGGTGCGCGAGTACCGCGATGACGACGTGCTCGTGTTGACGTTCCCGAGCGAGCACGACGTCGCCGGATTCCGCGGCGGCGCACCCGGGCAGAGCGTCAGCGAGCTGTTGCGCGGCGCCATCGTCGAGGTGCTCGGCGTGCGCGTGAAGTTCATCGCCAAGGTGGAGGGGCCGGGCGGTGCCGGGGCTCCTGCCGCGCCGGAGCAGGGCGGGGCCGCGGCTCCTGGCGCGCCTGAGCCAAGCGACGGCGCGACGGCGCCCGCTGCGCCGGACGCGGGAGCCGCGCCCCTGGGGCCGGTCTCCTCAGGCGCGACCGCGATCCGCACCCGCGGCGACCACCGCGCCAAGCGCGAAGCGGCGTCGACCGCGAGCGCGGCCGACCGAGCGCGCCCCGCTCAAGCGCGAAGGCGTCGACCGGGCGTGCCACGACGGCCCCGTCGAGCGCGAAGGCGTCGACCGGGCGTGCGACGCCGGCCCCGTCGAGTGGCACGGCGACCGCGAAACGGTCGAGCGCGCCCGTCGATTCATGGGCGACGGTGGCGATCCCGAACGGCCCCGACTCCGGAGCATCCGCTGCGAGCGAGGCCGCGGTGTCGGCGCCTCTCACGGCGACCGCCCTCGCCGAGCCCGAGCCTCCAGCCGAGGCTGAGCCGCGCGCCTCGGTGGCACCGGTCGCCCCCTTCGAGCGCGAGACGCCCGACGATGTCGAGGCGCCGCCCGAAGACGTCGAACCGCCGTTCGATCCAGGCCCCGAACCCGAGGTCGTGGTCGAGGCATCCGTTCCCGATCCCGCGCCACGCTACGCGCGCTCGACTGCTACCGCAGCCGAAGCGAATGGCGGCGGCATCCAGCGCTACGGCGAGTCCGTCGTGCGAGAGGTGCTCGGCGCGACCTTCCTCGAAGAGGTCGAGACGCCCGGCCGCACCGGCTTCGGGGAGCGTGGGTAGTTCGTGTATGAGGGCATCGTCCAAGAACTGATCGACGAACTCGGGCGGCTTCCCGGCATCGGGCCGAAGTCGGCGCAGCGCATCGCGTTCCACATCGTGCAGACCGAGCACTTCGACGTCACCCGTCTCGCCGAGATCCTGCTTCAGATCCGCGACAAGGTGAGGTTCTGCGAGATCTGCGGCAACGTCTCCGAAGAGGCGACCTGCTCCATCTGCCGTGATCCGCGCCGCGACCCGGCGCTCATCTGCGTCGTCGAAGAGGCGAAAGACGTCGTCGCGATCGAGCGCACGCGCGAGTTCCGCGGTCTCTACCACGTGCTCGGCGGTGCGATCAGCCCGATCGACGGCATCGGCCCCGACGAACTCCGCATCCGCCAGCTCATGCAGCGCCTGGCCGACGCCACCGTGACCGAGGTCATCATCGCCACCGACCCGAACCTCGAGGGCGAGGCGACGGCGACCTACCTCAGCCGCCTCCTCACCACCCTCGAGATCAGGGTCACGCGCCTTGCGTCGGGTCTGCCCGTCGGCGGCGACCTCGAGTACGCCGACGAGGTCACGCTGGGCCGCGCCTTCGAGGGCCGCCGCGTCGTCGCTGAGGGTGAAACGTATGGCGTCGGAGTGAACGAGTCTCGTCGGAGTGAGTCGATCTGTTCCCTCCGACGAGATTTGCGTCCTCTGATGAGGTCATTCATCCTCTGAGGCATCCGCCGATGACGTCACTCACCACACGAGTGCCGCGATGACGGTGAGTCCGATGACGACGTCGATGACCGCGCACGTCTCGGCGTACCAGCGCCAGATGACGATGTTCGCGCGGTGGAGTGCGAGGTCCCATCCAGCGTGCAGGAGCCATCCGACGGCGATCAGGATGCCGGCGGTGAACGTGTCGGTGAAGAGGGTGAGGGCGGCGAGTGCCGAGTACGCGATCGCCCCCGCCACGTGAATCGCCAGCAACCTCCGGTCGCGGAACTGCCGGCGCACCGCACCGATGATGAGGTATTCGGCGCCCAAGAAGACCAGGATCGCCGCCGGCACGATCGCCGGGTCGATCATCTTGCCGAAGGTGAGAAGCAGCGCGAGGATCGTCGGCCACCGGCGCGCGATGCGATCGAGCACGAGCCGGGGCGCGCTCGTGCCGGCAGCGGCGATCGCCCCGGCATCCCGCATCGGCCCGAGCTCGCTCAGTCGAAGTGCGACGGTCGCGGCGAGCACGGCGACGACGAGCAGGTGCCCGAGCAACACCGCATCCCCGGCTGAGAGGATCCCGAACCAGAAGGGCACGAGTGGGAGGCCGAATCCTGCGGTGGTCGCCGCGACCACCGCGAGGATGGATCGCGTCGTCCTGCGCCGGTGGAGCATCCAGATCACGGTGCCGAAGAGGACGTCGATGGTCATCACCACTGCGACGCCCTCGGGCTGGAGCAGGACCGCGGAAAGGCCGAGCGCCCCGAGCGCGGCCGAGGTGACCTGATCGACCAGGAACATCGAGACTGTCGCCACAACGAGCAGTTCGAGCGTTCCCAGCACGAATCGCGAGAACCGTGCGACGTATGCGCGGAGCTGGAGAGGACGGTCACGGCCGGCGTGCCTCGAGGGGCGCCGTCGTGCCTTCGACGGCCGCGTCGTCGGCTGAGCTGTGCCTCGAGGGGCGCGTGCGTCGGCTGCGCCGCGCGGGCGGCTTGACGCTCACTCGCGGCGGGGTCTAAAACGGGAAGCATGGCCAGCAGGGGTGCGGATTGGGTCGCGGACTACGTGTCCGCGTGGCAGTCGAACGACCCGAGCGAGATCGGCGCGTTGTTCAGCGACGACGCCGTGTACCTCACGAGTCCCGATGACGAGCCGCGGCGCGGGCACGATGAGATCGTCGCCGGGTGGCTCGAAGACCTCGATGAACCGGGCAGCTGGTCCTTCGACTGGGAGATCATCCACGAGACACCCGACGTTGCGTTCGTGCAGGGCCGTACCGACTACCCGGCCCAGAAGATCTTCTACCTGAACCTCTGGGTCGTCCGCCTCGACGACGAGGGTCGCGCGACGGAGTTCACCGAGTGGTGCGAGCCGCGCGAGCTCTGAGGTCACGCTGGGCCGCGCCTTCGAGGGCCGCCGGTGTCGGCTGAGCGCCGCGCTTGACGCCTACTCGCGGCGGGGTCTACAACGGAAGGCATGGCCAGCAGGGGTGCGGAATGGGTCGCGGACTACGTGTCCGCGTGGCAGTCGAACGACCCGAGCGAGATCGGCGCGTTGTTCACCGACGACGCCGTGTACCTCACGAGTCCCGATGACGAGCCGCGGCGCGGGCGCGACGAGATCGTCGCCGGGTGGCTCGAAGACCTCGACGAACCGGGCAGCTGGGCCTTCGACTGGGAGATCATCCACGAGACGCCCGACGTCGTGTTGGTGCAGGGGCGCACCGACTACCCGGCCGACAAGATCTACCTGAACCTCTGGGTCATCCGCCTCGACGACCAGGGTCGCGCGAAGGCGTTCACCGAGTGGTACATGCCGCGCGAGCACTGACCGCGCGCTGAGGGCGTCGCCTCACGAGACCGACGCCCGCCGAGACCGCGCCGACAGCACGCCGCTGAGAACGTCGCCCGACGAGGATGCTGCGCGCCGTGGCATCCGCTCAGCGAAGCACCTCGACGAGCACGACCCACGCGTAGAGGATCGCGGCAGCGATCGCGAGCACGGAACCGGCGGCGAGCCACGCCAGACCCGCGCCCGCGACTCCCGCGAGAAGGAGCACACCGCCGATGATGAACGCGGCGAGCGGTACGACCCCGGCGATCGACTTCGCGATCTTCTGCACCGTTGTCGACCCGGACTCGTGAGCGATCCGACGAATCGCCTGGATCTCGAAGACCGCCGCGATGAGTGCTGCAGTCGTGACCTCGAGCCCGTACGCCCAGGCCGGTTGGTCGGGCACGAGGCCGAGTGCGCTCGCCACGATCGCCACCACGAGCGTCGCGATCGCCGCCGCGGCTCGAGCCGGAAGGGTCGCCGTCTTCATGATCTCGGCGATGTTGACCGACATCGCGACGATCAGAAGGCCCGCGAGCGCCGCGGTCGCGCCGACCATCGCGACGTTGAAATCCGACCAGCCCTCGAGCGCCAACGACATGACCGCACTCTACCGGCGACGTGCACGGGGTCACATGGCGAGGGGCGAATACGGCCCGCCGTATGATTGTGCTTCGGGCGCGGCTACGAAACGGGCGCCAGTGATTCACCTCGGGGAGACCACGTGAGCTTGATCGTGCAGAAGTTCGGCGGGTCATCCGTCGCCGATGCCGAGAGCATCAAGCGGGTCGCCAAGCGCATCGTCGAGACTCGCAAAGCGGGCAACGACGTCGTCGTCGCGGTGTCCGCGATGGGCGACAGCACCGACGAACTGCTCGACCTCGCGAACGAGGTCACCCCGATGCCCGCGCCCCGAGAGCTCGACATGCTGCTCTCGGCGGGCGAGCGCATCTCGATCGCGCTCCTCGCGATGGCGATCAAGAGCATGGGCCACGAGGCGCGCTCCTTCACGGGCAGCCAGGCCGGAATGATCACGGATGCCACGCACGGCGCCGCCCGCATCGTCGACGTCACGCCCGTGCGCCTCCGCGAGGCGCTCGATGACGGCGCGATCGTCATCGTCGCCGGTTTCCAGGGCTTCAACCGCGACACCCGCGACATCACGACGCTCGGCCGCGGTGGCAGCGACACCACGGCCGTCGCGCTCGCGGCGGCGCTCGACGCCGACGTCTGCGAGATCTACACCGACGTCGACGGCGTGTTCACGTCCGACCCGCGCATCGTGAAGAAGGCACGCAAGCTCGACAAGATCACGAGCGAAGAGATGCTCGAGCTCGCGGCATCCGGAGCAAAGGTCCTGCACATCCGCGCGGTGGAGTACGCGCGCCGTCACGGCGTCACCCTGCACGTGCGTTCGTCGTTCAACAACAGCGAGGGAACCGTCGTCTACGACCCCTCGCGTCTTCCCGAAGGAGCAGCTGTGGAAGAGTCCGTCATCGCCGGTGTCGCCGTCGACCTCACCGAGGCGAAGATCACGGTCGTGGGCGTGCCCGACGTGCCCGGTGTCGCCGCGAAGATCTTCAAGATCGTCGCCCACACGAACGCGAACGTCGACATGATCGTGCAGAACGTCTCGGCCGCCTCGACCGGGCGCACCGACATCTCCTTCACGCTGCCGAAGTCCGACGGCGAGAAGGCGCTCACCGCGCTCGCGAACTCGCAGGAGGCGGTCGGGTTCACGTCACTGCAGTACGACGACCAGATCGGCAAGCTCTCGCTCGTCGGCGCCGCGATGCGCTCGGCCACCGGCGTCTCGGCGCGGCTCTTCGAGGCGCTCTACGAGGCGGGCATCAACATCGAGATGATCTCGACGAGCGAGATCCGCATCTCGGTCGTCACCCGCGCCGACAGCGTGCACGCCGCCGCGCGCGCGGTGCACACGGCGTTCGAGCTCGACGGCGACGACGAGGCCGTCGTGCACGCGGGCACCGGCCGCTGATTCGCGCGTCGCGCAGTCGTCGGGCGAGCGGATGCCTCGGCGGCGCGTCGCGCGGGCCGCCGCAGTCGCGCTCGCGGCCGCCGGCACGCGGCATCCGCCAGTTCGCGGCATCCGTCCCCAATTCTCCGCCGCTTTGCAGGACATTCCTGCCTTTGTAGGACGCCGGCGCCGCTGATCGTCCTCCGAACCGCGAAATGTCCTGCAAACTGGAATGGTGAGCGGGTTCGACAGCCCTCGACCCGGCCACGCCCGGCACGAGTGAAGTGGGCCACGCCGGCACGAGTGATGGCGCCACACCCGGCCCGAGTGAAGTGAGGAAGCACGTGAGCAACGGAGTGAACATCGGCGTCGTCGGCGCGACCGGACAGGTCGGCGCGGTCGTGCGCAAGCTGCTCGAGGAGCGCGATTTTCCGGTCGCCTCGATCCGCTACTTCGCGTCGGCGCGGTCGGCCGGCTCGACGCTGCCGTGGAAGGGCGAAGACATCGTGATCGAGGATGCCTCGACCGCCGACCCGACCGGCCTCGACATCGCGATCTTCTCCGCCGGCGCGACGCTCTCGAAGGCGCAGGCGCCGCGATTCGCCGCGGCCGGCGTCACGGTCATCGACAACTCGAGCGGCTGGCGCATGGACCCCGAGGTGCCGCTCGTCGTGAGCGAGGTCAACCCGCACGCGATCGACGAGGCCGTGAAGGGCATCATCGCGAACCCGAACTGCACCACGATGGCGGCGATGCCCGTGCTGAAGGTGCTGCACGACGAGGCCGGCCTCGAGCGGCTCGTCATCTCCACGTACCAGGCCGTGTCGGGGGCGGGTCTCGCGGGCGGCGAAGAGCTCCTCGCGCAGGCGAAGGCCGCGCTCGAGCAGGACACCATCGGGCTCGTGCACGACGGGGCATCCGTCACCTTCCCGCCGGCCGAGAAGTTCCCGCGCACGATCGCGTTCGATGTGATCCCGCTCGCCGGCTCGATCGTCGACGACGGCGACTACGAGACCGACGAGGAGAAGAAGCTCCGCAACGAGAGCCGCAAGATCCTCGAGCTGCCGGGTCTGCGGGTGGCGGGCACGTGCGTGCGAGTGCCGGTCTTCACGGGCCACTCGCTCTCGATCCACGCGGAGTTCGCGAACGCGATCACGCCCGAGCGGGCGACCGAGCTGCTGGCGGATGCTCCGGGCGTCGCCCTCTCCGACGTGCCCACGCCGCTGCAGGCCGCCGGCACCGACCCGAGCTACGTCGGACGCATCCGCCAAGACCAGTCCGCGCCCGACGGCAAGGGCCTCGTGCTCTTCGTCTCGAACGACAACCTGCGCAAGGGCGCGGCGTTGAACGCGGTGCAGATCGCGGAACTCGTGGCGTCGAAGCTGCCCGCGGCGGTCTGAGGGCGGCTCGGGAGACTCTCGGAGTCGTCGTGGAGTCGGGTCGATCGAGCCACACCGGACGAGGGCTCCGCTCGACTCTCGCGCCCGCGTGCGTCGCGGCAGCGGTGGCAGTGCTTCTCACGGCCTGCGCGGTGACATCCGACCCGGCCGGTCAGCCGCTGCCGCCGAGCGACGGCGCGCCCGTCGTCGCGTTCTACGGCGACTCGTACACGCGTGGCACCGGCGCGAGTTCGCTCGAACGGCGGTGGTCGACGATCGTCGCCGCCGACCGCGGTTGGTACGAGTTCAACCCGAGCGTCGACGGGCTCGGCTTCGTGAACAACCGTGGACCCGGTCTCGGCGGACCCGGCGTCGAGCTCGTCGACCAGATCGTGGAGCACGATCCACCACCCGACATCGTCATCGTCACGATGGGGTTGAACGACACACTCTCGATGCCGCACCGCGCCGACGAGATCGAAGCAGCCATCACGGCCGACCTCGAGTACTTCTCCGGCGAATTGCCGGATGCCCGTCTCGTTGTCGTCGAACCGTTCTGGCACCAGGGAGACCGGCCCGAGTCGATCGAGCAGATCATCGGATGGGTCGAGGATGCCGCAGCCGACGTCGGCGCTGACTACATCGACGGCGCGTCGAGGTGGCTCGAGGGGCATCCGGAGTGGATGGCCTACGACGTCGTCCACCCGAACGACGAGGGGTACGCCGAGATCGCGCGCCGTATGGACGTCGAGCTCGAGCGACTCGGCCTCTGAGCCTGGTGTCGGCGACATCCGGATCGTGACAACAGGTCCCCGCAGCGAAACCGCTTGCGCTAGCCTAGACCGACGCCGATGCCCGCCGGGCGATCGGCCGGTGTGAAGGGATGCCCATGACGCGGATATTGGTGACAGGTGCCGATGGCCAGATCGGGCGTGCCGTCACTGACCACCTCGTGCGCTCGGGATTCGGCGTAACGGCCCTGTCCCTGGAGTTCGCGGGATCCACATCGGCCGACCGCGTCGAGATCGGCGACGCCCGTTCGCCCGAGGTCGTGTCCCGAGCGGCCGACGGTGCCGACGCCATCGTGCACCTCGCCGCCATCCCGCACCCCTCACTCGGCACGCCATGGGAAGTCTTCACCTCGAACATCACCTCGACGTTCGCGGTGCTCGCCGAGGCGGGCGAGCGAGGCATCCATCGCGTCGTGCTCGCAAGCAGCATCAACGCGTTCGGCGTGCCGATGAACCCGCACGACGTGATGCCCGCCTACTTCCCCATCGACGAGGACATCCCGACGGACATCGCCGACGCCTACTCGCTCTCGAAGTTCGCCGATGAGAACTCCGCGCGGATGGCCCACCGCGGTTGGGGCACCACCGTGGTCTCGCTCCGTTTTCCCTTCGTCGGTTCCGCTGACCGCTTGCACGCGCTGAAGCGCCGCGCCGATGCCGACCTGTCGTCCAAGGCCCGCGAGGGTTGGTCGTATCTCGACCTCCGCGACGCCGCCCGTGCGGTTCACGCGGCTCTTGAGGCCTCCGTCGAAGGCGCCGTCGTTGTAGGGGTCTCCGCCGAGGATCTCCTCGTCGACCGCCCGACCGCCGACCTGCTCAGCGAGTTCGCGCCCGGGGTGCCCGTGCGCCGCCGGATCGGACCGCGCGAGTCGCTCATCGACACGACCAGGGCGCGCACCCTGCTCGGCTTCACCCCTCGTCATTCGATCCACCGCCCCGACGCCGACCACGACAACGACACGACGCGGCCGTCCAGACGGCCGACCGAGGAGCTCTCAGTGCCTGACTCACGCACCGCAATCGAGGCGGCGGCCGTGGCCGACCCCGATCGGGCGGCCGTGGCCGACCCCGAACCGGCCGCGGCAGAGGCGTTCTCCACCTTCGCTCAACCATGGCCCGCGCCCGACGACACGCGAATCACGGGCGTTCGAGCGATCGTGACCGCGCCGGAGGGAATTCCCCTGGTCGTGGTGCGCGTCGACACGAACGTTCCCGGCCTGTTCGGTCTTGGGTGCGCGACGTTCACGCAGCGCTGGCACGCCGTGGTCGCCTACATCGAGGAGCACCTCGCGCGTCTCGTGATCGGCCGCTACCCGGGCGACATCGAAGACCTGGTGCGGCTCGCCCGCTTCTCTGGGTATTGGCGCGAAGGTCCTGTGACGAACAACGCGATCTCGGGACTCGACATGGCGCTGTGGGACATCGCGGGAAAGCGCGCCGGTCGTCCGGTGTACGAACTGCTCGGTGGCCGCGTGCGTGCCGCTGCCGATACCTACCTTCACGCTTCCGGCTCGACTATGGAGCAGACGATCGAGCGCGCCCACGGCCTCCTTGCCCAAGGCGTCAGCAACGTTCGCCTGCAGACCGGTCAGCGCGGAATCGGCACGTACGGCGCGACACCGTCGGGGCTGTCGGCCCGTGCCTCGGCACCCTATCCGCGCGGCTGGAGCGTTGACGAGTACCTCGCTCAGACGCCGCGACTCTTCGAGCGGGCGAGGGCCGAGCTCGGCGACGAGGTCGGCCTGCTGCACGACGTCCACTCGCGCCTCACCCCCAAGCAGGCCGTCACACTGGCCCGCTCGCTCGAGGAGTACCGGCTGTTCTTCCTCGAAGACGTCATCGCGCCCGAGCACTGGGACCGGCTGCCCGAAGTGCGTGCCGCATCGCCGGTTCCGATCGCGGTCGGCGAGCTGGCGACATCCGTGACGGACGCCGCCCGCCTCATCAGCAGCGGTGGCGTCGACCTCATCCGCTCGCACATCTCAGCGATCGGCGGGCTCACGCCCGCCCGCAAGCTCGCGATCCTCGCTGAGTTCTCGGGCGTGCGAACCGCGTGGCACGCGCCGGGCGACACATCCCCGATCGCCGCTGCCGCGAATGTCGCCATCGACGTCACGACGGCGGCATTCGGCATCCAGGAAGGTCATGTGTTCTCCGACCAGGTGCGCGAGGTGTTCCCCGGCACGATCGAGATCGTCGACGGCTGGATGACGCCGAACGCCGCACCCGGCTGGGGCATCGACCTCGACGAGAAAGCTGCCGCGAACTTTCAGCCGGGCCTCTCGGCACACGATGCCTGGGCGGCGGGTGTGCGCGATCTCGCGGGCGGGCTCATCGCGCCGTAGCTTGCTACGCCGTGACTCCGAGTTCGACCTCGGGGGGCACGAAATGCGTTCCAGGCGCGAGGTCGTTGTGGATGAGGTGGCGCGCGGCGAGCCGACCGATCTCCTCGAGCCCGACCTCGACGGTGGTGAGGTGACGGCTGAACTTCTCGTGCATGAGCCGTTCCCAGTTGTCGACCCCGATGAGGGCGACGTCGTCGGGAACCCGTCGTCCGGCGGCCAGGAGCGCGCGTTCGGCGCCCCGGCCGATCGCGTCGCTCCCGCAGAAGATCGCGTCGACGTCGGGCACCTCGTCCAGCACCCCCCGTGCGGCGGTTTCCCCCCAGACCTCGCTCCAACCGTCGAAGCGCACCGGAGTCGCCCATTCGAGACCGGCTGCGGTCATCGCGTCGGTGGCGCCGGCCGCTCGGGTGATCGCCGCCTCGTCGTGGGTACCCCCCGTGATGTGCGCGATGCGACGTCGTCCCGACTGGATGAGGTGGTTCACAGCCACGCGGCCGATCGCTGCGTCGTCGGAGGTCACGGTCACGTCGCTCTCATTGTCGGTACGCATGAACGCGTATACCACCGGCACCTCGAAGAGGTCGCTGATCGAGAGCACGCGCTCGGAGGTGCCGACTCCGATCACGATGACGCCATCGATGCGGCGAGCGCGCAGGTCGAGCACGCTCTCGTTCATGTCCGGTCCGTTCAGGCGCGCGTCGTAGAGCAGCATCGCCTGGTCGGCGGCTCCGAGCTCGAGCGCGGTGCCCGCGAGCACGACTCGGCTCCACACGTTCGATGCGCGCTGTGTGAGCACGCCGACCGTCTGGCTGCGTCCGCGCGCGAATGATCGGGCGAGCGCGTTCGGACGGAAACCGAGCTCGATCGCCATGTTCTTCACGAGCTGGCGAGTCTTGGGCGAGATGCGATCGGTGCCGCTCAGTGCCTTCGACGCGGTCGAGAGCGACACGCCCGCCGCATCGGCGACGTCGCTCAGCGTGACCGGTCGGTCCGTCATGTCCCTCATCGTAACCGCCGCCGCTCCTCAGCCCTTCAACGCTCCCGAACTGCCGGCCGCGCTCAAGAACTGCTTCTGGAATATGAGGAAGAAGCTCACCGGGACGACAACTGACGCGAACAGCGCGGCGAGGAACACCGCGAGGTCCGTCGACGACTCCAGGCGGGGGAGCGCGACCGACAGCGGTTGAACCTGCGCCGAGGGCAGCACGAGAAGCGGCCACAAGAAGTCCTTGTACGCGGCGATGATCGAGATGAGTGAGACGACGCCGATCACCGGTTTCGAGAGCGGCAGCACGATTGAGACGAAGATGCGGACAGGCCCGGCACCGTCCACCTCGGCAGCCTCGAAGATCTCGCGCGGAAGCGAGGCGAAGAAGCGTTGAACGATGATGATGTTGAATGCGCTCGCCGCAGCCGGGAGCCAAATCGCCCAGTACGTGTTGATCAGGCTCCCCCCGACGATCGGCACGTCGACGACCGTCAGGTACAGGCTGACGAGCGACACGACGCCGGGGATGAACAGCGTCGCGAGCACGGCGGCCTCGATCACCTTCGCGTATCTCGGCCGGAGCACGGCCAGGGCGTACCCGCCGGTCGTCGCGATGACGATGCTGAAGAACCAGGAACCGATGCACACCCACAGTGTGTTCAGCAGATACTTGCCGAATTGGATCTGCTCGAATGCGGCGATGAAGTTCTCGAAGTGGAACCCGCTCGGCCAGAGGGCGAGTGGTCCTGAGAGGGCCTCGGTCGTCGTTGACGTGGCGGCCTTGAACAGCCAGAACAGCGGGCCGACACTCGCGACGACGAGTGCGACGAGAAGGACGATGCCGATCACCATCACGGCCAGGCGCCGCTTCGGATCGGTGAGGTCGTGCGCCGAGATGACGCTGCGCTCTGTGCTCGACGGGTCGGACCGACGCAGTTTGGGCGCGATGGCTTGCGTCTGGACGGTCATGATCGGCTCCAACGTCGAGTGACGAGCAGAAACAGCGCGGAGAACAGCGCGAGCACGACGGCGAGCAGCACACTCAGTGCGGTTGCGCGGCCGTAGTCTCCCGACACGAAGGCGTAGCGGTAGATGAGCATCAGGATCGTCACGCTCCGATTCTCGGGACCGCCGCCGGTCATGATGTACGGCTCCGTGAAGATCTGGAACACACCGATGAGCTGAAGCAGCAGCATCGTCAGGATGACGCCGCGCAACTGCGGCAGGGTCACATGCCAGATGCGCTGGCGGATGCCCGCGCCGTCGATCTCCGCCGCCTCGTAGAGCTCTGACTGAACAGACATGAGTGCGGCGAGGTAGATGATCGTCGCCGTGCCGAACGACGCCCAGGTCGCCTGGACCACGATCGCCGGAATCACGAGATCGCCGTCATTGAGCCACGCGAACGGCCCGAGCCCGACCGAGCCCAGGATGGTGTTGAAGACGCCATCTCCACTCGGGTTGTAGAGCGCTTTCCACAACAGCACCGCAACAACGGGGGGAACGATCACGGGCAGATAGACCAGCACTGAGGCGAAGCCACGCGTCCGGCGCAGCTCGGCGATGAGGATCGCGAACAGGAGCGGGATGGGGAATCCGATGAGCACTGAAAGCAGGGTGAACTGCACGGTGTTGGCGGTGGCCACCGGCAGGAGCGGGTCGGCGAGCACGCGCGAGAAGTTCTCGAGCCCCACCCACGTGCTCGTGATGAAGTTCGTCTGTTGCAGGCTGAGGCCGAGACTCTGGACGATCGGCCACCACGCGAAGAGGGCGAACACGACGAGCATCGGCATGAAGAAGAGGAGCGTCCAAACCGATTTCGACGTGATGCGTCGCCGGCGCGGCCGCCGACTTGTCGGACTGTCCACCGCGGGCTTCGCCCGCTCGGGCGGAGCTGCGGTCTCGGGGGCGAGAGTACTTGTCGCCATCGTCTCTCCTTCGTGGTGGTGGCCGGGCTCCGCGTCGCGGAGCCCGGCCTGGTTGATGAAACGCCAGATCAGCCGGCGTCGATGATTCCCTGCACGGTCGACTGCGCATCGCTCAGCAGGCTGTCGATGTCGGCGTCTTCGCGGGAGAGCACCGCCTGCACGACAACGTCGAGGGCGGCGTAGACCTCTTGCGCCTTGACCGCCGGTTCGGGAACGATCGGCACCGTCTCGACCGTCGACAGGTAGAGCTCGTAGTTCTCACGGGGCACGTTGATGTACTCGCCGACCCACTCGATGTACTGCTCCTGCAGCGCGGCATCGACGACGGGCAGGGCGGGAACGCCGACAGCGCCACCGGCCTCGGACGTGGCCTGAGCCTGGGAGACGGCGAAGTCCTCGTCGTTGTACCTCTCGAAGCGCCAGAGCTCGACCCACTTCGTTGCGGCCGCGACCTCTTCGGCGGATGCCTGGGGGTCGAAGATCGCGATCGTCCCGCCGCCGAGCGTGCCGATGCCGTCGTCCGACTGCGGCAGTGGGGCGACACCGAAGTTCTCGGGTGCCATTCCGAGGTTCGTCACCAGGTTGTTGTAGCCGTCGGCCCCGGCGACCATCATGCCGGCCTGCCCAGAGGCGAACGCCGAGTTGGCATCACCGTAGTTGAGCAGGAAATTGCTGCCGAAGGTGTTGTCCTCCCAGCGCAGCTGCTGGTAGAACTCGAGCGCCGCGCGTGTGCCGTCGTTCTCGACGGTCGCCTCCGTGCCGTCAGCGTTCTCGAAACTGCCGCCGAAGCCGTTCGACATGGCCTGAAGGATCCAGCCGCCGGTGTTCTCGAGCGTCATGGACTGGAAGCCTTGCGCGTCGGTATTGGCGTCGATCGCCTTCGCGGCCTCGCGCACCTCGTCCCACGTCTGGGGCGGGTCATCGGGGTCGAGCCCCGCCTGCTCGAAGAGACCGCGGTTGTAGACCAGGCCCATCGTGTAGGCGCCCCATGGGATGCCCCAGATACCCTCGTCCGTGCTGACGACATCGACCACGCTCGGGTTGAGGTTGCTGAGGGTCTCACTCTCCTCGAGGTAGCTGCCGACCTCGGCGACTTGACCGCGTGCGATGAGTGCCTGGATCTCGGTGAATGGCACGTCGAGCGTCGTCGGCATCGTGCCGCCGGCGATGAGCGACTGGAACGTGTCGGCAGCCCAGACGGTCTCATCGCCGACGACCGAGATGTCGGGATTCGCCTTCTCGAACGCCTCGACGGTGTTGTTGAAGTCTTCGAGGAGTTCGGGCTTGTCGGCCGTCGGCATGCCGCCGACGGTGATCTCGACCTTGCCATCGGCGGAACCGGTGTCGCCGCTCGAGCAGGCGGCGAGGCCGGCGCCGAGGACGCCGACTATGAGGACCGCCGGAAGGAGGCGGGCAGAACGGGAGTTCATCATTGACTGTGGTCCTTCGAATGTGCGAACCGGGAACCGGTCCAGCGGACGTAGGGGTGCGGGGAGCGACACTGAAGGGCGTGCCGCGGGGCGGGGCGCGATGCGTGCCTCATGTCATCGAATCAGATCATGGCACCGCCTCCCGGCCCGGACGGGCTTTGGGTCAATCGCACGACACCGCCTCGTACGGCAGCTCGACGCGCTCGTACACGGGGTCGCCGTGGCGCCACTGATATGCGGCCACGGTGATCGTGCCCGGTGCGATCGACCGCTCGCCGGACTCGAAGCCGACGTAGACGGTATCTCCCGGCGTCACGCCGGACCACTTCTGTTGTCCGAAGATCGACATGATGCGGATGTCGGTGTTCAGGTCGCTCTGATTCACAGCGTGGACGGCGACGGTCGCACCTGACGGCCAGCACTGGGAACGCGCATTGAGCCGCAGGTCGAGCGTGTCGACCGGCTCTTGCGGTACGACTGTCGAGAGCAGGAGCGGCCGGTAGAGCGACGGGTTCTTGGACTCCGCGAGGCCGGCTCCAAACGTGAGCCAGCCGGCGCGCCCACCGCCGTCGTTCTCGTTCACCACGACCGTTGTGGAGAGCAGCCGCGCCGCCGGGTCGATGCCCAGTGTCGTCCATGGGATGGATGCCTCGTACACCGTCGTCTTCGCGTCTTCGTCGCGGACGACGCTTGCCTGCATGCCGGTCGGTTCGGTCGACTGGTCTGACGGCGCCCACCGGTACGTGTCGACCTCCCCGGCTCCGCCGAGCGCGAAGCCGATCTCCTGGACCCGCAGGGTCTCGCCCGGAGCGCCCGCGGTGACGCCCACCTGGATGCCGTCGCCCTGCCAGATCTCGCTTCCGGTCCCGGGGTTGGCGTGCGCGTCATCGACCATGGACGCCGTCACGTACAGGTTGTCGGCGTCGTGGGTGAGCCAGAGGGTGCCGGAGAGGTCCTGTTCACCTTCCCAGCCGATGACAGCTGGAGCGCCGTCGGATGTCAGGTCGATTCCGTTCGGCTCGGTGAGTGCCGCGTCGACGACGCCATCGACGGTCACGGTGTGCTGCACTACGTCGGTCGTCTCACCGATCGGGTTCAGCGTTCCGTTGCCCGTGAGAGGGGGTGTCTCCCCACGGGACAGCGTCGCGCTCCACTCGACGGGCGCGGTGACCGCGACGGGCACGGCGAGGTCGACGGTCTGCTCCGCCGCGATCTCCGCGCCCTCCAGACCGGTGCCGCTGTTGCCTCCGACGACCCAGGCGACGGAATCCAGCGTGACCGCGCGCGACCCCGAGTTCGCCACCCGAAGGATGAGCTGCTCAGTTCCGTCGTCGGCGACGGCGTGGACGCCGGTCATGGTGAGCGGCGATGCAGCCACTCCCGTCGTGGTGAGCCACGCGACACGATCGCCGCCGACCGAGACGGTCGCGGTGTAGCGGCGCTCGCCTGCGGAGTTCTGCGCAGGGTAGGTGACCGCAGCCTCGCCGGTGGCTCCGGCTGGCGCGGTGCCCGTGCTGTCTGCTCCGCCTGCGGCGACCGTGAAGTCGAGGGCCGCGGCGCCCGCCGTGTTGTCGATGACGACCGTGCCGTGCGTGTCGTCGCCGACGATCTCGCTCTCGACCTGGAGTGCGAAGGCCGTCGTGGTTGCGACCCCGGTGATCGACTCGCCCGAGACGTACACAGGATCGAGGCCGGTGGACACCGTGACCGCGCCGTTCGCGTCGGGGGTCAGCGTCGTCTCGGCGCCGGTGAAGTCGGTGACCGTGACCGGCCCGTCGGTCGCGAACGAGACTGCGCCGCCGGCCGTGGACCACACGGCGTGCACCTCGCGACCGTCGCCGGCGAAGACGACATCGTGGACCTCGGCGCCGAGGTCGACCGTGCGGTCGAAGGGAAGCTCGTCGATCTGGCGAGCGAGCACTGCGTTGCTCACGTACGCGGGCTTCGGTGTGAACGCGCCGCCCGGGTCGTTGGCATTTCGCACGATGCCGAAGCGGTGCTCGCTCTCTGCTGCGTCGAGCCCGTCGTCCATGAAGTCATAGATCGTGAAGCGCTCGATGTCGGCGGCGAGGGCCAGCAGCTGTGCCCTGACGAGGTGGCGCGCTTGCGTGAGTTCGCTCACGCCCGTCGAGTTGGTACTCGTCGGCCAGCCGACTTCGGAGAGGTACATGGGCTTGTCGACGCCGTACTCGGCCATGATGCCGCGGAGCGTCGCGATGTGGCCCTCGAACCGAGCAGAGCCCTCCGGCTGCTGCGGGAAGGTGTACGGGTGGGTCGAGATCGCATCGACGAGCCCGAGCCCGCCGAGCTCTGCGAATTCGCGGAACCAGCCCTCCCAGTCCTCCATGGGGGCCAGCGCGGGGCCGACGATCACGGCATCGGGGAACTCGGCCCTGATTGCGGGCACGACCACCTCGAGCAGGGCGACGTACTGCGCGGCCGAGCCTGCGGCGGCACCGTCGAGATCACGCCAGTTCCATTCGTTCCACACCTCGTAGATCGTGTCATCGGTGCCGAACTTCTCAACCGAGGCGACGGCATAGCGGGCGAACGCTTCGCGCCCCACGGGCGTGGTTGGCGCCTCGTCCTCGAAGTACAGCGGATTTCCGTAGGAGAGGATGTGGAACTGGTCCACCGAAAGCTCGTCGAGCTTCGCCTGGTAGGCATCGACCTTGGGCTGCCAGTTGAACTCTCCAGGCGTGGTCTCCTGCGACGCCCAGTACGCTTCGTCGCGGGCGCTCGAGAAGCCGGCGCGCGCGAGCAGTGGCGCCGAGGCGAGGGGCCAGCTCATGCCGTAGTGCGTCGAGACGCCGAGACGGCTGTCGGTGGACTCGGAGAAGTCGTATGCCTCGAGCACCGAGAAATCGGTGCCTGCCGCGTGGGTCGTGCCGTCGGCACCGGTCGCGACGAGGTCGACGTGGTACCAGCCAGGTGTCGTCACATCGAGTGGGATGCTGCCGTCAAGATCGCCGATCGCAGCATCGCCGACCTCCACCTCTGTGCCGTTCGCGTCGCGCACGGTCCACGCGAGGGTCTCCGCACTGCTGGCGAAACCGATCGTGACCGGCTGGCCCGCGTCGAAGCTGTTGCCGAGTGCCGTCGGGATGATCGCGATCGGTGGCGCTTCGCGGAACGCGTTGAGCGTGTCGAAGTAGGCGGTGCCCGCGGTGCGGCCCGGTGCGAGGTTGCCCGGGTCGAGCACGAACGACACTCGCGCGAGCGGGCCGTGCCACACGCCGTCGGCCGCTCCACCGAACGAGACGTAGTTCGGGCCCGACTCGAAGTCCTCGATCCGGAAGCGCTGCCAGTCGGTGGCGGTCGGATCGAGCGTGACACGCTGCTGATGTGCCTGACCGGTGCTGTCGACGAGTCTGATCGCGACGCCGTCGATCTCGGTGGACTTCACCGAGAACTCGACCGACGTGGCAT
The DNA here is from genome assembly GCA_963847285.1 of uncultured Actinomycetota bacterium. Taxonomy (GTDB): domain Bacteria; phylum Actinomycetota; class Actinomycetes; order Actinomycetales; family Microbacteriaceae; genus Agromyces. The sequence goes on from CAWJZK010000013.1 coordinate 35,813, forward strand.
CGAGCTGCCCCGCCCCGGCGGCGAACTCGACGGTCCCGCTCGGGATCGCAACATCGAGACGGCCGGAGGTCGCTCCAGTGTTCGCCTGCGCGTCATCGATTGTCAACGTGCCGGTCGCTCCGCCTGCCTGAAACACCGTCCACTGCGTCGCCGAGTCGAAGTCGCTGATCACGACCGGTCGAGGATCCTCGGCGGCTGCCGCCGAGAGGGCGATGGGGGTGACCGACGTGAGGGCGATGGCTGCGACGAGCGCCGCCGCCGTAGACGCTCGGCGCCGGATTCGGCCATGGCCGACATGAGCAGACGAAGACTGGGGCATGGCGTTTCTCCTCATTGAGATTGCGAAGTGCTCATGTTGAGTGCGATTTTGCTCAAGCGCTTTCGCGCCTTGGGACACAGCTTGAGTTATCCCCCGTGGTCACGTCAAGGGGTTTGCGAAAACGGTGTCGCAATTCGGCGGCAGAGATGTGCGCGGTGCGCGCCGCCGCCCGGAGCGTCGACCTCGAGGGCGTGACCCGGCTCGCCGATGCCGCGCCCTCCAGGGCTCGCGCGTGTATCCCGTTTCGGGGATTCTGGGCGACACGCCGGAAGTGAGGCGGATGCGGCGGCGTGTCGGCCAGATCCCCGAAACGGGTGACAGAGGGTGGGGTTGCTGGGTGGGGTTCCGGGCTGGGGTTCCGGGCTGGGGTTCGGGGGTGGGGTGCCTGGCTGGGGTGCCGGTGGAGGTGGGGTGCGGTGGGTAGGTGTGGGCGTGTGGTGGGGGCCCTATGCCTGCGGGATCGCCGCCACCACGTCGATCTCGACGAGGATGTTCGCGAGGCGCGAGCCCACCGTCGTGCGCACGGGGTACGGCTCCGTGAAGAACTCGGCGTAGGCGACGTTGTACTCGGCGAAGTCGGCGAGGTCCTCGAGATGCGCGGTGACCTTCACGACGTCGTCGAAGGTGAGGCCGTACTCGGCGAGCACGGCGCCGATGTTGCGCAGCACCTGGCGGGTCTGCTCGGCAGCGCCGCCCTCGACGACGAGACCGGTCGCCGGGTCCTGCGGGCCGAAGCCCGCCGTGTACAGGAAGCCGTTCGCGACGACACCGTGGCTGTAGGGTCCAGCGGGCTTCGGCGCGTTCGAGAGGGTGACGGCGGTCTTGGGCATGGTTTCTCCTGGTGGGTATGGTGGTCGGATGGGGTGGTCGGTGGTGGGGGGGGGTCGGTGTCGGATGCCTCAAGGGCGGGCGCCGAGGCATCCGCTCAGCTGATCTCGCGGGCGATGAGCTCGGCGGTCTCCCGCAGGGCGGGCAGGTGGACCTTGAGGCGGTCGAGGTCGGCGACCATGCGGATCGCCGTGACCGAGATCGCCCCGACGGTGCCCAGCGGCGTGCGGATCGGCACCGCGATGCAGTTCACGAAGGGCTCGAACTCGCGATCGTCGGTCGCGAAGCCGCGCGAGGAGACGAGCGCGAGCTCGCGGTCGAGGCGTTCGCGGGTCGTGATGGTGAGGTCGGTGTAGCGCTCCCACGGAACGGGCACGCCGGCGAGCACGGCGTCGCGCCCGGCGGTGTCGAGCCCGGCGAGGATCGCCTTTCCGACCCCCGAGCAGTAGGGGATGACGGCGCGGCCCACGCGCGAGTACATCCGCACGCCGGACTCGTCTTCGGCCTTGTCGACGTAGACGATCGAGCGGTCCATGAGCGCCGCGAGGTGCACGGTGTTGCCCGTGCGTCGCTGCAGCCGGCGCACGTGCTCGGCGCCCGCCTCGCGCAGGTCGAGCGAGTCGAGGGCCTCCTTCGAGAGCGCGGCGAGGCGGGTGCCGAGGGTGTAGCGGCCGCTGGCGCGCTTGCGCACCCACCCGACCTCCTCGAGGGACTGGAGTTCACGGAACATCGTCGACCGGTGCAGGCCGAACGATTCGGCGAGCTCGGCGACGGTGCGAGGGTCGGCGGCGATCGCGTCGATGATGTGCGCGGCTCGCGTGACGCTCTGCGACATGTCAGGCCTCCTCCTGTTCGGTCCCTGAGCCCGTCGACGGGATGGCGCTGCCGGCGGCGTTCGCTTCGACAGGCTCAGCGATCGGGGCGCGACGGATGCCCCGCCCCGGCGTCGCCCCAGTGAGCGCGCCGCCCGCGAGCACGGGCACGCCCGCGACGAACACGTCGTCGATCCCCTCGGCGAGGCCGAGGGGCGCTGCGTACGTCGCGGTGTCGGTGACCCGTGCGGGGTCGACGAGCACGAGGTCGGCGATCCATCCGGGTCGGATGCGCCCGCGCCGGCCGAGCCCGAATCGGTCGGCGGCGCGCGTGGTGACGAGGGCCGCGGCATCCGCCCATGACAACGTGCCCTGTTCGACGACGAGCGACCGGAGGTAACGCGCGAACGTGCCGCGCGCCCGCGGGTGCGGGTGGGCGCCGACGAAGATGCCGTCGGAGCCGCCGATCGCCGCGGGGTGCGCGAGGATCGCGGCGAGCTCGGCGTCGCTGCGCTCGTGCTGCACGGCCATCACCACGTTCACCTCGAGGCGCGACGCGGCGAGCACGTCGAGCGCGAAGCGCGCGGGGTCGGTGCCTCCGCGGTCGGATGCCTCGGCGATCGTGAGTCCGTGGGCCCAGGCGTACTCGGGCGCCGCGATGTGGGCGAGGGTCAGCATCGACGGCCAGTCGGGTCCGAGGCTCGCGTACCGCGTGATCGTGGGGAACCACTCGGTGAGCAGGCGCTCACGTTCGGCGGGGTCGGCGAGCACCGCGAGCACGTCGTCGAGGGGGCGCACGGTGAGCTCGGCGGGCAGGATCGGCATCGCGAGGAGCGAGCAGCCGCGGGCGTACGGGTAGGCGTCGAACGTGGCATCGACCCCGGATGCCGCGAGCTCATCGAGGAGGCCGTGCACGATCGACGGCTCGGCGTGGAAGTGCGACACGTGCACCCGGACGCCGGAGTGCCGCGCGATCGCCTCGATCTCGGCGATGCCGGCCGCCGAGTTCGCCTCGTAGCCGCCGCGCATGTGCGAGACGTACACGCTGCCCGCCGCGGCGACGGGCTCGGTGAGGGCGGCGAGCTCCTCGGTCGTCGCGAAGACGCCCGGCACGTAGTCGAGTCCGGTCGAGAGGCCCACGGCGCCCGCGGCGAGGCCGTCAGCGACGAGGGCTTGCATCTCGGCGAGCTGGGCGGATGTCGCGGCATCCGTCGACCGCCCGCAGACGAGCTGTCGCACCGTGCCCGCGGGCACGAGTGTGGCGGCGTTCAGCGGCGTCGTGCCGTCGTACCCGGCGAGCAGTGCGCCGATGCCGCCGCCCCGGTACGTCGGGTGCGGGCCGTTGATCGCGGCGAAGTACTCGCTCGCGTAGGAGCCGTCGCCGGGAGCGTACGAGATGCCGTCCTGGCCGCCGATGATGGTGGTGACGCCCTGCCGCAGCAGGGCGAGCTGCACGTCGGCGTCGAAGAGTCGTGCGTCGGCGTGCGAGTGCGCGTCGATGAACCCCGGCATGAGGAGGCGGCCGCGGCCGTCGAGCACGGTGTCGGCGGCGCTGGTCTGGCGGCGCTGGTGGCGGCGACGGCCGGCCTGGCGGTGGCGGTCGGCGCGCTACCGGCCGGACGGATGTCGGCGATCGTGTCCGCCGTCGAGCAGCACGTCGACGGGCTCACGTCGGCGCAGGCCGTCGCCATCGCCGTCGCCGTCGACGACGATGACGTTCGTGATGAGGTGGGCCACCCGAGCTCCTAGAAGAACGTGCGCACGAGGCCGACGACGAGGTCGGAGCCCGCGCGCTCCACCACGGGGATGAACCGCCACTTGTCGAACGCCGTGCACGGGTGCGAGAGCCCGAGCGACACGACGTCGCCGATGGCGAGCGGCAGCGGGGCATCCGATCGCAGGTAGGCGTGCTGGTCGTTGAGGGCGGTGACGGATGCCCCGGCGAGCGGCTCCTCGGCCGCACCGAGCTCGCGCGCCGCGCCGAGCGGCACGGGCAATCCCTCGTCGTACGGGAAGTCGCGCTTGCCGCCGTCGAGGAGGGCGAGCCCGGGCTCGGGATGGGACGCGACGCGCGCGTACCCGCGCATCGCAGGACGCAGCGGTCGCTCGACGCCGGTCGCCGCGTCGAGCGGCGAGATGCCGCGGTAGAAGCCGTCGTCGTGAAGGAGCGAGGCGCCGGAGCGGAGGATCCAGCGCGTCGCCTCGGTTCCCTGAGCCTGTCGAAGGGAGCCCGTTCCCTGAGCCTGTCGAAGGGAGCTCGCCTCGGCTCCCTGAGCCTGTCGAAGTGGGCCGCCCTCGGCGACGATCGCGGCCCCGAACTCCTCCGCCACGAGGTCGAGGTACGCACTCCCGCCCGCGGTGACGATGGGAGCGCCGTCGATGAGCGGACGAACGGCGTCGGCGAGCTCGAGGAGATCGGCGAGGTAGTCGCGCACGGCGCTGAGCGCAACCGACGAACGGTCGTGCCCGAGGCTGCCCTCGTAGCCGGCCACCCCGGCGAGGCGCAGCACCGGCGACGCAGCGATCGCGCCGGCGACCTCGATGGCCGCCTCGAGCCCGCGCGCGCCCGTGCGACCGCCCGCTGCGCCGAGGTCGACGAGCACGTCGATCGGCCGGGGCAGGTCGACGTCGGCGAGCGCACGCTCCATGGCGGTGACCGTCTCGGGGGAGTCCGCCCAGCACGAGAACGCGAAGGCGGGGTCGGTCAGCTCAGAGGCGATGTACCGCAACGCGGCGGGCGCGACCAGCGTGTTCGCGAGCATGATCGACTCGACGCCGAACGCGCGCGCCGTGCGCACCTGGCCCGGCGTCGCGAGCGTGATGCCCGTCGCACCCGCCTCGAGCTGCAGCCGCCAGAGCTCGGGCGCCATCGTGGTCTTGCCGTGCGGCATCAGCTCGAGGCCGTGCGCCGACGCGAAGTCCTGGATGACCGCGGCGTTGCCGTGCATCGCCGCGGCGTCGAGCACGAGCAGCGGCGTCCAGAATTCGCCGAGCCGCGGCCGGGTCTCGAGGAACTCGGCCACGGTGAGGCCGGCAGCGCGGGCGGGCAGCCCCTTGTCGCTCGCGGCGAGACGTTCGTGGGCCAAGGCGGCGATCGGATCGGTGCCGGGTGTGCGGGGCATCCGCTCTCCTCCTCGAGTTGCAGATGCTGCAACGCGCTTGCGCTGTACCTGCACACCGGACAGCATAGAGGCCGTGCCGCCAGCCCTGCTCCCCGAGATCGTCGCCATCGGCGAGACGATGGTGCTCGTCGCTCCCGCGCGTGCCGAGCCGCTCGAAGAGGCCGTCGATTTCCACCTCGACCCCGGCGGCGCCGAGGCGAACGTCGCTTCTCACCTCGCGGCACTCGGCCGCCGGGCGGCGTGGGCCGGCCGCGTCGGCGACGATGCACTTGGTCGCCGGCTCGTGCGCCAGCTCGGCTCGCGCGGCGTCGACACCCGCTGGGTCGGCATCGATGCGGATGCCCCGACCGGCGTCTACTTCAAGGACCCGGGCCGAGGCGTGCGGTACTACCGCGCGGGCTCGGCCGCGTCTCGCATGGACCCGTCGTTGCTCGATGACCTCCCGCTCGACACCGCGCGAGTCGTGCACCTCAGCGGCATCACGCCCGCGCTCTCGGCGAGCTGCGACGCCCTCGCCGAGGCCATCGTCGATCGCGTCTCGAGCGCGATCGTCAGCTTCGACGTGAACCACCGCCCGTCGCTCTGGTCAGCGGATGCCGCCCCTGAACGCCTGCGCTCGCTCGCCGCCCGCTCCGACCTGGTGTTCGTCGGCCTCGACGAGGCCGCGGCGCTCTGGGGCACCGAGACCCCGGCCGAGGTTCGGGCGCTGCTTCCGCAGCCCCGCCTCCTCGTCGTGAAGGATGCCGCGGCGCTCGCCACGGAGTTCTCCGACTCGGGTGTCGCCGAGGTGCCCGCGTTCGAGGTCGACGTGGTGGAGCCGGTCGGCGCGGGCGACGCGTTCGCCGCCGGATACCTCGACGCCCTGCTCGCCGGATCGCCCGCGGCCGAGCGACTCGCGGCCGGGCACGCACGCGCCGTCACCGTGCTGGCCGACACCGCGGACTTCCCACGTGACGCCGCCACCCCGAGGAGGGTCCCATGAGTCTCATGACCGTGACCAATGCCGAGTTCGACGAGCTCTTCACCGGCCGGCCGCTGATGGCGATCTTCCGTGGCATGGGCGTCGAGCGCAGCCTCGAGCTCGCTCACGTCGCGTGGCGGCTCGGCATCGATCTCGTCGAGCTGCCGATCCAGTCGCCCGCCGATGTCGAGGCGCTCGCTGCGGTTGCGGCGGCCGGTCGGGCGGAGGGCCGCTTCGTCGGAGCGGGAACCGTCGTGTCGACGAGGCACGTGGAGCTCGCGGCATCCGCCGGCGCCGCCTTCACCGTGAGCCCGGGCTTCGACGCCGAGGTCGCACGCGCCTCGGCGAGCGCGGGTCTTCCCCCGCTGCCCGGCGTCGCGACCGCGACCGAGGTGCAGGCGGCGATGGGGCTCGGCCTCACCTGGCTGAAGGCGTTTCCCGCCGCCGTGCTCGGCACCGCGTGGTTCCGGGCGATGGCCGGTCCGTTCCCGGGCGCACGATTCGTCGCGACCGGTGGCATGGATGCCGGCAACGCGGGCGCGTTCCTCGATGCGGGCGCGCGCGTTGTCGCCGTGGGCTCGGCGCTCGAGGACTCCGAGCAGCTGCCGCGGCTCGCGGAGCTGCTCGCAAGCTGACCCGTCGTTCCCTCAGCCTTCGCCCCGCAACAGGCGCACCGCCGCATCCTGGTGGGCGAGGCGCCGCAGCGCGACGAGGATCGGGTCGTAGAGCGCGGTGCCGAGCACCGTGTACTCGACCGCGGCATGGGGCTCCTGCGGCATCCGCTCGATGTCGTACTCGGCAATGCCTGCGACGCTTCGGCCGTAGTGGGCGAGGCGTTCATCGCTGATCGGCATGCCCGCCGCTGCAGCCGCGGCGAGCGCTCCCTCGAGTTGCGCGACGGCGGCGAAGTCGGGGTCGTAGACCTGGCCGAGCGCCTCGATCGCCGCGCGGGCGCGCGGGTACGGGTCGGCGTCGTCGCCGCGCGGCGCGGCCGCAGGCGGCAATGCGCTGACGGCTCGGCCGAGCGTCGCGTAGAGATCATCGCCGGGTTCGTCGACGAGCTGGAGCACGGCCCGCGCCTGCTGGGCAGTGAGCCCTACCGGGCCCGTCAGCGCGCGTACGAGTCGCAGACGCCGCAGGTGAGTCTCGTCGTAGCTCGCCCGTGTGGCCGACGTCGCGACGCCGGGGTGCAGGAGGCCCTCGCGCAGGTAGTACTTGACGGTCGCGACCGGGAGGTCGGCCGCGACGGCGAGGTCGGAGATTCGCATACCGACTCCTTGCATTGGATAGTGCAACTCTCTAGTATTGGAGAGTATCACTATCCAATCACAGTGCGTCGCATCGCATCGCACCCCATCGCATCGAAAGGACCGCTCATGGTGTCCGCAGACGACCTCATCCTCATCGGCATCCTGCTGCTCGCGCTCGTGACGGTCGAGAGCGGCGGATACCTCATGACGCGCATCGTACGCGGGCGTGTCTCTGCGAACGCCCTGCAGGTGAGCTTCAACCGCGCCGGCCACGCCCACGCCGGAGTGCTCCTCGTGCTCTCGATCGCGATCCTCGCCGTCATCGATCAGGCGGCACTCGATGGCTTCTGGCTGTGGCTCGCGCGCGTCGGCGTGCCGATCGCCGCGATCCTCATGCCGGCCGGCTTCTTCCTCTCGGTGACCGGCAAGAACCCCGAAAAGCCCAACCGCCTGATCTGGCTGCTCTGGCTCGGCGTGCTCGTGCTCACGGTCTCGCTCATCACGGCCGGTATCGGCCTCATCGTCGGGGGCGTCGAGGCACTCTGAGCCTGAGTTCCCGCCGCTCTCTGCCGAGCTCCGTCGCGTCGCCCGGTGCTGCGCAAACTCGGGCAACTCGGTACGTCGCGGGCGCCTCCGGGGCACCCGTGACGCCGTCGCCGCACTGGCGTACGCTCGCCCCATGAGCATCCCGCAGCGATTCTCCCTGGTCACGCTCGGTGTCGCCGATGTCGAGGCGGCCACTGCCTTCTACCGTCGCCTCGGGTGGCACGAGGCGCGCTCCTCGGTGTCCGGCGAGGTCGCCTTCTTCGCGACCCCCGGCGGGGTGCTCGCGCTCTGGGAGACGGCCGAGCTCGCAAAGGATGCCGCGTTGCCGACGTTCCATGCGAATGCCCCGGCCTTCCGAGGCGTCGCCCTCGCCATCAACCTCGCCTCGCGCGAGGAGGTCGACGACGCCGTGGGCGACTGGGTGCTCGCCGGCGGCTCGATCTCGAAGCGCGCGGCCGAGACCGGATGGGGCGGATACAGCAGCTACGTCGCCGATCCCGACGGCAATCTCTGGGAGCTCGCGCACAATCCCGGCTGGCCGCTCGACGAGCGCGGGCTGCCGCAGCTGGACGGCGGCGTCGGCTGAGTCGGCTGAGTCGGGGCGGCGTCGGCTGAGTCGGCGGCGGCGGCGTCGGCTGAGTCGGCTGACTTGGCCGCGGAATGTTACCCGGTGGGGGGCACCTTCTCAAGACGCATAGACTGGAATCCGTGACTTCAGAGGAATCCGTCGACGTCGTGCTCATCGGCGGGGGCATCATGAGCGCCACGCTCGGCTCCCTCATCTCCCAGTTGGAGCCCGACTGGAGCATCCGCGTCTACGAGCGCCTCGGCGAGGTCGCGCAGGAATCGTCGAACGCGTGGAACAACGCGGGCACCGGCCACGCCGCTCTCTGCGAGCTGAACTACATGCCCGAGAACCCCGACGGCACGGTGAGCGCGGCGAAGGCCGTCGCCATCAACGAGCAGTTCCAGGTGAGCCGCCAGTACTGGTCGTACCTCGTTTCGATCGGCGCGCTGCCCGAGCCGCACAACTTCATCAACTCCGCCCCGCACATGACCTTCGTCAAGGGGCAGGCCGACATCGAGTACCTGAAGAAGCGCGTCGAGGCCCTGAAGAACGAGCCGCTCTTCCCCGACCTCGAGTACACCGAAGATCTCGAGCGCATCGCCGAGTGGACCCCGCTGCTCGCGAAGAAGCGCAACCCGAAGCAGAAGGTCGCCGCGACCCGCGCCGTCTCGGGCACCGACGTCGACTTCGGCGCACTCACGAAGTACCTCCTCCGCGATGTCGAACGCCGTGGCGGCTCTATCCAGACGAACCACCAGGTCACCTGGCTCAAGCGCAAGCACGACGGCACGTGGAAGCTTCATGTGCGCCACGTCGTCGGCAACACGCCGAAGATCGTGAACGCGCGCTTCGTGTTCGTCGGCGCGGGGGGTGGCGCGCTCGCCCTGCTCCAGCATTCCGGCATCCCCGAGATCAAGGGGTACGGCGGCTTCCCGATCTCGGGGCAGTTCTTCCGCACCACGAACCCCAAGATCGTGGCACTGCATCAGGCGAAGGTCTACGGCAAGGCCGCAGCCGGTGCACCGCCGATGTCGGTGCCGCACCTCGACCGGCGCGTCGTCAACGGCGAGACGGCGCTGCTCTTCGGACCATATGCAGGATTCAGCCCGAACTTCCTCAAGTCGAGCTCCTGGTTCGACCTCCCGTTCTCGATCCGGTGGCACAACCTCGGCCCGATGCTGCAGGTGGCGTTCAGGAACTTCGATCTGGTGAAGTACCTCTTCTCCGAGCTGACCGCCTCGCGGGCCAAGAAGTTGGCGGCGCTGCGCGAGTTCATGCCGACCGCGAAAGACCGTGACTGGGAGCTCATCACGGCCGGCCAGCGCGTGCAGGTCATGAAGAAGGACCCCGAGAAGGGCGGCGTGCTGCAGTTCGGCACCGAGGTCATCACGGGGGCCGACGGCACGATCGCCGGACTCCTCGGCGCCTCGCCCGGTGCGTCGACGGCCACGTCGATCGTGCTCGACGTACTCGAACGCTGCTTCCCGGGTCGCGTCTCCGCGTGGGAGCCGAAGCTGCGTCAGATGATCCCCGGCTACGGCCGCCCCCTCTCAATCGATCCCGCCGTCGCCGAGGCTTCGCTCGACGAGACCGCGAAGGTGCTCGCGCTCACCGTCTGAGCGCCCGGCTCCCTGAGCTTGTCGAAGGGAACAGCGTCGTGCCCGCTTCGACGCGCTCAGCATGCGTGATTTCCCTTCGGGCGCGACGTCTGCTACCGTCGTACCCGCTATGAAGTGAGCACACCCCACCGTCCCGCGCCTGAGGCGCCGTAGACACCGGGTGTGCCCTCCTCGCTGATCGCGACAGCGTTCGCGCGCACCCATCCACGGCAATGCCCGGCGGGATCCACTCTCCGCTCCCGGGCCGTCGCCGACGCCGCACGCATGCGTCGGTGCCGCACGGTGCACCGCACGTCGCCGCCGCCTGCCGCGGCGCCCGTCGGCGGCCCGGGAGCACTCGCGAAAGGGCGTATCCCATGGCTGTACACGTCACCTATTCCCATCATCTCCGCGCCGACGGGCTCTCGGTCTCCTACCCCGGCCGGCGCATCTTCACCGATCTCGGCTTCACCGTCGCGCCGGGGCATCGCCTCGGCCTGATCGGCGAGAACGGCGTCGGCAAGTCCACGCTGCTTCGGCTTCTTGCGAGCACCGATGAGCGAGCGGATGCCTCCGCCGCCGACCTCTCCGACGCCGTCACGTCGGGGCGCATCACGCGCCCTCGTCGCACGGGCCTGCTCGCGCAGGAACTGCCGTTCGAGCCGGGCGACCGCGTCGACGAGGTGCTCGAGGCGGCCCTCGCCGAGGTGCGCGCGATCGAGCGTGAGCTCGACGCGGCGGCTTCGGCGCTCGGCGACGGCTCCGAGGCATCCGCTGCCCGGTATTCAGCCGCGCTCGATGCCGCCGAGCGGGCCGAGGTCTGGTCGGCTGAGGCACGGCGCGACGAGCTGCTCGAGGGGCTCGGCGTGGCCGGGCTCGGTCTCGACCGGCCGATCGGCGAGCTGTCGGGCGGCCAGCGCAGCCGGTTCGCGCTCGCGGCGCTGCTGCTCGGTGCGCCCGATGCCCTGCTGCTCGACGAGCCGACGAACCACCTCGATGACGACGCGGCGGCGTTCCTCGAGGATCGCCTGCGTGCCTGGAAGGGCCCGGTGATCTTCGCGAGCCACGATCGCGCGTTCCTCGACCGGGTTGCGACCGGGTTGCTCGATCTCGATCCGAGTCGCTCGGGCGCGCTCGCGCTCGCCGGGTCGAGCGGCGGGGCGGGCGCTCGTGCCCGCGCAGGCACGGGTGCGTCGCGCTCGGACCTGCTCGCGGCATCCGGCGGCACCGTCTTCGGCGGCGGGTTCAGCGAGTTCCTCGCCGTGAAGGCCGAGGAGCGCGAACGCTGGCAGCGGCGGTACGACGACGAGCAGGATGAGCTGAGGCGTCTGCGGGTTGCGGTCGCGGGCGCGGCGACCCGCCATGTCGCACACGGACGGGCGGCCACTGACAACGACAAGTTCATCAGGCACTTCAAGGGCGAGAACGTCGACCGCACGGTCGCCCGACGGGTGCGCAACACTGAGCTGCGCCTCGCCACCCTCGAGCGCGAGCAGGTGCACAAGCCACCCGCGCCGCTGGAGTTCGCCGGCATCCCGTCGGGGTCGCACGCGATCGACGAGGCATCCGGCCCGCTGTTGCAGCTGGCGGATGTCGCGGTCGGCACGCGGCTCGAACTCGATGCGTTCACCGTGGCGCCGCTCACGCGGCTGCTCGTCACCGGCGCGAACGGCGCCGGCAAGTCGACGCTGCTCGGAGTGCTCGCGGGCACCGTCGGGGTCGACCGCGGTGCCGTGCATCGGCGCAAGGGGCTGCGCGTGCAGCTGCTCGAGCAGGACGTGCGATTCGCCGATCCGGATGCCTCGCCGCGCCGCCTGTACGAGCGCGTGCTCGGTGAGCGGCGTGCCGAGCAGGTGCCGCTCGGGAGCCTCGGACTCATCGCCCCGCGCGACGAGTCCCGCCCGATCGGCACCTTGTCGGTCGGGCAGCAGCGGCGCCTGGCGCTCGCGCTCGTGATCGCGCGCCCGCCGCACGTGTTCCTGCTCGACGAGCCGACGAACCACCTCTCGCTCGGACTCGCCACCGACCTCGAGGCGGCGCTCGGCACCTACCCGGGCGCGGTGGTCATCGCGAGCCACGACCGCTGGCTGCGACGCCGCTGGGCGGGGGAGCGGCTCGAGCTCGCGTCGGGTCGCGTGGTGCGCGAGGGCACGCGGTCGGATGCCTCGGTACCGGATGCTTCGGTGACGGATGCCTCGACGTCGCGCGCTCTCGCAGGCACGCGCTGATCGGGTCCCGCGGCGCGCGGTGAACGTGCGCCGCGGGTCCGGTCGCCTCGATGAGGGAACAAAGCTTCGAACACTGGTGCTGCGGCTTGCGAATGCAGCGAATGTATGTTCGACTTGAACGATGAGGTGGAGCGGGCAGGAACTCGGCGTCGAGCAATCCGACGCGCTGCCCGGCCTCGCGAAGCTGAACAACCTCGTGCGCTCGGTGCAGACGCCCGAGTTCGCCGGGGTGACGTTCCACGAGATCCTCGCCAAGTCGGCACTCAATCGCGTGCCGGGCCAATCGATGATGCCGTTCGGCTGGACCATCAACCCCTACCGGGGCTGCACCCATGCTTGCGCATACTGTGTACATCCCGAGACCTCGATCACCATGGCCGATGGTCGGCGCAAGCCATTGTGGGCGGTCGAGGTCGGCGATGAGGTTCTCGGCACACGCGTCGAAGGTGAGTACCGGCGCTACGTAGCATCGAAGGTCGTCGCGAAGTGGGCAACTCGGAAGCGCGCGCATCGCGTGACGCTCGCTGACGGAACCAAGCTCGTGGCGAGCGGCGACCATCGGTTCCTCACCAATCGCGGCTGGAAGCACGTCACCGGCAAGATGTCAGGCCCGGGCCAGCGCCCCTACCTCACGACGTCGAACTCTCTAATCGGCTTCGGCTCACGCGGCGCCGACGACGCAGCTCGATTGTCGGGCGCGACCGTGAAGACCACGGCTGACCTGTCGGTGATGAGCATCGAAGACCTCGGAACCGAGATGGAGATGCTCGACATCACGACGACGACCGGCGATTTCATCGCGAACGGTGTCGTCAGTCACAACTGCTTCGCGCGTCCGACGCATACGTACCTCGACCTCGACGCTGGCGACGACTTCGACCGGCAGATCATCGTGAAGGTGAACGTGGGGGAGGTGCTCAAGAAGGAGCTCGCCAAGCCCGCGTGGCGGCGCGATCCGGTCGCGCTCGGCACGAACACCGACCCGTACCAGCGCGCCGAGGGCCGTTACACGCTGATGCCCGGCATCATCACCGTCGCTCGCCGAAAGCGGCACCCCGTTCAGCATCCTCACGAAGGGCACGCTGCTTCGGCGCGACCTGCCGCTCCTCGTCGAGGCGTCGAAGCTCGTACCGGTCGACCTCGCGATGTCGATCGCGATCTACGACCACGAGCTGCAGCAATCGGTGGAGCCGGGCACGCCCACGGCCAAAGCGAGACTCGCCACCGTCACCGCCGTGCGCGAGGCGGGACTCGACTGCTCGGTCTTCCTGATGCCGATCCTGCCCTACCTCACCGACACGAAGGCGCACCTCGACGAGGCCCTGCGGCGGGCGAAGGAAGCCGGAGCGTCGAGCGTGCTGTACACCGCGCTGCACCTTCGCGGCGGAGTGAAGCCCTGGTTCATGCAGTGGCTCGAGCGCGCCCACCCCGAGCTCGTGCCGAAGTATCGCTCGATGTACTACGGCAACAACGCCTACGCGCCGAAGGCGTATCGGCGCTGGCTGGGCGAACGCATCCGCCCGCTCATCGCCGCGCACGGCCTCGAGCGCGGGCGTGAAGACCCGGTCACCGGCGGCATCCGCTCGGCTGCGCTCGCGCGCACGCCACCGCACGCGGCAGGCGAGCTACCCGACGTGCTTGGGGCGCCGCCCGACCCGGCCGCGCTGTTCTAGCTGCTCAACCACCGATCCGCGAGCTTCCGCAGCTCGGCTCGCTCGGCGAGTTTCATCACCGGGACGAGGCCCGTCGCAGCGCGAACTATTCAAGAGTCAGACGCGCACGCCTCGCGGGGCGGGCGGGCGCGACACCGGATTGCCCAACTTGACGCCGCCCGATATCCTGACCCTGAGTTGGTCGCGAGTTGGTGGAATGCATGCGGATCACGGGGCTAGGCCATGCCGGGATGTTCATCGAAACGGCAGGAGGAAGCATCCTCTGCGACCCGGTGATCGGTCCGACGTTCTTCGGATCGTGGTTTCCATTCCCCGACAACCGGCGCCTCGACTGGGAGCGATTCGGCAAGGCCGACTTCCTCTACGTGTCGCACCGGCACCGCGATCACTTCGACCCGGCACTCATGCACCGGTTCGTCCCCAAGGATATCAAGGTGCTCCTGCCGGACTACCCAACCGACGACCTCGAGACCGACCTGCGAAAGCTCGGCTACGACAACATCGTCTACACGCAGGCGGGCGTGCCCCTCGAGTTCGGCGATCTGAAGCTCATGGTGACGCCGTTGCGGGCGCCGAGCGACGGTCCGATCGGCGACTCCTCGCTCTCGGTCGACGACGGCACCGCCAGCATCCTGAACCAGAACGACTCTCATCCGCTGGACCTCGAGAAGCTGCTGTCGTTCTCGAAGCCCGAGGCGTACTTCACGCAGGTCTCGGGCGCCATCTGGTGGCCGATGGTCTACGACCTGCCGCAGGATGCCAAGCAGAACTTCGCGAGGCTCAAGCGCGACGCCCAGAACAAGCGCGCGATGTATTACATCGAGAAGGTGGATGCCGCGCACCTCTTCCCGATGGCGGGGCCGCCGATGTTCCTGCGCGAAGAGCTGTTCAAGTACAACGGGCGGGGACTGGACAACGACGCGATCTTCACGGATCAGCGGGAGTTCCTCGCTCACATGAAGGCGCAGCGGCCCGACCAGAACGGCTACGAGTTCCTGCCGGGCGCGGTCGTCGAGCTGAACGGCGGCGAACTCTCGCTCAGGCAGACGCTGTACACGGATGCCGAGATCGACCGCATCTTCGACGACAAGTGGGCCTACCTCGCCGAGCAGCGCGACACGCGTCAGGACGAGATCCGCGCGGAGGAGGCATCCCGTCCCCCCGTCCTGACGCCCGCCGAGATGCTCGCGGCGCTCATGGAGTGGTGGGAACCGCTGCTGCGCCGGGCCCGCACGATCCGCAACGGGGTGGGCGGTGTCGTGCGTTTCCGCATCGGCGACCTCGACATGGTCGTGGACTTTCCGAAGGCGAAGGTTCGTGAGTACGCCGGTGAGGAGTGCATCTACTGGTACACGATCCCCCCGGAACTCGTCTCGACCAACATCGCCGAGCACGAGATCGACTGGTCGAACTCGATCTTCCTCTCGATGCAGTTCGAGGTCGGGCGCGTCGGCAAGTTCAACGAGTTCCTCACGACGTTTCTCAAGTGCCTGTCGCGCGACCGCATCGAGTACGTCGAGAACTGGTATGAGGAGCAGACCGACCAGGCGGAGGATGCCCAGTTGGGCGAGTGGGTGGTGCAGCGGCGCTGCCCGCACCTGCGCGCCGACCTTACGAAGACGGGGAAGATCGAGGACGGCGTGCTGACCTGCTCGCTGCACGACTGGAGCTGGGACCTCCGCAGCGGCAGGTGTCTGACCGCGAGCGGACATCCAATCCGCACGTCCCGCGAACCAGAGCCCGGGGTCAGCGCGCGAACAGTCGAATAGATCCGCCCAGAAACCTCAATCCGATCGCTCTGCTGCCTATCGTGAGCGGGTATGTCATGAGTTGATCGGCGCAAGGACCTCGAGCTGGTCGAGGGTGTGCCGTGCCATTGCGCCTTCTCGCGTCGTCGTCGAGCGAGATCAGTGCCTTCCAGAGCGCCCAGCCAGCACCGCGGCGCCACATGGCGTCGTCGGCGTCGATCGCGACCCGGAAGCGCTCGCGATCCACCGCCGTGAAGTAGGACCATGCGATCGCGAGGTCGCATGCCGGGTCTCCGACTCCGGCACAGCCGAAGTCGATCACGGCCGAGAGACGGCCGTCGCGCGTGAGGAGGTTGCCGACCGCAACATCACCGTGGAACCACCTCGGGGTGCCCACGAACGGCGCGGCCAGGGCGTCGGCCCACAATGACTGAGCTCGGCCGGAGTCGATGCGTTCGCCGAACTGCGCGATCGCCGCAGCGACCTCGTCGTCCCACTGCTCGAGCGGAGCGCCTCTGCCCTGACTGTGCACGCCGGGTTGCGGACCCACGGATGGATCGACATCGCGCAGCTCGTGGAGGAACGCGGCCAAGTCGCCAGCGAGCAGGGCGTCGTCGCGGTCCGTGATGTCGCGAACCGGCGTTCCGTCGATCCATCGGCGCACCGTCCACTCGAACGGGTATCCCTCGCCGGGACTGCCCAGGGCGACGATTTCGGGTACCTCGATGGTGACACGGTTCGCAATCGTCGGAAGGTGGTCGAGCTCCTTCCGGACCTGTTCGTCGTACCCATCGCCGCTCGGGAGACGCGCGGCGAGATCCTCCCCGATGTGGAACGTCCGGTTGTCCCACCCATCGATCGAGACGGGTCGTACAGGACGATCCGCCCACTCCGGGAACTGGACGGCAAGCAGACGACGCACAAGCGCGGCGTCGATATGAGGTCGGCGCGGAGCCATGAATGAGCCTCTTTCTGGACAGGATCGGTTGACTCAACCCGTGATCGCACGGGGAGGAAGGCGAAACTGCTAGCGGCTCATGCACTCGAGCGTAGGACAGCCGCGCCCGCCCGGGCAAGGATCCGTGTCTACTGCCAGGCGCCGAGTATCGCTCCTGCGATCGTGAGGCCTGTGAGGTGATACCCGCCGGTCACCACGCCGAAGAGGTATGGCTTCGGGGTGTGCGGCGTCAGAGCGTTGGTGATCGACGCGGAGGCCGCGACCAGACCGATGCCGAGTCCGACCAACGCGCCACCGGCGAGGCTATCGACGCCGGCCGTTGCGACGAGAACCGCGGTGACCAACGTACTCACCAATGCGCCGAACAGGGGTGTGATGTAGTAGGAGAGCGGGAATCGGCCCCCCGCCGCCGCTCGGTCGTAGCCGATCGAACGGTCCCAGACTCGACCGAAGAGCGGGGTGAACCACGCCGCGCCGAGCACGTAGTACGCCACAGCGGCAACGAGCACGGCGATCCAGTTGAGTTCGGGCATGACCCCCATCCTCCGCACGGCCAGACCCGGTGTATTGCAAGATTGCGACAGATGCCTGACGAGCAGAAGCAGAGCCGACCGATCGGCGAGGACGAACGTTCGGGAGTGCTGGCGCCGACCAACCTCCCGCGCTTCTCTGCCGCGTGGCATGAACCGGCGCTCGCCGTGAGCGATGTCGTCGATACGTACTGGAGCGTCGACTGGAACCTGCAACCCGGCGAAGCGGTGTTGCAGCGGATCGTGGACTTCCCAGCCGTGACGTTGAGTGTCGAGACAGGAGCAGTCCCTGCCCCGTTCGTCGTGACCGCCGTACAGCGACGCGCGTGGACGAGGACGATAGCGCGCCGGGGCTCGGTCTTCGCGATCCGGCTGCGCCCCGCAGGTCTCGCGGTGGTGTCCGACCTCGACCCGGCAGGCATCGGGCCCGAGACGCCAGTGACGCCCACGCTCGACGCGCGCGCGCACCGCCTGCTCGAGGTCGTCAGCGCCGAACTCTCTCCCGCGAAACGAGCCAGCCGCGCCGATGAAGTCATTCTCGAGCTCCTGCGCGACCGGCCCGCTTCGCCCCAGCAGTTGCT
Organism: uncultured Actinomycetota bacterium; assembly: GCA_963847285.1. Classification (GTDB taxonomy): domain Bacteria; phylum Actinomycetota; class Actinomycetes; order Actinomycetales; family Microbacteriaceae; genus Agromyces. The sequence continues at coordinate 53,535 of CAWJZK010000013.1, forward strand.
CGCCAACGCCGCCGTCGACGCCCTCGCCAGCCGCATCCGAACGCGAACGGGCCAGTCTCTCAGCGCCGAACTGGGCGTCAGCGAGCGGTCGATCCAGCGAGCCCTCCGAGCGACGCTCGGGATGGGGCCGAAAGCGATCGCCCGTCGCATCCGACTCCAGGAGGTCGTCCGTTGTCTCTCAGTGCAGCAGGCGGATGTCGCAACGATCGCGGCCCAACTCGGGTACGTCGATCAGGCGCACTTGGTCAACGACTTCCGTGGAGTCGCGGGCGTCACGCCCGGTCAGTACCTCCGCGAATTGCGGCAGCTCGCGGGGGCTTGACCGCGCAGCTCGTGACAACCCGGAGCGACACTCAGCCGACTTCCGCGGTGCACGTCTGGGTGCTGGCGGCTTGCCCCACGAGGCCGTCGATGACCTCGGCGGCCGCCGGTGGAGGTGCCGCGTCAGGAGCGGGATCCTCAGGAGCCGCGTCAGCCGGCGGAGGTGCGGGTGCGGGCGCGGGTTCAGGTTGCGCGGGGTCGATCGTGGAGCCCGGTCCGATGGCGTCCTCTCCGAGCGCGATCGGCTGGTCGGCAGCGATCCTCGCGAACAGCTCGTCAGCCAGGTACTTCGTCGGAACCACTTTGCCCGGGTAGTCGGGGTCCCCGGTCGTGCCGGGGTACTGAACGAACACCAACTGATCGAGGTTGACGTCTTTCATCGCATATGCCATGGCGACCATCGAATCGACGCTCGCAAGGTTGGACGACAACTTGATGTTCGTCGCTGCAGCTCGAGCCAGCCCGTACAGCTTGCCGAGGTCGCCGAGCGTGTTCGAGCTCTTCATGGTCCTCATGAGCGACGACATGTACTGCTGTTGCGAGGAGATTCGTGACAGGTCGCTGCGGTCGCCGACGCCCTTCCGGTTCCGGAGGAACGCCAGCGCGTTCGAACCCGAGACGACAGATGTGCCGGCCGGGAGGAACAGGTCTGACGCCGGGTCCTCGATCTCCTCCGTAAGACAGATCGGCACCCCGCCGATGGCGTCCGTCATCGAGATGACGCCGTTGAAGGAGATCGTGCCGGCGTACGGGATGTCGAGATCGGTGAGCTGCGAGACCGTCGCGACGACACAGCCCAGGCCGCCTCGCTCGAACGCTTCATTGAGCGGGCGCGCCGACATCGCCGAGTACTCATCTCCGGTCTCGGGATCGACACATTTCGGATGCGGCACGATCAGGTCGCGAGGAAGGGTGACGACCACTCCCGACTGATGGTCGGCGGACACATGCAGCAGGATGTTGACGTCGTTGAGCGTGGCATCCCCTCGTTCCCCGAATGCGTCTCCTTGGTCTTTGTCGTTGTCGGTGCCGACCATCAGGAAGTTGAAGCCGCCCTCAATCGCACCGATGTGCGGGACCGGCAGGGGAGCGGCGTCGGATGCCCCGTTGGAGATGTCGACCGCGTTCGAGGCGACGCTGCGACTGAGTTCGTTCAGCGCCAGGGCACCGACGGATGCGGTCGAGACGACGAGCACCGTGAGCGAAGCACCGATCACTTTCAGGAGCGTGCGGGCCGGATGCGACCGGGGGAGGCGACCGTGTCGGATGGGCAGGGCGCGCTCTGGCGGAGCGAGTCGCTGGTCGCTCAGCTCCATGCCACCCCCTGACCCTTGACGGCGAACGAGTTCCCATCTTGCCACGCGTATGTCGCTGCAGGCAGGTCGAAATGTACTGTCCGGGCTATACAACTCGCGGCTCCTGATGCGCTTCCGCCGCACGAGTGCCATAATCCGCAGAAGCCCGCTCGCAGCGTTGCACGCGGCGGCAGCGGTCTCGAGCGGAGGATCACGATGACCCTGGGGTTGCCGGGACACCTCGCGCGGGACTCCCTGAGCCGCGCGCTCGCGAAGGCCGGGCACAGCGCGGCATTCGCGTGCCTCGGCATCGCCTTCGCCGTCGCCGTGTTGGCGGCGTCGATCGACGGCGATCCGAATGGATGGCTCGGTGCGGCGCTCATCCTCGTGATGACAGTGCTGCTCGGATTCGTCGCGAGATTCCGCACGGTGACCCTCACCGTGGTGTACCTCGTGGTCGGAACCGGAATCGTGTATGCGCTCACGGTGCTCGTCGTGGTGCCCGAGGCCGGGGTCGAGAGCACGAACAACCTGCTTCTCGCACTGCCGCGGATCGCACTCCTCCTCGTCGGCGGTGCCGGCAGTGGATCCGTGATCGCGATCACCTGGGCTGCACTCGGATACGGGCTCGGCGAGGCTGCAGCATTCCTCGGCGCGACTCTGGCCGACGGCGTGTGGGCGCCGAACTTCGCCGCCGCGATGGCGTTCGGCATCGTCGTCATCGTGCGAACGTTCGACGGGGTGACCCGGCGCTACGATTCGCGTCAGACGACCGGGCTTCACCGCGCGAGCCAGCAGACCCGGCAGCTCGCGATCCGTCACGACTACGAGCTGCGCGCGACGGCACGGCTGCACGACACAGCGCTCAGCCACCTCGTGGCGATCGCCGCCGCCGGATCGGGCCCCGTCGACGAGCGGTTGCGTCTCGGCATCCGTCAAGACCTCGGACTCATCGTCGGTCGGGACTGGGCCGTCGACCACGCGATGGACGACGGAGTGGCATCCGCACCCGCACCCGCATCACGGCGAATCTTCGGCGTCAAGGTCGAAACGACCTCGCTCGAAGACACTATGCCGACTCTGCCATATGCGTTCGCGGCCGCCGCGAACGCGGGACTCGAGCTTCGTGTGACGGGCGACCTCGCGGCGCTCGCCTCGCTTGGACCCCGCCGCGCCGCCGCGCTCGACGCCGCCATCGCGCAGTGCATCATCAACGTCGGCCGGCACGCCGGCGTCGACGAGGCGGAACTCGCGGTCGGTCTCGTCGACGGCGAGGTGACCGTCGCCGTGATCGACAGCGGAACCGGATTCGACGAGAGCGAGGTACCGGCCGACCGCATCGGCCTGCGCACGTCGATCCGCGCGCGGATCGAGCAGGAGGGGGGCACGGTGCGCCTCTGGTCTACCAAGGGAATCGGCACGACGGTCGTGCTCACCGTACCCGAGGGCGGCGAATGAGCGGTCGGATGCGGTTGACGCAGCAGGAGGCGGACCCGATCGGCGCGATCGCGGCGGCGCCGATCGTGACGATCGGCGCAGTGGTCGCCGTCGTCACCGCGATCGCGCTGACGTGGGTGCGTTGGGCGGAGGTGAGCTCGCCAGTCGCCGCGGCACTCGCGATCATCCTCGTGGGCGCCGCCGGTACCGCCGCAGCGATCGCGGCCGTGCCGGCCCGAGCGCCGTTCACCGCCGAGCGGCTCTGGCTCGTCGTGTCGCTCGCAGTCAGCGCGGCCATCGCAGAATACGTATCGATGGTCGGATCGAATCGCTACCTGTACGACGACTTCGGCCCGATCGTGATCGGGCTGCTCATCCTGGCCGTCGCGCCGTACTGCACGTGGCTCTCGCTCGTGCTCGCCGGCGTGCTCTCGTCGGCGGTGCTCTCGATCCTCGTCGTCGGCGCGTACGCCTACATCGTGACCCCGATACCGATCGCCGTTGCCGTCTTGGTGAGCGCGGCGCCGGTGATCGCAATGTCTGCGGCAGCGGCCGGCTACTCGTTCGCGATCGTCGACGAGACGTTGACGTGGCAACGCGAGGCCAATCGTGCCGCGCTGCGGCACGACGCCGAACTGCGTACCGGCATCGCCCGCTCAGTGCAGCAGAGCCGGGTGTCGGTGCTCGGGCGCGAGGTACTCCCCTTCCTCGCCGAGGTGATGACGGCCGAACGCATATCGGTCGTCGATGCAGACCGGGCACGGGAGCTCGCCGAAATGCTCCGCCGGGCGTTGCGCGCGGGTATCGAATCGACGTGGATCGACGACCTCGCGGCGAGCATACGACTCGGCCGCGGCGTCGATATCGTGGTCGACGACCCGACCGGCCTCGCGGCCGACCTCGCCGACGACCAGAGATCGGCACTCACCGCCATGATCTGGTGGCTCGGCGATTCGGCACGTTCCACGAGCATCCGGGTGACATTCACGACCGACGCGGAGCGGGGTCGCATCAGCATCGTCGCGCAATCGGGGGACGCGCCGCCGACACGGCGCGAGCTCGACCGATTCGTCGCAGTCGCGAGGGCCATCGCCCTGCACGCAGAATCAGCGATAACGCGAGAGAATGTCAGCATGGAGCTCAGTTATGCCATCGGTTGACGAGTCGCTGCCGAGGACGTCCGCGGCCGCACGCTCGCAGGTAGGTTACGAGACGGCGAAGACCTACCTGCGGCGGGTGCGCGAGAAGTATGCAAAGGCCGGGCGGCCCGCGAGCCGCAAGGCCGAACTGATCCGCCGCGCGGCGGAAGACGGGTATCTCGAATAGATGGCGAAACTGTACTTCCGCTATGGGGCGATGAACTCCGGCAAGTCGACGGCGTTGCTCCAGGCGGCGTTCAACTACGAGGAGCGGGGCCATCGGGTGCTGCTCGCGAAGCCCGCGATCGACACGAAAGGCGATCGCGACATCGTGTCGCGGCTCGGCATGGTGCGCAAGGTCGACTTCACGATCGAGCCCGAGACGAATGTGCTCGATCGCTTCCAGCAGCATCGCAACCGCGTCATCGAGGAGCACGGCCGCGACGTCAGCTGCCTGCTCGTCGATGAGGCGCAGTTCCTCGCGGGCGAGCAGGTCGAGGACCTGCTCCGCATCGCGCTCATCGACGCCATCCCGGTGCTCGCCTACGGCATCCGCACCGACTTCCAGACCGTCGCGTTCCCGGGCAGCCGGCGCCTCCTCGAGATCTCGCACAGCCTCGAGGAGCTGAAGACGATCTGCCGCTGCGGTCGCAAGGCGATCTTCAACGCCCGCCTCATCAACGGCAAGTTCGTCTTCGACGGGGCGCAGATCGCGATCGACGGCGAAGAGGTCACCTATGAGGCGCTGTGCGGCGTCTGCTACCTCGCGGAGAGCGGCGGGGTCCTGAACGGTCGCCACTGAGTGGTGCGTGAACGCCTGAGTAGCGCGTGGCCACCGCGAGCGTGCAAGAAGCGTGCGAGAGTGGGCGAATGGGTGCTGAACTCCAGCCCGCGATCGCGCAGCGCATGCCGCGCCGGGTCGACGGCGTCGACGCCGCGCGGGGCCTCGCGCTCATCGGCATGTTCGTGGCCCACGTCGCGCCCGCTGCCGCGACCCTCGACGCGGCGGAGCTGATCGCGATCGCCGACGACCGCCCGCGCCTGCTCTTCGCCCTCACCGCGGGCATCGGCCTCGGCTTCATCTCGGGCGGCATCCGGCCGATCACCGAGGGCCGTGGCGAGCTGCGTCGTCAGATCGCGATTCGCGCGGTCATCCTCATCGCGCTCGGAATGCTCATCTGGTTCACGCTGCATCCGCTCGTGTACATCATCCTCGACGTCTACGGCGTCGCCTTCCTCGTCATGCTTCCGCTGCTGTTCCTCCCGCCCCGCGTCGCTCTCGGTCTGGGCATCGGGCTGTTGGCGATCACGCCCGCGCTCGCCGAGATCGGCGCGCGCACCGAGTTCGTGAGCGAGGTGCGCGAGACGCCGCTGAAGTTCCTGTCCGACTGGGCCGTCGGCGGCGCCTACCCCGTCATCATCTGGGTGCCTGTGATGCTCATCGGGTTGGCGCTCGCACGACTCGATCTCACGTCGGCGAGGGTGATCGGATGCACCGCGCTCGTCGGCACCGTCGCGGCATCCGTGTTCCTCCCGATCGCCTCGCGGTTGCCGCCGCCCGAGTTCGCGGGCGCGCCGCCGTGGTCGGCGCCGCTCCGTGCCTCGCTCGAGGTGCTCGGCAACGTGGGCGTCGGTGCGCTCGTCGTCGCGGCGATGCTCACCCTCACCGTGCTCGCGCGAGCCGGGGTGCGTCGCGTCGCCGGGGTGATCCTCTCGCCGATCACCGCGATGGGGTCGATGCCGCTCAGCATCTACACGTTCCACCTCATCGTGCTCGGGTTCTCGATCCGCGTGGAAGACGGCATCTACACCGACGACTCGTGGCCCCTGCTCATCGGCCTCGTCTTCGGCTCGATGATCTTCGCGTTGCTGTGGCGTCGATACCTGGGCCGCGGCCCGCTCGAGCGCCTGCTCAGGTGGGCGAGCGGTCGGGACCGAGCGGATGTCGCGCGCGCATCCGCGTCCATATGAGCACGAGGCCGACGCCGGTGCCGGCGGTGTTGGCGATGACGTCGGACACGGCCGGGAATCGCGACGGGATGGCGAGCTGCACGACCTCGATGCCGACGCTCACGAGGCATCCGCTCACGAGCACGATCCACCAGTCGAGCCGTGGGAACGCGAGCGAGACCAGCAGGCCGAACGGCACGAAGAGCACGATGTTCGCGACGAAGTCGAGCACGAGCGCGCTCGGCTCGCGGGGAGCGCCGAAGCTCGCGAGCACGTCGGCCGCCCACCCGATGATGCCGGTGACGCGCCCGGCGTCGCGCGCGGGGAGGAAGACGATGAGCGCGAGGGCGACGAGGTAGGGCCCGAGGAGCCACCGTGCCACGGTGGTGCTCCGGCCGGACGGTCTGGAGCGCGCGAGGGCGACGTCGCCGGTGTTCATGCCTTCGCTCCCCATCCCCTCAGGGTATCCGCCGCGGCGCGCGCCCACTGGCGGCCCGGCGTTGCGCGCGCGATCATGGAGTGAGCCCCGGAGGTGCGTGATGAATCAGATCACGGTCGGGTTGAGCACGGGCGGCCCGAGGTTCGGGCGCGCCGTGCGATGGGCGGCCGAGCTGGCGTCGCTGCACGGCCACCGTCTGCTGCTCGTGCACGTCGTGGACGACGAAGCGGTGCCGGGGGCGAGCGAACTGGCATCCGCCGCTGAGGAGCAGGCGAGGCGCCGTCTCCAGGAAGCAGCGGATGCCTCGACCTCCGTGGATGCCGACCTCGAGATCGTGACCCACCTCGAGCACGGGTCGAGCGTCGAGGTGCTCTATCGCCTGTCGAACGAGTCCGACCTCCTCGTCATCGGCAGCGACAAGGGTGGCGGTCGCCGGCCGAGCCGACGTGGCCAGAACAGCCTCCGCATCGCGGCGGCGAGTGCCGCGCCCGTTGCGGTCATCCCCGAGGTCGACGTGTCCGAGCGGCGGGGGATCGCCGTCGGGGTCGACGGCTCCGAGGCATCCGACAAGGCCGTCGAATTCGCTGCCGACGAAGCCGATCGGCTCGGCGAGCCGCTCATCGCCGTGAACTCGTGGGACATCGTCACGTTGGCCGGTGGCGAGTACGGCTACGCGGTGCCGCTCGTCGCCACCGACGACCTCGCGCGGTATCGCCACCGAGCTGGTCGACGAGTCGATGGCGGGCGTTGCGGCGAAGCATCCGTCCCTCGTCATCGAGAAGGAGGTCGTGCCGGGCGATCCGGTGCTCGCGCTCGTCGAGGCCGCCGGACGCGCGAAGATGGTCGTCGTCGGCAGTCGCGGACGTGGTGCAATCGCCCGATTGCTGCTCGGATCGGTGAGTCACGGGGTGCTCGTGCACCTCGAGGGGCCGACGGTCGTCATTCGCTGAGCCGTGGGCGGTCACGCGCGGACGTGGCGCCCCCGCCCGCTGCGCGCTCCCGTGCGAGCCGCGGCCCGCGCGCTCGCACCCGCCGCGCCCGTGCGCGCACGCCCGCCGGCGCAGCGCGTGCGCCAGAATGGAATGGTTCCCACGGAAAGGCTCTCCATGCGCATCTCGGTGATCGGCTGCGGCTACCTCGGCGCCGTGCACGCCTCGGCGATGGCCGAACTCGGGCACGAGGTGATCGGCATCGACGTCGACGAGCGCAAGATCGCCGCGCTCGCCGCGGGCCGCCCGTCGTTCTACGAGCCCGGCCTCGCCGAGATGCTCACGTCGGCCACCGCGACCGGCCGGCTGCGGTTCAGCACCGACATCGCGGATGCCGCGGGCGCACAGGTGCACTTCCTCGCCGTGGGCACCCCGCAGACCGCGGGCTCGAACGCCGCCGACGTCTCGCACGTCGACGCCGCCTTCGAATCGCTGCTGCCGCACCTCGCCGAGGGCGCGCTCGTCGTCGGCAAGAGCACTGTGCCCGTCGGCACGGCCACTCGGCTCGCCGCGCGCCTCGCCGACGGGGCGCCGCACGCGCGCCTCGCCTGGAACCCCGAGTTCCTGCGCGAGGGCTACGCCGTGAAGGACACGCTCGAGCCCGATCGCCTGGTCTACGGCGTCGACGACGGCTCGCGGGCAGGCGGTTCGCACGCGGCATCCACCCTCGACCAGATCTACCGCGCCGCGATCGAGGCGGGCACGCCGCGCATCGTCACCGACTACGCCACCTCCGAGCTCGTGAAGGTCGCGGCGAATGCGTTCCTCGCCACCAAGATCAGCTTCATCAACGCGATGTCCGAGATCGCCGACGCGACCGGGGCGGATGTCACGGCTCTCGCCGACGCGATCGGCCACGATGCCCGCATCGGCCGGCGCTTCCTGAACGCCGGCGTCGGCTTCGGCGGCGGATGCCTGCCGAAAGACATCCGCGCCTTCACCGCTCGCGCCGAGGAGCTCGGCCGCGGCGAGTCGCTCGCGTTCCTCAAAGAGGTCGACGCCATCAACCTGCGGCAGCGCCAGCGGCTGGTCGACCTCGCCGTCGCCGCGCTCGGCGGCTCGGTGTACCGGAAGAAGATCGCCGTGCTCGGGGTGACGTTCAAGCCCGAGTCCGACGATGTGCGCGACTCGCCCGCGCTCGACGTGGCCGTGCAGCTGAAGGGTCTCGGCGCCGACGTCGTGGCGACCGATCCCGAGGGCGTCGAGAACGCGCGCGCGAGGCATCCGCAGCTCGACTACACGACGTCGACGCGCGAGGCGCTCCACGACGCCGACCTCGTCGTGCTCGTCACCGAGTGGCGCGAGTACCGCGCACTCGACCCCGAGGTGATCGGCAGGCAGGTCGCCGCGCGCCGCATCATCGACGGGCGCAACGTACTCGACCCGGTCGCCTGGCGCGCCGCCGGCTGGGACTACCGCGGGCTCGGACGCCCCTGAGCCATGCCCAGGCCGATCGAGGGGTACGCCGTCATCGGCGACTGCCGCACGGCCGCGCTCGTCGGCGACGACGGCAGCATCGACTGGCTGTGCCTCCCGCGCTTCGACTCCGCCTCGGTGTTCGGCGCCCTGCTCGGCGGGCCCGACCAGGGCCATTGGAGCCTCAGGCCCATGGATGCCGCGGCCACCGCCACGCGCGCCTACGCGTCCGACACGTTCACCCTCGTGACGCGATGGACGACCGCCGACGGCGAGGTCGAGGTCGTCGACCTCATGCCGCGCATCGATGGGCGCAGCGACGTGATCCGCCGGATTCGGGGCATCCGTGGCCAGGTCACCATGCGACAGCAGCTGCGGGTGCGCTTCGACTACGGCGACACGCTTCCCTGGATGCGGCAGATCGGCACAGCGGATGCCCCGGCGCTCCTCGCCGTCGCAGGCCCCGACGCCCTCGTGGTGCGCGGCGCCGAGCTCACCGCGCTCGGGCACAGCCACGTCGGCAAGATGACGATCGCGGCGGGGGAGACCCTCGACCTGCAGCTGTCGTGGTTCGCGCCCTACACGCCGGGCCCGAACCGCTCGACGTCGACGACGCGATCGCGCGCACCGCCGAGTGGTGGGCTTCGTGGCTGCGCGACCGCACGCCGTCGGTCATGCACACCGAAGCAGTGCGCCGCTCGCTCCTCGTGCTGCGACTGCTCACCCACGTGGACACCGGCGGCGTCGTCGCCGCGGTCACGACGAGCCTGCCCGAGACGCCCCGCGGCTCGCGCAACTGGGACTACCGCTACGTGTGGCTCCGCGACGCGGCGCTCACCCTCGAGGCCCTCATGAACCATCGATTCGTTCACGAGGCGGGAGCGTGGCGAAGGTGGCTGCTTCGCGCCATCGCGGGCGACCCCGCCGACGTGCAGATCATGTACGGGCTCGCCGGCGAGCGGCGCCTGCCCGAGTGGGAGGTCGAGGCGTTGCCCGGTTATCGGGGCGCGTCGCCCGTGCGCATCGGCAATGCGGCATCCGAGCAGTTCCAGGCCGACGTCTACGGCGAGGTGATGATCGCCCTCGACGGTGCGCGGCATGTCGGACTCGACGAAGACGAATTCTCGTGGTCGCTGCAGCTCGCGCTGCTCCGCGAGGTGGAGCGCAACCTCGAGCGACCCGACCACGGCATCTGGGAGATCCGCGGCGAGGAGCGGCGCTTCACGCACTCGCGGGCGATGCTCTGGGCGGCGCTCGACCGGGGCATCTGCGCGGTCGAACACGACGGCCGCCGCGGCCCCGTCGAACAGTGGCGGTTGCTCCGCGCCCGCCTCGAGGCGGAGATCGAGGACACCGGCTTCGACCGCGCACTCGGCAGCTACGTGCAGTACGCCGGAAGCCACGAGGTCGACGCCGCACTGCTGCAGCTGCCGCAGATCGGCTACCTCGCCCACGACGACCCGCGCATGCTCGGCACCGTCGCGCGCATCGAGCAGACGCTCCTCCGCAACGGACTCTTGCGCCGCTACCGCACCGAGGCCGACATCGACGGCGTGCCAGGCGACGAGAACGCGTTCGTGGCGTGCTCGTTCTGGCTCGTCGAGCAGTACGCCCACACCGGCCGCCTGGACGGAGGCCGAGGCGCTGATGGCACGGTTGCTCGGCTTCCGCTCCGAGGTCGGGCTGCTCTCCGAAGAGGTCGACCCGCGCAACGGCCGGCACGCGGGCAACACCCCGCAGGCCCTCTCGCACCTCGCGCTCGTGCGCGCGTCCGACGCGATCGCGCACGTCCGCGGCGAGCTGCGCTGCGCCCGACGCGCATGCGAGCGCCGCGCACAGCGCGCGGCGGCGGCCGCCGGAGCAGCAGGCGGACCAGCCACCCGCGAACGCGTGAGGCGTCGGCGAGCAGACGCGGCGTAAGAGCAGCGGAGAGCACGCCCCGAAACCACGAGAACCCCCGCCTGATCGGCGAGGGGTTCTCGTACCTTGCGGTGATTGGTCGGGGTGACAGGATTTGAACCTGCGACCTCGTCGTCCCGAACGACGCGCGCTACCAAGCTGCGCCACACCCCGGTGACCCTCACGGGCCTCAACAAGAATAGCCGATAAAACGGGGCGAGCCGACCACGCGCCCTGACCTGTCGGCGGGCTCCGTTCGACAGGCCCTCGACCGAGACGTCGGATGCCGCGGCATCCGACCGCGCTTCGCTACTCCGTCGGCACGAGGGTGAGCAGCGACGCCTCGGGCGGGCACGCGAAGCGCACCGGCGCGTAGATCGACGTGCCGAGCCCGGCCGACACGTTGAGGAACGCCGAGCGCAGGCCGTGCTGCCAGACGCTCAGTCCGCTCACCTGCGTGCGGGGGATGTCGCAGTTCGTGACGAGCGCCCCGAATCCGGGCAGGCACACCTGGCCGCCGTGCGTGTGCCCCGCGAGCAGCAGCTGCGCGCCGTGGTTCACGAACGAGTTCAGCACCCGCTGGTACGGCGCATGCGTGACGCCGACCGTGACCGTGGGGCGTCGGGTGCCGGCGGATGCCGCGTCGGGCCAGGTCTCGTCGCCGAGCGGGTCTTCGGCGCGCAACTCGTCGATCGCCCCGGTGATGAGGTCGAGGCGGTCGTAGCCCATGTGCGGGTCGTTGACGCCGAAGAACTCGAAGTGCGTGCCGCGCAGGTCGAGCGCGGCGGCCGTGTTGTCGAGGTCGTGCCAGCCGAGTTCGCCGAAGAACGCGTGCAGTTCGCCGATGTCGAGGTGCTTGACGCGCAGCCCGCGACGCGAGGGGCCCGCGAAGTACCTGAACGGGTTCTTGATCTGGGGGCCGAAGTAGTCGTTCGACCCGTTGACGAAGACGCCCGGAACGCCGCGGAACGGCTCGAACGCTCGGCGGATGCCCTCGATGCCACGCTCGTGCCCGAGGTTGTCGCCCGTGTCGACGATGAGGTCGGGTTCGAGGTCGGCGAGGCTCCGCACCCACTCCTGCTTGTCGCGTTGCCACGGCGCCATGTGCAGGTCGGAGAGGTGCAGCACGCGGATCGGGGCGGCGCCGGGCGGCAGCACCGGGACATCCGCTCGCCTGAGCGTCCATCGGGTGCGCTCGACGAGGCTGCCCCATGCGAGCGCGCCCGCCCCCACCGCGCCGATCGCGAGCGCGACGGCTGCGGCGGGGGAGGGACTCGTTCTCGTCAAGATGGTTGCCGTGGCCTAGCCGTTGCCGGGTGCGCCGGGCGTGCCGCCGCCGCCGCTGAGCTTGCCGACCGTGATCGTCACCTTGTCGCCGGGCTTGGCGCAGCCGCCGCCCGCCGGGTCCTGTGCGATCACGATGCCGACCTTCGTCGGATCGGTCGTGTCTTGGGTCTGGCGCTCGACGCGGAACCCGGCTTGCTGCAAGGCGCGCTCGGCTTGGTCTTGCGGCTGACCCACGACGTTCGGCACGGGTAGGCCGACTGACTTGCCGTTGCTCGTGAACACCCGGATGGTCGTTCCGCGGCCGGCCTGGCCCGACGGGTCGGTGCCCGACACGGTGCCCGGGGGCAGGTTCGAATCCTGCTGGCCGCCGTCTTCGAAGACGAATCCGGCCTGCTCGATCGCCTGCTTCGCAGCGTCGAGCGTGAGTCCGGCGACCTGCGGCACGTCGACCAGCACCTGGCGGAAGAAGCTCGCGTCGGCCTCGGGGAAGTCGTTGCCACCGTACTTGTTGTCGGCGACCGTCATGATGGACTTCCACATGCGGTGACGGGCGGTCGCGGCTGCGCCGCTGTCGAACTTGAGGTTGCGGAGGTTCGCATTACCGGTGACGTTGCCGACCCAGACCGCCGTCGCGGCCGTCGTGCTCGCGCCGGTCATCCACGTGTCCTTCGCGGCGTCGGTCGTTCCGGTCTTGCCGATGTGCGCGATGCCGGTGCCGGTGTTCGAAGCGGTCGCGGTGCCCGAGAAGGTCTGCTGCATCGCGTACTGCATCGCGGCAGCGACGTTCGGGGCCACGGACTGCGTACACGTTGTTGCCGGCGGCGCGACTTCAGTGCCGTCGGGGGCAACGATCCGCTCGATCGCGATGGGCGTGCAGGTGAGGCCGTTATTCGCGATGCCGGCGAATGCGGTCGCCATGCTGAGCGGAGAGACCTCCTCGGTGCCGATCACCGCGCTCGGTCCGAAGACCGCGCCAGGGTCGATGGCGCGGGTGCCGTCGGCGTTGTACATCGGCGTGCCGTCGGCGTTGTAATCGAACTTCTGCCCGAGCTCCAGGCCGTCGGCGCGCTTCACTCCGAACGCCTGCGCGGTGTCCTTGATCTTGCAGAGGTCGAGCTGCTGTGCCATCGCCATGAACGAGGTGTTCACCGACAACTTCGTCGCGTCGACCGCGTTGTTCGCCTTGCTCCCGTCGTCGTTCTTCGGGTTGTAGCTGCCCTTCCAACCGCCGTAGCAGGCAGCCGGGAAGGAGGTGAACACGCGCCGTTCACCGTTGAACGACTCGTTGAGCGAGTGGCCCTCGTTCAACCACTCGGCGAGCGTGAACACCTTGAACGTTGATCCAGGTTGCAGACCGCTCGAGCCGCCGTAGGCGTAATCGGTGCTGTAGTTCACCGAACTGTACTCGGGGCTCGATGTCGGCAAGTACGGGGTCGTTCGTGAACTTCTTGTTCTGCGCCATCGCGAGGATCTTGCCGGTACCCGGCTGCACGGTCACGGCCGCTGAGCCGACGTCGAAGCGCGGATCCGAGAACGGCACGTTCTCGGCCATCGCGGTCTCTACGGTGCTCTGCAGTTCGGGGTCGAGCGTCGTGTAGATCTGGAGGCCGCCCTGCTTCAACATGACCTCGCCCTCGTTGACCTCGGGCGTCGCGGGGTCGTCCATCTGGTTCTTGACCACCCACGTGACGTAGTCGCAGAAGTATGCGCTGCCCTCGGCGGTCTGGCAGCCGGTGCTCGGCGGCTTGATCACGGGAGCGATCGGCGTCGCGATGGCCGCGTCGTACTCCTCCTGCGTGATCTTCGTCTCCTTCAGCATCTCGCCGAGGATGTAGTCGCGTCGTTCCTTGTTCGCGGCGTATGGCACGGGCTGGCCGCTGGCGTCGACCGTGTTCGCGCCGTTCGTCTCGCTCTCGGGCTTGTCGAGGCGGAACTTCTCGGGGTTGTTCACGATCGCGATGAGGCTCGCGGCCTCGGCGAGGGTGAGGTCGGCGGCGTGCTTGCCGCCGTAGTAGTACTGCGCAGCGGACTCGATGCCGTAGACGCGACCGCCGAACCCGGCGATGTTCAGGTAGCCCTTGAGGATGTCGTCCTTCGAGGCCTTCTTCTCGAGTGCGATCGCGTACCGCATCTCCTTGAGCTTTCGATCGGGAGTGGTCTTCGTGGCCTCCAAGTAGGCCGCGTCCTTCTCCTCCTGGGTCGTCGCCGCGCTCACACCGTTGTTGATGAGCACGTTCTTCACGTACTGCTGCGTGATCGACGAACCTCCCTGAGTGTCACCGCCGATCACATACTCGTTCAGTGCCGCGCGAATGGTGCCCTGGACGTCGATGCCGCCGTGCTCGTAGAATCGCGGGTCTTCGCCGGCGATCGCGGCATCCTTCACGTACTGGCTGATCGCCTCGAACGGGACCTCTTCGCGGTTCTCGTCGAAGAAGGACGCGAGGAGCTTCGGCGAGCCGTCGGGCTGCGTGGCGTAGATGTCGGTCTTCTGCGAGAGGGCGTTGATGTCGAGGAACCCCGGAAGGTTCTCGAACATCGAGATGCTGTTGTTCGCGGCCATGCCGGTGACGGCGAGGGCGGGCGTCACGGCTGCTGTCACGAGCACGCCGGCGAGAGCGCTCATGCCGACGATGCCGAGAATCCCGGCACCGACGTCGCTCATCGTACGTTTTTGGGCAGACATATAGTGGAGCGTAACGGAGAATGCTGGCAAATTCCGATACGAGCCGGGCATGCCGCGTTCCGCCGAGATGCGGATCCGCGCGTCATCCGGATTCCGGCGACACGCGGATCCGCGCGTCATCCGTTCCCGAACCGCAGAATCAGAGACATCAGAGACGAGGAGTCCCATGCCCACCTGGGAGTACATCACCACCCCCCTGCTCATCCACAACACCGCCGCGATCCTGAACAACTGGGGATCCGAGGGGTGGGAGCTCGTGCAGATCGTGCAGGGGCCCGAGGGCGGGCTCGTCGCGTACCTGAAGCGCCCGCTCGGCGGGGAGTCGTCGGCTGCGGCATCCGCCGGCGCCGCTGCCTCCGCGCAGGCCGCCAAGCAGTTCGAGGGCGACGCCTGATGGCAGGATTCGAGGCGCGCCTCGCTGAGCTCGGCATCGAGCTTCCGGATGTCGCGCCGCCCGTCGCGGCGTACGTGCCCGCCGTCGTCACCGGCGGCTACGTCTACACCTCGGGGCAGCTTCCGTTCGTGGCGGGCGCGCTGCCCGCGACGGGCAAGGTCGGCGATGGCGTCGGCCGGTCTCGTGTCGGCCGACGACGCGCGCGCCTACGCCCGCACGTGCGTGCTCAACGCGCTCGCCGCGGTGCGCGCCGAGATCGGGTCGCTCGACCGGGTCACCCGCATCGTGAAGCTCGTGGGATTCGTGGCATCCGACCCCGCGTTCACCGGCCAGCCGGGCGTGATCAACGGGGCGTCCGAGCTCCTCGGCGAGATCTTCGGCGAGGCCGGCCGGCACGCCCGTTCGGCGGTCGGCGTCGCGGTGCTGCCGCTCGACGCGCCCGTCGAGGTCGAGCTCGTCGTCGAGTTCGCGTAACCACCCTGAGCGGATGCCGCGGCGGGCATGCTCCCGGCCGCGGCATCCGCCGTCTCGGACTGCTGGTCGTCGCGGCGCGCGCACGGCTCGTGCCCGCCCGGTTCGGGGACTACCCATTCGCCGTCGTCCCGGGCCCGCCGTCGTCGCGTCCCCGTCGCGCGTTCACAGGACATTCGGGCGGATGGCAGGACCTGGCCCCGATGAAGCGTCCTCCGAGCCGTCAATGTCCTACGATGTGGCGGGTACGCGGTGCAGGAGCGGCTGCGCGGTCGCCGCGACGTGCGGTCTGCGGGCTGCGCGGTCGCGGCGTTTGCGGGCGGTGACGGTGCGCGGCAGCGGGTCTGCGGGTGCACTCTGGCGGCATGGCGGGCATCCGCAGCCGACGCGCGAGGCTGCCCGAGTCGCACTCGTCCTCACACGACAGGCTGGTGCCCGCGATGTGCTCACGATCGAGCCATCCCCGAGCGCGGCGAACCGCAGCCGACGAGATGCTCGTCGAATGGACATCGCGAACTTCGTCGGCACGCTCGGTGGCATCGTGCACCGAATCGATCTCCTCGCTGCGGGCGCACGCGCCGCGAAGTACAGGCGGCGATCGCGCGACGAAGCGGGATCCGAGTGCGTCGCGACTGGATTGCGACCGCCGACTGTCATCCGGCGTTGCTGCGTGCCGTGCGCATCGGCGACGCTGACGCTGCGTGTCCGCCGCGCGAGCGCGGGCTCTGGGTGATCGATGATCGCGGGATCCACGTCAGCGCGGCGCGCAACGTCGGGCGACGTCGACCGTGCCCCGAAGCCGTCGGTCCGCGAGGGCGACCGCCCGCTGGTCGTCCACTGGACGAGGCATCCGTCACCGGTCCGGCCGAGGGCGTGCGCGCCGTGATCGAGGACGTGCCCCGCATGCTGAGCCACGTCGCGGCATGCCAGCCGCACGAGCAGGCCGTGGCGGTGTTCGACTCCGCTCTGCGGCACAGCCTGGCCTCGACTGCCGAGCTCCGTGCGATCGGTCGCTCGGCGGGGCCGGCGCTTCAGACGCGTCGTCGATGCGACGCACGCCCTCGCCGACAGCGGGATCGAATCGGTGCCCGCGGGTGCGACTCGCACGAATCGGGATCTCGATGATCCCGCAGGTCGTCATCGACGGTCACCACGTCGATGGGCTCATCGGTGAGCGCCTCGTCATGCAGTTCGACGGGTTCGGACCTCACGGCACGCGGGAGCAGCGCAACATCGACCTCGCGCAGGAGCGAGCGTCTCCAGAAGATCGGGTATGTCGTGCTTCGTTACGGCTACGACCAGGTGCTGTACGAGTGGGCCGAAGATCGAGTCGACGGTGCGCAGCATCCTCGCGCAAGGACGCCACATGTGGTCGTGAGGGCGGCCGGAGTCGCGTGGGACATCCGCGATTCGTAGGACAATTGCCGTTTCGTAGGACGCTGGGACCGCGAAATGTCCTACGAAACGGCAATTGTCCTCCCGAACCCGGGCGAAGAGGGCGAAGAGGGGCGAAGACGGGCGAAGAGGGGCGAAGAGGGCGAAGACGGGCGAAGACGGGCGGATGCCGCGGCGGGAACGATCCCGTCCGCGGCATCCGCCGTTCTGCAGCTCGCGCGTCAGCGCACCTGCGCGCTGATGACCTGCATGATCGAGGTGTCGGCGAGCGTCGTGGTGTCGCCGATCTCGCGGCCCTCGGCGAGGTCGCGCAGCAGCCGCCGCATGATCTTGCCCGAGCGCGTCTTCGGCAGCTCGTTCACGATGAACACCTGGCGGGGTCGGGCGATCGCGCCGATCTGCGTCGCGACGTGCCGGCGCAGCTCTTCGCTCGCCTCGGCCGGGTCGGTCACGTGCTCGACCTGGCTCGACTTCAGGATCACGAACGCGACGACCGCCTGGCCGGTGGTCTCGTCGGATGCGCCGACGACGGCGGCCTCGGCCGTCCACGGGTGCGACACGAGCGACGACTCGATCTCGGCGGTGGAGAGACGGTGGCCCGACACGTTCATGACGTCGTCGACGCGTCCGAGCAGCCAGATGTCGCCGTCTTCGTCGCGGCGGGCGCCGTCGCCGGCGAAGTACATCGGCGCTGAAGCATCCGAAGCACCGTGCCGAACTTCTGCCAGTACGTCTCCTTGAAGCGCTCGGGGTCGCCCCAGATGCCGCGGAGCATCGACGGCCACGGCTCCGTGACGACGAGGAGCCCGCCGCCTTCGCCTTCGACGGGGGTGCCGTCATCCGACAGGATGTCGATCGAGATGCCGGGGATCGGCACCTGGGCGGAGCCGGGCTTGAGGTCGGTGATGCCGGGTAGCGCCGAGATCATGATCGCGCCGGTCTCGGTCTGCCACCACGTGTCGACCACGGGGATGGAGCCGCCGCCGATGACGTGGCGGTACCAGATCCACGCCTCGGGGTTGATCGGCTCGCCGACCGAGCCGAGCAGGCGCAGCGAACGCAGGTTGAATTCGTGCGGGATCTGCCGGCCGAGCTTCATGAACGAGCGGATGGCGGTCGGCGCCGTGTAGAGGATCGAGACCTTGTACTTCTCGACGATCTCCCACCAGCGGCCGGGGTGCGGCGTGTCGGGCGTGCCCTCGTAGACGACCTGGGTGGCGCCGTTCGCGAGCGGGCCGTAGACGACGTAGGAGTGCCCGGTGATCCAGCCGACGTCGGCGGTGCACCAGTACACGTCGGTCTCGGGGTGCAGGTCGAACACGTTCTTGTGCGTGAACGCGGCCTGGGTGAGGTATCCGCCGCTCGTGTGCAGGATGCCCTTCGGCTTGCCGGTCGTGCCGCTCGTGTAGAGGATGAAGAGCGGATGCTCCGCGCCGAACGCCTTCGCCTCGTGGTCGGTCGAGGCATCCGCCACCGTCTCGTGCCACCAGTGATCGCGGCCCTCGGTCCAGGGGATCTCGTTCTCGCCACGGCGCACGACGAGCACGTGCTCGACGCTGCCGGCCGTCTTCGCGATGGCCTCGTCGACGGTCGGCTTCAGCGGGAAGACCCGACCCTTGCGGTAGCCGCCGTCGGCGGTGATGACGAGGGATGCCTCGGCGTCGTCGATGCGCGACGCGAGGCTGTCGGCGCTGAACCCGCCGAACACGACCGAGTGGATCGCGCCGATGCGCGCGACGGCGAGCATCGAGACGATCGCCTCGGGGATCATCGGCAGGTAGATGGCGACGCGGTCGCCTTCGCCGATGCCGAGCTCGGTGAGCACGTTCGCGGCGCGCTTCACCTCGTCGGTGAGCTCGGCGTAGGTGATGTCGCGGGAGTCGCCCGGCTCGCCCTCGAAGTGGATGGCGACACGATCGCCGAGGCCCGCCGCGACGTGGCGGTCGAGGCAGTTGACGGCGACGTTCAACTCACCGTCGTCGAACCACTTCGCGAACGGCGGGTTCGACCAGTCGAGGGTGCGCGTGAACGGCTTCTCCCACTGGAGGAGTTCGCGGGCCTGGTCGGCCCAGAATCCGAGGCGGTCGGCGCGCGCGGCCTCGTACAGGGACTCGTCGGCGACGGCTTGGGCGGCGAACTCGGGGCTCGGGCGGAATCGCCTGATCTCCTCGAGTGCGTGATCGATCTGAACGGTCATTGCTCTCCGGTCGCTCCTTCGCGATCAATACATCGGTTGGGTCGCCTGCCCCACCAGCACCCTACCTCCCGCCCCCGTCAGGGGTGGAACCGGCGTAGAACCGCGTCGGAACCGACGGAGCGGAACCGTGTAGGCTGCGCGACGGCAATAGTGCGTCGTAGCCCTTCCGAACGCCGGTCGAATGCGGCAACCTGTGCCTTAGCGCAGAGAAATCTGTATGTCCGCACAAACGGGGACAAAAAATACTTGCGCATCGTTCTGCAGGCCGTATGCTGAATACCGCCCGAACACTCGTTTCGTGGCCTGCAGCGCTCGTGATTCCCCCCAATCCTTGCGCTGCCGAGGCGGCACCTGTTCCCCCCAATGGGTGCCGCCCCCTTTCGTTAAATGGGCACTGCGCAGGTAGTCTTGCGGGTGCCGAGTCCTCCTCCACAATGGCGTGGGGGAGGCTCTTTTCATATCTGCGAGCGAGCGGATGCCCCGGCGCCGGCGTCGCTTCCTACGCTCGCCTCATGAGCACCCCCTTCGTCGCCACCCCATCGTGGGAGCGCGCCCCGATGCGCGCGGCCGAGCGAGTGTCGGAGTCGCCGTTCGCGCCGCGCGACCTGATGCGTGCCTCCGAGCGGGCGACCGAGTCGGCGTTCGCGCCGCGCGACCTGATGCATGCTCGGCGAGCGAGCGGTCGCGGCGTCGGCGTTCGCGCCGCCGGGCGGTGCTGCTGCGCCGGGTGGGTCTCGAGGTGGAGCTCACGGTCGACGGGGTGGGCGCCTTGCGGGCGCAAGCGCCGATGCTGGCGCCCGTGTCAGCGTCCGCGTCGGCTCCGCCGCCGGAGCCCGCGGCGCTGAGCTTCGTCGAAGCGGACCTCTCGGTGCTCGGCCCGCTCGCCCCGTTCGCGGAGTCGGGCCCGGTGACCGACCTCTTCGTGAACGGCGACCGAGGGCTCTGGATCGATCGAGGCGCAGGCGCGGAGCACGATCCGGCATGGTCGGCCGACGAAGCCGAAGTTCGTGCGCTCGCCGTGCGGCTGATCGCCCGTGGCGGCCGCCATATCGACGAAGCGACGCCGGCCGTCGATGTGCGGCTCGGCCGGGGCATCCGCGTTCATGCGGTGTTGGCGCCGGTCTCAGCGCACGGCACCCTCTTGTCGGTGCGCGTGCCGCGTGCGGCCGGGTTCTCCGTCGCGGCGCTCGCGCGGGCCGGGATGCTCGATCCCGACCAGGAGACCCTCCTCAAAGAGGCTGTCGCGGCGCGCAAGAACCTCTTGGTGACTGGGGCGGGCGGCACCGGAAAGACGACCCTGCTCGCGGCGCTGCTCGGCGAGGCGCCCGATCGCGAGCGCATCGTGGTGATCGAGGATGTCGCGGAGTTGCAGGTCGCGCATCCGCACGTCGTCACGCTCGAGGCGCGGCAGGCGAACCTCGAGGGCACGGGTCGCGTCGGGCTCGACGCGCTGCTGCGCGAGGCTCTGCGGATGCGTCCCGACCGGCTCGTCGTGGGGGAGTGCCGTGGAGCCGAGCTCCGCGAACTCCTCGCAGCGTTGAACACCGGCCACGACGGCGGCGCCGGCACGCTGCACGCGAACTCCCTCGCCGACGTGCCGGCGCGGCTCGAGGCGCTCGGATCGATCGCGGGACTGTCGCCCGACGCGGTCGCGCGGCAGACGGTGAGCGCGTTCGATCTCGTGCTGCACCTCGACCGCGTCGCCGGCAAGCGCCGCCTCACGCAACTCGGACGGTTCGAGCAGCGCGGCGACCGACTCGCGATCGAGGCGCTGTGATGGCGGCGGTGCGTGGCAACGAGGCCGGGGCAGGCGGCGGTGCACGTCGTGGCACGCGTCGTGGCACGGGCCGCCCCTCCCAGCTGCTCGGGGTGGTGCGCCGTCTCCGGCGGCACGACGATCCGGCTGCAGAGATCGACGCGATCGCCGGCGTTGCCGAGCGGCTGGCGGTGCTGCTCTCCGCGGGCGTTCCAGCCCCGGCCGCGTGGGGCCATCTCGGCAACGGTGACGATCGCGCCCGAGCGAATCACCTCTCGGGCGAGACCGACGGCGGAGGGTCTGGATCAGACCGACGGCCCGACCGAGCGACCGCCGACGCCGCGGTGCTCGCCGCCGCCGCGGACGCGGCCGCTCAGGGTGAGCCGGTGGCCCCGGCGATCGCCGGCGCACGCGCGGCGACGCCCGCAGCGTCGACGGCGTGGCCCGTCCTCGCGGCAGCGTGGAGCGTGGCCGAGGAGTCGGGGGCGCCGCTCGCGGCGAGCCTCCGGGATCTCGCGGCGGGTCTTCGCGACGAAGCCCAGATGCGACGTGAGGTGCGAGCAGCACTCGCTGGACCCGCGGCGAGCGCCCGACTCGTCACGACGCTCCCGCTGCTCGCGGTGCTCTTCGGCGCGACGCTCGGCTTCGACACCGTCGCCGTCCTCTTCGCCAACCCACTCGGACTCGCCTGTCTCGCGGTCGGATCGGCGCTCCTCTGGGCGGGTCGCCGCTGGAACGCAGCCCTCGCCGCACGCGCGTCTCGTGGCCGCGGCGATGCGGGCCTCGAGCTCGAGCTCCTCGCGATCGCGATGTCGAGCGGAGCCTCGATCGAGCGCGCCCGCGAGGTCGTGGGCCGGGCGATGGGAGATCACCGGCTCGTGGCCGACGGCGCGAGACACGTCGACACGGTGCTCGAGCTCGCCACTCGCGCGGGTGCTCCGGTCGCCGAGCTGCTGCGCGCCGAGGCATTGCGCTTGCGGCGCGCGGCCCGGGCCGCCGGGGCGGAGCGCGCCGCGGCACTCGGAGTGCGGCTCATGGTGCCGCTCGGCCTGTGCGTGCTGCCGTCGTTCGTGCTGCTCGGCGTCGTGCCGCTCATGATCTCCGTCATCTCGGGCACCCTCGGCGGTGCCGCGTGATGACCCACGACTCGTGCCGCCCACCAGCCGGGTCCCCGGCACCACAGGAAGGAAACTCACCATGCACGAACTCGCCACCCCGACCGTCGAAGGCCGGTCGGCGCCGCCCGAGGGCCGCGACCCTGCCCGCTCCCGGGTCCGACGCGGCGTGCGCATCGTCGCCCGTCGCCTCGCGGGCGAACGGGGCGCCGCCACCGCCGAGTACGCCGTCGCGACGATGGCGGCGGTCGGCTTCGCCGGCCTCCTCGTCATCATCCTGCGGGGCGACGAGGTGCGAGGCATCCTCACCGATCTCGTACGGAATGCGCTCACGGTCGGCTGACGGCGATCGGGGCAGCGTGACTGCGGAGTTCGCCGTCGCGCTGCCCGCGATCGCCCTGGTGCTGGCGGTGTGCCTCGCCTCGGTGCAGCTCGTCGCCGAGCAGGTGCGGCTCACGGATGCCGCGGCCGACGCCGCCCGCGCCCTCGGCCGCGGCGAGTCCGAGGCGACGGCGGGCGCGATCGCCGACCGCATCGCGGGTGACGCCGCGCTCGCCGTGTCGGTCGAGGAACCGTTCGTGTGCGTGACCCTCACCACATCGGGCGACGGGCTCCTCGCGGCGATCGAGCTGCGCGCCGAATCGTGTGCCGTGGCAGGCGGGCGATGAGACGCCGCCGCAGGCACCACGGGGCCGGCGCGCGCGCCACGCCTCGACGGCGAAGCGTCGGTGCCGCCGATCACGAGTCGGGCGCGGCATCCGTCGCTGCACTCGGCATCGTGGGAGCCGTCGCGGCCGTGTCGATCGCCGTCGTGCCCGTGCTCGGCGTGTTCGTGGCATCGCAGCAGGCAGCGAATGCCGCGGATGCCGCAGCGCTCGCCGCGGCCGACGCGATCTCCGGCGCCGTGCCCGGCGTGCCGTGCGAGCTCGCCGCCGCGATTGCGACGCGGAATGGCGCGACCCTCTCGGCATGCCAGGTGGCGGGCCCGGTCGCCGACGTACGGGTCGCCGTCGCCCGATTCGGGTTCACGATCGACGCCGCCGCGCGAGCGGGACCGCCAGGGTGGACCGGGTGATCAGGTGCAGGCGCTGATCCCCCGCGCTGACTCCGAGGATGCCCGTCGGTGACGCAGGGCTGCGTCTATTGGTGTGGGATGTCGACGCCGGCGGAGCGCAGTTTCGTCTCGACCAGCGTGGTCAGCCGTGCCCTGGCCGATGCCGGGTCTTCGCCGTGGTGGTTGAGGAGGCCATATCGGGTGGCGTCAGTGCTGGTCTGGAAGCCGTTCGGGATCGCGAGCAACGCGGGGTTGGCGAGGAAGTGGTCGGCCATGGCGGTCGCGAGTTCCTCGATGCGGGGGTCGTCGGGTTCCCAATCCTTGGCGGCCCAGCATTCCTTGTTCAAGGCGACGAACCGGGTGTCGTCGAGGGCGTGCTCGGCCTCGACGAGAAGGTCGTCGAATGCGGCGGGGACCAGGGCCTTGGCCAGCACCATGCCCTCGCGGTAGGCCGCGACCTCCTCCGGGGTGAAGCCGAGGTCGGCGGCCCGTTCCAACAGCGCGCAGGCCCGGTCGGGCAACAGTGCCCGGTCACCGTTGGCCAGCCGGTCCAGCAGGTCGCGGCGCGCGGCCAGCTCCTCGATCCGCTCGGTCAGCCGCCGTTTGACCTCGACCAGGTCGGCGGCGAACCGCTCCGGATCGGCGCCGAGCAGGGCGCCGATCTCGGAGAGCGGTACGCCGGCCTCGGCCAGCGTCCGGACCTGGACCAGCAGCAGCAGGTCGGACGACCCGTAGCGGCGATAGCCGGAACCGTCACGAGGCGGTTCGTCGACCAGGCCAAGCCGGTGGTAGTGGCGGATGGTCTTGATCGTGACGCTGGCGAAGGCTGCCGCCTGGCCGATTGTGACGCCGCTGGTCATGGTCGTCAGCGACTTTCGCGGGTGAGGGCGGCGACCTCTCGTGTGGCCTCGGCGATGGCGCGGAAATCCTTGCGCACGATCGTGCCGTGGTTGCTCGCGACCTTCGCGCTGATCGTGAGGTTCGGGTTGCGAGCGAGCACCGGGTCGAGGGTGGTGCGCATCTGCTCTTGCCAATTGTCCTTGCTTCCGAAGGCTTCCCCCGAGGCGACCACGTACCTGACCGGGACGGTCACGCTGTCGAGGACTGGTTCGAGGGCGGCGTGGATCTTGTGGGCCTCGATGTTGATGTCGGCATGCTGTTCGGCACTCATCCGCGCGGCGTTGCCGACGAGGCGCACTATCGGCAGCAGCCATCGGGCCTGACGGAATCCCCGACGAATGTATTCGTGGCGGGCATCGTCGGTCCAGCCCGACGGATACGGGCCGTCGACCCCGACCACGCCGGCGACGCGGTCCGGATTCCGAGCGGCCCAGACGACCCCGAGCAACGCGCCGTAGGACCAGCCCACCAGAAGCGGCCGCTCCACCCCCCTGGCGCTCAGGACGACCTCGAGATCGCGGACGCACGCCTCGAAGGAGTAGTCCGCCGATTTCTTCGACCCGCCGCGAGCCCGCTCGTCGTACGTGATGTGTCGCCACCCCGACCCCAGCTCGTTGATGACGGGTCGCCAGTGCCGCTGGCTCGCGTAGGAACCGTTCAGGTACACCACGGGGGTACCTGTCCCACCAGTGTCGGTCACCGCCAGCGCGGTGTCTTCCACCGGCAACATGCCGCTCCAGGCCGAGTACGTCGCGTTTGAGTTCGTCATGCCACCAGCATCGGCCCTGACCCGAGGTCAAGGTCAAGCCGCGGTTCCGAGTCCGTCCGAACTTTGCGAGACACGCACTCGTGGCAGCGAGATCCGGCGCGTGCAGCGAGGTCCGGGCGCAGATCCGGCGAGATCAGGTGCGCGCGATGTCGGCGTCGTCGAGGCGCAGGACCGTGGCGGTGTCGAACCCCGGCGGAAGATCCTCTGCGGTGTGAATCGCGAGGATCAGCACTCCGTGACGCATCCGTTCGCGCAGCGCCGTGAGCACAGCGCGGGCGGTGCTGTCGTCGAGTCCCGCGGTCGGCTCGTCGATGAGGAGCACGTCGGGGTTCGCGAGGAGTCCGCGTGCGATGCGCAGCCGCGTCTGCTCGCCGCCCGACGTGTTCCGGCCTCCGACGCCGATCGGCGTCGTGCCGGCGAAGTCATCCAGCTGCATCTCTTCGAGGACTCGCTCGATGGCGGCGTCGGTCACGTCGGGATCGGCCAGGCGCATGTTCTCCGCGATCGTTCCGGTGAAGAGGTAGTCGTCCGTGGGCACGAAGACGACTCGGCCGCCGCTCTGCGCGTTCGAACGACTCGAACATCGAGGCCAGCAGCGTCGACTTGCCACTGCCGGAGCGGCCGGTGACGACGAGACACTCGCCGGGACGCACGGTCGCCGACACGCTGTGCTCGCGGGCGAAGACACTGTCCGGAACGCGGTAGTCGACGAGCTCGACCCCGCCGTCGGCCGTTCGCGTGATCTCGGCACTCGGAAGGTTGCCGTCGGCTCGCTCGACATCGGCGGTGTCCAGTCGTTCGGCAGCGTCACGGGCTTCTCGATCGTTCCGAAAGGCCGCAGGCAGCTGGACGGCCATCGTCATGAGCCCCGCCGTGACGAGTGCGACGAGAACGATCTCGGGTACTGGAACGGCGGCGACCAGCGTCGTCACCGCAACGATGGCCGCGAGCGCGAGAGCGATCATCACGCCGAGCAGCAGCCGCACCCATCGCATCACGGGCACTCGCGCCGCGACGCGCTCGTGAATACCGTGCGGTCCGGTCGTCGAGCTGTTCGACAACCCGATCGATCGCACCGATCGACACGATCTCGGGCCACGCCTCGACGGCGGTCACCATCTCCGTTCGCGCGACGGCGCGCGCTCGATCGACACCATGCTTCGTGTCGCGCGGGCTGCCGCGCATCCGATCCGCGGCAAGCGCGAGGACTACCGCGAGCGGCGCAGGCACCGGCGAGAACGAAGGCCGCAGGAGTGCTCACCACGCGCAACCACGACGACGCTGGCACAGACTGAGGACGATGTACACGACGATCGGCTGGATCGTACGGATCAGATGCATGGACTCGGCATCGGCGTCGGCCATCGCCCGGTCGAGCAGCCGACCCCCGCGCACCGGAGCGGCCACCGCAGATGCGGCGGCGGTCGTTGCGAAGAAGTCGAGACGAACATCGCGCAGACGCTTGAGCGCACCTCGGTGCAGGAGCAGCCGCTGAGCGTAGTTCGCGGTGATGCGGAGGACCGCGAAGCCGCGCACCGTGGCACTCGGGGCGACATACGAGAAGGTGCTGAAGGCGGTCACCCCCGCGATCGCCGACGCGGAGATGAACCATCCGGAGGTGCCGAGGAGGCCGATCGACCCGATCTCGGCCAGCACCGCGGCGCCGAGGCCCAGCACCGTCATCGGCGTGATCTGGCGCAGCCAGAGACGATGCCGTCTCACGACGTCACCGCTATCGCTGGGGCGACCGGGTGCGAGCCGGGGCTGGCGACCGAGTCGGCTGGGGTCGCCGTGACGACCGGGGTGGCCGAGACATCCGTGACGCGCCCGTCGGAGACCATCCAGATCGAGTCGGCGACGCGGGCGATGCCCGGCGAATGCGTCGCCACGATGACGGTGCATCCCACCGTCGCGCGGCGCAGCGCCGAAACGATGTCGCTCTCGGTGTCGTGATCGAGGTGCGCGGTGGGCTCGTCGAGAATCCACAGCTTGGAGCCGCGGAGGAACGCGCGGGCGATCGCGACACGGCGCGCCTCCCCGGTCGACAGGCCGTGATCCGTTCTCGCCGACGGCCGTCTCGAGTCCCGCTGCGAGCGAGGTCAGCAACGGGGTGAGCCCGGCCGCGTCGGCCGCGAGACGAACCGCGTCGTCATCCGCATCGGGCTGCGCGAGACGGATGTTGCTGGCGATGGTTCCTTCGAGGATGACGGTGCCCTGACCGATCCAGGCGGCCTCACCGAGCGCAGGAGCCTGCGATCGTGTTCCCGATACCCAACGGATCGTGCCCGAGCTCGGCTCGTGCAAGCCCGCCATCGTGCGCAACAGCGTCGTCTTGCCCGCCCCCGATGGCCCGGTGATCACCGTCCAGCGCCCGGCGCCCGCGACGAGGTGCGACACGGCCAGGATCGTGTGGTCGTCGATGGTGCAGACGACATCACGCAGGTCGACGCTCCACGGAATCGACGTCGCCGCCGACATCCGGCAACTCGCCCGCGTTCCGGATGTCGCCGGCCGGCCGGAACGCGTCGTCAGCGAGCACGGCGACGATTGCGCGTGAAGCGGTCTCGGCGCGCTCTCGATCGTGGTAGGCGGACGCGAGCTGACGCATCGGACTGAAGTACAGCGGGCAGAGCAGCAAGACGAACAGCCCGCTCGCCAGGTCGATCGGCGCGACCCAGGGAATCGAGACATAGCGCAGCAGCGCCAGGCCGACGTAGGTCGCGGTGACCGCGATCGAGAACGTGATGACGACATCCATCACCAGTCCCGAGATGAACGCCCGCTTCAAGACGCTCATGTTCGCATCGGTCAGGCGATCGGATGCCTCGGCGAGGGCGTCTCGTCGCTGTTCGACGGCGTGGAAACGCCGAAGGGTCTCCACTCCGCGGAAGCTGTCCAGCACGATGGCACCCATCTTCTGGATCGCGCCCAGGTAGCGGTCGTTGCCCTCCTTGGCGAGGAGTCCGGCGAGACGCATGTTGAACGAGACGACGAGAGTGGACAGGGCGAGGATGACCGCGACGGGCCAATGCACGATGGCGGTCAGGACGAAGATGACCGTCATCGACGCCGGTGCGGAGTACCGCAGCGGAACGGTCGTCGTGTGGTATTCGGCCACATCGTCGACCAGCTCGAGGGTGGCATGGGCGGCAGTCGCCGGTTCGATCTCGCTCGGCCGGGCGACACGCGGAAGCAGGTGCGAGACGAGCCGAGCGCGAAGGTCGTCTTCGATCGCCAGTCCAGCCCTCGAGGCGAAGGTGTCGGCGGCGTACCCTGCGAGCGCCGCCAGCACACCGCACACCACCAGCACGACGAGGCCCCAGCCGAGGCCCGCGCCCCGTGGCTCGGTCAGGCAGGCTTGGGCGACGAGGGCGAGACCGGCCCACTGCCCACACCAGAGCACGGTCTGAATCGTTCGCGCGACTGCCGAACGGCGGAGCAGGGTGCGACCGGGGTCGGCCGCATGGGCGAGCCACTCTCGCGAAGAGATCGCCCCCGCCGCCTCGGCTCGTTCGGTGGCCGGCTCAGCCGAGAGTCGTCGTCATCGCGTATTCTGCGCTCGTCGACGATCCAGATGACCAGTGCGGTGACGCTCATCGCGACCACGATGATCCAGCTCAGCCACACGGTGATGTACTTCTCGAAGATCAGATCACTGGCCCAGTAGAGAACGAATGCCGACGAGGAACAGACCGATATAGGCGAGCCACCTCAGAAACGGATTGGCGATCGGCTTCTTCGGCCCGAGGGCCTTTGCCGTGAGCGCATCCCCGCCGACCTCCGGGCTCGTCTCTGCGGGTGCGACGTTCTCAGACGACATGACGACCGGCTCCTCTTCTCTGCGAGTTCGTCTTTCTCTGCGAGTTCGTCCGACTTCAGTTCGCGCTCGTCCGACCGAGCCTGCGCGATCCTCACGCCGAGGCCGAACTTGCTGTGCGCGAACCAGGTGTAGTAGGCCAGCAAGGGCAGATTCAGTCCGAAGGCCACGAAGAGGAACCACATCGTCTCCGGCGGACCGACGGCCACGTCGACCGTGAGGTCCGGTGGCACGAGGACCGGATAGTGCGAGACGGCGAACGCCGACAGCACGGCCACGACGAAGATGGCGAGCCCGCCGAACGGGTAGATGTTCCCCCCGTAGGCGTTGCGGGTGCGGCGGAACGACACCACCGCGATCACCGCGCCGGCCGCAGCGAAGATGAGCAGCCCCCAGAACGAGAATGCCCGAACGGGCGTCGACAGGTCGAGTGGCGCCGCGGTCGCATTGATCGAGATGAGGCTCACCGCCGCCGCGACGACGGCGAGGATCGACACGATCACTCCCCGTCGAGTGGCGACGGCCGGATCGCCCACACCGTGCAACTCGAGGAACGCGTAGCCGAGCGCGACGTAGCCGAGCGTCACCGTGATTCCCATCAGCACGCTGAACCAGGTGAATACGTCGAACGGCGAGCCCTGGTAGGTCGTCCCGCTGAACTGGACAGGAGCGGCGAGGCCACCCAGCGCGAACCCCTGCGCGAACGCGGCGACCAGCGAAGCGATACCGAACACGACATACCATCGCCGACCGGCCTCACGCCCGCGCTGGGAAATCAGCTCGATCGAGACTCCGCGGAGGATCAGGGCGAGCAGCACGACGATCACCGGAAGGAACAGGTGCGGCATCATGACGCCGAACGCGAGTGGGAAGCCGGCGAAGAGCGACACGCCGAGCAAGACGAGCCAGACCTCGTTCCCGTCCCAGATCGTGCCGACCTTCTCGACGATCTCATGCCGAGATTCGCGCTTCCCGGCGAACAGCGAGATGACGCCCGCACCCAGGTCGTACCCGTCGAGGAGGATGTACGCGGTCAGCAGGATGAGAATGAAGAGGAACCAGGCGGCGGCCATCAGCTTGCTCCCTTCCCGTCGACGGAGGCGGGTGCCGTCGTCACGGCCTCGTGACCCGTCTCGACCGGCTCACCGTCGACGCTGTCGACGGCCATATCGGCACTCGACGAGTCGCGTTCGGGCCCACGTTTGACCGAATGAACGATGTACACGATGTACGCGATCACGAGCGCGGCATAGACGACCACGAAACCGATGTACGAGAAGATCACCTCGCCAGGAGCCAGCGCCGAGACCGCATCCGCCGTGCGCAGTTGACCGTAGACGACCCAGGGTTGACGGCCGGTCTCGGCGGTCACCCAGCCGCCGTAGATGGCGATGATGCCGATCGGCGTCGTCCAGAGCAGCCACTTGTGGAATCGGGTGGAGACGTAGAGGCGACGCCTCAGTCGCAGCACGATTCCGATGAATGCGCTGGCGAAGATGAGGATGGACACGTAGAACATGATTCGGAAGCCCCAGAACACGAAGACCATGGGTGGCTGCTCATCGACAGGGACGAGCGACAGCCCCGGTGTCGCGGACTGGCCGCTGAAGTCCTTCGCCCCGATCGCGCTGCCCCACCAGGGCACGGAGATCTGGACGATGTTGCGCTGCTCGGCCTGGTCGGGGATGACGAACACGTTGAAGCCGGTGTTCGTGGAGTCCCAATTGCCTTCCTGCGCCGCCAGCTTGGTCGGAACCCCCTGGGCATCGACCTGCAGCGGCACGACGTACTGGCTCGCGACGTTGTCGCCGAGCGCGATCTGCAAGGGAATGAGCACCGCGACCACGCCGATCGAGATCGACAGGGAGCGCTTCGCGAAGCCCGGAGCCCGGTGCTTGATCAGGTAGTAGGCCGAGATACCGGCGACGAGGAGGCCGGCCGAGAGGAACACGGCGGTCATCATGTGAGCCCAGCGCCACAGGAACGACGGGCTGACGATCGCTTCGTACCAGTTGGTGGGCACGAACTGACCGTTCTCGATGGTGTAGCCGTCGGGCGTTTGCATCCACGAGTTGGCCGCGAGGATCCAGGTCGTCGACGCTGATGGTCCCGATCGCGACCATCACCGACGCGAAGAACATCGTTCCACGCTTCACTCGCCCGTCGCCGTAGAGCAGCACTCCGATGAATGCCGCCTCGACGAAGAACGCGGTCACGACCTCCATGCCGATGATCGGCCCGACGATCGGGCCCGCCTTGGCTGCGAAGACACCCCAGTTGAGTCCGAACTGGAACGTGAGCACGATCCCTGAGACGACGCCGATCGCGAAGCCCACGGCGAAGATCCGACGCCAGAATCGGAAGATCTGCAAGTAGACCGGCTTGTTCGTCCTCCAGTACAGGCCGTACATGACGCAGAGGAAGACGGACAAGCCGACCGTGATGGCCGGAAAGGTCATGTGGAATATCGCCGTGGTCGCGAACTGCAGTCGCGACAGGAATTCAATCGTCATGCTGCTGCTCCTCCGGCTCCACCCCGCCGCGTCCGAGCGCGGCCGCCCGGATGGAGCCGGCGGTCAGTCGAACACAGTCTCGATGAAGCGGTACTCGACCGCCGTCGGCCGGGTGTCACCGGCCGCGTCGAACTCGAGGCCGGAGCCTCGGGCGTAGACATAGTGCTTGCCCTGGTCGGTGCCCAGTTCCAGTCGCGGGCGCGGATCGCCCGTGTCGAGGAACGCGGTCGCCACCGTCTTGCCCTCGAGCGGTCCGTCGATCAGCTTCGCCGTGTACGAGCTCGTCGATGACGTGTCCATGCGGCACATTCTCCTCCGCACCGTGCGAACCGCAAGGGGTGGAGCGAGGGTTTTGCGAAGGGTGTCGAGGGGGTGGCGTGGGTGGACTTACGGCGAGTGTGTGTATGGTGTGGCTGTCGGTGCAGCGTCATCGGCTGAGGCACACCGCTCGGGGGCGCGGCATCCAATGTGCGTTCTCGTCACTCAATCGTGGAACAAGAGGAGTCTGGTGTCAGGCGCGAAAAAGTTGGTCATCGTCGAGTCTCCGACCAAGATGAAGTCGATCGCCCAGTATCTCGGCGACGGCTACGAAGTGCTGTCGTCGGTCGGGCACATCCGTGACCTCATCGAGCCGAAGAACCTGCCGGCAGAGCTCAAGAAGGGTCCCCTCGGCAAGTTCTCCGTCGACGTCGACAACGGGTTCGAGCCGTACTACGTGGTCTCCGACTCGAAGAAGAAGACGGTCGCCGAACTCAAGCGCGCGCTGAAGGGCGCCGACGAACTCCTGCTCGCCACCGATGAGGACCGCGAGGGCGAGGCCATCGCGTGGCACCTGTTGCAGGAGCTGAAGCCCAAGGTGCCGGTGCGCCGCATGGTCTTCCACGAGATCACGAAGGACGCGATCCAGCAGGCGAAGGACAACACCCGCGAGCTCGACACGGCGCTCGTCGACGCGCAGGAGACCCGCCGCATCCTCGATCGCCTCTACGGCTACGAGGTGTCGCCGGTGCTCTGGCGGAAGGTCGGCCCAGGGCTGTCCGCGGGGCGCGTGCAGTCCGCCGCGACCCGGCTCGTCGTCGACCGCGAGCGGGAGCGGCTCGCGTTCGTCTCGGCGGGCTACTGGGACCTCGCGGGACGCTTCGCGGCCGAGGCATCCGATTCGACCGCCTTCGAGGCGAAGCTCGTGCGACTCGCGCGGCGAACGCGTCGCGACCGGCCGCGACTTCGACGACTCGGGCCGGCTGAAGGGCAAGGCGGTCGTGCTCGACCAGGCCACCGCCGAGGCCCTCGTCACTGCGCTCAGCGCCGACGGGGTCGCCCGCACCGTCTCCAAGGTCGAGTCGAAGCCGTACTCGCGTCGCCCCGCCGCCCCGTTCACGACGTCGACCCTGCAGCAGGAGTCGGCCCGCAAGCTCCGCCTCTCGGCCCGTGACACGATGCGCGTCGCGCAGTCGCTCTACGAGAACGGCTACATCACCTATATGCGAACCGACTCGTCGTCGCTCTCGCAGCAGGCGATCGCCGCGGCCCGAGCCCAGGCGACGAAGCTCTACGGTGCCGACTCGATCCCCGACAAGCCCCGTACGTACGCCGGCAAGTCCAAGAACGCTCAGGAGGCGCACGAGGCGATCCGCCCGTCGGGTGAGGTGTTCCGCACGCCGTCGGAGCTGCAGGGCGCGCTGCGCGGCAGCGAGTTCAAGCTGTACGACCTCATCTGGAAGCGCACGGTCGCCTCGCAGATGGCCGACGCGAAGGGCCAGACGGCGACCGTCACCATCGAGGTCGGGCCGACGGCGACGGATGCATCAGCGCCCGCCGAGGCATCCGCCCGCGTTGCCGGCACCATCGCCGAGTTCACCGCGAGCGGCACCGTGATCACCTTCCGCGGCTTCCTCGCCGCCTATGAAGAGGGACACGACGAGGACCGCAACGCCGACGACACGCCGGGGGAGGCGAAGCTGCCGCCGCTCAAGGAGGGCCAGTCGCTGAAGCTCGCCGATCTCGAGGCGAAGGGCCACGAGACCTCGCCGCCGCCGCGCTACACCGAGGCGAGCCTCGTGAAGCGGCTCGAGGAGCTCGGCATCGGCCGCCCGTCGACGTTCGCGTCGATCATCTCCACGATCATGGACCGCGGCTACGTCACGCAGCGGGGCCAGGCGCTCGTGCCGAGCTGGGTGGCGTTCTCGGTCGTGCGCCTGCTCGAGGAGCACTTCGGCGACCTCGTCGAATACGACTTCACCGCCGAGATGGAGGACGACCTCGACCACATCGCCGCGGGCGAGGCCGACCGGGTCGACTGGCTCTCGAGCTTCTACTTCGGCTCCGACAAGCACCGCGGCCTCAGGCAGGTCGTCGACAACCTCGGCGAGATCGACGCACGCGAGATCAACTCGGTGGTGATCGCGCCCGACATCACCCTGCGCATCGGCAAGTACGGTCCCTATCTCGAGGCCGTCGACGCGGATGCCGCACCCGACGCTCCGCCCCGCCGGGTCAACCTGCCCGAAGGCCTCGCACCCGACGAGCTCACCGAGGCGAAGGCCCGCGAGCTCATCGAGGCTCCGGTGCAGGGCGACCGCGTGCTCGGCGTGAACCCCGGCAACGGCAAGCAGGTCGTCGTGAAGGACGGCCGGTTCGGGCCGTACGTGACCGAGGTCGACCCAGAGCCCGAGACGGATGCCGCGGCATCCGTCAACCCGGCGACCGGCGAGGTCGCCGAGCCGCCGAAGCCGAAGCGCGGTGCGAAGAAGGCCGCCCCCGAGAAGCCGCGCACGGCGTCGCTCTTCAAGAGCATGGTGCCCGCCGAGATCGATCTCGCCACGGCGCTGAAGCTGCTCGACCTGCCGCGCGTGGTCGGCGCCGACCCCGAGTCGGGCGAGGAGATCACGGCGCAGAACGGCCGGTACGGTCCGTACCTGAAGAAGGCCGCCGACACCCGCACCCTGCCGAGCGAAGACGCGATCTTCGACATCGACCTCCCGGGCGCGCTCGAGCTCTTCGCACAGCCGAAGTACGGTGCCCGCCGCGCCTCGAGCTCCCTCAAGGAGTTCGACAACGACCCGGTGAGCGGCAAGCCGATCAAGGTGAAGGACGGCCGGTTCGGCCCCTACGTCACCGACGGCACGACGAACGCGACGATCCCGCGTGCGGAGTCCGTCGAAGACGTCACCTTCGAGCGCGCCGTCGAACTGCTGCAGATCAAGCGCGACAAGGGTCCGGCCGCGCCGCGCGCGAAGCGTGCGACCACGACGAAGAAGGCACCCGCGAAGAAGTCGGCGACGAAGAAGTGAGCGGCCCGGGCCTCTTCATCACCCTCGAGGGCGGCGACGGCTCCGGCAAGACCACTCAGGCCGAGCACCTCGGCGAGTGGCTCCGCGGGCAGGGCCGCACGGTCGTGCGCACGCGCGAACCCGGCGGCACCGAGGTCGGCGTCGAGGTGCGCGAGATCGTGCTGCACCATCGCGGCGACATCGCGCCGCGCGCCGAGGCGCTGCTCTACGCGGCCGACCGCGCGCACCACGTCGCCACGGTCGTGCGGCCGGCGCTCGCTCGCGGCGAGGTCGTGCATCCAGGATCGGTACATCGATTCGTCGGTCGCCTACCAGGGCGCCGGCCGCGTGCTCGACCCCGACGCGGTGCGGCGGCTCTCCGAATGGGCGACCGAGGGGCTCCGCCCCGACCTCACGATCCTGCTCGACCTCGATGCCGCCTCCGCGCGCGATCGGCTCGACGAGGCGCGCACGCGGTACGACCGGCTCGAGGCGGAGGCATCCGAATTCCACGACCGGGTGCGAAGCGCCTATCTCGACCTCGCCGCCGCGGAGCCCGAGCGCTTCCTCGTCGTCGACGGCGCGCTGCCGGTCGACGAGATCGCTGCAGCGATCCGCGCTCGCGTCGCCGGGCTGCTCTGAGCGGAGGCTACGGTCAGCGGCGGAAGGTAGCGTTGAATCGTGAGTGTGTGGAGTGAGCTGACGGGGCAGGATGCCGC
Source organism: uncultured Actinomycetota bacterium (assembly GCA_963847285.1). GTDB lineage: Bacteria > Actinomycetota > Actinomycetes > Actinomycetales > Microbacteriaceae > Agromyces. The sequence continues at coordinate 88,762 of CAWJZK010000013.1, forward strand.
GATCGCGGTGTTCCGCGCCGCGGCCGAGTCCGCCCGAACAACGGGCGCGGCAGCGCCGCCGCGCAGCAGATGACGCACTCCTGGCTCGTCACGGGTCCGCCCGGGTCCGGGCGCTCCAATCTCGCGTTCGCGTTCGCGACGGCGCTCATCTCCGGCGACGCCGACGGCGACGAGTCGACGCGCATCCAGGTCGAGGCGCGCAGCCATCCCGACCTGCACGTGCTCACCACCGAGGGCGTCATCATCAAGCGCGACGACGTGCGCGAGATCGTGAAGCGCTCGCACTACGCGCCCTCGGTCGGGCGACACCGCGTCATCATCGTCGAAGACGCCGACCGCATGACCGAGCAGACCTCCAACTTCCTGCTGAAAGAGCTCGAGGAGCCGCCCGAGCGCACCGTGTGGATCCTCTGCGCGCCGAGCGAGGCCGACCTCATCCCCACGATCCGTTCGCGCGTGCGCTCGGTCCGCCTCCAGGTGCCGAGCATCGCCGAGGTCGCGGCACTCCTCGAGCGGCGCGACGGCGTCGACCCCGTGCTCGCCGAGCGCGCGGCACGCGAGGCGCAGAGCCACATCGGCATGGCGCACCGGCTCGCCACCAACGACGAGGCGCGTCATCGTCGTGCCGAGACCCTCGAGCTCGCGCTCACGGTGCGCTCCGCCGCGACGGCGGTCGCGACGGCGGCGCGGTTCCTCGAGATCGCCGGCGAAGACGCGAAGGCCATCACCGAGCTCCGCGACGCCGAGGAGCGCGCCCACGCCCTGCACTCGCTCGGCATCGCGCCCGGCCAGGCTGTGCCCACCGCGCTCCGTCCGCAGCTGAAGGCGCTCGAAGACGACCAGAAGCGGCGGGCCACGCGCAGCCTGCGCGACGGCATCGACCGCATCCTCGTCGACCTCGCCTCGCTCTACCGCGACATCCTGCTCGTCCAGCTCGCCGCCGACGTCGAGCTCGTGAATCGCGAGATGATCCGGGCGATCGAGCAGGCCGCGGCATCCGCGAGCCCTGCACGCACGCTGGCGACGCTCGACGCCATCCAAGAGGCACGCACCCGCATCGACGGCAATGTGCAACCCGCGCTCGCGCTCGAGGCGATGCTCGTCTCGGCGATCCGACGACCGACCACCGAACGAGGGGCCGCATGACCGCCACACCGCAGGACACCACGCGACGGATGCCTCGAGCACGGCGCTTCGCCGCGATCGCCGGCGCACTCGCGGCGCTCCTCGCCCTCAGCGGCTGCGTGTCCCTCGCACCCTCGACGTCCGTTTCGACCCCCACCGGCGAGCAGGTCGACGCGGCGCTCGAGCCGTTCTACACCCAGGTGCTCGAGTGGGAGCCGTGCGGTGACGGCATGGTGTGCACGACGGCGAAGGCGCCGCTCGACTGGGAGCAGCCCGATCAGGGGGAGATCGATCTCGCCCTCGTGCGCCACGCCGCGTCGGGCGACAAGATCGGCTCCCTGCTCGTGAACCCGGGTGGCCCGGGCGCATCGGGATACGACTTCGTGATGGACTCGCTCGACTACGCGGTCGGCCAGCCGTTGCAGGAGCGCTTCGACGTCGTCGGCTTCGACCCGCGCGGGGTCGGCCGCTCGTCGGCCGTCGCGTGCTACGACGCCGCCCAGATGGACGATTTTCTCTACGGCATCATCCCCGCCGAGCGCGGCAGCGACGAGTGGATCGCCGAGGTCGGTGCGTCGGCGACCGCGTTCGGCCAGGCGTGCAGCGACGAGAGCGGCGACCTGCTCCCGAACGTCGACACCGTGAGCGCGGCACGCGACCTCGATCTCCTGCGGGCCGTGCTCGGCGACGAGGAGCTCAACTACCTCGGCTACTCCTACGGCACCTTCCTCGGTGCGACCTACGCCGAGCTCTATCCCGACAAGGTCGGCCGGCTGGTGCTCGACGGGGCGATCGATCCGTCGGCGAGCAACTTCGACGTCACCAAGGCGCAGGCGGTGGGCTTCGAGGGCGCGCTCCGAGCGTACGTCGAGGATTGCCTCAACGGCAGCGAGTGCCCGTTCGGCGGCACGGTCGACGACGCGATGGACGAGATCGGGCGACTCCTGGCATCCGTCGACCAGAGCCCCCTCCGCGGCACCGACGGCCGCATGGTCGGCGGCGACACGCTGCTCACCGCGATCATCTACCCGCTCTACAGTGCCGAATCGTGGCCGTATCTCAGCGAGATGCTCCAGTCGGTGATGTTCGGCGACGCCGACCCTGCGCTGAGCTTCGCCGACGGCTACTACGGCCGCAGTGAAGACGGCACCTACCTCGACAACTCCACCGAGGCGTTCCGGTCGATCAACTGCCTCGACTACACCTACCAGTCCGATGTCGCGGTGATGCGAGAGCAGGCGGCGGCGATCGCCGCGGCGGCGCCCACGATCGGCCCGTACTTCGGGTACGGCGACCTTGCTTGCGTCAACTGGCCGTACCAGAGCGACCGTGAGCGCGCCGAGATCCACGCCGAGGGCGCTGCGCCGATCCTCGTCGTCGGCACGACGGGCGATCCGGCGACACCCTACGAGTGGGCGGTCGCACTTGCCGACCAGCTCGAGAGCGGCGTGCTCGTGAGCTACGAGGGCGAGGGGCACACGGCGTACAACAAGTCGAATGCGTGCGTGAACGGCGCCGTCGAGTCGTACCTCATCGACGGCACGGTGCCGACCGCCGACCCGATGTGCTGAGCCCCCGGGTGCGCCCGCGCGTGCTCGAGCGGGGGTCGTGCGCGTCGGGGCATCCGCGGTCATCGAAACGCCTGAAAACCCGCTAACATAGACTCTCGTGCCAGCCGGTGCGCCTCGCGCGAGCCGGATGCCACGCCGCCTTAGCTCAGTCGGCAGAGCGTCTCACTCGTAATGAGAAGGTCGTGGGTTCGATTCCCACAGGCGGCTCCATCCAGCGGTCACTGGCCCGTGTCGGCGAATTCAGCCCGAGGCATCGTGCCTAAGCCCTGCACGATACGCCCGCGAGGCCGCCGCCGCCGCCCATGAGCGTGACTGTCGGCTGCGCAACGACACACGAACGGCCCGGGATCACCGGGCCGTTCGCATCTCACGCGAGGAAGAGCGCGTTCGTTCAGGGGCCAGTCGCTGCAAGCACCGCATCTCGGTAGACGACGTAGCCGGCGGCGTTGGGGTGGAGGAAGGTGACCGGGTCAGCCTGGTTCGCACCGAGCCATGGATCGGCGCTCCCGACGCCGTGGCCGGCGAAGCCGACCGTGACATCCGCGTACGCGACGTCGGCACCCTGCGCGGCGGCCTGTGCCACGGTCGACGAAATGAGGCCGTTGAGCGCGAAGGCGAGCGCATTGGCACCGTCGGTCACCAGCCCGAGGCCTGGTTCGAACGGGATGGGATACCCCGTGACGACGACCTGCGAACGCGGCGACCGGCTCTCGATGGCGGCGATCAGGCTTCCGAGCTCAGCCGGCACCTCGCCTGACTGGAGGTAGGCGTTCGCGGCCTCGATCGCAGCGATGCACTCGGGCGAGACGCCACTCGCGCACGCGGCCAAGAGGAGCTGGAGGTGGATGCCATTCGCGCCGGCCGTCACGGTGACGAGCGTCGTGCCGCGATTCACCTGCTCGGAGCTGCGTCGTCGCGACGTCGGCGATCGTCGCGCCGGTGCAGGCGGCGTTCCGGAGGAGGTTCGTGCGAGGCACCGCGTCGAGCAGCACCGGGTAGCCTGCGGACTCTGCAGGCACGCGTCGAGGTAGTCGCCCCCGCCCTGGCCCGCAGCGATCGAGTCTCCGAGGGCGACATACTTGGCGACATCTTCGGTGGGTGGCGCGGCCGAGGCCGGACCGGCGATCCCCGCGGGGATCGAGAAGAGGGCGATGATGGCCGCGGCGACGATGACGCGGCCCTTCCGGGTGAATGAAGCCGTCATGGCCCCAACGCTAGACCTGAAGTCGAGGATTGCACAGTATCCCCGAACAGGGGTCGGTCTCCCGGACAATAGGCTGTGGCTATGACGGAACGACTGCGCTGGGGCATCCTCGCAACGGGGGCATCGCCCACCTGTTCACCAACGACCTGAAGCTCAACGGATTCACGGTGCAAGCCGTCGGGTCCCGCTCACAGGAGGCGGCCGACGCGTTCGCCGCCGAGTTCGGCATCCCGAACGCACACGGCAGCTACGAGGCGCTCGTCGCCGACCCCGAGGTCGATGCGATCTACGTGTCGACGCCGCATCCGTTCCACGCGGCGAACGCCATGCTCGCGCTCGAGGCCGGCAAGCACGTGCTCATCGAGAAGCCCTTCGCGGTGAACGCCGGCGAGGCCCAGGCGATCGCCGACCTCGCCGCGGCGAAGGGCCTTCTCGTGCTCGAGGCGATGTGGACGCGCTACCTGCCGCACATGGCGCGCATCCGCGAGATCATCGCGGCGGGCACGCTCGGCGAGGTTCGCACGCTCATGGCCGACCACACGCAGCTGCTGTCCGACGACCCGGCGCATCGCATCAATGCGCTCGAACTCGGCGGCGGCGCCCTGCTCGACCTCGGCATCTACCCCGTCTCGTTCGCGTGGGACCTCTTCGGCGCCCCGCTCACGATCCGGGCGACGGCGACGTTCAAGGACACGGGCGCCGACGCGCAGGTCGCAACGATCTTCGGCTACGAGGGCGGCCGCATCGCCACGACGCTCTCGGCGAGCGACACGCGAGGCCCGAACGTGGCGGTCGTGCTCGGCACGCGTGCCCGCATCGAGATCGACGCGGTGTGGTACACCCCGACGACGTTCCGCGTCATCGCGGCCGACGACTCGGTGCTCGAGGAGTACCGCTCCGAGGTCGTCGGGCGCGGCATGCATTTCCAGGCCGAGGCGGTCGAGCGGCTCGTCGCAGAGGGCAACCTCGCGGGCGACCTCCTGCCGATCGCCGAGACCGTCGCGATCGTCGGCACGCTCGACGCGATCCGAGAGCAGATCGGGCTGCGCTACCCCGGCGAATGACGATATCGTCTCGTCTCAGGGGCGTCCCCGACTTGGCGGCGGAATCTCATCCTCACGGCTGATTTCGCCGCCCGCTGAGACTGGATAGGCTCGCCCGCGAGCTCTCCCTACCTCTGCTCACCAGCTGCACCCTGCTTGTTCGCTGCACCCTGCTGCACCCGTTGTTCGCTGCACCCTGCTGCACCCTGCTGCACCCTGCTCACTGCTGCACCCTGCTCGTTCGCTGCACCCTGCTCGCACCCTGCTCGCCTTCCTGCACTCGCGCGCGCTGCGCGCCCCCGACCCCGAAAGGGAAACCGTGCCTGCTCGCCGAACTGCATCGTCCCTCGCCGCCGTGGCGGTCGCCGCGATACTCGCACTCACCGGATGCTCCGCCGGGCCAGACGGCGGTGGCGGTGGCGACACCCTCACCTACGAGGACAGCCCCCTCGCCAAGTACCTCGCGGGCGTCTACGGCAACATGGACGAGGAGACCGCGATCGCGGACGCCGCGGAGAGGGAAGAGCTCGTCGCCGCGTGCATGACGGAGGAGGGTTTCGAGTACACCCCGGTCGACCAGTCGCAGTACATGTCGTTCGCCGACGACTTCGAGGAGCGCAACACCGAGGAGTGGGTCGCGTCGAACGGCTGGGGCATGGTGCAGACCCAGGAGGAGATGGATGCCGCCCAGCAGGAGGCCACCGAGTTCGTCGACCCGAACCAGCCCTATGTCGAGTCCCTCTCGGCGAGCGAGCAGGAGGCCTACTACGCCACGCTCTACGGCGTCGGCCCAAGCGAGGAAGAGCTGAACGAAGACGGTTCCTACGAGTACAACTGGGAGGAAGCGGGCTGCCAGGGTTCAGCAGAGCATGAGCTTCAGGGCGACTCGAACTACTGGGAGGACCCGGAGTTCACCGACCTCTTCGCGTCGATGAACTCCCTCTGGGAGGAGCTGCCCAAGCAGCCCGAGATCGTCGAGTTGAACGAGAAGTGGTCGGCCTGCATGGCCGACGCCGAGTACGCCGATCTCGCGATGCGGACCGACGCGCAGAACATCATCATCGAGGAGCAGAACGCCTTCTGGTCTGGGGAGAACCCCGTTGAGCCGAGCGCGGAGGAGATGGCCGCACTCAAGCAGAAGGAGATCGACCTCGCGCTCGCCGACTTCCACTGCGCGCAGGAGCTGGACTACGACAAGGTGCAGTTCACAGCGCAGTTCGCGCTCGAGGAGCAGTTCATCGCCGACAACAAGTCCGAGCTCGACGCGCTCGTCGCGGCCTACGACAAGGGGGAGTAGTGGGGCTGTTTCGTCGGCCGGCACCTGGTGACGTCGCGGATCCCCTCGCCCCAGTCGCCCCAGCCGGTCAGGACGCAAACGACGCGGAATCGCCCGAGGTACTGGGGATCGCGGATGACACGGGGGCGCGTGCCTCGATGACGTCGACCCCGCCGTGCAGGGCTGGCGCCGGGTGGGGCAGGGCAATCGCGTGCTCTGGGTGCTCGCGGCCGTGGCCGTCATCTCGCTCCTCGCCGGTGTGGGGCTGAGCTTCTTCATCGTGTCGCCCGGCCAGGCGGCCGCCGACGCATCCGCGCCCGAGGCCGGAGACATCACGGTCCCGGTGGAGTACCGCGCCCTCTCGAACGATGTGACCATCCGCGGCGATGCCGCCTTCGCCGATTCCGTCGAGGTCAAGCTCGAGACGGGCGACCTCGGCGGACCCGCCGTCGTCACCGGACGAGTCCCCGAGGTGGGGGCGACGTTCGGTCCGGCCTCCATCGCCCTGGAGGTGACCGGGCGACCGGTCATCGTGCTGCCCGGCGAACTCCCCGCCTACCGCACGCTGCGCGCCGGGCTCGCGGGCCCGACGTGCTGCAGCTCAAGCAGTCGCTCGCGGCCATCGGCATCGACCCCGGCGACCAGTCGTCCGACGTGTTCGATGCTGCCACGGCCGCTGCGGTCGTCGCGCTCTACGACACGGTCGGATATCCCGCCCCGGAATCGCCCGAGGGCACCGCCGACTCGGTGCGATCTGCCCGCAGCGGAGTCGCTGCTGCGGAGGAGGGCGTGGCGAGCGCCGAGCGCTCGCTGCAGAGCGCCGCTGCCGGACCGTCGGAGGTCGAGCGAGTCCAGAACGACATCGCCGTGCGCGCGGCCGAACGCGAACTCGCCACGGCGAGGGCCGGAGGCGACGCGGCTGCGATCGCCGCGGCCGAGGATGCGCTGCAGCTTGCGCGAGTCCAGCGCGACGCCGCACTCGCGCCGCGGAACACCGGCGGTGAGCAGGCCGCGCTCGACGCCGCGCGCCAGCAATTGAGCGAGTCGTTCGAACTGCTCGAAGAGGCCGAGACGGGCACGCTCGCCTTCCTCCCGGTGAGCGAGGTGCTCTATCTCGACGAATTGCCGAGACGGGTCGACGAGGTGATGGTGGAACGCGGCACGATCGTGAGCTCCGCCGCGATGCTCGTGTCGGGTGCGACCCTCGCGATCACCGCCTCCGCGGCGGAGAGCGACGCGACGCTCCTGACGGTCGGCGACGTCGCGACGCTCGCGATGCCCGACGGCGGCGAGCTCGAGGCGACGATCACCTCGGTCGAACCGCGCGAGGCCGAGGGCGGCGAGTCCGCCGAGTCGGGCCCCCGCTACGACGTCGTGCTCGCTCCGGTGAACCCGACGGCCGAGCAGGTCGATGCGCTCCGCGGCCAGAACCTGCGCGTGACGATCTCGATCGGAGCGACCGACGGAGAGGTGCTCGCCGTGCCGCTCGCCGCACTCACCGCGGGTCCCGGTGGCGAGTCCCGCGTCGAAGTCGTCGACGGCGACGACACCCGGCTCGTCGAGGTCGAGACCGGGCTCTCCGCCGAGGGGTTCGTCGAGATCACCGGCGACATCGCCGAGGGAGACCGGGTCGTGGTGGGTCGATGAGCCAGGCGGCACCGGTCGTCGAACTCGTCGACGTCACCCGGTCCTTCCCCGGTCCGCCCGAAGTGCAGGCCCTGAAAGGCGTGAACCTCAGCATCAGCAACGGTGACTACCTGTCGATCGTCGGACCGAGCGGGTCGGGCAAGTCCACCCTGCTCAACGTGCTGGGGCTCCTCGATCGACCGACGGTCGGCGAGTACCGGCTCGGCGGCGTGCACACTGGGGCGCTCGACGAGGAGCAGCGAGCGGGACTCCGGGCTCGCACCATCGGGTTCGTGTTCCAGGCCTTCCACCTGTTGCCGCGGCGGACCGTGCTCGACAACGTGTTGCTCGCGACGCTCTACAGCGGGGTGCCACGGCGCGAACGGATGCACCGGGCCAAGGCCGCCCTCGAACGGGTCGGGCTCGGGCACCGCATGGGATTCCTGCCGACGACGCTCTCGGGCGGCGAGCGCCAGCGCGTGGCGGTCGCGCGCGCGGTCATGGCGTCACCTCAGCTGATCCTCGCCGACGAACCGACGGGAAACCTCGACCAGCGCACGTCCGGGGAGGTCATGGACCTCTTCGAGGAGCTGAACGCCGACGGCCTCAGCCTCGTCGTCATCACCCACGACCAGAAGGTCGCCGAGCGAGCCGACCGAAGCATCCGCATCGCCGATGGGCGGGTGGTCGAGCAGTGAAGCGGTTCAGCTGCCTTTCGCGGTTCCGTCGCGGCACCGGTTCTGTTCGGCCGCGGCGCCGAGCGACGCGGCCGAGGCCACCGGACGCGGCCGTGGCGACGGACCGAGCCCCGCCCCGACTCGCCGCGGCGACCGGTTCACCTCGCAGGACCTGCTCGTCGAGGTGAGCCATGGCATCGGCGGCCACACCGGCCGCCTCGTCATGACCACCCTCGGAACCGTGCTGGGCATCGGATCCCTCGTCGTGACCATCGGGTTCGCGCAGACCGCCGCCGGGCAGATCAGCCGGCAGTTCGACGCGGTTGCGGCGACGCAGGCGGTCGATCAAGCCCGGCTCGGCCCAGTCGGCGAGCGGGAGCGAGGTCGCGACCTCGCGGCTCCCGTGGGATTCCGTCGACCGGGTCGAGCGGCTGAACGGCGTCGAGCGTGCCGGGCTCCTCGGCGAGGTGTCGATCGGCGACACCCGGATCACGGCTGTGCCGATCAACGACCCGTCAGCACCCGAGGTGATGAGCCCGGCGCTGCTCGCGACATCCGAGGGGCTGCTCGAGGCCGTGCGCGGGCAGGTGACCGCCGGCCGCTACTTCGACGTCGGCCACGACGCGCGCGCCGACCGCGTCGCAGTGGTGGGAGCGCGTGCCGCCGAGAAGCTCGGCATCAATCGCGTCGACAGCCAGCCGTCGATCTTCATCGGCGAGCGACCGTACACGGTGATCGGCATCGTCGACGGGATGGAGCGGCGTCCCGACCTCCTCGACTCGGTCATCGTCCCGATCGGCACGGCGCGCGCGGACTTCGGGCTGGAGGCCGCGGCCGAGCTGCAGCTGCGGATCGCGGCCGGCGCCGGCGAGCTCGTCGCGGAGCAGGCGCCGATCGCGCTCGACCCGAACGCGCCCGAGAACTTCGACGTGCAAGCCCCGCGCAGCGGCTCGGAGCTGCAGGAGAACGTGCAGGCCGACATCAACGTCGTCTTCCTCGTGCTCGGGGTCATCGCGCTCCTCGCGGGCGGGCTCGGCATCGCGAACGTGACGCTCCTCTCGGTCTCCGAACGCACCGGCGAGATCGGCCTGCGACGCGCGCTCGGCGCGACGCGCCGGAACATCGCCGCGCAGTTCATGGTCGAGTCGGTCGTCATCGGGCTGCTCGGCGGAGTCATCGGCGCGGCGGTCGGCGTCTTCGCCGTCGTCGGGGTGGCGCTCGTGCAGCAATGGACCCCGATCATCGACCTTTCGACGGTGTTCGGGGCGGCCCTGCTCGGTGCGTTCGTCGGGCTGCTCGCGGGTGCGTATCCCGCGCACAAGGCGTCGCGGGTCGAGCCGATCGCCGCGCTCCGCGCCGGCGTGTGACCCTCCGCGGCCGGTGATTCGGCTCAGGACCAGCGCGTACAATGCCCGGGTGATCGACGAGACGGATGCCGCGGGCTCGCCGACTTCACTCGGGCGACCCCTCGGTCGGCGACGGTGCGATCGATCCCATGCCGCGCGCGGAAGGCGCTCCCGCGACCGGCGCGGTTGGCGGCGCGCGACGCGGCAGACGCCCGCGCCCGGACCGACGCGGCGACGCCCCTGCATCGCGCCGGCGTCGGGGCATCCGTCTGCGCCTTCGCAAGCGCCCAGGCTTCCGCTCGCGCATCGCCGGCGGCGCACTCGCATTGGCCCTGCTCGGCACAGGGGCGGTCCTGGCGGGCGCAGCCGCGACGCAGGGCGACCGAGTCGCGCCGCTCGCGGCGGACGACGACCCCCACGGCCACCCGGATCCGGCACGACCGATCCCGGCTGCTGCTGCGGCGCCCGCGGCCGCGTCCGCACGTGCTCCGTCGCCGATCGCGCTGCCGACCCGCGGCTCGCGAACTTCCAGGCGCAGGTCATGAACGCCTCGACCGGCGAGGTGCTCTTCGACCGCAACGGCACCACGCCGTCGCGCACGGGGAGTGTGATGAAGGTCGTCACCTCCGCCGCAGCGCTCTCGGTCCTCGGACCCGACTACCAGATGTCGACGACCGTCGTCGAAGGGGGCGAGCCCGGCACGATCGTGCTCGTCGGCGACGGCGACGTCACGCTGTCGCGCAGGCCGGCGGCCGAGACCGTCTACCCCGGTGCCCCGCAGCTCTCCGACCTCGCCGCCCAGACGTCGCGAACTACGCCGACCCTCGAATCCGCCGATCACGAACGTCGTGCTCGACGCGAGCTACTGGAACCCCGCCGACAAGTGGGACCCGTCCTGGAAGCGCACCGAGCAGACGATCGGCTACCACTCCGAGGTCACCGCGCTCATGGTCGACGGCGACCGGGCGAACCCGGCGCAAGGCGACCAGCCCGCGCAGCACCGACCCGATCGGTCGCGCCGGCGCAGCGCGTTCGTCGCCGCGCTCGGCGGACATCGAGCGTCGATCGAGCGCGGCACCGCGCCCCGCCGGTGCCGGCACCGCTCGGCGAGGTCGCTCGCAGCCGCGGTCGCCCCTGGTCGGCCAGATGCTGCCGCAGAGCGACAACACGCTCGCCGAGATGCTCGCCCGCATCGTCTCCAAGGAGAGCGGCTTCAACGGGTTCGCGGCGCTCAAGCAGGCGATCCCGAGGCGCTCTCCGCGCTACGGCGTCGACACGACGGTCGTCACCGTCGTCGACGGCTCCGGTCTGAGCGAGTTCAACGGAGCCCCGTCGACGTCACGTGGCGCAGTTCATGACCAGGTCGGAACGCCGCGAGGGCAACCTCGACTGATCTGGACGGCCTTCCGGTCGCCGGCAAGTCGGGCACGCTGGCGCAGCCGCTTCTCGGGCGACGCCGCCGTCGCCGCGGGGCGGTGTGACGGCCAAGACCGGGTGGATCGACACCGCCTACACGCTCTCGGGCATGATCGCGGGCGACGGCACCCGCCTGACGTTCGCGTTCTACGCGGTCGGCGACGGCATCCGGACAACGCGAAGAGCGCGCTCGACTGCTGACGGCGGGCGTCTTCCGCTGTGGGGACAACCTCTCCAACAACTAACGTGGAGTCATGGCACGTGCTCTCTTCGTCATCGACGTGCAGAACGACTTCACCGAGGGCGGCGCCCTCGGCGTCGACGGGGGAGCCGCGGTCGCCGGGCATCACCGAGTATCTGCGCGAGAATCCCGGACGCCTACGACGTGATCGCGTCGCGGGACTGGCACAGCGGGCGGGACAACGGGGGTCATTTCGCGACGACCGAGCCGCCGGACTTCGTGGTCAGCTGGCCGCCGCACTGCGTCGCGGGCACCAGCGGGGCCGAGTATCACCCGGCGCTCGACCCTCGCTCATCGACGTGCACGTGCGCAAGGGGCAGGGAGTGCCCGCCTACTCGATCTTCGAGGGCACGGATGACGGGGCGCTCGATCAGCGAAGCGCTCACCGCGCACGGAATCACCGACATCGACGTCGTCGGCATCGCGATCGAGCACTGCGTGCGGGCGACCGCGCTCGACGCGCTCGAGCACGGCCAGCGTGTGCGCGTGTTCACCGATCTCGTGGCGGGGCTCGCCGCCGAGACATCCGGCAACACACTCGCCGAACTCGGCCACGCCGGGGTCGTCATCACCGAGTCGACCGTCCTCGACGAGGCTGCTCCTTGATCGGCGCCGGTGCGGCGCGGGTCCCCGCCCTGCACGCGGAGTCGCCCGATGGCGTGCTGATCGCCTATCGCGTTGACGGCCTCGAAGATGCGGATGCCACGCCGCCGCCGGTGCTGCTCGTGCACGGCTTCGCATCCGATGCCCAGGTCACGTGGGAGGGCACTGGATGGGTGCGCGCCCTCCGCGATGCGAAGCGCGCCGTGATCACGGTCGATCTTCGCGGTCATGGCGAGAGCGACAAACCCGTCGAACCTGATTCGTATGCGCCCGCACGACTCGGCGCCGACCTCGTCGCAGTGCTCGACTCCGCCGCGGTCGACCAGGTCGACGTGATCGGGTACTCCATGGGCAATCGCGTCGTCTCGGCGCTCACCTCGCTCGCACCGGATCGGGTGCGGCGGGTCGTGATCGGCGGCGCCGGGCAGAACGAGCTCTTCGCCTCGTGGGATCTCGATGAAGCCCGTGCGGTGCTCCTCCGCGGCGAGCCGTCGAGGAATCCGCTCATCGACCAGGTGCTGGGGCCGGCGATCACCGCGGGCGCCGACCGCGAGGCGCTGCTCGCGTGCATCGAGGGCGTTGCCGGCGCGCCGCTGTCGATCCCGGGTGAGATCCCGACGCTGTTCGTCGCGGGCGAGAACGACCCCGTGCCCGCCGGCGCGCAGGAGCTCGCCCGCGAGTGGGGGAGCGACTTCGTGTCGATCCCCGGGCGCGACCACGTGTCGACCCTCACCGCCCGCGCCTTCAAGAACGCGGCGATCGCGTTCCTCTCCTGACGCACCGCTCCGCGCCGCGCCGCCGCACCTCTTTGTTTGCTCGATCAGGAAGTCCTGCCGACACGCCGCAGGACGCTTGCCAGCACACGGCGTGTCGGCAGCTTCTCCTGATCGAGCAGATCTGGGCTGGGCGTGCCTTTGTTGCTCGATCAGGAAGTCCTGCTGACACGCCGCAGGACGCGTGCCAGCACACGGCGTGTCGGCAGGTTCCCCTGATCGGGCAGCTCGGGCTGGGCGGGGCTCGTCCTCCACAGGGCGCGGCGTCGGCGCGGGGACTCACGCATCGGTCGGATGTCACACCCGCGCCGGGTCCGATGCGCGAGGTTGGCAGGGTGGAGGCAGCGATCACAGTCATCCGCCGTCTCGGCGGCACGTGTCGAACACGTGAGCTCCGCGCCGTCGGCCATTACCCCCGCAGCATTGCGTCAGCGGTGGCAGCGGGGAGCATCGAACGCGCCCGAATCGGGCACTTCGTTGCGCCCGAGCTACCGGAGAAGGTCAAGCAGGCGATCCGCGTCGGGGGTCGGCTGACTTGCGTGAGCGCTGCGGAGATCTTCGGCCTGCGAGTCCTGAACCGTCCGAAAGTCCTGCATGTCGAGGTCGCCGAGAACGCCTCACGGTTCCGCCGCGCAATGGACGGAGCGGGGCGCATCCACCCGGCCTCGACGCCGCGGTACCCCGAGTTCCATTGGGCGGGCGCGCGCTCGAGAGATGGTGCGATGCCGTCGATCGTGGACGTTCTCGCACAGGTGATCGACTGCGTGTCGCCACTGGAGGCGTTGTGCGTGCTCGACTCCGCTCGCGAGGATCTGCCGTGGGTCGACGGCCACCCGATCCTCTCGGATACGGCGTACGAGCAGCTCGTCGGCAGGCTCAGTGCGCGCGGGAGTGAAGTCGCGGCCCGCTCGACCAGCCTCAGTCAGGCGATCGGCGAGACAGTGGCACGGGAGCGCCTCCGCGAAGCGGGCATCAGGGCGACGCCGCAGGTGTCGCTGCCAGGAGGCTGCGTCGGCGACCTGTTGATCGGCGACCGGCTCGTCTTTGAGTGCGAGGGCTACGGAGCGCACGGCGACGTTGAGGCATTCGAGCGTGACCGTGAGCGGATGGCGTGGCTCCGCGGTTGCGGGTACACCGTGCTCAACTTCAGCCACACGCAGATCGTCGACGACTGGGAGACCGTCCTCACCACCGTTCAGCTCATCATGCGACGTGGCGAGCACCTGTTCCAAAGGGTTTGACCAGGGCAAAGCTCAGGCATCCGCAGTCCGTGCCCTGCCGCTTCCAGCACGTCTGCTCGATCAGGGGAACCTTCCGACACACTGCCGTTTACGCAGGCCACGCGGCGCGTCGTGGAGGAACTCCTGATCGAGCAGACGCACGAGCCGGGATGCGCGAGCGGGCTCGAGCGGGCCGGGCAACGCGCGCCGGGCTACAGCGTGTTGCCGAGCTTGAAGCCGCGCGCCTCGTCGTCCTTGCGGGTGTACGAGAACCCGTCGGCGCCGATCGTGACCGCCATCTCGGAGGCGTCGGTGCGGGCGACCACGGGCTGGGGGCTGCCGTCGAGGTCGAGCACCGGCGAGGCATCCGTGTACCAGCTCGGCACGACGGGGTTGCCCCACCAATCGCGCCGCTGGTTATCGTGCACATCCCAGGTGACGACGGGGTTGTCGGGGTCGCCCGTGTAGTAGTCCTGCGTGTAGATCTCGACGCGGTGGCCGTCGGGATCGCGCAGGTACAGGTAGAACGCGTTCGAGACGCCGTGCCGGCCGGGGCCGCGCTCGATGACGTCGGACATGCGCAGGGCGCCGAGCTTGTCGCAGATCGCGATGATGTTGTGCTTCTCGTGCGTGGCGAACGCCATGTGGTGCATGCGCGGTCCGTCGCCACCGGTCATGGCGGTGTCGTGCACGGTGGGCTTCCGGCGCATCCACGCGGCGTAGGTGGTGCCGGCTTCGTCTTGGATGTCCTCGGTCACCCGGAAGCCGAGATCCTCCATGTACTTGACGGCGCGCGGCACATCGGGCGTGACCTGGTTGAAGTGGTCGAGGCGCACGATGGCGCCGGGCGTGTGGAGGTCGAAGCGCCACGAGAGTCGCTCGACGTGCTCGACCTCGTGGAAGAACTCGTAGGGGAATCCGAGCGGGTCCTCGACGCGCACCGAGTCGCCGATGCCCTTGGTGAAGCCGTCGAAACGGCGCTCGATGCGGCATCCGAGCTCGGTGTAGAACGCGACGGCGCGGTCGAGGTCTTCGGGCGCGCGTACTCGATAGGAGAATGCGGCGACCGCGGCGACGGGCCGGTGCGGAGCACGAGGTTGTGGTGGATGAACTCCTCGAGGGAGCGGAGGTAGACCGCGTTCTCGTCCTCCTCGGTCACGACGAGACCGAGCACGTCGACGTAGAACCTGCGCGACGCCTCGAGGTCGGTGACGATGAGCTCCATGTACGCGGCGCGCAGGATGTCGGGCGGGGTCGCAGCGGGCGTCGGGATCCGGTTCGCCGGGGCGGCGATCGGATCGGCGGCCGTCACGGTGGGGTGAGGCAGTTGCATGTCGGCTTCCCTTGCTCTCGGTCTGGGTTCGGTTCGGATGGGGCGGACGCCGCAGCCCCTATTTACAGGAGTCGCGAGGGTTTCGAGGTGCGTTCCGTCCGAATGTGTCCTGCAATCGCGAGGATCTCCTGTTGCGGTGGTAGCGTGCGGGGTCAGATCAGCGGATGCCTCAGCCACGGCCGAAGCGCGGTGAGTGGGCCTCGTTGAGCGTGATGTGCACCGCCTGCTGGTCGGTGTAGAAGTCGATCGAGCGGTAGCCGCCCTCGTGGCCGAGGCCCGAGGCCTTGACGCCGCCGAAGGGCGTGCGGAGATCGCGCACGTTGTTGGAGTTCAGCCACACCATGCCCGCCTCGACGGCGTGCGCGAAGTTGTGGGCGCGCTTCAGGTCGTTGGTCCAGATGTAGGCGGCGAGCCCGTACTTGGTGTTGTTCGCGAGCGCGAGCGCCTCCTCGTCGGTGTCGAACGGGGTGATCGCGACCACGGGCCCGAAGATCTCCTCCTGGAAGATGCGGGCGTCGGGCGCGACATCCGCGAACACCGTGGGGGCGACGTAGTTGCCGGCCGGGAGGCCGGGAGGTCGTCCGCCACCGGCGACGAGGCGGCCCTCGTCCTTGCCGATCTCGACGTACGACATGACCTTCGCGTAGTGCTCGGGGTGCACGAGCGCGCCGACCTCGGTCGCGGGATCGTGCGGGTCGCCGACCACGATGTTTCGGGCCCGCTCGGCGTACCGCGCGACGAAGTCGTCGTAGATCGACCGCTCGACGAGGATGCGCGAGCCCGCCGTGCACCGCTCGCCGTTCAGCGAGAACACACCGAACACCGTCGCATCGAGCGCCTGTTCGAGGTCGGCGTCGGCGAAGACGACGGCCGGCGACTTGCCGCCGAGTTCCATGGAGAGGCCCTTCAGGAACGGCGCGGCGTTCGCGAAGATGATCTGTCCGGTGCGGCTCTCGCCCGTGAAGGAGATGAGCGGGACATCCGGATGCCTCACGAGCGCGTCGCCCGCCTCTTCACCGAGCCCGTTCACGAGGTTGAACACGCCGTGTGGCACGCCGGCCTCGCGGAAGATCCCGGCCCAGAGCGACGCCGACAGGGGCGTGAACTCGGCGGGCTTCAGCACCACGGTGTTACCGGTCGCGAGCGCGGGCGCGAGCTTCCACGACTCGAGCATGAACGGGGTGTTCCACGGCGTGATGAGGCCCGCGACGCCGATCGGCTTGCGGTTCACGTAGTTCACCTGACGGCCGGGCAGCTTGTAGGCGTCGTCGCGCTGGGCGACGATGAGGTCGGCGAAGAAGCGGAAGTTCTCGGCAGCCCGCTGCGCCTGGCCGAGCGCCTGCGTGATCGGCAGGCCCGTGTCGAACGTCTCCAGCTCGGCGAGCCGGGCGTCGCTCGCCTCGACCAGGTCGGCGATCTTGTGCAGCACGCGCGATCGCTGGCGCGGGAGCATCCGTGGCCACGGGCCGTCGACGAAGGCACGCCTCGCCGCGGCGACTGCGAGGTCGATGTCGGCCTGCTGACCCGCCGCGGCCAGCGCGTACGTCTCGTTCGAGACGGGATCGAGCACGTCGAAGGTCTCACCGCCCACGGAGTCGACGAACTCGCCGTCGATGAAGTGACGGATGCGGTCGGGCAGGCCCTCGGGGATGTGGTGCGTCATGGTGTTCCTCGTCGATCGAGCGGTGGCGACGGATGCTTCGGCGGTGATGCCGGGCGCGGACGCGGGCAGCGGCGCGGGCGCGGACGCGGGCGACCGCGGGCGGGCACGGCGCCGGCCGGGGCCCGGACGCCACAGCCGGCCCGGCCGCGACGTTGAGCTCCGACTGGTACGCGAGCACCGCATCGAGCGTCGCGGTGCGGTGGCGCCGGGCGGCGAGCTCGACGTCGAGCGCGTCGGCGCCGGCTTCGATGAGCACGACGATGCGCTCGTGCTCCTCGACCGACTCGCGGGCACGCCCCGGCACGAAGCTGAACGACGAGTCGCGGAGCACCGTCATGCGGTTCCAGCCGCGGTGCACGAGGTCGAGGAGGTGCGGGTTCGGGCATGCCTCGAAGAGCACCGAGTGGAACTCGAGGTTCAGCGCGGTGAAACGGTGCGGGTCGAAGTCGTCGAGCGTTTGACGCATCCGCTCGTTGATCTCGCGGGCACGCCGGAGGTGGTCGGGCGCGAGATACGGCGCCGACAGCGAGGTCGCGGCACCCTCGACGATCGCGAGCGTCTGCATGGTGTGCAGGTACTCGGTCTCGTTGATGAGCGCCACCTGCGCGCCGACGTTGCGCTCGAAGGACACGAGCCGCTCGGCTTCGAGCAGCCGGATCGCCTCGCGCACGGGCACGACGCTCACATCGAGCTCGCGCGCGATCTGCCCGAGCACGAGCCGGAAGCCGGGCACGTAGCGACCGTCGTCGATGCGCTCGCGAATGAATCGGTAGGCCTGCTGCGATTTGCTTTCAACGGGATGCTGCGTCTCGGCGTTCATCGGTCTGAACCCGGTCCCTGAGCCTGTCGAAGGGCGGCATCGTAGCGTGCACGCCACTCGGCATTCATGGGGAAGAGCCCGTCGACGGATGCCCCGGCCGCGACCTGCTCGGCGACCCAGGCGTCCTCCTGCTCCTGCGCCTCCGCCTCGGCGACGACCTCCTCGACGATGGCGGGCGGGATCACGATCACGCCGTCGCCGTCGCCCACGATGACGTCGCCGGGCTGCACGGCGGCGCCGCCGCAGGCGATCGCGACATCCGTCTCCCACGGCACGTGCCGCCGGCCGAGCACCGAGGGATGCGCGCCCCGCGAGAACACGGGGATCTCGAAGCCCGCCACCGCATCGAAGTCGCGCACGCCCCCGTCGGTGACGATGCCGACGGCGCCCCGCACCTGCGCGCGGAGGGCGAGCACGTCGCCGACGGTGCCGGTGCCGCGCTCGCCGCGGGCGTCGATCACGAGCACCTCACCCGGCGCGACCGTGTCGAACGCGCGCTTCTGCGCGTTGAAGCCGCCGCCGTGGCTTTCGAAGAGGTCGGGGCGGAACGGGATGAGCCGGAGCGTCCTCGCCCGGCCGACGATGCGGTCGCCGGGGTGGTTCGACGAGACCCCCTCGACGAAGATGTCGTGGTAGCCGCGCTTGCGGAGCGCGACCGACAGGGTCGCGACGCCGACGTGCGCGAGGCGTTCGCGAAGCTCACCGGTGAGTTCGAAGGCGGGCGCGGGTTCGGGCAGGCCCGCAGCCGCGTGGCCGCCCCACGCCTCGATGTGCTGGTAGTGGGTCGCCTCGGGCTTCGCGCCGAAGTCGCCGAAGGCGCTCGTGCCCGCGGTGATGGTGGTCACGAGGCGGCCGCTGGACGGCGCGCCCCGGGCATCCGGCGCGTCGACCTCGACCTCGACGACGTCGCCCGGCACGACGACGGAGGAACCGGCGGGCGTGCCGGTGAGGATCACGTCGCCGGTCTCGAGGGTCATGAGCTGCGAGAGGTCAGCGACGAGCTGGCCGAAGGGGAAGAGCAGGGTGTCGCTCGTGTCGTTCTGCACGAGGACGCCGTTCACCCACGTGCGCACCCGGAGGCCGGCAGGGTCGACGGATGCCGCGGAAATGAGTGCGGGTCCGAGCGGCGTGAACCCGTCGCCGCCCTTCGCGCGCACGTTCGAGCCCTTGTCTGCCGCGCGCAGGTCGTAGAGCCCGAAGTCGTTCGCCGCGGTGACCGATGCCACGTGCCGCCATCCGTCGGCGGGGAAGACGTGCCGCGCCGGCTCGCCGATGACGATCGCGATCTCGCCCTCGAATGCGAGGAGCTCGGTGCCGGGGGGTCGCTCGAGCGTTCCACCGGTCGCCGCGAGCGACGACGTCGGCTTCAGGAAGTAGCTCGGCGTGGTGGGCGTGCGGCCGCGCTGCGCCGCGCGTGAGGGGTAGTTGAGGTGCACGGCGATGATCTTGCCGGGGGTGGCGATGCCATCGAGGTTCATGAGCGTCCTCGTTCTGTGGAATCGATGAAGCGGTCGGCGAGGGCCTCCGACGCGCGGGCGAGCAGCGCGACATCCGCACCGACGAGCACGAACGCCGCGCCGGCCTCGACGTACCGGTCGGCGACCTCGGGTGCGAAGGCGTTCACTCCGGCCGGCTTGCCGGCCGCCAGCGCTGCACGGATCGACCGCAGCACGCCCTCGACGACGTCGGGGTGATCCTGCCGGCCGAGCAGTCCCATCGACGCGGCGAGGTCGGCCGGGCCGACGAGGATGCCGTCGACGCCGTCGACGGCGGCGATCGCCTCGACCTGCTCGACGCCGGCCGCCGACTCGATCTGCACGAAGAGCGACACGGTCGACGAGGCATCCGCGAGGTAGCCCTCGACGCGGTTCCAGCGCGACGCACGCGCGAGGGCGCTGCCGACACCGCGCACGCCGTGCGGCGGGTAGCGCACCGCGCGCACGAGTTGCTCGGCCTGCTCGGCCGAGTCGACCATCGGCACGAGCAGGTTCTGCACGCCCACGTCGAGGTACTGCTTGATCACGACGGCGTCGCCGAACGGCGGGCGCACGAGGGGCGCGACCGGGTAGGCGGCGACCGCGTGCAGCTGCGCGAGGATCGACTCGAGCCCGTTGGGGGAGTGCTCCGCGTCGATGAGCACGATGTCGAGGCCGCTGCCCGCGGCGATCTCCGCGTTCAGGGCGCTCGCCGAGCACACCCACATGCCGAACAGCGGGCGGTCGGATGCCTCGAGCCGCGCGCCGAGCGTGGCCGGAAGGGTCATTCGAATCGGCATGTGACGGTTCCCAGCTCTCGGTAGTCGGCGTGCACGGTGTCGCCCCGCTCGACCCACATGGGGCGAGTGAAGGAACCCGCGAGGATGATCTCGCCCGCACCGAGCGTCTGCCCGTGCTGCGCGAGCTTGTTCGCGAGCCACGCGACGCCCATCGCGGGATGCCCGAGCACCGCCGCGGCGACGCCCGATTCCTCGATCACCTGGTTGCGGGAGAGGAGCGCCGCGACCCAGCGCAGGTCGACCGCATCGACCTTCACGGGACGCCCGCCCACGACCATCGCGCCCATGGCCGCGTTGTCGGAGATGGTGTCGACGATCGTGCGTCCCTGCAGTTCGATGTGCGAGTTCAGGATCTCGAGCGCCGGCACGACGTACGCGGTCGCGTCGAGCACGTCGAAGATCGTCGTGTTCGGCCCCTCGAGCGGCTTCGCGAGCACGAACGCGAGCTCCACTTCGACGCGCACGTTCGAGAAGCGGTCGAACTCGACGGATGCCCCGGACTCGATCACCATGTCGTCGAAGATCACGCCGTAGTCGGGCTCGCTGATGCCGGTCGCGACCTGCATGACCTTCGACGTGAGGCCGATCTTGCGGCCGACGATGCGGCGGCCCGCGGCCACGCCGCGCTCGGCCCAGAGACGTTGCACCGCGTACGCGTCGTCGATGGTCATGCCGGGGTGGCGTGCGGTGAGGAGCGGCACGATGCTGCGGTCGCGGTCGGCGGCGACGAGCTCGTCGGCGATCGCGACGATGCGTGATCGATCAAGCACGCGGATGCTCCACTTCTCGTCGAACGGTTCGTGGTGATCGTATACGATTTGTCGCCCGGCCGGAATGCCCAGCGCGTGCGCATCTCGGCAGTCGAGTGTGCCCGCGGGGATCGGCCGGAGTCAGTCCGGTGGGCCGAGGGTGTCGACCACCGCGCGCCAGAACGCCGCGCGACCTGCCGAGTCCGCCGCGCCGTCGGCACCATCCAGTGCGGGCAGGTAGGGTCCGAGCGCAAGGCCGTGCCCGGCGCCTTCCGCCTCGATTGCGGTCACTTGGACGTTCCCTGCTTCGAGGCGGGCGAGCGTGCGGTGCTGCAAGGTACACGCGTCCCAGACGTCGTCGTCGGTGCCGCACGCGAGCACGACCGGGCCGTCGACCGCCGTGACGTCGATGATCGAGTCCGGCACCGGATCATGGAGTCGGATGCTGCAGGGCAGGGGTACTCCCTCGAGCGTCCACGCGGAGCGTGAATAGTCGGGATACCCGCACCACAGCTCGCCCGAGCCAGTGGGCAGAATCGCCCCGTCGACGAGTTCGGCACGGTTCGCGGCGAGCCACAGCGCCAACTCGCCGCCACGCGAGACGCCGAACGGGGTGACCCGGTCGCTGTCGACTCCGGGCTGCGCGCGCAACCAGGTGATCGCCTCGATCACCGGCTCGATCGACAGCTCGGCGAGTTCATCCGATTGGCCGGGAGATCCGAAGAGGCTGACTGCGAGGGCGGGATAGCCGAGCCCGGCGAGTTGGGTCGCGACCATACGGGCGAATTGAATCCCGCCCTCGCTTCCACCCGTGACCAGCAGAGCGGGCCGCGGTGAGCCCTCATCGAGGTCGGCGGGCACCGCGTACACCGCCGGCAGGCCTGCCTCGGCGACGGTTTCGACGACGATCGAGCCCTCGGGGAAGCCACGGACCACCTGCGCACTCGCGAGTTCGTCGCCGACGGCAAGGTCGCCGTTCTCGGCCACCCCGCCGATGACCGTGAGGTCGACGGTGTGCTCCTCATCGAAATGCGTGAAGAAGACCTGAGCGCCCTCGGGCTCCATCGTCCAGAACGGTGCCATCGCGTCTGGATCGCTCCACGCGCCATCGGTCGGGACGTCGCGGCTGAGATCGACGATGCCAGCGGAGTCGGCTCGGAACCGGGACAGCGACCGGTGGGCGACCCAGTCGACGTGGGCTTCGGCGACGAGCGTCACGGTGGCACCTGGCGTGAGCCCCACGATCCGGATGTCGAGCGGGTCGAAAGGTCCGTCGAGCTCGGTGATCTCTATGGCCGGCTCCCGCTCAGCGGGGAATCCCGTGCAGCCGGCGAGAGTCAGCCCGACGAGCACGGCGACGGTGGTGCGGCGGTAACGGACGGGACTCGGGGGCGCATAGGGCATTCTGCGCACACCGTGGCGCGCGGGGTCAACACATCCGGCGACCTCGCGCGGCATGCCGACACGGCAGAATGGTCGGGTGAAGACGATCCAATTGCGCAGGTACACGCTCGTCGACGGGGAATACGACGCGTTCGTCGAGTGGTGGCGCGGCGCGATGCCCGCCGTTCGTCCTCCGGCGGGGTTCACCATCGAGTTCGCCTACGGCCTCCGCGAGTCCAACGAGTTCGTGTGGGCGGTCAGCACCGAGGGTGACCGTGAGCGGTTCGTCCGCCTCGAGGAGGAGTACCTCGCCTCCGAGGCGCGTGCGGCGGTCTTCGAAGACGTTCCGCAGCGCGTCGCGGTGTACGACGTGCGGTTCGTCGACGACGCTCCCGTCGGCTGACTTCTCGTCGGGCGACCCCGACCGCACGGGCGGCGCTTGCCCGTTCCTCCGCTGTTGCCCGTTCAGGGGATTCGAGGCGACACGCCGAGGGAGTCCATTCCGGGCGGCGTGTCGTTGCCAATCCCCTGAACGGGCAACAGGGTGCGGATGCCCCGGCGCGCACATGCGGCCGGGGCATCCGCGTTCGTCGGCCGTCGTAGGCTGGACGCATGAGCACCGAAGCCGTCATCGTCGACGTCGTCCGCACGCCGGTCGGGCGCGGCAAGCCCGGAGGAATCCTCTGGGGCATCCACCCCGTCGACCTCCTCGCCGGCGTGCTCGACGCGATCGTCTCGCGCAACGACATCGACCCCGCCACGATCGACGACGTGATCGGCGGATGCGTCAGCCAGATCGGCGAGCAGAGCTACAACATCACCCGCAACGCCGTGCTCGCCGCCGGGTTCCCCGACACGGTGCCGGGTACCACCATCGATCGCCAGTGCGGATCGAGCCAGCAGGCCGCGACGTTCGCCGCACAGGCCGTGCTCGCCGGACAGGCCGACATCGTGATCGCGTGCGGCGTCGAGTCGATGAGCCGCGTGCCGCTCGGATCGAGCGCGGCGGGCGCCGACCCCTACGGCACGCGCGTCCGCGCCCGCTACCCCGACGGCCTCGTGAACCAGGGCGTGTCGGCCGAGCTGATCGCCGCGAAGTGGGGATTCTCGCGCGAGGAACTCGACGAGTTCGCCGCTCGCTCGCACGCGCTCGCCGCGGCCGCCGCGGAGTCGGGCGCCTTCGCGAGCGAGGTCGTGCCCGTTCCCGACGTCGACACGCTCACCGATGAGACCGTGCGACCCGCGACGACCGTCGAGTCGCTCGCCGGGCTCAACCCGGCGTTCCGCACCGATCAGCTCGCCCTGCGGTTCCCCGAGCTCGAGTGGCGCATCACCCCCGGCAACTCCTCGCCGCTCACCGATGGCGCCTCGGCGGCGCTGATCATGAGCGCCGAGCGGGCCGAGCAGCTCGGACTCACCCCGCGTGCGCGGTTCCGGTCGTTCTCGGTCGTCGGCAGCGACCCGCTGTACATGCTCACCGGCGTCATCCCCGCGACCGAGCGCGTGCTCGCGCGCGCCGGGCTCGGCCACGACGACATCGACGCCTACGAGGTGAACGAGGCGTTCGCGTCGGTGCCGCTCGCGTGGCTCCGCGAGACCGGGGCGGATGCCGCGAAGCTGAACCCGCGCGGCGGCGCCATCGCCCTCGGGCACGCGCTCGGCTCGTCGGGCACGCGCCTGCTCACGACCCTCGTCAACCAGCTCGAGGCATCCGGCGGTCGCTACGGACTGCAGACGATGTGCGAGGGCGGCGGCATGGCGAACGCCACGATCATCGAACGCGTCTGACTCAGGAAAGGACACCACATGGAACTCGACGGCGCATCGGCGATCGTCACCGGCGGGGCCTCGGGCCTCGGGCGCGCGACGGCGCGCGCACTCGTCGACGGCGGGGCATCCGTCGTGCTCGTCGACCTGCCGGGCCCCCGCGGCGAGGAGGCCGCAGCCGAACTCGGCGACCGGGCGAGCTTCGTCGCGGCGGATGTCGCGAACGAGGCCGAGGTGCAGGCGGCCGTGGATGCCGCATCGGCGCTCGCGCCGCTCCGCGTCGCCGTGAACTGCGCGGGCATCGTGACCGCGAACCGCACGGTCGGACGCGACGGTCCCGCGCCGCTCGACGCGTTCGAGCGCACCATTCGGGTGAACCTCATCGGCACCTTCAACGTGATCCGCCTCGCCGCTGCGGCGATGGCGGCGACCGAGCCGGTCTCGGGCGGCGTGCCCGGCGGCCCAGCCACGACCGAGCGCGGAGTCATCGTGAACACCGCGTCGGTCGCCGCGTTCGACGGCCAGATCGGGCAGGCCGCCTACTCGGCCTCGAAGGGCGGCGTGGTGGGAATGACGCTTCCGATCGCGCGCGACCTGTCGAAGCTCCTCATCCGCGTCGTGACGATCGCGCCCGGCATCTTCGAGACGCCGATGATGGCGGGCATGTCCGACGAGGTGCGCGCCTCGCTCGAGGCGCAGGTGCCGCACCCCTCGCGACTCGGGCACCCGACGGAGTACGCGGCCCTCGTGCGGACGATCATCGCGAACCCGATGCTGAACGGCGAGACGATCCGGCTCGACGGCGCGATCCGCATGCAGCCGAAGTAGGCCGCAGCGCACGCACGAACGAGCGGATGCCTCGGAGGAGTGTTCCCCCGAGGCATCCGCTCGCCGGTTCAACTGGTGCCGCGCGTCAGATCCGGCCCAGCGTGAGCGCGGATCCGCCGCGCTCGCGCACCGTCTTGATGACGCCGTCGACCACGTCCCAGATCGAGAGGCCGACGACGGCGATGACGATGATCACCGTGACGACCCACTCCGAGTCGACGTCCCACGGCCACCCGATCGCGTCGAGCGCGTCGGTGCTGAAGAGCTGACCGGTCGTGAGGAGCCAGACGGCGGGGACCGTGAACGCGATGTTCAACACGAGGTTCGCGCCCGCGAGCCACCAGTTCCAGCCCCACGCGTAGATCGCGACCGCGAACAGCATCTCGAGCAGGATGAGGACGAGGAAGTACGGCAGCCAGAAGCTCCACAGCTCGGGGTTCAGCAGTGGCACGCCTTCAAGCACCTCGACCCAGGGGAGACCGAACTGCTGGACCACGATGAATGCGGCGAACAGCCCGAGGAAGATGAGCGAGGCGACGAGATCTGCCGTGCGCGACGAGCGACCGGGGTCGGGCAGCTCGGGGAGCCGGTCGAGCGTCCACGGGATCTCGGCCTCGCGGTCGGGGCTACGCTCGATCAGCGCGAACACGAGCGTTGTCCAGAACCCGATGTGCACGGCGATTGCGAGCGCCGCCGCGACCGTGCTGCCGATGATCTGGCCGAAGGGCTCCTGGCCGAGCACCTGGCCGAAGGCGATGGCGGCGACGGCGATCGGCAGGACGACCGTGTAGAGCATCTTGAGCAGGCGCCACCAGGTGAGGAAGTAGCGCGGCCCGATGAGCTGGAGCGGCCGGTCGACGTACTGGGCGGCGAGCGCCGCGGGATCGCCGAGGTCGGTGAGTGCGGCCCGCTCGGCGTCGGCGGGGGAGCGGCCGGCGTCGACGAGCGCATCCGTCGCGTCGCCGATGCGCTCGCGCAACTCGCGGCCCAACTCGGGGCGCTGGGCCTCGGACACGCTGCGCGCGGCCGCCCACACGTAGCGGTCGGTGAGGGTGTTCATGATTCATCTCCAGTCGTGAGTCCGGCGAGCGCGTCGTCGATGCGTCGCCATTCGGTCATGAGGGCACCGACGAGCGTCTCGCCGGTTGGGCTGGTGCGGTAGAACTTGCGGGGTCGTGCCTCGTCGGTGTTCCACTCGCTCGCGAGCAGGCCCTGCTTCTCGAGGCGGCGGAGCAACGGATAGAGCGTGTTCGCGTCGACGAGGATGCCGAGCGCGTTCAGCGACTCGAGCAGCGCGTAGCCGTAGTCGGGCGTACGCAGGCGCACCAGGCACGCGAGCACCACTGTGCCGCGCCTCAGCTCCTGCAGGTGCCCTGCGGTTGTCTCATCGTGGTCCATGCCTCACACGATACTGTGCCAGACACACTATTGCAACAGGCACTTCAATGGCGTCGCTACTGCTCCGCGTGCGCCTCGAGGAACTCGTACACCGACGCGTCGTCGACGCCGGGGAACGTGCCGGACGGCAGCGGCGAAAGCACGTGCGCGTGCAGCCTCGCGCTCGGCCACGCCTGTCCGGCCCAGCGTTCCGCGAGTCCATCGGGGGCGCGCCGGCAGCACGCGTCGTCGGGGCAGGTCGACACGGCACGCACCGTGGCTTCACGGCCGCGGAACCACTTCGCCTGGTTGAACGGCACGCCGACCGAGATCGAGAACTCCGCGGCATCCGTTCGCCCCGTCTGCGTCGCGCACCAGAAGGTGCCCGCCGGAGTGTCGGTGTACTGGTAGTTCTCGGTGGTGCG
This sequence comes from uncultured Actinomycetota bacterium, assembly GCA_963847285.1. GTDB lineage: Bacteria > Actinomycetota > Actinomycetes > Actinomycetales > Microbacteriaceae > Agromyces. The sequence continues at coordinate 115,503 of CAWJZK010000013.1, forward strand.
GTTCGTGTGCCTGAAGGCGGTGCGCGCGCTCCACTTCTTGCACACCCACTGCCCCTCGATCGATCCGGTGACGTCGGTCGGCAGCGGCAGGCCGTCGTTCTCGTAGCCCTTGAGCAGTGCGCCGTCGCCCGCGACGCGCATGAAGTGCAGCGTCATGTCCAGATGCGAGGTCGCGAGGTTCGTGAACCTGAGCGCCGCGGCCTCGTGCGTCACGCCGAACGCATCGCGGAAGTCCTCGATCGCGAGTCGCTTCTCCTTCTTCGCTTGTTGGAGGAAGGCGACGGATGCCTCGCGCGGCATCAGGCACGCGGCCGCGAAGTAGTTGATCTCGAGCCGCTGCCAGAGGAACTCGGCGTAGCTGTCGGGGCGTTCGTGCCCGAGGAGCCGGTGCGCCATCGCCTGCAGTGCCATCGAGCGGAGGCCGTGGCCGCCGGGGATCGATGCGGGCGGCAGGTAGATGCGCCCGTTCGCCAGGTCGGTGATCGACCGGGTCGAGTCGGGCAGGTCGTCGACGTAGATCAGCTGGAAGCCGAGTCGCTCGGCCATCACGTCGACCTCGCGGTGCGTGACCGCACCCGAGCGGTGGCCGGACGCGCGCACCTGGTCTTCGGCGAGCTGCTCGATCTCGGGGAGGTAGTTGGCGCGTTCGCGCATGCGTTCGCGAAGCTCGGTGTTGGCGCGGCGGGCCTCCTCTGGCGTGGCGATGGCCTCGCTCGCGCGGCGCTGCAGTTCGCGGTGCAGGCCCAGGATCGCCTCGAGCGACTCGTCGGTGATGCCGCGCGACGCCCGGATCGACGGCAGCCCGAGGCTCGCGTACAGGGGGCTCGCCTGCGCGCGCCCGAGTTCGAGCTCGAGGGCGGCGCGCTTGCTCGGTGCCTCGCGGGCGAGGAGGGCGGCGAGCTCCACGTCGAGCGCCGCCGCGAGGGCGTCGAGTGTCGAGAGCTTCGGTTCTCGTTTGCCGTTCTCGATGAGGGAGAGCTGGCTGCCGGCCATTCCCACAGCTGCACCGAGCTGGTCGAGGGTGAGCCCGCGCGCGCCGCGGAAGTGGCGGATGCGCTGGCCGAGTGTCGCGAGATCGGGTGAGCCTGCCTTCATGGCGCTTAAGGATATCGAAAGATCAGCAATTCTTAACGAGGGAAATTCACGCATGGATGCTCCGAACTGGCGCACTCTTGAAAGACAAGCCCCCGGAGTACAGCTCCGAAGTACACGATCCTCCGGCCACAGGCCGGCACCACTGGAAGGCATGACGATGACCATCTCCGAGTACTCGATCGGCACCGATGCATCCGACCGCACGCGACACGGCACCACCGACCCCGCCCTCCGCGCGTGGGTCGATGAGATCGCCGGCCTCACGAAACCCGACGAGATCGTCTGGTGCAACGGAACGCAGCAGGAGGCCGACCTGCTCACCAAGCAGATGCTCGCCGAGGGCAAGCTCATCAAGCTGAACCCGGAGTGGCGTCCCAACAGCTACCTCGCGCGCACCGACCCGGGCGACGTCGCCCGCGTCGAGGACCGCACCTTCATCTGCTCGACCTACGAGGAGGACGCAGGTCCCACGAACAACTGGCGCGACCCGCGCGAGATGCGCGAGGAGCTCATCGATGTCTTCGACGGCTCCATGAAGGGCCGCACGATGTACGTCGTGCCGTTCTCGATGGGCCCGCTCGGCGGTCCGATCTCGCAACTGGGCGTCGAGATCACGGACTCGCCCTACGTCGTGCTCTCCATGGGCATCATGACCCGCATGGGCGACTCGGTCTACCGCCTGATCGAAGCGGGCGAGCCGTGGGTGCGCACGCTGCACTCCGTCGGCTACCCCCTCATCGACGGCGTCGGCCACCGCCGAGCCGAGGTCGAGTGGCCCTGCAACGAGACGAAGTACATCGTGCAGTTCCCCGACTCGCGCGAGGTCTGGTCGTACGGCTCGGGGTACGGCGGCAACGCGCTGCTCGCGAAGAAGTGCTTCGCGCTTCGGATCGCCTCGGTGATGGCCCGCGATGAGGGCTGGCTCGCCGAGCACATGCTCCTCATCAAGGTCACCTCGCCCGAGGGCAGGGTCTACCACGTCGCCGCGGCGTTCCCGTCGGCGTGCGGCAAGACGAACCTCGCGATGCTCCGCCCCACGATCCCGGGCTGGACAGGTCGAGACGATCGGTGACGACATCGCCTGGATGCGACCCGGCGACGACGGGCGCCTCTACGCGATCAATCCCGAAGCCGGCTTCTTCGGCGTCGCGCCGGGCACCGGCGAGAGCACCAACCCGACCGCGGTGCAGACGCTCTGGGGCAACACGATCTTCACGAACGTCGCGCTCCGGCCCGACGGCGACGTCTGGTGGGAGGGGCTCACCGACGAGCCGCCCGCCGAGCTCATCGACTGGGAGGGAAACCCCTGGACACCGGCATCCGCGACCCCGGCGGCGCACCCCAACTCGCGGTTCACGGTCGCTGCCGCGCAATGCCCGCAGATCTCCGACGACTGGGACGCGCCCGACGGCGTGCCGATCGACGCGATCCTCTTCGGCGGACGCCGTGCGACCAACGTGCCCCTCGTCGCCGAGGCGCGCAGCTGGAAGCACGGCGTGTTCATGGGCGCCACCATCTCGTCGGAGCAGACCGCGGCCGCCGAAGGCACCGTCGGCGAGCTCCGCCGCGACCCGTTCGCGATGCTCCCGTTCTGCGGCTACAACATGGCCGACTACTGGGGCCACTGGGTCAAGATGGGCCGCGTACTCGGCGCGAACGCGCCCAAGATCTACCAGGTGAACTGGTTCCGCAAGGACGCCGACGGCTCCTTCCTGTGGCCGGGCTACGGCGAGAACTCGCGGGTGCTCGAGTGGATCGTCAGGCGCCTCGAGGGACGCGCCGACGCGGTCGAGACGCCGATCGGCCTGCTCCCGGCATCCGACTCGCTCGACCTCGACGGCCTCGAGATCACGGATGCCGCGCTCGAGCACCTCTTCGACGTCGACAGCGACTCGTGGCTCGCCGAGTGCGACCTCACCGAGGAGTACTTCGCCCAGTTCGGCGACCGCGTGCCCGCGGCACTCAGGACCGAGCTCGCGAGCCTGCGCTACCACTTGAAGCTCTGACGCGGGGCACGCCCGACGGATCCTTCCCGCTGCAGGCGCGGTCACGGGTAGGGTCGCAGCAATGCATGACGACAGCAGGCTGCTCGAGATGCGCATCGCGCGGTTCGTGACCGAGCGACTCGAGCCTGCGGTGCACCGCACGTCGGTGCCGGTCGTGATCGAGCGGTGGGAGGCTCCCGGCGAACCGGTGCCGTTCGCCCACGCCGTGGCACAGCCGTTCGAGGCGACCGAGGCGGATGCCCCGTGGGGGCGGCCGTGGGGCACGACGTGGTTCCGCGTGACCGGCGCGGTTCCGGCGGAGTGGGCCGACGAGCCGCAGACGCGCATCGAGCTCGTGGTCGACCTGGGCTTCAGCACCGCCGCGCCCGGATTCCAGGCCGAGGGCATGGTCTGGGATGCCGCGGGGATCATCCTGAAGGCCGTCGAGCCGCGGAACAACTCGGTGCCCCTCGACGTCGGGCCGGGCGATGCGTTCGAGGTCTACCTCGAGGCTGCGTCGAATCCCGATCTCGCCGGCGCATGGACGTTCGCCCCGACGGCGCTCGGAGACCCGCGGACGGCGGGCGAAGGTCCCCTCTACCGGCTTCGACGGCTGGAGCTCGCGCTTCGCGACCTGCCGGTCTGGGAGCTCGTGCAGGACTTCTGGACCCTGCGCGGCCTGTACGCGGCACTTCCCGTCGGACTGCCGCGACGTGCGCACATCCTGCGCGCACTCGAACGTTGCCTCGATGCGATGGACCCGAGCGACATCGCCGGCACGGCGAGCGCCGGGCGCGACATCCTGGCTCCCGTGCTCGCGTCGCCCGCGTGGGCGAGTTCGCACCGCGTGCACGCCGTGGGACACGCGCACATCGACACCGCGTGGCTGTGGCCGACCCGGGAGACGGTGCGGAAGGTCGCCCGCACGTTCTCGAACGTCGATGCCCTGATCGCGGAGCATCCCGGCTTCGTCTTCGCCGCATCGTCCGCGCAGCAGTATGCGTGGCTGAAGGCTTCGTACCCCGAGCTCTTCGAACGGATCCGGCAGCGCGTCCGCGAGGGGTCGTTCGTTCCGGTCGGCGGCATGTGGGTGGAATCCGACACGAACATGCCGGGCGGCGAGGCGTTGGCCCGGCAGTTCGTCGCCGGCAAGCGGTTCTTCATCGAGGAGTTCGGAGTGGAGCCCCTGGAGGTGTGGCTCCCCGACTCGTTCGGGTACTCGGGCGCCTTGCCGCAGATCGCGCGCGCCGCGGGCAGCCGCTGGTTCCTCACGCAGAAGCTCTCGTGGAACGAGACCAACGTCATGCCGCACCACACCTTCGCCTGGGAGGGGATCGACGGCACGCGCATCTTCACGCATTTCCCGCCGGTGGACACGTACAACTCCGAGCTCTCGGGCGCCGACCTCGCCCGCGCCGAGCGGCAGTACGCCGAGCACGGCACGGGCAACACCTCGCTCGTGCCGTTCGGATGGGGAGACGGCGGCGGCGGCCCGACCGAGGAGATGCTCGCCGCAGCCGGCCGAACCGCGAACCTCGAGGGCTCGCCGAGGGTGCGCCTGTCGAGCCCGCGGGAGTTCTTCGAGGTCGCCGAAGCCGAGATGCCCGAGCCGCCGGTGTGGTCGGGCGAGCTCTACCTCGAGTTCCACCGGGGCACCTACACCTCGCAGGCGCGCACGAAGCGCGGCAACCGGCGAAGCGAGCACCTCCTGCGGGAGGCGGAGCTCTGGGCGGCGACGGCTGCGGTGCGAGGAGCGGCCGAGTACCCCTACGACGTCCTCGAGCACGCGTGGCACACGGTGCTGCTGCAGCAGTTCCACGACATCCTCCCCGGCTCCTCGATCGCGTGGGTGCATCAGGAAGCGGAGCTTCGCTACGCGGCGGTCCGGCACGTGCTCGAAGACGTCATCGAACGATCGGTCCGCGCCATCGCGGGCGCCGGAAGCGCCACGCTGTTCCTGAACGCCGGACCGTTCGACGTCGACGGCGTCGGCGCGCTCGCCGCATCGGGCACGGTGTCCGCGGGTTCGGCGGGGACGCGGGCGCGGGCGCGGATGCGGGTCCGGGCGCGAGTGCCGGGGCATCCGTGCGGCGCGACGGAGACCGCATCGTGCTCGCCAACGAACGGATCGAGGCGGTGCTCGACGACGCCGGACTGCTCGTCTCGCTCCGGGATCGCGCCTCCGGCCGTGACGCCGTGCCGCCCGGCGGCGCGGCGAAGGTGCTCCAGCTCTTCCGCGACACCCCGAACAAGTGGGATGCGTGGGACATCGACGCCCACTATCAGCGCAGCCTGCTCGAATTGCGGGAGGTCGAGTCGATGACGGTGGTGAGCGAGGACCCGGCACGGGTCGCCGTGCTCATCACGCGGCGGTTCGGCGACTCGCGCGTGGAGGAGACCGTCTCGCTCTCGGCGTCGGCGCGGGCACTCGACATCCGGTTCGACATCGACTGGCATGAGCGGCAGAAGCTCCTGAAGCTCGCGTTCCCACTCGACGTGCACGCCGAGCGCGCGGCATCCGAGATCCAATTCGGACACATCTACCGGCCGACGCACGCGAACACCTCGTGGGACGCGGCTCGCTTCGAGAGCGTCGCCCACCGCTGGGTGCACGTCGGCGAGCCCGGGTACGGCGTCGCCGTCGCGAACGACTCGACGTACGGGCACGACATCGGGCGCGCGACCAGCGGCGGCCGGTCGGTGACGACGGTGCGGCTCTCGCTGCTGCGTGCGCCGCTCTTCCCCGACCCCGAGAGCGACCAGGGCGAGCACCGCCTGCAGGTGTCGATCGCTCCGGGAGTCGGCATCCCCGAGGCGGTCGAAGAGGGCTACCGGCTGAACCTTCCGCTCCGAGCCGTGCCCGAGGTGGGCGCCGAGGCGATCGAGCCGCTCATCCGCGTCGACGGTTCCGGCGTCGTCGTCGAAGCGGTGAAGCTCGCCGAGGACCGATCGGGCGACGTGGTGGTCCGTCTCTACGAGGCGCACGGCATGAGGACGCGGGCGGTGCTGACCGCGGGATTCCCGACGACCGCCGCGGAGGAGGTCGACCTCCTCGAGCGCCCGCTCGACGAGTCGCGTGCGGCACTCGCCGAGCACGGGGACGCGCCGGCGAGTTGGGCCCTGGAGTTGCGGCCGTTCCAGCTCGTCACGGTGCGGCTCCGGCGCTGAGTCACGGGAAGGACGGGCGGATGCCGCTGCACCGCGCTCTTCTGGCTGCGCGCACAGCCCCCAGCATGTCGCGCCCGCCGATCGTCGCGCCGGCGCGCTAGCGTGTGCCGCGAGGGGGCGGCATGGAGCTCGGATCGAACATCGAAATGGTCGGCGAGGTCATCGACGTCATCGGCGTCTTCGCGATCGTGGTCGGCATCGTCTTCGCACTCCTCGATGCCGCGCTGCGCGGCCTTCGGCGGGTGCGGCCGGTCTACACCCGGTTTCGTCGTGTGCTCGGCCGTTCCATCCTGCTCGGCCTCGAGCTGCTCGTCGCGGCCGACATCATCAAGACCGTCGCGGTGGAACCGACGATCGAGTCAGTCAGTGTGCTCGGACTCATCGTCCTCATCCGGACCTTCCTCAGCTGGACGCTCGAGCTCGACATCTCGGGCCGATGGCCGTGGCAGAAGCGACGCGATGAAACTGAAGCGGAGACCGAAGGGGCACCCGCCCCGACCGCGTGACGAGTCCCCGAGGCGCGTCGGTCACGATCGAGTGCTACTCAGGATCGCGTGCGGAGTTCTCGAACGGAGTCACCGGATGCCTCCGCGAGCGCCCACGCGCCGATGACGCGGCGGTGGTGGGAGCCCGCCGGTGGGCGCATGTCGATCACTGCGACCGTGTCGAGCCGGACGCGATCTCCCGGTCGAAGCTGCCCGTGGTGCTTGCGCGTGACGTGCGGGCGGAAGTCGTTCCGCACGTGACCGACGTCGATGCCGGCGGCACGCAGCCCTTCGAATGCACGTGCCCGCAGCGCAGCGAGCTCGCCGCCGTCGCGCACAAGGGTGACCGGCACGTCGCGTCGGCGTCCGAACATCGCGGCTTCGCCGGCCGCGGCGCGCACGACGGCGACGTCGGCCGTCGTCGCCCGCACTGCTTCGACGACGTCGGCCGCGGAATGTTCCGTCGCGAAGGGCTCGACGAGCGTGACGTGCAACGGCCAGTCGGCCACCGTGAACTCGTCGCCCGCCGCGAGCGGCACGAGCGGGAGCACCACCACGAAGCGTGCCATCCGGCGAGTCCAGGTCGAGGACGCTGCTTCAGCGCCGCGGTGGGTTGTCGGCGATCAGCTGGTCCACGTCGATCTCCTTGAGCAGCGTGGGCCAGTCGATCGCACGGGCCTCGGCAACGGCATTCTCGTCGGCGAAGACCTTGCCGTTGCGGTGCACGACCACCTCTGGTCCGACCCGCGAGTTCAGCGTCTTGAGGATCGCATCGTCGACGGCCTCGGAGTCGAAGTCCGCACCGACCTCGGCGAAGCGCTCTGCGGTGAGCGTGTACGAGACGTATCCGACTTCTACCTGCGCCATGACTGCTCCCGCCCAGGTGGGCTCGAAACCCGAGCTGGTTCGATACTCGTCTGCGGTACGCACCCCGGTCAAGGGCGTCACGACAGTCAGCGGGAGGTCGAACCGGCGACCGAACGCAGCAGCGCTGCCGGCGCGTACCGGTACTCGACGATGCCGCTCGCGCCGTCGGCAGGGCCGATCCACGTGCTCGAACCCTCGTGGACCCGCACCCAGCCGTCGTTGAAGAGCAGGTCGGTGCCGATGACGAAGGCCATCGCCGGGCGCTCGCCCTGGCGCACCGTGATCGAGCCCTCGAACACCTGCGAAGCGACCGCCTCCGCATCGGAGCGGCACTGCACGCCGACGAGCGGTCGAGCCAGCGGGGTGGCGAACCCCTGCGTCTGGAACGGGCTCGACTTCGCGGCATCCGCGACGATGCCGAAGTGCACGCTCGTCGAGACGAGGCTGAGGTCGGCTGCGCCGTCGAGCACGAGGCGGCTCGAGACCCGGAACCGGTAGTACAGGCGGCCGGCCTCGGGTGCGGCCGGCAGCACGGCCACGCTCGCCCAGTTGCGCGACCAGAACAGCGGCTCGCCGGCACGGTTCGGCGGATCGTAGAGGCTCGCCGTGATGCGCACGGCGCCGTCATCCCTCGTCGGCGCCGACTTCAGCGCGCTCGAGTGCTCGCCGGCGTCGGGAGCGACATGGCGCGCGGCGGTGAAGGCCGGGATGCGCGCAGGCTCCCAGTGGCGCAGCCAGTCCTGGATGCTCGGCCCGAACGTCGTCGAACGACGCGCCGAGCGAGTCGGCGTCGGCGGTGTCCGCGCCGTCGGGCGAGCCGCCGAGCTCGCCGATGAGGTCGAGGGGCAACGCGTCGGGCTGCAGGTCGGCGCGGCGATCGCGGGGCACGGTGGCGATGGTCATTTGGTCCTCCGGGTTGGCAACGGGGCATCCGATCGCGGATGCGACGAAGCCACGCTACGGAGCGGTTCACGCAACGCCATCCGAGCAAACCCTGAGCTTCACTCGGGATGACCCTGAGTTGGTGCCCCTCTCGCGCTCCGCCGCCGCGTGGGAATCGTCCGCGGCACCGCGGGCGGCCCCGGGTCGGGTACTGATGCCAGTGGTACGACCGGCGGTGTCCTCTGGTTCGCGTGCCCTCTCGGCGGCGGCAGACTCCCACGGACGTCAACCCGAGTACCCGTATTCGTCGGCGCGCGCCGACCGAGACAAGGAGAGAGCCCATGACTGCAGCAGCCGCGTTGCCTTCCGAACGCTCGGACCCGGTGATTCGGTCTCCGACGCCACGAAGCGGCGCCGCGCCACGATGAACCGGGCGAAGCGTGGAGTCACCGCGGCGGTCTCCGCCGTGCTCCTCGGGGTCGCAGTGGCAGGCATCGTGGGCGCATACCGCACCCGGCATACGCCGACTGTGCCCCGTCGACCACAGGTCACCCCAGTGGGCGCGGTGGCCCGGGGTGCAGCCGCGGGCCTGGTCGGCACCCTGGCCATGGACGTCTGGCAGTACACCCGATACCGGCGAGAACACGGAACCGAACCGTTCCCGAAATGGGAGTTCTCTGCCGACGTCACCGACTGGGACAAAGCTCCCGCTCCCGCCCAAGTCGGACGACGGATCGTCGAGGGACTCTTCGAACGCAAGCTCCCCGACTCACGCGCTGCGCTCGTCAACAACGTCATGCACTGGGGATATGGAGTCTCGGGAGCCGTGGCCTATGGCATGATCGCCGCTTCGCAACGCAGACCTCGAGCCAGCCAAGGTCTGATACTCGGAGCAGGGATGTGGGCTGCAAGCTACGTCATCCTGCCGGCGATGCACCTGTACAAGCGCATCAATGAATACGACGCCAAGACGCTCGGGAAGGATCTGTTCGCGCACCTCGTGTTCGGCACCACCACGGGGGTCGCCTTCTCGCTGCTGCTCCCGCGCGGAGGCATCCGCAAGTGACGATTCGTTGAGTCGGCTCTGAAGCCGATCCAGTCGAAGTGGCTGGTGCGGCCGTTCTCGAGACGATCTACGGTTGACGCATGACTCCGGGTCGACCGGTGGCGCTCGTCGGGCGCTCGCGAGAGCGCGCAGAGCTGAACGACATGCTCGATCGCACTCGCTACGGCGAGAGCACGGCAATCGTCTTGCGCGGTGAAGCGGGCATCGGCAAGACCACGCTGCTCGACTATTGCGCACGGCACGCATCCGGTTGCGACCTGGCGCGCATCGCAAGCGTGCAGTCCGAGCTGGATCTGCCCTATGCGGCGATCCACCAACTGTGCAATCCGATGCTGGGGCACCTCGACGCACTTCCGGGGCCGCAACAGGAGGCATTGAAGGTGGCGTTCGGGCTCCTGACGGGGACTGCGCCGGATCGCTTCGCGATGGGCCTCGCAGTCCTGAGCCTGCTTGCTGAAGCCGCGTCCGAGCGGCCGCTGGTGTGTCTCGTCGACGACGCTCAATGGCTCGACGAACCGTCACGGTTGGTCTTGACGTTCGTCGGACGCCGCCTCGTGGCGGAGCGCATCATGCTGGTCCTCGCGGAACGCTCCGACAACGGCCGGCAGGAGTCGGCACTGCCGACGCTGGACCTCACGGGGCTCGACCTCGAGGACGCTCAGGCACTGCTGAAGGCGACGACGCCCGGTCACCTCGACGACCAGGTCCGTGACCGGATCGTGGCGGAGACGCGTGGCAATCCGTTGCAGTTGCTCGAGCTCCCTCGACTGATGGGCGCGGCCGAGCTCGCCGGCGGCTTCGGCGAGCTCGACACGCGTTCAGTCGCAACCCAGCTGGAGGAGCACTACCGGCGTCGGATAGCAGCGCTTCCCGAACCATCTCGCGGGCTGTTGCTGCTTGCCGCGACGGACTCCACCGGGGACGCCGCGCTGCTGTGGCGTGCCGCGTTCCATTCCGGAATTGCACAGGATGCCGCCATCCCCCCGCAGGCGGAGCGGCTGCTCACGATCGGCGAGCGAGTGAGCTTCCGGCATCCACTCGTCCGCTCCGCCGCATACGCCCTCGGTTCTCCGGACGAACGCCGTGCCGCTCACGCAGCGCTGGCGGAGTCGACCGACGAAGGCGCCGACCCTGAACGACGGATCTGGCACTTGGCGGCGGCCGCCGCCCAGCCCGACGAAGCCGTTGCCGCCGAACTGGTGCGGATCGCGGGCACCGCGGTAGGTCGCACCGGCCTTGCCGCGGCAGCTGCCTTCCTCGAGCGCGCCAGCGCGCTCACCCCCGACCCATCTGGTCCGTACCGATCGGGGGCTCGACGCCACCGAAGCCCACCTTCAGGCAGGGGAGCTGGAGGTGGCACGGGCGCTCTTGGCGCAGGCGGCGGGGGCCGCCACCACCGATCTGCAGCTCGCACGCGTCGAGCAGCTGGCTGGGCAGATCGACGCGGCTGCGACATCGGGACGGGAGGCTCCGCTCCGACTCTTGCGCGCGGCGAAACGATTGGAGCCGCTCGATGTCGCGAGGGCGCGCGGCACCTACCTCCAGGCGTGGTGGGCGTCGATTCTCGCCGGCGACTTCGCCTCGCCGGGAGGCGACATCAGCGCGGTTGCGACCGCGGTGCGGGCAGCTCCGCCTGCAACCGACCCGGGCCCCGCCGACCTGCTCCTCGACGGGTTGGCCGCGACCATCATGGACGACCCGGGGCACGCGGCCGAATCGCTCCGGCGGGGCCTCGACAGCTTCTGCACCGCGCGACTGGCCCCTGGAGAATGGGTGCAACTGGCGCGCAGTGCCACGACTGCCGCCTTCGCCCTCCTGGATGCCGACGCCTGGGTGGCACTGAGCACCAGGGACGTTGAACTGGCTCGCGAGTCGGGTGCCCTGGCCGCACTCGTCACCGCGCTGAATCACCACGTCACGGTCGCAACTCTTCGCGGTGACTTCACGGCGGCCGCGGCACTCGTCGCCGAACTTGATGCCGTCAAGGAGGACACGGGCATCTTCGAAGCTCCGTTCGGCACCATCCTGCTGGCCGCGTATCGTGGCCAGCCCCTCGACACGCTGTCGCTGCGGTCGGGTGCGGATGGCGATCGGGTTGAGCGCGGGGCTGGATACTCCCTGAGGCTCGCAGGCTGGGCAGACGCGATATTGAACAACGGTCTCGGCCGGTACGCGGCGGCGTTGGCGGCATGTCGCGCTTCGGTCGACCAGCTGGTCTTCGACACTCCTGTCGTTCTGGCCGAGATGGTCGAGGCGGCCGTCCGGGACGGCCAGCCCGACCTGGCGCGGGACGCTCACGATCGGCTGGCGGCGAGGACGAAGACCGGCACGGACTGGGCGTCCGCGATCGAAGCACGCACCCGCGCCCTCGTCGTCGATGACGAGACGGCCGAGCACTGGTATGCCGAATCCATCGACGTCTTCGCGCGCACTCCCTTGGTTCCCGACCTCGCCCGGAGTCGTCTCGTGTACGGCGAGTGGCTGCGTCGACGGAATCGACTGCTGGACGCGCGAGAACAGCTCAAGATCGCCTACGAGACGTTCAGGGAAATGGGCGCCGAAGGGTTCTCGGAACGGGCGCGGAGAGAACTTGCCGCTGCCGGCGTCAGGATGGCGAAGCAGCGCTCGGAGACGAGCGGCGTGAACCGACTCACTGAACAGGAGGGACAGATCGCCCGCCTGGCCAGGATCGGGCGCACGAACGCCGAGATCGGCGCCGAGCTGTACCTCAGCGTCCGTACCGTCGAATGGCACCTGCGGAAAGTCTTCATGAAGCTCGGCATCGCGTCCCGCCGAGACCTCAAGTACGCCCTCCCTGAGCCGCCCCCACACGCTGACGATGAAGTCCTCGCCACCGCTCGGCTGATCAGCTCGTCGGTACCACCGCTCGCCTGATCAGGTCGACGGTACGACCACACCCTTGACATCGGCCATGTACTGGTTCGCCGCGGCCGACGCCTCGTCGGGTGTGTCGCCGCTCTGCCGAGCGTCGAAGTACGCGGCGTACCAATCCCACCAGTTGTGCGCGGGTGCCACCGACTCGAACGAGCCATGGCGCAGTGACGTCTCCAGCAGGAGATCGGCCAGGCCCTGCACGTCGGTCAAGGCCACACGTCCTGGCAGCCGGTTCCTGATCTCCTGCAGGAGCCAGGAGTTGCCGTCGGGGTCGGAGAACGATGCGAAGCTTCCGTAGGAGGCCCGTTCTGGATCGACTCCGGGCTGATGGCCCTCGCTGCCCAGTCCTCGACCGTGCCAGATCTCGCTCACGGTGGCACCGTGGCTGGTCAGCTCGGCGCGCGCCACTTCGATGTCGTCCACGATCAGGTACATTCCCTGCGACGAACCCGGCTCGGCTGTTGTCGTTCCGAGGCCGAACTGAATCGACGCGGGCGATCCTGGCGGAGTGAACTGCACGAGGCGGAAGTGTTCGTCGATCGGGAAGTCGGCGTCGAGCCGCCAGCCCAACCCTTCGTAGAAGGCCTTGGCTCGGTCGACATCCGTGACTGGCAGCACCACGACCTCGAACCTCAAGGGAATTGCTTCCGCGGTCGACTGCGCAGCCTTCGTGCCTCCTCGTGTATCAGTCATGATCCTTCTCCTTGTGTGTGAAGCTCGCCGAGCAGATCCCCGAGATCCAGTTCCGCGTCGCGCCGCTGGAAGCCTGCGCCGAGGGCCGCCGCAAACAGGCGTTGGGTCGCAGGCGTGCGCGAACTCTCTCCGAACTGGTCCGAGTCGATTCGAAAGTCGCTCGTCGGCGCCAACGAGATCGCGTTGACGCGTTGCTTGATCGCGGTGTGCCCTGCTGCAGGAAACGCCGCGATCCGCTGAGCGAGTCGCTGCACGAAAGCCCCGAGTTGTTCGCCGGGCAGTGCGCGATTGATCCAGCCGTAGCGTTCTGCGAGCTCGGCGCTGTAGTCGTCGGCACTCAACATCACCTCGAGTGTCCGCCCGCGACCCAGCAGCCTGGTCAGGTGTTGCGCACCGCCGCCCCCGGCGAGTTGCCCGAACGCGGCCTCGAACTGGGCGAAGACCGCACTCTCCAGAGCAGCGAAACGCATGTCGCACGCGAGAACGAATTCGTTGCCCGCGCCGCGGACCCTGCCTTCGATCTGGGCGATCGTCACGAGCCGGCTCGCGCTCAGGTATCGGAACATGAGCGCGATGGATGCCTCGCCCGTGAGTCGCGCGGCCTCTGCGCGGTATGCGGTGATCCGCGTGATGTCGACATGTGAGATGAAGTAGTCGGGATCGGCACTCTTGAAGACGAGCACCTGAACGGCATCGTCGGATTCCGCCCCCTGGATCAGGGATACCAGATCCCGAACCAGTTCAGGCCCGAGGAGGTTCATCGGCGGAGCCGCCAGCTCCACCGTGAGCACGGCACCGTCGGGGTGAACCCGCAGCGTCTGGTACTCCACGGGTTCGACCCGCCGCTGCGTCTCCGGGGCACCCGACATCAGCTTGTGGTGCTCTCCGGTGTCGATGGGCTGCTGTCGTTGCGGGCCTCGATCGCTTTGACCGTATTCGCCAGCGATTTTTCCAGCACGCCCTTCCCCACGGTCTTCACGACGCCCGCGAGGACGTCGCCCTTGAGGTTCTTCCCGTCGCGTACCACCACGGCGTCGACCGCCGTCGTCCCGTCGCTCTGCCGCGTGAAGGTGTACGTGTGGCCCGAATCCCCGCCCCAGGTGTTGGAGTCCGTCGTCTTCATGGTGACGCGCATCGGATCGGACCAGTCGTAGTGCAGACGCTCCCAGGTACCAGCCGATCCCTCGGTCACGTCCGCCCAGTCCGCACCGCGCTCGTGTACTTTCAAGAAGTCGTCGGTACTGTTCTGGAATATCTTCGAGCGGCCAGGCCCGAAATCGACGAAGCGCAGCCAACAACTGTTCCGGTGTCGCCGTCGTCGTCTCATGCAGGTGGATGGTAGTCATGGCACCTCCAGACCGTGTCGGTCGCGGCAGGCCACGCTCTGCCGTTTGCTTGATAGCCTCCGCCTCTGAGCGGGAGAGGGAGCCCGTGTCGACCACTGGTCGATCACCGGGTTCCCGGCCATCGTCCGAGGCTCACACGAGCAGCTGGTGCTCCGCGAGCTCGCGGTACAGGGGCACGGATGCCACGAGCTCCGCGTGCGTTCCCTCGCCGATCACGTGGCCGTCGTCGAGCACGACGATGCGATCCGAGTCGATGACCGTCGAGAGGCGGTGGGCGATGACGACGAGCGTTCGACCGGCCGACACCGCGTCGATCGCCTCGCGCATCATCCGCTCGTTCAGCCCGTCGAGCGACGACGTCGACTCGTCGAGCAGGAGGATGGGCGCGGCGGCGAGCAGCGCCCGCGCGATCGCGAGCCGCTGACGTTCGCCGCCCGAGAGCATGATCCCGTCTTCGCCGACGGCCGCGTCGAGCCCGGCCGGATCGCGGTCGAGCACGCTGCCGAGGTTCACCGCGCGCAGCACGTACTCGCACTCCGCATCGCTTGCATCGGGGCTGCCGAGTCGCAGATTGTCGCGGATCGACCCGGCGAGCACCGGAGCGTCCTGCTCGACGTAGCCGATCTGGGCGCGCAGCTCCGCGCGATCGAGGGATCGCAGGTCGAGTCCGCCCAGGCGCACCGTGCCGACGCTCGGGTCGTAGAACCGCTCGATGAGGGCGAGGATCGTCGACTTGCCGGCGCCCGACGGACCGACGAGGGCGATGCGCTGCCCGCGCGGCACCTGGAACGTGACCCCGCGCAGCACGGGCTGGCGCTCCGTGACGTTCGGCTCGGGCAGGTGCTCGTCGGGGGAGTCGTTCGCGGGGTCGGCTGGATCGGAGCGCGTCGCCGCGTAGGCGAAGTGGACGTCGTCGAACTCGAGCGCCGGGGCATCCGGCAGCACGCCCTCGTTCGCCTCGCCGACCATGAACGCCCGGGGTGCGAGCTCGCGGTCGTGTGCGTCTTCGTCGGGCAGGTCGAGGATCTCCTGGATTCGGCCGAGCGCCCCGAGCGCCTGGTTCACCGAGGTGATCGCGCCGAACGCCTGACCGAGCGGCAGGATCATCATGAAGAGGAAGAGGATGAACGAGACGAGGTTCGCGACGGTGATCGCACCCGACGCGACCCGGAACCCGCCGACGCCGAGCACGACGAGGAACGACACCTGCATCGCGATGCCGGCGATCGGCACGATGAGCGCCGAGATCTTCGCGACCTTGACGCCCATGCGCCAGGCGCCCTCGGCCTGCGTCTCGACGTCGCGGATCTCGCGCTCGGTCGCACCCGCCGCGCGGATGGTCCGCACGGCGCTGATCGCGCGTTCGACGGATGCCGCGACGTCGCCGACCTTCTCCTGGGCGGCCTGTGACGCCTCGCGCACCCGCCCCGACAGGAGCGTGACGGTCGTGATCGCGATCGCGATGACGAGCACGGTGAGGCCGAGGAGCACGGGGTCGAGGATCAGCATCGCGATGATCGCCCCGACGAAGGTGACGGCGCCGCCGATCGCCTCGACGAGACCCTGCGTGAGCACCGCGCGGAGCAGGGTGGTGTCGCTGCCGACGCGGGAGACGAGATCGCCGGTGCGGCGGGTGTCGAACTCTGAGACGGGCAGGCGCAAGAGCTTTCCGACGAGCCGTTTGCGGCTCGAGAGCACGACGCCCTCTCCGGTGCGCTGCAGGAGGTAGTGCTGGTAGCCCGAGATGACGGCGCTCACGACGACGAGCGCGACGAGCACCCAGACGAGGTTGCCGAGCGGCTCAGCGGCCTCCACCGTGTTGATGACCTGGCCGACGAGCAGCGGCTGCGCGAGGCTCGTGAGCGCGCCGACGATGCTCAGGATCGCCACGACGACGAGCACTGGGCGATGCTCGAAGATGAAGGGCAGCAGCTGCCGGAAGGTGGCACGGGGCCCCGACGGTGTGTCTCGCCTCGAGAAGGGGCTGCGTCGGGTCTCGGCTCGGGTGGTGCGCTCGCTCATGATCTCTTCCTGCTCTGCGCGGAGAGCGGATGCCGCACCCGCTCGATTGCCGCGCCGTCGCCGCCTTGCAGCATACGTGCGCTACCTGCGTCCGTACTTCTTGTGCACCGCTTGCTTCGACACCTCGAGGGCGAGGGCGATGAGCTGCCAACTCGAGCCCGCTGCGCGCGCCCGGCGCACGGCGATCGCCTCGGCGCGATCGAGCTCGAGGGTGAGCGCGATGCGAGCGTGGCGGATCTCGCGCAACGCCCGATACGGGTCATCGCCGTCGGCCGCAGCGATGGCGGTGCGAATGGTTCGGTCGGTCATGGCGTCAACCGTAATTGACGATCGGGCCGAAAGTCAATTCAGGTTGACGGAGGCGGAGTGGGATCCCGAGGCGCCGGCGCCGCGTGAGCGCCCGGGTTCGACGAGCACGGATGCCGCACTCGCATGCCCGGCGAGGCACGCCGCCGCGGCATCCGCCCCCGTGAGAGTGGCCGCGAGGAAGCCGGCTGCGAACGCGTCGCCCGCACCTGTGAGGTCCCGGATGCCGGGCACCGGCGCCACGTCGACACGCGCCGCCAACTCGCCTGCCACGATCACGTCGGTCGGCAGCTGCCCGTGCTTCACGACGACGATCGGCGCGACGGATGCCGCGAGCCGGCCGCCGCCCGCCAGTCCGAGCAGCTCGGCCTCGGCCTCGTTCGCGAACAGCACGTCGGGCGCTGCCTCGCGGATGAGCTCGAGCGCGAACTCGACGCCGAGCCCCGCGAGGAGGCCGGTCGAGGAGGCGTCGAGCGATACCCGGGCACCCGCGGCACGTGCAGCGGCGGCGAGCCGCACGACCTCGCCGCGCATCGGCTCCCGCTCGAACCCGTAGGCCGGCACGTGCAGCCACGCGACGCCGTCGAGCCAGGCGGCATCGACGCCCTCGAGGAGCGCCGACGCGCCGCGGTCGGGGAACATCGTGCGCTCCCCGTCGGCGTCGACGAGCAGCACGACGGTACCGGTGCGGCCGTCGCGCTGCACGCGCACGTCGACGCCGCGAGCCACGAGGTCGGCGACGAGCGCGTCGCCGGCGGCATCCGCCCCGACCCGGCCGATGAAGCGCGTCGGAACCTGCTCGGCGGCGAGGGCGGCGACGTTCGCGGCGCTGCCGCCGCGCGCCCGGAACACCCGCGCCGCCGTGTCGGTCGCCGCACGACGGGCTCGCCCGCCCACACGACGATGTCCTCCACGAGGTCGCCGACGACGGCGAGCACGCGACCGGTGCTCCCGAGCTCGAGCCTGTCGGAGCCGCGCCGAGCCCGAGGGCGGCGACGTTCGCGGCGCTGCCGCCGCGCGCCCGGAACACCCGCGCCGCCGTGTCGGTCGCCGCACGAACGGGCTCGCCCGCCCACACGACGATGTCCTCCACGAGGTCGCCGACGACGGCGAGCACGCCACGCTCAGCCGGCGACGGCACGCGCGATCTCCGCACCGAGTGCGACGTTGCCGCGGTAGACCTCGAGGTTCACCTCGAGGCTGCGCCCGCCGGTCGCGCGCTGCACGTAGTCGAGGAGGAAGGGGGTCGTGTCATGACCCGTGACTCCGGCGTCGGATGCCGCGGCGAGCGCCTCGGCGAGCACCCGGTCGTGGAACTCGGGGTCGAGCTGCTGCGCCTCGTCGACCGGGTTCGCCACGAGCACGGCGGACGCCAGGCCGAGCTCGTCGCGGGCGTGCGCGAGCGCCGCGGCATCCGCCGGACTCTCGATGCGGTAGTCGAGCGCGAAACCCGAGTCGGCGATGTAGAAGCCGGGGTAGCGATTCGTGCGGTAGCCGACGACCGGGATGTTCAGCGTCTCGAGGCGTTCGAGGGTGGCGCCGATGTCGAGGATCGACTTCACGCCGGCGCTCACGAGCGTGATCGGCGTCGTGGCGAGGGTGCCGAGATCGGCCGATTCGTCGAAGGTCTCGCTCGCGCCGCGGTGCACGCCGCCGAGTCCGCCGGTCGACATGACCCGGATGCCCGCGCGATGCGCGAGCCATGCCGTGGCCGCCACCGTGGTGCCGCCGTCGAGGCGCTTCGCTCCGGCGATGGGCAGGTCGCGCACGCTCACCTTGACGACGTCGGCGGCGGTGCAGAGGTGCTCGATCTCGGCCGCTGTCAGGCCGACCACCGGGACGCCGTCGATCGACGCCGATCGTCGCGGGCACGACGCCGGCGGCGCGCACGAGCTCCTCCGACGCGAGCCCGACCTCGAGGTTGCGAGGCGCCGGCAGGCCATGGGTGAGGATCGTGGATTCCAGCGCGAGCACCGGTGCCCCGGATTCGAGGGCACGGCGCACCTCCTCGGCGACGCGGATGCCGGGCGGGGGAGTCTCCATCCCGCCATCGTAGGAGGCCCCGCCGGATGTCGGTGCAACGCACTATCGTGATGCATTGTGCCGGAACCAGTCATCGTCGCCCGAGATCTCGTCAAGCGCTACGGAGAATTCGCCGCCGTCGACGGCATCTCCTTCGAGGTCGCGCCCGGCGAGTCGTTCGGTCTGCTCGGCCCGAACGGCGCCGGCAAGTCCACCACGATGCGCATGGTCGGCGCGGTCTCGACCCGCACTCGGGGCGACCTCGCGGTCCTCGGTCTCGACCCCGACCAGTACGGCCCCGAGATCCGATCGCAGCTCGGTGTCGTGCCGCAGTCCGACAACCTCGACACCGAGTTGCGCGTGCGCGAGAACCTGCTCGTCTACGGGCGCTACTTCGGGTTGCCCCGCAAGATCGTCGCCCAGCGCGCCGACGAGCTGCTCGCATTCGCGCAGCTCGAGGAGAAGGAGAAGGCGAAGGTCGACTCGCTCTCGGGCGGCATGAAGCGGCGACTCACGATCGCCCGTGCGCTCATCAACGACCCGCGCATCCTCCTGCTCGACGAACCGACCACCGGCCTCGACCCGCAGGCGCGGCACATCCTCTGGGACCGACTGTTCCGCCTCAAGGAACAGGGCACGACCCTCCTGCTCACGACCCACTACATGGACGAGGCCGAGCAGCTCTGCGACCGGCTCGTGGTCGTCGACAAGGGCGCGATCATGGCCGAAGGCACGCCGGCCGAGCTCATCCGCCGGTACTCCTCGCGCGAGGTGCTCGAAGTGCGGTTCGGCAGCGATCGCAACAGCGAGGTCGCCGAGCGCCTCGTCGGCATCGGCGACCGAATGGAGGTGCTGCCCGACCGCATCCTCGTGTACAGCTCGAACGGCGAGGCCGAGCTCGTTCGCATCACCGACGCCGGGCTCCACCCCGTCACGAGCCTCGTGCGACGTTCGAGCCTCGAAGACGTCTTCCTCCGCCTCACCGGACGGAGTCTCATCGAATGAGCCAGGGCCTGTCCACCGAGGCGCCGAGCGCCTCCCGCGCCATCGCCGCCGGCCGCAAGCCTCGTCGCTGGGGCGCGTGGTACGTCGCCGAGCACCGGTTCCGGGTGATGAAGAGCTACACCGGCACCGTCGTGGTCGCGGGCATCGGCAGCCCGCTGCTCTATCTGTACGCTCTCGGCGTCGGGTTGGCCACGATCGTCGACGGCAGCGCCGACGACGCGGCGCTCGGTGGCGTGAGCTATCTCGTCTTCGTCGCTCCGGCCCTTCTCGCGAGCGCGATGATCACCGTCGCCAGCGAGGAGTTCACGTATCCGATCATGCTCGGCTACAAGTGGAATCCCACGTTCTCGGGCATGAACGCGGCGCCGATCCGCCCGACGCAGATCGTCGACGGGCTGGTCATCTCGGTCGCCGTGCGCATGCTCGTGAACGCCGTCCTGTTCTTCGCCCTCATGCTCGTCTTCGGCGCGGTCCCGTCGCCGACCGGATTCCTCGCGATCTTCGCCGCAGTGTTCACCGGACTCGCCTTCGGTGCGGTCATCATGGCGTACACGTCGACCCTCGAGGAGGACACCGGGCAGCTCGCCATGGTGATGCGGTTCGTCGTGCTGCCGATGACGCTGTTCTCCGGCACCTTCTTCCCGCTGTCGACGTTCCCGCTCTGGCTGCAGTGGATCGGCTGGATCTCACCGCTCTGGCACGGCACCGAGCTCGCGCGCGTGTTCACCTACGGCTACGCCGAACCCATCTGGCTCACCCTGGTGCACGTGGCCTACCTCGGCCTCCTGCTCGCATTCGGGTGGGTCTGGGGGCGTCGCATCGCCGTGAGGAGGCTGGGCAAGTGACCGACGTGTCTGCGCGCGACCTCGCCCCCACGAGCATCGGCCCCCGCCCCGTACGCGGACTCTATGCGGGCAACGCCCGCGCGGTGATGTTCCGCGGCTGGCGGGCGACCCGGAGCACCAACTGGCTCGTCGTCGTCAGCGGGTTCTTCGAGCCGATCTTCTACCTGCTCGCGATGGGCATCGGACTCGGCGCCCTCGTCGGCACGGTCACGACGGCGAGCGGGCAGGAGGTTTCGTACCCGGCGTTCATCGCACCGGCGCTGCTCGCGGTCGCGGCGATGAACGGCGCGATCTACGACTCCACGTGGAACGTCTTCTTCAAGATGCAGTTCGCAAAGCTCTACGAGGGCATGCTGTCGACCTCGCTCGGCCCGCTCGACGTCGCGCTCGGCGAGATCCTCCTGGCCCTGCTGCGCGGAGCGCTCTATGCGGTCGGCTTCCAGATCGTCATGCAGGTCCTCGGACTCAACCTGTCGTGGTGGGCGCTGCTCGCGCTGCCGGCCGTGCTCCTCATCGCGTTCGGCTTCGCGAGCCTCGGCATGGCGATCACGAGCTACATGAAGTCCTTCCAGCAGATGGACTGGATCAACTTCATCATGCTGCCGATGTTCCTGTTCTCGGCCACGTTCTACCCGATCACGGTGTACCCGCAGTGGCTCCAGTACGTGATCGAGGCGCTTCCGCTCTGGCACGGCGTCGAACTCGTGCGCGGACTCACCACCGGCGACGTGAGCTGGGGCATGCTCTGGCACGTGCTGTACTACCTCGTCATGATCGCCATCGGCCTCGTCTTCACGACGAAGAGACTTCGGGCACTCTTCCTCGACTGACGATCGTCGATCGACCGATCGTCGAGCGAGCGGATGCCGCGCGCCGCTGCACCCCGACTGTTTCGGAGTATGACGCGCGCTCGCCGCATCCGCTCGCCGCGCGCGTATCGTGGCGGAATCGAAACACGAGGAGCCTTCATGTCGCACCACGAGCCGCACGCCTTCGCCGAGCCCCACTCGGGCGCGGTCATGGGCATGCGCGGCTGCGAGTCGGCGGAAGAATGCCGGAGCGACCGCCCAGGCCACGGTCTGCACGCGATGCAGGAGCGCCTCGCTGCGACGACGGCCAGCAAGTGGATCGACGCCATCGTCGTGACCGTCGGTCACGACGGGTTCGCCACTTTCGCGGAGTTCGGCAGCAACGAACTCCGCCGCGTCTGGCACCACGACGGATTCGAGGGCGCGCTCCAAGTCGGCGATCCGGTTGCCCTTCACGGTCTCTACGGCGTCCTCGCCCGCGGCGAGCAGCGGTTCAGCGTCGCCGACGCCTGAGTCGAGACATCCGTCATCACAGCCGAGGAGCTCGGCTGGGCGGTCGGCTGGCAGCGTGGACCGTGAGGCTCACGCCATGGGCATCGCGTCGCTCATCGAACCCATCGTCTTCTCGAGCGCCGTGACCGCCTGATCGCACGCGATCGCGCACAGGCGGCAGTGCTCGCTCGTGTCGGCGTGCATCATGCACTCGGCCGAGGTCGCCCGGCACATGATGATCGTCGTCTGCGTCATCGACGTCAAGACCTGCATGTCCGAGCCGTTCACGCGGAGGATCATGTGCATCATGGTGTCGCACACCTCGGCGCAGTTCGCGCAGAACCCGGCGCCCGCGCCATGCCCTCGCCCGCGTCCGCATCGGCGCACATGATGCACGCCTGGGAGCACGCGGAGAGGGCTTCCATACACTCTTGCACCAGCTGCATCATCGCCGGATCCATGCCCTCCATCGGCATCTCCGACGACGAGATGGCGCCCTTCATCATGTCCATCGTCATGCTCATCTGTCGCGTCCCGCCGTCCGGGCGGCCGAGCGTCGACAGTGCCGGCGGATGACTCGGCAGCCCTGTTGCGGGCCATGGTACGCGACGCCGCTCGGGCGCAGAAGGGGGGTTGCGACGAACGGCACCGACGGTTCGATCAGTCGCAGATCCCGCCTCGTTAGGCTGAGCGCATGGATATCCTGCTCAACGTTCTGCACGTCGTCACCGCCGTCTTCATCATCGGACCGATGGCGATCCTGCCGATGACCGCGATGCGGGCGGTGCGTGCAGGAAACGGCGCGCAGGTGTCAGTGCTCGCGAAGTCCACGATGATCTTCAGTTGGCTGTCGCTCATCGTGTTCGTGCTCGGATTCGGCGTGCTGGGCACGGCCGACGAGGAGTTCGGGCTGTCCTTCACGACGCCGTGGATCCTCTGGTCGATCATCCTGTACGTCATCGCGTTCGCGCTCAGCCTGTTCGTGGTCGTTCCGGCCATGAGGAAGGCCGTCACGGCACTCGGCGCGCGAGCGCGCCGTCGCGAGCACAGGGTCGGATGCCGCGCGCGAGCGCGGCAGCGCCGGCTACCCCGCGATCGCCGCGGGCAGCGGCATCGTGTCGCTGCTCCTGGTCGCCGTGGTCGTGCTGATGGTCTGGAAGCCGTAGCTCAGATCACCTCGGCGCGCAGGGACGAGAGCGCTCGCGCCGTTGCGATGGCGGCCTCGGCGGCCTCGCGGCCCTTGTCCTCCTTCGAGCCGGGCAACCCGGCGCGGTCGAGTCCCTGCTGCTCGTCGTCGAGGGTGAGCACTCCGAAGCCGACGGGCTTGCCCGTGTCGAGCGCGACACGGGTGAGCCCATCGGTCGCGGCGGCCGAGACGTATTCGAAATGCGGCGTGCCGCCCCGGATGATCACTCCCAGCGCGACGACCGCGTCGGCGCCCTCCTCGAGGGCGGCCTTCGCGACGACCGGCAACTCGAAGCTGCCGGGCACCCGCACGAGTGAGAAGTCGGCACCGGATGCCTCGAGCGTGCGTGTCGCGCCCGCGATGAGACCGTTCGTGATCTCGTCGTGCCAGCTGCCGGCGACGATCACGACGCGAAGGCCGGTGCCGTCGACGTCGAGCTCGGGGGATCCTGCTCCGCTCATGAGGCGTGTCCTTCCAGGAGGGTCTCAGCCGCGGCATCCGTCAGCTGCTGGTCGTCGATGGCGTGGCCCATGCGACGGCGCTTCGTGTCGAGGTAGCTGGTGTTGCCCGCGCCCACGCCGACGACGAGCGGCAACCGCTCGGCGACCTCGATGCCGTATGCCTCGAGCTGGCGCACCTTCTCGGGGTTGTTCGTGAGCAGGCGCACGCGATCGATGCCGAGGTCGGTGAGGATCGCGGTCGCGGCGGTGTAGTCGCGGGCATCGATCGGCAGCCCGAGCGCGAGGTTCGCGTCGAGCGTGTCGAGGCCGTCCTCTTGCAGACGGTAGGCCCGCAGCTTGTTGATGAGGCCGATGCCGCGTCCCTCGTGGCCGCGAAGGTAGACGACGACGCCGCCGTCACGCTGGATCGTCTCGAGCGCGGCATGGAGCTGCGGGCCGCACTCGCACTTGAGCGACCCGAACGCCTCGCCGGTCAGGCACTCGGAGTGCACGCGCACGATCGCGCCTGCGGAGTCGTCCTCCGGTTCGCCGGCGATGATCGCGACGTGGTCGGCGCCGGTGCCACGATCGCGATAGGCGCGAACGCGGAACACCCCGCGCTCGGTCGGCAGCGTCGTCTCGACCTCGAACGCCACGGGGGAGGACTCCGGCACCACAGCCCGCGGCACGGCCGCTTGCGAGGTCATCGCCGGCGTGCCACTCGCGGAGCCAGTCGATGAGCGCCGCGACCGTCGTGACCAGCAGGCCTTCGCGTTCGCCGAGCTCGATGAGCCCGGGCAGGCGCATCATCTCGCCGTCGTCGCTCACGATCTCGGCGATGACGCCGACGGGGGAGAGCCCTGCGAGCTGCAAGAGGTCGACGGCCGCCTCGGTGTGCCCGCCGCGCTCCCGCACGCCGCCGTCGACGGCGCGGAGCGGGATGATGTGCCCGGCCGGATGAGCCGCTCGGGTGTCGATGACGGATCGGCGAGCACTCGCAGCGTGTGCGCTCGCTCGGCGGCGGAGATGCCGGTGGAGTGCCGATCGGCGGCGTCGACCGAGATCGTGTAGGCCGTGCTGCGCTCGTCTTCGTTGCGCTCGGTCATGAGCGGCAGCTCGAGGCGGTCGGCCACGGCGTTCGGCATCGGCGCGCAGAGGAACCCGCTGGTGTTGCGCACCATCCACGCGATCCACTCCTGCGTCGCGAACTCGGCGGCCATGATCGCGTCGCCCTCGTTCTCACGGGCCTCGTCGTCGGCGACGATGACGGGCTTGCCGGCGCGGAGCGCGTCGAGCACTTCGGGGATAGTGGCGAGACTCATGCGGCACTCACCTCGGCGTCGGCGCCGACCAGTGAGTCAGCGAGACGGGGCGGCGAGCGACGACGGCAGCGAGCGATGCGTGTCGAAGCGGAGCATCCGCTCGATCTGCCTCGCGAGGATGTCGGTCTCGATGTTCACCACGTCGCCGACCTCGCGATCGCCGAGCGTCGTCGCCGTGAGGGTCTCGGGGATGAGCGAGACCTCGAACCAGGAACCCTCGGGCTCGTCGCCGACCGCGCTCACGGTGAGCGACACGCCGTCGACCGCGATCGAGCCCTTGTCGACGACGAGCGGCGCGTGCGCCGAATCGAGCGAGAAGCGGATGACGCGCCACGCGTCGCCCGGCCGGATCTCGAGCACCTCGGCGGTGCCGTCGATGTGGCCCTGCACGATGTGCCCGCCGATGCGGTCGCCGACGCGTGCGGCGCGCTCGAGGTTGACGGCGAGGCCGATCGGGGCGCCGTCGAGCGTCGACGTCGCGAGTGTCTGCGCCATCACGTCGGCGGTGAACGACTCGTCGTCGAAGTGGACGACGGTCAGGCACACGCCCGAGACGGCGATCGAATCGCCGTGTTTCGCGCCCTCGACGGCGATCGGCCCGCGCACGGTGAGCCGTGCGGCGTCGCCCGCCCGCTCGATGCGCGTGATCGTGCCGCGCTCCTCGATGATTCCGGTGAACATGTCAGTTCCCTTCCGTGTGTTCGGGGTGGGCGACGAGCAGCAGGTCGTCGCCGAGCCGTTCGATGACGGCGAAGTCGTAGCGGAGCGCGCCCTCGATGGTCGCCACTCCGAGCTCGCCGAGGGCGAGCCGCGGGCCGCCGAGAAGCGTCGGCGCGAGGTACACGAGCAGTTCGTCGACGAGCCCGGCCGCGATGAACGCGCTCGCGAGTGTGGGACCGCCCTCGACGAAGAGCGAGCGGATGCCGCGGTGCTGCAGTTCTGCGAGGTCGGCGGTGAGCTCGATGCCCTCGAAGAACATCGGGGCGTGCGGATGCCGCGTGACCGCCGCGTCGGATGGCACCGCACGTCGCCCGAAGACGACCGGAACGGGCTGCGCGTCGAAGAACTGTCCGCCGGGGTCGCGCGCGGTGAGCGCCGGGTCGTCGGCGAGGACGGTGCCGGTGCCGACTGCGATCGCCTCGGCCGCGGAGCGGCGGCGGTGCACGTCGGCGCGTGCCTCCGGCCCCGGTGATCCACTGGCTGGTGCCGTCGGCGGCCGCGGCTCGTCCGTCGAGGCTCGACGCCCACTTCACGATCACCCGCGGCCGGCGATACCGGGCCGCGAACAGCCAATCGTCGAGGAACGCGCCGACCTCTTCGGCGAGCACGCCGGCGGTGACCTCGACTCCCGCTGCACGGAGTCGTTCGGCGCCGCCCGCCGAATGGTCGCCGGGGTCGCCGACGGCGTAGACGACGCGCTGCGATTCCGGCGTCGATGAGCGCGACGGCGCACGGCCCGGTGCGCCCCGTGTGGTTGCAGGGTTCGAGCGTGACGACCGCCGTGGCGCCCTCTGCGGCGCCTGCCGCGAGCTTCGAGAGAGCGTCGACCTCGGCATGCGCAGTGCCGGCGCCACGATGC
Source organism: uncultured Actinomycetota bacterium (assembly GCA_963847285.1). GTDB lineage: Bacteria > Actinomycetota > Actinomycetes > Actinomycetales > Microbacteriaceae > Agromyces. Next base: position 142,013 of record CAWJZK010000013.1, read on the forward strand.
CAGCCTTCGGCGAGCACCTCGCCGTGCGACGTGAGGATGACGCAGCCGACGCGCGGGTTCTCACCGCGGGCGGGGCCGCGAGTGGCGAGGTCGAGCGCGCGGCGCATGACGGCGGCATCCGCCATCATGTGTTCGCCCGTCTTCATCCGTGGTCCCGTCTTCTGGGCTCCGGGGGATGTTGGGCGATGTCACGATGTCGATCACCTTTGCCGTCGACTGCGCACGCTGCAGCCGACACGTGCCGCCTCCCATCCGGACTTTCACCGTCGGTACCGGATTTCCACCGGTTCAACCACTCGCTCGAGACCTCTCGGCCTCGCACTCGCGGCTCGCGGACTATCACCGCCGGTTCGGACTTACACCGACCCCGGAGCACGTTTCTCATGTCGATTCTAGGTCAACGCGAGAGCGCACGGACTATTCCCGTCATCGAAGGTCCCGACGCGCGAGGTCGCAGATGACGCGCGAGGTCGCAGATGACGTGGCATGAGCCTCGCTCAGGTACGGTGGGAGGACGGGTCGGACGCATGGGGGTGCGTCCGACCCGTTCTCACGTTCGGTGGTCGGATGCGGTGCTCGGGTCGTCGTGACGGCGCGGGGCTCAGGACGTCCAGCGCGCCGCGAGCAGTGCTGGCAGCTCTCGGAGCCCGCGGATCTCCTGCACGCCGGCCGCGCGCGCCGCGGCCGCGTCGTCGTCGGACGGGGTCTCGCCGCGCCGGTTCACCCAGACGCCGACGAGCCCTGCTTTCGCCGCGCCGACGGCATCGGTGTGCAGGCGATCGCCGACGTACGCCGCGGCAGAGACGGGAGCCGTCTCGCGGAAGCGATCGAGGGCGACCCGGAAGATCGCCGTGTCGGGCTTCGTGACACCGACGGCGCCCGACGCGATCACGTGCTCGACGCGCCCGTCGAGCGCGAGCCGCGCGATCTTGGCGGTCTGGAACTCGAGCTCGCCGTTCGTGATGATGCCGAAGCCGACACCGGGAAGTGCCGCCGCGATGGCGTCGAGCGCCGGCACGACGTCGTCGTGCAACGCCCACGAATCGCGGTACCGCTCGAAGTACTCCGCGAACCACCGGCTTGCGCCGAGGGCGTCGAGCTCCTCACCGAACTCCCGCGCGAACGCGGCCGCCCTGGCCTGTCGCTGCCCCTCGAAGGTGAGCTCGCCGCCCAGGTAGGCGAGGTAGTGCTCTTCCTCGAGCTCGTGCCATCGGCGTGCGGCCTCTGCTTCGTCGCCGAGGTATGCGCGTGATCGCATATGGCGCACGATGCCAGTGGCGACGGCCTCGCGATGTGCCATGAGCGTGTCGTCGAGGTCGAACAGCACGACCGGCCGGGCCTGCGCTGCCGACGTCATCGCGGGCGCGTGTCAGCCCGTCTGACGAAGCCGACACGGTCGTAGACCGTGCGGAGCATCCGCTCGGCTCGCTCGCTCGCCCGCTCAGCGCCGATCGCGAGGAGGCGGTCGAGCTCGGCCGGGTCTTCGAGGAGCTCGAGCGTGCGGGTGCGGATCGGCGTCAGGCGATCGGCGACCGCCTCGGCGACGTCTTTCTTGAAGTCGCCGTAGCCGCGGCCTTCGTACTCGACCTCGATCTCGGCGATCGTGCGCCCGGTGGTGGCGGCGAAGATGTCGAGCAGGTTGGAGATGCCGGGCTTCTGCCTCGGGTCGTAGCGCACCTCGCGCCCGGTGTCGGTGACCGCGCTGCGGAACTTCTTCGCCGTGACCGCCGGGTCGTCGAGGAGCCTCACGAGACCGGCCTCGGATGCCGCGGACTTCGACATCTTGGCGTTCGGCTCCTGCAGGTCGTAGATGCGGGCCGACTCCTTCGGGATGAGCGCCTCGGGTACGACGAACGTCTCGCCGAACCGCGAGTTGAATCGGATCGCGAGGTCGCGCGTGAGTTCGAGGTGCTGTCGCTGGTCGTCGCCGACGGGCACGAGCTGGGTGCCGTAGAGCAGGATGTCGGCGGCCATCAGCACCGGGTAGGTGAACAGGCCGACCGTGGTCGCCTCGGTGCCCTGCTTGGCCGATTTGTCCTTGAACTGGGTCATCCGGCTCGCTTCACCGAACGCGGTGATCGTGCCGAGCACCCAGGCGAGCTCGCTGTGCGCCGGTACGTGCGACTGCACGAAGAGCGTCGCGCGCTCGACGTCGACGCCGGCGGCGAGGTACTGCGCCGCGGTTCGGCGGGTGCTCTCGTGCAGCGCCTTCGGGTCTTGGGCGACGGTGATCGCGTGCAGGTCGACGACGCAGTAGATGGGGTCTGCCTCGTCTTGCAGCGCGACCCAGTTCACCAGGGCGCCGAGGTAGTTGCCGAGGTGCAGGGAGTCGCTCGACGGCTGCATGCCGGAGAAGACGACCGGTCGGGGGGAGTTCATGTGCGGTTGGTCCTTGGGTTCATGAGCGCGGGTCGAGCCCGGCGCAGGTCAGATGGCGTAGTCCACGACGACGGGGGCGTGGTCGGACCATCGGGCGTCCCACGCGTCGGCACGGTCGATCGCGTAGGAGACCACCGTGTCGGCCAGGGCCGCCGTGGCGAGGTGGTAGTCGATGCGCCATCCGGTGTCGGTGTCGAACGCCTTGCCCCGCTGGGACCACCAGGTGTAGGGGCCGGGCACCTCACCGGCCGCGCGGCGACCGACGTCGACCCAGCCGAGGCCGGCGCCGGCGTTGTAGCCCTCGTCTGCCTCGGCACCGAGGAAGCGGTCGAAGTAGGCGCGTTCGTCGGGCAGGAACCCGGCGCGCTTCACATTGCCCTTCCAGTTCTTGATGTCGAGCGTGCGGTGGCCGACGTTCAAGTCGCCGACGATGAGTGCGAGCTCGCTGTGCTCGGCGAGGTGCGGCATACGATGCTCCATCGCATCGAGGAACCGGTACTTCTCGACCTGCTTGGGGGTGTCGGCCACGCCTGAGTGCACGTAGGCGGAGACGACCGTGACCACGCGGTCGCCGACCTCGTAGTCGGCCTCGAGCCAGCGCCCGGCGCTGTCGAAGTCGGCGGCCCCGAGCTCGACCCGGTGGATGCTCGCACGGTTGCGGCTCGCGATGGCGACGCCGGCGCGCCCCTTGGCGGTGGCGGGGTCGTGCAGGATGTCCCACTCCTCACCGAGGAGGTCCTGCAGGTCTTCGGCCGACGCGCGCACCTCCTGCATGGCGAGGATGTCGACGTCGCGCCCGCCGAGCCATTCGCCCATGCCCTTGCGGAACGCGGCACGCACTCCGTTGACGTTGACGCTGGCGACACGGAGGGGTTTCGCGGGGGGCATGCCTCCGATCCTACGGGAGGCCCCCGACGTCGGTCGGCGTCGACGAGGAGTCGGCCGAGCCTTTCAGTTCTGCGAGCTCCAGCTCTGCCCGCGAAAGCCGTCGTCTCGCCGCGAACCGCCCGACCCAGCTGGCTGCGGCGAGATCATCGCGCGCCGCCCGCACTCGCACCTCCGCGGCCGTGACGAGGGCGCGCTCCTCGCGTTCGCGCTCCTCGGCCGCGAGCTGCTCGGGCGTGACCTTGCGGAGCGTGTCGTGTGCGTCGAACGCCTCCACGGCGATCCAGCTCGCCGCGACGAGGATGATGATGCTCGCGAGCCGGAACCAGAGCAGAAGACCGATGATCACCGCGAACGTGGCGAGGAGTGGATTGCTGCTGGCACCCGTGATCAGGAAACTGCCGAGGATCTGCAGCACCGAGAGAGCGGCGGAGCCGAGGAGCGAGCCGATCCACATGCGCCGCCACGGCATCGCCGCGCCCGAGAGGAAGCGGAACATGACGGCGAGCGCGAGCGTGTCGATGACGAAGACGAGGATGAGCGCGCCGCCCCCGAAGAGGCCCGACCATGCGGTCGAAGTCGGGATTCCGAGCAGTCCGAACACCCAGCCCAGGAAGGAGGTCGTGGCGACCGAGATCGCGGAGGCGATCAGGAGGACGGTGCCGAACGCCAGGCCTGCGAGGAAGTCGCGGGCCTTCAACAGGAGGTACGCCCTCGTGTCCTTCGGCAATCCGAAGATGCTGCGCACGGCGATGCGCGCGTAGGTGATCCATCCGATCGCCGTCCAGATGAGGCCGGCGAGAGCGACCGCGCCGGTCCAGCCGAAGAGGCTCGTGCTGGTCGTCGCGATCTCGGTGAGATCGTCGGTGGAGATGACGCCCTCCGAGCCGATGAACCCGGGCGCGTAGGTGTTGAGGAGCGTCGAGAAGGCGGCGAGCCTCGCCGGGTTGCTGGTCAGCCAGATGCCGGCCACCGCGAACACGACGTAGACGGCCGCGAAGATCGCGAAGAGCGCCTGGTAGCTCATGCCCGCGGAGAGGATGAAGCCGTTCCGGCTCAGGAACTGCCGCCACACCCGCACTGGGAAGAGCTCCATCGTCTTCTTCGTGATCGTGCTGACCCTGCCGATGGGCTGCTCGAGACGGTCGCGGATCGGCTGGCTGACCTCCTCGAATCGCTCCTTCGCAGTGGGCGAGTGGTCGTGGCCTTCAACCGGGACGCCGGCCGACGGCTCATCGTGATCGCGCGCAGCATCCCGGCCGCGTCCGCGGTCGGCGGCGGAGGTGTGCTCGCTCACGCCTCAACCCTAGCGACGGGTGGGAGACCACCTGGGATCAGTTCAGCTGCAGACCCCGACAGCCGCTCTGCCAGGCCGCTCTGCCGCCCGGCGTCCCCCACCCGCGTCCCCCGGACTGGTGTCAGCGGCACCCTTCCGTGTCCGCGAGCGCTCTGCTTGACTCGCAGTGCAGCACAAAGCTCGGAAGATTTCGTGACCGATGTGACACAACGGCTCGACAACACGGGCCATGTGCTCGTCCCCTCCCAAGTCGGAGGGGATTCCGGCGGGGGCAGGGGGAACGCCTCGCCGGGAACGATGAGGGCCGGTGTACCCGCACCGGCCCCCATCGGTCACTCGTCAGCCGCTACGGCTTGCCGCGCATGACGGCCTGCTTGACTTCGGCGATCGCCTTGGTCACCTCGATGCCGCGGGGGCACGCGTCGGTGCAGTTGAAGGTCGTGCGGCAACGCCACACGCCCTCCTTGTCGTTCAGGATGTCGAGGCGCACGGATGCCGCGTCGTCGCGCGAATCGAAGATGAACCGGTGCGCGTTCACGATGGCCGCGGGGCCGAAGTACTGCCCGTCGGTCCAGAACACGGGGCACGACGAGGTGCACGCGGCGCAGAGGATGCACTTGGTCGTGTCGTCGAAGCGGGCGCGCTCGGCGACCGACTGCACGCGCTCCTTGCCCTCGGCGGGCTTCGAGCCCGGGATGAGGAACGGCTGCACCTCGCGGTAGCTCGCGAAGAACGGCTCCATGTCGACGATCAGGTCCTTCTCGAGCGGCAGGCCCTTGATGGCCTCCACGTAGATGGGCTTCGAGATGTCGAGGTCCTTGATGAGCGTCTTGCAGGCCAGGCGGTTGCGGCCGTTGATGCGCATCGCGTCGGAGCCGCAGATGCCGTGGGCGCACGAGCGGCGGAAGGTGAGTGAGCCGTCCTGCTCCCACTTGATCTTGTGCAGGGCGTCGAGCACGCGATCGGTCGGGTACATCTCGACGTCGAAGTCCTGCCAGCGCGGCTCGGTGTCGACGTCGGGGTCGAAGCGGCGGATCAGGAAGGTGACGGTGAACGACCGGATGGCGGCATCCGCGGTATCGGTCGTCTGGGCCTCGATCATGGCGGTGGACACGTCAGTACTTCCTTTCCATCGGCTGGTAGCGGGTCACCGTGACCGGTTTCCAGTCGAGCCGGATGTGGTCTGCGGCATCGGAGGAGTGCGCGTCGCCCGAGAGGTACGCCATCGTGTGCTGCATGTAGTTCTCGTCGTCGCGCTTCGGGAAGTCGTCGCGCATGTGGCCGCCCCGGCTCTCCTTGCGGTTGCGCGCGGAGAAGACGACGACCTCGGCGAGGTCGAGGAGGAAGCCCAGCTCGACCGCCTCGAGGAGGTCGGTGTTGAAGCGCTTGCCCTTGTCTTGCACGGCGATGTTCCGGTACCGGTCGCGGAGGCCGGCGATGACCTTCGTGACGTGCTCGAGCGACTCGTCGGTGCGGAACACCTGCGCGTTCTTGTCCATCTCGTCCTGCAGTTCCTTGCGGATCGCGGCGATGCGCTCGGTGCCGTTCGAGTCGCGCAGGGTGAGCAGGAGATCGCGGATGCCTGCGGCCGGGTCGTCGGGCAGCGGCGTGAAGTCGACCGTCTTCACGTACTCGACCGCGTTGCGGCCGGCGCGCTTGCCGAAGACGTTGATGTCGAGGAGCGAGTTCGTGCCGAGGCGGTTGGAGCCGTGCACCGACACGCACGCGCACTCGCCGGCGGCGTACAGGCCCGGAACCACGGTCGAGTTGTCGCGGAGCACCTCGGCGGCGACGTTCGTGGGGATGCCGCCCATCGCGTAGTGCGCGGTCGGCATGACGGGCACCGGCTCGTACACGGGGTCGACGCCGAGGTAGGTGCGCGCGAACTCGGTGATGTCGGGCAGCTTCGTCTCGAGCACCTCGGCGCCGAGGTGGGTGCAGTCGAGGAGCACGTAGTCCTTGTGCGGACCGGCGCCGCGTCCCTCGGCGACCTCCTGCACCATGCAGCGCGCGACGATGTCGCGCGGTGCGAGGTCCTTGATGGTCGGCGCGTAGCGCTCCATGAAGCGCTCACCGCTCGCGTTGCGGAGGATGGCGCCCTCACCGCGCGCGCCCTCGGTGAGGAGGATGCCGAGACCGGCGAGGCCGGTCGGATGGAACTGGAAGAACTCCATGTCCTCCGAGCGGCAGGCCCTTGCGCCAGATGATGCCGACGCCGTCGCCGGTGAGGGTGTGCGCGTTGGAGGTGGTCTTGTAGATCTTGCCGAAGCCGCCGGTGGCGAAGATCACGGCCTTCGCCTGGAAGACGTGCAGTTCGCCCGAGGCGAGGTCGTAGGCGACGACGCCGGACGGCTGCTGCACGCCGTCGACCTCGGTCATGACGAGGTCGAGCACGTAGTACTCGTTGAAGAAGTTGATGCCGAGCCGCACGCAGTTCTGGAACAGCGTCTGCAGGATCATGTGACCGGTGCGGTCGGCGGCGTAGCACGCACGACGGACGGGCGCCTTGCCGTGGTCACGCGTGTGGCCGCCGAAGCGGCGCTGGTCGATCTTGCCCTCGGGCGTGCGGTTGAACGGCAGGCCCATGTTCTCGAGGTCGATGACCGCGTCGATGGCCTCTTTCGCGAGGATCTCGGCCGCGTCTTGGTCGACGAGGTAGTCGCCGCCCTTCACGGTGTCGAAGGTGTGCCATTCCCAACTGTCTTCTTCGACGTTCGCGAGCGCCGCGGCCATGCCGCCCTGCGCCGCGCCGGTGTGCGAACGGGTGGGGTAGAGCTTCGAGATGACCGCGGTCTTCGCGCCCGGTCCGGCCTCGATGGCCGCCCGCATGCCGGCGCCGCCGGCGCCCACGATCACGATGTCGAACTGGTGGTAGTGCACGCCGTCGACGGTCGTCGGGGCGTCGGCGTTCTGGGAATTCACGAATCTCCTATGCGGCGCAGAACGAGGGAAGCAGGTCGGCCGGCGCACCCGCGGGGCACGGCTCGAAGGTGAAGACGACGAGGGTGCCGAGGATGATGAGCACGGCTGCCGACGCGAACAGGGCGCCCTTCAGGACCTTCTGCAGGGTGCCGGGGCTCGTGTAGTCGTTCACGATCGTGCGCATGCCGTTGGCGCCGTGGATGAGGGCGAGCCAGAGCATCAGCACGTCCCACCACTGCCAGAACGGGTCGGCCCACTTGCCGCCGACGAAGCCGAAGTCGATGGCACTGATGCCGTCCCCGACCACGAGGTTCATGATGAGGTGGCCGAAGATCAGCACGATGAGCACGACGCCCGACGCGCGCATGTAGATCCAGCCCCACTTCTCGAGGTTGAGTCCACGGCGCGAGGCGGGGCGAGCGGGGGTGCGGGGGGATTCGATGACCGTCATGTGCTCGCTCCCTAGTGGCTGAAGACGTTCATGAGGTGCCGCGGCACGAAGGCGAGCATCGTGACGACCCAGAGGGCGACGACGACGTAGAACAGCACCTTCTGGTGGCGCGTGGCCCAGGACCAGAAGTCGACGAGGATGATGCGCAGCCCGTTGAAGGCGTGGAAGACGATCGCGCCGACGAGTGCGACCTCGCCGAGGCCCAGGATCGGCGTCTGGTACGTGCCGATGACCGTGTTGTACGCCTCGGGGCTCACCCGCACGAGCGACGTGTCGAGGACGTGCACGAGGAGGAAGAAGAAGATCGCGACACCGGTGATGCGGTGCAGCACCCACGACCACATGCCCTCGCGGCCGCGATACAGCGTGCCGCCGGGCTTCTGTTTCGCGGGCTTCTCGGGTGCGGTCAGGGTTCCTGCCGAGGTCTCTGGCATGAACAACCTCCCTGGCTGTGTGAATCGCCCGGAACGTGCGGGCATGACGGGCACACGGCCCGATCCGAGTCTAGACCGCGTTCAGCGCGGCTTCAGCTCAGGACCGCCTCACTCTCTCGATGTCGAGATATCGGTCGCTGAGCCTGTCGAAGCGAGCGGGAGCCGTTCCCTTCGACAGGCTCAGGACTTTCGACGGGCTCGGGGACGGTGGGTATTCTCGAAGCCATGCCGGGCTCCTCCCTTCCACTCGACCGCTTCTACAGCGTGATCCCCGCCGGCGGCGTCGGATCCCGCCTGTGGCCGCTCTCGCGTGCCGATGCGCCGAAGTTCCTGCACGACCTCACCGGTTCGGGGCAGACGCTCCTCAAGGACACGTGGGACCGGCTCGCGCCGCTCTCGGGCGACCAGCGCATCATGGTGGTCACCGGTCGCGCGCACCGCGCTGCCGTCGAGGCGCAGCTGCCGGGCCTCAGCGACGCCAACATCGTGCTCGAGAGCGAGCCGCGGGACTCGACCGCGGCCATCGGCCTCGCGGCGGCGATCCTCGAGCGACGCGAGCCCGGCGTGATCATCGGCTCGTTCGCCGCCGACCACGTGATCTCGGGCGAAAACCTCTTCCGTCAGGCGGTCGCCCAGGCCGTCGCGGCGGCCGAAGCCGGGTACATCGCGGTCATCGGCATCACGCCGACGGAACCCGCGGTGGGGTTCGGCTACATCGAGTGCGGCGCGCCGCTCGACATCGCCGGCGCCGAGCACGCCGAGGCGGTGTCGAGCTTCGTGGAGAAGCCCGACCTCGAGACGGCGAGGCGCTACCTCGCCGACGGGCGGCACCTGTGGAACGCGAGCATGTTCATCGCGCGAGCCGACGAGCTGCTCGCCGAGATCGCCCGCAACAAGCCCGAACTGCACGCCGGACTCGTCGAGCTCGCGGCCGCGTGGGACGACCCGGCGACGCGCGGACCCGCGGTCGACCGCATCTGGCCGAAGCTCGAGAAGATCGCCATCGACTACGCGGTCGCCGAGCCCGCAGCTGCGGCGGGCCGACTCGCGGTCATCCGCGGGCACTTCGCGTGGGACGACGTCGGTGACTTCGCCTCGCTGGCCAAGCTCAACACCGCCGGTCGCAGCGGCGAGCTCGCGATCCTCGGCGAGAACGCGCGCGTGCTCGCCGATGCCTCGAGCGGCATCGTCATCAGCCGGTCGAAACGGGTCATCAGTCTCATCGGCGTGCACGATATCGTCGTGGTGGACACACCTGATGCGCTCCTCGTCACCACGAGCGAGCATGCGCAACGGGTGAAAGCGGTCGTCGACGCCCTCCGGCTCGGCGGCTCGAGCGACGTGCTCTGAGCGCACGGGAGAGCGGGGTTCGGATGTCTCTGCGTCGATGGATCGGGACCGGAGCAACGCTCGTCGCGGCATCCGTCGCCCTCGCAGCCTGCGCGCCGGCGCCCGAAGCGGGTGGCGGCGTCGAGACGAGCGACGCCTGCGTCCGCATGGTGACCAATTCCGGCGGACTCGAGGACCGGTCGTTCAACCAGTCGAGCTGGGAGGGCCTGCAGCAGGCCGAACAGGAGTTCGGCATCCCGGCCGAGGCGATCGTCTCGACGAGCGAGACCGACCTCGCCCCCAACGTGCAGCAGGCCGTGGACTCGGGCTGCGAGCTCATCGTCACGGTCGGCTTCGAGCTCGCCGAGGCGACGCTCGATCAGGCCGAGTCGAACCCCGACCTCGACTTCGCGATCGTCGACGAGACCGTCGAAGCCCCGAACGTGAAGCCCGTCGTGTTCGACACGGCGCAGGCGGCCTACCTCGCGGGCTACCTGGCGGCAGGCGTGTCGAAGACCGGTGTGGTCGCGACGTTCGGCGGCGGCAACCAGCCGCCCGTCACGCTGTTCATGGACGGCTTCGTCGACGGCGTCGCGAAGTACAACGAGGTGCACGGCGCCCAGGTGACGGTGCTCGGCTGGGACAAGGCCGCCCAAGACGGCGCGTTCACCGGCGACTTCGAGGACATCAACAAGGGCAAGGCGTTGAGCGAGGGGTTCATCGACCAGGGCGCCGACGTCATCCTCCCGGTCGCGGGACAGGTCGGCGAGGGCGCCGCGTCGGCCGCGCTCGAGCGCGGGGGAGTGTCGGTGATCTGGGTCGACAGTGATGGCTACGACTCACTGCCGCCCGAATTCCGGCCGGTGCTGCTCACGAGTGTGCTGAAGAACACGCAGGACGCGATGGTCGAGATCGTCCGCGACGTGCAGGACGGTGCATTCACGAACGAGCCGTTCGTCGGCACGCTCGAGAACGGCGGTGTCGAGATCGCGCCGTACCACGACCTCGCGACGCTCGTCACCCCCGGCCTCGACGGCGAGATCGAGGGACTCCGGCAGGCGATCATCGCCGGCGAGATCGTCGTGGACTCGCCGAGCGCACCCTGAGCCGCGACATCCGCCCCCCGTTCGAGGGGCGCGAAACGCTGCTCATATGAGCAGAACATCGCGTCTTCATAACCATTGCCGGTCGCGGACCCTCAGGCCGTGGCGCCGACGGCAACATTCGGTAACGTGACTGCACGAGCCTCGCGACGGTCGGGGTGCAGTTTTTGGAGGACACAGTGAAGGTCACGACCAAGAAGGCCGCGCTCGGCGGCCTCGCGATTCTCGGCGCAGCCGCACTGCTCGCCGGGTGCGCATCCGCCCCTGAAGAGACCGGCGCCGCCACCGGCGAAGCTCTCGACTTCCAGCCCTGCATGGTGTCCGACGCGGGCGGCTTCGACGACAAGTCGTTCAACCAGCTCGGCTTCGAGGGCATCACGCAGGCCTCCGACGAACTCGGCGTCGAGCCGATCACCGTCGAGTCGCAGTCCGAGACCGACTACGCGCCGAACCTCACGAGCCTCGTCGACCAGGGCTGCGACCTCATCGTCACGGTCGGCTTCGCCCTCTCGGCCGCCACGGTCGAGTCGGCGCTCGCGAACCCCGACCTCGAGTACGTCATCATCGACGATGCGGCCGACAACGACTTCGACGGCGCGACCGACGCCCCGAACATCAAGCCGATCCTGTTCAACACCGCGCAGGCGGCGTTCCTCGGCGGCTACGCGGCGGCCGACTTCACGAAGACCAACACGGTCGGCACGTTCGGCGGCATGAACTTCCCGACGGTGTCGATCTTCATGGACGGTTTCGCGCAGGGCGTCGACTACTACAACGAGCAGAAGGGCAAGGGCGTCACCGTCCTCGGCTGGAACAGGGCCGACCAGGACGGTGTGTTCACCGGCGGCTTCGACGCGAACGCCGATGCGCAGAACGCGGCGCAGGGCCTCATCGACCAGAACGTCGACGTGCTCCTGCCCGTCGGCGGCCCGATCTACCAGTCGGCTGCCGCGGCGATCCGCGCGGCCGGTCGCCCGATCGCGCTGATGGGCGTCGACGCCGACTTCACCGTGACCGACCCGTCGGTGGCAGACCTCGTGCTGACCTCGATCCTCAAGGGCATCGACGTCGGCACCCACGAGGCCGTTCTCGCAGCGGGCAATGACGAGTTCGACCCGACTCCGTTCATCGGCACCCTCGAGAACGATGGCGTCGGCCTCGCGCCGTTCCACGACTTCGAGTCGCAGGTCTCCCCCGAGCTCCAGGGCGAGCTCGACGACCCTGAAGGCCGCGATCATCTCGGGCGACGTCCCGGTCACCTCCTACCTCACCCCGTAAGAGCGAGGTGAATCGGATCGGGGAGGTCGGCGATGCCGGCCTCCCCGATCGCATGCCTGACGCTCGCCACCGCGCGCGGCATGCAACATCTGAGCGCCTCGAATCCGAGGTCGCAACATCCGTGCAGCATCTCCAACGAATGCGGCCATCTCACTAGGATCGGGGACATGAAGCTCGAACTTCGCGGCATCACGAAGCGATTCGGCAACCTGGTCGCCAACGACCACATCGACCTCACCGTGGAGGCTGGAGAGATCCACGCCCTCCTCGGCGAGAACGGCGCAGGCAAGTCGACCCTCATGAACGTGCTCTACGGCTTCTACCAAGCCGACGACGGCGAGGTGCTCCTCGACGACGAGGTGCAGCACTTCGCCGGTCCCGGCGACGCGATGGCAGCCGGCATCGGCATGGTCCACCAGCACTTCATGCTCATCCCGGTCTTCACCGTGGCCGAGAACGTGATGCTCGGCCACGAGTCCACGAGGGCCGGCGGCGTCCTCGACCTGGCCACCGCGCGAGCGAAGGTCAAGGAGATCTCCCAGCGGTTCGGCTTCCACGTCGACCCCGATGCCCTCATCGAGGACCTGCCCGTCGGCGTGCAGCAGCGGGTCGAGATCATCAAGGCCCTCTCCCGCGACGCGAAGGTGCTCGTGTTCGACGAGCCGACCGCGGTGCTCACGCCGCAGGAGACCGACGAGCTGATGGGCATCATGCGCCAGCTCAAGGAGACCGGCACCTCGATCGTCTTCATCACCCACAAGCTTCGCGAGGTGCGCGAGGTCGCCGACCGCATCACGGTCATCCGGCTGGGCAAGGTCGTCGGCGAGGCTGCGCCCACGGCGACGAACGCCGAGCTCGCCTCGCTCATGGTCGGCCGCGCGGTCGAATTGACCGTGCACAAGGAGGAGCCGAAGCTCGGCGAGCCGGCGCTCGTGGTGCAAGGGCTCACGGTCGTCGACCCGATCGGCCAGCTCGTCGTGAACGACGTGAGCTTCACCGTTCGGCACGGCGAGATCCTCGCGATCGCCGGCGTCCAGGGGAACGGCCAGACCGAGCTCACCGAGGCCCTCCTCGGGTTGCAGCCTCGCGTGCTCGGCTCGATCAACCTCGATGGCATCGAGCTCACGGGCGCCGGCGTCCGCAAGATCCTCGAGTCCGGTGTGGGATTCGTACCGGAAGACCGCAATGAAGACGGACTCGTCGGTGAGTTCACGATCGCCGAGAACCTCATGCTCGATCGGAGCGAGAGTCGGCCCTTCGTGCGGGCCGGCAACCTGCAGCGGGGCGTGCTCGCCGAGTTCGCACGCGACAAGATCAAGGAGTTCGACATCCGCACGCAGGGGGCCGACGAGCTCGTGCAGCAACTGTCGGGCGGAAACCAGCAGAAGGTGGTGCTCGCCCGTGAGCTGAGCCGCGATCTGCGGCTCCTCGTCGCAGCCCAGCCGACACGCGGTGTCGACGTCGGCTCGATCGAGTTCATCCACAAGCGCATCGTGGCAGCCCGCGATGCCGGTGTGCCGGTGGTCGTCGTCTCGACCGAGCTCGACGAGGTCGAGGCCCTCGCCGACCGGGTCATGGTGATGTATCGCGGACGCATCGTCGGCATCGTGCCCGGCGGCACGTCGCGTGATGTGCTCGGCCTCATGATGGCCGGAGAAGTCCCCGCAGAAGGAGCCGTCGCATGAGCGACCCGAATGAGCCGCGGGGCGACGCGCTCGGCGCGAACGAACTCGACGCCGACGTCGCGATCGAGGAACCCGGCGCAGCAGCCCCCGAGCCGGCCGCTCCCGCTCGCGGCGCCCGCGACGACGTGCCGCCCCCGTCGAAGTGGCAGACGATGCTGAACCAGATCGCGACGGGCAATGCCATCATCTCGGTGCTGGCTGTGTTGCTGGCCCTCGTCGTCGGCGCGATCCTGATCGCCGTTCACCGATGAGCGGGTAGAAGCGGCGAGCGTCTATTTCTTCGCGCGCCCGGGCGACACCTTCCTCGCGATCTGGCAGTCGGTGGCGGGCGCATACTCTGCGCTCTTCCAGGGCGCGATCTACAACTTCCGCCAAGACAACTTCGTCACGGCCATCCGGCCGCTCACCGAGACGCTCACGTTCGCGACGCCGCTCATCGCCGGTGGCCTCGGCGTCGCCCTCGCGTTCCGCGTCGGCATGTTCAACATCGGCGGCCGCGGCCAGATCCTCATCGCGGCATCCGTCGCAGGCTGGATCGGCTTCGGCTTCGATCTGCCGTTCGGCATCCACTTGCTCGTCGCCGTCATCGGCGGGCTCGTGGGCGGCGCGCTCTGGGCGGGCATCGCCGGGTTGTTGAAGGCGCGCACCGGCGCGCACGAGGTGATCGTGACGATCATGCTCAACTTCGTCGCGTTCTACCTCGTGTCGTATTTCCTGCGAACGCCCGGCTTGCTCCAGGCGCCCGGCTCGTCGAACCCGAAGACCCCGGCGATGAAGGAGACGGCGATCCTCCCCGCGATCCTCGGGCCGCAGTACAACCTGCACCTCGGGTTCATCCTCGCGATCGTCGCGACGATCCTGGTCTGGTGGATCCTCAGCCGCTCGAGCCTCGGCTTCAAGTTCCGCGCCGTCGGAATCAATCCGAATGCCGCCCGGGTCGCCGGCATCAACGTCAACGGGATGTACGTCTACGCGATGCTCATCTCCGGCGCGTTGCTCGGCCTGGCCGGCATCAGCCAGGTGCTCGGCACCGTCACGACCGGGTTCACGGCGGGCATCGACGCCGGGCATCGGCTTCGACGCGATCACCGTTGCCCTGCTCGGCCGTTCGACGCCGTGGGGCACCTTCGCCGCGGGCATCCTCTTCGGTGCATTCAAGGCCGGCGGCTTCTCGATGCAGGCGGCCGAGGGCGTGCCGATCGAGATCGTGCTCGTCGTGCAGTCGCTCATCGTGCTCTTCATCGCGGCGCCCCCGCTCGTGCGCACGATCTTCGGGCTGCCTGATCCGAACGCCAGGCCGAAACGATCGCGCAAGACCGACACGAAGGAGGTGAAGGCGAAGTGAGCAAGATCGTGGACCATCAGCGCGTCGCGCCCCAGCCCGAGTCGCTCGACACGACCGTCGTGACCAGCTGGAAGGCGCCGATCGCCTTCGGCATCTTCACGCTCCTCGCCCTCGCCCTCGCGGTGTTCGCGCCGCGGCCGGGTGAGACGACCTACCGACTGTCATCGCCGACAGACGCCATCCAGCTGCCCGAGCTCACGGTGCCGACGATGCCCGCCCTGTGGACGGTCGTCGTGCTCCTCGCCGTGATCACGGCGTACTCCGCCTGGCTCGTCTCCTCGAAGCGCCGCGTGCCGCTCTGGCTCGTCGTGGTCTTCGCGATCCTCGCGGTGTTCGGCTTCCTCACGTGGGCCGGTGCCGGAGAGTCGCTGCCGATGATCGGCCTCCTGTTCGGCTCGCTGAGCCTCGCCGTGCCGCTCATCTTCGGCGCCCTCGCCGGCGTGATCGGTGAGCGGGCCGGCGTCGTGAACATCGCGATCGAGGGTCAGCTGCTCGCCGGCGCGTTCACCGCCGCAGTCGTCGCAACCGTGACCGGCCAACCGTGGCTCGGCCTCATCGCCGCGATGGTCGCCGGCCTGCTCGTCGGCATGGTGCTCGCCGTGTTCTCGATCAGGTACTTCGTCGACCAGGTCATCGTCGGCGTGGTGCTGAACGTGCTCGTCACCGGTCTCACGAGCTTCCTCTTCTCGCAGGTGCTCTCACCGAATGCGGCCGCGCTCAACACGCCACCCCGATTCGATCGCTTTCCGATTCCGGTGCTCAGCGAGATCCCGATCATCGGCCCGGTGCTGTTCCGTCAGACGGTCGTCGTGTATCTCATGTACATCGCGGTGGCCCTCGTGTACTTCGGGCTCTTCCACACACGGTGGGGCCTGCGCGTCCGCGCGGTCGGCGAGCATCCGCAGGCCGCAGACACGGTCGGCATCAACGTCAACCGCACTCGGTTCTGGAACGTCGCGCTCGCCGGCGCGATCGCCGGCCTCGGCGGCACGTTCTTCACGATCGGGTCGGGCATCGCATTCAACCGGGAGATGACCGCGGGTGCGGGCTTCATCGCGCTCGCCGCCGTCATCTTCGGCCAGTGGGACCCGATCAAGGCGACCCTTGCGGCGCTCCTGTTCGGCTTCGCGTCGAACCTGCAGAACACCCTCTCGGTCATCGGATCTCCGGTGCCGAGCGAGTTCATGCTCATGCTGCCCTACGTCGTGACGATCTTCGCCGTCGCCGGCTTCGTCGGGAGGTCCCGCGCACCAGCGGCAGACGGCAAGCCGTACATCAAGTCCTGAGCGCGACACACCGCGCCGAAGCATCCCGAGTCGACTCATCCTGAACCGACCCATCCTGAACGGGGGAGCATCATGACCGCAACGGATGCGATCGACTGGAACGAACTTCGGGCCCGCGCCCGCGAGGCGATGGCGAAGGCCTACGCGCCGTACTCGGAGTTCCCGGTCGGCGCCGCCGCGATCGTCGACGACGGCCGCATCGTGAGCGGATGCAACGTCGAGAACGCGTCGTACGGCGTCACGCTGTGCGCCGAGTGCTCCCTGGTCTCGGCGCTCACGATGTCGGGCGGCGGCAAGCTCGTGGCGTTCACGTGCGTCGACGGCCATGGGGCCGTGCTCATGCCGTGCGGCCGCTGCCGCCAGCTCCTCTACGAGCACTCCGCCGAGGGGATGCTCCTCGAGACCGTGTCGGGCATCAAGACGATCGACGAGGTGCTGCCCGACGCATTCGGCCCGCGCCAGCTCGCAGCGTTCCGCGGAGCCGACTCGTGAGCCCAGTCGAGGCGTTCGACGCCGTCGACCTCATCCGCGCGAAGCGCGACGGTCACGAGCTCGAGACCGCCGAGATCGACTGGCTCATCGACGCGTACACCCGCGGCTATGTGGCCGACGAGCAGATGTCGGCGATGACCATGGCGATCTTCCTCAACGGCATGACGCGCCGCGAGATCCGCGACCTGACGATGGCGATGATCGCCTCGGGCGAGCGCATGGACTTCTCCGGGCTCGGCAAGCCGACGAGCGACAAGCACTCGACGGGTGGCGTCGGCGACAAGATCACCCTCCCGCTCATGCCCCTCGTCGCGACGTTCGGCGTCGCCGTTCCGCAGCTGTCGGGCCGCGGCCTCGGTCACACGGGCGGCACGCTCGACAAGCTCGAGTCGATCCCGGGCTGGCGTGCGAACCTCACGAACGACGAGATGATCGCCCAGCTCCGCGATGTCGGCGGCGTCATCTGCGCGGCCGGCTCCGGGCTCGCCCCGGCCGACAAGAAGCTCTACGCGCTGCGCGACATCACCGGCACCGTCGAGGCGATCCCGCTCATCGCCTCGTCGATCATGTCGAAGAAGATCGCCGAAGGCACGGGCGCCCTCGTGCTCGACGTGAAGTTCGGCTCGGGCGCGTTCCTCACCGACATCGAGCGGTCCCGCGAGCTCGCTCGCACGATGGTCGAGCTCGGCGAAGATGCTGGCGTCGCGACCTCAGCCCTGATCACGAACATGCATGTGCCGCTCGGCCTCACGATCGGCAACGCGAACGAGGTGCGCGAGTCGGTCGAGGTGCTCGCGGGCGGCGGGCCGGCGGATGTCCGTGCGCTCACGGTCGCACTCGCCCGTGAGATGCTCGCGCTCACGGGCCGAATCGACGTCGATGTCGAGGCCGCCCTCGACGACGGCCGCGCGATGGACACCTGGCGTCGTGCCATCCGTGCCCAGGGAGGCGACCCCGACGCAGCCCTTCCGGTCGCGCGGGAGCAGCACGTCGTGACAGCCGACCGCGACGGGGTGCTCGTGGCGCAGCAAGCGCTGCCGTTCGGCATCGCCGCGTGGCGACTCGGCGCGGGTCGCGCTCGCAAGGAGGACGCCGTGCAGCACGCCGCGGGCATCGAGCTGCACGCGAAGCCCGGCGACGCCGTGCGCGCCGGCGAGCCGCTGTTCACACTGCACGCCGACGAGCCGGCTCGCTTCGAGCGCGCACTCGAGGCCGTTGCCGGGGCCTGGCGCATCGGTGACGCGGGTGATCCCATCGACGACGGCGGGCCCCTCATCGCGGAACGCATCGGTCGCTAGGCGGGTCGACATGGGTCGCGCGCCGCTATCGTAGACCCGTGAACACGATTCCGACGGAGTACCGCCTCGAAGGCGACGGCGCGAGCATCCAGACCTTGCCGAAGATCTCGCTGCATGATCACCTCGACGGTGGCCTCCGCGCGCAAACGCTCATCGAGCTGGCCGACGAGCTCGGCCTCGAGGTTCCGGCACCTGACGCCGAAGCCCTCGGCGCGTGGTTCACCGAGCAATCGAACTCCGGTTCGCTCGTCGAGTACCTGAAGACGTTCGACCTCACGACCGCGGTCATGCAGACTCGCGCAGGTCTCAGCCGCGTCGCCCGCGAGTTCGTGCAAGACCTGGCAGCCGACGGCGTCATCTACGGCGAGATCCGTTGGGCGCCCGAGCAGCACCTGACCCGCGGCCTGAGCCTCGACGAGGCGGTCGAGGCCGTGCAGGCGGGCATCGAGCAGGGCATCGACGACGTGCAGCACCAGGGCCGGAGCATCCGTGCCGGCCAGCTCGTCACCGCGATGCGCCACGCAGATCGCGGTCTCGAGATCGCCGAGCTCGCCGTGCGCCACCGCGACCGCGGCGTCGTCGGCTTCGACATCGCGGGTGCCGAGGCGGGATTCCTGCCCAGCCGGCACCGCACGGCGTTCGACTTCCTCGCGAGCCAGTTCCTTCCGGTGACGGTGCACGCCGGCGAGGGCGACGGCCTCGAATCCATTCGCAGCGCCTTGATCGACGGCCGGGCGCTCCGCCTCGGACACGGCGTGCGCATCGCCGAAGACCTCATCGTCGAGCGGCAGGACGACGAGAACACGTATGTCTCGCTCGGCCCGGTCGCCCAGTGGGTGCGCGACCGCGAGATCGCCCTCGAGACGAGTCCCTCGTCGAACCTGCAGACCGGCGCGATCGCCCCGTGGGGCGACGAACTCGTCGACCATCCCTTCGACCTGCTCTACCAGCTCGGCTTCCGGGTCACGGTGAACACCGACAATCGTCTCCAGAGCGGCACGTCGCTCAGCCGGGAGCTTTTTCTCCTCAGCGACGCGTTCGGCTACGACCTCGACGACTTCGAGACGTTCCAGCTGAATGCCGCCGCGTCGGCATTCCTGCCGCTCGACGATCGCGAAGAGCTCGCCGAGCTGATCCAAGACGGCTTCGACGAAGCCTGACGAAGCCTGACGGATGCCGCTTGCCACGTGCGACCGTCCCCGCCCCTGAACGGACCCGACCATGACCAGCCTCCCGCCGCTGCCCGACACCGCCGTCGTCATCGGCGCCCGAGCCGACGACTGGCGTGCCGCCGTACGTGAGGCCGGACGCGCACTCACGCGCTCGGGCGCGACCAGGTCGGAGTACGCCGACCGCATGATCGCCGTGATCGAGGAGTTCGGTGCCTACGTCGTCATCGCGCCCGGACTCGCCCTCGCGCACGCCCGCCCGGGCCCCGACGTGCGTCGAGAAGGCCTCGCCGTCGTGACGCTCGCGGAGCCGGTCGCATTCGGGCATCCCCACAACGACCCCGTGCGGGTCGTCATCGCGCTCGCGGTGTCGAGCGCCGAAGAGCACGTCGCCTCCGTCGCGAAGCTCGCGAACGCGTTCAACGACGTCGGCATCGTCGGGCGCATCGCCCGAGCGGAGTCGCCGGCCGAGGTGCGCGCTCCTCCTCGGCATCGACGCCGAGGCCCGGCCCTCAGGGGTCGACGCGTGAGGATCGTCGCTGTCTGCGGAGTCGGCATCGGCAGCTCCGCCATCCTCAAGGTCAACGCCGAACGGGCACTCACGCGACTCGGCCTCCGCGCCGACGTCGATGCGAGCGACCTCCAGGGCGTCGCCGTCGCCTCAGCCGACGCCCAGGTGATCCTCACCTCGACCGAGCTGGGCACGGCGGTACGCGAGGCGATCGGCCGCAGCTTCGCCGAGGTCGTCGAGGTGTCGAACTACTTCGACGTCGAAGAGATCGCCGTGAAGCTCGAGGCGTCGCTCGGCTGACGGGGCCGCTCCCTGAGCCCGTCGAAGGGAGCCGCGGCGTGCCGCTTCGACAAGCTCAGCGAACGATCCACCGCCCCTCTTCAGCCGACCAGCTCGCGCATGCCCGCCTCGAGCGCGGCGACGGCAGCGGATGCCGCGGCGCGACGCTCGTCGACCGTGCCCTGGTCGGACACCGCGTCGATGTAGACCTTGAGCTTCGGCTCCGTGCCGCTCGGGCGCACCATCACGCGAGCGTCGCCCTCGAGCACGATGCGGAGCACGTCGGACGGCGGAAGGTCGCCGAATCCGTCGCGCAGGTCATCGATGCGCTCGACCCTGACGCCGCCGACCGACTCGGGCGGTTCTGCTCGGAGCCGGGCCATGATCTCGCCGATGCGGGCGAGTTCGGTGACTCGGATCGAGATCTGCGTCGAGGCGTGGCATCCGAATCGCTCGATGAACTCGTCGAGGTGATCGGCGACCGTGCGTCCGTCGGCCTGCAGTTCGGCGGCCAGCGAGAGGAATGCGATGCCCGCCGAGATGCCGTCCTTGTCGCGCACCGTGTCGGGGTTCACGAGGTAGCCGAGCGCCTCCTCGAAACCGAAGATCAATCCGGTCGCACGCGAGATCCACTTGAACCCGGTGAGCGTCGCCTCGAAGTCGAGGTCGTAGGCGCGCGCGATCGTCTCGAGCCCGGGGGAGGAGACGATCGAGCACGCGAGCGTGCCGTTCGGGCCGGAGTCGCCGCTGAGAGCCGCGGCACGACGGGCGGCCCGCCAGCCGAGGATCAGCCCGACCTCGTTGCCGGTGAGGCGTCGATACCCATCGTCCGTCGAGGTGTCGGGGATCGCGATGGCGAGGCGGTCGGCATCGGGGTCGTTCGCGACGATGAGCTCCGCGTCGACCTCGCGGGCACGCGCGAAGCTGAGGTCCATCGCGCCCGGCTCTTCAGGGTTCGGGAAGGCGACCGTCGGGAAGTTCGGGTCGGGGGCGATCTGCGCTTCGACGAGGGTCGGCTGGGCGAAGCCGGCGGCGTCGAGCACGCGCGACATGGTCTCCCAGCCGACGCCGTGCATCGCCGTGTACACGACTCGCGGCTGCGCGGTCGGCCTGTCTACCACGAGCGCGGTCTGCCGCACGTACTCGTCGACGACCGAATCAGGTGCCGTCTCGAATGCGCCGCGCGGGAGCTCGGGCACGGTCGTCGACGAGGCGACGCGGAGGATGTGCGCAGCGATCTCGGCGTCGGCGGGTGCCACGATCTGCGAGCCATGATCGTCGTCGCCGAGGTAGACCTTGTAGCCGTTGTCGGTCGGCGGGTTGTGCGACGCCGTCACCATGACACCCGCCGACGTATCGAGGTGCCGCACGGCGAACGCCAACACCGGCGTGGGCAGGAGCCGGGGCAGCAGGATCGCGCGCACGCCGGCGCCCGCCATGACCTCGGCCGAGTCGTGCGCGAACACGTCGGAGTTCTTGCGCCCGTCGTAGCCGATCACGACCGACGGGGTCGTGCCTGGCGCCGCGCGCTCGACGAGGTAGGCTGCCAGACCGGCTGCGGCCTGCGCGACGAGCACGCGATTCATGCGGTTCGGCCCGGCGGCGATCTTGCCGCGGAGCCCTGCCGTGCCGAACTCGAGCCGCGCTTGGAACCGGTCGGCGAGTTCGGCGGATGCCGCGGCGTCGCCGCTGCGTGAGGCCTCGACGAGGCCGGCGAGCTCGGTGCGCGTCTCGGGGTCGGGGTCTTGGCGGATCCACGCCTCGGCGAGGGCGACGAGCTCTGCGTCTTGGGGGTCGGTCTGCTGTGGCATCCGTCGTCCTCCTAGAGCGCGTCCACGATCTTCGCGAGCAGCGCGCTGATCACCGGCTCCGCATCACGGCCGGCCTCGATGACCTCCAGGTGGCTGAGCGGTGTCGTCTGGATGCCGGCCGCGAGGTTGGTGATGAGGGACATCCCGAGCACCTCCATGCCGGACTGCCGGGCCGCGATCGCCTCGAGAGCGGTGGACATGCCGACGATGTCGCCGCCGATCCGCTTCGCCATCTGCACCTCGGCCGGCGTCTCGTAGTGCGGGCCGCGGAACTGGCAGTAGACGCCCTCGTCGAGCTCGGGTGCGATCGAGCGTGCGAGGTCGCGGAGGCGCCGCGAGTACAGGTCGGTCAGGTCGACGAACGTCGCCCCCTCGAGCGGCGAAGCGGCCGTGAGGTTGATGTGATCGCTGATGAGCACCGGGGTGCCGGGGGTCCAGTGCTCCTTGATGCCGCCGGCGCCGTTCGTGAGGATCATCGTGACCGCTCCGGCGGCCGCCGCGGTGCGCACGGAATGCACGACCCGACGCACGCCATGGCCCTCGTAGTAGTGCGTGCGCGCACCGATGACGAGCGCCCGCTTGCCGCTCGGCAGGAGCACCGAACGCAGCGTGCCGACGTGGCCCTCGAGTGCGGGCTTCGAGAACCCGGGCACCTCGGTCGCCGCGATCGTGTGGGTCGTCTCTCCCATGAGCTCGGCCGCGCGACCCCAACCGCTGCCGAGCGTGAGGGCGATGTCGTGGCGTTCGACGCCGGTGAGTTCCGCGATGCGCAGGGCCGCGTGAGCGGCGACGTCGAACGGGTCGGCGGTGGGGTCGTCGAGGGGGTTGGCCTGGTACATCCCACCACTCTAATGAGCACGCGGATGCCGCGGCGCGGCCCTGCCCGTTTGCTGGCCTTTCCCGCGCACGACAGAATGTGAGCATGACCTACGAGTTCGAGCGCACACAACGGATCGCCGTCCTCGGTGGAGGACCAGGCGGATACGAGGCGGCCCTCGCCGGCGCGCTCCTCGGGGCGGAGGTCACGCTCGTCGAGCGCGCGGGCGTCGGCGGCTCGGCGGTGCTCACCGATGTCGTGCCGTCGAAGTCGCTCATCGCGACCGCCGAGGCGTCGAACGCCGTCAAGGAGGCCGCCGGCCTCGGCGTGCAGTTCTACGCGAAGGGCCAGGCCGACAAGGCCATGAAGCCCGACGTCGCCATCAATCTCGTCGCCGTCAACAAGCGACTCCTCGGCCTGGCTGCGCAGCAGTCCGACGACATGCGCACGAATCTCATCACCGCAGGGGTGCACCTCGTGCAGGGCCAGGGGCGCCTCGATGGACCGAACGCCATCATCGTCTCGACCTCCAAGGGCGGCACGGATTTCGACCGCATCGAAGCCGATACGCTCGTGCTCTCGGTCGGTGCATCCCCGCGGGTGCTCCCGACCGCAGTGCCAGACGGCGAGCTGATCCTCACGTGGACGCAGCTCTACGACCTGAAGCAGATCCCCGAGCACCTCATCGTCGTGGGCTCAGGCGTCACCGGCGCCGAGTTCGCTTCGGCGTATCGCGCTCTCGGCTCGAAGGTCACGCTCATCTCGAGCCGCGACCAGGTGCTGCCGGGCGAAGACGCCGACGCGGCATCCGTCATCGAGAAGGTCTTCAAGCGCAACGGCATGGAGGTCCTGAACAAGTCCCGCGCCGCGTCGGTCGTGCGCGACGGCGACGGCGTGGTGGCGACGCTCACCGACGGCCGCGAGGTGCGTGGCAGCCACTGCCTCATGGCGGTCGGTTCGGTGCCGAACACGGCCGACATCGGCTTGGAGGAGGCCGGCGTGCAACTCTCGGAGAGCGGGCACATCCGCGTGAACCGGGTTGCCCGCACCTCGATGCCGAACATCTACGCGGCCGGCGACTGCACGACGTTCCTGCCGCTCGCATCCGTCGCGTCGATGCAGGGCCGCACTGCCGTCTTCCACGCGATGGGCGATGTCGTGAACCCGCCCGAGAACCGCAACATGACCTCGAACATCTTCACGCAGCCCGAGATCGCCACGGTGGGTTGGACCGAGAAGGAGATCGAGGAGGGAGTGGTGCCCGGCGTCGTCTACAAGCTGCCGCTCGTGACGAACCCGCGCGCGAAGATGATGGGCATTCAAGACGGCTTCGTGAAGCTCTTCGCGTCGAGCGGGTCGGGCGCGATCATCGGGGGCGTCATCGTCGCGCCGAACGCGTCGGAGCTCATCTTCCCGCTCGCGCTCGCCGTGGAGCACCGGCTCACCGTCGACCAGTTCTCCGACGCGTTCCCGGTCTACCCGTCGCTCAGCGGATCGCTGACGGATGCCGCGCGGGCGATGCACGTCGTGCGCTGAGCCCGCCGGCCGACCCGCCCGCGCTTCCGCGCCGCGACGGGTTGTTGCGATTTCGGTATGCCAGTTCCCCCTCATCACTGAGACCGCGTCCCACTGGGCGGACTGTCACGCGTTCCGCGAGCGCGCTGCGGTTGGATTCTCGAACGTGGATGCCGAGTTCGGGTCCGGCGTCGTTGAATCGCGTCACGGCGCGCAGCGAGCGCAAGGTCACGTCTGCCCAGCCGGACGCCGACTCGCGCTGAGGCGGAACTGGCATACGCGATTCCGGGCGCGGCCGAGTCGGCCGCGATTGGCCCGTGGTTTCGCGCGGCATGCCGTCACCCTCATCACTGAATGCGCCTCGCCACTGAGGCGGAACTGGCATACCCATTCCGCGAACCCGCTGCGGTCGGAATCGACGAAGGTGGGGGCGCACGCTCGGGTCAGGCGTCGTTGATCGCGAGCAGCAGGTGGCCGCTCGAGACGGTCGCGCCCGCCTCGGCGTTCACGAGGCCGATGACGCCGTCCTTGTGGGCGACGATCGGCTGCTCCATCTTCATCGCCTCGAGCACGAGCACGAGGTCGCCCTTCACGACCTTGTCGCCCTCCGAGACGGCCACCTTCACGACGGTCGCCTGCATCGGTGCCTTCACGGCGTCGCCGGTGGCGGTGTCGACCGAGTGCGCGGCGGTCCGGCGGCGCGGCGCCGACCCCGCGGCATGTGCGGCGGATGCCCCGCCGGCGAGTCGCTTCGGCAGCGTCACCTCGACACGGCGGCCCGCGACCTCCACGACGACGCTCGTGCGCGCGTCGGGCCCGTTCGGCTCGACGATCTCGCCCGACCAGGGCTCGATGCGGTTGTCGTACTCGGTCTCGATCCAGCGGGTGTAGACCGAGAACGGCTCGTCACCCTCGGGCGCGAATGCCGGGTTGTTCACGATGTCGCGGTGGAACGGCAGCACGGTGGGGAGCCCTGCGACCTCGAACTCGTCGAGGGCGCGGCGTGCGCGCTCGAGTGCGTCCTTGCGGCTCGAGCCGGTGACGATGAGCTTCGCGAGGAGCGAGTCGAACGCGCCGGAGATCTCGTCGCCGGTGGTCACTCCGGAGTCGACGCGCACGCCCGGGCCGCCCGGGAAGCGCAGCACGTGCACGGGTCCGGGGGAGGGGAGGAAGCCACGGCCCGGGTCTTCGCCGTTGATGCGGAACTCGATCGAATGCCCGTTCGCGACGGGATCGGGATAGTCGAGCGCGCCGCCCTCGGCGAGGCGGAACTGCTCGCGCACGAG
Organism: uncultured Actinomycetota bacterium; assembly: GCA_963847285.1. Classification (GTDB taxonomy): domain Bacteria; phylum Actinomycetota; class Actinomycetes; order Actinomycetales; family Microbacteriaceae; genus Agromyces. The sequence continues at coordinate 167,585 of CAWJZK010000013.1, forward strand.
GTCGATGCCGGTGACCTCCTCGGACACCGGGTGCTCGACCTGGAGTCGCGTGTTCACCTCGAGGAAGGAGACGGTCCCGTCTTGTCCGATGAGGAACTCGCAGGTACCGGCACCGACGTAGCCGACCTCGCGGAGGATCGCCTTCGACGACTCGTACAGCTGCTCGATCTGCGACTCGGTGAGGAAGGGCGCGGGCGCCTCCTCCACGAGCTTCTGGTGGCGACGCTGCAGCGAGCAGTCGCGCGTCGAGACGACGACGACGTTGCCATGCTGGTCGGCGAGGCACTGGGTCTCGACGTGGCGCGGCTTGTCGAGGTACTTCTCGACGAAGCACTCTCCGCGGCCGAACGCCGCGACGGCCTCGCGGGTGGCCGAGTCGAAGAGCTCGGGCACCTCTTCGCGGGTGCGGGCGACCTTGAGCCCGCGGCCGCCACCGCCGAAGGCGGCCTTGATGGCCACGGGGAGGCCGTGCACGTCGACGAAGTCGAGCACCTCCGAGGCATCCGCCACCGGGTTCAGGGTGCCGGGGGCGAGCGGCGCGCCGACCTTCTCGGCGACGTGCCGAGCGGAGACCTTGTCGCCGAGGCGTTCGATCGCCTCGGGCGACGGGCCGATCCACACGAGTCCGGCAGCGATCACGGCACGGGCGAAGTCGGGGTTCTCGGCGAGGAAGCCGTAACCGGGGTGCACGGCGTCGGCGCCCGACCGGCGTGCCACCGAGAGGATCTTGTCGATCACGAGGTAGGTCTCGGCGCTCGTCGTGCCGTCGAGGGCATATGCCTCGTCGGCGAGCTTCACGTGGCGCGCGTCGCGGTCCTGATCGGCGTAGACGGCGACCGAGCCGAGGCCGGCGTCACGGGCGGCGCGGATCACGCGAACGGCGATCTCTCCACGGTTGGCGATGAGGACCTTGGTGATGCGCGGCATAATCCCCCAGCCTATTGGCCCGGTCGGGCCGTCCTTTGGGTTGGTTCCACAAAAAAGGCGAGCAACCCTTGCGGGCGTCTACAACCGCTCGTGAGCCTGTCGAGGGAGACCTGTCGAGGCTCAGGGCACCACCCGATTCCAGAGCGACGGCCAGGCCACGCCGAGTTCGCGCACCAGCTCTCGGAGCGTCGACAGGGAGAGACCGACGACGGTCGACGGGTCGCCTTCGACCGAGCGGATGAACGGACCGCCGAGGCTGTCGATCGTGAAGGCGCCGGCGACCTGCAGCGGCTCGCCGGTGGCGATGTACGCGTCGATCTCCGCCTCGTCGAGCTGCGCGAAACGCACCGTCGCGACATCCGCTCGCCCGACCGCGCCGCGCGGCTGCCCGCCGCGGTGGTCGATGAGCCAGTGGCCCGACCAGAGCTGCCCCTCGCCGCCGTTCTGGGCGAGCCATCGCTGCTTCGCGACTTCGGGCCGATGCGGCTTGCCGTGGATCAGTCCGCCGTCGTGAGGAAGGCCGAGTCGCCGCCCAGGATGAGCCCGTCGATCGGCTCGCCGCCCGGCGTGGCGCCGACGATCGCCTCCGCCTTCGCCCGCGCGAGCAGTTGCACCATCTCGCGTGCTTCGAGCGATCGGCCGGATGCCGCCTCCCATGCCGCGACCACGGCGTCCTCGTCGACGCCCGGCGGCACGGCGACGGGCTCGATGCCGGCCGCACGGAGCGTCTGGAGCCGGGCGGGCGACGTCGAGGCGAGGTAGAGGCGCATCCCACCATCCTGCCGGGTCGGCGCCGGGTCGGCGCTGTGGAATGCTCGATGCATGGCTGAATCCCGTCGTTCGCGACGTCCTGCCGCACGCAAGGGCGCCGGACGGCGCCGCCCCGCCCCGAAGCCGCCCGCGACCGACGGTCCCGTGCTCGAGCTCGACGTCGAACGCGTCGCGCACGGCGGCGTGTTCGTCGCCCACCACGAGGGCAGGGTCGTCTTCGTCGCCGATGCGATCCCCGGCGAGCGGGTCGCCGCCCGGGTCATCGACCAGGGGCGCGAGCGGTACTGGCGGGCCGAGACCGTCGAGGTGCTGGGCGCATCGCCCGACCGACGCGAGCACGTCTGGGCCGAGGCATCCGTCGATCGCGCCCCCGAGCGCCGGGCCGGCGGCGCGGAGTTCGGGCACATCCGCCTCGAGCGGCAGCGGGAGCTCAAGGCCGAGGTGCTGCGCGACGCCCTTTCACGCATGGGCGGCGTCGAGTGGGAGATCACCGTCGAACCGGTCGATCCGGCGCTCGCCCCCGGCGTCTCTGGTGAGGACGGCACCGGATGGCGCACCCGCGTGCGGCTGCATGTCGCCGGCGACGGCACGGTCGGCCCGTACGCCTCGCGAAGCCACACCGTGGTGCCCGTGGCATCCGTGCCGCTCGCCGTCCGCGAACTCGGAGCGCTCGCGCCGCTCGGCGAACGATTCCCGGGCGCGCACGCGGTCGACCTCATCGCACCGAGCACGGGCGAGGCCGCCGTCGTGGTCGTCGAGGGCGAGCGGATGCCGCGGGGCCCGCGCCCGACCATCGAGGAGCGCGTCGGCGACCGCCGCTTCCGCCTCGACCGCGACGGATTCTGGCAGGTGCACCGCGGCGCAGCGGCGACGCTCACGCGCGGCGTGCAGGAGCTCATCGACGGCGACCTGTTCGACCCGCGTGCCGCGAACCACGACCTCTACGGCGGCGTCGGCCTCCTGGCCGCGGCGGTCGGCGACCGCTTCGGAGACACCGTGCGCATCACGACCGTCGAGGCCGACGCTCGAGCGACCGAGCACGCGGGCGCGAATCTCGCCGACTGGGTCGGTGCGCGGGCCGTGACCGCCAGAGTCGACCGCTACCTCGACGAGCTCGCCGCGGGCGCCGCCAGTGCGGACGGCGTGCAGCGGGCGAGGCTCCGGGACGCGACGATCGTGCTCGACCCGCCGCGTGCGGGGGCCGGCCGCGCCGTCGTCGATCGGCTGGCCGAACTCCGCCCGCGACAGATCATCTACGTGGCATGCGACCCGGTCGCGCTCGCCCGCGACGTCGGGCTGCTCCGTGAGCGCGGGTACGAGCTCGATGCCCTCCGTGCTTTCGACATGTTCCCGAACACCCACCATGTCGAGGCCATCGCGCGCTTGCGCGCTATCGTGTGATTACACGGAGGGGGTCGCGGTGACCGGTGCAACGGCTCGACGGGCGGATGCCGCGGCCACGGTCGCGATCGTCGACGATCACGAGGCCGTGCGACTCGGGCTCCGGGCCGCATGCAGAGACGCAGGGTACGAGGTCGTGGCCGCCACCGCCGACGTGCCCGAACTGCTCGATGCACTCGCGGGGCACCGCTGCGACGTCGTCGTGCTCGACCTCTCGCTCGGAGACGGCTCCTCGGTGACCGAGAACGTGCGCGCGGTGCTCGCGACCGGCAGCGCGGTGCTCGTGCACAGCATCGCCGACCGCGTCGCGGCCGTGCGGGAATCCCTCGCGGCGGGAGCCGCAGGCGTCATCCCCAAGGCCTCGCCCATGGCGGCGGTGATCGCCGCGATCGCCACCGTCGCGCGAGGCGACGTGCTCAACAACGTCGAATGGGCGAGCGCGATCGAGGCCGACCGCGACTTCGCGAAGGCGCAACTCGGCCGCCGGGAGCGCGATGTCCTGCACCTCTACGCCTCGGGGTTGCCGCTGAAGCTCGTGGCGATGCAACTCGGCATCGCGCACTCGACCGCGCGCGAGTACCTCGACCGGATCCGGGCGAAGTACGTCGAGGTCGGACGCCCCGCGCCCACCAAGGTCGACCTGCTGCGCCGCGCGGTCGAGGACGGGATCCTGCCCGGCCTCGACACCGAGGGCGGGGATGCCCGGCGCTGACTGGCGGGTAGCGCGCCTCGCTCCGCGGCGCGCCACTGTCACCCGGGCGCAGGTCGAGACGATCGCCGCGCGGGCGCTGGGCCTGTTCGGGCTCGTGTTCGGGGCGCAGACGATACCGGTCGCCCTCGGGCAGTCTGCGGCTCTCGTCCAGGGCGCGGGCGCCGCCCTCATGGCCGTGCTGTACGGATCGATCGTCGCGCTCGCCGTGGCGACCGTCACGAAGGTCGCGGTGCGCGCCGCGTGCCTCGCCTTCGCCGGGCTCTACGCCGCGGCGCTTCTCGCCTGGCCCCTGCTCGTCGCCGACCCGGTCGCGCTCGAGGGGAGCACGCCGTGGCTCTACTACCTCTGCACCGTCGCGACGACCGCGGCGGTCGTCGCCCTGCAGCCGGTGTGGGCGGCGACGTACACGGTCGTCATCCCCGCGGTGTACGGCGTCATCCGCCTGCTGCCTGCCGGAGGCGAAGTCGGACCCCTCCTCGCGGTGCTCAACGCGATGTACGCGGTCGTGCTCGGCGTCGTGGTGCTCGCGATCGTCACGATGCTGCGACAGGCCGCCGAGGCCGTCGACTCGGCGCAGGAGGCGGCGCTGCAGCGCTACGACGTCGCTGCGCGCCAGCACGCCACCGAGAGCGAGCGGGTGAAGATCGACGCGCTCGTGCACGACAGTGTGCTCACGACGCTGCTCTCGGCCGCCGCTGCGGTCACGCCCGAGGAGCGGGCGCTCGCCGCCCGGATGGCCCGTGACGCGGTCACCCGGCTCGACGAGGCCGGCGCGAGCGGCCCTCGCGCGCTCGATCGCGTTGGACTGCCGGTCCTCGTGCGTCGCTTGCGCGCCGCGCTCACCACGTTCAGCACGCCGTTCACCGTGCGTGTCGTCAACGCCGGAGGTGTAGAGCTGCCGGTCGAGGCGGTCGAGGCGCTCTACACCGCAACGGTGCAGGCGATGGTGAACAGCCTCCAGCACGCCGACGAAGCCGGCCGCCGGGCGCGACGGGAGCTTCGCATCCGCGGGGTGCGCGCGGGTGGCTGCGTCATCGAGATCGCGGACAACGGCATCGGGTTCGACCCCGACCGAATTCCGGCCGAACGCCTCGGCCTTCGCGTCTCGATCGAGGAGCGCATGGCGAACGCAGGCGGCACCGCCGACATCTCGTCCCGCATCGGGCACGGCACCACCGTCACCGTCGGGTGGCCGGTCGGCACGGGAGGACAGCGGATGATCACCGTCCCGCGTTGGCTGCTGCTCGTGCTCGGCGCGCTGTTCTCGGCCTACCATGTCGTGCTCGGCGTGTACTCGCTCGGCGTGCCGCGCTCGCCATGGCCGGCGATCGCGGCGCTCGTGCTGTACTCGGTCGCGACCGCGCTGAGCCTCTGGCCGGCGAAGCGCATCCGCATGCCCGACTGGCTCGCGGCATTCGACCTCGCGGTGTGCATCGTCCTGCCGCTGCTCGTGACGAGCCAGCTCGATCCCCAAGGCGAGAACGACTACGCCACCTGGTACGTGGCCGCCGTCGGCACCCTGATGACCATCGCCGCGGCCAGGCGACAGCTGACGGCGGCATGGCTCGGCGTGATCGCGCTCGCCGTGCAGACGGTCATCTGGGCCGGGCCCCTCGCTCTCGGCAGCCTCGGGGTGATCGGCAGCATCGTGTGGGTCGGCATCGCACACATGCTCACGAGTGCGCTCGCAAGCGCGGCGCGCGAGACCCGTCGTTATGCGCAGGCCGAGCGGGAGGCCGCCGCGTGGCAGGCCGCCCAGGACGCGCATCTCTTCGAGGGGCGCATGCGCCTCGCGCAGACGAACCGGGTCGCTGCGCCGATGCTCCGTCGCATCGCCGACCGCAACGGCGAACTCACCGAACTCCAGCGCAGCGAGTGCCGAACGCTCGAAGCCGCCATCCGCGACGAGATCCGTGGCCGGATGCTCCTCACCGACGTCGTGCGCACCGAGGTGCAGCGCGCCCGGGAACGCGGCATCATCGTCACCCTCCTCGACGAGGGCGGCATCGACGACCTCGACGAGGCCACGCGTGACCGGGTGCTCTCGCAGCTGGCCGAGGCCGTCGCGGGCTCGCGCGCAGACCGGATCATCGCTCGGACGGCGGCGGAGGGGTCACCGGTCGCCGTCACGGTCGTCGGCCTGATCGATCCCGCGATCGGCGGGGACGACACCGAGGACGTCGAGGTCGAGCTGTGGCTCGAGATCCCACGCGAAACTCTGAGCGCCCGGGCGGGGCATCCGCTCGCCGAACGCGCCCGGACATGAAGGTGGGGGGCCGATCTGAGATCGACCCCCCATCAAGCCCGAGCCACGGCGACAACCCGAATATCGCCCTGGCTCGCCCCCAACGGTCACCGGTTACCCGACCGATGACTGTGGCGACTCCTGAGGAGCCTGCAGGTCAATAGTGTCGCACCCCACCAGATTCGAACAGTCAGCATTTCGGGGGACACGGTTGTCCCCCTCGACGAGGTCAGCGAGCTGAGCGTCGCCAGCTTCCGGGGCCGACATCGATGGGCGCGCGAAGGGCGCGGGCGCTTCGCACCCAGGGGTCGCGTCCGAGTTCGGCCGCGGATGCCGCCGCCGATGCCTCCTCCTCGAGCGCGGAGAGCAGCACCGCCGTCACGGCCGCCGCCTCCTCCGCGCTGACGTTGCGAGAGACGATTCGGAACGCGGACGCGCCGACGTCGCCGTCGCCGGGTGCGGTGCTGATCTCGGCCATGTCGTCTCCTAGAGGGGAATGTTCCCGTGCTTCTTCGGCGGCAGGCTCGCACGCTTCGTGCGAAGGGCACGCAGGGCCTTCACGACCGATACCCGGGTGGCCGCGGGCTCGATGACACCGTCGAGTTCGCCGCGTTCGGCCGCGAGGAACGGGGATGCGACGTTGTAGGTGTACTCGTTCGCGAGCTTCGTGCGCACCGCCGCGACATCTTCGCCCGCCTCTTCGGCGCGCTTGATCTCGCCTCGATAGAGGATGTTCACCGCGCCCTGGCCGCCCATGACCGCGATCTCCGCGGTCGGCCACGCGAGGTTGATGTCGGCGCCGAGCTGCTTGGAACCCATGACGATGTAGGCGCCGCCGTAGGCCTTGCGCGTGATCACGGTCACGAGCGGCACCGTCGCCTCGGCATAGGCGTAGAGGAGCTTCGCACCGCGACGGATGACGCCGGTCCACTCCTGGTCGGTGCCCGGCAGGTAGCCCGGCACGTCGACGAGCGTGAGGATCGGAATCGAGAACGCGTCGCAGAATCGCACGAAGCGCGAGGCCTTCTCGCCCGCGGCGATGTTCAAGGTTCCGGCCATCTGGCTCGGCTGGTTCGCGATGATGCCGACGGAGCGGCCCTCGACGCGGGCGAAGCCGACGACGATGTTCGGCGCGAACAACGGCTGCACCTCGAGGAAGTCGGCGTGGTCGACGATCCCCTCGATGACCGAGTGCATGTCGTAGGGCTGGTTCGGCGAGTCGGGAATGACGGTGTTCAGCCGGCGGTCTGCGTCGGTGATCTCGAGTTCGGCCTCGGCGTCGTAGACGGGGGCATCCGACATGTTGTTGTCGGGAAGGAACGAGATCAGCGTGCGGGCGTAGTCGAGTGCATCGGACTCGTCGCTCGCGAGGTAATGCGCGACGCCGGAGATCGTGTTGTGCGTGAGTGCACCGCCGAGCTCCTCCATGCCGACGTCTTCGCCCGTGACGGTCTTGATGACGTCGGGACCGGTCACGAACATCTGGCTCGTCTTGTCGACCATGATGACGAAGTCGGTGAGGGCGGGGGAGTAGACCGCACCGCCGGCGGCGGGGCCGCAGATGATCGAGATCTGCGGGATCACGCCGGAGGCCTGGGTGTTGCGGCGGAAGATCTCGCCGTACTTGCCGAGCGCCACCACGCCCTCCTGGATGCGGGCGCCACCCGAGTCGAGGATGCCGATGATCGGCACGCCGGTCTTCAGGGCGAGCTCCATGACCTTGATGATCTTCTCGCCCGCGACCTCGCCGAGCGAGCCGCCGAAGATCGTGAAGTCCTGGGAGTAGACCGCGACCTGCCGGCCGTGGATCGTGCCGATGCCGGTGACGACGGCATCACCGTAGGGGCGCTTGGCCTCCATGCCGAACGCGTGGGTGCGGTGACGCACGAACTCGTCGAGCTCGACGAAGGAGCCGGGGTCGAGGAGCTCGGCGATGCGCTCGCGGGCGGTCATCTTGCCCTTGGCGTGCTGTTTCTCGATGGCCGCCTCGCCCGACGCGGTCACGGCTTCGTGATAGCGCAGTTTGAGGTCGGCAAGCTTGCCGGCGGTCGTGGAGAGGTCGGGGCCGTCAGGTGCTTCGGTCACGCCGTTCACTCTACCGGCGAGCATCCGGCCGAATTCGTTGACGGTTTCCTACAAATCCGTGTCCGGTGCTGGTAGCAATCGCCATGCCCAGTCGGGTCGCGGACACTAGCCTGAACTCGACACGAGCAATCGGAGGTGCCGGGTGGAGTGGGAACTGAGCCGTGAGGCGGTGCCGCGCTTCGAGTTCCTCGTCTCGGCGGGGTCCACGAACGACGAACTGCGCGAGGCCGCGACGGGCGCCGACGCAGCGGCGTGGCCGCACGGCAGCGTGATCGTCACCGACGACCAGACCCACGGCCGAGGCCGGCTCGGGCGCGTCTGGCTCGCGCCGACCGGCAAGACGCTCGCGATCTCGATGCTCCTCCGGCCCGAACTCCCGGGCGGTGCGCCGTTCCCGCCCGACGCCTACGGGTGGATCCCGCTCATCGCCGGTGCTGCGATGACCGAGGCGGTTCGCCGGGCGGTCGAGCCGCAGCTGCTCCCTGAGCCGCAGCTGCTCCCTGAGCCCGTCGAAGGGAGCACGCCCGGGGCATCCGCTCGCTTCGACAAGCTCAGCGAGCGCGACAAGCTCAGCGAGCGCGACCCGCGCAGCGACACGTCAGGCGGGGTCGAGGTCGAGCTCAAGTGGCCGAACGACGTGCTGATCTCGGGCTACAAGGTGTGCGGCATCCTCTCGGAGCTCCTGCCCCCTTCGACAGGCTCAGGGACCGCCTCGACGGGCTCGGGCACCGCGGTCGTCGTGGGCGCCGGACTCAACCTGACCCTCGACGAACACGACCTGCCCACGCTCAACTCGACCTCGCTGCTCCTCGTCACCGGCACGCGGCCCGACGCCGACGCCGTGCTCGCGAACTACCTCTCGGGCTTCCTCACGATGTTCCAGGCGTTCGCCGCGTCGGGAGCGGATGCCGCGGCGAGCGGCATCGCCGACCGGGTGAGCGCCGTGTGCGGCACCCTCGGCTCCGAGGTGCGCGTCGAGCTTCCGGGCGATCGCGAGCTCATCGGACTCGCCGAGCGACTCGATCGTGACGGCCGCCTCGTCGTCAGAAACCGTGAGAACGGCGAGCCGCAGGCTGTCGCCGCTGGAGACGTGACCCACCTGCGGTATTAATGGGCATATGAGGCCCGCTGCGACACCCGAGCCGGCCGTGCCGCCCGCGATGCCGGCCGAGCGCGTCGTCGCACGGCTGCGACGCCACGCTCGGAGGTTGATCCTGCCGGCGGCGCTGCTCATCGCTGCAGCCGCCGCGACGACCTACGGCGTCGGTGTCGCGCCGGAGATGTGGCAGGATCTCGTCATCGTCGGCGCCGCAGCACTCGTCGTGCTGCTCGGCACCTTCCTGCCGTTCCTCGCCTGGCTGACCAGACGCACGACCATCACGACCCGTCGCATCATCCTGCGCAGCGGCGTCTTCGTGCGCATCCGCCAGGAGCTGCTGCACAGTCGGGGCTATGACGTCACGGTACGGCGAACCTGGGCGCAAGGCGTGTTCGGCTCGGGCGACCTGCGCATCAACACGGGTCACGAGCAACCCGTGGTGATCACGGACGTGCCGAAGCCGCAGCTCGTGCAGGCGGCGCTGCAGGAGCTCATGGAGCAGGCGCACACCGTGATCGCCGAGCGTCGGCGCGCCGAGCAGTCCACCGACGGCGACACCATCGTGTGGGGCGGTCGCTGAGCAATCTGTGTCGCGGCGTCCAGTCTGAGGACGTAACGTTGAAAGGTGGTCTCGTGCGCCCCCGAGCACGAGCCGCGCCGATGAAGGGGGCCTTTTGGCCGACGAATGCATCCACGGTTTCGATGACGGCCTCTGCGCCATCTGCTTCCCGCCGAAGGAATTCACGCCCGCACCCGCTGCCGCTCCAGCGGCGCGCGGTGCGGGTCGAGCAACGACGTCCCGCGGTCGACCGCCGGCACGCGTTCCGGGCGCATCTCGCCCGACCATCGCCGTCGGCGCCCCGAAGATCGACGTGAAGGCCATGCGCATCTACCACGTCACGCACTTCGACAACCTCGCCCCGATCCTCGACGTCGGCGCCCTCCTCGCCGATTCCGCCGGCGCGACCCCGGTGGTCGACGTCTCGGCACCTGACGCGCGGCAGTTCCGGCGGAGTGCATCCATCTCGGGCACTGACGCGGTCGTCGCCGATTACGTGCCCTTCCTGCTGACCACCGATGCCCACGTCTGGAACGCCGTACGCACGGCGACGCCCGACCCGCGGCTCGCCGACGGTGCCGAGCTGCGCCAGCCCGCCGAGTTCGTGATCTTCGTGAGCTCCGTCGCGAGCGCCCTCGGAGAGACCGACGAGCCCGCGACCATCGTCGTGAGCGACGCGGATGCCGCGGTCGGCGCCGCGCGCGCGGCATCCGCGTGGCCCGACGCACAGCGCGCGCTGCAGCGCCTGCACCGCGACGACGACGCCGCAGGCCTCGACGCCGCGGAGCTCCTCGTGCGCGAATGCCTTCCGCTCGATCGCGTCGCCCTGATCGCCGTCGCGAACGACCCCATGCGCGACCGGGTCCGGGCGGCGCTCGGCGCGGCCGGCATGCGGATCCGCGTGGCGGTGTACCCGCCGTGGTTCCAGCCGACGGCGGACGTCATGGTGTAGCCGGAGCCGCCCTACGGGTGCTCGCCAGGCACCGATGGGGTGGTCGGCTCCCCGCGCGGCAGCTCCGCGGGGGCCGCGGGCCGCGCCGGCTCCGCCGCCGTCGGCTCCTGGCCCGTCGGTTCCTTGAGGCCCTCGGGTCCCACGGGTTCCTCGAAGATGGTGCGTTGTGCCTCCTCCACCTTCTCGAGGTTCGAGAGCCCGTCGGGGCGGTTGTGTCCGAACACCCAGTAGCGGTAGAGCAGGAAGCGGAACGCGGTCCCGAGCGCGAGGCCGACGACATTCGTCGAGATGTTGTCGGCGAGGAGGCTCGTGTAGCCCAGCCAGTAATGGCTCACCCAGAGGCATCCGAGCGCGATGGCCATGCCGCCGAGCGAGACGATCACGTACTCGACGAACTCGCGCACGTAGTTGCGCCGACGGTGCTTGCGGAACGTCCAGTAGCGGTTGCCGAGCCAGTTGAACACGATCGCGACGCTCGTGGAGATGGTCTTGGCGCCGATCGCGGACTGCGCCCAATGTCCCTCGCCGAACACGCCGAGGCGCAGCAGGTTGAAGAGCGCGATGTCGATGACCAGCCCGATGAGGCCGACGATGCCGAATTTCACGGCATAGGCGAGGAACCCGTCCCAGAGACGCTCGAGCGCACTCGTCAGGCGATTGGACACCGCCACATCTTATGCCGTGGAGCCCGGCCTAGACTGAACAGGGCGCTCGGCTTGACAGCGCCGACCAGACGACGGCGAGGAGTGCAGCGGGTGCGTGTGGGTGTGATCGGCGGCGGGCAGCTCGCCCGGATGATGATTCCCGCGGCGATCGAGCTCGGAGTCGATCTCCGGGTGCTCGCCGAAGCTCCCGGCATGTCCGCCGCACTCGCAGCCGATCGGATCGGCGACTACACGGATGTCGCGACCGTGCTCGCGTTCGCGCGCGAGGTCGACGTCATCACCTTCGACCACGAGCACGTGCCGCAGGATGTGCTGCACGCCCTCGTCGACGCGGGCGTGCCGGTGCATCCGGGCCCCGACGCCCTGCGGTTCGCGCAAGACAAGCTGCTCATGCGGCAGCGGCTCTCGGAGCTGGGGCTTCCCGTGCCCGACTGGGCGCGCGTGGAGTCGACCGCCGACCTCGACGACTTCATCGCCGACCACGGCGGCACCGCCGTCGTGAAGACGCCCCGCGGCGGCTACGACGGCAAGGGTGTGCGCGTCGTGCGTGCCGCCGCCGAGGTCGCCGAGTGGTTCGCCACGATCGCCGAAGACGGCCGTCCCGGCGCGCTGCTCGTCGAGGAGCTCGTCGACTTCAGCCGCGAACTCGCGCAACTCGTGGCCCGCCGTCCCTCGGGCGAAGTCGTGGCGTGGCCCGTCGTCGAGACCGTGCAGGTCGGCGGCATCTGCAGCGAGGTGATCGCGCCGGCACCGCGGTCGGTCGGCAGGCTCGCGGATGTCGCGGCCGACGTCGCGATCCGGATCGCCGAGGGGCTCGGGGTCACCGGCGTGCTCGCCGTCGAGCTCTTCGAGACGATCGACGACCGCGTCCTCGTGAACGAACTCGCGATGCGACCGCACAACAGCGGCCACTGGTCGATGGATGGCTCGACCACCGGGCAGTTCGAGCAGCACCTCCGCGCGGTGCTCGACCTCCCGCTCGGCGGCACCGGCAGCCACGAGGAGTGGGCGGTCATGGTGAACGTGCTGGGCGGCCCCCAGGAGGGCACCCTCACCGACCGCTATGCGGAAGCCCTTGCGGAGCATCCGACCGTGAAGATCCACAACTACGGCAAGACACCTCGGCCCGGCCGCAAGGTCGGGCACGTCACCGCCATCGGCGACGACCTCGACGACGTCGTGTACGAGGCGCGGTCGGCCGCGGCGGTGTTCCAGGACTGACGCCGGCTCCACGCCGTTCGCTGAGCTGTCGAAGCGACTCGGCGGCTCCCTTCGACAGGCTCAGGGAGCGGGGCGTGCCCTCCGGGCTCCTCACAGCCCTCGCCCCTACACTCGATCAGGTGACTGAGACGAACACCACCCCGCTCGTCGGCGTCGTGATGGGATCCGACTCCGACTGGAACGTGATGCGCGAGGCATCCGCTCTGCTCGATGAGTTCGGGGTCGCACACGAGGTCGAGGTCGTCTCGGCGCACCGTACGCCCGAGAAGATGATCGCCTACGGCAAGCAGGCCGCCGCCCGCGGACTCAAGGTCATCATCGCGGGAGCCGGGGGAGCGGCGCACCTGCCCGGCATGCTCGCCTCGGTCACGACGCTGCCCGTCGTCGGCGTGCCCGTGCCGCTCTCGACGCTCGACGGCCTCGATTCGCTGCTGTCGATCGTGCAGATGCCCGCCGGCGTCCCCGTCGCGACCGTCTCGATCGGCGGCGCGAAGAACGCCGGGCTCATCGCCGTGAAGATCCTCGCGACATCCGACCCCGACCTCACGACGGCGCTCGCCGACTACGCCGCCGCCCTCGCCGCCCTCGTCGAGGAGAAGAACGAACGGCTCAAGCAGATCCGATGACTCTCGCCGCAAGCCCCATCCGGTACCCGGACGTCGCCTCGCGCACGGTCATGACCCGTCGCGCGTGGTGGCTCGTCGTGCTGAACTTCCTCATTCCCGGGTCGCCGCAGGTGCTCGCCGGGAATCGTCGCCTCGGACGCTTCGGGCTCGGCGCGACGCTCACGCTCTGGTTGCTCGCGATCGTCGCGCTCGTCATGTGGCTGTTCTGGCGGCCCGCGCTGCTCACGGTGTTCTCGATGTCATGGACCCTCTGGATCGTCGCCGCGGTGCTCGTGTTCTACGCGGTGGTCTGGGTGGTGCTCACGGGCAACACGCTCCGGCTCGTGCGCATCGTGAAGACCGCGCCGAGCGCTCGGGGGTGGATCGCCGGGCTCACGACCATCGTGCTCGTCGCCCTCTCCGGCTCGGCCGCGTACGGCGCGTACGTCGCCACGACCGCGAGCGGGTTCCTCTCGTCGGTGTTCATCGCCGGGCCCAGCGAGCCGCCGATCGACGGCAAGTACAACTTCCTGCTGCTCGGCGGGGATGCCGGACCCGACCGCGACGGCCTTCGCCCCGACAGCATCTCGGTGGTGAGCGTGGATGCCGAGACGGGCGCGGCCGTCACGATCGGCCTGCCTCGCAACATGGCCGACGCGCCCTTCAGCGCCGACTCGCCGCTGGCGCCGGTCTACCCCGAGGGGTACGGCGTGAACGGCTGCGACGTCGATGTCTGCATGCTGAACTCCATCTACACCGAGGTCGAGCTCAAGAGCCCCGAGATGTACCCCGATGCCGTGTCGCAGGGCAGCGAGCCCGGCATCGAGGCGATGCGGGATGCCGCCGAAGGCATCACGGGCCTGCCGATCCAGTACTACGTGCTCATCGACATGGCGGGCTTCCAGCAGCTCGTCGACGCGCTCGGCGGCGTCACCGTGACGGTGCCCGAAGACGTGCCGATCCACGCCGACGAGACGTTCACGACCGTCGCAGAGTGGATTCCGGCCGGCGAGCAGCACCTCGACGGCTACCACGCGCTGTGGTACGCCCGCTCCCGGCACGGCACGAGCGACTACGACCGGATGGCCCGCCAGCGGCAGATCCAGGAGGCGGTGCTCGCCCAGTTCAACCCGGGCAACGTGCTCTCGAAGTTCCAGGAGATCGCTGCGGCGGGCTCGCAGGTCGTGAAGACCGACATTCCCCAGGGGAGCCTCGGCTACTTCGTGGACCTCGCAGGCAAGACGAAGGAACTGCCGATCACCGACCTCGAGCTCGTGCCCGCCAACGGCGTGGATCCCGACGAGCCCGACTACGCCTACATCCACCAGCTCGTGCAGCAGGCGGTGTTCCCGCCGACGGAGGAGCCGGCGGCGGGGTGATTCGCTCGGCGACTCAGAGTTCGGAGTGGAGCTGCCAGACGCGCTCGCCGGCGTCGCGCCAGCTGAAGGCGCGACTGCGGTCGCTTCCTGCGACGGCAAGGCGGTCGGCGAGGGTTCGGTCGGACACCACCGAGGTGATCGCGGCCGCGAGGCGATCGGCGTACCCGTCGCCGACGCCGACGGGCACCGCGAATCCGGCGCCGGCTGACACCTCGAGGTATGCCGGGGCATCCGAATGGATGACCGGCGTGCCCAGGCTGAACGCCTCGATCAGCTGAGTTCCGGATCCCTCGTCATGGCTCGGCGCGACGAACGCGAGCGCGCGGTCGATGACGACGGCGAGGTCGGATGCGTCGAGGTCGTCGAGATGGCGGATGCGCGAGGCATCCACCCCATTCTCGTCTGCGACCGTGGCCACGTGCTGGTCGCCCCAGGTATCGGGTCCGAGCACCACGATGGGGATCTCGGGAACGCCCCGCCGGCCGAGTGCGCTGAGCACGTCGACGAGGCCCTTGCGTGGCTCGAGGGTGCCGGGCACTGCGAGGTACTCGCGAGGCAGCCCGAGCCGCGCCGCGCGCTCGTCGGCATCGGCGCCGACGACGAGGCCCGACCGCGGTGCCGTGCCGATCACACGCACGCGGTCGCCGAAGTCGGCGACCTCCGCGAGCCGAGCCGGCGAGGGCATGCGTCGGAACCACGATCGCGTCGGCGTGCTTCCGGGCGCGCTTCATCATGCCCTTCTGCCATGCCACCGAGGCCGAGGTGAGGGCCTCCGGATGCGTCCACGCGAGCAGGTCGTGCACCGTCACGACGACCTGGTTGGCGTCGACGGAGCGGTCGTGCTTGCGGAGCGGTGCGAACAGGCTCGTGCCATGGATCATCCCGCCGCCCGGCGACGTCGTGATGCCGAGCTGCCACGCGGCCGCGAGTTCTCGCCGTGCGAGCGTGGTCTTGTACAGGCCGCTGAGACCCGGCACCCCTCGCAGCACGCGGTCGTAGTCGTCGGGGAGTGACGAGGACACGATCGCCTCGACGTCGCAGTGCCGCGGCGTCGCCGCCACGATCGCGCGCGCGAGATCGAGCGTGTAACGGCCTAATGCTCCGGGCACCGGTGCGACGATCTGGTCGACGATGACGCGGAGGGTGGTCGTCACTCTGCTTCCTTTCGCGGACGGTCGTGCATCGGATGCGTGCTAACCCTAGCCGGATTGGCTGGAAGCTTCGGGGTCGAGTCCACAGCTGGGCTCGGTCCTCCGAAGCTTGGGGATCGGCGCTCCGACTCGGCGGCGAAGCGGCGCGGGAAGGTGGATCCGCTCGGTTAGACTTCGCAAAGTCGCCGGTGATCACCGGCCGGATTCGAGGGGGACGGGTGGGGGCGCAGGTGGAGCTCATCCCATTCTCCCGACCCTTCCTCGCGCCGGAATCGTTCGAACGCATCTCGGCGGTCCTCGGGTCGGACCACGCGCACGGAGACGGGCCGTTCACCAGGGCGGCGAGCGCGAAGCTCCGTGCAATCGTCGACGGTGGCGAGGTGCTGCTCACGACCTCGGGCACCCACGCGCTCGAGATGGCGAGTCGGCTGCTCGAGCTGCGCGAGGGCGACGAGGTCATCATGCCGAGCTTCACGTTCTCGTCGGCGGCGACCGCGGTGGCGATGACCGGAGCGGGCATCGTCTTCGTCGACATCGACCAGGCGACCGGCAACATCGACGCCCAGCAGGTGGCCGAGGCGGTGACGTCGAGGACTCGCGCGATCTCGGTCATGCACTACGGCGGCACACCCGCCGACATGCTCGCGATCACGGGCATCGCCGCCGAGTCCGATCTCGCCGTCATCGAGGACAACGCCCACGGTCTCGGCGTGCGCACGGAGTACGGCGTGCTCGGCCGTCTCGGAGACCTCGGGGTGCAGAGCTTCCACGACACGAAGAACGTGCACTCGGGCGAGGGCGGCGCGCTCATCATCAATGACGATCGTCACGTGGCTCGCGCGGAGATCATGCGCGAGAAGGGCACCAACCGGTCGCAGTTCCTTCGTGGCGCCGTCGACAAGTACAGCTGGGTCGACTGGGGCTCGAGCTACCTGCCGAGCGAGCTGAACGCGGCGGTGCTCGACGCGCAGCTCGATGTGTTCCACGAGATCCAGGCCGCACGGCACTCCGTCTGGAACAGGTATGCGGTCGAGCTCGCCGAGTGGGCCGCCCACGTCGGCGCGACGCTCATGGATCCGCCCGGAGGCATCCATGCGGCGCACCTGTTCTACCTGCTGCTGCCCGCATGGCAGGATCAGACCGACTTGATCGCGAGCCTGCGATCGCGCGGCATCGTCGCCACGTTCCACTACGTGCCGCTCGACTCGAGCGCGGCCGGCCGACGGTACGGGCGGGTGCTGCGGCCACTCGATCGCAGTGAAGACTTCTCGCGCCGGCTCGTGCGGCTGCCGCTCTGGGCCGGGATGACCGAAGCGCACGTCGAGCGCGTGATCGCGGCGGTACGCGACTGGCGACCGAACATGGAGGACGAATGACCGGAAGACTCACGACGGCGGTGCAGAGCCTGCGCCACGACGGCGTCGGATCCACCGCGTGGCGCGGGGCGAAGTGGCTTGCGGGCCGCTTGAACGTGTTCCGGGCCGCGCCGCTGTCGAGCGTGTACGCCGACGATCTCGTCGCGGTCGATTGGTCGCAGCCGCACGGGTTCAATGCGCATCAGCTCGTTCGACCGGCATCCGGATACCGGGTCGCGTGGCTCATCACCCCGCCCGGACGCACGAGCGGCGGTCACCAGAACGCGTTCCGGTTCATGAGCTTCCTCGAACAGGCCGGCAACCCCACGAACGTGTTCCTCTATTCGCCGGCGAAGTACCCCGCGGTGAGCATCGACGGCGTGAAGCGCATGATGGCCGAGACGAGCGCGTATCCCGAGATCCGGGGCGAGTTCCGCGTCTACGATCCCGAGCGCGGAATCGAGGGCGAGTACGACGCGATCGTCGCCTGCGACTGGGAGACGACGTTTGCGGCCCACCGCTACGAGGGCACGGCGAAGCGCTTCTACTTCACCCAGGACTTCGAGCCCGCGTTCTTCCCGTGGGGGAGCGACTATGCCGCGGCCGAGAACAGCTACCGGCTCGGGTTCCACGGCTTCTCGGCCGGTCGATGGCTCGCCGAGAAGCTCACCGCCGACTACGGCATGTCGGCCGACCACTACGACTACGCGGTCGACACCTCGCGCTATCACTACGTGAACAGCTCGCCGCGCAACGAGGTGCTCTTCTATGCGCGCCCGCCGACCCCCCGACGCGCGACCGAGTTCGGACTGCTCGCGCTGCGCGAGCTCCACCGCAGGCGACCGGATGTCACGATCAACCTCGTGGGATGGGACATGTCGGGCTACGACGTGCCGTTCCCGCACGTGAACCACTCCGCCGTCGACATCGCCGAGCTCAACGCGATCTACAACCGCTGCGCGGCGGGGCTGATCCTGTCGCTCACGAACATGTCGCTCCTGCCGATCGAGGTGATGGGGGCGGGCGTGGTGCCGATCGTCAACGACGCGCCGAACACGAGGGGCGTGCTCGACAGCCCGCACGTCGAGTACGCGCCGATGGCACCGGGCGCGCTCGCCGAGCGGATGATCCGGGTGCTCGAGCGACCCGACCAGGCGTCGCACGCGGCGATGATCGCGAAGTCGGTCGCCGACACGAGCTGGTCCGACCCGGGTGCGGACTTCGTGGCATCCTTCGACCGGGCGATGCAGACGTCGCTATGAGCGGCGCCCCGTCTCGGGGACCGTCGTCGCCAGGGGCATCCGTCGAGGTGACCGTCGTGATCCCGACACTGAACGGCGAACGGTACCTCGCGGAGGTGCTCGACGCGATCTCGGCGCAGGAGTTCCCGGGCGAGGTCGAGACCCTCGTGATCGATTCGGGATCGACGGATGCCACGGTCGAGGTCGTGCGGTCACGGCCCGCCGTGCGGCTGCACCAGATCCCGAACAGCGAGTTCGGACACGGGCGAACCCGGAACCTCGGCGCGAGGCTCGCGAGCGGGCGCATCATCGTGTTCCTCACCCAGGACGCGACGCCCGCGGCATCCGACTGGCTCGCCCTTCTCGTCGCGCCGCTCGCCGAGCCCGGTGTCGAGGCGGTGTTCGGGCGGCAGATTCCCCGTGCCCACGCGTTCCCGCTCCAGAAGTACGACATCGAGGGGGTCTTCGCTCTGCAGGGCCCCCTCGATCGGCCGACGTTCGTCGCGGCGGACGGACGCTCGGGCGACGAGCTCGAGAGCGTGAGCTTCTACTCGGACGTGAACTCGGCCGCCCACCGGGCGTTCCTGCTCGACGTGATACCGCTCCAGGACCTGCCGTACTCGGAGGACCTCGCGTTCGCCCGCGATGTGCTCGAGGCGGGGTATCGGAAGGCGTACGCACCGGGCGGTGCGGTGCTGCACTCGAACGATGCGGGTGTGCGCGAGTACGCGGCGCGGATGTTCGACGAGACGCTCGGGCTTCGTCGCGTGGGGCACGCGCCGCCGCGCTACACGCGGCTCGGGTCGGTGCTGCGCGCGGTGAAAGGCTCGCTCGTCGAAACGGGGCGGATCGTTCGTGATCGCGACTACGGACTGCGGCGAACGGGTGAAGTGGCTCGTCGTGAACCCCGCCTACCATTTCGCCCGCTGGAACGGACTGTTCCACGGCGGGCGCGTGGATCTCGACGACGAGGCGGCGATCGCGCGCCGATCCTGGGAGCGGCGGAAGCAGGACGGGGTCAGGTGACGCAGCGCGGCGTCAGGTGACGAGGCGCCGCAGCCAGCCTGGGATCATGCCGCGCCGGCGGGCGAGTCCGTGCACCGTGCCGGTGGTGATCGCGAGGACCTGCGCGATGCGCTGCGGACCGCTCACCATCGAGACGATCATCCCCGCCATCTCGCGCCTCAGGACGGCGAGGACCCAGTGGGGCTGGCTCCGGGCGTATCTCAGCATCAGATCGATGTTGTTGCGGGCGATGTAGTACCGCCGAAACGGCGAGTGGTACTGGTACGTCGCGATGCGCCCGTTCGCGTGGCGGAGCGGGATGCCGAATGGGCGGAGCTCCGCGCGTCGACCGATCGAATGCCGGATGTCGGTGCCCTTCGCGACGGCGATCCGGAACCCGTGATCGCGCACCCGCAGGCAGTACTCGGTGTCGACGCAGTCGATGACGAGACGCTCGTCGAAGAGGCCGGCGGTCTCGAGGCAGTCGCGGCTGATGACGAAGCCCGTCTGGATGGCCTCGGGGACCAGTCCGAAGCCCTCGGGGGAGACCCACGTCGGCAGTGCCGGCGCGCCGTTCACGGCGTCGACGCAGACCATGCCGACGCGGGTGACCGGGTTCGCTGTTCGCGAAGATGTCGAGCGCCGTGGCGA
>CAWJZK010000014.1:0-139733 GCA_963847285.1 uncultured Actinomycetota bacterium
GCGGTCGGTCATGCGTCGGCCGTCCACGCCGGCGCGGCGACCCCGCCCAGACGCCACACGGTGAACGACGGCTGCCCGGTGCTCAGTCGCACGCGAGCGTCGGATGCCTCGAGGCGCGCGTCGCCCGTGAGGCGCGCCGCGGCATCCGTCGCCTCGATCGCGGCAGCGGGCACCTCGAGCGTCGCGCCGGCCCGAGCTGCGAGCACGAGCAGCTGCTCGTCGGCGGACTCGCGCACGAACGCGACCGCATCGTCGTCGACCGCGAGCCAGCGGATGCCGCCGGTAGCGAGCACGGGGTGGTCGCGGCGGAGCGCGAGAAGCTCGCGGTAGGTCGCGAGCACGGGCGCGACCTCGGGCGAGTCCTCGCTCCCCCACGGCATCGGCGTGCGCGACGCCTCACCGTCGCCGCCCGTGAGACCGAACTCGTCGCCCGCCCAGACGACGGGAATGCCGGGGAGCGTCACCGAGAGGCCGAGCGCGACCGGCACCGTGCCCGGCCGAGCGTGCGTGCGAAAGCGCGGGGTGTCATGCGTGTCGAGCGCGTTCATCGTCGCGAGGCGGGTGCGCCAGGGGAACCCGGCCCCGAACCGCACGTGCGCAGCGTGGAACTCACCGCCCGTGTACGTCGGCACCGACTCCAGCGGGAAACCGATGCCGCCGCCTGCGGTGCTCCCCGGCTCCAGCAGCCAGCTCCACAGCGGCCGCGTGAACGGCGCATACGTCATCGCGCCGTGCCACGCATCGCCCTGGAAGTCGCTCGCGGCGTCGTTCGTCGATTCGCCGAGCAGGATCGTGTCGGGATTCACCTCGATCATCGTGCGCCGGATCGTCTGCCGTACCTCGGCGTTCAGGTCGTGACCGCCGAGCCGGCCGGTCATGTTCGCGACGTCGATGCGCCAGCCGTCGAGGTTGAACGGAGGCGCGAGGAACCGGGCGACGACCGAGTCGTGGCCCTCGATGAACCGTCGGCGCAGCTCCGCCGAACTCCAGTCGAACTTCGGCAGGCTCGGTCACGCCGAGCCAGAGACGTACTCGGTAGTCGCTCGCCGTCGCGGAAGTAGTAGAACGCGCCGCTCGGGCGCGCCCGGGTCGGCCTGTGCCGCCTGGAACCACTCGTGCGCGTCACCCGAGTGGTTCGAGGTGAGGTCGCCGATGACGCGGATGCCCCGGGCGTGCGCTGCCTCGACGAGCTGCACGAGCGCCTCGTCGCCGCCGAGCAGCGGGTCGACCTCCTCGAACGTCGACGCGTCGTAGCGGTGGTTCGACCGCGCCGGGGAAGACCGGCGTCAGGTAGAGCAGGTTCACCCCGAGCGACTCGAGGTGATCGAGATGCTCGCGCACACCGTCGAGGTCGCCGCCGTAGAACTGCCTGGAGCGCCCGGGCGGCACGGGATCGACCGGGTCGTGCCATTCGGCCGGGATCGCCCACTCGGGCAGCTCACCACGCTCCTGAGCCTGTCGAAGGGCGCGGCATCCGACCGCGCGAATCGGTCTGGGAACACCTGGTACATGACGCTCGACGCCGCCCACTCGGGAGCAGGCGCGTGCGCGACGAGCCGGAAGTCGTCGTCGTCGCGCACCTCGGTCGTGAACAGGCCGAGCTGGTTCAGCCAGCGCTGCCGGCCGTCGTCGCCGACGAGCAGCCACCGGTAGCCGTGCACGGGGTTCTCTACTTCGACCTCGGCCTCCCACCACTGCCAGCCGCCAGCAGAGGCGATGACGGATGCCTCGCTGAACCGCGGCTCGCGGTTCGGGTTCGACCGCGTGCCCACCCACGCGAGCGGGCCGAAGTCGCCCGGAACGCGAACGTCGCACGCGCACCATCTCACCGAGCGTGGGCGTCTGCGTCGACACGTGCAGGGGCGATCCATCGTGGTGCGGGGTCAGCATTCCACGCCCTGGCATTCACGCTCGCCCACCTTCGAGTGCGCGCTCGACTCTACTTGACGCTGCCCGCCGTGAGGCCTCCGACGATGTACTTCTGGAGGAAGAGGAACAGAGCGAGCACCGGCAATGCGGCCATCACCGCGCCCGCCGAGAACGCGCTCCAGTCGGCGTATCGCGGGTTCGACACGAGCTTGATGAGGCCCGACGGCGAGCGTCTGGTTCTCGGGCGCGATGAGGATGACGCTCGCGATCACGTAGTCGTTGAACGTCGCGATGAACGAGAGCAGCGCGACCACCGCGAGGATCGGGGCGACGAGCCGCAGGATGATCGTGAAGAAGATGCGCGCGTGGCCGGCGCCGTCGATCTTCGCGGCCTCGTCGATCGATGCCGGCACGGTGTTGAAGAAGCCGTACATGAGGAACGTGTTCACGCCGAGCGCGCCGCCGAGGTACACCATGATGAGCCCGATGCGGGTGTCGAGGCCGAGCGCCGGGAAGAAGTCGCCGATCGCGCTGAGCAGCAGGAAGATCGCGACGACGGCGAGCATCTGCGGGAACATCTGGATGACGACGATCGACACGAGCCCGAAGCGCCGGCCCGTGAACCGCATCCGCGAGAACGAGTACGCGGCGAGCGCGCCGAGGAAGACGGTGCAGACACTGCGTGATGATCGCGATCACGATCGTGTTCGCGAACCACGCCGTGATACGGGATGTTGGGGCTCGTCAGGATGCGGGCGTAGCTCTCGAGTCCGAACACCGAGAACAGCGCGTTCGAGCCCGTGAGGGTGCCGTTCGGGTTCAGCGACGACGACAGCACGAAGAGGATCGGGAAGACCGAGAAGACGATCATCACGACACCGACGATGTGGCGCCAGCCGGTTTCGCGGAACCAACGCCCGAAGGGGCGCTTGCGGGTCGGGATCCGGCGGGCCGGCCGTTCGCCCGGGGCATCGAGGCTCGAGGCGAGCAGTTCGCCTTGGACCATGTCGGCCTCGACCCAGGAACGGTGCTCTTTCGTAGCCATCAGTTGAGCTCCTCCAGCGCCTTGGTCCTGCGGAAGCTGATGATCGCGATGACCGCGACCACGATGAAGATGATGATCGAGAAGGCGCGCAGCGAGTCCGTAGTCACGGTTCTGGCCGGTGAAGGCGACCTTGTAGACCATCGAGATGAGGATGTCGGTGTAGCCGACCGGTATGGGCGCGTTGATGTCGCGCGGCCCGCCGTTCGTGAGCGCGTAGATCACGCACGAAGTTGTTGAAGTTGAACGCGAACGACGCGATGAGCAGCGGGGTGACGGTCACGAGCAGCAGCGGCAGCTTGATGAGCCGGAAGATCGCCCAGGGCCTCGCGCCGTCGACCGTCGCCGCCTCGGTGAGCTCCTCGGGGATCGACTGCAGCGCCCCCGTGCAGACGAGGAACATGTAGGGGAATCCGAGCCAGAGGTTCACGATGAGCACCGAGACCTTGGCGAGCGTCGGGTCGGTGAGCCACGGGATACGGATGCCCCGCCGAGGAGCACCTGGTTGATGAAGCCGAAGCTCTCGTTCATCATGCCCGCCCAGATCAGGGCGGAGAGGAACGCGGGGAACGCGTACGGCAGGATCATCGCGATCCGGTACCACTTCCGGCCCCGCATGCGGGCGTCGTTGAAGACGATGGCGAGGAAGAGGCCGAGGAAGAACGTCGAGGCGACGGAGATGATCGCGAACACGAAGGTCCAGATCGTGACGTAGATGAGCGGGCCACGAATCGGACTCCTCGGTGAACGCCCGCACGAAGTTGTCGAAGCCGACATTGACCTGCCACCCGGGCAGGAGCTCCTGGCCGTCATCGGAGGTGAAGGCGCCGGTGCCGATGTCGGAGTACACGATGCCGGTCGTGACATCCGTCATCGTGCCGGCCGCCTCGTCGTACTCGAGGGTCGAGAGATAGAGGTAGGCGCTGCTGCCGTCGGGAGTGCGGAGCGCGCCGTCGTTCGGGTCGTCGGAGGCCGGCACCGAGAGCGCGGTGATCTCGTCGGTGCGGGCGATGACCTCCTGGAAGCTGAGCGTCGTATAGCCGTCGGTCGCGACGGCCGTGCCGTTCTCCATGGTCGCGTCGACCTCGTGGAGCGGGGTGTCGTTGTTGCCGAGGCTGACTTCGCCGTCAGGGTCGGTGACGAGCATGTTGAGCGTGCCGCCACCGTCGACGATCGTGACAGCGAAGGTCGGCGAGTCCTCTACTCGTTCGAGAGCCGAGCTCATGAGTGCCGACACCGCTTGGTCCTGCGAACCGTTGTGGCCCGTGCCGTAGTTCGTGAACGCGATGTAGCCGGTATAGAGGAGCGTGAAGACCTGGAAGACGGCGAGGAAGAGCACTCCCGGCGCGAGGTACTTCGACGGCAGCTTCTTGCGCGAGAAGTAGATCCAGTTGAACAGGGCGGCGACCGCGACGACCAGCAGGCCGACGAGCCACTGGCCGTTCGTGAACAGCACGAACATCGCGTAGATCGCGATCGCATCGACGAGGCCGAGGAGCACGATCTTCACGAGGAGCGCCTTGACGCCTACCGAGGCCGCTTCAGCGAAGCGGGAGGCCTGCCGCTGCCGTTTCGTCGGCGGCGGCGGGGCCTGCTGGGTCGAGACGTCGTCGTCGGTGGTGGTGGTCATGTGCGGTTCGCCCTCGCTGTTGTCGCCGGATACGCCAGAGCCCGGAGGCGGATGCCGCGGCATCCGCCTCCGGGAGGAGCTGGTGTCAGCCGATCGCGGCCTGCACGTCGGTGGCCAGCTTCTGCCACGTCGTGACCGGGTCGGCGCCGTTGATGATCGCAGCCTCGGCGATGCCCCAGTACTGCCACACCGTGCCCATGGCGGGGATCGCGGGCATCGGCACGGCGTCGGCCCCGACAGCGGCGAAGCCCGCGATGATCGGGTCCTCCGAGGCGGTCTCGGCGGCGGCCGAGAGGGCGGGGAGGATGTTGCCGACCTCGAAGAGATCGAGCTGCACGTCTTCGGTGCCGAGGAAGTTCACGAGGAAGTCGTTCGCCGCGACCTTGTTCTTCGACTCCGAGGAGACGAAGAAGCCCTTGACACCGGCGAACGGCTGGGCGACTTCGCCCGTCGGGCTCGGCACCGGGTCGATCGCGACGTTCACACCGGCGTCGGTTGCGACGCCGACGTTCCACGGGCCGGTGAGCCAGAAGGCCGACTTGCCGCTGCGTGAAGTTCTCCTGCGCGATGGCTCCGTCGATGTCGGTGTTGAGGACCCCGGTTCCGTTCTTGCCCTGGCCGCCGAGCCAGGTGGCGAACTGCTCGCCGCCCGCGCTGCCGAGCTGCAGGTCCTCGGCGTTGTAGCCGTTCTCGTCGGTACCGAAGACGGGGGCACCGAACGCGGTCTGGAACGGGTACAGGTGGTAGGGGTCACCCTCGGCGCCCTGCTGCACGACGAACGGCTGGGTGAGGCCGGCGGCCTGCCCCTTCGCGATCATGTCGTCGAAGCTCGGTCGCGACCTCGGGAACGAGGTCCGTGTTGCGGAGCACGCGCGATGTTCTCGACCGCGTAGGGGAGCATGTAGACGGTGCCGTCGTAGGTCGTCGCGTTGATCGCGACATCGAGGTAGTCGTCGGCGCTGTCGCCGAGCTCGAGAGGCGCGACGACGCCGTTCGTCGACGAGCTCGCCGAGCCAGTCGTGCGCGCCCATGATGATGTCGGGGCCCTTGCCGGTCGGCACCTGCTGGATGAAGTCGTCGTTGATCGTGGCGGTGTCCTTGCCGACGAGCTTCGACCTCGACACCGGTCTCCTCGGTGTACGCCTCGGCGGCACTCTTCAGCGCGTCGACGCGCTCGAGTCGACCCAGACCGTGAGTGTGCGCGTCGAGCTCGCCGGATGCTCGGCGCCGCTGTTGTCACCGGCGGCGCAGCCGCCAGGCCGAGCGTCGCGACGATCGCGACGGCCGCCGAGCAGCGAGGATGCTCTTCTTGTTCACCTTCATCGGTGATTCCCTTCTGTGAGGCACCGGTTCGGCGCTCAAGGGAGGCCGTTCTCCGGTGCAGCAAGATTGCAAGCGATTACAGATATACCGTGCCCGGCGTTCTTTCCCAAACCACGTGCAGCGCATCGATACCGGTTCGTAATCATCGCGTGACGCGCCGAAACTGCAAGCGTTTCCACGATCTGCGGCGATGACGTACAGTTTCGGTCATGACATCCGAATGGTGGCGCACCGCCGCGATCTACCAGATCTATCCGCGGTCGTTCGCCGATGCGAACGGTGACGGCATGGGCGACCTCGCCGGCATCACCTCGCGCCTCGCCGACCTCCAGGATCTCGGCATCGACGCCATCTGGCTGTCGCCGTTCTACACATCGCCGCAGCGCGACGGCGGCTACGACGTCGCCGACTACTGCGACGTCGACCCCCGCTTCGGCACGCTCGCCGACTTCGACGCCATGGTCGCCGAGGCGCGCAGCCGGGGCATCCGCGTCATCATCGACCTCGTGCCGAACCACTCGTCCGATCGTCACGAGTGGTTCCAGGCGGCGCTCGCTGCCGCGCCGGGCAGCGCCGAGCGCGCCCGCTACCTCTTCCGCGACGGACAAGGGACCGGCCGGCGACCTGCCGCCGAACAACTGGGAATCCGTGTTCGGCGGGCCGGCGTGGACTCGCGTCGTCGAGGCCGACGGGTCCCCCGGCCAGTGGTACCTGCACCTCTTCGACAGCTCGCAGCCCGACTTCGACTGGACGAACGAGGAGGTGCGCGAGGAGTTCCGCCGCATCCTGCGCTTCTGGCTCGACCGCGGCGTCGACGGGTTCCGCGTCGATGTCGCCCACGGCATGGTCAAGGCCGACGGCCTGCCCGACTACACGCCGCCCGCCGAAGGCGGCAGCATGGGCGGCGGCGTGGCCGGGGCATCCGGAGTCGCCCTCGAACCCGAGATCTCGACCGAGCCCGGCGACAGCGCGCCGTACTGGGGGCAGGAGGGCGTGCACGAGATCTACCGCGACTGGCGCGCGCTCCTCGACGAGTACCCCGGCGAGCGCATCCTCGCCGCCGAGGCGTGGGTCGACCCGCTCCCGCGGGTGGCCAAGTGGGTGCGCCCCGACGAGATGCACCAGGCGTTCAACTTCGCCTACCTCGAGACGCCGTGGGATGCCGCCGCGCTTCGCGCCGTGATCGACGACTCGCTCGCCGCGTTCGGCGCGGTCGGCGCTCCCTCGACGTGGGTGCTCTCGAACCACGACGTCGTGCGCCACGCGACGCGCCTCTCGGTGACCGAGGCGAACCCCCAGGGACACGGCCTCGGCCCGCGCTCGAAGGGGCTGCCCGAGTACGCATCGGGGCTGCGCCGCGCCCGCGCCGCGACCGCGCTCATGCTCGCCCTGCCCGGTTCCTCCTATCTGTACCAGGGCGAGGAGCTCGGCCTTCCCGAGGTCATCGACCTGCCCGACGACGCCCGCCAGGATCCGACCTGGTTCCGCACCGGCGGCGAGCGCTACGGGCGCGACGGATGCCGCGTGCCCCTGCCGTGGGAGAGCGACACCCCTTCATATGGTTTCGGGCCGACGGATGCCTCGTGGCTGCCGCAGCCCGCCCAGTGGGCCGCGCTGGCGCGCGACCGGCAGCGCGGTGTCGCCGGCTCGACGCTCGAGCTCTACCGCTCGCTCCTCGCTGCCCGGCGCGCGCACTCGCTCGCCGAGGGGACGCTGTCGTGGCTGCCGGGGTACCCGCCCGCCGTGCTGGCGTTCCGGAACGGCGACGTCATCGTGGTCGCGAACACCGGCCCCGACCCGGTGGAGCTGCCCGGCGGCGAGGTGCTGCTCGCGAGCGGGTCGCTCTCGGGCGGCGGGCTCCCCGGGGACACCACCGTCTGGCTCGCGGCGTAGCGCGCGGCGGCGGATGCGCGGCGGATGCCGCGGCATCCGCTCGCCGGCTCGGTCGACGCTGTCGCGGCATCCGCTCGCCGGCTCGGCGCGCTGTCGCGGCATCCGCTCGCCGGCTCGGCGCGCTGTCGCGGCATCGCTGCGGCTCGGCGCGCTTCGCGGCATCCGCTCGCGGAGCGGTCGCGCTCGCCACGGCATCGGCGCGGCGCGGCATCCGCCGCCGCACTGCGGCGTCGCCACCGCTCGCCGCTGTCGTGATCCGTCGCGCTCGACGTCGCGCGTGCAGGATGGGCGGATCGCCCCCTTCAGCGAGCGTACGTGCAGCGCCCAATCGTCCTGCACTGGCGAGATCAGACCGGCTAAGGCGGTCGCAGCCTCGACCGCGCGCGGCCGCCTGCCCCAGCGGTGCACCCCGCGCGCGACGAGCTCGAGCATCCGCGCGGTGACGTACGGTCCCAGTCGGTCAGTGACCATGCCGGTAGCAGAGGCGCACGAACGAGATACCCACGCATCGCAAGCTCGAAGTCCTGGGCGCGATCGTCGTTCGAAGTCTTCGGTCCCGAGTGGAACGCGCGCCCGTCGAGCTCGAGAACCAGGCGATCGCCGACGAGCAGATCGACGTACCGACGCCGCGGATGCTCACCTGGGGGCGGTACACGAACGCGGACCGGTGCAGCAGCAGACGAGCGACCTGGTCTCGAGGCCCGAGTCGACTGTCGGGCGAGATCGCGTCGAGCGGACGTTCCGCGCGCGAAGGCAGCGCGAGCGACCGCACCTCGGCTCGATCGACTGCATCGAGCAGGTCCCCGCGTGAGCGCGGAGTCGATCGCGATCATCGCCGCATGGTGCTCCGCGCAGCGGAGCATCTCCGCGATCGCGAGCGGGAGCGGGTCACGAGCTGCACTGGCGCGGCGGGTCGCTGCGATAGTGGACGCACACGCCGTGGCAACACGCGATCGAGCCGCTTACGCGTGGCATCGGGCGACACGCAGCCGAGCAGCCGTGCGTGGAACCCGAACGTGCAGCATCGGATCGTCGAGCAGCCAGAGTCCATCGAGTCGTGCCGCGGATGCCGCAGTCAGCGAGCCGCCGACGTGCGAACGGCCCGCACGACATCGCGCGGCGCGTCGGGCGTCGCGAACCAGCCCGGACGAACCCGCACCAGCGCGCCGGGCCGCGAGTGCTGCCGCGACGGCATCGCGTGTCACCCCGCCAGCGTCGAGCTCGCGGTACGACAACGCCCCACCTCGCCGCGGACGAACGTGCCACTGCGCTCGGCGTCTGGTTCATGCGAGAGTCATGTCGGGTGGAGCATACGATCCGACGGCAGCCGAGACCTGTGGACAACCTTCGGTCACGCCGCGGCGCCAGCCGCCTGCGCCGGCGTGGAGGCGCGTGCTGTCTCGCCGCGCAGGTACCCCCACGTAGCCATCCGAGCATCGACCGGAGGCATCCTGAGGCATCCGAGTCCGCCGAATGCAGGACGAGAGCGCGCGTCACAGGCGTCAGGCCTCGTCGCGCACCAGCTCGGTCGGCTGCGATCCGTGAGCTCGAGGCGCGGCGAGCGTCAGTTGGTGTTGGCGTAGAGCCACTCGAGCGGGTCGACGTGGGTGCCGTCGACACCGCCGAGGCGGATCTCGAAGTGCAGGTGCGGGCCCGTGGACATGCCGGTGCTACCTGTGGTGCCGACGACGTCTGCGACCTCGACCGTGTCGCCGACCTGGAATCGCCTCGAGCCGTACTGCATGTGCGCGTAGACGCTCGTGACGAGTTTGCCGTCGATCATGTGGTCGATCATCATGACCACGCCGAGCGAGCCGCCCGAGTCGGTGGAAACGGCGACGGTGCCGTCGGCGATCGCCTGGATCTCGGCTCCGAGGCCCGGGTTGAAGTCCTGACCCATGTGGTTGACCGAGCACCCCGCGCAGTTGCGGTAACCGAAGTGGTCGCCGATATGCACGCCGATGGCGAACGGCCACTGGATCGTTCCCGCGGGGTTGTTCGTGAAGGTCGCCTCGGGGCGGATACCCGCAGCGCGCGCGTACTCCTCGATCGTCTGCGACTCGTAGCCCTCGCGGTCGACGCCCTGCGCGAGCACGCCGTCCAAGATCTCCACGCGCTGGCCTGCCTCGTTGCCGGAGTCCACCACGTTCCCGAGAGCCATCGCCTGCACGTCGGCCGGCGTGAGCAGCGACAGCGACGGCACGGATGTCGCGACGGCGAGCAGCGCGGCGAAGCTCATCGCGACGACGGTGCGCGACTCGCGCGGTTGCCCGGCGTCGACGTGGCGGGGTTCGAGGCGCGGAGCCGGCGGCGGATCGTGTCTGCGGACGTGATGATCCGCGATGAGGAGCGGAGCTCGCGTCGAGTCGACGCGTCGCGTGACCCTCGGGGAACGGTGGGGCGGCAGCACCGCGATGCGACGACGCCGGCGCCTCGAACGGCGAGCCGGTCGACGGCTGCCATCCGGCGGATCCGGCGGGCGTGTCAGCGAACAGGTCGAACGCATCATGCGATCGCGAATCGGATTCGGTCGCACCGGATTCGAAGTCGAGGCGGGCGGGCTCGCCGAGCGCGTGCGGCGCGTCGAAGGCGGACTCGCCTGGAACGGGGGCTGCGTCGAAGCTCAGGCGAGCGGGCTCAGGCGGCACGTCCGGCGCGTCGAAGTCAAGGCGAGCGGGCTCGCCGGTCACGGGTGCCGCGTCGAAGCTCAGGCGGGCGATCGCGCCGGGCGGTCGAAGCTCAGGCGGGCCGGGGCGATCGGCGTCGACGTCGCGCCGGACGACGCGCCCGCCGATGCGGCGATGAGGGCGGCGAAGTCGTCGACACCGGCGGTCGCCGGGACGGTTGTCGCCGACGGCACCGGCGTGACGGGCGTCACTCCGCGGCGCGGCCCGAGCGGGCCGCCCTTCTTCGCCGCCTTGCGCTCTGCGCGCGTCGGCTTGGGGGCGCGGGAGGAGCGGCCACTCTTCGCCTGCCGCGCGCCGTCGGCACCGGTTGGGTCGTCGTCGTCGCTGAGTCCGGCGAACAACGCATCGAAGCCGCTCGAGGCGGGATGCTCCGCGCCGGAAACACCGAAGGCCGAGTCCCGGTCGACTCGGGAGTCGACCGACTCGGCCTCGGAGGGCGGGAGGGGTGTGCTGCGGCGGGTCCAGAGCGCGTCCTCCGCATTCGTATGCGAGGGGGTTTGCGACGGTGCAACCGACCACTCGGCGGCCGGCTGCTGCGCGACGGGCGGCTGGGAGGCGGCGGCGAGCGGCCACTCGACGGCCGGAGTCTGCGCGACCGACGGCTGCTGCGCGGCGGCGGCTGCTGCGCGACGGGCGGCTGCGGCGGCGAGTGACCACGGAGCGGCCGGAGCCTGTGCCACCGGCGGGTGCGCGGCGGGCAACTCGTACGCCGCAGTCGGCTCGTGCGCGCGCAGGCACGACTCGTAGGCGGCGGGCAACTCGTACGCCGCGGGCGGCTGGTGCGCGGCAGGCGGCTGGTGCGCCGCGGGCGCAGCTCTGCGGCGGCATCGAGGCGGAAGCCGGCGGCGTC
Source organism: uncultured Actinomycetota bacterium (assembly GCA_963847285.1). Lineage (GTDB taxonomy): Bacteria > Actinomycetota > Actinomycetes > Actinomycetales > Microbacteriaceae > Agromyces. The sequence goes on from CAWJZK010000014.1 coordinate 11,295, forward strand.
GGCGCCGCGTGGTACGGATACGACTGCGCCTCGTATGACGGTCCCTGGTTCGGCGGGTACGCCGGTGCCTCGTACGACGGCGCTTGGTATGCCGGATACGACGGTGCCTCATACTCCGGCGCCTGGTTCACGGGATACGAAAGTGTCTCATGCGACGGTGGCTGGTTCGCCGGATACGCCGGCGCGTCGTACGACGGCTGGTTCGCCGGATACGCCGGCGCGTCGTACGACGGCTCCTGGTTCGCCGGATACGACGGTGCCTCGTACGACGGCGTTGAGGAAGCCGGATACGCCGGTGTCACGTACGACGGCGCCTGGAAGCCGGATACGCCGGTGCCTCATACGACGGCGCCTGATACTCCGGATACGCCGAAGTCGGAATCACCGGGGCTGCGGCGGCGGGATTCACGTGCGCGGGCACTACCGACGCCCCGCCCGTGACGCCGAACGACTCGTCGAACGTCGGCTGCGGTGCAGCGCGCCGAGCGGATGCCTCGAACCCGGGCTCGGACGCGATCGGCCGCGCCGGAGCATCCGGAATCGCACCGCCCTCGTAGGCCGCGCGACGAGCCTCGGCCGCCTGGGACTCACGCAGTTCGCGTCGGGTGAGGGGTCGTTCGGGCCGCCGTGAAGCATGGGTGCCTGGCGCTGAACCGTCGGGCACGAGGGGGGACTCGAGCACGTGGGGGGACTTTCGGGCGTTGTGGGGAACGGGGGGACCGAGATGATCATCCCAGGCAACCGTGCCGGGATAACGGATTGGTAAAGACTAACCGGTCACGTCACTGGGCGCCACGTCGGACGGAGATTTCCCGAAGCCTGAGGGCCGCCACGCGGCGACATCCGCAGGATTCCGGGGCAGAGACGCCGAAAATCAGGCGTCGAGCCCCGCGGCGTCGGGCCCCGCTGCGTCGAGCCCCGCGGCGTCGGGCCCCGCTGCGTCGAGCCCCGCTGCGGTGAGTGCCTCGGCCAGTTCTGCGTAGAGGTCGGGTGCTGCAGCGACGATCAGCTCGGCGCCCTCGCGGCCGCCGCGTATGCCGCCGACCCGCGCGCCGGCTTCGCGGGCGATGAGCGCGCCGGCGGCGTGATCCCACGGGTTCAGCCCGCGCTCGTAGTACGCGTCGAGGCGTCCGGCGGCGACGGCGCAGAGGTCGAGGGAGGCCGAGCCGGCGCGGCGGATGTCGCGAAGCTTCGGGAGCAGCCCGAGCAGCACCTCGGCCTGGGCGCGCCGGCGCTCGGCGGCGTAGCCGAACCCGGTGCCGACGAGCGCGCGACCGAGCGGGACATCCGTGTTCACCCTGCAGCTCGAGCGCGCCGAGGCGCGCCCCTCCCCCGGCAGTCGCCTCGAAGACCTCGCCGGTCACAGGGTTCGCGACGACGGCGGCGAGCGCCGTCCAGCTGCCCGGCTCCGGCGCCCCCTCGACCACAGCGATGCTGACCGCCCACGCGGGTATGCCGTAGAGGAAGTTCACCGTGCCGTCGATGGGGTCGACGACCCAGTTGAGGCCGCTCGTGCCGATGTGCGCGGTGTCCTCCTCGCCGACGATGCCGTCGTCGGGACGGGCGGCGAGGATCAGCGAGCGGATGAGCGCCTCGGTGTCGCGGTCGGTGGCGGTGACGATATCGGTCGGCGTCGACTTGGTCGCGGCCACCTCCACTCCCACACGGCGCGCCGCGAGCGCGAACTCCGCGGCCCGTACGGCGATGTTGCGTGCGAGGGCGAGCAGGGCAACGGGCGTCGGCACGGATGCCTCGGGCGCGACCGATCCGCCCGGTGCCTGAATTCCTGCGGATGCCTCGTGCTCGCTCATGCCCCCAACGCTACGCCAGCGCGGGGTCCCGCACCGGGGCCGCGAGCCGAACGCCGCGTGAATACGAGCCGCGTGAATACGACGAAAGCCCCGGTGGACCCGAGGCTTTCTCACGTGGCGAGTGAGGGATTCGAACCCCCGAAGTCGTAGACAGCTGATTTACAGTCAGATCCCTTTGGCCGCTTGGGTAACTCGCCGAATGCACCCGACCACGTTCTGCACACAACCGGGGGCCTGTCAAGGATACCCGCCGGGTGGTGTGTCGAGAAATCGAACCGGCGAGCGGATGCCTCGGCCGGAATCATCCCCGCCGCACAGGCTGCGGCGGCGCCACCGACTCATCCCGACTGGCGCCACCAGGGCATCTCGGCGGTCTCGGTCTGGTCGCGCTGGCTGACGTCGGCAGTGTCGGTCTGGTCGCGCCGGCTGACGTCGGCGGTCTCGATCTGGTCGCGTCGACCGTCGTCGACAGTCTCGGTCTGCTCGCGTCGAATGCTCTCGGCGAGCTCGTTGTAATCGGCTCGACTGGGCGGACGAGAGGGACCGCGGAGGCCGGACCGCTGGATGACCCGCTGGATCGTGATGCCCCGCTCGTTCGGCGAGCCGACGTACTTGATCTCGCGGAGGCCCTGGTCTTGAGCCGCCGACTCGAAGATGAAGTGCCCGTAGCCGAAGATGCGGCCGATGATCGGCTTGTGCACCGAGATGTCGAGGATTCGCGCGATCGGCATGGTCGCGATGTTCTGCGACAGGATGCCGTGCACCCGGAACACCCGCATGTTGGTGATCACGAAGCGATCCATTCGCCGCTCGAGGATCCGCCACAGACCGTGGATCACGAGGACCACAGCCAGGAGCAGCGGAACCCAGTAGGCCTGCGACGGCACCCACAGGATGAGCAGCAGCACCGGGATCGCGGCGACCACCTCGAGCACCGGGCCGACGATCGCGGCCCAGTGCTTGCGCACCTCGTCGACGATCACCTCGCCCTCGTCGGCGATGAGGTGTCGCTCGACCCGTGGGTCCAGGCCGAACACGCTCATGGCGTCACGATGCGAGCGAGGTGAAGAAGCGGCCCACCGCTTCAGCGCCGGAGAAGACCGCGGCCATCGCGCCTTGGACGGCGTTCGCGGCATCCTCTGGGCGGCTGATCATGTAGAACAACGCGAATACCACGATGAGCACCAATACGACCGGCTTGAGCCACTTCACGCGCACGTTCCCTTCGAGACGACGACAGCAGGCAACCCGCCCCCCCAAAGTGAGCAAGCCCAGACTTGGCATTTCTACCGCACCGCGGGGGGTCCGGCAATGCGCCACGCGCGGCACGGCGCGACCCGTTTGGGGGCCAGTCGAGTTCCCAGAGCGACCGCGAGGCCACGCGATAGGATTCTTCCTGACTCGGCGAGGTCGGGAATAGGGGAGCCATGGCCGGCATCGAAGAGGTCGCGAAGCTCGCGGGGGTCTCCACCGCGACGGTATCGCGTGCGCTCAGCGGCCGTGGCCACGTGTCACCCGCATCGAAGGCGAAGGTCGTCGAAGCCGCCGCCCGGCTCGGATACGTGGTCTCCTCGAACGCCTCGAGTCTCGCCTCGGGGCGCACCCGCAACATCGGCGTCGTCATCCCGTTCCTGAACCGCTGGTTCTTCTCGTCGGTGCTCGAGGGCGCCCAGCAGGCTCTGCTCCGCAGCGGCTACGACCTCACCCTCTACAACCTTTCGGGCCACGGGCAGGAACGCACGAGCGTGTTCGAGCACTTCCTCCTGCGCCAGCGGGTCGACGCAGTGATCGCCGTCTCGCTCGAGCTCACCGAGCCCGAGGTGGCACGGCTGCACGAGCTGGGCAAGCCGCTCGTCGGCGTCGGCGGCCCGATCCCCGGGGTGCGCACGCTCACGATCGACGACGTCGCCGTCGCACGGCTCGCGACCGAGCACCTCATCGGCCTCGGCCACACCCGCATCGCCCACATCGGCGGCGAGATCGAGTTCGACATCGACTTCCACCTGCCCACGAACCGCCGAATCGGATACGAGCGCGCCCTCGCCGACGCCGGACTCGACGTCGACCCGCGCCTGTTCGCTCCGGCCGACTTCACGATCCGGGGCGGCTACCACGCGGCGAAGCAGCTCCTGGGCGCGCCGCACGACCGTCCCTCGGCGATCTTCGCGGGCTCCGACGAGATGGCGATCGGCTCGATCCTCGCCGCCCGCGACCTCGGGCTCGTGGTGCCCCGCGACGTGTCGATCGTCGGCATCGACGACCACGACCTCTCCGACTTCTTCGGACTCTCGACGGTCGCGCAGTTCCCCCGCCTTCAGGGCGAGCTCGCGGTCGAGATCCTCATGGAGCAACTCGAGCCCGAAGCGGATGCCGCGGCGCCCGCGGCGACCCCGCTGCCATACGAGCTGCGCGTGCGCTCGTCGACGGCTCGCCCCGCGCCGTAGCGCCCGAGCCGCATCGTCTGGCGGGCGCCCGCTCGCCGGAGCGCCGGAGCCGCACGGCCGCGGCGGACGCATCCCGCCGGAGCGTCGACGCGCTCGGCCGCGCGGCGCGCCGGAGCGCACGCCGCGCGCGGCGGCCGCGGGTAGTGCAGGAGATTCGTACGCATCCGCCGCTCACAGGCGGGATGGCGACCAATCTCCTGCGCGGTCAGCGTGCGCGCTCGCGCGCGGTCGCGCGCGTGCGGCGTCTCGCACGCGGTCACGCACGTGCGCGTCTCGTGCGCGGTCACGTCTCCTGCGCGGTCTCGCGCGTGCGCGGTCTCCTGCGGACACGTCTCCTGCGCGGACGCGCGCGTATGGCAAGGAGCGCCTGCCCGAGGCATCCGCTCGTCGCTACACTGTCGGCATGGCAGATTCGACGTTCGACATCGTCTCCAAGGTCGACCAGATGGAGGCCGACAACGCGCTCCACCAGGCGCAGAAAGAGGTCGCACAGCGGTACGACTTCAAGAACGTGGGCGCGTCGATCGAGCAGTCCGGCGAGAAGGTGCTGCTCAAGGCCACGAGTGAAGAGCGCGTGAAGGCGATCCTCGAGGTCTACGAGGCGAAACTCATCAAGCGCGGCATCTCGCTGCGCTCGCTCGACGCCGGCGACCCCTTCGCTTCGGGCAAGGAGTTCCGCATCGAGGCGTCGATGAAGGCCGGCATCGACTCCGAGAACGCGAAGAAGATCTCGAAGATCATCCGCGACGAGGCGCCGAAAAGCGTGAAGAGCCAGATCCAGGGCGACGAGATCCGCGTCTCATCGAAGAGCCGCGACGACCTGCAGGCCACGATGGCGCTGCTCAAGGGCAAGGACCTCGAGGTCGCCCTGCAGTTCGTGAACTTCCGCTGACGCCGCGCTGCTGCCGTCGGAGGGAACCAAGCCCCTCGGAGTGAACGAATTCGCGTCCTCCGACGGGATTCACTCACTCCGCGGCGTGGAACCGCGGGGTCTGCGGGGCCGAGGCGGGAGCGCGGCGCTCGCGTCGGCCGCTCCGAACAGCCTGCGCGCGCGGCGGACTCGCGGCACGCCCATCGCGATGAGCCGGCTCTCGAGCGGCGTCCGACGAAGCGTTTCCGGCCAGTCCCATCGGTCGAACGCCCGAATCTGTCGGCGGACGGCATTCTCGCGGTCCTTCTCTGCGACGACCGCGGCCGCCGCGGCGACGCCACCGCCGATCCCGGTGCTCGCGCTTCCTCCGCCAGCCGCGCCCGCACGCGGACGTGCGCGTGCGCGTGCGCCCGGATCCGCGTCGGGGCGCACGCCGGCGTCAGTCCCCGCGCCGAGGTACTTGCCACGCCCGTCAGCCTCGCCGCCCGCGCCGACACTCGGCCAGAAGAAGTCCAGGTACGCGCGTTTGCCGAGCTCGGGAAGCCAGAGCTCGTGCTGGAGTTCGGGCTCTTCGAATCCCAGCTCCTCGATTGCGAGCCGGCTCAGCGTTTCGAGCGGTGTGTCGGCCTCGACGGTGGCGCGCGTGAGAACAGCCTCGGTGCGTCGGCTGCCGCGGTATGGCAGGAGCCGCTCGTGCTCGGCACGAAGGGCGCCGAGCGTGGTGCGGGGTCGCCGTGATCCGAAGCGCGGCTCGTGCAACGCGGCATCCGTCGCCGTCAGCGCCGCCGCCAGTGTCGCGTTCCGACAGAGCTGGATGAGCGTGAACTCGAGGGATGTCACCGCACACCCGCCTTCGGCCGTGATGCGCGGCGCGTGCGAGCCCGCGACTGAGACGACTCCTGGGCGCCGATGACCCTGCTGGTCACGGGACATCACGTAGATGTCGCTCGGCCACCTTCCGAAGATCGGCAGGCCGGCGAGCGCGAGCGCCGAGAAGCTCGTGAAGACGGGATGCCGCAGTGTCTCAGCGGCCGCTCGCACCGCGTTCGCGTAGCGCATCGCGTCTTGCTCGGCGTCTGAGACGGCAGGGTCGGACACCGCAACGGGCACGTAGATACCGCGCCGCAGGCGCTCGACCTCGCGAGCGGCGAGCGCCGCAGTGAGCTCGGCCTCTCGCCCGGCGGCGCGAACGTCATCGAAACGGATGAGTCCATTCGGTGTCATGGGCAGGTCGTGCATGCCGACGAGTCTCCCGCGAGCAGGCAGACCGCGTTCGCTCGCGACCGCACTTGTGAACCCGGATGGCCCCCGCCGCAGGTGTGGAGGACGGGTCACGCGCGGCGCTCGCTCCTGGCCCCGTCGTAGGAGTAACCGAATCCGATCGGAGTCAACGGATCGGCATCCTCCCACCGAATTCGTTCACTCCGAACGTGGCGCAGTCGGTGCAGGGTCAGCGCCGACGAGGGGCGTAGCCGCGCAACCAGCGCGTGATCGCGGCGTAGGCGGCCGCGCGCGCGGGCTCGCGCGAGAGGAACACGTCGTGGAGCGCCCCGTCGATGCGATCGACGCCCACGCTCGACCCGAGCTTCAGCGCCCGGTGCGCGATCTCGTCGACGACGAGCACGATGTCGCTCGACAGCATCGCGGCATCCCACCGCGGCTGGATCGTCGACCGCGCCGACAGCAGCGTGAGCACCGGCGCTCCCACGTCGACTCCGGCCGCGATCGTCGCGTGACCCGCGAGGATCGCGGTCAGCCACGCCGGATGCGTGGAGAATCCCCGGTCGGGCCGCCAATGGTGGTTGTACTCCCACTCGCCGTCCTGTTCCGCCGCCACGGTACGCGTGTAGAAGCCGAGGTCGACGTTCGGCAGCGCGCCGAGCGGGTTCACCTTCGCGCCCCAGCCGATCACCGGCGCGATCGCCTCGCGCCCCACCCGACTCGCCTGGAACTCGAGCCACGGACTGTTCAGCACGAGCGCGGCGGCGCGACCGCGATGGCGCGCGGCCCAGAGGCTCAGGGTGAGGCCGCCGGTCGAGTGTCCGAGCAGGATCAGCGGGCGATCGGATGCCCCGCCGGCGCGTGCCGGGCCGGCGACACGGATGCCGGGCATCCGCCACCATGCCCCATCGCCGCGAGCGCGGCCTCGATGTCGGCTTCGTAGTGGGCGAGGTCGGTGATGTACCCCGGCGTCTGGCCGGCGCGCAGGCTGCGCCCGTACTTGCGCAGGTCGAGGGCGTAGAAGCGCGCCCCGGCGTTCGACCAGTACTCGGCGAGCTCGCGGTTGAAGAAGTAGTCGCTCCAGCCGTGCACGTAGAGCACGTCGGCTCCGGATGCCGCGCCCGGCGTCAGCCGCAGCCGCCAACTCGGCCGGTACCGCACGAGCGTCGCGACGATCTCGCCCTCATCGTCGTGCCCGAGCGGCAGGGTGAGCTGCTCGAAGTGCTCGCCGAGCACGTCGGGTCGCCATCCCCCGACGCTCGTTTCTGCCACGGCACCTCCCCGCGCTTCGCCTCCAGCCTAGAGAGGTGGCGCCGAATGACTCAGGCGCCGACGAGCAGGACGGCGACGAGCGCCCCTGCGAGCATGGAAGGCCCGAACGGGATCGACCCGCGAAGCGTCACACGGCGCAGCGCGAGCGCCACGAGCGCGATCACACCGCCGACGACGAACGCCGCGAGGAGCCCGATGAGCCACGCCGAGAGACCGAACCAGCCGAGCAGCAGCCCGATCACGAGGGCGAGCTTCACGTCCCCCATACCCATCGACGCCGGCGAGATGAGTGCGAGCAGGAAATACACGGCGAACATCGCGGCGGCGCCGATGACGGCCCAGAGGAGGGGCCACCACGTTCCGAGCGCCGAGGTCGCGGGCACGAGCAGCAGCGCGACCGCGGCGAGGGTCGGGAAGATGACGGCGTTCGGCAGGCGCTTCTCGGCGAGGTCGACGATCGTGAGCACCGTCGCCGCGGCGGCGAAGACGAGGAGCGCCGGGAGGATCCACGTGAGGCCGAAGCGCAGCGCGAGCAGCGCCGAACGTGACGGCGGCGATCGCGGCGGCGGCGATGCGCACCGTGCGCTGCGGCATCCGCCCGCCGTTCATCGAGCGCTGGGTCCAGGCCGCGAGCGGCCACCAGCCGAGGGCGGCGCCGACGACGGCCGCGACCACGGCGGTGATCACGGTCGCGAACGGCATGATGTGCAGCGTAGCGGCAGCGGCGGCATCCGCTCGTCAGGTCTGCACATCGCATCGACAGCGGCACGCGCCGGCTGGCAGCGCATCGGCACAGCGCATCGACACGCGCATCGACAGGGCGCGCCGGCTGGCACAGTGGAGATGGAGGACGGGGGCGACATGACCGACGAAGCGGAATGGACATACGAAGCGGTGACGCGCGAGCTGCTGCTCGATGAGGACGTCGACGTCGACGAGACGCCCGACGGGCTGCTCGTGCACGGCAGGCTCTTCGCGTTCCTCGACGGCGTCGACCTCGTCGTCGACCTGCCCGAGGCCCGCTCCGCCGACCTCCGCGCGCGCGGCGTCGCCGTGCCGTTCAGCGGAACGGAGGGCGAGCCGAACCGCAACTGGGTCCGCGTCGCCGACCGCGAGCTCTGGTCCGAGCTCGGCGCCCGCGAGGCGCACCTGTACGTCGGCGAGCCGCCGGTCGGGCGTCAGTCGTAGATCACGGCATCGGGAGGTCGGCGCGGTCCCTTCGACAGGCTCAGGGAACTAGAGGTCGCCCTGCGAGATGTCGACCATCTCGTCGCGCGGCACCACCTTGATGCGCTTGCGGCCCTCAGCCGCGCCGAGCGCCTGCTCATGCTCGTCGAGCCGGTGCCAGCCGTCGAGGTCGGTCCAGCGGATGCCGCGTGCCTCGAGCAGCTCGACGACCGACTCCTCCGACGGCGACTCGGGCCGCCACCAGTTGCCGAGGTCGTTGATGACGTGCTTGATGGTCTCCATGGCGTCGGACTTCGTGTGCCCGATGAGGCCGACGGGGCCGCGCTTGATCCAGCCGGTCGCGTAGACGCCGTACATCTGGCGGGCGTCGTCGGTCTCCTCGTCGCGGATCATCACCTGGCCCTCGTGGTTCGGGATGACGCCGAAGTTCTCGTCGAACGGGACGCCGGGAAGCGGCGTGCCGAAGTAGCCGACCGCGCGGTACACGGCCTGCACGGGCAGCTCGCGGATCTCGCCGGTGCCGACGACACCGCCCTCGCCGTCGGGCGCGGTGCGCTCCCACCGGATCGCGCCGACGCGGCCGGTGCCGTCGTCGACGAGTCTCGAGCGGCTTCGCGAAGAAGTGCAGGTGCAGCCGGCGTGACGCCTGGCCGACCTCGCGCTGGCGCCACTGGTTCAGCACCTTGTCGATGACGAAGACCTGCTTGTTGCCCGACACCGCCGCGCGGGCCGCGTCGTCGTAGTCGAAGTCCTCGTCGTAGAGGATCATGTCGACGTCGCGGAGCTCGCCGAGCTCGCGCAGCTCGAGCGGCGTGAACTTCACCGAGGTCGGACCGCGGCGGCCGAAGATGTGCACGTCGGTGACCGGCGAGGCGGCGAGGCCGGCGACGACGTTGGCGGGGATCTCGGTGGGCATGAGGTCTTCGACGTGCTTCGCGAGGATGCGCGACACGTCGAGGGCGACGTTGCCGTTGCCGATCACGGCCACCTCGCGAGCGTCGAGCGGCCACGTGCGCGGGAAGTCGGGGTGACCGTCGAACCAGCTCACGAACTCGGCGGCGCCGTACGAGCCCTCGAGCTCGTGTCCGGGCACGTTCAGCGACGCGTCGCGCACGGCACCGGTCGCGAAGATCACGGCGTTGTAGTGCTTCTTCAGGTCGTCGAGCGAGATGTCCTCGCCGAAGCGCACATTGCCGAAGATGCGGATGTCGCCGCGGTCGAGCACCTCGCGAAGCGCGGTGATGATGCCCTTGATGCGCGGGTGGTCGGGCGCGACGCCGTAGCGCACGAGCCCGTAGGGCGCGGGAAGGTGGTCGAACAGGTCGATCGACACGTCGAAGTTCCGCTCGGCCTTGAGCAGGATGTCGGCGGCGTAGATGCCCGCGGGTCCGGCGCCCACGATGGCCAGTCGCAACTTGTTCTTCGTCACTAGTTCGATCTCTCCACGATGGTGTCGGCGAAGCGCGCGAGCGCCTTCTTCACGCTGCCTTCGGGCAACGGCGCGAGGGCGTCGACAGCTTCGCGCGCCCAACGATGCGCCTCGGCGAGCGTAGCGCGGGTGGCCTCGTGTTCGCGCAGCTCTGCGACGATCGAGTCGATGGTCGCCCTCGACGGCACGATGCGGGCGGCAAGGGTGTTCGTGTCGAGCGGGTCGCCGAGAGCAGCCGGGTCGACCGGCATGACGTCGCGCTCGATGCGGGCGAGGAGTGCGGCGGATGCGGCATCCGTCTTCGCCGAGCGCGCGAGACGGAGCAAGGGCAGTGTCACCACGCCGGCGCGCAGGTCGGTGCCCGGAACCTTGCCGGTCTCCTCGGGCTGCGGTGAGAGGTCGATGACGTCGTCGATGAGCTGGAAGGCCACCCCGATCTTCTCGCCGAAGGTGATGATCGGCTGCTCGTAGGCGCGGTCGGCGTTCGAGAAGATGATGCCCGATTGCGCCGCCGCGGCGATGAGCGAGCCGGTCTTGTCGGCGAGCACCTGGATGTAGTGCTCGATGGGATCCTCGCCCGGGGCCGGGCCGACGGTCTCGTGCAGCTGGCCGAGCACGAGGCGCTCGAAGGTGTCGGCCTGCATGGTGATGGCCCGCTCGCCGAGCCGTGCCATGAGCTGGCTCGCACGGGCGAACAGCAGGTCGCCGGTGAGGATCGCGACCGAGTTTCCCCAGACCGTCTGGGCGCTCGGCACGCCGCGGCGGCGTTCGGACTCGTCCATCACGTCATCGTGGTAGAGGCTCGCGAGGTGCGTGATCTCGATCGCCTCCGCGGCCGTCACGACGTCGTCGGTGACCCCGTCGCCGAGCTGCGCCGTGAGGAGCGTCAGCATCGGTCGCACGCGCTTGCCGCCCGCTTCGAGCAGGTAGCGCGTCGAGGCGGCCGCGATGCGATCGGTGAAGCGCACCTCCCGCATGAGTCCCTGCTCGACGCGGTCGAGGCCGTCGTCGATGGCCTTCGCCATCGCCCTGTCGGCGGCGGATGCGAAGACTCGCTCACTCAGCCCCAGGTTCGAGGCGAGTGATGAGCCGCGACGCGCGACCGGGAGGCTCGGATTCACGTGCCCAGCCTACCCGGGGCGTTGCTGAGCGGATGTCGCGTGGCGGTTCGCGCCACCGGACGCAGCGAGCGCGGGCCGGGTCGGCTCGCTTCGACAGGCTCAGCGAGCGAGCGGCTTCCGGCCCCGATGCAGGGCGACGACGCCGAGGGTGAGGTTGCGCCACGCGACATCCGTGTAGCCGGCCTCGCGCATCCAGCCGGCGAGCGTGCGCTGGTCGGGCCACGCGTTGATCGACTCGTTGAGGTAGTCGTAGGCGTCGTCGTTCGAGCTCGAGAGCCTCACGAGCGGCGGCATCACGTACCGCTGGTAGGCGTCGTAGCCGAACCGCACGAATGCCGCGGGCGGCGTGGAGAACTCGCAGATCACGAGTCGGCCGCCGGGCTTCGTGACGCGCAGGAACTCGGCGAGCGCCCGCTTCGGCTCGTGCACGTTGCGCAGGCCGAACGAGATCGTGACGGCGTCGAACTCGTCGTCGCCGAAGGGGAGCTCCATGGCGTCGGCCTCGACGAACACGAGGTTCGGCACGTGCGCCTGGCGCCGGCGCCCGACTTCGATCATGCCGGGCGAGAAGTCGGCGGCCACGACGGATGCCCCGGACTTGGCCAGACTCTCACTCGACGTGCCCGTGCCCGCCGCGACATCGAGGATGCGCTCCCCCGCCTTCGGCGCGACGGCGCGGGTCGTCGCCACCCGCCACAGCGGCGCGTTGCCGACCGAGAGCACGGTATTCGTGCGGTCGTAGCGGGCGGCGACCCGATCGAACATCGCCGACACCTGCTCGGGCTGCTTGCCGAGGTCTGCGCGCGTCATCCCCCGAGTCTACGGCGCGGCCGCTCGGGCGAGCGGGGATGGAATGATCCGGGGCATCCGCTCGTTTTCATTACAGAACATAGATCTCGAGGGCGAGCGCCAATCGGCGCCCGCCCTTCATCTGCCAGGAGGTAATGACATGCAGGCGATCTGGAACGGTGCGGTGCTCGCGGAGTCGAACGAGACGATCGTCGTGGAGGGGAACCACTACTTCCCTCGCGAGTCGCTCGACCTGCAGTACTTCACGGAGAGCCCGATGCACACCCAGTGCTCGTGGAAGGGCACTGCGAGCTACTTCGACGTGACAGTCGACGGTCGACGCAACGGCGGCGCCGCGTGGACGTACCCCACCCCGCTCCCTGCCGCCGCGGACATCACGGAGTACGTCGCGTTCTGGCGCGGCGTCGAGGTCGTCGAGGGCGAAGCCGCCGCGGCGTAGGCTGAGGCGGTGACACACTCGGGATCCACGGCGAGCACGCTCGCGCCCACCCGACTCGTCGTCCGCACCATCCCGTCGACGAGACGGCGCCGCTGATCCGCAGGGCCGATCCGCGGCATCCGCTCGTCTGGCTGCGCCGCGGCGAGGGCATCGTCGGGCTCGGGGAGGCGCTTCGCATCGAGACGACCGGCGAGACGCGCATCGAGGATGCCGCCGCCGCGTGGCGATCGGTCGCCGCCGCCGCACGTGTCGATGACCGCGTCGGCCTGCCCGGCACGGGCCTCGTGGCGTTCGGGGCGTTCGCGTTCGCCGACGACTCCGACTCGACGAGCGTGCTGATCGTCCCCGAGCTCGTGCTCGGGCGTCGCGACGGCCGCGCGTGGGTCACCCGTATCTCGCTCGCCACCGGTGAGGACGGCACGGGCGATGCGGATGCCTCGGGCGCCGCGGCATCCGCCGAGCTCGCCATTCCCGAGCCCGCGCCCAAGCGGCAGGTGCCGCGCGTGACGTTCGCGCCCGGGGCGGTGCCGCCCGAGGCATACGAGTCCGCGGTCGCCGAGGCCGTGCGCCGCATCGACGCCGGCGAGCTCGAGAAGGTCGTGCTCGCCCGTCAGCTGGTCGGCGAACTGCACGAGGACGCCGGACTCCGCGCCGCGATCAACCGGCTCGCCGAGGACTACCCCGACACCTGGGTGTTCGCGGTCGACGGGCTCATCGGGGCGAGCCCCGAGACGCTCGTGCGCGTCGACCACGGCACCGTCTCGGCTCGCGTGCTCGCGGGCACGACGTCGCGGGGTGCCGGCGAGGCATCCGACCGCGACCGCGCCGCCGCGCTCGTCGCCTCGCAGAAGGACCTCGCCGAGCATGCACTCGCCGTCTCGAGCGCCGTCCAGCGACTCGCCCCGCATACCGCGCGGCTCTACGCGAGTCCCGAGCCGTTCACACTGCAACTGCCGAACCTCTGGCACCTCGCGACAGATCTGAAGGGCACGCTCGGCGACGGGTCGAGCTCGCTCGACCTCGTGCAGGCGGTGCATCCGACCGCCGCCGTGGCCGGGACTCCGCGGCGCATCGCCCTGCCGGTGATCGCCGAGCTCGAGGGGTTCGACCGTCGGCGCTACGCGGGTCCGGTCGGCTGGATCGACGGCGACGGCGACGGCGAGTGGGCCATCGCGCTGCGCTGCGCCCAGGTCGACGCCGACGGCACGGTCACCGCATATGCCGGATGCGGCATAGTCCACCATTCGATACCCGCCGACGAGCTCGCCGAGACCGTCATGAAGTTCCGGCCGATCGTCGAGGCGTTCGGCGGCTGAGCCTGGTCAGCTCATCGCGAGGCGCGCCTTCTGCTCCTCGATGTCGTAGTCGGCCTTCGGCCACTCGAGCTGCATCGACTCGAGCGCATCGATGACGAGGTGCTGCACCGCGAGCCGTGCATACCACTTGCGGTCGGCGGGAACGACGAACCACGGGGCATCCGTCGTCGCCGTGCGTTCGAAGACGAGCTGATAGGCGGCGTGATACTGCCACCCGAAGAGCCGCTCGTCGATGTCGCCCGGGTTGAACTTCCAGTGCTTGTCGGGGCGCTCGAGGCGTTCCAGCAGGCGCTTCTTCTGCTCGTCGGGCGAGATGCGCAGCATGACCTTGATGATCGTCGTGCCCGACGCCGTGAGCTCCCGCTCGAAGTCGTTGATCACGCCGTAGCGCCGCTCGATCTCGTCGGCGGGCGCGAGCTCGTGCACGCGAGCGATCAGCACGTCTTCGTAGTGCGACCGGTCGAAGACGCCGATCATGCCCGGGCCGGGAACCTGCTTGTGGATGCGCCACATGAAGTCGTGCGCGAGTTCTTCCTCGGTCGGCTTCTTGAATGCGGCGAGCTGTATGCCCTGCGGGTCGACCGCGCCCACGACATGTTTCACGATGCCGCCCTTGCCGGCCGTATCCATCGCCTGCAGCACGAGGAGGATCCGCCGCTTGTCGCCGAGGCGACTGTTCGCGAACAATTGCTCCTGCAGCTCGGCGAGGATCGCCGCACCCTCGGCGAGCGCTACCTCGCCCATGGCCTTGTCGCCATCGAATCCGGGATGCGAGCGCGGGTCGACGTCGGTCAGCCGGAAGCCTGCGCCCACCCTCAGCAGTTCACTCGGATCTGAGGCCCAGAACGACTCGTGGTCCATGGCTCCCGCTCCCCTCGCGCGACGCGGCGCCGCGTACGGTTCCATCTTGTGACCCTGCGGATGCCGCGGCAAGGCCTCAGCGCGGCAGCGGCACTTCGAGGATCGACGGGCCGTCGACCGGCGTGCCGAGCGCCTCGTCGAGTTCGCCGCGTGTGGTGGCGCGCGCGTAGCGCCAGCCGTAGGCGGCGGCGAGTGCGGCGAGGTCGACGTGCTGCGGCGTGAACTGCACCCGATCGAACGCTTCGGGCGGAGCGGACTTCGCCACCTCGAGCGCGTCGAAGATCGATCCGCCGCCGTCGTTGCCGACGATGAGCTGCAGTCGCGGGCGCGGCTCCCCGGCGCCGAGGAGCAGCGACCCGACGTCGTGCAGGAGCGTGAGATCGCCGATGAGCGCACGAGTGACGCCAACGTGCCTCGGCTCTCGAGCGGCCCGTTCGTGCACAGAGTCGGACGACTCGGTGGAACCGGCCGGAGGTCGAGCGGCGACATCCGTCTGGCTCGCGATCGCGACGCCGAGTGCGGTGGCGACGGTGCCGTCGATGCCCGCGAGCCCGCGATTCGCGTGAACGACGATGCGCCGGCCGGGCACCGCCTGGTCGGCGTCGCGAATCAGCCGGGACGCGCCGAACACGAGCCGGTCGTGCGGCCACGTCGCCGCCCACACCGCATCGACGAGCATGCGGCGCGTGACCGGCGCCCGCATCGCGGCGAGCTGGGCCTGCATGTACTCGCGCTGCGCGGCGAAGTCCGAGACGTGCCCGGTCTCATCGACGCCGCTCGCGACCGACTCGACCTCGGGGAGGCCGGCGGCGACAAGGGTGCGGCTCGCCTGCACCCAGCGGCCGAGCCAGGCGCGTTCGTCAGCGGATTGCGGATGCCCCTCGGCACGCACCTCGCGCTCGAAGCGCCGCGCGCGACGGCCCGGGTTGAACCACTCGATGCCCGACGGCGCGACGACGATCGTCTCGACGCCGTCGCGTTGCACGAGCGCCAGGACCTCGCGCGAGAGGGTGGGATGCCCGAACACCACGACCCGCTCGACCAGGTCGCCGAACCCCGGCTCGCGCAGCAGCTCGCGGTAGGCGACGACGAGGTTCGGGCCGAAATGCGCGCCGCTCGTCACCTCGGCGATGAGCGGCCAGCCGCCGGTGCGGGCGAACTCCTCGGCGACGGGACCGGCGCCCGCACCGGCCACCACGATCGTCGCCGGCCCGGGAGCGATGAGGACGCCCGCCTCGCTCCCTGAGTCTGCGAGCGTGCGCCCTTCGACGGGCTCAGGGAGCGGGGCGTCGAGCGTGACCGCCGCCGACAGCGGCTCCCGCAGCTGCAGGTTGAGATGCACTGGCCCCGGTCCCGGGTGCGGCACGAACGCACCCGACGCGTCGCGGCCGAGCGCGGCGGCGACGGCGTCGCGTGCGAGGCGAGCTGCGGCATCCGTCTCGCCCTGCGCGCCCTCGGGTGCGGCGACGTCGCGTTCGAGCCGCACGGCGCCGGCGAAGATGCCGGGCTGCATGGTCGTCTGGTTCGAGCGGATGCCACGGAGCTCCGCCGGCCGATCGGCCGAGAGCACGATGAGCGGCACGCCCGAGTGATGCGCTTCGAGCACCGCGGGATGGAGGTTCGCGACCGCCGTGCCCGAGGTCGTGACGACGAGCGTCGGACGGCCGGACTCGACCGCGATCCCGAGGGCGAGGAACGCGGCGCCCCGCTCGTCGATGCGAACATGCACGCGCACGGCGCCGACTCGCTCGAGTTCGGCGGCGGCGAGCGCGAGCGCCTGCGAACGGGATCCGGGGGCGACGACCAGGTCGGTCACCCCCGCCTGGATGAACGCGGTGAGCAGCGCGACGGCAGCGTCGCTCGCGGGGCTCGACGAGCGGGCGGGCCGGCCCGATGCCGAGCTCGACCCGGGCTCAGCCATTCGGGCGGCCGGACGGGCCGGCCTCACCCGGCGTTTCGGGGGTGTCGGGGTGTTGCTTGCGTTCGGTGCCGAAGGTGTCGTCGGGCCCATCGCCGGTGCCAGTCGCGCCGGTACCCCCGGTCGCGTCGCCTGAGCCGGGCTCGTCGTCGAGCTCGGCCAGCTCCTGCTCGAGGCGGCGGATGCGCTCGTCTTGCGCGGCGTCGTTGTTGAGGCGGCGGAGGAAGTCGGCGTCGTCATCGGGAGCGACAGTCTGGCCGCCGCGGCTCGAGATGCGACTCGGCCGCCGGCCGCGGCCGATCACGAACCACAGGGTCGCACCGATCAGCGGCACGAGCAGGATCACCACGATCCACCAGCCGCGGGGCAGCCCTCGGATGCGCATGCGGTCGAACAGGGCACAATCAACGACGGCGTAGATCATGTAGACCACTGCCGCGACCACGAGCGGAACGGCGAGCCGGATCATGCCCCAAGTCTAGGCATGTCTGGGTCACGGGATGCTGGGAGCCACCCCACAGATGTCGCGCCTACACTTACAGGGTGAAATCCGTGCCCGTCTGGATCCGCTACAGCGCGCTGCGCATCGTGCTCTTCGCCGTGCCGCTCGCCGTGCTCCTCATCGCCGGCGTGGATCCGTTCCTCTCCGCGGCGGTCGCCGCGCTCTTCGGCCTGAGCGCCTCGCTCCTCTTCCTCCGGCGCCCACGCGAGTCGATGTCGAGCGAGCTGTACGCCGCCCGCCACCGCGAGACGCCGGCCGTGCGGGCCGACGACGAGGAAGAGGATGCCGCCGTCGAGCGCGCCGACCACGAACGCCGCGAGGGCGCCGACAGCTGAATCGGAGCCCGCCGATCAGAGCGCGAAGACGAGGCCGAGCCCGACGCCGTAGGCGAGCGCGGTGAAGCTCGCGAGCTGCAGCGCGGTGAGGAGCTCGCGAGGGGTCTTCGCCCACAGCACGATGACGCACGCGGGCAGCGCGAGGAGCAGCGCGAACAGTACGAGCAGCGCCGTCGGGTAGAGGAGCGTCCAGAAGCCCACGATCGCGAACGGCACGAGCATGAAGACCACGAAGAGGATGCGCCCCGCCCGCGGCCCGACGAGCACCGCGAGGGTGCGCTTGCCCGCGACCTTGTCTTGCGCGACGTCGCGCAGGTTGTTCGCCATGAGCACCGCGCAGGCGAGGAGCCCCGCGCCGATGCCGCTGAGCCACGCCTCGAGATTCACGGTGAGCGACTGCACGTAGGCCGAGCCGACGGTGGCGACGAGTCCGAAGAAGACGAACACGAAGAGCTCGCCGAGCCCGTAGTACCCGTAGGGATGCTTGCCGCCCGTGTAGAACCAGGCGGCGCCGATCGCAGCGGCGCCGACCGCGAGCATCCACCACTGGCCGGTGACGATCGTGAGCGCGAGGCCGGCGAGGGCGGCGAGCGCGAAGAAGCTCGCCGCGACGGCGAGCACCTGCCGGGGCTTCGCTGCGCCCGAGCCGGTGAGGCGCGCGGGGCCGACCCGGTGGTCGTCGGTGCCGCGCACTCCGTCGGAGTAGTCGTTCGCGTAGTTCACGCCGATCTGCAGCGCGAGCGCGACGACGAGCGCGAGCAGGGCACGGGCCGGATGCCACGGCCCCTCGGCGATCGCGACGACGCCGGCGCCCGTGCCGAGCGCGACGGGCGCGATCGCGAGCGGGAGGGTGCGGAGCCGCGCACCCGCCACCCAGTCCGCCGCCGTGGCAGGGCCGACGGACCGCCCCGCGGGCGTGCCCGCCGCTGCCTTCGCCGGGTTGCCGGGGGTGCCGTGCGTCTTCGACCGCTTCTGGAGATCGGCCGGGTTGATCCTCTGGGGTTTCGGGCGTGCCACGCCCCCATGCTAGTTCGCGAAGCTATGCCGTACCGGGTGCGGCGGCGGCGAGCATCTCGGCGAGTGCGATGCGGTCGGGCTTGCCGGATGCCAGGAGCGGCAGTTCCGCGACCCTCGCGAGCCGGGCGGGGCGGGCGGCGGGGCCGAGACCGGCGACGTCGGTTGCCGCCGCGAGCACGAAGAGCCCGTCGTGCTGCTCGCCCGGCGCGGTGGAGGCATCCGCTCGCGCGACGACGACACCTGCCCGCTCACCCCACGTGTCGTCGGCCACGCGCACCACGACCGCGTGCTCGTAGCCGGGCACGGTCCGCACGGCCCGCTCGACCTCGCCGAGCACGACCTTGACGCCGCCCGAGATGATGACGTCGTCGGCGCGGCCCCGCACCCGCAGCCGCCCGTCGGGGCCGAGTTCGCCGAGGTCGCCGGTGCGATACCAGCGCCTGCCGTCAGGGTCGGTGGGGAACGCGGCGGCGGTTCGTGCGGCGTCGCCGAGGTAGCCGTCGGCGAGCGTCGGTCCGGCGAGCTCGACTTCTCCCGACACGATCCGCACGGCCACGCCCGCGAGAGGCACGCCGTCGTAGACGCATCCGCCGGCCGTCTCGCTCGAACCGTAGGTGCGCACGATGTGCGCGCCCAGTGCCGCCGCCCGCTCCGCGAGTGCCGGTGCGAGCGCCTGCCCGCCGACGAGCACGGCGTCGTAGGCGGTGAGCGCGGCGGCGATGAACGGGTCGCGCTCGGCGCCGTCGACGAGCCGCGCAAGCTGCACCGGCACGAGCGAGGTGTAGCGCGGCGTGTATGCGTCGAGGCGAGCGGATGCCTCGGCGAACGCGCGCGCATCGAAATGGCCCGCGCCGAGCGCGATCGTCTCGGTGCCGGCGACGAGTCCGCGCACGATCACCTGCGCCCCGGCGATGTAGTGGCCGGGGAGGGCGAGGAGCCACTGTCCGGGGTCGCCGAGCGCATCGTGGGTGGCCTCGGCGCTCGCCCGGAGCGCGGCGGCGGAGAGCAGCACCCGCTTCGGGGCATCCGTCGACCCGCTCGTCTCGACGACGAGTGCGACGCCGTCGTCGACGAGGCGCTCGGCGACGTCGGCGACGTCGGCGACGTCGGTCGTCGGTCCGAGCTCGGCAACGGATGCCGCGGGCACGGGCCACACGGCCGGGCCGCCGTCGAGCGCGGCTGCGAGCGCACGCGTCAGCTCCGGGACATCCGACGCCGAAACCTGGATGAGTGGTTTCATGCGCCTAGAAGTGCCACGGGTACGGTCCCCAGTCGGGGTCGCGCTTCTCGAGGAAGGCGTCACGTCCTTCGACGGCCTCGTCGGTGCCGTAGGCGAGCCGGGTCGCCTCGCCCGCGAAGACCTGCTGGCCGACCATGCCGTCGTCGACCGCGTTGAACGCGAACTTCAGCATGCGGATCGCCGTCGGCGACTTCTTGAGGATCGTGCGGGCCATCGCGATGGCCTCGCGCTCGAGCTCGACGTGCGGCACGACCCGGTTCACCGCGCCCATCTCGCGTGCGCGCTCGGCCGAGTACTCCTCGGCGAGGAAGAACACCTCTCGAGCGAACTTCTGGCCGATCTGGCGAGCGAAGTAGGCGCTGCCGTATCCGGCGTCGAAGCTTCCGACGTCGGCATCGGTCTGCTTGAATCGCCCATGCTCGCGGCTCGCGATCGACAGGTCGCAGACGACGTGCAGCGAGTGCCCGCCACCCGCCGCCCAGCCGGACACGACCGCGATGACGACCTTCGGCATGAAGCGGATGAGGCGCTGCACCTCGAGGATGTGGAGGCGGCCGAGACCCGCGCTCCCGCTGCCTGAGCTCGTGGAAGGGAGCTCGTCGGGCGAGGGGCTCCCTTCGACAGGCTCAGGGAGCTCGCAGGCTCAGCGAGCGGCTCGTACAGGTAGCCGTCTCGGCCGCGGATGCGCTGGTCGCCGCCCGAGCAGAACGCCCAGCCTCCGTCTCTCGGGCTGGGCCCGTTGCCCGTGAGCAGCACGACGCCGATTCGCGGATTCATGCGCGCGTCTTCGAGGGCGCGATACAGCTCGTCGACGGTGTGCGGGCGGAACGCGTTCCGCACCTCGGGCCGATCGAACGCGATGCGCGCGATGCGCCCGTCGAGCGAGTGGTGATAGGTGATGTCGGTGAACCCGGCGGCGCCGTCTCCTGCTGCCGGCCCGGTGACGGCGGATGCCGCATCCGCCCACTCGCTCGGGTCGAACAGTGCGGACACCTGGGCTGCCATGAGCCCAGCCTATTCCGCGACGGCCGGCCGCCTATTCCGCGACGGGCGCCCGCCCTGCGGCGATGACCCGTACGGCGGTCCCGAGGCTCGCGCCGAGCAGCACGAGACCCGAGCCGAAGCCCGAGACGAACTGGACGAGCGCGACGTCGTGCAGGGTGAACGCGATCACGAGGCCGATGACGCCCAGCGGTGCCATGACGGCGCCGATCACGAGGAGTTCGCGCTGACCCGGGATCCACCAGAGCGTGAACGCAAGGAAGTGCAACCCGACGATGAGCGCGATCCAGCCCACGTTGGCCGCCGGCTGGAACTGGTTCAGCAGCATCAGACCGCCGAACAGGAGCACCGCTTCGATTGCCACGATCACCCAGAACGCGACATGCGAGCGGGGCAGGTCGTGCTGCGGAGGCCGTTGACCGCGCCGGATGGTCGCGACGAATCCGATGAGGATGACCACCCCGGCGATCACCGCGAGCACGTTCGCGATGAGGTGCGCGGGCTGCCCGAGGAGGCCCCCGTTGATGAAGATGAACACCACCCCGAAGGATGCACCGATCAGATGACCGGGGTAGATACCACTTGCTTGGGAAGTCACGCTGTTTGCTTGCGAAGTCACCCGACGATGATAGCTACGACGGGCTCGGGAAATGCTGGGGGTCAGGACCCGAACGGCGTGCTGTTCAGCAGCGAGGTGACGCCCGCGAAGACGACGGACCCGATGGTGAGCGCGAAGTACGTGACCGGGATCAGCGCGGCGATCACGACGAGGATGCCGACGACCGCGATGACGATGTTCTTCGACGTCGACTCGGGTTCGACCTCGCCG
The DNA here is from genome assembly GCA_963847285.1 of uncultured Actinomycetota bacterium. Classification (GTDB taxonomy): domain Bacteria; phylum Actinomycetota; class Actinomycetes; order Actinomycetales; family Microbacteriaceae; genus Agromyces. The sequence continues at coordinate 32,921 of CAWJZK010000014.1, forward strand.
ACGGCGAGCGCCACTGCGAGCTCCTCGTTCCGCTCGCGAACCTGCTGCGTGTGCGTCATATCGCCTTCCCGCGTGGGCCGTCAGGTTAGCAGACACCGGCGTTCTGCACGACGGAGATGCCAGACTGGGCACATGCTGCCCGAGCCGAATGAACTGCTCGCCACCGCCCGCGTCGTGGCGCTTCCCCTCGTGACGCGGTTCCGCGGCATCGACGTGCGAGAAGCGCTGCTTCTCGAGGGGCCCGAGGGCTGGACCGAGTTCTCGCCGTTCCCCGAGTACGACGACCACGAGGCATCCGCCTGGCTCGCCGCCGCGATCGACTTCGGCTGGAACGCTTCGCCTCCGACGCTCCGTGACTCCATCACGGTGAACGCGACGGTCCCTGCCGTCGACCCCGACAGTGTCGCGGCCGTGCTCGCCCGGTTCCCGGGTTGCCGCACCGCGAAGGTGAAGGTCGCGGCATCCGACCAGACTCTCGCGCAGGATGTCGCGCGGGTGCGCGCCGTGCGCGAGGTGCTCGGTCCCGAGGGTCGCATCCGACTCGACGCGAACGGCGGCTGGAACGTCGACGAGGCCGAGCACGCGATCCACGAACTCGCGCCGTTCGACCTCGAATACGTGGAGCAGCCGTGCGAGAGCATCGAGGAGCTCGCCGAGATCCGCCGGCGCACGAAGTACATGGGCATCCCGATCGCCGCCGACGAGAGCGTGAGGCGAGCGGATGACCCGCTGGCCGTCGCTGCGGCGGGCGCCGCCGACCTCCTCGTCATCAAGGCTGCGCCGCTCGGCGGCATCCGCCGTGCGCTCGAGATCATCGCGGCCGCCGGGCTGCCCGTCGTCGTGTCGAGTGCCCTCGACACGAGCATCGGACTCGCGATGGGCGCGCACCTCGCGGCATCCGTGCCCTCGCTCGAGTTCGACTCCGGGCTCGGCACCGCCTCGCTGCTCGCGGCGGATGTCACGCGCGCGCCGCTCTTTCCCGAAGCGGGTGCGATCGCGGTGCGGCGCGTCCTTCCCGACCCCGAACTGTTCGACCGATACGCCGCATCGCCCGAACGCACGGAGTGGTGGCTCGAGCGACTCGGCCGCTGCCACGCGTTCCTCGGCGAGTCCACCTCGGTGTGAGGCAGGGCGCACATCGGCGTGAGGCAGGGCGCGCAAGCGCGTTCCGTCGGCTCGACGGGTACGCGTCGGCTGTACCCGCCGAGCGACTCCGCCACTGATGCGAAAACAGCATCAGTGGCGGAGTCACCGGCAGCGCAGGGTCGCCCAGCGCCGAGTCACGGGCAGCCCCTGAGTCGCCGGCGCCGCCGCGTCGCCGGCGCCGGTCGGTGTCGCGTCGACCTACCAGAGCAGCAGCGGCACCGGCACCGACTGCGAGTCGGCGTACCCGTCGCCTCCCGTCGAACGACGTGCTGATGAGGTGCAGGCCGGCTGGCGAGCTTCGGCAGCTTGACGGTGACTCGCCCGTCGTCGCTCGGCGGTCACCTCGACCGTCGCGATGGCGGTGCCGCCGTCGAGCACGCGTGAGCGTGCCGACCGGAGCGCTGCCGTCAGGGCGTGAACACCTGGGCGGCGACCTTGACGGACGAGCCGGCCTTCGCGATCAGCTTGTTCGGCGCGGCGATGGTCACCGTCGCGACCGCGGGCGGCGGCTGCTCGTCGACGAGCACGGCGACCGAACGAGCGGGCACGGTGACCGAGCCGGTCGCGGCATCCCACGTCGTCGTCTTGACCACCGCGTCGGACCCCGACGCCTGCGCCTCGGTGAGCTCGAACTCACGTCCGGCGAGGCCGTCGACCGTCTCGGTGATCGCCTCGGGTGACGCGTTGAACACGACGAGCGCGCCGTCGAGCTCGGGGTCGACGTCCTCGCCCACGAGATCGTCGATCTGCATCACGATGAGGCCCGGCGTGGCATCCGCTCCGCTGTTCGGGAAGCTGACCTTCTCGTCGATGAGCTCCGCCGATCCGAGCTGCAGCAGGTCGACCTCGTTGCGCACGCGCAGCAGGTCGAGGGCGGATGCCTCGGCCGCGGCGATGTCGGCGGCGCCCGGCTTGAGGGCCGGGTCGGCGAGCAGCGGCGCCATGATCGACCACTTCTCCTCGTTCGCGGCCGCAGGCGGCAGGCCCGAGCCGAAGGTCGACTCCTGGCCGGTCCAGTCGATGCGGTTGAACCAGTCGCCCGAGTTGTAGCTGTCACGGTCGAGCGACTTCGAGCGCAGGAGCTCGGTGCCGGCGTGCCAGAACGAGGGCGACTGGGAGAGGGTGACCGTCGCGAGCGACAGCGTGTTCATGCGCACGCGGTCGGCCATCGGGGTGTCCGTCGGCAGCTTGAACACCGAGAGGTCGTAGAGCGTCTCGTTGTCGTGGGCGTCGACGTAGTTGATCACCTCGTCGGGCTGGTCGGCGTAGCCGGCCGGCGATCCGTTGTAGTCGAACTGGTCGCCCCGTTTCACGACGCCGTCGGATCCGGTGAACTCGTAGTCGCGCAGGTTGCCCGCGAGTCCGAGCTTGACGAGATCGGTCTGCTGCCCGAGCGTGCGGTCAGCGGGGTCGATCGGCGACCCGTTCGGGTCAGTCCCGAGTCCGGTGCCGAAGCCCTGGTCGAACGTCGATGCCGCGTCGACCGGGCTGCCGCCGTGCACGCCGTCGCGCAGCCGGTCGTTGAACGTGCCGATGCCCGTTCCGCCGAGCTGGCCCTGGGTGGCCTGCTCGAAGAGGGCGTTGTTCGCGACCTCGCCGAAGTTCCAGCCCTCGCCGTACAGGTACACCGCCGAGCCGTCGACGCCGTCGTCCGCGAGCGTGAGCTCGTCGAGCGCGGCCCGCACCGCGAGCATGTTCTCCTTCGAGTGGTGACCCATGAGGTCGAAGCGGAACCCGTCGACCTTGTACTCCTTCGCCCACAGCACGACGGAGTCGACCATGAGCTTCTCGGCGACCTCGTGCTCGGTCGCGATGTTCTGGCAGCAGGTCGAGGTCTCGACGTTGCCGACGGCGTTCAGCCGCTGGTAGTAGCCGGGCACGATCCGGTCGAGCACCGACTTCTCGCCCTGGCCGGATGCCGCGGTGTGGTTGTACACCTCGTCGAGCACGACCTGGAGACCGGTGGCGTGCAGCGCACCGACCATCTCGCGGAACTCCGCGACGCGGGCGCCGCCGTTCGGGTCGACCGCGTAGGAGCCCTCGGGCGCCTGGAAGTGGAACGGGTCGTAGCCCCAGTTGAAGCCGTCGAGGTCGCGGATGGTGTCGAGGCACGCCTGCTGCTCGGGCGACGCCGGACCGAACGACGCGAGATCGCACGTCGGGGTCGCCTGGGCCGCGCGGTTCTCCTCGATCGTCGCGATGTCGAACGTCGGAAGCAGGTGCACCGTGTTGATGCCGGCATCGGCGAGCTGCTCCAGCTGGGCCGTGCCCGCGGAGTCACGCGTGAACGCGCGGTACGTGCCGCGTTCCTCGGCCGGCACGGTCTCGTCGCCGATCGAGAAGTCGCGCACGTGCAGCTCGTAGATCGCGCGGTCGACCGCACGCTCGACGACCGGAGCATCCGTCTGCTCCCACTGCGCGGGGCGCAGCGACTCGTCGTCGAGGTTCGACGATCACCGTGCGTGCCGAGTTCGTCGTGAGGGCTACGGAGTACGGGTCGGTGACCGAGTTCGTCTCGATCGCGCCCGTCGTCGGTGCGTACACCTCGACCGACCAGCGGTACTCGTGCCGACCGACGGCGTCGTCGATGACCGACCAGGTGCCGTCGGCCTCGTCGAACTCGGCCGGGATCACGACGGGGTCACCGGTCGCGCCGGCCGCCCACACCTCGAGCGACACCGACTGCGCCGTCGGCGCCCAGAGCCGGAGCGTCGGGTCCTGGCCGGCCACGCTCGCGCCGAGCGGGGTCGAGCCGAGCGGCGTCGGCGTAGAGATCGTCGAGCACGCCCGGCAGCTGCACGCCGGTGAAGGCGCTCAGCGCGCCATCCGTCGACTGCGCCACCGCGAGCTGCTCGGTGAGGAGCTGCTGCACCGCGCCGCGGTCGAGTCCCACCGGGTGCAGCGCGAGGTAGCCCTCGAGCGCCGGGAACTTCGCGAGCTGCGCCTCGGAGAGGCCCGCGGCGTCGTATTCGAGCACGACCGGCTCGTCGCCGCCCGTGACGGCACCGTCGGTCACCTCGACCGAGGCGTCGGGCGAGTGCTCGAGCGTCCAGGTCGCGTCGGCTGCGGATGCCCCGCCGAGCAGTTCCGCCGGCCACGCGAGCGTGTCTTCACTCACCCAGTGCGCGCGAGAGCTCGCCCGTGCCCGGGAGCGGCGGGTCGGTGACGACGATCTCGAGCACGTGGGTCGCGAGCGTGTAGCGGAACTCGATGAGGTTGCCTTCGGAGGCGCTGAACGAGTAGTTCCCGCCGCCGAGCACGCCGCCCGGCCCGTAGTTCTCGTCCCAGCTCTGGCCGTGTGCGACCTTGACCTCGTACGATCCGTCGGGGATCGACGAGGTCGACCAGGTGTAGACGCCGTCCTTGTCGCCGTCTTGCATGAGCGAGGCGAGGCACTCGGGTTGCCAGTCGCCGGGGCATCCGACCTCGGATTGGAAGCTGCCCGGCAGCGTCACCGTCGGGCCTTCGGCCGTGGAGGAGAACACCTTCGTGGTCGGGTTCCAGAAGAACGTGATCGGGCCGCCGGCGTGCGAGTAGCTCACGTCGGGGCCGTTCGGCTCGCCGTTCGCGCCGTAGTTGACGTCCCAGCTGCCGTTGACGGCCACCTTGTACGCGTAGTCGCCGGCGGGCACGTCGAACGTGCCGGCGTAGATGCCGTCGGCGCGGAGCGTGAGCTTCGCGACCTCGCACCCGGGAGCCCAGTCGCCCGCGCACCCCATCTCGGAGTTGTGGCTGCCGGGCACCGTGACGAGGTCGATCGGCTGCTCGGGCTCCTCCTCTTCGACGAGGTTGACGGCGTTGCCGACCGAGGCGTAGGTGCTCGCGGCCGAGCGGTTGCCCGCGGCATCCGTCGACACCGCGCGGTACTCGAGGAGCGTGCCGCCGGCGAGACCCGCCGTGTCGTGGAAGACGCGCGGGCTCGTGTCTTCGGCGGTGCCGAGCGCGTGCCACTCGTCGCCGCCGGCGACGCGCCACGCGAAGCTCGTCTCCTGCCAGGTCGTGTCGTCGACGTCGGCGACGACCGGGCTCACGCCGGTGACGCCGGCTCCCGCGGCAGGCGTCGTCACAGCGATGGCGGATGCCGCGTCGGGCGCCGACACGGTGCGGTCGGCCTTGAGCACCACGGTGCCGAGAGCCGGCACGGTGACGGATGCGACGCCGTCGGCGTTCGCCAGGACCGGCGGGCCGTCGGTGCCGTAGAGCGGCGAGAACGCGCCGTCCTTCGTGAGCGTGGGCACGTCGACCGTCTTCGCGGCGTTCGAGTTGTTCGCGGCGACGAGGTACTCGACCTGTTCGGTGCGGTCGACTCGGGAGAACGCGTAGACGCCTGCGCCGTTGTCGACGTAGCGCTCGAGCTGCGCTCCGGTCGAGAGTGCGGGGTGCGCCTCTCGCAGCGCCGAGAGGGCGGCGATGTGCTCGTAGAGCGGGGCATCCGTGCCGAAGTGTGCGCCGGTGCCGAACGGCTCGCCCGTGACGAGCGACTGGTTCTGGAACTCCGCCACCTGGGTCGGGAAGAGGGTCTGGCGAGCGCTCTGGTCGCCGCCGGTGCCGGCGAAGCCCTGCTCGTCGCCGTAGTAGACGACCGGCTGGCCGCGAGTGAGGAACATCAGCTCATGCGCGAGCTCGTCGCGCTGCAGCGGCTCGGCCGTGGAGTTCAGGAAGTAGCCGACGCGACCCATGTCGTGGTTGCCGAGGAAGGTGGGCAGCGCCGTCGCCGACGAGTCGGGGGTCGTGTAGTAGTCGTCGCCCGCGAAGAGGGACTGCAGGTTCTTCGCCGAGTTGCCGGCCGCGAAGCTCACGGCCTGCGACTGGAACGTGAAGTCGAGCACCGAGTTCATGTCGGAGTTGCGCACGTACGGCGAGAGCTTCACGGGGTCGGCGTCGTAGACCTCGCCGAACATGAAGAAGTCGGGCTTGCCCTGCTCGTGCGCGTAGTCGAGCACCTGGGCCGACCACTGCTCCCAGAACTCGAAGTTCACGTGCTTGGCGGTGTCGATGCGGAAGCCGTCGATGCCGAGGTCGATCCAGTCCTCGTACACGTCGACGAAGCCGTTCACGACGGTCGGGTGCTCGGTCATGAGGTCGTCGAGGCCGACGAAGTCGCCGTAGCGTGACCGACTCGCCCTCCCACGTCGAGTCGCCGCGGTTGTGGTACAGCGTCGGGTCGTTGAGCCAGGCCGGAACCTTGAGGTCGGCGTCCTCGGGGGTCACGACCGGGGTGTACGGGAAGCTCGTGGCCGGGTCGAGCGCGGGGAACGGCTCTGCATCGGCTCCGGCGTAGTCGCCCGGGTCGAACGCGGTGCCCGCGGCATCCGTGTAGGGGCTGGTGGCCTGGTCGATGTAGGAGTGCTGGCCCTCCGCGTAGTCGATGACGTCGGCCGTGTGGTTCGTGATGATGTCGAAGTAGACCTTGATGCCCTTGCCGTGCGCCTCTTCGATGAGGGCCTCGAGCTCGGCGTTCGTGCCGAGGTGCGGGTCGATCTGGGTGAAGTCGGTGATCCAGTACCCGTGGTAGCCGGCGCTGGCGTTCGCGCCTTCTCCCTGCACCGGGCGGTTCTTGAAGCTCGGGGTGAGCCAGATCGCGGTCGTGCCGAGGCCGTCGATGTAGTCGAGCTGTTCGCGGAGCCCGGCCAGGTCGCCGCCGTTGTAGAAGCCCTTGTGGGTCGGGTCGTAGCCGGTCGTGAGTGCGTCGCCGGTGAGCCCGCCCTCGTCGTTCGTCGGGTCGCCGTTCTCGAAGCGGTCGGTCATGACGAAGTAGAAGGTCTCGTCACTGCCGGGCTGGCGCACGGGGTCGGCGACGAGGGCGGCATCGGATGCCTCGTCATACGCGCCGCGGAGGCCGGTCGCCTCGAGGCCCACGCGCTTCAGGGTGTCGTCGAACACGACGCGCACCGGGGTGTCGCCGGCGACAGTGAGCGGGATGTTGTCGCCGCCGCCGTTCAGGCCGTAGGCCTCGTCCCACGTGTCGTTGACGGCGACCTTGTACTCCCAGGTGCCCGCGGGGATCGTGAAGTCGGCCGCGTAGACGCCCGGGGTGCCGGTCGCGAGGAGCTCGGTCTCGGCGCACTCGGGTTGCCAGTCGCCGGGGCATCCGAGCTCCTGCTGCAGGTCGCCGACGAGGGCGAACGTGCGCGGCTCCTCGGCGGCGGCGGCCGCGAGCCCTGGAATGACCGCGAGGGCGGATGCCGCGAGGGCCCCCGAGATCACGACTGCGAACCAGCTGCGAGCGCGAGCGCCTTGCGTCATCCTTGACTCCCGATTCCGGCACGACTGCGTGCCACCGACCCTGGAGCCGACCGTAGCAGCGGCGTCGCAGTTCGTGCAAGCGTTTGCACGCGGACAACGCACCGGAGGCTTCGAGTAGGGAATGCCGCCTGATCACAGCCCTCGCCGCGTACCACACGGTGCAAGCGTTCTCAGACGCCGACCCTCGTTTGCGGGGCGTACCTCGTCCCCAGCCACGGTCACACGAGGCGAGCGAGGGCGACGTCGCGGAATCGCTCCTCACGCAGCCGCTCCGCCTCGCGCCGCCGCTCGTGCAGTTCGGCCAGGTACTCGCGGCTATGGCGCTGCTCGGCCCCGCGGCTCCACGCGACGAGGGCGAGTCCTGCGCGGCGGGAGATCCGCTCGAGGAGCGTCGACTGCCGGCGCGGGCGGATCGACGCAGATCCGGATGCGATGAGTGCGGTGTCCATGATGACTCTTTCGATTCGTTTCGTTCGGTGCCCGATTTCGGACCCATCTCCGTTGTACGGCGAAGCGACATTGCGGCTCATCGGGAACGCATGCCGAGATCTCACCGGCGCGCTACCGAGATCTGGGCGCGCCCGCTACCGAGTGCGGCGGCACCGGCATCGCACGCGGCGGGCGGCTGCTCGGCCTCAGCCGACGTGCTCGAGCACCTCGGACGCCCGAAGCGCCGCGTCGTGCCGAGACGATACGCCGAGCTTTGCGAGGATCGCCGCGACGTGGGTGTCGACGGTGCGCACCGACACGACGAGCCGATCGGCGATCTGGGCGTTGGTGAGCCCGTCAGCCACGAGCCGCAGCACCTCGACCTGCCGTACGGTGAGGCCCGCCGGGTTGCGACGAGTCGGCGTCGAGGGTCCGCGCGGGATGCTCCGTGCACCGCGATCGCGCAGCTCGCCCCGCACGCGGCGGGCGAGCGGCGCGGCGCCGATACCGTCGAGGATGACGAGCGCGGCGAGCAGGTCGGCCTCGTCGGGGCTCTCGGCGAGCGCGGATGCCTCGTGGTAGGGGCACCCGATCGCCCGCCAGAGCTCGGCCGCACGTTTCCAGTCTCCGCGCGCCTGCACGGCGAACGGATGATCGCCCGCGGGCGCCTCGACCTGCTCGCCCGCCCGACGGAGCAGCGACGCGAGCTCGGCCTGCAGGTTCGCATCGTCCAGTCGTACCGCCTCGTCGTACGCCGGCCGGGCGATCGCCCGCGCTGCGGCAAGGTCTCCTCGCAGGAGCGCGGCCTCGGCGAGTCCCGCCGCGGCGGGTCCGGTGCGCTGCAGGTCGCCCAGGCGGTCGGCCACGCGGCTCGCCTCCTCGAGGGTCGACTCGCCGCTCGGGTCGCCTTTGCGGAGCCCGGCCAAGCCGATGACCATGAGCGCGGTGCAATACGGCTGCGGCAGCGACTCCGGCGGGTATCCGGCGGCGGCCACGGCCTCGTCCCACTGCGCTCGCGCGAGATGGAGCCGCCCGCGTTCGACCTGCTGGTAGATCCAGAGGCCGACGACCTCCGTGCGTTCGGACAGCTCCAGGGCGGGCTCGAGGTAGCGCTCTGCGAGGTCGAGCCGGTACTGGTCGAGCAGGCTCCAGACGAGGTTCACGTGGGCCCGAGCTGCATCGTCCATCAGGTTCGCGGCAACCGCGATCTCCGCCGCCTCGAGGAGCTCCGCGATGCCCTCGTCGCGGTTCTGCAGCATATGCGCGGTGCCGAGATTGTTCAGCGCGTGCGAGAGCGCCCTCGGTTCAGCGACCTCCCGTGCGAGCGAGACCGCTCGGGTCGCGAGCTCGATCGTGCGCGGGATGTCGTGGGCGAGCATCGCGAGTTGCGCCTCGTTGCTCAGCGCGAGGGCGAGCAGTCCGCGATCGTCGGATTCGGCGAGCACGGCCGACGCCTCGCGCGCCGCCGCCTCCGCGGCGGGCCGGTCTCCTGCGAGCCACTGGAACCGCGAGAGCCACCGCAGACTCGCGCCGAGCGCGGTCAGGTCGGGAAGTTCCCGCCGCAGGCGCAGCACCTCGGTCTGGGACTCGACCGACTCGGGCCCTCGGCCGAGCGTGTACGCCTCGATCGCGTAGCCCTGCAGCAGGTCGGCGCGCGACGCGCGATCGTACCCGTCGGGATGCGCGAGCGCGGCGAGGTAGTGCGCGGCGGCCTGCCGGTGTGCGCCGCTCACGGCCGCATCCAGCGCCGCCTGCGGTGCCCACCGCACGATCGCGTCGACGTCGCCGGCTTCCGCCGCGTGCGAGACGATGCGGCCCGGGTCGCCGCCGACCTCGAGCAGCATCGTGAGCACTCGGGCATTGAGTTCGATTCGCCGAGACGTGGGCAGCGCGTCGACGATGGCGCGCCGAGTGAGCTCGTGCCGGAACTGCACCGCCTCGGGCGAAACGGTGAGCAGCCCGCCCTCCTCGGCCGCGCTGAGGGCGCTCGACCCGCCGGGCACGAGATGTGCGAGCTCCGCCACACCGAGGGCTGAAGGAACGACGGCGAGCTGCTCGACGTGCACCCGCGTCGCCGGGTCGAGGCGGTGCAGGCGGCCGGTGATGGCGTCGACGACGGTGCGGAGGTACGTGCGAGGCATCTGCTGACGCGACGAGTTCGCTCACGAAGTACGGGTTGCCACCGGTCAGGGCGAACACGCGGTCGGCGTCGAGTCCACGTTGCGCCGTGAGCTCACCGACTGCGGCCGCCGACAGTCGCCGAAGCGCGAAGTGGCGCACGTTCGTCCGGAGGTCGCCGAGCAGCCTGGCGAGCGGATGCCCCGCTCGAGTTCGTCGTCGCGGTAGGTGAGCACGAGCACCGCGTTGAGCGTGTCGATGCGCCGCGCGACGAAGCGCAGCGCGTCCAGCGACGCCTCGTCGGACCAGTGCACATCCTCGACGACGAGGACGGTGCCGGGTGTGGAGGCGAGCTCGTCGTGGAGGGCTGCGAAGACCTCCTCGCGGTCGCCCGCCCGGAGCGCGTCGCCGAGACGCGATCCGACGAATGGCGTCAGGTCGCGCAGCGGCCCGAGCGTGCGGGGGGTCGACAGCGCGTCACAGGCACCGACGAGCACGCGGCTCCCAGCGGGCGGCCGTTCGCGCAGGGCGCTCACGAGGCTCGACTTGCCGATGCCCGCCTCGCCGTGCACCAGCAGCACGCAACCGTGTCCCTGCGATCGCAGCATGCACCGCGTCGTCGAGCTCGGCGAGTTCAGGATCGCGCTCGAGCAGCCCCATAGTGCGATCGTGCTCGATCTCGAGCGCGACCGCAACGCGGGCTCAGAGCCCCGAGTAGGCGTGCAATCCCTTGAAGAAGAGGTTCACCACGGTGAAGTTGAAGAGCACCGCTGAGAAGCCGATGATCGCGAGCCAGGCCGACCGCGAGCCTCGCCAGCCGCGTGTCGCCCGGGCGTGGATGTACCCGGCGAAGATCACCCAGATGATGAAGGTCCACACCTCCTTGGTGTCCCAGCCCCAGTAGCGGCCCCAGGCCTTCTCGGCCCAGATCGCGCCGGCCATGAGGGTGAACGTCCACAGGATGAACCCGATGATGTTGACGCGGTACGCGAAGTTCTCGAGCGCCACCGAGTCGGGCAGTGTCGCGAGGAAGGTGAGCTTCGCGGCCTTCGCCGACGCGACGAGCGCCTCGCGGCGCGACTGCAGGAGCTGCACGACCGAGAGCGCGAAGCCGAGCGCGAAGAACCCCACCGCCGAGCTCGCGACGAAGACGTGGATCACGAGCCACACCGACTGCAGCGCCGGGGGCAGCGGGATCGGGCTCACGTAGAAGTTCACGGCCGCGACCCCGAGCAGCACGAGCACGAGCGGGGTGATGAAGGTGCCGAGGAAGCGCAGGTCGTGCTTCGAGATCACGAGCACGAGCAGGAAGACCGTGGTGATCACGAGCGTGCCCGTGAGCGCGAACTCGTACATGTTCGCCCACGGCACCCGGCCCGCGGCGAGGCCGCGGAGCACGTCGGCCGAGAGGTGCAGCAGCCAGGCGATGACGGTGAGGGCGACTGCGACGCGCAACACCGGCGAGCGGCCATAGGCGACGGATGCCCCGGTGCCGGCGCCGTTCTTCCGCTTCCCTTCGACAGGCTCAGGGAGCGAGGTGGTCGAGCTCGCTGAGCCCGCTGAGCTCGTCGAAGCGAGCCCAGCCTTCGCGCCGACGAGGCTCCCTTCGACAGGCTCAGGGAGCGAAGTGGTCGAGCTCGCTGAGCTTGTCGAAGCGAGCGAGGCATCCGTCGCCGCCGTCGCCACCGTCGACCGCCGGGCGAGGTCGATCGAGAACGCGATGAACGCGATGGCGTACACGACCATGGCCGAGTACACGCACAGGATGGAGATCTCGTCGAAGGTCAACTGCACCGTTCTACCTTACGTCGAAGAGGTCCCGCGGTCATCGGCGGAATCACCCGCCTGGGCCGGGCCCGCGTGCTTGTCGGCGAACGCCGTCACGGCGTCTTCGAGGCCCGGGTCCTCGCCACGCGCGAGCTCCGGCGTATTCGAGCACGACACGGCCGTCGGGCCGCGTCACGGCCTTCACCCACATGCGCCGGCGCGGCACGAAGAGCGACACGAGGAGCCCTCCGAGGATCAGCGCCGCGAACACGAGCACCCAGATCTGGGTGGGGTCGTGGTGGATGTCGAGGCTCGCGAAGCGCGGCACGCTCTGCGAGTAGTCGTTGGCGGAGGCATCCGGATCCGCGTTCTCGAAGGTGACCGAACCGAGCCCGTTCGGCAGCTCTGCGGTCTCGCCGGGCTTCAGCTCGATCGAGTCGACGCCGGTCGACGCGCCCGTGAGCTGCTCCATCGTCGAGGGGTCGAGCGTGTAGACCGAGGTGGGCGTGCCGTCGTCGATGCCGAGGTCGCCCTGGTACACGTTCAGCGTGAGCACGGGCAGGATCAGGTCGGGATAGCTCGAGGTGTACGCGCCCGACGCGAGCTGCGTCTGCGTCGGGTAGAAGAACCCGACCATGCCGACCTGCTCGGCGAGCCCGTCGGGCACCTTCACGACCCCGATCGAGGTGAGGTTCGCGTCCTGCGGCAGGAACGGCACCGAGTCGGTGAACACGACGTCGCCGTCGGCGTTCTTCACCGTGATGGTCGGCGCGTAGCCGTTGCCGAGCAGGTACACGTCGGTGCCGTGCGTGTAGAGCGGCTCGTTGACCTTGATCGTGCGGTCGGAGGCATCCTCGCCCTGTCCCTCGACGGTGACGTGCGCCGTGAAGTCGATGGGCTGGCCGATCGCGTTCCGGTTGCTCGTCTCGTAGACGGCGTCGAGCTCCTCGAGCGAGAGCCGGTAGGGCGTGAGCGTGGTGGCGTCGAAGAATCGGCCCGGGCTGAACGAGTCGAAGGCGGCGAGGGTGTTCACGAACGTCTGGCCCTCGACGATCACGCGCTGCCCCGAGAACCCGAAGCCGCCGCCGAAGCCGACGGCGACGAGCACCCCGAGCAGCGCCGTGTGGAAGACGAGGTTGCCGGTCTCCCGCAGGTACCCGCGCTCGGCGGAGACGGATGGCTCGCCGTGCAGCTCGTACCGCTCGACGCGGTACCCCGCCTGGCGCAGCTGCTTCGCGGCAGCGTCGATCGCGGCATCCGCGCTCGCTCGCTGAGCTCGTCGAGCGACGCCCCTCGCCAGGCTCAGGGAGCGGCCGCTCGGTGTACCCGGCGAGCCGGGAGAGCCGCGCGGGCGTGCGCGGCGGCCTCGCCCGCAGTGCCTCGAGGTGGTGCTTCGTGCGCGGGATGACGCAGCCGATGAGCGACACGAAGAGCAGCAGGTAGATCGCCGAGAACCACGCCGAGGTGTACACGTCGAACAGCTGGAAACCGTCGAGGATGGGCGCGAGACCCGGGTTGTCGCTGAAGTACTGGGTGACGCCGTTGGGGTCGCTCGAGCGCTGCGGCACGAGCGAACCGGGCACCGCGGCGATCGCGAGCAGGAGCAGCAGCAGCAGCGCCGTGCGCATGCTCGTGAGCTGCCGCCACGCGAAGCGCAGCGAGCCCACGAAGCCGAGCTTCGGTTGGGTGACGGATGCCTCATCGACATCGCGCTCGGTCGAGTCGATGTGGTCGGCGGGGCGCGACGGCGCGCCCGGATCAGATCGCGGGGACAAAACCGGTGATCACCGCCTGCAGCTCGTACATCCAGATGGACCAGACCCCCGACACCATGAGCACGCCGATCGCGATGAGCAGTGCGCCGCCCGCGATGTTGATCGTGCGGATGTGCCGGCGGAAGAACGCGAGCGACCCCGTCACCCAGCTGAACCCGGCGGCGACGAGGAGGAACGGGATGCCGAGACCGATGCAGTACACGAGCCCGAGCAGCACGCCGCGACCGGCCGACGCGGAGTCGGCGCTGAGCGCGAGCACGACGGCGAGGGTCGGTCCGATGCAGGGCGTCCAGCCGACGCCGAAGACGACGCCGAGCAGCGGTGCGCCGCCGAGCCCCGTCGCCGGACGCCACGACGGCTTGAGGGTGCGCTGCAGGAAGCTGAACTGTCCGATGAAGACGAGCCCCATCACGATGAGCAGCGCGCCGGCGATCCGCACGATCACGTCGGAGTACTGCAGCAGCCACGCCCCGGCGACGCCCGCGACGAGGTTGAACGTCACGAACACGAGCGTGAACCCGGCGATGAAGAGGAGCACGCCGAGCAGGAGTCGTCGTCGGTTCTTCTTCTCGACGGATGCCTCGGCCGAGGCATCCGTGAACCCGCCGAGGTAGCCGAGGTAGCCGGGCACGAGGGGCAGCACGCACGGGGAGAGGAACGAGACCAGCCCGGCGGCGAGCGCGATCGGCACGGCCGCGAGCAGTTGCCCGTTCAGCACGACCTCACCCACGCCCATGTGTGCCTTCGCCCTCTCGCTCGCTGCCGACTACGCGCCCGCGCCTATGCCGAGGCCGGCTCGGCGAGGAGGTCGTCGATGATCGACTCGAGGATCGACGCATCCTCCAGCTGGCCGAGCACGCGCGCGGCGACGCGGCCCTCGCGGTCGAGCACGATCGTCGTCGGCACGGCGGCGGGCGGCACGGGGCCGGCGAAGGCGAGCTGCACGTCTCCCTCGTTCACGTCGAGGATCGAGGGGTAGCGTCACGCCGTAGCTCTCCTCGAAGGATGCGGCGGTCCCCGACTGGTCGCGCACGTTCACGCCGACGAAGCTGACGTCTTCACCCTCGGCGCCCTCGTACACCTCCTGCAGGATCGGCGCTTCGACCCGGCACGGCGCGCAGCCCGCGTACCAGAAGTTCACGACCTGCACGTCGCCCGCGGCATCCGCGGAATCGAAGCTGTCGCCCTCGACGGTCTCGCCGGCGAACTCGATCGGCTCGCCCCGCTCGCCCTCGGCGTACTCGGTGATCGTGCCGTCACCGGCGATGTAGTTCTTGCCGCTGCCCTCACGGAACTGGTCGGCCAGCGGGTCGCTCGTGCAGCCGGTGAGCAGCAGAGCGGATGCCGCGACCAGCGCCACCGTCGACCACCGTCTCGACATCACACGGCTCCCATATCTCTCGCCTGGGCGTGGAGGCCCGCCGCCGGATCGGCGTAGCCCACCTCGACGAAGCGACCGCTGCGTCGCTCGAGCGTCGTGATGCTCGAGAGCGCGCAGCGTCGCCGGCGCGGGTCGTGCGCGAGCGAGAGCCCGGCGAGGCGTCGGTGCACGACCCAGATCGGCAGCTGGTGGCTGACGATCACGACGTCGCCGCCGTCGGCGTCGATCGGCGCGTTCCAGGCATCCGTGATCGCGGCGAGCATGCGGTCGGCGACCGAGCGGAACGACTCGCCCCAGCTCGGCTCCCACGGGTTCAGGAGCAGCGGCCAGTTGCGGATGTCGCGGAGCGCGCCGCCCCGCCCGCGCAGGTGCGTGCCCTCGAAGCGGTTCGTGGGCTCGATGACGCGGTCGTCGAGCACCTCGTCGAGCCCGAACGTCGCAGCGATCGGCTCGCCGGACTGCTGCGTGCGCTGCAGCGGGGAGACGATGAGTGCGCGGGTCGACGCGGTCACGCGCGGCGAGGTCGTCGGCGGCGGCCTGCGCCATGCGCCGTCCGAGGTCGGAGAGGCCGTACCCCGGAAGTCGCCCGTAGAGCACGCCCTGCGGGTTGAACACCTCGCCGTGGCGCACGAGATGGATCTGGTCGGCCGACACGGCTTCCAGTCTAGAGAGCCGTTCCCTCTGAATCCGCCGAGGGTAGGATGGTGCGCTGTGACCCCACGCACCCTCGTCAAGAACCTCGCAGCGCTCCCCGACGGCCCCGTCACGGTGTCCGGATGGGTCGAGACCGTTCGCGATCAGAAGAAGGTGCAGTTCGTCATCCTGCGCGACGAGTCCGGCGCGGTGCAGCTCGTGAACCCCGCCACTCGTGAGCTCCCTGAGCCCGTCGAAGGGAGCCCCGCTTCGACGAGCTCAGCGGACGAGGCATCCGCTCGACTGTCGCCGACTCACCGAGCAGATCTCGGCCCTCACGCACGGCTCGTTCATCAGCGTCACCGGCGAGCTGAAGCACGACGAGCGCGTGAAGCTCGGCGGCCTCGAGGTGAAGATCGGCTCACTCGCGATCGTCGCCGAGGCGAACCCCGAGACGCCGATCGCGGCCGACTCGAGCCTCGACAAGCGCATGGACTGGCGCTTCCTCGACCTGCGGAATCCGAAGCAGAACCTCATCTTCCGCATCCAGACGACGTTCCTGCACGCGCTGCGCACCTACTGGGTCGAGCGCGACTTCGTCGAGATCCAGACGCCGAAGCTCATGGCGAGCGCGTCGGAGTCGCGCGCCGAGCTCTTCGAGGTCGGCTACTTCGAGGGCACCGCCTACCTCGCGCAGAGCCCGCAGTTCTTCAAGCAGATGGCGCAGCCCGCCGGCTTCGGCAAGGTGTTCGAGGTCGGTCCCGCATTCCGCGCCGACCCCTCGTTCACGAGCCGGCACGCGACCGAGTTCACCTCGATCGACGCCGAGATGAGCTGGGTCGACTCGCACGAAGACGTCATGCGCATGCACGAGGAGCTCCTCGTCGCGGGCTTCACCGCAGTGAAGGAGAAGCACGGCGCCGAGATCGCCGAGCTCTTCGGCATCGAGCTCGAAGTGCCGACGACGCCGTTCCCGCGCATCCCGCTCGCCGAGGCGAAGCAGATCGTCGCCGACCGCGGCTACGTGATCCCGCGCGACGACGCGGACATCGACCCCGAGGGCGAGCGTCAGATCTCCGCCTACGTGCGCGAGACCTACGGTCACGACTTCGTGTTCCTCACGGACTGGGACATCAGCCTGCGGCCGTTCTACCACATGCGCCAGGAGGGCGACCCGACCCTCACCAACTCCTACGACCTCATCTACAACGGCGTCGAGATCTCCACGGGCGCGCAGCGCGAGCACCGCATCGACGTGCTCGTCGAGCAGGCTCGCGAGAAGGGGCTGGACCCCGAGGAGCTCGAGTTCTACCTCGACTTCTTCCGCTACGGCGTGCCCCCGCACGGCGGCTTCGGAATGGGTCTCGCCCGCGTGCTCATGCTCATGCTCAACGAGCACTCGATCCGCGAGACGACCTACCTCTTCCGCGGCCCGACGCGCCTGCTGCCGTAGTCGTGCGCGACCGCACCGCCCGCGCGCGGGCGTGGCTCGCCGTCGACGCGCTGCCGTGGCTCGCCGTCGACGCGCGACGGGTGCTCGTGGCATCCGTCGTCATGATCGCGGCCGTGTTCCCGGTCGTCCGGTTGGCGAACGCGTGGTTCGCCGACACGCTCGTGCCGATCGTGTTCTCGATCTTCGCGCTGTGGTCGTTGTACGGCGTGTTGTGGATCGCACTGACGCTCTGGACCTTCCATGGCCTCTCGGGCGCGGCGTTCCGGGAACGCCTCGACGATTCGACTCCGCGCGGCCGCGCCGGGCGCATCAGCCATGTGCTGAGCGGTGGCAACGGCGGCGCCTGGGCCGCGCAGCTGGCGCTCGTGTCGACCGTCGCGGTGCTGCTGCTCTCGCGAGTCCCCGAGCTCGGCGGCGAGCCCGCGCTCCTCGGCGCGGCCGTGGCGGTCGTCACCGTCTCGTGGCTGCTCATCGTGTGCAGCTACGCCGTGCGGTACGCGCGCGAGCAGGGGTTGGAGCCCGGATTGGAGTTCCCGGGCGCGGCGCCGCTCGCGTTCAGCGACTACTTCTACCTCGCGACGCAACTCTCGACGACGTTCGCGTCGTCAGACGTGCAGGTCGTCAGCGGCCGGATGCGGCGGCTCGTCACCGGCCACAGCATCATCGCGTTCGCATTCAACACCGTCGTGATCGCGTTGTTCGTCTCGCTTCTCGTCGGAGCCCCCGGCTGACCCGTCCATCCGGCGCGTAGGCTCGAGGTGTGGCTGACATCACGTCGATGGTCCGCATTCAGGGCGGCACCTTCCGCATGGGCTCGACGGAGTTCTACCCCGACGAGACACCGGTGCACGAGCGCGCGGTCGCCACCTTCGAGATCGACCTGCACCCGGTCACGAACGAGCAGTTCGCGGCGTTCGTCGCCGCGACCGGGTACGTCACGGTCGCCGAGCGCCCGCTCGATCCCGCGGACTTCCCGGGCGCCGACCCGGCTGACCTCGTCCCCGGCGGGCTCGTGTTCACCCCGACCGCCGGCCCCGTCGACCTGCGCGACTGGCGGCAGTGGTGGCGGTGGGGGGCGGGCGCGAGCTGGCGGCATCCGTTCGGGCCCGAGTCATCCGTCGACGACAAGCCCACGCATCCGGTCGTGCAGGTGAGCTTCGAGGATGCCTCGGCGTACGCCGCCTGGTCCGGCAAGCGCCTCCCGACCGAGGCCGAGGTCGAGTACGCCGCCCGCGGCGGGCTCGACGGCGCCCGCTTCGCGTGGGGCGACGAGGAGCGCCCGGGCGGCCGGCTCATGACGAACCAGTGGCAGGGCTCGTTCCCGTATCTGAATACCGGCGCCGAGGGCTGGGTGGGCACTTCGCCGGTGATGACCTTCCCCGCGAACGGCTACGGGCTGTACGACGTGACCGGCAACGTGTGGGAGTGGACGACCGACTACTACACGCCGCGGCACGAGGTGCCCGGCCAGGTGGCGGTGGACGCCGGATCCCGCGAGAACCTCCTCGCCGCGGCATCCGCCGAGCCCGGCTCCCGCATCGCGCGCCGAGTGCTCAAGGGCGGCTCGCACCTCTGCTCACCCGACTACTGCCTGCGCTACCGCCCGGCAGCGCGCTCGCCGCAGGCCGACGACACGGCCACGACGCACATCGGGTTCCGCTGCGCGCGCGACGCGGTCTGATCGCATCACCGCGTTCCGCCTGGAGGCCGCCGTGGCCGCGGAGACGGGGGATGCCTTTCCGCCTCCGGTATGCCAGTTCCCCCTCACGCTGAGGCGTGCTTGTCACGCTGAGGCGGAACTGGCATACCGGAATCGGACATGCACCGTGTGCACGGCAACGTCCAGGCATCGAGGCGGCTGCGGCGTGTCAGCCGGTGGCCGGTTGGGGGAAGACCGTCGCCCAGTCCCGCTTGACGCTCACGACGGTGACGCCGTGGTCGGATGCCGCATCGAGCGCGTTCTCGGCACCCGCGTCGTATGGCGCGTCGCCGCGACCCGTGTCGTCGTCGTGGTGGATGAGGAGACTCAGGCTCCTCGGATGCCCCTGCACGTAGCGCAGCATCTCGATGTCGCCGTTGGAGTTGCCGCCCGCGAGGATCGGCCGGCGTCCGATGCGGCTCCAGATCCGCACGGGCTTCTCGGGGCCGTCGTCGACGAAAGCGTAGGTGGTGCCGTAGCGCACATGGCCGTCCGCGGCGTCGTAGGTGAGCCCGAGCGACGATCCGATCACCCGCTCCGGCGGAATGCCATAGGTACCCAGCGTCATCGGGCGCATGAAGTCGCGACCGCCTCCCGAGACGATGTAGTTCGTGAAGCCGTGGGCCTCGAGGTAACGGAGCAGCTCCACCATCGGACGGTAGACCGCATCCGTGTACGGCCGCCGGAGCGTCGGATGCGACGCCTCACGGAAGAACTCGGTGACGGATGCCGCATAGTCCTCGACGTTCGCCTGCCCCGTGGCATCGACGATGGCGCTGACGACGACCGGGAGGTCGGAGTCATCGCCCGCGTAGTGCTTGTCGATCGCCGCTCCGAGCCACGAGAAGTCGCCCGAGACGGCGGCCTTGTACGGCTGGCGTTCCGCGAGGGACGGATCGGCCGCAGCCAACCTCGCCCACTCACCGACGATGTAGTGCAGCTGCGACGGCATCGGCTTCTCGGTCCAGAGGGTGCCGTCGTTGTCGAAGACGGCGATGCGCTCCTCCACGGGCAGCGCTTCCGGGCCGATGGTCACCGCTTCGACGAAATCGACGATCGCGTCGCGCGTGGGCGTGTCGTTCCAGGAGGTCAGCATGGACGAAGTCATCGGCAGTTCTGATCGCCGTCGGACTCGTCGTCATCGGCAGGTCGCGCGTCGCCGGGCCTTCGATGCGTCGACCGGATGCCTCGAAGCGCGAGCCGTGCAGCGGGCAGTCCCAGCTCGCCTCGGCGTCGTTCCACCGAAGCACCCCGCCGAGGTGCGGACACACCGCGCGCACCGCACACGTGCGACCACCGACGGTCGAGACCCCGTACGGCACGCCGCCGCTCGACGCGACGACGATGCCCTTGCCCTCGGCCGGTGCACGTGCGGGAGCCGGGTGCGTCTTCGCACGCACCCACCCGGCGGCGAGCTCGCGGGCGACCTGCGCGTTCTCGGCGACCCCGAGTGCGAGGTCGGCCGGCATGGTGGACCGGGTTCCGATGACGCGGATCCACGGCCGCCGGTCGCGCCACGGCTGGCCGAGGATCTCGGATGTGATGCGGATCGCGGCGGCCACGCCGTTCGTGAGGCCCCACTTCGCGTAGCCGGTGGCGAACCAGATGCGGCCCCGGCCGCGCGGCATCCGCCCGGCGAAGGGAATCATGTTGAGCGAGTCGTAGTCCTGCGCCGACCAGCGGGCCACGAGCTCGGCGCCGTCGAAGTACCGCTCGGCCCACACCACGAGTTCCTGAGCGCGCGCCGCCGGCGATTCGACTCGCCCGACCGGATGCGCACCGCCGCCGACCAGGAGCAGCGGCGGGGCGCCGCTCACCGTGTCGCGCGTGGTGCGCACCGACCGCGTCGGCTGATCGACCGAGAGGAAGAGCCCGGGCGCGCGGGGGTCGGCGCCGACGCGGAAGGCGGCGAGGTAGGAGCGGGAGTGACGGGTCTTCGCGAAGTAGAGCCCACGGTAGAGGATCGGCGTCGCGGTCGCGACGACGACCGCGTCGGCGCTCAGCGCGCCCCGCTCGGTCTCGACGATCGCGGGACGCGAGGCGTGCACGCGGCGCACGCGAGTTCCCTCGAGGAGCACGCCGCCGAGCCCGGTGAACTCGCCCGCGAGGGCGAGGGCGAGCGCGACGGGGTCGAGTGCGAGCTGGTTGGGGAGGGTGACGGCTCCCGCGAAGGGGAAGGGAACCGGCATCCGCTCGACGCGTCTGACCCGGAGGCCCGCCTCGACCGCCGCGGCGTGTTCGGCCTCGACGGCGGCGAGCCCTGAGTCGTACTGTGCGTAGCTGAAGGCGGGCTCGCGCGCGAACGGCACGGCGAGATCACGTGCCGTGTCGGCGATCCAGTGCTGCCCGTCGAGATTCGCCTCGACGTATGCGCGCACGAGACGAGCGGGGTGCGATCGGCGGATGCTGCTGAGGCGATCGCCCTGCAGCACACTCGCCTTGCCCGTGTTGCCGCCGGTGGCGAGCGCCGCCACCTCGCCGGCCTCGGCGACGGCCACCGAGCGGCCCGCGCGTGCGAGCATGACCGCGGTCGCGAGCCCCGTGATGCCGGCGCCGACGACCACGACGTCGAATCGCTCCGTCGGGAATTCGCGCTCCACCCGAGTGATCGGAGTCGCCTGCGCCTTCCAGAGGGAGGTCATGGACCCATCAAAGACCCACCCGCGCTCGGCGGCAACAGGTTTTGCCGTGGCGGCGTCGCGAGGTGACAGTCGCTGGGCGTCGCCGGCCGGGCGGTCAGGCGGCGGGCGTCAGGCGGCGGCGGCGGTCAGGCGGCGGGGCCGTCAGGCGGCGGCGAGCGCCGTCTTCAGCCGCACCGGGTCGATGCGCCAGTAGTTGTGCACCTCGCCGTCGATGAGGAGCACCGGGATCTCTTCGGCGTACCGCGCACGGAGCGCCTCGTCGTCGAGGATCGAGCGCTCCTCGAGCAGGATGCGGCTCGAGGCATCCGTCAGCTCGACCTCGGCGATCACGGCCTGCACGACCGCGCGCGCATCGTCGCAGAGGTGGCAATCGGGCTTGCCGATGAGTGTGAGGCGGATGTCGCGGGGCATGAGAGCGATCCTACGCCGCGGTCGGTCCCCTGAGCCCGTCGAAGGGCCCCTGAGCTCGTCGAAGGGCGCCGCCGGGCACAGCGAAAAGCGCCAGGCCGCAGGGCCTGACGCTCAGCCGGTCGTGCGAGACGACTACTTCTTGTTGCGACGCTGGTGGCGCGTCTTGCGAAGCAGCTTGCGGTGCTTCTTCTTCGCCATGCGCTTGCGGCGCTTCTTGATGACGGAACCCATCAAAACCTCACAGAAAGATCAAGTCAGCCGCGCGTGCCGCAGCTGAAAGCCAGAGAGCCTCGGGGTAGTCTACCGGATTCGCGCGCCGGCCCCATGCGATCGGTTAGCGTCGAAGGATGATCCGCCGCGATGTCGTCATCCGCACCACCGGGCCCGATGACTGGCAGGCGGTTCGCGCCCTCCGTCTCGAGATGCTCCGCGATTACCCGATCGCCTACGCCGAGACCCTCGACCACGCGCTCGAAGTCGACGAGGCGGGCTGGCGGCAGCGGGCGGCGCGAGGTACGAGACCCGGCCAGACCTCGGTCGTCGCGATCATCGGCGAACGGTGGGTCGGCCACATGGGCGGGTATATTCCGGATGCCGCGACGGGCCCGCTGCTCGTCGGCGTCTACGTCGCACCCGATCATCGCGGCGACGGGGCGGGCGTCTCGCGCCTGCTCCTCGACGCCGTCGAGGACTGGGCTCGCGGCTTCGGGGACACGCTGCGACTCGAGGTGCACGAGGACAATCCGCGCGCCCGGCGCTTCTACGAGAAGCTCGGCTTCACGTTCACCGGGCGCAGCCGAGAGTACGAGCTCGCGCCGGGCGGCCTCGAACTCGAGATGATCAAACCGTTGCGCTGACGCGCCGTTCGCTCCCCAGCTCAGAGAACTTCGGCAGACTGGCCGCATGACCGTGCTCATCGATGTGCTCCTCGTCGCCGCGATCCTCGGCTCCGGCGTCATCGCCGGTGTCTTCTACGCCTTCTCGGGCTTCGTCATGCAAGGGCTCGACCGGTTGCCTCCAGCAGACGCGGCGCGCGCGTTCCGCGAGATCAACGTGACGGCGGTGCGCCCGCCGCTCATGCTCGCCCTGTTCGGCACCGCGCTCATCGCGTTGGCGCTCATCGTGATCGCCGCCTTCGGCGGGGCAGCGGGCGCGACGTGGTGGGTGATCGCGGGCGCCGTCGTGTATCTCGTCGGCCCGGTCGGCGTCACCGCGGCGGCGAACGTGCCGCGCAACAACCGGCTCGCCGCGGCGCCGCCCGACGATGTCGCCCTCGCCGCGGCGTGGCGCGAATTCCGGCCCGGCTGGCAGGCGTGGAACCACGTGCGCACGCTCACGTCCGCGGCGGCATGCGTCGTGTTCGTGGTCGCGATCATCGTTCGCTGAGCTCGTCGAAGCGAACCGAGCCCCTTCGACAGAGCTCACGCGTTCGCGAGCGCGAACCGGCCCTTGGCAGGCTCAGGGGGCGCTACCGGCGCTTCTTCGGCCCGACGACCGCCGTGACCTGGCGAGCCGTCTCGGCGAACGCCTTGCCGATCGCCGAAGCGAAGGCGAGCTGCTCGTCGTTGAGCGCGGTCTCGTCGTGTGCGGCCGGCGCCGGCGAGCGTCGCGGCATCCGCTGCGGCATCCGACGACACGAACGGGATCAGCCAGTCTTCGAGCGCCTCGAGCGGTGTGCGGTCGAGTTTGTAATACCGATGCTGGCCCTCTTCGCGCACGGCGACCAACCCCGACTCGCGCAGCACCTTGAGATGCTTGGAAACGGTCGGCTGACTCGCCCCGAGCGCCGTCACGATCTCGGTGACGCTGATCTCCCCACCCGACTGCGGAACCGCGCCTTCTCGTTCGAGCAGAACGGCGAGGATGTCGCGCCGCGTCGAGTCCGCTACCACATCGAAGATGTCCGCCATGCCCCAAGGGTAGTCATTCCCGGCGGGGAGTACCATGACTCAGGCATTCCGGTGACGGCACAGAGGGGGCTCGATGCGCGCACAGCCTATGGGCCGCCTGGGCGGGTTCGACCGGCGGTCTTGGCCTGTGCGGGTGCGCGACGCCGTCGATGCCCTCGTCAGGAGCTCGCCGTCGCGGTTCGCGATCCTCGTCTTCGCCGGCCTGATCCTCGTCTTCACGGTGCTGTTCTCGTTGCCGATCGCGAGCGCCGACGGGCAGATCACCCCGCTCTACGACGCGCTCTTCACCGCGGTCTCGGTCATCTGCGTCACGGGCCTTGCGACGGTGGACATGGCCACGTACTGGTCGGGCTTCGGCAACACGCTCGTCTTCATCGGCGTGAACATCGGCGGTATCGGAGTGCTGACGCTCGCTTCGATCCTCGGCCTCGTGATCTCCCGGCGCCTCGGCCTGCGGGCGAAGCTCCTCGCGGCGAGCGACACGAACCCGTCGCGCATCCACGCCGGGCCGGTCTCCGAACGCCAGGCGGTGCGACTCGGCGAGGTCGGCGGGCTCCTCGCCACCGTCGCGATCAGCGCCCTCGTGATCGAGGTGTCGATCGCCCTGTTCATGATCCCCGAGCATGTTCGCCGAGGGATTCGACGCGTGGGAATCGATCTGGTACAGCTTCTATTACTCGGCGATGGCGTTCACGAACACGGGATTCAGCCCCAACCCGGGCGGCCTCGCCCCGTTCGCGGAGGACTACTGGTTCCTCTCGCTCCTCATGCTCGGGGTCTTCCTCGGCAGCCTCGGCTTCCCCGTGATCTTCGCGCTCGCCCGCGCCTGGCGGCAGCCGCGCCGCTGGAGCGTGCACGTGAAGCTCACGCTCGCGACGACGTCGATCCTCTTCGTCGCCGGCGCACTGGTGTTCCTGCTCCTCGAGTTCGGCAATCCGAGGACCTACGGCTCGCTCGGCGCGGGAGACGCGGTCTTCCAGTCGTTCTTCATGTCGGCGATGACGAGATCGGGCGGCTTCGCGACCATCGACATGGCAGGAGCTGAACGGCTCGAGCCTGCTCGTCTCCGACATGCTCATGTTCATCGGCGGCGGTTCGGCGTCCACCGCCGGCGGTATCAAGGTCACGACCCTCGCCGTGCTCTTCCTCGCCGCCGTCGCCGAGGCGCGCGGCGCGCCCTCGATGGAGGCGTTCGGCCGGCGCATCCCGGCCGACATGCTTCGTCTCGCGGTCGGCGTCGTACTGTGGGGCGCCACGATCGTCGCCGCCGCGTCGATCGCGCTCCTGCAGATCACGAAGCAACCGTTCGACCTCGTGCTGTTCGACGTCGTCTCCGCGTTCGCCACCTGCGGCCTCTCGACCGGTCTCACCGCCGAGTTGCCACCGAGCGGGGTCTACGTCATGGCCGCCACCATGTTCATGGGGCGGGTTGGTACAGTGACACTCGCCGCGGCCCTGGCCGCGAGGCAGCGCCGCCAGCTGTACACGCGCCCGGAAGAGAGGCCCATCGTTGGTTGATCGCATCAAGCACGACGCCCCGGTGCTCGTGATCGGTCTCGGACGGTTCGGGGCAGCCACCGCCGGCCAGCTCGATCGGCTCGGTCGCGAGGTGCTCGCCGTCGACGACAGCGAGGCGCTCGTACAGAAGTGGTCGGAGCGGGTCACCCACGCCGTCGTCGCCGACGCCCGCAACATCGACGCGCTGCGGCAGATCGGCGCCCAGGACTTCTCGATCGCCGTGTGCGCGGTGGGATCGTCGATCGAGGCATCCGTGCTCATCACGGCGAATCTCGTCGACCTCAAGATCCCGCAGATCTGGGCGAAGGCGATTTCGGCCTCGCACGGCAAGATCCTCGAGCGCATCGGCGCGAACCACGTGATCTACCCCGAGCGCGAGGCCGGCGAGCGCACCGCCCACCTCGTCAGCGGTCGCATGCTCGACTTCATCGAGTTCGACGACGACTTCGCGCTCGTGAAGATGTACCCCCCGAAGCCCATCCGCGGCAAGACGCTCACCGAGTCGGGGGTGCGTTCCCGATACCGCATCACCGTCGTCGGCGTGAAGAGCCCGGGCAAGCCGTTCACCTACGCGACCGAGCACACGGTCGTGTCGAATCACGACCTCATCATCGTGTCGGGCACCGAGGGCGACATCGAGAGGTTCGCAGCGCTCGAATAGCGGATGCCCCGAGCGGATGCCTCGACCGCATGGTCGCGGATGCCTCGAGCGGATGCCTCGAGCGGATGCCTCCGCGACGCGTCAGCCGACGAACATCGCGATGAGGCCGACGAGCGCGGCGAGCACCGCGAGCGCGAGGAGCACGAGGCCGAGGACGCGGATGATGCGCCGCCCGGCGGGCGGTTCGTGCAGGCGCAGCCGGGCGGGCTCCCGCTGCTTGTAGTACGCGGGCTCCTCGTCGGGACGCAGCACGTGCACGCGCTCGTCTGCACTGAGACGTCGCGAGTAGAAGGCGCCTTCGGCGAACCACCGCACGACGCTGTCGTGCTCGTTGTCGACGACGACGGCGTCGGTGCGCAGCCAGCGGCCGTCGGCGATGCGGATGAGGAGCGAGAGCAGGAGGCATACAGCACCGCCGCCGAGCGCGATCCACCCGATCACCTCGGCGACGACCGAGACGACCTCCCACGCACCCATGCGCCTACGCTACCGCCGTGCATCCGCATTCTGCCGCATGGTATGAGGAAGCCGTAGGCGTGTGCGGTGCGCCCGTTCGGGTTCCATGAGCGCATGCGGGGCCCGAGCCGGGCGCGGGTAGACCGGGGAGATGACTCACCCCAGGGAGGTCCACCGATGAGTATCCTGCACAACGTGCTGTGGTTCCGCCACCGCTACAGCCGGCCCTGGTCGCGCGATGCGTGGCCCGAGTCGACGGTCATGGACGCAGGCGATGTGCGCGTCAATGCGATCTCGCTGCTCGAAGTCGCCGCCTCGGTCGGCACGCCGTGCGTGCGGAACGCCGCGGCGGTCATCCCGGGCACCGGCGGCGTACCGTCGCCGTCGCGTTTCGCCGCCGTGGTCGTCACGCGGGTTCAGGCGGTCGAAACCCTCGCCGACGGCACGCGCGCCGCCTGGGTGGACGCCGACCTCGACCGCTGTGCGCCGGATGTCGGCGAGGGCCGGGTGATCGGACGGCCGAGCATCGACTCGGTCGTCGAAGTGCGCCTGCGCCCGTCGTCCACGGTCGATGACACCGTCGTCGCGATGCTGCCCATGGACCTGCGCGTCGGCGACCTCGTCGCCGTGCCGTGCCGGGGGGCGACGTCGCTCCGCGACATCCGGCCCTCGTCCCGTCACATCGAGCGGCTCGACGACGACCGGATCGAGCACGACCGTGACGAGTTCCCCCGGCCGCCCTGCGGTCGTTGAAACACGGTGACGGATGCCGCGGGCGAGGCTCGCGGCATCCGTCACGTCCTTCGACCTGAATGGGGTCAGCCCTTCCTGATCTCGCGGAGGGCGCTGACGCGCCGGCACGGAACCGCGATGAGGTCGCCGACGGCGACATCCGCGGGCAGCGTCACCTGGATGCCCGCGCCGGGCTCAGCCGCGGTGAGCAGGCCGACGGCGGCGGGTCGCGCCGCGGACTCCCGACCGATGAGCCGGAGTTCGCGCCAGCAGGCCTCGCAGCCGTCGAGCCTCCCGTCGACCTCGACGACGCGTTCTGCGCCGCGCCCGCGCACGGCGGTGACCCGCACGAGCACGACAGCCGCATCGTCGGAACTCGACGGGCGACCGCCGCTGCCCGGCACGGACGCCGCGGCGGTGTGCACGCACGGCGTGCCGCACAGTTCGACGAGTCGTCGCATCGAGACGCCGGAGACCACGACGTCGGTGACGGTCGCGGACGTGTGCTCAGGCCAGCTGTCGACGTCGAGCGGGTCGGGAAACGAGCGGCGGACGGACGATAAGGCGGTGGGCGTCATGCTTCAGGTCTACGGGTCAGCACAGCGGCGCGAGGCAGTCCCGTACGGATCCCGAACGGTCGCGGATGGATCCCTCACGGATTCTCGGCGGACGCGCGCCAGGCTCGTGAGCGGCGCATTCGGATCGGTACGGAGGCCGTTAGGAAACCGTTAGGAAGTCTGACCGCTCGCCCGCCGGGGTGTTGCATCGGTTCTGCAGCGTCTCATGCTGCCCGCTCGCCGCCATCGCGGCCCGCGAAATTCCCGAATCTGGAGTCATCGTGCTCGACGTCGTCTACATTCTCGGCATCATCGCCGTGTTCGTACTCGTCGGCCTCATCGCCAGGGGGGTCGAGAAGCTGTGATCTTCTTCGATCTCCTCGCTGCTGCGTTGGGTGTCGCCGCTGTGGTGTACCTCGTGTACGCCCTCGTGAAACCTGAGCGGTTCTGATGGCCGTGCTCTTCGCCGTCTTGCAGGCGGCCACCCTCGTCCTGATCCTCGCCCTCCTGTACCGCCCCCTCGGCGACTACATGGCGCACATCTACACGTCGACGAAGGACTGGAGGGTCGAACGCTGGCTCTATCGTCTCGTCGGCGTCGACCCCCGTTCCGAGCAGTCGTGGCCCGCCTACCTCCGCGGCGTTCTCGCGTTCTCGGTCGTCGGCGTGTTGTTCGTCTACATCTTGCAACGGGCTCAGGCGGTGCTTCCCTACTCGCTCGGCCTGCCCCCGGTGCCGGAGGCGCTGTCGTTCAACACGGCGGCGTCGTTCGTCTCGAACACGAACTGGCAGTCGTACTCGCCCGAGCTCTTCATGGGGTACACCGTGCAGCTCGCGGGCTTCGCGGTGCAGAACTTCGTCTCCGCTGCGGTCGGCATCGCCGTCGCCGTCGCCCTCGTGCGCGGCTTCGCACGCCGTCGCTCGGGCACGATCGGCAATTTCTGGGTCGACCTGTTCCGTGGATCGTTCCGGCTGCTCCTGCCGATCTCGGTCATCGGCGCGATCGTGCTCATCATCGGCGGCGTCGTGCAGAACTTCAACGGCTTCACCGAGCTCACGACGCTCGCGGGCAACACGCAGAACCTGCCCGGCGGCCCAGTGGCGTCCCAGGAGGTGATCAAGGAACTCGGCACCAACGGCGGCGGCTTCTTCAACGTCAACTCCGCTCACCCGTTCGAGAACCCGACGGCCTGGACGAACCTCTTCCAGATCGTGCTCATGCTCGCAATCCCGTTCGCGCTCCCCCGCACCTTCGGCAAGATGGTCGGCAGCAACAAGCAGGGCTACGCGATCCTCGCGGTCATGGCGACGCTGTTCGTCGTCTCGTTCGTCGTGCTGACGCTGTTCGAGGCCAATGGTGCGGGCACAGCCCCGCAGCTCGCCGGCGGCGCGATGGAAGGCAAGGAGCAGCGATACGGCATCTACGCCTCAACGCTCTTCGGCTCGACCTCGACGCTCACCTCGACCGGTGCCGTGAACTCGATGTTCGACTCGTACACCGCGCTCGGCGGCATGATGCCGATGATCAACATGATGCTCGGCGAGGTCGCCCCCGGTGGCGTCGGATCCGGCCTCTACGGCATGCTCGTGCTCGCGGTCATCGCGGTGTTCATCGCGGGGCTCCTCGTGGGCCGCACGCCCGAGTACCTCGGCAAGAAGCTCGGGCCGCGCGAGATCAAGCTGGCGAGCCTCTACATCCTCGTCACGCCGGCGCTCGTGCTCGCGGGCACCGCGCTCTCGTTCGCGATCCCCGGCGTCCGCGAAGACGTCGAGTCGTGTCGATCTGGAACCCCGGCGTCCACGGCCTGTCCGAAGTGCTCTACGCCTTCACCTCGGCGTCGAACAACAACGGCTCCGCCTTCGCCGGACTCACGGCGAACACGCCCTGGCTCAACACGGCGCTCGGCGTCGCGATGCTCCTCGGCCGGTTCATCCCGATCGTGCTCGTGCTCGCGCTCGCCGGCTCGCTCGCGGCACAGGACAAGGTGCCCGCGACCGCCGGAACCCTCCCCACCTACCGGCCGCAGTTCGTCGGCCTCCTCGTCGGTGTGGCGATCATCGTGACCGCCCTCACCTACTTCCCCGTTCTCACGCTGGGTCCCCTGGCGGAAGGGCTCGTCTGATCCATGTCCACCACCATCTCTGAAATGACCGGCCACACCCCACGGCCGATGGGTTCGCCCTCGAAACGCCCGATGGGCGGCTTCGGTCCGGCGCAGCTCCTCCGGGCGCTCCCCGGCGCCCTTCGCAAGCTCAACCCTCGCGACATGTGGCACAACCCCGTCATGTTCATCGTCGAGATCGGCGCCGTGCTCACCACGGTGCTCGCGATCGCCGAACCGTTCTTCGGCGGACCCGACGTCTCGGGCGGCACCGCAGTGCCGGCGTCGTTCAACTGGGCCATCGCCGTCTGGCTCTGGCTCACCGTGATCTTCGCGAACCTCGCGGAGTCGGTGGCCGAGGGCCGCGGCAAGGCACAGGCCGACACCCTGCGCGAGACGCGCACCTCGACGGTCGCGCACCTCGTCACGAACTACGACGAAGTGGCGGATGCCGCGGCCGAGCGCAGCGCGACGAGCGATGTCTCGTCGGGCGACCTCCGGCTCGGCGACATCGTCGTCGTGTCGGCCGGCGAGTCGATCCCGGGCGACGGCGACATCATCCAGGGCATCGCGTCCGTGGACGAGTCGGCCATCACCGGCGAGTCGGCGCCTGTCGTGCGCGAGTCGGGCGGCGACCGTTCCGCGGTCACCGGCGGCACCCGGGTGCTCTCCGACCGCATCGTGGTGCGCATCACCTCGAAGCCCGGCGAGACCTTCGTCGACCGCATGATCGCGCTCGTCGAGGGCGCGTCCCGCCAGAAGACGCCGAACGAGATCGCGCTGAACATCCTGCTCGCGAGCCTCTCGATCATCTTCGTGGTGGTCGTGCTCACGATCAACCCGATCGCCTCCTACGCGGCCGCCCCGGCCAGCATCCCGGTGCTCATCGCCCTGCTCGTCTGCCTCATCCCGACGACGATCGGTGCGCTCCTCTCGGCCATCGGCATCGCCGGCATGGACCGACTCGTGCAGCGCAACGTGCTCGCGCTGTCGGGCCGCGCCGTCGAGGCCGCGGGCGACGTCACGACGCTGCTCCTCGACAAGACGGGCACGATCACGCACGGCAACCGCCGCGCGAGCGAGTTCGTGCCGATGCCCGGTGTCGACATGACCGAGCTCGAACGGGCCGCTGCGCTCGCCTCGCTCGCCGACCCGACGCCCGAGGGCTCGTCGATCGTGGCCCTCGCCGCCGAGCGCGGCATTCGCTACGAGACGGCTCCGGCCGGCGAGATCGTGCCGTTCACCGCGCAGACCCGCATGTCGGGTCTCGACCTGGCCGACGGGTCGATCGTGCGCAAGGGAGCCGGCTCGGCGGTCATCGCCTGGGTCGAGCAGAGCGGCCGCATCCCGTCGAGCGTGCACGAGGAGCTCGACCAGCGCGTCGACGCGATCTCGGTCAGCGGCGGCACGCCGCTCGTCGTCGCGGAGAAGTCCGCCGATGGCACGGCACGCATCCTCGGCGTCGTGCACCTGAAGGACATCGTCAAGGACGGGCTCACCGACCGCTTCTCCGAGCTCCGCGCGATGGGCATCCGCACCGTGATGATCACGGGCGACAACCCGCTCACCGCGAAGGCGATCGCGGCCGAGGCCGGCGTCGACGACTACCTCGCCGAGGCCACGCCTGAGGACAAGATCGCGCTCATCAGGCGGGAGCAGGAGGGCGGCAACCTCGTCGCGATGACCGGCGACGGCACGAACGACGCGCCGGCGCTCGCGCAGGCCGACGTCGGCGTGGCGATGAACTCGGGCACGTCGGCCGCGAAGGAGGCCGGCAACATGGTCGACCTCGACTCCGACCCGACGAAGCTCATCGAGATCGTGGCCATCGGCAAGCAGCTGCTCATCACGCGCGGCGCGCTCACGACGTTCTCGATCGCCAACGACGTCGCGAAGTACTTCGCGATCATCCCGGCGATGTTCGCGGGGATCTTCCCGGGGCTCGAGGTGCTGAACATCATGCAGCTGCACTCACCCGCCTCGGCCGTGCTCTCGGCGATCATCTTCAACGCGCTCATCATCGTGATCCTGATCCCGTTGGCGCTGCGCGGTGTGAAGTACCGACCGCTCGGGGCATCCGCGGTCCTCAGCCGCAACCTGCTGATCTACGGCATCGGCGGCATCATCGCCCCCTTCATCGGCATCAAGCTGATCGACCTCGTCGTCAGCCTCATCCCCGGGTTCTGAGCCCGGACGCGAAAGGAAACCAAGAGACATGAGTATGACTCGCACGGCGGTACGCACCCACTGGGTGGCGATCCGCGCGATGCTGCTCTTCACCCTGGTGCTCGGCGTCGTCTATACGATCGTCATCACCGGCGTCGGCCAGCTCGCTGATCCCGTCCCAGGCCAACGGCTCGGTCGTCCGCTCGGGTGACGAGGTCGTGGGCTCCGCCCTCATCGGCCAGTCGTTCTCGGATGCCGACGGCAACCCGCTCCCCGAGTGGTTCCAGCCGCGGCCGTCCGCGGCCGGCGACGGCTACGACGCCGGCGCGTCGAGCGGCAGCAACTGGGGCCCCGAGAACGAGGACCTCATCGCCGCGATCGAGGAACGCCAGTTGCAGATCGAGGACCTCGACGGCGTCTCGCTCGACGAGATCCCGGCTGACGCGGTGACGGCGTCGGGCTCGGGCCTCGACCCGCACATCAGCCCGGAGTACGCACTCCTGCAGGTGCCGAGGGTCGCGGACGAGCGTGGGCTTCCCGAAGCCGACGTGCAGGCACTCGTGGAGTCTAAGATTCAGGCACGGGACCTCGGTTACCTGGGCGAACCGACGGTCAACGTGCTGCAGCTGAATCTCGCCCTCTCAGAACTGAACTGAAGGGCAAGACCGCGATGAGACGGGGGCGGCTTCGGGTGTTCCTCGGCGCCGCCCCCGGCGTCGGCAAGACCTACACGATGCTCGAGGAGGGCAAGCGGCTCGCGGCTGAAGGCCACGACGTCGTCGTGGGCTTCGTCGAGACGCACGCCCGCAAGGCGACCGCCTCGATGGTCGAGGGACTCGAGGTGGTGCCGCGTCATACGGTGACCCACCGCGGCCTGGCGCTCACCGAGATGGATCTCGACGCGGTGCTCGCGCGCAAGCCCGAGATCGCGCTCGTCGACGAACTCGCCCACACGAATGCGCCGGGGTCGAAGAACGAGAAGCGCTGGCAAGACGTGAACGAGCTGCTCGACGCGGGCATCGACGTCCTCTCGACCGTGAACTCGCAGCACATCGAATCGCTCGGCGACGTCGTGCTCCAGATCACCGGGGTCCAGCAGCGCGAGACCATCCCCGACGCCGTGCTGCGTTCCGCCGACCAGATCGAGGTCATCGACCTCGCGCCGCAGGCACTGCGCGACCGGCTCTCGGGCGGAGTCGTCTACCCGGCCGAGCGCATCGATGCGGCGCTCTCGAACTACTTCCGCCTCGGAAACCTCACCGCGCTCCGCGAGCTCACTCTGCTCTGGCTCGCCGACGAGGTCGACACGGCGCTCAAGGCCTACCGCGCCGAGCACGGCATCGACCGCAAGTGGGAGGCCCGCGAACGCGTCGTCGTCGCCCTCACCGGCGGACCCGAGGGTGAGACGCTCCTGCGCCGCGGCGCCCGTATCGCGTCGCGTTCGTCGGGTGGCGAGCTTCTCGCCGTGCACGTCACGAATCCCGACGGCATGCGGGCGCGGCATCCGGGCGCCCTCGAGCGGCAGCGCATGCTCGTCGAGCAGCTCGGCGGCACCTTCCACCAGGTCGTCGGCGAAGACGTACCTCAGGCGCTCGTCGAGTTCGCGAGGGCGGCGGATGCCACGCAGCTGGTCATCGGCGTGAGCCGCCGATCGCGGCTCGCGGCGGCGTTCCTGGGGCCGGGCATCGGCGCGACGGTCATCCGCGAATCCGGCGACATCGACGTGCACATCGTGACGCACGCCGCCGCTGGATCCGGCTTCTCGCTGCCGAAGCTCGGCGGAGCGCTCAGCCGCAGGCGCCTCCTCGTCGGCTTCGCGATCGCGCTCATCGCAGGACCGCTGCTCAGCTGGGTCCTCCTGCTGTTCCACACCGAAGCGTCGATCACGAGCGACGTGCTCGCCTACCAGCTGCTCGTCATCGTCGTCGCGCTCGTCGGCGGCATGTGGCCGGCCCTGTTCACCGCGGTGCTCTCGGGCCTCACGCTGAACTACCTGTTCGTGGAGCCGCGGTTCACGCTCACGATCAGCGATCCTCGGCAGCTCCTCGCGCTCGCGCTCTACGTCGCGAACGCCATTCTCGTGAGCTATGTCGTCGACCAGGCCGCACGCCGCACACGCCTCGCCCGCCGTGCCGCCGCGGAGTCGCAGCTCCTCGCGACACTCGCGGGCAGCGTGCTGCGCGGTGAGGACGCCCTGCAGGCGATGGTCACCCGCACCCGCGAGGCGTTCGGGCTCACCGGGGTGCGCCTCCTCGTCGACGGCAAGCCGCAGGTCACCGACGGCGAGCCGACGCGCGACGACCGGGTGACGAACGTGCCGACGGGATCGCACGGCGTGCTCGAGTTGCACGGCAAGGACCTCGAGGCATCCGAGCGCCGGCTGCTGCAGGTCATCGCCACGCAGATCGACCAGGCGATCGAGCACGGTGCCCTCGCCACCGCTGCATCCGCGGCCGGGGCGCTCGTCGAGACCGACCGGGTGCGCTCGGCCCTCCTCCTCGCGGTCGGCCATGACCTGCGGCGCCCGCTCACCTCGGCTTCGGCGGCGATCAGCGCCCTGCGCTCCACCGACGTCGACCTGCCGGCGGCCGAGCGCACCGAGCTCCTCGACACCGCGGCCGAGAGCCTCGCCTCGCTCGCCGAGCTCGTCACGAACCTCCTCGACGTCACGCGCGTGCAGGCGGGTGCGCTCGGCGTGAAGCTCGCGCCCACGGATGTCGCCGACGTCGTCTTCCCGGCGCTCGACGAACTCGGGCTCGGCCCGGGCGCCGTTGAACTCGACCTCGCCGAGGACCTTCGCCCGATGGTCGCCGACGCCGTGCTCCTCCAGCGCGTCGTCGTGAACCTGCTCGCCAACGCGGTGCGGCACAGCCCCCCGGGCGAACGCGTCCGCATCGCGGCGAGCACCTTCCAGGGGCGCACCGAGATCCGCGTCGTGGACCGCGGACCCGGCATCCCCGTCGAGCGCCGCGAGGAGGTGTTCACGCCGTTCCAGCGACTCGGCGACACCGACAACGAGACCGGTCTCGGCCTCGGACTCGCCCTGTCGAAGGGCTTCGTCGAGGGAATGGGCGGCACGCTCGAGGTCGACGACACACCGGGCGGCGGCGTCACGATGGTCGTCGACCCTGCCGGCAGTCGGGGGTGAGGGGCGATGAGGATCCTCCTCGCCGACGACGACCAGCAACTGCAACGCGCCCTCCGCATCACGCTCGGCGCTCGCGGGTACGAGGTGATCGCGGCCCGCGACGGCGCCGAGGCGATCGACCTCGCCGCGAGCGCACATCCCGACCTGATCCTGCTCGACCTCGGCATGCCGAAGGTCGACGGCGTCGACGTGATCCGTGCGGTGCGCGCGTGGTCGAAGGTG
This sequence comes from uncultured Actinomycetota bacterium, assembly GCA_963847285.1. GTDB lineage: Bacteria > Actinomycetota > Actinomycetes > Actinomycetales > Microbacteriaceae > Agromyces. The sequence continues at coordinate 68,093 of CAWJZK010000014.1, forward strand.
CCGATCCTCGTGCTGTCGGGGCGCACCGACTCCGCCGAGAAGGTCGACGCGCTCGACGCGGGCGCCGACGACTACGTGACGAAGCCGTTCGCGATGGACGAGCTCCTCGCGCGCATCCGGGCACGGTCGCGTGCGACGAACAGCGAGGCCGAGGATGCCGCGGCGGTGGCGGTCGGCACGCTCACCGTCGACCTCGCTGCGAAGACGATCCGTGGCGCCGACGCGTCGGGCGCCGAGGCATCCGTTCACCTGACGCCCACGGAGTGGCGCCTGCTCGAGCTGTTCCTGAAGAACCCGGGCAAGCTCCTCACCCGCCAGATGCTGCTCAGCGAGGTGTGGGGACCGTTCCACGCGAACGACGCGGGGTATCTCAGGCTCTACGTGGCGCAGCTACGGCGCAAGCTCGAACCGGTGCCATCGGAGCCGCGCTTCTTCCTCACCGAGCCCGGCATGGGGTACCGCTTCGAGCCGGGCACCGAGCCCGCGCCCTGAGCCTGCTCGAGGTTCCCTGAGCCTGTCGAAGGGAACAGCGCGCTTCGACAGGCTCAGCGAGCACCCTGGTTCCCTGAGCCCGTCGAAGGGACAACGCACTTCGACGGGCTGCGTGAGGGCATCAAGCGGGCAGCGTGGTGTACTGGGCGACGGCCGCCTCGCGAGCGCCGGCGATCTCCTCGGCGGTGGCCGTACCTGAGGATTCGACGGCCTCGGTCCACCCGCTGATCGAACCGCGGTTGAACTCGATCACCTCGGGCGAGTTGGCCGCCTCGAGTGGGTCGCCGACCGACTCTCCGCGCAGGTGGATGCCGAGCCCGAGCAGGGCGCCGTCCCAACCGGGCCCGACGAAGAGCGCACCCGCTCCGCTGCCCGCCATCGCCAGCGGGACGGTGTGGGTGAGCTCCACCGTCGTCTTGACACCGGCATCAGTCAGGCGCAGGTCGACGATGCTGTCGGGTCCGCCGAACGTCACCTGGAGCGCGTTCGGCCGGTCGCAGCGGAGGATGTCGCCCCCGGCGTTGCCTTCGAATTGGAAGCTGCCCCCGACGTTGAGGTCGCCGCTGACCGGGTAGAACCAGCGCGGTAGACGCTCAGCGTTGGTGAGTGCGTCCCACACATCCTCGGCGTCGGCGTCGTACGTGCGGGCGAGCTTCACCGAGACGGTGCCGCTGCCGTCGTCGCGCACGACGTTGCGGTGGATGGCGGCGAGTTCCTCGATCATGTCGAACATTTCACTTCTCCTCTCCTGTGAGTTGGGCACGCCGTTCGCGGCGCCCTCTGGCGAGCTCGGTGCCGAGCGCATCGAGCCGTTGGGTCCAGAAGTCTCGGAACGGCTGCAGCCACCGGTCGACCTCCTGCAGGGGGCCGGCTTCGACGGCGTACAGGCGACGGGTGCCCTCGGCTCGCACGCGAGCGAAGCCGTTCTCCCGGAGCACCCGCAGGTGCTGCGAGACGGCCGGCTGGGTGATGCCGAACTCCGCGCGGATGACCGCGACGATCTCGCCGGATGACTGCTCCTCGTCGAGGACCAGTTCGAGAATCCGCCGGCGGACCGGGTCACCGAGAACATCGAACGCGTGCACAGCTCGAATATATCAGGAGCGACTTAGATAAGTCAACACTTATATCCTTGCCGACCGATTCCGGGCGGCAACGTGACTCAGCTCCAGCCCGTGAGTTTGCCGGGGTTGCGGATCACCCAGATGCGTTCGATCAGACCGTGGGCGATCGCGGTCGAGACCACCGCCAGCGTGTGTCCTGCCGCGTCGCGGATCACGAGCCCCGCCTGGCCGTTCACGGTGGTCATCTGAAAGGTCAGGTCGGGTTGCAGCTCGTACAAGCGGAGCAAGTACCGGGCGATCGTCTCGGCTCCCTCCGATGGGCTCGATGGTCGCGCTGACGAGACCGCCGCCGTCTGCGACGGCCGTGGCATCCGGGTCGAGGATTTCAACGAGAGCCGTGAGATCGCCGGTCTCCAATGCCGACTTGAACACGGAGACGACGCGCGCATGCTCCTGGGCCGAGATGTGAGCTCCGCGGGCCTCCCGGAGGCGGCGGCGCGCCGACGACGCGAGCTGGCGACAGGCCTGCGGCGATCGACCCACGATCTCGCCGACCTCGGCGAAGGTGTACCGGAAGACATCGTGCAGGACGAACGCGACCCGCTGAGCGGGAGTCATCGATTCGAGGACGACGAGAAGCGCCATGCTCAGCGATTCGTCGAGTGACACTCGGTCGGCTGGATCGGCGACGCGATCGGATGCGGTCTGACTCGTCCACTGCACCCCGGCCGGGACGGGCTCTGGCAGCCACTCGCCGACGTATCGTTCACGTCTGGCCCGTGCGGAGCCGAGCATGTCGAGGCAGATCCTGGTCGTCACCGTGACGAGCCATCCGGTCGGAGAGGCGATCTCGTTCCGGCTGTCATCAGATAGGGCGTACCACCGCGTGAACGCATCCTGCACGGCATCCTCGGCCTCGGAGACCGAGCCGAGCAGGCGATAGGCGACATTCATCAGCAGCCCACGATCCTCTGCCACGGACTCCATCTGCTGCCCTTCTCTCGACACACTCCTCACGGATGAATGACGAAACGTCACCCGGGAATGTGAGGCGGAGCCGACGCAACGCGATCGACCTCACATTCGTCCAAGCTACGTCGTCATGCAACTGGGGGCACGAAAGCCCTCGCCGATCAAGGAATGTGAGAATTGTGAACACCATCACTGCCGACACCACGAACCGTGCGCGCGCAACCAGCATTCGCTACCGACTCCTCGCCGTGGCGCTCGCCGTCGTAGCGGCGCTCGTCGTGTGGATAGTCGCATCTCTCGCCGGCGCTCAACTCGAGGTCACCAGCCCACTCGTCGGCACCCTGACGATCAACGCGCCGCTGGTCATCGTCAGCGCCCTTCCGCTCGTTGTAGCCGCGTGGGGGCTGCTCGCGGTGCTCGAACGATTCACTTCGAGGGCGCGAACGATCTGGACGATCGTCGCCGTCGTGCGCGGCTTCGCACGCCGTCGCTCGGGCACGATCGGCAACTTCTGGGTCGACCTGTTCCGTGGCTCGTTCCGGCTGCTCCTGCCGATCTCGATCGTCGGAGCGATCGTGCTCATCATCGGCGGCGTCGTGCAGAACTTCAACGGCTTCACCGAGATCACGACGCTCGCCGGCAATACGCAGAACCTGCCCGGCGGCCCAGTGGCGTCCCAGGAGGTGATCAAGGAACTCGGCACCAACGGCGGCGGCTTCTTCAACGTCAACTCAGCACACCCGTTCGAGAACCCGACGGCCTGGACGAACCTCTTCGAGATCCTCCTCTTGCTCGCAATCCCGTTCGCGCTCCCCCGCACGTTCGGAAAGATGGTCGGCGACAACCGGCAGGGCTACGCGATCCTCTCGGTCATGGCGACGCTGTTCATCATCTCGCTCGTTGCGCTGAACCTGTTCGAGGCCAACGGTGCAGGCACCGCCCCGCAGCTCGCCGGCGGCGCGATGGAGGGCAAGGAGGTGCGCTACGGCATCTACGGCTCCGCGTTGTTCGCGTCCTCCTCGACGCTCACCTCGACGGGTGCCGTGAACTCGATGCACGACTCGTTCACCGCCCTCGGCGGCATGATGCCCATGATCAACATGATGCTCGGCGAGATCGCCCCCGGCGGCGTCGGCGCAGGTCTCTACGGCATGCTGGTGATCGCGGTCATCTCGGTGTTCATCGCGGGGCTCCTCGTGGGCCGCACGCCCGAGTACCTCGGCAAGAAGCTCGGCCCGCGCGAGATCAAGCTCGCGAGCCTCTACATCCTCGTCACTCCGGCGCTCGTGCTCGCCGGCACCGCGCTCTCGTTCGCGATCCCCGGCGTCCGTGAAGACGTCGAGAATGTGTCGATCTGGAACCCCGGCGTGCACGGCTTGTCGGAGGTGCTCTACGCCTTCACCTCGGCGGGGAACAACAACGGCTCCGCGTTCGCCGGGCTCACCGCGAACACGCCCTGGATGAACACGGCGCTCGGCGTGGTGATGCTCCTCGGCAGGTTCGTGCCGATCGTGCTCGTCCTCGCCCTCGCCGGAAGCCTTGCGGCGCAGGACAAGGTGCCCGCGACCGCGGGTACCCTCCCCACCCACCGGCCGCAGTTCGTCGCTCTCGTCGTCGGCGTGGCGATCATCGTGGTCGCGCTCACCTATTTCCCCGTTCTCACGCTGGGTCCACTGGCGGAAGGGCTCGTCTGATCCATGTCCACAACCATCTCTGAAATGACCGGCCACACCCCGCGGCCGATGGGCTCGCCGTCGAAACGCCCGACGGGCGGCTTCGGTCCGGCGCAGATCCTGCAGGCGCTCCCCGGGGCGTTCCGGAAGCTCGACCCTCGCGCGATGTGGCACAACCCAGTCATGTTCATCGTCGAGATCGGAGCAGCGCTCACGACGGTGCTGGCGATCGCCCAACCGTTCCTCAGCGGACTCCAGACGTCGGGCGGAACCACGGTGCCGCTCGCGTTCACCTGGTCCATCGCCGTCTGGCTCTGGCTCACGGTCGTCTTCGCGAACCTCTCCGAGTCAGTCGCGGAAGGCCGCGGCAAGGCACAGGCCGACACCCTGCGGGCCACCCGCACCTCGACGGTTGCGCACCTCGTCACCAATTACGACGAGGTCGCGGATGCCGGCGCCGAGCGCACCCCGATGAGCGAGGTCTCCTCGGGCGACCTCCGGCTCGGCGACATCGTCGTGGTTTCGGCGGGTGAGCCCGATTCCGGGCGACGGCGACATCATCTGGGGCATCGCCTCGGTCGACGAGTCGGCGATCACCGGCGAGTCGGCGCCCGGTCGTGCGCGAATCGGGCGGCGACCGCTCGGCCGTGACCGGTGGCACGCGGGTGCTCTCCGACCGCATCGTGGTGCGCATCACGTCGAAGCCCGGAGAGACCTTCGTCGACCGCATGATCGCCCTCGTCGAGGGTGCGTCACGCCAGAAGACACCGAACGAGATCGCGCTGGACGTCCTGCTCGCGAGCCTCTCGATCATCTTCGTGGTGGTCGTGCTCACGCTCAACCCGGTGGCCTCGTACGCGGCATCCCCGGCATCGATCGCGGTGCTCGTCGCCCTGCTCGTCTGCCTCATCCCGACGACGATCGGTGCACTCCTCTCGGCAATCGGCATCGCCGGCATGGACCGGCTCGTGCAGCGCAATGTGCTCGCGCTGTCTGGGCGCGCGGTCGAGGCCGCGGGCGACGTCACGACGTTGCTCCTCGACAAGACGGGCACGATCACGCACGGCAACCGGCGCGCGAGCGAGTTCGTGCCGATGCCCGGTGTCGACATAACCGAGCTCGAACGAGCCGCAGCGCTCGCCTCGCTCGCCGACCCGACCCCCGAGGGCTCGTCCATCGTGGCCCTCGCCGCCGAACGCGGCATCCGCTACGACACGCCTCCGGCCGGCGAGATCGTACCGTTCACCGCCCAGACCCGGATGTCGGGTCTCGACCTGGCCGACGGATCGATCGTCCGCAAGGGCGCCGGGTCGGCGGTCATCGCCTGGGTCGAGGAGACCGGCCGGATCCCGTCGAGCGAACACGAGGAGCTCGACCAGCGGGTCGACGCGATCTCGGTCAGCGGCGGGACCCCGCTCGTCGTCGCGCAGAAGTCCGCCGACGGCACGGCACGCATCCTCGGCGTCGTGCACCTGAAGGACATCGTCAAGGATGGGCTCACCGCTCGCTTCGCCGAGCTCCGGGCGATGGGCATCCGCACCGTGATGATCACGGGTGACAACCCGCTCACCGCGAAGGCGATCGCGGCCGAGGCAGGCGTCGACGACTACCTCGCCGAGGCCACGCCTGAGGACAAGATCGCGCTCATCCGGCGCGAGCAGGAGGGCGGCAACCTCGTCGCGATGACCGGCGACGGCACCAACGATGCGCCGGCGCTCGCGCAGGCGGATGTCGGTGTGGCGATGAACTCGGGCACGTCGGCCGCGAAGGAGGCCGGCAACATGGTCGACCTCGACTCCGACCCGACGAAGCTCATCGAGATCGTGGCGATCGGCAAGCAGTTGCTCATCACACGCGGTGCGCTCACGACGTTCTCGATCGCCAACGATGTCGCGAAGTACTTCGCGATCATCCCGGCGATGTTCGCGGGGATCTTCCCGGGGCTCGCGGTGCTGAACATCATGGGGCTGCACTCGCCGGCCTCGGCGGTGCTCTCGGCGATCATCTTCAACGCGATCATCATCGTCATCCTGATCCCGTTGGCGCTGCGCGGTGTGAAGTACCGACCGCTCGGGGCATCCGCGATCCTCAACCGCAACCTGCTGATCTACGGCATCGGCGGCATCATCGCCCCCTTCATCGGCATCAAGCTGATCGACCTCGTCGTCAGCCTCATCCCCGGGTTCTGAGCCCGGACGCGAAAGGAAACGAAGAGACATGAGTATGACTCGCACAGCGGTACGCACCCACTGGGTGGCGATCCGCGCGATGCTGCTCTTCACCCTGGTGCTCGGCATCGTCTACACGATCGTCATCACCGGCGTCGGCCAACTCCTGATCCCGGCCCAGGCCAATGGGTCGGTCGTCCGCTCGGGTGACGAGGTCGTGGGCTCCGCCCTCATCGGCCAGTCGTTCTCGGATGCCGACGGCAACCCGCTCCCCGAGTGGTTCCAGCCGCGGCCGTCCGCGGCCGGCGACGGCTACGACGCCGGCGCGTCGAGCGGCAGCAACTGGGGCCCCGAGAACGAGGACCTCATCGCCGCGATCGAGGAACGCCAGTCGCTGATCGAAGACCTCGACGGCGTGTCGCCCGACGAGATCCCGGCTGACGCCGTGACGGCGTCAGCCTCGGGCCTCGACCCGCACATCAGCCCGGAGTACGCGCTCCTGCAGGTGCCGCGGGTCGCCGACGAGCGCGGGCCTGCCCGAAGCCGAGGTGCAGGCACTCGTGGAGTCTAAGATTCAGGCACGGGACCTCGGGTATCTGGGCGAACCGACCGTGAACGTGCTGCAGCTGAATCTCGCCCTCGCAGAACTGACGAAGGGCAAGACCGCGATGAGACGGGGGCGGCTTCGAGTGTTCCTCGGCGCCGCCCCCGGCGTCGGCAAGACCTACACGATGCTCGAAGAGGGCAAGCGTCTCGCTGCTGAAGGCCACGACGTCGTCGTGGGCTTCGTCGAGACGCACGCCCGCAAGGCGACCGCCTCGATGGTCGAGGGACTCGAGGTGGTGCCGCGTCATACGGTGACCCACCGCGGCCTGGCGCTCACCGAGATGGATCTCGACGCGGTGCTCGCGCGCAAGCCCGAGATCGCGCTCGTCGACGAACTCGCCCACACGAATGCACCGGGGTCGAAGAACGAGAAGCGCTGGCAAGACGTGAACGAGCTGCTCGACGCGGGCATCGACGTCCTCTCGACCGTGAACTCGCAGCACATCGAATCGCTCGGCGACGTCGTGCAGCAGATCACCGGGGTCCAGCAGCGCGAGACCATCCCCGACGCCGTGCTGCGTTCCGCCGACCAGATCGAGGTCATCGACCTCGCGCCGCAGGCACTGCGCGACCGGCTCTCGGGCGGAGTCGTCTACCCGGCTGAGCGCATCGATGCAGCGCTCTCGAACTACTTCCGCCTCGGAAACCTCACCGCGCTCCGCGAGCTCACTCTGCTCTGGCTCGCCGACGAGGTCGACACGGCGCTCAAGGCCTATCGCGCCGAGCACGGCATCGACCGCAAATGGGAGGCCCGCGAACGCGTGGTCGTCGCCCTCACCGGCGGGCCCGAGGGCGAGACGCTCCTGCGGCGCGGCGCCCGGATCGCACAGCGTTCCTCCGGCGGCGAGCTGATCGCCGTGCACGTCACGAATCCCGACGGCATGCGGGCGCGGCATCCTGGCGCCCTCGAGAAGCAGCGCACGCTCGTCGAGCAGCTCGGCGGCACCTTCCACCAGGTCGTCGGTGAAGACATACCGCAGGCGCTCGTCGATTTCGCGAGGGCGGCGAATGCCACGCAGCTGGTCATCGGCGTGAGCCGCCGATCGCGGCTCGCCGCGGCGTTCCTGGGGCCGGGCATCGGCGCGACGGTCATCCGCGAATCCGGCGACATCGACGTGCACATCGTGACGCACGCCGCCGCCGGATCCGGCTTCTCGCTGCCGAAGCTCGGCGGAGCGCTCAGCCGCAGGCGCCTCATCGTCGGCTTCGCGATCGCGCTCATCGCAGGACCGCTGCTCAGCTGGGTCCTCCTGCTGTTCCACACCGAAGCGTCGATCACGAGCGACGTGCTCGCCTACCAGCTGCTCGTCATCGTCGTCGCGCTCGTCGGCGGCATGTGGCCGGCCCTGTTCACCGCGGTGCTCTCGGGCCTCACGCTGAACTACCTGTTCGTGGAGCCGCGGTTCACGCTCACGATCAGCGATCCCCGGCAGCTCCTCGCGCTCGCGCTCTACGTCGCGAACGCCATTCTCGTGAGCTATGTCGTCGACCAGGCCGCACGCCGCACACGCCTCGCGCGCCGTGCCGCCGCGGAGTCGCAGCTCCTCGCGACACTCGCGGGCAGCGTGCTGCGCGGTGAGGACGCCCTGCAGGCGATGGTCACCCGCACCCGCGAGGCGTTCGGGCTCACCGGGGTGCGCCTCCTCGTCGACGGCAAGCCGCAGGTCACCGACGGCGAGCCGGCGCGCGACGACCGGGTGACGAACGTGCCGACGGGATCGCACGGCGTGCTCGAATTGCACGGCAAGGACCTCGAGGCATCCGAGCGCCGGCTGCTGCAGGTCATCGCCACGCAGATCGACCAGGCGATCGAGCACGGCGCCCTCGCCACCGCTGCATCCGCGGCCGGGGCGCTCGTCGAGACCGACCGGGTGCGCTCTGCCCTCCTCCTCGCGGTCGGCCATGACCTGCGGCGCCCGCTCACCTCGGCTTCGGCGGCGATCAGCGCCCTGCGCTCCACCGACGTCGACCTGCCGGCGGCCGAGCGCACCGAGCTGCTCGACACCGCGGCCGAGAGCCTCGCCTCGCTCGCCGAACTCGTCACGAACCTCCTCGACGTCACGCGCGTGCAGGCGGGTGCGCTCGGCGTGAAGCTCGCGCCCACGGATGTCGCCGACGTCGTCTTCCCGGCGCTCGACGAGCTCGGGCTCGGCCCGGGCGCCGTGGAACTCGACCTCGCCGAGGACCTTCGCCCGATGGTCGCCGACGCCGTGCTCCTCCAGCGCGTCGTCGTGAACCTGCTCGCCAACGCGGTGCGGCACAGCCCCCCGGGCGAACGCGTCCGCATCGCGGCGAGCACCTTCCAGGGGCGCACCGAGATCCGCGTCGTGGACCGCGGGCCCGGCATCCCCGTCGAGCGCCGCGAAGAGGTGTTCACGCCGTTCCAGCGGCTGGGCGACACCGACAACGAGACCGGTCTCGGTCTCGGACTCGCCCTGTCGAAGGGCTTCGTCGAGGGGATGGGCGGCACGCTCGAGGTCGACGACACACCGGGCGGCGGTGTCACGATGGTCGTCGACCTGCCGGCGGTCGCCGAGGAGGCGCGATGAGAATCCTCCTCGCCGACGACGACCAGCAACTGCAGCGCGCCCTCCGCATCACGCTCGGCGCTCGCGGGTACGAGGTGATCGCGGCCCGCGACGGGGCCGAAGCGATCGACCTCGCCGCGAGCACACATCCCGACCTGATCCTCCTCGACCTCGGCATGCCGAAGGTCGACGGCGTCGACGTGATCCGCGCGGTGCGCGCGTGGTCGAAGGTGCCGATCCTCGTGCTGTCGGGGCGCACCGACTCCGCCGAGAAGGTCGACGCGCTCGACGCGGGCGCCGACGACTACGTGACGAAGCCGTTCGCGATGGACGAGCTCCTCGCGCGCATCCGCGCACGGTCGCGTGCGACGAACAGCGAGGTCGAGGATGCCGCTGCGGTGGCGGTCGGCACGCTCACCGTCGACCTCGCTGCGAAGACGATCCGCGGAACCGACGGGTCGGGCGCCGAGGCATCCGTTCACCTGACGCCCACGGAGTGGCGCTTGCTCGAGCTGTTCCTGAAGAACCCGGGCAAGCTCCTCACCCGCCAGATGCTGCTCAGCGAGGTGTGGGGGCCGTTCCACGCGAACGACGCGGGGTATCTGAGGCTCTACGTCGCGCAGTTGCGCCGCAAGCTCGAACCGTCGCCATCGGAGCCGCGCTTCTTCCTGACCGAGCCCGGCATGGGGTACCGCTTCGAGCCGGGCACCGAGCCCGCTCCCTGAGCCTGTCGAGGTTCCCTGACGGCGTCAGGCGGGCAGCGTGGTGTACTGCGCGACGGCCACCTCGCGAGCGCCGGCGATCTCCTCCGTCGTGGCCGTACCTGATGACTCGACGGCCTCGGTCCACCGGTTGATCGAACCGCGGTTGAACTCGATCACCTCGGGCGAGTTGGCCGCCTCGAGTGGGTCGCCGACCGCCTGTCCGCGCAGGTGGATGCCGAGGCCGAGCAGCGCGCCGTCCCAACCGGGCCCGACGAAGAGCGCACCCGCCCCGCTGCCCGCCATCGCCAGCGGGACGGTGTGGGTGAGCTCCACCGTGGTCTTGACACCGTCGCCGATGAGGCGCAGGTCGACGATGCTGTCCGGTCCGCCGAACGTCACCTGGAGCGCTTTCGGCCGGTCGCAGCGCAGGATGTCTCCGCCGGCGTTGCCTTCGAATTGGAAGCTGCCGCCGACATTGAGGTCGCCGCTGACGGGATAGAACCAGCGGGGCAGACGCTCCGCGTTGGTGAGTGCGTCCCACACATCTTCGGCATCGGCGTCGTACGTGCGCGCGAGTTTCACCGAGACGGTGCCGCTGCCGTCGTCGCGCACGACGTCGCGGTGGATGGCGGCGAGTTCCTCGACCATGTCGAACATTGTCACTTCTCCTCTGTTGTGAGTTGGGTGCGCCGTTCGCGGCGCCCCCTGGCGAGCTCCGTGCCGAGCGCGTCGAGCCGTTGGGTCCAGAAGTCTCGGAACGGCTGCAGCCATCGGTCGACGTCCTGGAGGGGGGCGGCTTCGACGGCGTACAGGCGACGGGTGCCCTCTGCTCGCACGCGAGCGAAGCCGTTCTCCCGGAGCACCCGCAGGTGCTGCGACACGGCCGGCTGGGTGATGCCGAACTCGGCGCGGATGACCGCGACGATCTCGCCGGACGACTGCTCTTCGTCGAGGAGCAGTTCGAGAATCCGCCGGCGGACCGGGTCTCCGAGAACATCGAACGCGTGCACAGGTCGAATCTATCAGGAGCGACTTAGATAAGTCCACACTTATATCGCGAATGGACTCCCGGCGACGTGACTCAGGTCCAGCCGGTGAGTTTTCCGGGATTGCGGATGACCCAGATGCGCTCGATCAGACCATCGGCGATCGCAGTCGAGACCACAGCGAGCGTGTGTCCTTCCTCGTCACGGGCCACGAGCCCCGCCCGTCCGTTCACGATGGTCAGCTGAAAGGTCAGGTCGGGTTGGAGCTGGTACAAGCCGAGCAAGTAGCGGGCGATCGCCTCTCCCCCTCTGATGGGTTCGATGGTCGCGCTGACGAGGCCGCCGCCGTCTGCGACCGCCGTGGCATCCGGGTCGAGGATCTCAACGAGAGCCGTGGTATCGCCGGTCTCCAGTGCCGCCTTGAATGCGGAGACGACGCGCGCATGCTCCTGGGCCGAGATGTGAGCGCCGCGGTCCACCCGGATGCGGCGCCGCGCCGACGACGCGAGCTGTCGACAGGCCTGCGGCGATCGACCCACGATCTCGCCCACCTCGGTGAAGGTGTACCTGAAGACGTCGTGGAGCACGAACGCGACCCGCTCAGCGGGAGTCATCGATTCGAGGACGACGAGAAGCGCCATGCTCAGTGATTCGTCGAGTGACACTCGGTCGGCTGGATCGGCCGTGCGATCGGATGCCGCCTGACTCGTCCACCGCGCCCCGGCCGGGACGGGCTCTGGCAGCCACTCGCCGACGTACCGTTCACGTCTGGCCCGTGCGGAGCCGAGCATGTCGAGGCAGATCCTGGTCGTCACCGTCACGAGCCAGCCGACCGGAGAGGCGATCTCGTTCCGGCTGTCTTCGGGCAGGGCATACCACCGCGTGAATGCATCCTGCACCGCGTCCTCCGCCTCGGAGACCGAGCCGAGCAGGCGGTATGCGACATTCATCAGCAGCCCACGATCCGCAGCAACAGTTGTCACCGGCTGCCCTCCTCCCGACAAGGTCCTCACGAATGAATGACGAAACGTCGCCCCGGAATGTGAGGCGGACCAGACGCAACCGACCGACCTCACATTCCTCGAGGCTACGTCGTCGTGGAAGTGGGGGCGCGAATGCCCTCACCGATCGAGGAATGTGACAACCGTGAACACCATAACCGCCGACACTACGAACCCTGCCCGTGCAACCCGCATCCGATACCGACTCCTCACAGTGGCGCTCGCGGTGGTAGCGGCGCTCGCCGTATGGATCGTCGCGACGCTGGCCGGCACTCAATTCGAGGTGACCAACCCACTCGTCGGCACCCTGACGATCAATGCGCTGCTGGTCATCGTCGGCGCGCTTCCGCTGGCGCTAGCCGGATGGGGCGTGCTCGCGTGCTCGAACGATTCACCCCGAGGGCGCGAACGATCTGGACGATCGTCGCCGTCGCAGTACTGGTGTTGTCGTTGCCGCCCCTCGCCCTCCTCGACGCCACGGTCGGTACCAAGGTCGCGCTCGGGTTCATGCATGTTGCGACGGGCCTCACGCTCATCTTCATGCTCCGCGGTCGCGCTCGCAGCTCGTCGGTTCTCGACCTCCAGAAGTGACGGGTCCCTACGCGAGGTCAGAATCGAGCTGTGCTAGTCGAGGTCCGCTTCAACTGTTCCGGATGCCATCGAGCTACGGCGTGACTGGACTCGGGGTCGGTGACTGCTGAGGTGTCCAGGAGAAGACCGCCTTCGTGTTCATGACCCCACCGAGGCGACGGTAGAACCGGTGCGCAGCCTCGTTGTCCATCCGTGCTCCCCACGTTATGGTAGAGCTGCTCCGGGATGGCGAGGGCCGCGATCGCGTTCATGAGATCCAAGCCAACGCCCCGGTTCCGGGCGTCCGGGCGAACGTAGATGTCGTCCAGGGCGATGATGTCGCTGGCAATCCAGAGGTGGAAGCGCCGCGTCGTCGAGACGTACCCGATTGGGTAGTCGCGGTCGAAGGCCAACAGGATCCGAACATCCGGTCGGGCGAGTGATGCGCGCCAGTCCTCCGCGGTCGCCTGGACGTGTCGGAGATCGCCCTGGTGCGCTGCGAACTCCAGCACCAGGGTGCGGACGAGCTCGGCGTCTTCCTCGGTGGCGAGTCGGATCTGGATTGTGGTGTCGGGATCGGCGGTCATCGGATGCTCCATCTCTGCGTGTGCGCGCGTTGTTGTTGCTGCAGGTTCGCCATCAGGCCTGCGCGGCCGCTCTCGGGTGGCGCGGCACGAGCACGAGTGCGAGCAGTGCGGCGATGGCCGCGACACCTGCGGCGAACCAGTAGCCGTTCGCGAAGGCGGCGAAGCCGGGCTCGATGAGGGCCGCGACTGCGACGCTCGAGACTGCTGCGACGCCCGTCGCCGCGCCGAACTCATGGAAGGTACTGAGGGCGCCCGACGCGACACCGGCCTCCGCGGGCGCTGCCGCCGAGAATGTGCTTGCTGCGGCTGCGACGAACACCGCACCGAGGCCGAACCCGGCCACACCCAGGCCCACCACGAGCACGGTCACGCTGAAGACTCCGGCTGCCGCCGCCATACCGACACCTGCGAGGGCGAACCCGACGACCGTGAGCGTTCGGATCCCCCACCTCTGGACGACTCGCCCCGCGAGGTTTGCACCCAAGATGGTGCCGGCTGCTGCGGGCAGGAATGAGAGACCCGTGGAAAGCGCGTCGAACCCGTGGAGTTGCTGCATCGTGAACGAGCCGAGGAAGAAGATGCTGATCATCAGCGCGGTAGCGACGAAGATCAGACCGAGCCCTCTGGCGAGGGGGCCGCGGCGCAGCATCCCCGGCGGGATCAACGGTGTGTTCGCGGTGCGTTGCCGCAACGCGAAGAGCACGTATCCGACCGCACCGCCGAGCAGACCGAACAGCGTCGGCATGCCGAGCCAGCCGTGATCTCCTGCGCTGACGAGAGCGTAGACGACGGATCCGGTCGCAAGCGTGACCAGCAGTGCTCCTGGGACATCCAGTCGGCCGCCCGCGCCGGGGAGCCGAGGGGTTGATCGGATCAGAGCGAGCAGGAGTATCGCACCGATGGGTACGTTGATCCAGAACACCCAAGCCCACCCCGGCCCGGCGGTGAGTGCCCCGCCGAGCAGCACGCCGACCGCGGCGCCGGCGCCGCCGAGCGCCGACCAGACGCCCAACGCTCTGGTCAGTTCGCCGCCGGTGAACGTGCGCACAATGACCGAGAGCGCCGCCGGCGACATCGCTGCGGCGCCGATGCCCTGCAGGGCCCGGCCGATCAGCAGCATTTCGATGCTGGTCGCGAAACCGGCGAGTAGCGAAGCGAGCGTGAACATCGTGAGGCCCGTGAGGACGACGGGTCGGGGACCGACGATGTCGGCGGCCTTCCCGCCCAACAGCATCAGTCCGCCGAACAGCAGGGCGTAGACGCTCGCGACCCAGGTGAGGCCAGCCCGATCGAGTCCGAGGTCGGCGCCCATCTCGGGGAGCGCGAGGGCGACGACGGTCACGTCGACGATGAGCATGAGCTGCGCAATGCCCAGGAGTGCGAGCACACGCCAGCGGCGCGGATTGGGAACAGCGATGGCCTGGCTCGAGGACGAGCCGTTCGTGTCGGTCATTGAAATCTCCTCCTCCTTAATTCGAACACTCATGTTCACGTTCGAGCATAACTCGAACACCGCTGTTCAACAACCCGGCGATAACATGAACAGTATTGTTCAACTCCGGGAGGGCTGATGGCTGTCACGACCGCACCCAAGCGAGCCGACGCGCGTCGGAATATCGAGGGCATCGTCGCCGCGGCTACCGAGTTGCTCGCGATCAACCCTGATGCGAGCATCAGCGACATCGCCGCCCGTGCGGGAGTCGGCAGGGTCACGCTGTACGGCCACTTCGAGTCCCGAGCCGCGCTCGTTGCCGAGGTGAGTCGGCGGGCCATCATCAGCAGCGAGGCGCTGCTCGAGGAGGTCGACCTCGACGGCGATCCTCGGGCTGCGTTCGGCCGGCTTCTCGACGCTACTTGGGCGCTGACCCATCGTTTCGGGACGCTCGTCGTCGCCGCCGAGAGGGAACTACCACCCGATGCGATGCGCCAGGCACATGAGGCACCGGCTGAACGCATGCGCGAACTTCTCGAGCGCGGACGTGCGCGCGGGGTGTTCCGGACCGACATGCCCGTTGAATGGCAGATCACCGTCGTCCATGCCGTACTCCACAGCGCCTTTGCCGCGCTTCACCGCGGAGAGATCACCGCGACCAAGGCCCCCCGCCTCGTCAGCGACACCTTGATCGCTGCGTTCACGCCATCGGAGTGACGCCCGAACCATAGGTCGGTGTCGGAGTGGTCACCGGCCGACCGCGTATCCCTGGTCGCCTCGCGGGTTCGCCCCCGCCTTCAGCCAGCCGTCGTCCCGAGCCACGGCGCTGAGTCGCCCCTCCGACCAGGGTCCGCCGAGGACGATCCGGTGCCCCATGCGTTCGAGTTCAGCTCGCACTTCGGCCGGGAAGCGATCCTCCATGACCACCCGCCCGGGATGGGCATCCCGGGGATAGAACGAACTCGGGGCATGCTCGGAGTGAAAGGCCGGCGCATCGATCGCCTGCTGCAGCGTCATGCCGCCGTGCACGAGATTGAGGAACAACAGCGCCTGCCACTGGTCCTGGGCGTCGCCTCCCGGCGAGCCGAAGGCGAGCCACGGCTTGCCCTCGCGCAGCGCGAAGGACGGCGTCAGAGTCGTGCGCGGTCGGGCGCCCGGACGAAGGGAGTTCGGTAGTCCGGGTTCCAGCCAGAACATCTGGCCGCGATTGCTCAGGCAGAATCCCAACTGCGGGATCGTCGGTGACGACTGGAGCCAACCACCGCTTGGCGTCGCAGAGATCATCATCCCGTTCGAGTCGACGACATCGACGTGGCAGGTATCTCCCCGCACCTCTCCGTTCCCGGCGACGGTGGGCTCACCCGTGCCCGCGGCGACGTAGCTGCGCGGAGCCTGCGGGTAGACGGGGAGGCGTGCGATCCGTCCGCCGGGATCGCCGGGCCGGAGTTCCAAGGACGCCCGGTCGGTGATGAGCTGCCGCCGAGCGCGGTTGTACTCCTCGCTGAGCAGCGCCGCGACGGGAACATCTGTGAAGCGCGGATCTCCGTACCACGCTTCCCTGTCGGCAAATGCCAGCTTGCCGGTCTCCACGATCGTATGCACCCAGTCGACCGAGCCCACGTCGTGAGAGCCCAGGGACATCCCCTCCAACAGGGCGAGGTGCTGAAGGAGCACGGGGCCCTGCCCCCAGGCCTTGGTCTTGTAGACCGTGTAGCCGAGATAGTCGACGTGCTCGGGTTCCTCGATCGCCGGCGACCAGTGGGCGAGATCGGATCCGGTGAGAAGCGCGCCGTGCCGCTCGCCTGAACTGTCGACGACCTCGGTCGTCGCGCAGAACGCGTCGATCGCGTCGGCGACGAAACCCTGGTACCAGGAGCGCCGGGCGACATCGATCTGTCTCTCCCGGTTGCCTCCGGCTGCCTCCGACTCTTCGACGATGCGGGTGTACGTATCGGCGAGTACCGGGTTGGTGAAACGCGCGCCTGTCGCCGGCGGGCGGCCGCCGGGCAGCCACAGATCGGCGGAGGTCGGCCAGTCCTCGCGAAAGAGACGCTCGACTGCCGAAACGGCAGCCGATGCGTTGGCGAGGATGGGATGACCCGCCCTCGCGTAGTGGATGGCAGGCTCGAGCACCTGCCGCAGCGACATGGTGCCGTGCTCCTCGAGCAGCACCATCCAGGCCCCGAAGGCGCCCGGCACGACGGCGGGGAGAAGCCCGGTGCCCGGCATGATGTCAAGACCGAGTTGGGCGAACCGCTCCGTGGTAGCGGCCCGGGGCGCCACTCCCTGGCCAGAGATGACCGACACGCGCTTGTCGCGTTCTGACCAGAGGATGATCGGCACTTCGCCGGCGGGGCCGCTCAGGTGCGGTTCGACCACCTGGAGCACGAATCCGGCTGCGACGGCCGCGTCCGCCGCGTTGCCGCCCAGTTCGAGCATCCTCATGCCGGTGGCAGACGCAAGCCAGTGCGTCGAGGCGACCATGCCGAACGTGCCCACCAGTTCAGGTCGAGTCGGAGCCAATGCCCGCCACCTTTCCGCCCGTCGGCGTCAGCCCCATCACCAAGCTACCGCGCCTCACCGCTCTGTGGGTGCGGTGGATCGGGACCGAGTCACCAGTGGAAGCCACAAACTACAAGCGACAGAAACATCCCGTGGCAAGGGGATGCAGCATTGTCCAGCGCTTAGCGGACCATTCGAACCTCGAGGAGAGTGGGAACGGCGGGATCCGCTTGGACAGCGCCGTCGAGCTCGAACCCGTTGCGTCGATAGAAGGCCTGCGCACGAGGGTTTTCCTTGGCGACCCAGAGCGAGGCTGGGCGGTCACCAAGCGTTGCATCGAGCAACGCTTGTCCCGCACCGGTTCCATACCGGGCGGCGGCGACGTAGATCATGTAGAGCTGGTGGTCGCGAGGGTTCGGCTGACCTTCCTGCACCATGCTCGGTCCAGAGCATGCGAACCCGATGATCTCACCGTCGCTCTCGGCGACCCGAATGCTCCATTCATCACGCGATTCGCCAAGGATGCGCTTCCACAGCCCATGACGCTGCTGAATGTACTCGACCGTGAAGAAGTCGCCGGGGAGAATGTGCGAGTATGCCTCTCGCCAAGTGGAGACATGTAGGTCGGCGATCTTCTCGGCGTCTGGCAACGCCGGCTCACGGATGCTGAAGTGCATCACCACATACTGCCATCGGGAGAACGCGACAGGTCGCCCATCACGAAGGTCCTGGCAGGAACGAGCACCTGCGCTACGGCGTGTGCACTATCGCTCGCAATGCCACCCCGACCCAATCGGTGTGTCTAGTAGGAGACCACGCCGCGCACCCGGTGGCCGACAGCGATTGACTCCCCCGAGATGAAAGCGCGGGGCGAGAGAAGGAACGTCACGACATCCGCGATCTGTTGGGGCGTCGTCTCTCCAGCCTGTCCGATTGCGATGTCCGTCGACGGTTCGCTTCTGACGATGCCGGGGCTCACGGTGTTCACATTGACACCCGTGCCGGCGAGTTCGTCGGCGACGCTCTTCGCCGCGATGATGAGCGCGGCGTTGCGGATCGAGCCAGTGATGTTTCCGGTGACGAACGCATTCTGCCCGCTCACACCGACGATTCTGCCGAAGCCCGCCTTCCGCATGATCGGGACGACCGCGTTGGCCACCCGAAGAAAGACCATCGGCTTCGCATCGAACGCCTCGCTCACCTGAGCGGGGTCGCTGTTGCGTGTCGCGTCGAGCGACTGCGCGCGCGGGGCAGCAGCAACCACGACGCCGTCAAGACGGCCGTGGCGGTCGAGTAGCTCGCGTAGACCGGCCTGGATCGATGCCTCGTCCGAGGCATCCATTCGCAAGTCCGCGTCGCTACCCCGCGACGCTGCTACAACGATCGCCCTCTCGGCCCTCAAAGCTTCGACGGTCGCCCGACCGATCAGACCAGTGCCGCCGACGACAAGAACCACACGATCAGTGAGCTTCAGATCCATGTCGTCACGCTAACACTGGGAGCGGAACCGCCGTCAGACGTGTGGCCGATGCGACTCGTCAGCGATGACGCGTCAACCCGCGGGATCGAGCAGGTCGGCGGTGAGCGCCGCGAGCTCGGCCTGCCGGTCGGCCTTCTCGCGCGGCACGCCCGGCACGCCGGGGCGTTGCTGCCACGGGTGCGGACCGGCGAGCGGACGGTACGCGACGCCGATCGCGTCGTAGATCGCGAGCTGCGCGGGAAGACGGCGGGCGAAGTCGTCCCAGTCCTTGCCGGCACCGCTCCATGCCACCTCGGCGAACGCCGCGAGCCGCGGGAACACGGCGTAGTCGAGCCGCGCGACGGTGTCGAGGTGCTCCGACCAGGCGTTCGCCTGCACGCCCAGCACATGTCGCCGCATCGGCTCCGAGGCGCCCTCGGGCAGCGGCTCGAAGTCGTAGACGTCGCGGAGGGTGAGCACCGTGCCGACCGGGATCGGCTCGACCGGGGCATCCGACTGCCGGTAATCGAAGTAGGCGAAGTCGTCGGGGCAGAGCACGACGTCGTGACCGCGCGCGACGGCGACCTCCGCCCCGCGCAGCCCGCGCCAGGAGGCGATCGTCGCACCGGGCGCGAGCGGGCCCTCGAGCACCTCGTCCCATCCGTACAGGCGACGGCCGCCGGCCGTGAGGTGATCGTCGAGCTGACGGATGAACCAGGCTTGCAGTTCGTGCTCGGTGGCGAGGCCGCGCTCCCGCATGAGCTCCTGCGTGCGGGCATCCGCCTTCCACTGCGTCTTCCTGGCCTCGTCGCCACCGACCGCGACGTACGTCGACGGGAAGACCTCCATGACCTCGTCGAGCACGTTGCGGAAGAACTCGACCGTCGACTCCTCGGTGTTCAGCACGTCGTCGTTGATGCCGTAACGCGTCCACACCTCGTACGGCCCGCCGGTGACGCCGAGCTCGGGGTAGGCAGCGAGCGCGGCGCGCACGTGGCCGGGTGTCTCGATCTCGGGCACGACCGTGATGTGGCGCTCGGCCGCGTACGCGACGATCTCCCGCAGGTCGTCGTGCGTGTAGAAGCCGCCGTGCGGTCGGCCGTCGAGCGTCGAGGCCGGCCCATGACCGAGCTGCGACTCGGGTCGCCACGCGCCGACCTCGGTGAGCTTCGGGTAGCGGCGGATCTCCATGCGCCAGCCCTGGTCGTCGGTGAGGTGCAGCTGCAGCACGTTCACACGGTGCAGCGCGAGCAGGTCGATGAGGCGCAGCACTTCGTGCTTCGGCCGGAAGCTGCGGGCGACGTCGAGCATGAAGCCGCGCCAGCCGAAACGAGGGGCGTCATCGATGACGGATGCCTCGACCATCCATTCCCGCGCCCGCACCGGCGCCCGCCGGAACGCGTCGGGCCCGAGCAGCTGGCGGAACGCCTGCGCGCCGTAGAACAGACCGGCGTCGTCTCCGCCGAGGATCGAGACCCCCGCGGGCGTCACCTCGAGGTGGAATCCTTCTCGCGGCAGTGCGGCGTCGATCCCGAGCTCGATCGACGCCGGCCCGCGCCCGCTTCGACCTCGCGCCTGCACTCGCTTCGACAGGCTCAGCGAGCGGCAGCGCGAACCCCGTCGCCGCGCGGAGCTCGGACTGCAGCCACCGCGCGACGCGCGCCGCGGCATCCGTCGCCGTGATCGCCGTGTCGGCGTCAAGCCTGAATGTACCCGCGAGGGCGGCGACCGAGCGCGGCTTCGGGATCACGCGCCGGCCGCCAGCTCGCGCGCGCGGGCGAGCGCGGCGTCGGTGGCGCGGTCGAAGGTCTGCTTCAGCGCGGCCTCCTCGAGCACGGCGATCGCCCGCTCGGTGGTGCCCTTCGGGCTCGTCACCCGGCGGCGGAGTTCGGCAGGGTCGTCATCGGATGCCGCGAGCAGCTCGCTCGCACCCCGGAACGTGCCCTGCACCATCACGGCGGCCTGCTCGGGCGTGAAGCCCTTGTCGATCGCGGTCGCCGTGAGCTGCTCGATGAGGTAGAAGACGTAGGCGGGGCCCGAGCCCGAGATGGTCGAGAGCGCGTCGAGCTGCGACTCGGGCACGACGAGCACCTCGCCGACGGTCTCGAAGAGCGACACCGCGAGCGCGAGGTCGGCATCGCTCGACCGGGTGCCCGCCGAGACACCCGTGACGGCGCGGCCGACGACGGCGGGCGTGTTCGGCATCGAGCGGATCACCGCGACGCCGTCGGGCAGCAGCGACTCGAAGGTCTCGACGGTGACACCTGCGGCGACCGAGACGACGACCGTGCCGGGTTCGAGGTCGGCCGCGATCTCGCGCAGGAGGTCGGGCACCATCGCGGGCTTCACGGCGACGACCACGAGCTTCGCGCCCGCGACGGCCGCGAGGTTCGCCGCGGCATCCGTCTCGGTGGCATGCGCACTGACCCCCTCGAGCCCCGCGAGCTCCGCCGACTTCGCCGCCGACCGGTTGGTGGTGCGGATGCCGCCGTCGACGACGACGCCGGGCTGCAGCAGCCCCGCGAGGATCGCGCGGGCCATCGAACCGGCGCCGAGGAAGGCGATCGCGGGCAGTCGGGTGGGGGCGTCGGCGGTCATGCGACCATCCTAGGATTGCTGCTATGAGCGCATCCGGCGGCACCAGGGCCATCATCGCGGCATTCCTCGCGAACACCGGCATCGCCCTGACGAAGTTCATCGCGTGGTTCTTCTCGGGGTCGTCCTCGATGCTCGCCGAGGCGGTGCACTCGGTGGCCGACGCCGGCAACCAGCTGCTCCTCATCTTCGGCGGCAGGCAGGCGAGGAAGGCCGCCGACAAGGAGCATCCGTTCGGCTACGGCCGCGAGCGCTACGTCTACGCCTTCGTCGTCTCGATCATCCTGTTCTCGGTCGGCGGCGTCTTCTCGATCTACGAGGGCATCGACAAGCTGCAGCACCCGCACGCGCTCGAAGTGCCGTGGCTGCCGATCCTCGTGCTCTCGATCGCGATCGTGCTGGAGTCGTTCTCCCTCCGCACCGCGGTCAAGGAGTCGAACCACGTGCGCGGCCGGCAGAGCTGGGTCAAGTTCGTGCGTCACGCGAAGGCTCCCGAGCTGCCCGTCGTGCTCCTCGAAGACGTCGCGGCGCTCTTCGGCCTCGTCTTCGCGTTCATCGGCGTCGGCCTCACCATCATCACCGGCAATCCCGTGTTCGACGCCATCGGCACCCTGTTCATCGGCACGCTGCTGATCGTCGTCGCGGTCGTGCTCGGCATCGAGACGAAGAGCCTCCTCGTGGGCGAGGGCGCGACCGACGAGGATCACGCCAAGATCGAGCAGGCGATCCTCGCCGGCCCCGAGGTCGAGCGCATCATCCACATGAAGACCCTCTACCTCGGCCCCGACGAGCTGCTCGTCGCCGCGAAGGTCGGCTTCCACGCCGACCAGCGGCTCCTCGAGGTGGCGACCGCGACCAACGTCATCGAGCAGCGCATCCGCGAGGCCGTGCCCGTCGCGCGCGTGATCTACATCGAGCCCGACGTCTATGTAGACCCGAACCTCGCGGCTCCGCCCACTGACGCGATCGTCATCAAGGGGCTCGAGTGACGGATGCCTCGCTCCCTGAGCTCAGTCGAGCGGCGCGTCGCCCTCGTCCTCCGGCACGATTCGGCGATCGGCCTCGGCAACCTCGGCCCCACGCTCGAGTCGCACGGCTACGAGATCGTCACGGTCGACGCGCCGTCGACGGATGTCTCGGCCCTCGACGCCCTCGCGCCCGACCTCGTCGTGGTGCTCGGCGGCGAAGAGGCCGCGTACGAGACCGACCGCTACCCGTACCTCGCCGACGAGATCGCGCTGCTTCGCGCACGCATCGACGCCGAGGCGCCGATCTACGGCGTCTGCCTCGGCGCACAGCTGCTCGCGAAGACCCTCGGCGCCCGCGTCTACCGCGGTCCCCGCAAGGAGGTCGGCTGGCTGACCGTCGAGCCGACGGAGGCGGGCGCCGCGTCGCCCGTGCGCCACTTCGCGGGCGTGCCGACCGTGCAGTGGCACGGCGACTCGTTCGAGCTGCCCGAAGGCGTCGAGCACCTCGCGACGTCGGCGCAGTACGAGAACCAGGCGTTCGGCATCGGCGAGTGGCTGCTCGCGGTGCAGTTCCACCCCGAGATCGACGACGCGATCCACGAGGACTGGCTTCGCGAGTGGGGCGACGAGCTGCCCGAGTACGGGCTCAGCCGCGAGCGGTTGCGCTCGGAACGCGCGTCGTACGGGCCGCCCGCGCAAGCGGCATCCGCGGCCCTGCTCGGCGAGTTCCTCGACGGGCTCGAGACTCGCGGTCAGGGGCGGCGCAGCGGGTCGTCGAAGAACTCGAGCAGCAGGCGCGCCGAGGCATCCGCTTCCACGCCCGCGTAGACCTCGACGCGGTGGTTCAGCCGCCGGTCGCGCAACACGTCGTAGAGCGAACCGGCGGCACCCGCCTTCTCGTCCCAGGCGCCGAACACGACGATCGGCACGCGGGCCGCGAGGATCGCCCCGGCGCACATGACGCACGGCTCGAGGGTGACCACGAGCGTGCAGTCGGTGAGGCGCCAGTCGCCGATGGACTCGGCCGCGGTGCGGAGGGCGAGCAGCTCGGCGTGCGCCGTCGGGTCGCCGAGGAGCTCGCGTTCATTGCGGCGAGCGGCGATCACGATGCCGTCGCCGTTCACGACGACGGCGCCGACGGGCACGTCGCGGGTGGCGGGCGCCTGCTCGGCCTCGGCGAGCGCGAGCCGCATCCATTCGCGGTGGCGTTCGAGGTCACGCATCGTCGACTCCCGGTTCGAGGTACGGCAGCGCGACGGCGACCGCCCCGGGCAGCGCATCGGCGGGCATCTTCTCGCGCCCATCGAAGACCGCGAGGAAGGCCTGGTGGAATGCGAACCCGACGAGCAGGGACGCCGCCGCCTCGACGTCTGCGTCCTTGCGGATGCGACCGGTCGCCTGCTCGCGTGCCAATTGCGCGGCGGCGATCGCCACCGCCCCCTCGGGGCCGAAGCCTCGCGAGCGCACGGAATCGCGGTGTTCGGCGAGGAGCTCCGGGGATCCGAAGATCGACACCGCCATCGGGAAGGACTGCCGGAACAACTCGAAGGTGCGCTCGGTGAGGTCCGTCAGCGCGTCGGTGAGCGTAGCGGGAGCCTCGCCCGCACCTGGCGTCGCAGCGGTCGGCATGCGCTCGAGGAGCACGGTGAGGAAGATCTGCTGCTTGTCGTCGAAGTACTTGTAGAGCAGCGCCTCTGAGCACCCGGCGGCGGCGGCGATCGCGCGTGTCGTGGTCGCGGCGATGCCGCGCTCGGACATGACCTCTGCGGCAGCGTCGAGAATGCGATCGCGCGTCGACATGAGCCTCCTGTACACCGGACTCCCGGTATCGTACCATCGGGGTAAGTAAACGCTCACTAACCCCTGACATCTCGCCTGGAGGCATCCATTGGAACCGCTCGAACTCACCCGACTCGTCCTGCTCGTGACCCACTTCATCGGCCTCGCCGCGATCATCGGCGCGTTCATCCTGCAGATGCCCCGGCGCTCGGGATTCGACTTCTCGCCGGTGCTCGTCGGCTCGATCGTGCAGCTCGTCACCGGCGTCGCGCTGATCGCGGTGAATGAGCTCGGCGGCACCGACATCGATCGCGCCAAGGCGTTCACGAAGCTCGCGATCGCGCTCGTCGTGCTGGCCGCGGCCATCGTCGGCGTCGTGCGCGAACGAGCATTCAAGCGAACGGAGCGCACGGATGCCGCACTCCGACCGGTGCTCTGGATCGCGGGCGTCGCGGCGATCGTGAACGTCGTCGTGGCGGTGTTCTGGCGCTAGCCTCCCGACCGCGGTCCGCTCAGTAGACTCGAGCCCATGCGAGTCCACGTTGCCGATCACCCGCTCATCACCCACAAGTTGACGGTGCTCCGCGACGTGAAGACCCCGTCACCGCTGTTCCGCTCGCTCGTCGAGGAGATCATGACCCTCCTCGCATATGAGGGAACACGCGGCGTGCGCGTCGAGCCCGTCGACATCGTCACCCCGGTGGCGCCCACGACGGGCGTGCGCATCGCCGACCCGAAGCCGCTCATCGTGCCGATCCTGCGCGCCGGGCTCGGCATGCTCGAGGGCATGGTGAAGCTCCTGCCCACCGCCGAGGTCGGCTTCCTCGGCATGGCCCGCAACGAAGAGACGCTCGAGCCGACGACCTATGCCGAGCGCCTCCCCGAAGACCTCTCCGACCGCCAGTGCTTCGTGCTCGACCCGATGCTCGCGACGGGCGGGTCGCTCACGGCGGCCATCGAGTACCTCTTCGAGCGCGGGGCGACGGATGTCACGGCGATCTGCATCCTCGCCGCCCCCGAGGGCCTGGCCGCGGTCGAGCGGGCGCTGCACGGTCGCGAGGTCACGATCGTGCTGGGAGCCGTCGACGAGCGGCTGAACGAGGTGGGCTACATCGTGCCCGGGCTCGGCGACGCCGGCGATCGGCTCTACGGCACGGTGTGAGACGGCCCCCTGAGCTTGTCGAAGGGGCCAGCCCGACTCGAGCGTTCGCTTCGACAGGCTCAGCGAACTGGTAGGGCCGAAGGATCTTCGGGGTGCTCGCCGCCGTTGCCGGTCGGCCGAGGACGGAAGATTCTTCGAGACTCGTGATTCTGTCGCAGAATCTTGCGGACGCGGCATCCGCTCGCCTGATCCTTCCGGATGCCCCTGCGCACCGCGCACCGCGTGCGACGTCACACCCCGTCATCTCATGGTCATGAATTGACACACGCTCGGGTATCGGTTTGACTGACGCCCATGACTGACACCGCACGCTCCCTGATCGCCCCCGAGGCTCTCAGGACGACCGGCATGATGATGCCGGCGCGTGCGCCCATGTGTTGTCGAATGTGCCGCTGACCGCGACCCGACCGCCGAGTCCCGCAGCCGATCCGCATCTCGATCGGCCTCGACTCCACTGAACCCGCCGTTCCTCGGGGGTTCGCCCGGCCGCACGGCCATTCGCTCAGGCCCCGCCTCTTCGGGGTCCGTTGCCGCACTCGTCACACAAGGACTCTCGTCATGTCTCTCGCACTCGCACCCGCTCGCACCGCTCCCGTTCGCGCCGTCCAGGCCCGCACCGCTCCGTCGCTCCCGGCGGCGCCCGCGCCCGCGCCCGGAGCCCCGATCCGTTCCGTCTCGGCCGCGCCGCACGTCGTCACGCCGGCCGCGGACGTCGCAACCGGAACACCCGCCCGCGCGGCGGGCCCACGCGTCCGCGCCGTCCCCGAAGGCACCGAGGCCCGCGGCTTCGTGCTCTACGTGGGGATCGACGAGGCCAAGGCCCTCGCCGACGGCACCACGCTGCACCGCGTCGTCGAAGCGCTCCGTGCGCTCACGGCCGAGGTCGCACCGTCGGCCGAGACCTACGCCGCGGTCGCCCTCGCTCCCGAGGGTGCCGGCGGACGCGACGTCGACGTCGTTCGCCTCGCCCTGCAGGACCCGGCCGCGCTCGCCAAGCAGCGCGAGGGGCAGGACACCCGCAACGACGTCGACCGCCACCCGAACGGCGTCATCATCGACATCTCGCGCAAGCGCGTGCTGCTCGACGGCGAGGCCGCCGGCCTCACCTACAAGGAGTTCGAGCTGCTGCAGTACCTCGTGCTCCGCGAGGGCCGCACGATCGACCGTCACGAGCTCATCGAGCGCCTGTGGGACGCCGACGACGAGGCACCGAGCGAGCGCACGATCGACGTGCACGTGCGGCGCCTGCGCTCGAAGCTCGCGCACTACCAGGACATCGTGCGCACGGTGCGCGGCGTCGGCTACCGCTTCGACCGGCACGCGGATGTCTCGATCCGGCAGGCCTCGACGCCCTCCCCCGACGTCTTCTAGATCGCGTGCCCGGCGGTCAACCGGGTTCGATCGACCTGATCCGGTCTCGACGGCCGGGGATCCCGTTCGTCACCTTCACCCACGCGACCGTCGCGCTCGACCTCGTAGGCACGGAAGGCGCAGGCAACGCCCCGGGCGGTCATCAGGTCGGCGAGTCCATCAGCTGGAAGTGGAGGTGGGGCGACGTCGAGTTGCCGGTGTGGCCGACGCGGCCGATGATCTCGCCGCTGGTCACGCGCTGGCCCTCGACGACCTCGAGCGTGCCGGGGGCGAGGTGAACGAAGCCGGCGTAGACGTCGCCCCGCCGGATCAGGACGTGATTGCCGAGGATCGACGGGATCCGGCGACGGCGTGAAGGTCAGGCCGTTGCGGATCATGACAAGCGCCGCCTCCCGGGAATCCGGGTGGATCCATTCGCGCTCGGGCATCCCGTCGGAGGCACGCACGACCTCGCCGTCGAACGGCGCGTGGATCGAGGCTCCCCATGCGTAACACTCACGGGTCCGACCACCGATGACCAGGCCCCGCACCGATCCTGCCGGGTGGAAATGCACCCCTTTGCGCTCGTCGACCTTGAGCAGGTCGTACGCGTAGCGCTGCCCCAGCATGTCCACGCCGTGACTCGGCACGCGGGTGGCGGGCGTCGTGACCGCCATCCACCCCTCCCCGCGCAGCGGGAATTCCACGACGACGGGATTGTCGAGTTCGTGAGGCATCGAAGCACAGCGTATCCGGCTCTTCGGGCGCGCCGAAGCATCCCGTCGAAGGAGACGCGAAGGAGACGCGACGAGACGCTCAGGCCGACAGGTCGCCGTCTCTCTTCGCCGGCACGGTGACGGATGCCACTTCCTCGAGCCGCGGGTGCAGCTGGTCTCCGTGGTCGACCACCCCGGTGTGCCACGTCATCGTCAGCCCCTCCGGGCCGTCCTGCAGCACCGCCAGGTTGTTGTCGAACCACGGACCCTCCACGGTCTTCCAGTGAAAGGGCGGGTCGGGAACCTTCGCCGAACGCGCGGCAGCCGTACCCAGCGGGGTCGCCACGCCGTACGACATCGTCACTGCGAACCAGCGCATGAACCGGGGCAGGGGGTTCCGCACCGGTGAGCAGACCGCTTGCAGGATGCGGCTCCCGTCGTGGCGCTCGACCTCGGCGAGGTAGGAGTAGTGCACGTCGCCCGACAGGAAGGTGACGGTCAACGGCGACGGGCCGCGTTCACCGTCTGCCACTTCCGTCGCAATCCGGGCAACCGCCTGGAAGCTGTTCTGGAAGGCCGCCCAGTGCTCCAGGTCGACGGCCTGCCGCAGCCGTTCCCCCACCCAGGCGGCCGGCTTGCCCCAGGCGCCCTGGGCGATCGCCTCATCCCATGCCTCGACGTGGTGGAGGCCCAGCGGCAGGAGGAACGGCAGCGAGCTCGCCACCAGGACGTGCCGGTATCCGCCCTGCATCTGGTCGTCGAACCACGCGAGTTCCTGTGCGTTCAGCACCCCACGAGTCGACGGCGTGAGATCTCTCGCGACCCGCGAGTCGACGACGATCAGGCGCACGTCGTCGAAGTCTCGGCGGTAACTCCAGCGGTAGCTGTTCGGGTCCTTGTCGCAGCGGTCGGCGAACTCGTCGAGGGTGTCGCTGAGGTCGAGTTCCTCGGCGCCGTCGTGCCTGCTGATCCGCTGCCACAGCTCGTCGGCTTCGCGTTCTCGGGGCGACAGGTTGCCGAGGTGCTGATACACCCAGTACGACCCCAACCCCGCGACGATGCGATCCTGCCACCACGAGGTGGCCTCCATCTTCTTCTTCCAGTCGAGCGACGCGTTCCAGTCATCCCGGATGTCGTGGTCGTCGAAGATCATGGCGGTCGGCACGCACGAGAGCAGCCACCGGTTGGCCGGGTCCGACCACGCCAGCTCGTAGAGGTGGGCGTACTCTTCGAAGTCCTTGAGCTCCTTGCCCGGTTCCTCATGGATATCGCGCCGGCTGCGGATGAACTTCTGCATCTCCTCCGTGGTCGAGTCGGCGTACACCTGGTCGCCGAGGAACAGCAGCAGATCCGGTCGGATGTCGCTGCCGTCGGCCACCGCGAGCGCGAAGGCGCGCAGCGCGTCGACACCGTGGGTGCGGTTCCCCGAGCGGTCGTGGGGAACGCTCGTGCGACACGATCCGTAGGCCATCCGCAGGGGTCGTGCCGGCGTGCGGGTGGCGATCACCGATGCCGGGTACTCGGATCCCGGCTCCGGCCAGACCGTGACATCGTCGATCTCCACGTCGTACGACTGAACCGTACCCGGCTCCAGCCCGTCGATCTCGACGAGGGCGTAGTGGTGGCCGTGCACGGCGAAGCTGCGGGCGTGCCACGATCGCTCTGCGGCACTGACGCTCACACGGCAGCTCGCTCGCGTCTCCACCCAGATGCTCGCGGAGGTCTCATCGACGTATCGCAGCATCGGACCCAGAACCAGCGGTGAGCTTGCCATGAGCCCTGTTCTACCGTGTCCGCGCTCCGGCGACCACGGATGGGTGCAAGACCGGGCTCGAACGGTCTCGCAGAAAAATCACAGAACGATAACTAGCGCCCGTTACCGATCCGTTATATATTCATGAGTGCGCCGACTGTTTGCTGTGGCAGACGGCGCGGAATGTGATTGCAGGACACTCTTGGTGCAAGGGAGAGGGCCGGTCGTCAGCCTCTACGACCGGCCCTCAACCGATTCTTCCTGCGGTTCCCTATTCTTGGATCAGTCCACTCGTCATTGTTGGATGAGTCCACTCGTCGAAGGGAGCCCGGCATGAGCGATCGCGCCACAACGGTCGCAGCGTGGGAGTCCCTGTTCCGCGCGCAGGTCATGATCATGCGGGCGCTCGCGGCCGAGTTTCCGAGCGAGATCATCTCGCTCAACGAGTACGACGTGCTCTTCAACATCACGCGTGCGCCGGGCCGGCGACTGCGCCTGCGAGACCTGAACCGCAACGTGCTCATCACCCAGCCGAGCGTGAGCCGACTCGTCGATCGCCTCGCCGCGCGCGGTCTCGTCGCGAAGACCCACGACCCGAACGACGGCCGCGGCACGGTGGTCGCGATGACCGAAGAGGGGTTCGCGTTGTTCCGTCGCGTGGCGATCATCCACGTCCAGGCGATCGAGCGCCACGTCGGCGACGCCCTCGACGACGCGGAGCTCCGCTCCCTCACCGAACTCTGCGATCGCCTGCGGCGCTCGGTCGGCGACGACGTGTGACGGCGGGATGGGAGTCGCGTGAGCCAACGCCGTAGCTCGTGGGTGCTGCACGTCGACCTCGACCAGTTCGTCGCCGCCGTCGAGGTGCTGCGACGCCCCGAGCTCGCGGGCAAACCGGTGATCGTCGGCGGCCGGGGCGACCCGACCGAGCGGGCGGTGGTCTCGACCGCCTCATACGAGGCCCGCGAGTTCGGTGTCGGCTCAGGCATGCCGTTGCGGATCGCCGCTCGCAAGGCACCGGAGGCCGTGATTCTGCCGGTGGACGCCGAGGCCTACGCCGTGGCATCCGAAGAGGTCATGGCGACGCTGCGCGCGCAGCCGGGCGCAACCGTGCAGGTGCTGGGCTGGGACGAGGCGTTCATCGGCGTGCAGACCGAGGACCCCGAGGCGTATGCCCGCGAGGTGCAACGGGCGGTGCTCGAACGAACCCGGCTCCACTGCAGTGTCGGCATCGGCGACACCTTGGTGAGGGCCAAGGTCGCAACGGGGTTCGGCAAACCTCGCGGCGTGTTCCGACTCACGGCCGAGAACTGGCTGGAGGTGATGGGTGACCGGCCGACGATCGAGTTGTGGGGCGTCGGCCCGAAGATCTCACGGCGTCTTGCCGGGCTCGGCATCACGACGGTCGCCGAGCTGGCGGCGACCGATCCGGCCAGCCTGGTGGCCGAGTTCGGCCCGAGGATGGGTCCGTGGTACGCCCAGCTCGGCAGGGGCGACGGTGCTCGGGTCGTCGACGACACGCCCTGGGTGGCTCGCGGCCACAGCCGGGAAACGACGTTCCAGCGAGACCTCACCGAGTCCATACAGATCGAGGAGGCGGTGCGGGAGCTGGCCGCCCGGGTGCTCGAGGACATCGCGGCCGAGGGCCGACCCGTGGTCGGACTGACGCTCAAGGTGCGCTACGCGCCCTTCCTCACGAAGGTCTTCACGAGGAAGGTCGCCGAGACCTTCGACCGGGAGGTCGTGCTGGCCCATGCGCTCGAGCTCGTCGGCAAGCTCGAGGCCGACAGGCCGGTCCGCCTGCTGGGGCTGCGGGCGGAGATGCCCATGCCCGAGGATGCACGTGAGGGGCACACCCCGACTCGCAGTGGGTGGTGACTCCGGCCGGCCCACGCGAGAGCGGCGCTCGACCGGCAGTGGGACGGCGGGGTGGGAACCCTACCTCCCACCCCACCGCGGCCTCCGAGGAGACCGTCCCCCGCCGAGCGACCCGAACGGGTCGACCCAGTCGCGGCGAGGTCGCCATTGCCCCTCCTCCGACCCCTCGGAGTCGATGCATCCCGCGTCGTGCGGGCACACCGACCGATGGGAACGGTGATGCCCACGTCGTCGTCGTTCGACCTCGGCGGCGTGTACTTGCGCGCCCGTCAGGATCGCCACCACACGGCGACGGCGAGCGCCTGAACGGAGTGCCTGACCGCGCCCGCGATCCCACGGGTCATCCGTCGCCCTCACCCGTCGCCGACGCGAGCGCGGAGCGACGGCCCTCCTCCTGAGCCTCCCGCACGAGCCGCTTGACCTCCCGAGCGCGCTGACGGCGGCCCCAGAGCAGTCCGCCCGCCAGAAGCGCGATCGCGAGTGCGATGAGCAGGTGTGGCCACGGCATCGTCCAGACGAACACCTCCCGCACGTCGGGTTCCGCCGGCCGACCGGAGCCGTCCAAGCCGACCGCCTGCGGCGCGAGCTCGACCCGTACCTTGGCGAACCCGAGCGGCCATACATCGGGCAGCTCGATCGCCACCACCCGGTCGTCGCCCGGCAGGAGCTCGACGGGTCGGGAGGCCCCGGATTCTGACGGATCAGGGGCACGCCGATCGCCCATGAGGGCTGAGGTGGTGACGTCGAGGCGGACGTTCCCGCCGTTCGCCATGCGGGTGGCGATGCGGATCGCCCCGGGTTCGAACGGATTCCACGACGTGTCGTACGCCGCGTCCACCGCAACGACGTCGAGCTTCGGCTGCAGCTCGCCCGTGACCCTGGTCATCACCCGGAATCCCACGCGACTCTCGACGCCGAGACGCGTGCCGTCGGGATCCGCGCTCACCGAGGTGATCGAGGCGGCGACGCCCGCGGCATGGTCGCCCGGCGGCGCGTTCTCGGGGACCTCGACCTCGAACGGCAGGACGGCCGTTCCGTTCGGCGCCACGGTTACCGTGTCCTCGACGGTGATCCACGTTCCCGCGTCCGTCGACTCCCGGTCTGACGAGAACATGTTGAAGCGCCCGGTATCGGTGAAGTATCCATCGGCAGCGGCTAGGCCGAAGGTGATCTCCTCCGCGCTGAGGTTCCGCACGGCGAGATGCTCGGTCGCCGTCTCACCCGGGTCGAGTTCGAGTTCGACCCAGGCGCGCCCATCGGGACCGTCGGCGTCGGCGGGACTGACCGACCAGGTCACCGTCGGCTCGTCGGCGACCGCGACATCCGCGGCGACGGAGTTCATGGCCGCGAGGCCGACGACGGCCAGCGCCGGGATGATCCGGTTCAGGCGCCGACGACGGGCACGCACACGGTGGGGATGTTGCTGCATCTTCCTGCTCTCTCATTACGACGATGACCCGGGCCGTGGGAGTGGCGGCTCATGTATCGCGGTCGCCACCGGTTCGCGTCGATGGTGGCGGATGCCTCGACCGATGCCGCCCGCGCCGACGAACGCGAACCGGTGATCCGGGGGCGACGGCGGTCGCCGCGCCGCGGGGGCGCGTGGTCATGGACGGTCCTTGCATCGTCGCACGGGCGGCATCGGCGCCGCTGGCCCGGGGCCGAACTGAGGACGCTCCGGGGGCGGTCGCCTCGGCGGCCGCACCCCGGAGCGAGGGTCACTCGAAGAGCGAGAGGGTGAGGGTGGCGGTGTAGTTGCCCGGGGCGACGGTGGCATCGGTACGCAGGAACAGGTCCGCGGTCGCGGTCCACTGCCCCTCCGGCGCGACCGCCTCCGAATCGAACGCCATCGCCAGCAGCTCCTGATCCACCAGGCCCACCGCGTCCGGACCCTCGTCCAGCACCGTGTCGACCTGGTCGCCCGCGGCCACGTTCCCGGACTCGCCACCGTCGATCAGCGCCGGCGCCCAGCCCAAGTGCCCCGCCCCGATCGCCGGCTGACCGGCGTCACCGGTGAAGTCCGTCGACGAACCCAGCACATACCAGAACGCCCCGTCCGGGATCTCCTCCGCCACACGCGTGTCCGTCACGGTCACCGTCGGCAGCGACCCCGCGAACTGCCGCACCGTCGCCGTCGACCCCGACTCGGCCAGCGTCGCCGACGACCCGCCCACGCTCATCGCGAGCACACCCGGCTCGTCCAGCTCGGCGATCTCGACATTGACGTCGACACCCTCATCACCGTACTCATCGGCGATCGCAGCACCCGCGACCCCCACCAGCAACGCCGCACCAGCAGCCGCCACCGAACACCGGGCCAACACCCCGCGCTTGTTCATATGCATCTCCTTCGATCACGGACCGGCACCATGCCGACCCGTCGGATTGGGACGGCGGCCCGCCGGGATCACGCCCGACGGGCCGCCGCGCTCACTCAGCCGCACGACCTCGCGTCGTACGGCGCTTCCAGCGACACGGACACCGGCTCGCCATCCACGGTCGCGGTCGCATCGACCGATGCCACGGCCGCCGGCACGCTGGCCTGACGCGTCGTGAACGCGTGGACCGCGTTCTTGCCCGGCTCGACCGATGCGAACGACTTGGTGCCGAACGACGTCTCGAACGCGACCGAGACGGGCACGTCCTCGTTGTTCGTCGCCTGCACCGTCACCAGCGCCTTGCCTGCGACGCACCGGGTGCCGGCCGTCACCGAGACGTCGAGCGACGGAGCCGCCTCGCCTTCCGTGAACTGGAGCGTGTCGACCTCGAACAGGTCGCCGGTGGGGCCGGAGTACGCGAAGTAGACATCGTGCGTGCCCGTCGCCCCCTCGAGGTCGGCGGTCACCTCAGCCCACTCGCCGGTCGTGCCCTCGACGTCGATCGTGCCCACCAGGGGACCGTCAGCCGAGTCCAGGCGCACCTGGATCTCGCCGCCGGCCTGCAGGGGCTTCACCTTCGCGGTCACCGACGCAGCACCGTTCTCACCGAACGCCACCGACGACAGACCGGTCCAGTCGCCGTTGTCGACGTCCTTCACCACCAGGTTCGGAGCCGATTCGCCGAACTCTGCGGATCCGCCGTCGACCTTGGCCGTCGCGATCCCCTTCGTCCATCCGAGCGTCTCACCCTCGAACACTCGGTACGGGTCGAAGTCCCGCACCTGGTCGACACCCGCGTAGGTGCCGACGACCTGGTTCACGGTGCCGTCCTCCTTGAACGTCAGCTCCTCGATGTGCGGGCTGCGATACCCCTGCGTGGTGTTGCCGTTGATGCGCTTGTTCAGGGTCGGCGCGTGATACGTGAAGTAGTACTTGCCCTCGTACTCGAACACCGACTGGTGGTTGTTGCCACCGGTGCCGGCTCCGAAGAACTGCGACTGGTTCGGGAACATGACGCCGGCGTACGCCTCCTTCGGCCACGACATCGGATCCTCCGACATCATGTAGCCGATCTGGCCACCGCCCGGGTACCCCGGCAGCGGCGTCTGGTTGCCGCCGAAGTCCGAACCGCCGAAGTGCGACGAGTAGGAGAGGTAGTACTTGTCGCCGCGCTTGAACACCTGGGCCGCCTCGAACGCGACCGGAGCATCGACGACGGCGGCCGTGCCCTCCGTCGAGATCATGTCGTCGCCGAGCTCGATCACGCGGATGTTCTTCGGGTTGTTGAAGCGCTCCTCCGCCGGCATGCTCGTCGATGCGGGCCCGCCGCCGAAGAAGAGGTACTCCTCGCCGTCGTCGTCCACGAGCGGTGCCGGGTCGAAGAGCCAGGAGACGCCCTGCGCGCCCGGCGTGCTGCCGTTGATCAGCGTGCTCGTGCGTTCGCTGCTCCACGGGCCGATCGGGCTCTCACCGGTGATCACGTTGCTCGAGCCGCCGCCGTTGGCGTAGTAGAGGAAGTACTTCTCCTCGCCGTTGACGACCTGCTTGGCCATGCCGGGCGCCCACGAGTTGTTCGTGAACGGCGCGACGCCGTTCGGCCCTGCGACCTGGATCTCTCCGTGGTCGGTCCAGTTCACCATGTCCGTCGTGGAGATCAGGGTGATCTGGTTGATGTTGCCGTAGTTGATCGACGGCGAGACACCGGTGGTCGGATTCGGCGCATATCCCTGCGTGTCATTGGTCATGTACATGTACACGCGACCGTTGTCCACGAACCCGAATCCGTCGGCGCCGAACTTGTGGCCGATCAGGGGGTTGTGCTCGCCGGGGAGCCTGCCCGCGACCTCGATGGTCCTCGACGCCGGCGGAGGCGGCGGCGCGCCGATCACCGAGACGTCGTCGAGCTTGAAGTCCATCAGGTGCGTGTCGGGGGCCGTCGACGGAGTCGCGGTCCACGGCGTCTCGAAGAAGAGGCGGGCGGTCGCCACGCTCTGCCCGGCCGGGATGGTGAACGTGCCGTTGAAGTACGCCCACTGCCCCTTCGTCGCAGTGACGCTCACCAGGTTCGTGTACGTGCTCCCGCCGTAGTGCATCGTGGCGAAGAACTCCTTTGTCGCCGGCCCGTTCGCGTTCTCGTACTTGATCCTGGCCTTGAGCGCGTAGGTCTGCCCTGCGGTCACCTTGCCCGTCAGGTCCTGCATCGGACCCGATCCGGTCGTGGTGCGACCGGTGACGATGCCGGCGCCCGATCCCGAGAAGACGTCCGTCGTCGTTGCAAGGGTGCCACCGTCGGCACCATTGCCATTGTTCACGAACCAGCTGGTCGTGCCATTCTCGAAGCCGCCGTTGAGGATGAGCTCCTCATCGGCGGCGTACGATGTCGTCGTCGCAGCGAATGATGCGGTCATCAGCGCCGCCAGGGCGAGACCGGCCAGGGTCCGCCTCGGCACGCGTCGCCGCCGTTCCTGTTGCAGTTCCACGAATCCTCCTTGATTGATGTGTCGTGGAGCGTTTGGAGCCCCGGTCCCGAGCGATTCTCGGGACCGGGTTCCGAACGGAATGGGCCCGGGTCACCCCGGGTCCACCCCGTCCAGATCAGTTGCAGGTGTGGGCCGCGTACGCGGCTTCACCCTCGGCCGTTACGGGCTCGCCGTCGACGGTGGCCGAAAACTCAGCGGATGCCACGCCCTCCGGCACGCTCGCGAGGCGGGTCGTGAATGCATGCACCGCGTTCTTGCCCGGCGCGACCGACGCGAACGACTTGGTGCCGTACGACGTCTCGAACGCGACCGAGACCGGCAAGTCCTCGTTGTTCGTCGCCTGCACCGTCACCAGCGCCTTGCCTGCCACGCAGCGGGTCCCCGCCGTCACCTCGACGTCCAGTGACGGCGCGGGCGCCTTCAGCACTCCTAGGCGGGCGAGCTCGTAGCTCAGCGCCCGCTCGGGTGCGTCGATCTGGTTCTGCGTGCCCAAGGCTCCGGCTTTCGACGCCTCGGCGTGCGCGAGCGCGTCCTGGGTGGTCGCCCACGCCTCGGCCGGGTAGTCGCCCTCGTCGAGTGTGCCCGCGTACGCGATCGCAGCATCGAGGTCGCTCTCGTCGAGCGGCTGGTTCTGCGACGTCAACGTGTCGCTCAGCAGGAAGCGGTCGAAGTCGACGTGGCCGCCGGTCTGCTGGGTGGCGTAGTTGAAGAGTCCGACCCGGTGCCCCATGAAGTGCGTCAGTCCTCCATCGAGCCGCAACGGTCCGACGGCGTCGCCGAGTTGCGTCCAGGTGAGACCGTCGAGGCTGTAGTAGAAGGTCGTGAAGAGCTGACCCGACGTACGAGCGAAGTCCAGATCCGCCTTGAGGTGGACCTCGGACGCACCCTCGAGTGCTGCCGCGCGGCCCGGAAGGAAGCTCTCGATCGCCGACTGGTCGATCGACGAGGCGAACGGCTGTCCGCGATGGACGACGCCCACGGTGTTGACACCGGCCACGCGCTTCACCGCGACGTACGAGAAGTCACGGTTGTACGCGGCGAGGCCGGCGACGTCTCCGTCCTTCATGCCGGCGATGTCGAGTTTCGTCTCGACCGACTGCCGCGGTCCGAAGGTGCGCTGCGACAGGGTGTTGCGCGCCTCCTCGAGCCACGTGAGCTCGCCGCCCGAGTTCCGATGCGAGTACGCCCCGGTCACGACCTTGCCGGTCGTCATCCGCAACCACCCGTCCCGATCGGTGAGCGACCAGTAGCGATTGTCGGGCGCATGATTCCACTCCCAGACCAGGTCGAGGTTCGACCCGTTCGGGGCGACTTCGTCCGGATGCGCGACCTCTGTGGTGACGGGGCGTCCGACGAGTGACGCATCGTCGACCTTGAAGTCCATCAGGTGCGTGTCGGGTGCCGTGGACGGCGTGCTCGTCCAGGGCGTCTCGATGAAGATGCGCACGTCGGAGAGCGCCTGCGACGCCGGAATCGTGAAGGATCCCGACACCTTGCCCCAACTGCCCCGTGTCACCGTCGTGGCCGGCGAGAGGTTGGTGAAGGTCGTGGTGCCGCCTCCGTACCGCGCGGTGATGTAGAACTGCTTGGTCGCAGGGCTCGCGGGGTTCTCGTACTTGATCCACGCGGAGACGTCGTACGTGACACCATGCTGCACCTTGCCGGTCACGCTCTGCGCCGGTCCCGACCCGGTGGTGGTGCGCCCGGTGACCGCGATGGCCGTCGAGCCGCTGTGCGCATCCGTCGTCGTCGACAGCGTCGCGGTGTCGTTGACCATCCAGCCGTCCGTGCTGCCGGACTCGAGGCCCGGATTGCCGAAGAGCTCGACGCCGATCATCGACTCGTCGATGTCGGGCGGCGTCGGAATGGTCCACTGCTCGTCCTGGTAGGACCGATGCGGCGCATCGTTGTCGAAGTCGTCGGACCCGACGATGCTCTTGAGGCGCTCGAAGCGCTCCTGCTCGGCAGTGAGCTCGATCGGCTTCTCGAAGACGCCGTTGACCGGCACCACGCCGTTGTTGCCGAACGTGGGCCACCCGTCGCTCCAGGTTGCCGGGATCAACGCCGGAATACGACCGATCGGGAACGTGTCGCGGAAGAAGAAGCCATACCAGTCGTCCTCGCCGGAGCCGTCGGCGATGGGCACGAGACTGCCCTGCGCGAACCCGTTCGAATTCAGCACGCCGCGAGACTCGTAGGGCGTCGGGGAACTCGCGAGGCGGCCGAGCAACTCGGTCGAGCGGAACATGGCGACCTGTCGACCGCTGCTCGGCCAGGTGATCATCACGACGTAGTAGTAGCCGTCGATGTAGAACGCCTGCGCACCCTCGAAGAGCCCGCTGCTGCCGACGTAGGGCTGGCTCGCGTGGTCGCTGCGCTGGATGAAGTTGGGGAAGTCCTGCTCGATCGCAGTTAGCGTCGGGTTCAGCCGAACCGCGCTCACTCCGCCGTAGATGATGTACGGCGTTCCGCCGTTCGCGTCGTCGAAGAAGAGCGACGGATCGTGGAGGCTCCGGCCGAGCGCCGTCCTCGTCCACGTTCCGTTCTCGATGTCATCGGTGCGGTAGATGAAGGCTCCGCCGAGGTTCAGCGAGTTGACGAGCACGTAGAAGGTGCCGTCGTGGTAGCGGAGCGACGAAGCCCACTGCCCTTGCCCGTAGGAGTTCGATCCATTCCGCAACGAGAATGCGTCGCCGATGTTGAGTCGGTCGAACGCGTAGTTCACGATCTCCCAGTTGACGAGATCGTACGATTTCATGATCGGCGCACCGGGGCTGAGCTGCATCGTGGTGCTGATCATGTAGTAGATGTCACGCCCTTCGTCGTTCTGCGACGCGGGTACGCGCTCGACGCTCACGTCGGGAACATCGGCGTTCAGCAGCGGAACCGTATAGGTCCCGTCGCCCTTGTCCGTGGTCGTGTAAGACGACTCGGGATTCCATTCGTCGGCGGCCTGTGCGACGCTCGTCGTCGCGAGGAGGCCGACGCTGGCCAGCAGGCCCGCGGTGGCGAGTGAGACGATTCTCAGCACGCCCTTCTTGTCAGACACGTGTGCTCCTTCGATCACGCAAACTGGGGGTCACTCGAAGAGTGAGAGGGTGAGGGTGGCGGTGTAGTTACCCGGCGCGACGGTGGCATCGGTACGCAGGAACAGGTCCGCGGTCGCGGTCCACTGCCCCTCCGGCGCGACCGCCTCCGAATCGAACGCCATCGCCAGCAGCTCCTGATCCACCAGGCCCACCGCGTCCGGACCCTCGTCCAGCACCGTGTCGACCTGGTCGCCCGCGGCCACGTTCCCGGACTCGCCACCGTCGATCAGCGCCGGCGCCCAGCCCAAGTGACCCGCCCCGATCGCCGGCTGACCGGCGTCACCGGTGAAGTCCGTCGAGGAACCCAGCACATACCAGAACGCCCCGTCCGGGATCTCCTCCGCCACACGCGTGTCCGTCACGGTCACCGTCGGCAGCGACCCCGCGAACTGCCGCACCGTCGCCGTCGACCCCGACTCGGCCAGCGTCGCCGACGACCCGCCCACGCTCATCGCGAGCACACCCGGCTCGTCCAGCTCGGCGATCTCGACATTGACGTCGACACCCTCATCACCGTACTCATCGGCGATCGCAGCACCCGCGACCCCCACCAGCAACGCCGCACCAGCAGCCGCCACCGAACACCGGGCCAACACCCCGCGCTTGTTCATATGCATCTCCTTCGATCACGGACCGGCACCATGCCGGAGGGGTCTTGCAGGTGTGCAATGCGCCGACCCGGCGGCGCCAGCTCAGCAGGTCGTGCGGATGGCTGCGGTCAACGCGTGCCGGCTGGACCGCCAGGTCGAGCGCAATAGCCGCGCACGTGCCGTGCGAGGCCCGGAACGATGGCCGAGGGAATGCAGGACTGCGGGTACGGCGAACACTGATCCTCCTTGATCAATCCCGTGCCGGGACGCCCCCACGACCTCGGCGGCGGCCGGTGCATCCTCGATCGGGTCCGAATCGGATGCGAATCGGATGCGACGGAAGTCAATCGATCGAATCACGTCGCCGTTCGGATGTTATCGCGAACATTCTTGAAGATGCAAGAACATAGCCGGATGAACCGGAACCTTGACAACCCATAGTGTTACCGGGAACAATCAATCGCACTCGCCTCGCGGCTGAACGGACGGACGCACGGAGCGGCCGGGCGGTGTCGATGCGGCGGCCCGCGCGGGCCGTTCCCTTGACGGCGTCACGGCGCCGCAAGGCTTGGAATCTATACGAAGGAGTATCGATCCGATGTTGCACTCACTGCCTGTCGCCCTTCGGTCGCGGCGAACTCGAATGGTCGGAGCCGTCGCGGCGCTGACCATGGCCTTCGGCGCCCTCGCCGCCCCCGCTTCAGCCGAGCCGCTCGACGAACCCGCTCAGGATCAGTTGGTGGCCCACTATCCACTCGACGAGACCAACGGCACCGTCGTGGTCGACGCCTCCGGCCACGGTCGGAACGCAGAACTCGTGAACAACGGAGGCGGTACCGCCACGTGGCAGGGCGGGCGCGGCCTGTCACTGCCGGGCGGCAACAGCAGCAATCTCAGCGCGTTCCCGGCAGTGAAGCTGCCGGACTCGCTCCTCGCCGGACTCGACGACGCCACCATAACGTATGACGTCCTCGCATCCGGTACTGCTGCAGGCGGGCCCGTCTTCACGTTCGGACAGAACTCGGACAACGGTGGATACCTCACCGCGAGCCTGGGCAACGTCAACTCGACGAGCACGGTGCACCAGGCCTCAGTCGCCGGTCCGGGAAACGTGGCGCAGGCTGCCGCCGCGCCGGCCGGCCTTGCGCGGAACGTGTGGAAGCACGTAGCGGTCGTGATCGACGGCGGCGACGCCGCGACGCCGGGCTCGATGCGGCTGTACGAAGACGGCGTCGTCGTGGCGACGAACGACGCGCTCACGATGAGGCCGAGCGATATCACCTCGCCGACGTCGTATATCGGCCGCTCGAATGTCACCTCGGGAACCGTCCGACAGTTCGCAGGAACGATCAAGGACTTCCGCGTGTACTCGAGCACTCTCGCGGACTCGGAAGTGGCGTCGCTGTCGGATGCGCTGGCGCCCGGCAACCTGCGGGAGATGCTGGACGGCGTCGCCCTCGGCGACACGAGCGCCGTCACGGAGAACCTCACGCTCCCGACGGCTGCGTGGATGACCTGGAGCACGACCGACCCGAGCGTCATCACGGAGACCGGGCGTATCACCCGGCCCGCCGCTGACGAGGCGGATGCGTCCGCCATTCTGACGGCGACCTTCACCCATCGCGGGCTGACGGATTCGAAGGACTTCGAGGTCACGGTCAAGAAGCGCGTGGCGTTCTCGGACGAGGAACTCGAAGCGGGCGTCGTGCACCACTACAAGCTCGACGAGACCACCGGCACGACACTTGCCGACTCCGGAAGCGCGGGCGCGGCAGGCAACGCCGAACTCGTCAACGCGGACAAGGCGACGCTGACCGGTGACGGTGTCCGGTTCAACCCCGACTCCTACGAGGGCTCACTCGTGGGCGGCTACGTCGCCCTCCCCGACGACATCACGGCCGGAATGTCCGATCTCACCGTCGACTACGAGGTGTGGATCGACCCTGCCAATGTCGGTGACCACCAGATGTGGAGCTTCGGCAGCAAGTCGGGAACGTGCGACGCGGACACCGGTGCGCAGGGTGCGATCTTCGCGTCGAACACGCAGCGCTTCCGCGTCGGCGTCGGCTCGGCGAACCTCCAGCAGAACCGCGTCCGACTCCTCGAGGGAGCGTGGAAGCACGTGACCTACACGCAGTCGCTGAACGAGGGCGGCACGAGCTGGACCGGAACCCTGTACATCGACGGCGTGCGGCACGCGCAGGTCGCGAACCTGACCACTCCGCCGTCGGTCAACGCCACCGCGGGCACCAACTGCAACTTCCTGGGTCGGTCGCAGACCGCCGGGAACTACTCCTTCCGGGGCACGATCGACGACTTCCGTGTCTACAACCGGGCCGTGAACCTCGACGAGGCGCTCGCGCTCGCGGACGCCACGGTCTCAGCCGGCGTCCGGAGTGACGCGGAGGCCATCGACCTAGGACTCACAAGCGCGGTCGTTCGGGACCTCGAGCTGCCGAAGGCCGGCTCGGTCGCGGGATCGAGCATCACGTGGGCGAGTTCCGATCCCGCCGTCGTGGAGGTCTCCACGCCGCCCGCCGGTGCCACCAAGGTGAAGGTCTCCGGCATCGTCCACCGGCCCGCCGTCGGTGAGCCGGATGCGACCGCGACGCTGACGGCCACCGTGCGGAAGGGAGCCTACGACGTGACCGTCCGAGAGATCCCGATCACGGTCAAGGCGGAGTTCGTCGACGCCCAGGTGGTCGATCGCGACGCCTACGATCTGGCCCTCCACGCGACGGATGAGATCCGCGGGCACATCACCCTTCCCTCGGCGGGCGAGTTCGGTTCGACGATCACCTGGCACTCCAGCTCGGACCTGATCACGCCCACCGGCGAGGTGACCCGTCCGGCGTTCGGTCGCCCGGGCGTCCCCGGGACCCTGACCGCCACGATCGCGAAGGGCGACGCGACGCAGACGAAGATGTTCCCGTTCACCATCGAGGCACTGCCGCGCGAGGAGGAGAAGGAGCGCTACTTCCTGGGCTACTTCAAGGGCGAGGGCATCTCCGATGGAGAGCAGATCATGTTCGCGACGTCCAACGGCAACACCGCGCTGGACTGGACCGGTCTGACCGGCGGTCGGCCGTCCCTGATCTCCCAGCTCGGCGACCAGGGACTCCGCGACCCGCACATCGTGCGGTCGCCCGACGGGGACTCGTTCTACATGATCGCCACCGACCTGAACTGGTACGACCAGGGCGGCTACGCGATAAACGACACCCAGTACATCGAGGTCTTCGAATCGCACGACCTCGTGAACTGGACCCCGCAACGTCACGTCCAGGTGGCACCGGATGACGCGGGCAACGCGTTCGCGCCGGAGTCCCTCTGGGTCGACGAGATCGGCGCCTACGCCGTCTTCTGGGCCCAGTCGCTCTGGAACGATCCCGTGAACCGCACGGGGCAGGGCAACGCCCAGATGTGGTACAACGTCACGCGCGACTTCCAGACGTTCTCCGAGCCGCAGGTATGGCAGAACCCCGCTCCGCAGTCGCGCATCGACACGACGGCGATCAAGGTGGACGACACCTACTACCGAGTCACGAAGAACGAGGCCGGGAATGCCGGGTCGGACATCTTCTCCGAGAAGCACACCGACTTCCTCGACAGCGACATCTCCGACTGGACGTCGGTGGCACCCGCGCTCGGCCGGACGACCTGGCAGAGCAACGCTGGCTATGAGGGACCGGTGATCTTCAAGGCGAACCCGGGCGACACCGCGTGCCCCGGCCAGTTCTACCTCTGGGGAGATCGGTACACCAACGGCGGCGGCTACCAGGCGGCGTGCCACGAGGACATCGAGGCACAGACGTGGAACGCGAAGGCGATCACGATGACGAACGCCGGCGTCGCGCGCCCCCGCCACGGAACGGTGATCCCGATCACGCTGCGCGAGTGGAACCACATCCGCGGCATCCCGAACAGCGACGTCCCCACCTCGACGGAGCTGACGGTCGACTCGACGATCGACCAGCGCGAGGCCGCGACGGTCACCGCCCGGGTCGAGGCTGAGGACACCTTCGAGACCGGAGGCCAGGTCACATTCCGGGCGGGCTCCTGGTCCGAGACGGTGTACCTGGAGGACGGTGTGGCGGAGACCAGGCTGCCGACCGACCTCATGAACGGCGCGTACACGGTCACGGCCGAGTACCTCGGGTACGACATCCTCGAGGCCTCGGATGACAGCGCAGCGGTCGAGGTGCTCCCCGCGCTCGCGGCCAGTGTCACCGCCGAGGCGCGGTGCACCGGGGCCCGGGCGCTGCTCGCGGTCCAAGTGGTGAATGACGCGGAGAATGCCGTTGACGTGCAGGTCACGACGCCCTTCGGGACGAAGGCTTTCAACAACGTGAAGCCCGGAAAGGCGGCCGTGCATCCGTTCGCGACACGTCTCGCAAC
Organism: uncultured Actinomycetota bacterium; assembly: GCA_963847285.1. Lineage (GTDB taxonomy): Bacteria > Actinomycetota > Actinomycetes > Actinomycetales > Microbacteriaceae > Agromyces. Next base: position 111,973 of record CAWJZK010000014.1, read on the forward strand.
CGTCCCGCCGGGTCACGCCACGGTCGTCGTATCGGCGGTGGTCGACGGTCAGTCGGTCAGCTCCACGTTCCGGACTGCGTACTCCGGGAAATCCTGCGGAAGCTGAGTTCCGCACCACCGAAGGGTGTGTCAGTGCTCCGGCGCTGGCCCACCCTTCGGGGTGTCGAAGGCGCCGCCGTCGAATGAGGACGAGCACGGAACGAACCCGCCGTCTTCGGATGCTGACAAGGTTGCGATCGCCCGGATGCCGATGACAACGGCGATCATGCGATGTCCGCGCATGTTCGCAGTTGTAGCGAGGGCTGGACTCACGCCCGCGACACCACGATGACGAGCCGTGTGCTCGTATCGACTCGGCGAACCGACGCCGCTCTGGTTTGCGAGCCGCGCAACTTCGGTCGTCGAGTGCGGGCAGAATGTGGGCAACCGGATCCGAGTCGACGGCAATTGCCTAGCGAGCCCCGCAGAATACTAACCACACGGCACCACGCCGCACGGCATGACGGCGGGGTGGGAACCCTACCTCCCACCCCACCGCGGCCTCCGAGGAGACCGTCCCCCGCCGAGCGACCCGAACTTCTCTCGGCGAGCTTGTCCCGAGCGATCGTCGGGACATCCGATCGCGTGGTCGTCGATGCACGACGAACCTGCCGCTTCGCCTTCCGGCTCGGGTTGCTCGAATCGTATCCGCGCGCATGAACGTGCGCACCGCCCCGATTGGGGGACAGTGCGCACGTGGGTTGGGGCTCAGCGGCAGTTCACGGCCAGGTGACGGATGCCTCGTACCCGTCGTGTTCGCGCAGGTACGCCGCGATGAACGGACACTGGGGCACGATGGTCTCGCCCCTCGCGACCGCATCGTCGAGCACGTACTTCGCCAGGCGGTTGCCGAGGCCGCGGCCCTCCGTACTCGGGCTTGACGACGGTGTGGGTGAACACGATCGTGTCGGGACGGGTGCGGAACTGCGCGTACCCCGCGAGGGCGCCGTCGACCCTCAGTTCGTACCGACGCGCCTCGTCGTTCCGAACGATCTCGACGGCTTCGTCGCTCATCGCTCGACCCGCTCGACGGACTCGGACCGGGCGGGCGACGCGGTCGACACAGAGTGCTCGCTGTCGCTGCGGCGGTCCAGGGGCCTGCGCCGGGGCCCGCCGCGGGGGTCGAAGCGTGCGGAAGCGACCCGGTCGAGGTCGCGGAATGCGTCGTAGGCGGTGGCCATCGTTTCTCCTGCTCGATGATGTTGAGGCGTGCTGACTCAACGCTCGTTCGAACGTAACGCGGTTCGGCGGGGAGGAGTCCGGGTGTGCGTGCGCCGACAGCGAACGCGGAACGCGGTGACGGATGCCTCGCATCGCGGCTTCCGCGACATCAGCCGTTGCTGCGGCATCCGTTGCCGCCCGGTGCTCGTGACCCGCAGTGGTCGCGACGAGCGCGATCAGCCAGGCGAAGACGAGCGTGAATGCGATGAGCTCGAACACCGTCAGGTTGAAGAGCCCGAAGCCGTCGTAGGCGACCATCGCGGCGATCTCGACGACGAGCGCCGCGTAGGAGCCCACGACAAGCGTTCGCGGCAATCGTGCCGCCCAGAACCGCGCGCCGAGGCAGAGCACGGCGAAGGCGCCCGCCGCAGCGGCGGCGAACGCATTGTGCAGGTCGGAGTCGCCATCGATCGGCACGACGCCGACGCCCATGAGGCTCACGCCGACGAGCCCGATGAGCGCCCTCACCGTGGCCAGACCGCCGCGACGCAGTCCGAAACGTTCATCGGCGAGTGCCCGCGTGAGGCTTCGGGCGAGGCCGGCCATCCCCGCGCCCGACACGATGATGGCGACGTTGAAGCACGCGGCCGCGACGTCATCGGAGGTGCCGAGGGTGCTGAAGTTCTCCGTCCACCATTCGCCGGTCGGCGTGATGCTCATGCTCGCGAGGCTGCCCGCCGCGAGCAGCATCGCGACGAGGTTGAACGTGCGGTAGGCGTCGTGCTCGATCGCGTGTCGGTGCAGGCGGTAGGTCCCGAACCCGAACGCGGCGCCGAGCACGGCGCCGAAGACGCGAGGGCCGCCTGGGAACAGATCGAACGCCGAGGCCGTGAAGTGAACGCCCAGCATCGCCACCGCCGCCCACGCGAGGCCGTTCGCGATCGAGCGAGCCTTGGGGCTGAGCCCCGGTAGGCCGAATCGTGCGACCGAGGCGAGGCCCGCGCGGGAAGCGGATGCCACGAGGAGCGCGCCCCCGACCGCCGCGCCGCCCGCAACGGCGGCGAACAGCCACACGAGGTCGGCGGGGCTCAGCGCGATCGGGTCCGCCATCCGCGCCGACGCGCGCGGGACGATCACGCCGGCGAGCACGATCGACACTGCGACGGCGATGAGCAGCGCATAGACGCGGCGGATGATCGAGCCGATACCGGCTCGAGCGCATGCCACTCGGCCGACCATGCCCCCCACGGTCGGCTATGCCGGGAAGGACCGTGCGCTGCCGCACGGAATCGACCCGGATGAACGACGCCGGGATCGACCCGACGCTCACACCCCTCATATCCGAACTCTCGATCACGGGAATCAGATGTGAGGCGAGTTTAGTCGCATCGATTCGCGCCAACTACCGAAACGGAGACTCGCACACTGATACTCAGCGAATTCTCTGCGGGATTCCAGCGGGTTCCCGCGCCGGACATAGACGGGCTCGTGCCCTGAAACGACAACGGCCCGCTTTCGCGAGCCGTTCCGCCTCTGATGAACAGAGTACTGTCTCAACCAGTGTGCGCCCGGAGGGATTCGAACCCCCAACCTTCTGATCCGTAGTCAGATGCTCTATCCGTTGAGCTACGGGCGCATGGCACGTCGCCTGCGCGATCTCCGCTGAACAGGCAACCACGTAACTCTAACTCAAGCGCCCGGATCTCGCCAATCGCAGGGGCGCTCGGCGAGCGTCGGCACGCCCACGCGCGGAGGCCTCAGGCGTCGGCGTGATCGGGCCGCAGCGCGTCGAGCGCCGTGAGCTGGCGCCGGTTCGCGACCTGGCGATACGAGGTCTCGATGAGCTCGGCGAGCAGCTCCCAGTCGGTGTCGGGAGCATCGAGGTCGGCGCCGACCCAGCGCTCCCGGTTGTAGTACGGCACGCCGTAGAACCGCCGATCCTCGACGAGCGCGCGATGCTCGTGCGGGTCGGTCTTCACGACGATCGAGAACGGCCGCTCCATCGTCGCCGCGACGTGCACGAAGATCGGCTTCGCCGCGCGGAACGTGGGTCTCCCCCACGCCTGCGCCTCGACCGCCTCGGGCAGCGCGAGGCAGATGACCCGCACGCGTTCGACGAGCGGATGCCGCGGATCGATCACCTGCGGATGCTCCACGCCGCCACCCTACCCGCGCCCCGCGGCATCCGTCAGCCCCGCGGCATCCGTCAGCCCGCGGCATCCGTCAGCCCTTCACCGCGCCGCCGAGGCCGGCGGAGCGCAGGAACACGCCCTGGAAGACGAGGAACATCGCGACCGGGATGAGGGTCGAGATCGCGAGCGCCGCGAGGAACACGTCGAGCTCGATCGAGCCCTGCACGGCGGGCAGACGCACCGAGAGCGGCTGCACCGCGGGGTTCGGCAGCACGAGCATCGGCCAGAGGAAGTCCTTCCACGCCGCGATGATCGCGAACACCGACACCACGCCGAGGATCGGCTTCGACATCGGCAGGACGATCGACCAGAACAGCCGGAAGGGACCGGCGCCGTCGGTGCGCGCCGCCTCGAACACCTCACGCGGCAGCGCATCGAAGAACCGCTTCACGAGCAGGATGTTGAACGCGTTCGCCGCCGCCGGCAACCACACGGCGAGGTAGTTGTTCAGCAGTGACACCTCGCCGAGGAACGGCGGGTTCACGATCGTGAGGTAGAGCGGCACGAGCAGCACGACCGCCGGAATGAAGAGGGTCACGAGGATCGCGCCGTTCAGGATCGGCGCGTACTTCGGGCGCAGCACCGAGAGGGCGTAGCCCGCCGTCGTCGCGACGAGCAGCTGGAAGAACCAGGAGCCGGCGGCGATCACGATCGTGTTCCAGAAGAACTGGTCGATGTGCACCTCGCTCCACGCCGCCGGGATGTTCGCCCAGTCCATGCCGTTCGGCCAGAGGGCGAGCGGCTGGCGCAGCGTGTCTTGGGTCGGAGTGATCGCCGACTTCGCGAGCCACAGCAGCGGCCCGAGTCCGGCGATCACGAGGCCGACGAAGAGCACGAAGTGCACGCCGCTCATGCCGAGCTTGACGCTCTTCTTCTTGCGGTCGTAGTCCGAGACGATCGCCCGGTCGCTGCGGTCGTCGTCATTGCGGCGGGCGGCGCGGCGGCGGGCGACCTGCCCCGCGGATGCCGGGAGCCTCGACCTCCTCGAAGACCGGTGGCTGCGTCGTGGTCATGAGTTGCTCCAGCGGTTCGTGAGCTTGAAGTACAGCCAGCTGAGGAGGGCGAGCACGATGGCGAGCATCACGCTGAGCGCGGTCGCCTCGCCGTAGTTGCCGCCGAGACTGTTCTGGAAGGCGTACCGGTAGATGAGGAGGAGGATCGTCACCGTCGCATTGTTCGGCCCGCCGCCCGTGAAGAGGAAGGGCTCGAGGAACACCTGCGCCGTGGCGATCACCTGCAGGATGAGCATGATGAAGAGGATGCCCCGCAGCTGCGGCAGCGTCACGTGCCAGATCTTGTTCCAGATCGAGGCGCCGTCGACCTCGGCGGCGTCATAGAGCTCGGGCGGCACGCTGAGCAGCGCGGCGAGGTAGATGATGATCGCCCCGCCGGCCGCGGCCCACGTGGCCTCGAGCACGAGCGACGGCATCGCCGTCGCGGAGGACTGCAGCCACGGCTGCGGCGGGATGCCGAACCAGCCGAGGATCGTGTTGAAGAGCCCGGTCGGGCTCGCGTTGTAGAAGACCTTCCAGAGGAGCACCGCGACGACGGGCGGCACGACGACGGGCAGGTACGCGAGTGCACTGTAGAAGCCCTTCGCACGGCGCACCTCGCTCATGAGCACGGCGACGAGGATCGGCAGCGGGAAGCCGAAGAGCAGCGCGAGCAGCGCGAAGTAGAGGGTGTTCAGGATCGCCGTGCCGAGCAGCGGGTCGGTCAGCACGTTGACGAAGTTGTCGAGGCCCACCCAGGTCGGCGGGTCGAGCAGGTTCGTCTTCTGCAGGCTCATGATGATCGACTGCACGATCGGCGACCAGCTGAAGATCGTGAAGACGAAGAGCATCGGCGCGAGGAACACGAGCGTCGAAAGCCCGCCGCCCCGCACCCATGAGCGCAGGTTCCGGGTGCGTACGCGCCGCTCCGGCCGGCGCCCTGCAGGCGGCGCCGTCTCGGGTACGGGTTCGCCCTCGGGTGGGGCGGGATGCTTGGTGGTGAGGGTCATGCGAGATCCTTCGGTGATCGGACTGGCCGGAGGGGACGGCCGGCCAGGCCGGTCGAGGTCGGCGGATGCCGCGGGCCGGCCTCGCGAGGAGGCACGGTCCGCGGCATCCGCTCGTCTCCTACTCGTCGAGCAGGGCCTGGGCGTCGACGTCGGCCTTCTCGAGGAGGGCGTCGATGTCGGCGTTCTGGTCGGTCAGCACCGCCTGGACGATCGGGTCGAGCAGGGCGTAGATCTCCTGCGTCTTGCCCTTGGCCTCGCCGACGGGCGTCTGCTCCCAGATGCCCTCGATGAAGGGGGTCATCTGGTCGCGCGGCACGTTGATGTACGGCTCGATCCAGACCAGCGACTGCTCGTACGCCTCACGGTTCAGCACCGGGAGGAGGGGCGTGCCGACCGCCTGGTCGCTCGCAACGAGCGCCTCGGCGTCCCGCACAGCGGCATCCTCGTCGAGGAGCTTCTGCATGTAGTACCAGTCGATCCACTTGACCCCGGCCGCCTTGGTGGCGTCGTCGATCGAGGGGCTCATGACCGCGATGTCACCGCCGCCGAGGGTGCCGCCGCCGTCCTCCACCGGGATGACGGTGAGACCGTAGTCGTCGGCGTTCAGCGAGAAGTCCCGCACGAGCGCCGTGTAGATGTCGGATCCCGTGGTGTACATGCCGATGTTGCCGGCCGCGAACTCCTGGTTGATGGTGCCCCAGTCGAGCAGGAAGTTCGAGCCGAGCGAGTTGTCCTCCCAGCGGAGGGTCTGCAGGAACTCGAGCGCGGCCTTCGTGCCGTCGTTCGCGATCGTCGACGTGTACGTGCCGTCGCCGTTGTCGGTCTGCGTGCTGCCGCCACGCGCGACGGTGGCCGCAGTGAGCTGCCAGCCGCCCGTGTTGTTCTGGGTCATCTGCATGTAGCCGGCCTTGCCGGTCTTGCTCGGCGATGACCTTCGCGGCCTCGCGGACCTCGTCCCACGTGGTGGGCGGGTCGTCGGGGTCGAGCCCGGCCTCGGCGAACAGCGTGCGGTTGTAGTGCAGGCCCATCGCGTACGCCTGGCGCGGGAAGCCGAAGATCCGGCCGTCCGCGTCGGTGACGCCATCGAGGATGATCGGGTTGAAGCTGTCGGTGTAGCCGAGCTCCTCGATCTCGTCGGTGACGTCCATGAGCTGGCCGTTCTCGAGCAGCGTCTTCGAGTCGGTGAACGGCACGGTGAAGACGTCGGGAAGGCTGCCGCCGGCGAGCTGCACGGCGAACGTGGGGCCCTCCCACTCGTACTCCACGCCGACGATGTCGATGTCGGGGTTCTCCTCCTCGAACTGCGCCTCCTGTTCGGCGAACGCCTCGTAGGCGGCGGCGTCTGCGCCGGCCGGGAACGTCGCGACGCGAAGTTCCGTCTTGCCGTCGCTCTCGCTGCCTCCCGAGGTGCAGGCGGCCAGCGCGCCCACCATCGCGAGCGCGGCGAAGCCGGCGATCGCGACCTTGTGTGGTGACTTCATTGTCCAGTCCTTTCGGTGCTGTTTGTGTTCAGGTGTGATGAAGGGGGTGCATGTCGCGGCGAGGGCCGCGACCTCAACGGTCAGGCAGGTCGGTGCAGCCAGGCCGTGGAGTCAGGAGGGAGCAGTCCGCCGGTGAGGGGGCTGCTCGAGAGCAGGATGCTCTCGTGATCGGGCAACGCGATCGGACGATCGCCGAGATTGGTGACGCTCACGAAGTCGTCGCCGCGCTGGAACAGCAGCACGTCGGGCGCGCTCTCGAGCCAGGTGAGCGAGCCGTCGCCGAGCGCGTGCTCGCGCTTGCGGACGCGGAGCGCCTGCCGGTAGAGCCAGAGCATCGACCCGGGGTCGGACTCCTGCGCCTGCACCGTGAGCGCTGCCCACTCCTCGGGCTGCGGCAGCCACGGAGCGGCGACGGTGCCGTCGGGACCCGGCCCGGCCGGGCTGAACCCGAAGGGCTCGTGGGTGCCGCGCCATGGCAGGGGCACGCGGCATCCGTCGCGGCCGGGGTCGACGCCGGCCGAGCGGAAGTGCATCGGGTCCTCGAGCACCTCGCGCGGCAGCTCGGCCTCGGGGAGGCCGAGCTCGTCGCCCTGGTACAGGTAGAGGGAGCCGGGCAGCGCCGCCGTGAGGAGCGCCGCGGCGCGGGCGCGGCGGGTGCCGAGTGCGAGGTCGGTCGGCGTGTCGAATCGCTTCTTCGCGAATGCGAACGACGAGTCCTCGCGTCCGTAGCGGGTGACCGGACGGGTGACGTCGTGGTTCGAGAGCACCCACGTGCTCGGGGCGCCGACCGGGGCGTGCGCGGCGAGCATGAGGTCGATCGAGCTGCGGAGCTCTGCGGCATCCCACGGCCTCGACATGAAGTCGAAGTTGAACGCGGTGTGCATCTCGTCGGGGCGCAGGTATGCCGCGAAGCGGGCGGCATCCGGAACCCAGACCTCGCCGACCAGCACGCGGGTGCCCTCGTAGCGAGTCCGCGATCGCGCGCCAGGCGCGGTAGACCTCGTGCACCTCGTCGCGATCTTCGGTGGGGTGGTGGCCCGGAACCACCTGCTCGGGCACCTCGGGAAGGGCCGGGTCCTTGATGAGCAGGCCGGCCGAATCGATGCGCACGCCCGCGACGCCGCGATCGAACCAGAACCGCAGGATGTCCTCGTGCTCGCGCCGCACGTCGGGGTGGTTCCAGTTGAGGTCGGGCTGTTCCGGCGTGAACAGGTGCAGGTACCACTCCCCCGGCGTTCCGTCGGGGTTCGTGGTGCGGGTCCACGTGTCGCCCTGGAAGTTGGAGACCCAGTTGGTGGGCATCTCGTCGCCGTTCGGCCCCTTGCCGGGGTGGAACCAGAAGCGTTCGCGCTCGGGCGACCCCGGCCCGGCGGCCAGCGCAGCCTGGAACCACGGGTGCTCGCTCGAGACGTGGTTCGGCACGACGTCGATGATGGTGCGGATGCCGAGGGCGAGCGCCTCGGTGATGAGGAGCTCCGCATCTTCCAGCGTGCCGAACGTCGGGTGGATGTCGCGGTAGTCGGAGACGTCGTAGCCGCCGTCGGCGAGGGGGGACGGATACCACGGGTTGAACCAGAGCGCGTCGACGCCGAGTTCCTTCAGGTAGCCGAGCCGGCTGCGGACGCCCCGAAGGTCGCCCGTGCCATCGCCGTCGGAATCGGCGAAGCTGCGCACGTAGACCTGGTAGATCACGGCGCTCCGCCACCACAGCGGGTCGTCCACGAGGGCCGGGGGCGCCGTTTCGGCATCCGCGAGGGGCATGATCACGCTGCGTTTCTCCTCAGTTCGACTGGGCTGGCGCGCCGCGTCGAGGGAGACGACGGCGTCGATGTCCCTCAACGTAATGAGAGCAACAGAATGACGCAACTATTCAACATTCGCTCAATAGTTTGCGACTGTTTGCGCTAAATTGCGACACCGGCTTGCAGGATTCCCGCAAACCAGGAGTGGGCGCCGCGTGCGCTGATCCGGGTGCCGGCCGAGGCGTCGCCGCGGGTCAGCGCGGTGCGGGCGCCGTCGAGCCGCGCACCACGAGCTCGGGCGCGAAGAACACCTCATCGCCGATCGCGTGATCGCTCGACATCTGGCGCATGAGCAACTCGACGATCATCTTGCCCATCGACTCGATGGGCTGCCTGACCGTCGTGAGCGGCGGCTCGGTGCAGTTCATGAGCGCCGAGTCGTCGTAGCCGATCACGGACACGTCCTCGGGTACGCGGAGCCCCGCCCGTCGCACGGCGCGCACGGCGCCGAGCGCCATCGGATCACTCGCGCAGATGATGCCCGTGACGCCTTGGGCGAGGAGCTTCGTCGCCGCGGTCTGGCCCGATTCGAGTGAGTAGAGGGAGTGCACGACTCGGTTCCCGTCGAGCTCCACGCCGAGTCGCTCGGCCATCCGCAGCGCCGCCTGATGCTTGCGACGAGAGGGGATGTGATCGCTCGGCCCGAGCAGGATGCCGATGCGCTCGTGGCCGAGCTGCACGAGGTGGCCGAAGGCCTGCTCCATCGAGGTCGCATCGTCGCAGGAGACCGTCGCGAAGCCGAGGCCCTCGATCGGCGCGTTCACGAGCACCGTCGGCAGCTTCAGCTCCCTGAGCCGCTCGTAGTGGTCGTGGTTCACGTCGGCCTGCGCGAAGGCGCCGCCCGCGAAGATGACGCCGGAGACCTGCTGGTGCAGCAGCAGCTCGACGTAGTCGGACTCCGAGATGCCCCCCGCCGTCTGGATGCAGAGCACCGGGGTGTAGCCGTTCTGCGCGAGCCCGCCGCCGATCACCTCGGCGAGCGCCGGGAAGATCGGGTTCTGCAGCTCGGGCATGACCAGGCCGACGAGGCGAGCCCGTTCTCCGCGGAGCTTCGTGGGGCGCTCGTACCCGAGCACGTCGAGCGCCGTGAGCACAGCGTCGCGTGTCGACGCCGAGACGCCCGGCTTGCCGTTCAGCACGCGACTGACCGTGGCTTCGCTGACTCCGACCTTGCGCGCGACATCCGCGAGTCTCCTCGACATGCGGCAATGCTACGGGAGCGCGCGCAAGAACTCGACAATGGGCGAAGCGCCTACCATCGTGTCAAGCCCTTGCCCGTGCATCGCGCTCGGGCCAGCATCGGGGCAGCGCACTGGGAGGGCAGATGACGACGACGGATGACGCGCCGCGCGCCGCGCAAACCGGCATCCACATTCGAACGATGGCTGCGTGAACACGCGCTCTTCCTCGTGTGCATTCGCGATCTTCATGCTCTTCCTCGCCGGCATGGCCGCGAGCGGATTCCAGGTGTACAACGAGCGAACGGCTGGAGCACGCCGCGGCGCCCGATCACGTTCGGCGAGTACCTCGGCTCGGGGCAATTCGTCGAGGCGACGTTCGAGAACTGGGAGTCCGAGTTCCTGCAGATGGGCGCGTACGTGGTGCTCACGATCTTCCTGTTCCAGAAGGGATCTTCGGAGTCGAAGCCGATCGATGCGCGTACGCGCGCAGGACGACGACCCCCGGCACACGCAGATCACGCCCGACACGCCGTGGCCGGTACGGCGCGGGCGGCCTCGTGCTCGTGCTCTACGAGAACTCGCTCGCGATCTTCTTCTTCGTGCTCTTCGCGCTCTCGTTCTGGCTGCACGCCGCTGGGCGGCGCGGAGGCGTACTCCGCGGAGCAGGCTCAGCACGGCCTGCCGGGGCTCACGCCGATCGAGTATCTCGGCACGGCGCAGTTCTGGTTCGAGTCGATGCAGAACTGGCAGAGCGAGTTCCTCGCCGTCGCCGCGATCGTCGGGGCATCCGTCTATCTCAGGCAGCGCGGTTCACCGGAGTCGAAACCGGTCGCAACTCCGCACCACGAGACCGGCACGTGACGTGCGGGCATCGGGGAGCCGGATGCCGCAGCGATCGCGCTCATCGCTAGACCCGTGCCGCAGCTGCGTCAAGGCACTGGCCGCTCCCACTCGACCGGCATACCCTACGAGTACCGGATGCCCGGTGCATCCGTGTGCACGAAGGGAGCACATCATGGAGCAGTCGTTCGGTCGGACCTCCGAACCGACGACGGAGGCGGAGGAAGCCGACGCCGGCGAACGCGACGAGGACACCGCATTGACCGATCCCGAGGACGCCCTCCAACATGGAATCGATCCGTTGGACGCGCACCAACCCAGCCGGGAGAGCAATGATCCGCTCGATCCCGATGGCCACGTGATCTGACGCGGCCAGACCGCGCGACGACGGCTCGCTTCGCCCACAGCTGACCGAACCTGCCGAGGGCCAGGTGACAGCTCTCGACGCCACTGCGCCGTTAGGATTTGCGCATGGGCAAGTTGATCTACAATTCGTCGTCGCGTGAGCTCGATATCGACGACCGCACGCTTGCTCACCTCCGCGTCGCGATCCTGAACAAGCTCCGTCGCTCGGAGAGCTTCGCCATGACCTGGGAGCACGGAGTCGAGAACGGGAGCGGCCGCACGACCCTCTGGCTGCACGAGTCGGTCCCGTTGCAGTTCGTGTTCAGCGGCAATCGCCCGCCCGCACTCAACCGGCTCTGGATCGAGCAGATGCTGCTGACCGCCAACAGCACAGCCGGTCTGCACTTCGTACCCGAACCGGCCGAATCGGAGAGCTTCGAGGGCGACTGACGCCCGACAGGTAGGCGACGCGCGACCGACAGGCGACGCGCGACCGGTCAGTCGACCGCTTCGACCTGGGTGATGATGAAGGCACGGTCGCCGGGTGTCAGCTGATTCGACACCAGCGCGCCGACGAGCGCCTCGATCTCGGCGATCGTCTCGTCGTCGATGTCACCGTCGAGATCGGCGAGCAGCCGGTGCTTCGCCGCGATCGACAGTTGTGGCCACCACCGTTCGATCTCATATCCTGTTGTGTCGTTCATCGTCGCCCTCCCCGCTCGACGGCGCATCGCCCAGGCGGTCAGTGATTCGCCGATTCCACTTCCTGCACGTCGACGCCGACCTGCACCGGCTGGTCGGACTGCGTCGGGATGGCCTCTTCGTCGAGGTGCTCCGGCACGAGCAGGATGCCGCCGGTGCTGTTCGCCGAACGCATGAGGTCTTCGATCCACTGCCGGCTGAGTTCGGGTGCCTCGGGCTCGTCGAAGACGAAGCGCAGCGGGATGGACGCATGCAGCCAGAGGGTGCTGCGGCCGCGCGGCTGGTCGTCGGAGTGGCGCCACGAGAGCGTGAAGCTCTCGCCGCGGCGCAGCTTCGTCGTGATCGCGACCTTCAGATGAGCGAGTGCCCGGTCATCGATGCCGATCGGAGTGCCGGAGTCCCCGTAGTACAGCGTTCCCACGGGTTCAGCATACGTCCGACGGCGGCGCAGTGACGCCACCTCCGCGGACGAGCGGCGCGGCGGGGCCGGCCGCAAGGCCGGCGGCGAGGCATCCGATGACAATGAAGGAGCGGCATCCGACAAGAGGAGCGGACGGCCCGAAGGCCGCCCGCTCTCCGAATCAGGTCGCGGAATCAGACTGTCCGGTTCCCGCCGATGTAGCGGATGAGGAAGACGATCACCGCGATGACTGCCAGCGCGATGCCGACCCAGATCAAGAAGTTCAAAGTTGGCACCACCCCGCCAGTGATCAGCAGCACGACGGCGGCGATGGCGATGATGGCGACGAGGATGTTCATGATCTCTCCTTCACATGATCCGCACTCGTGGTCGAGCCGGACGGAGATGACCGCGCACGCGGCATCTCGAGGGCGGGTTCGCCTGTGACGTCGACGCTATTGACGCCGGATGCCGCGCGGCTAGGGGTTGACCCTCCGTTCGATGAGCGTGGTATTCGCGGCTGCGGCAGGGATATGCCGCGGATCGTACGAGCACGGCGACGAGACGGCAAGGATCCCGCGCACGGTGTCAATCCCCTGTGGGCCGGGTCATCGCGCGCGTACCGTGGCAGGCGATCCGAGGAGGACTCCATGATCAACGAACAGCTCGTCGATCCCACCACGAAGCACACCACGGATCCGTTCCCGCGCCAGGAACAGCCCCCGCCCGGGCTCACCGAGCCGATGCTCCCGCAGCCCGATCACGGCGAGCAGAGCTACCGCGGGAACCGACGGCTCGAGGGCCGACGTGCGCTCATCACCGGCGGCGACTCGGGCATCGGCCGGGCCGTCGCGATCGCGTTCGCCCGCGAGGGTGCTCGGGTCGCGATCGCGTACCTGCCGAGCGAGCAGGCCGACGCCGAGGAGACGGCGAGCTGGATCACGGATGCCGGCAGCGATCCGCTGCTGCTGCCCGGCGACCTGCGCAGCGAACAGCACTGCCGCGACCTCATCGCGCACACCGAGCAGGCGTTCGGCGGACTCGACCTGCTCGTGCTGAACGCCGCCCACCAGCGCAATCGCGGCGGGATCGACGAGATCCCGACCGACGACTTCGAAGCCGTGGTGCGCGTGAACCTGTTCGCGCCGGTGTTCCTCGCGCGCGCCGCCGTGCCGCTCATGGAGGGGGGCTCGAGCATCATCACGACCACCTCCATCCAGGGCTTCGACCCGTCCGCGGCGCTTGTGGACTACGCCATGACGAAGGCGGCGCTCGTCGCGTTCACCGAGGCGCTCGCCGTGGAGCTCGGCCCGCGGGGCATCCGTGTCAATGCCGTGGCACCGGGGCCGATCTGGACACCGCTCATTCCGGCGACCGGATGGCCCGACAAGCTGCCGGAGTTCGGACGCAACACGCCGCTCGGCCGGGCGGGCCAGCCGGCCGAGCTCGCGGGCGCCTACGTCTACCTCGCGTCGGACGATGCGTCGTACGTCTCGGGCGCCGTGCTGCCGGTCACCGGCGGCCGCGCCCTGTGAGTGACCCATGTAGTGAAGGAGAACGCCATGCCCGGACGGAGAAACTCGTCGCTGAAGGACCCGGAGCTCTACGAGGAGCTCCGCGAGGACGGCGCGTCGAAGGAGAAGGCCGCGCGCATCTCGAACGCGGCGGCGAAGCAGGGTCGCAGCGCGGTCGGCCGCAAGGGCGGCGAGCACGGCGACTACGAGGACTGGACCGTCGACGCCCTCAGGAAGCGCGCGAAGGAGCTCGGCCTCACGGGCTACAGCGGCAAGCGCAAGGCCGAGCTCATCTCGGCACTGCGCAATCACTGAGCCGGATGCCGCGACAGCCGCGACTCGAACGCCGACGCGCTGCGGCTCGCGCGTGCGAGGGAAGGCGGATGCTCCGCATCACCCCTCGCGCCGGACCTCCTCCGGCGATTTGTCGGGCCGAAGGCCCCGCCACCGCGGATGCCGCGCCACCCCCGTGCGGGTCCACTCGCCGAGCTCGATCTCTCCCACGAGCTCGGGCCGTACCCACACGGCGTCGGAGACATCCGCCGCGGGTACCGAGACGAACGGCGACGTGTCCTGCCGGCGCGCGTCGAGCTCGGTGAGGAGCCGCTGCGCCTGCAGTTCGCGGATGCCGCTGCCGACGCGTCCGGCGTACTCGAGGCCGCGCTCGCCCGGGATTCCGACGAGCAGTGAGCGGATGTGACCGGTGCGGGTTCCCGACCCTTTCCGGTAGCCGCCGATCACGACCTCCTGCGTGGTCGTGAGCTTCAGCTTCAGCCAGTCGTCGGAGCGCGACCCCGCACGGTACGGCGAGCCTGGGCGCTTCGCGACGAGTCCCTCGAGGCCGAGCCGGCGGGCCTCCTCGAGCGCTTCGGCCGGCGGTCCCGGCGCCGGCGTGGGCACCTCGATCGGCACACCGCGGCGAGGGCGCACGAGGCGCTCCAGCATGCTGCGGCGCTCGCGGTACGGGGCATCCGTCACCGAATCTCCCTCGATCTCGAGCACGTCGAAGATCAGCAGGCGCACGGGCACGGATGCCGCGAGGCGCTCGATCTCGCGAGGCCGCGTCAGATTCATCCGCTGCTGCAGCAACTCGAAGCTCGGACGTCCGTCGGCGTCGGGCGCGACGATCTCGCCGTCGAGGAGGGCGTCGCTGCGGAGCACGCTCGGCAGGTCCGGCGAACTCGGGATAGCGGGCGGTCACGTCGTTGCCGTTCCGGCTGAGCAGGCGGATGCCGTCGCCCTCCGACCGCGCGAGCACCCGGATGCCGTCCCACTTCCACTCGAGCGCCCACTCCTCGCCCGCGAGCATGCCGAGCGTTCCGGCGGTGGCGAGCATCGGCCGGATGAGGATCGGGGCGACGCCCGCGGCGGCTGCGGAACCCGCGGAACCTGCGGAACGTGCGGGACCGTCGCTCGTGGGCGTGCCGTCGGTCTCCCCCTGGTCGTGCGCGTGCCGTGCCTTCGACGTCGGGCTCCAGTGGCCCGGTCGCTGGTCCTTCATGCGATGCAGCAACCAGGTGCTCTTCTCGCCCTGCCCGTCGGTGCGGATGAGCGCGAGCCGAGCCGTCGGGCCGAGGGGCCCGCCCGGCCCCCCGTCGAGGTCGACGATGATCTCGTCGTCGCGCCACTTCTCGGTGGCGTAGGTGCCGGTGTCCCAGATGGTCATCGAGCCGGCCCCATACTCGCCCGCGGGGATCGTGCCCTCGAAGGCGGCGTACTCCATCGGGTGGTCCTCGGTCTGCACGGCGAGATGGTTGACACCGGATGTCTCGGGCACGCCCTTCGGCACGGCCCAGCTCTTCAGCACACCGTCCTTCTCGAGCCGGAGGTCGAAGTGCAGGCGCCTCGCATGGTGCTCCTGGATCACGAAACGCGGGGCGCCGCCGCTCGGTTCGCCCCAGCTCGACTCGGGCATCGGCTCGGGCGTGATCGAGCTCGTGCGCATCGAGAGGTACGCCGCCAGCGGCCCGCCATGCGACCGCGCGGTGAGCTCCCGCATCGGGTCGCCCTGCTCGGCGACGCGCGCGAGCACTTCGTGCGCCTCGAGGTGGCGCAGGCCCGGGTCGTCGAGCTCCTCCCAGGTGCGGGGCGCGGCGACGGTCGGCCGCAGTCGCCCGCGGAGCGAGTACGGTGCGATCGTCGTCTTCTTGCCGTTGTTCTGGCTCCAGTCGATGAGCACGCGCCGGGTGCGAAGCGTCTTGCGCATGCTGCTCACGATCAGCTCGGGGTGGTCGGCCTCGAGCGCGCGAGCGAGCTCGTGCGCGACTCCCGACACCTGGTCGGAGGTCTGCGTGCCGTCGAGCGCCGTGTACAGGTGGATGCCCTTGCTCCCGCTCGTCACCGGCACGGCCTCGAGTCCCATCCCGGAGGTGAGGTCGC
The DNA here is from genome assembly GCA_963847285.1 of uncultured Actinomycetota bacterium. Classification (GTDB taxonomy): domain Bacteria; phylum Actinomycetota; class Actinomycetes; order Actinomycetales; family Microbacteriaceae; genus Agromyces. Next base: position 128,011 of record CAWJZK010000014.1, read on the forward strand.
GCACGAGCCGGGCGACCTCCGCACATTCGACGAGGCTCATGCCCTCGCCCGGGTCGAGGTCGAACACCATGCGGTCGGGTTTGGAGGGCTCGCCCTGCGCATCGAAACGCCACTGCGGCACATGCAACTCCAGCGCCGCCTGCTGCGCCAGCCACACGAGCGTGGCACGGTCGCCGGCGATCGGATACGACTTGTCACCGTCGGAATGGTGGATGACGCCGCGGCGCACCCACTCGGGCGCGTGCTCGGCGAGGTTCTTCTCGAAGAAGGCCGGCTCCGGGGCATCCGCAGTCCCGACCCCGTGCACCCAGCGCTTCCGCGTCACCGGTCGACCGGCGACGAGCGGCACCATGACGGCGGCGATCTCCGCGTAGTAGGAGATCACCTCACCCTTCGTCATGCCCGTCTCGGGGTACATGACCTTGTCGAGATTCGTCAGCCGGAGTCTGCGGCCGTCGACCTCGACGAGCTGGCGTGCGCCCTCAGCCATGCGCCCATCTTCGCATCGGGCTACCCCTCAGGGGGGTGCGGGGTGTGTACTTGAGGGATGCGAGCCGTCTGGAAGGGGGCGGTCACATTCGGCCTTGTCAATGTGCCCGTCAAGTTGTACAGCGCCACCGAAGACCACGATGTGTCACTGCACCAGGTGCACGCCGAGGACGGCGGGCGCATCCGCTACCAACGCGTCTGCGAGATCGACGGCAAGGTCGTCGCGTACCAAGACATCGACAAGGCGTACGACGACGGCGAACGGACCGTCATCATCACCGATGAAGACCTGAAGTCGCTGCCCGCCGAGCGCAGCCGCGAGATCGAGGTCGTGGAGTTCGTGCCGAGCGAGCAGATCGACCCGATCATGCTCGATCGCAGCTACTACCTCGAGCCCGACTCGGCATCATCGAAGGCGTACGTGCTGCTGCGGGAGACCCTCGAGTCCACCGATCGCACGGCGATCGTGCAGATGGCGCTGCGGCAGAAGACCCGTCTCGCGGCCCTCCGCGTGCACGGCAACGTGCTCGTCGTGCAGACCCTCCTCTGGAGCGACGAAGTGCGCGCGGCCGAATTCCCATCGCTCGACGAGCCGGTGAAGGTCTCGGCGAAGGAGCTCGACCTCTCGAAGCAGCTCGTCGAGAGTCTCGTCGCCGACTTCGACCCCGAGCAGTACGTCGACGAGTACCAGGCGGAGCTGCGCACCCTCATCACGGCGAAGCTCGAGCAGGGCGAGGCCGTCGACACAGCCGCGACGTTCGGAGAACAGCCCGAGGAAGAGGCCGGCGGCGAGGTCATCGACCTCATGGAGGCGCTGCGGCAGTCGATCGCCGCGAAGCGCGAGGGCGGACCCGACGCCGCGAAGGCGGGTGCAAAGGGCGGCGCGGCCGGCTCGAAGGCCTCATCGTCGAAGTCGTCGAGTTCGAAGTCGGCCGCCTCGAGTGACGGCGCGAAGAAGAAGGCACCGGCCGCGAAGAAGAAGGCGGCCTCATAACGCGGGCGTGCGGCATCCATCGGTCGGATGCCGCACGCTGGTCTCGCTCGGGGTGACTCAGCCCTCCAGGGCTCAGGGCGCGGGGGTGGCCCCGCAGGCGATGTTGACCTGGTCAGCGGCGTCCGCGATTTGTGTCTGCTGCATCGTCAACGCCTCGGGGTCGACGTCTGCCGCGGGGTCGCTGGGCAACGTCAAGGCGAAGTTGGCAGCCTCGGCGATCGTCTCGTCGAGGACGACGAGCGCCTCGGAGAGTGCGGCGTTATCACCGGCCGTCTCTTCGAGGGCGGCGACACGCTCGCTGTAGGTCTCGAGGGTCGCCTGCATGTCGGTCGGGTCACCGCCTCTGGCGAGCGTGTTCTGCGCGCCGTTCGAGATGTCGCGCACCTCGAACTGCACGGTCTCGCACGGGTCAGCGGTGGGCTCGGCCGTTCCGCCACCGGTCGCACAAGCCGAGAGAAGCAGTGCACCCGCGAAGACGAGGGCCGCGGACGTCGTGATTCGTTGCATGGTTACCCCCTGATCGTGATGTCCCAAGCCTAGCGAGCACCTTTTGCTTCGCACCTGGGCCATCGAGGAATCGGGGCCGCTCAGGGGCGCCATGCGGATCCCGCGCGATCCCGCGCGATCGCCCGGCGATCCGCGCGATCCCCGGAACACGAGCCGAAACGGCGCACCGCTGTGAAACTGAATCGTTTCGATCACCCCTTGACAGCCGGTGCGCGACAGGCATAGCTTCGAGTCTGGAAAGCGCATTCCGACATGCAGCTTCGACGACGTGCGACCGCGACTCGGTCGGCTTGTCGCTCGATTTGGCACGCCACGAACCGCGCTGGGCACGGAAACCCGGTCACACTTCGACGAAGAAGGCAGGCATGGTCACGTCCAGTTCAGATCCCCCGCAGAGTTCCTCCACTGCGGGCTCGTCGCCCTGACGGTCGAGGGCGACGTCGACCGCAGTTGGCGGTCGCTCGGCGGCGAGCTCGATGAGACGTCGTTCGCGCCTTCCGCAATGGCGTCGCGATCGCCGATGTCGCCGACCCCCGCCCCGAACGCGAGCCCGTCCTGAAGCCTCTGCTTCTCGGCCCTCGCGGGATCGACGACCCGACCGCAACACCGCAATACCTCAACACCTCAATTCGCTCTGCAACAGATCAAATCGATCAAAGGATGGAAATCAACGTGCGAGATACACTGCGCAAAGTCATACCCCTATCCCTGTCGGTGGCCGTGGGCTTGTCCCTGTTCGGTTTCAGCGCCCCGGCCGTGGCCGCCGGCCCTGCCTCCGATCTGCGCCCGGTGGAGTACCTGACCCGCGGCGTGGTAGCAGCCCAGACCGCGGACGGAATCTTCCTGAGCTGGCGCTTCCTGGGCGACGAGCCCGACGGCATCTCTTGGAACGTCTACCGCAAAGACGGTGACGCGGACTTCGTCAAGATCAACACGATCGCTCCTCGGGACGTCCAGCCCGAGAGCGACTACGACGCGAACCCCGGCATCGTGAAGGAGAACGTCACCCCGTCCAACTACACGGACCCCGACGGCGTACTCACCTCCATCTACGAGGTTGCCCCGGTCGTCGAAGGCGTCGAGGGCGAGCGGCAGGGCATGAGCGTGCCCATGCTGTCGGCCTTGGCAGGAAGCTCGGGGCAGGCCAACAGGGGCGCCGTGCATTACATCCCGCTGAAGCCGGCCCCGGCCCCCGTGCCGCTCGCGCACTTCACCTATCGCGGCACCGGCAACAGGTTCGGTGGCCCGAACACCAATCTGAGCGCGGCCAACATGGTCATCCCCAATACGGGCGGCCAGAACTGGTACGTCGTCGACATGGACCTCCTGAAGGGGTTCCGTGTGGCGTATGAGGAGCAGACGACCGTGACTCAAGAGCAGCTCGACGGCTGGGTCGCCGAGCTCAACGAGCACAACACGACGCCCAACGCGCTCGGCGTTGCCACCTACACCGCCGCTCGGCCGCTGACGAACGCCCTCGTCGACGGCAAGATCACGGAAGCGCTGTACAACGAGCTGGAAGCCGAGTTCATCAAGTACGTCGAGAACCTGGACTCCGGCGCGTCGCTTCCCTACGCGAAGACCAGCACCGACGCGATCTTCACGTCGCAGAGCGGCTCCTACTCCACCCATGACATGACGGTGGGCGACTTCGACGGCGACGGCGAATACGAGATCGTCGTCAAGTGGCGCAGCACCCAGGTGGACCCGATGTACTCCGAGCCGATCTTCGGTGGCGGGAGCACCACGACCGCGCCCGAGTACATCGACGTGTACAAGCAGGACGGCACCCTGCTGTTCCGCGTCGACATGGGCTACAACGTGCGAGCGGCCAACGACCACGAGACCACCCTGTTCGCCGAGGACTTCGACGGTGACGGCAAGTCCGAGCTCATGCTCAAGACCGCTCTGGGCACTCGCGTCGGCAACTGGGACGAAGCCTCGCAGTCCGTCGTGTACCCGGACGCCGGCGTCGTCGGCGGCGAGGACGGCCTGAACTCCACGACCGACAAGTTCAAGGAGTACTTCGCCACCGGCGACGAGCAGGCCCTCGACACATACTGGTCGCTGCTGAACAGCTTCAGCATCGCCTACCGCAGCCCGACAGCCGGAGGCGGCAACGACGGACCCAATGATCCGACGGTGAAGCGGTGGATCAAGACGTACCACGTCGGCCCGATCGGCCCCGCCAAGGACGACCAGGAGTTCTTCTCGGCCTTCGAGTGGGACGCCGATGGCGGCAAGGGCGTGCTCGTGGACAGCGAGCTGTATCCGTTCCCCTACGAGGCAAGCGTCGACGGGGAGAACTGGGCCATGACGCCCGCATCCCAGCGCGGCAACTACTCGTACCTGGCCTTCCCCGGCCCCGGCGCTGGGACTTCAGCCAGTGACTACAAGGCGCAGATCATGGCACAGTCGGAGGCGTACTGGCTCGAGCATCCCTGGAAGGCGGCCTCGTACGGCGACGCGCAGGGCAACCGCCCCAACCGCTACGTCGGTGTCGTGGCCGCCCTCGACGGCGTCAACAAGTACGCCGTCTCGCAGCGCGGCTACTACCACCGCACAACTCTCGCCGCCTTCGACATCGTGGACGGCCAGGTCAACCTCCAGGCCAGCTTCGATTCGGCCGACCCGCAGTACTGGAGCCTCGGCGGCAGCGCCTACGACTACCAGAACCGGGGCAACCACTTCACCACCTCCGCCGACCTCGACGGCGATGGATGGGACGAGGTCGTGCTGAAGGCCATGGTCCTCGGCCTGAACGCCGACAAGACCCAGATCCTGCCCAAGGTGCTCAACGGCGATGTCATGCCCACGATCGAGGGGCAGAACGGCGTCCCCCCGGTGGCGGGAGTCTTCCAGTTCGCGACCGACGAGGTCCGGAACAACCCGCTGAACGTGTGGGCCCCGCTCCGCCACGGCGACCGCAGCGCACTGCTCCCGGTCGACAAGGACGACAACATCCGAGAGTGGTCGGGCATGGAAGAGCACCTTCTGGACGATCTGCGCACAGGTGTGCATAGCGGATGGATCCCCGGCCCGGCGGGCTACGACCCGATGAAGGGCAAGCGGCTGAACGAGCAGGGTGAGGTCGTCTACGAGAACTCGCTCATCTACGGCGTATACGCCGGAAGCGATGACGAGGGCAGCGTGGCCGGCAACTTCTCGAACCGCTGGCCGGGCGCGGAGGCCGGCTCGGCAGGCGCGACGAGGGAAGTCAGGAGCATGGTCACCGGCGAGGTGTTGACGACCACCGCCAGTGCTCGGGGCATTGCGCAGGGCCAGAACGCCATCTGGTTCGGCGGCGGCCTGACCCACATGGCGGTCAACGGCGCGACCATCAACAGCATCGACGACCTGACGTTCGCGGCCTCCTCGTATCTCGCGACGGGCCTGACGTCGACCGGCAACAAGAGCACGCCCACGCTCAAGGCCGACATGTTCGGCGACTGGCGCGAGGAGCTCATCCTGCGGGCGAGCGGGAACCGCTTGGGCATCGTCACGACGTTGTCGCCGACCGAGTACGGCATCCGCACGCTGATGCACGACCCGATGTACCGGAACGGCGTGGCCAACAAGAACACCGGCTACGACCAGATCGGGTTCGCCAGCTTCTACCTGGGCGACGAGGCGGAGCTGCCGGCGATGAGGACCGACATCTCCGTCCCAGACGGGACCGCTCCGACGGTCACGGTGAAGCCGGACTCGAAGGGCGAGGACGGGGTCTACACCAAGGTCTCGTTCGCCGTGGATGACGCCGGCAAGATCGACAAGTACACGCTGAACGGGGTGGAGCATGACCTGGCGGATCGGAAGAATGCCAACCTCAACAACATCCGACCGGGCAGGGATGGCGCCCAGCTCGGCAGCAACGAACTGAAGGTGTACGACGTGGCGGGCAACGTCACGACCGTCACCTTCACGCTGGTCGAGTGACGACAGCGGTTCCGGCCGCGGGTTCGAAGTAGGTGTCGGGGAGGGTCGGTCCACACGGGCCGGCCCTCCCTTGCTGCACCGTGAGGCGACCTCGTCACCGCAACCGGCCGCGGGCCTCGATCATCCGATTGCGGCCACCCCAGGAATCGACGCCGCTCGCCTACGCTGGCGGAATGAGTGAATCGCCGACCCCCACCCGTTTCCGCATCCGCTGGGGCTGGTTCGTCGGATGCATCGTGCTCGGCCTCGCCGCCATCACGATCGGGTGGTTGGTGGTGCCCGCCGCTGCCGGCGCGGGCTACCTCGCCGGCGTGCTGGCCAACGTCGGGACCACGCTGCTGCTGGTGGGCATCGTGCTGCTGCTGGAGCGGCGGATCATCGACAACGCGGTGCGCGTGGTCCGCACCGCGAACGAGCAGACGAACGAGGCGATCCGCGCCCAGATTCAAGACTTCGACGACCGGGTGGCCGCCGAGTGGGCGTCCGCGACTGCCGAGAATATCGCTGAGAAGACGGCAGAGACCACGCGGCTCACCGACGAGTTCACGAAGCGCATCGTGGACGAGGCCAAGGGCGAGGAGTAGCCGGACTCCTCCCGCGCTACTTCACCGCTCCCAGCGTGAGGCCTGTCCGCAGCAGCCGGTAGCTGAACACGTACACGACGAACACGGGGATCGATGAGACGACCGCGAACGCCATCATGCTCGGCCAGTCAATACCGAAGGCACCGGCCTGCTGGGCGATGAGCGCGCTCATCGGGTACTTCTCCGGCGACAGCATGAACGTGATGCCGTACAGGAACTCACCCCACGCCACCAGGAAGATGATCGAGGTGACGGTGAGGATGCCATTGCGTGCCAGCGGAAGCCCGATCGAGAAGAACGCACGCAGCGTCTTCGCTCCGTCGATGCGGCTCGCCTCGTCGATCGCGACGGGGATCGAGCCGAAGAACGGCCGCAGCAGCAGCACGGCCCACGGCAGCAGCATCGAGGCGTCGGCGAGAACGAGGCCGAGATTGGTATCGAGCAGGCCCCACTGCGCAAGCACCCAGAACAGCGGGATGAGGTTCGCCGTCTGCGGAATCATCTGAAGGATCACCAGGAGCGCGAGCACGGGCACGACGATCCGGCTTGTGACACGCGCGAGCGCGTAGGCGGCTGGGATCGCGAACGCGAGGCACACCACCGTGGTACAGACGGCGATGATCGCCGATTGGCGCAGGGAGACGCCCAGTTGCGGATCGGCGAACGCGGCGATGTACGCGTCGAAGGTCGGCGCGAACACGAGCGAGGCCTGCGATGACAGCACCTCCGACTGGCTCTTGAGCGACGTGAGCACGATCCACAGCAACGGGATGCCGTACACGAGATACAGCACGAATCGGAAGGTGAACGCCACTGGCTCTTTCCGACGACGCACAGACATCGTCACACCGCCTCCTCGTTGCGCCGCACGTCGCGGGCGTAGATCAGGGCGAAGACGATCACGACGGCCAGCGCCAGGAGGGCGGTCGCCGCCCCGCTTCCGTAATCGAGCCTCTGGAAGGCCTGCGCATAGGCCAGGTAGGGAAGGGTCGCCGACGACGTCCCCGGACCGCCCGACGTCATGACGTAGATGAAGTCGAAGCTGCGGAAGGCGTAGACGATCGTGAGCACGGTGAGCACGGTCGCCGCTGACCGTGCATGCGGGGCCAGGATGTAGCGGATGCGGTGTCGCGGGCGGGCACCGTCGACCTCCGCCGCCTCCAGGATGGACTGATCGACGCTCAGGAGCGATGCCCGGAAGATGAGCGCGTTGAACGGGACGACGGCCCACGCATTGACGAGGGCGACCGACCACAGCGCGAACGCCGGGTCGTAGAGGAAGCCGATCCCGTCGGAGCTCAGGTGCAGTGACCGGAGTACTTCGTTCACGAGCCCGTGGTCGCCCAGCAGGAACTTCCAGATGGAGCCGTTGATGACCGGCGGCAGAGCCCAGACGAACACCATCATGCCGAGGAGGAAGGACCCGCCCGGCGTGCCCGACCACACCGACACGGCGACGGCGAAGCCGCCGATCATGCCGATGATCGTGACGATTGCGACGAAGGCGAGCGTGTTGACGACGACCTTCAGGAAGTCGGGATTGGCGAAGAGCGCCGCGTAGTTGTCGAAGCCGACGAACTCCCAGTCGCGGTTCAGCGTTGCGCCGGTGACGCCGCTCACGCTCATGCGACCGAGTTGGAGGAGCGGCCACAGTGCGAGCGCCGCCAGCAGCGCGCCGGCGGGCAACGCGAGTGACAGCCGGCGGTCGCCTGTACGGAAGGACCGTCGGCGGTCGCCTGTACGGAAGGACCGTCGGCGCGGGGGCGCCGCCCCCGCCGGACCGAAGTCCGGCGAGGACGGCGTGCGAGGCTGGCGAGAAGCGCTCGCGAGGGGGGTTGTGGAGCCGACTGCCATGGTGGTCGTCAGCCCTTGAGGAGCGGGACCAGCTGCGTCATCAGGTCGTCGGCGAGCTGGTCGGGCGTGCCCTCGCCCGCGATCGCCTTGCTCCAGAAGTCGCCGACGAGGCCTTCGACCGCGTTGACGTTCTTCGAAGGGACCTCCGGGCTCGGCGAGGGCCGCCCCTGATCCTGCACGATTTGAGCGAACACGCTCAGGATGGGGTCATTGCTGATCTCGGAGGCGGATGCCGCGTCACTTCGGGTCGGGATGGCCCCGAAGCCCTTCAGCAACGCCAGCTCGCCGTCCGTGGAGAAGAAGGTCTGCTCCAGGTACTCCTGGGCGAGATCCTTGTGCTGCGAGAACGCGCCGACGTTCTGGACTTCGCCGCCGAGGAGCACTCCGCCTTCGCTGGTGAGCGGCAGCGGAGCGACCCCGTACTCGAAACCGGCCTCCTGCGCCGCCGTGATCTGCCAGTTGCCGTTGACCGCGAACAGCGAGGCTCCCGACGCGAACTGCTGGAAGGGGATCGTCTGATCCCACGTCGTGGCCTCCTTCGACAGGTAGCCGTTCGCCACCCAGTCCTGGAGCATCGTGTAGGTGTCTGCCATGGGCTCAGCCTGTGCGTCGCCGTAGCTGAAGCCGTCGGAGGTGAACCACGGGAAGCCCTGCCACTGGCTCTCCAGGCCCGGCTTTCCGGTGAGGGTGATGCCCTGCTTGCCGGCTGCCGCGGCCTTGGCCATGTCGGCCTCGAGCTCGTCCATCGTCGTCGGCGGAGCATCGATGCCGAGCTCGGTCATGAGGTCCTGGTTGTACCAGAGTCCGAGCAGGTTGACGAAGCCCTGCACCCCGTAGAGCGTGCCGTCGACCTTCTGCAGCGCGCCTTCGGGGAACTGGTCGGCGTCCTCGAAGTCGGAGAACCAGTCCATCGGCTCGATCGCACCCGCCTGCGACAGGTCGTACGTGCCGGATGCGCCGAACACGAGCACGTCGGGGCCAGTCTTGGCGCCGGCGGAGGTGACCGCCTTCGTCGTCATCTGGTCGACGGGCACGTACTGGTAGTCGACTGTCACGTTCGGGTGCGTCTTCGTGAACGCGTCGGCCATCTCCTTGAGCGTGGCGACCTGGCCGTCGGTGTTGTAGTAGTGCCACACGGTGAGGTTCACCGGCCCGTCGGACGGTCCGGTGCCTCCGCCGCTGCCCGAGCAGCCGGTGAGTGCAAGCGCGACGGCGGCGCCGGCCGCAGCCAGGCCGATCATCGCCCGGGGACGAATGTGCTTCATTGCGATACGCCTCTCTGCTGATTGATCCGAGTCCTTGGTGAATTTCATCGATGAACCTCAGCCTCTACAGACTCGTGTACTTGGCATGATGCCGATCGAAAAGCCTTTCGTCAAGATGGAATCGCGAATGAACCGGCGAGCGTGTCGACCTTGACATCGGCGCGTTCACTCTCGTACCGTTCGAATCAACTTCACCGATGAAATGAGGACAGCGCCTGTGCGTCATGTGCATCCGCCCGCCGATTCCGTCGCGAGCGATCGTGTCGGAATCACCCTCGGTCCCGCCGTCGGCACGGCGTCGCCCCGCCTTTTCGGCTCGTTCGTCGAACACCTCGGCCGCGGCGTGTACGGAGGCATCTACGAGCCGGGGCATCCGTCGGCGACCTCCGAAGGCTTCCGTGGTGACGTGCTGGAGCTGGTGCGCGAGCTCGGCGTGACGGTGGTGCGCTACCCCGGCGGCAACTTCGTCTCCGGCTACGACTGGCGAGACGGCGTCGGCCCCCGCGATCGGCGTCCGCGTCGGCTCGACCTGGCCTGGAAGTCGATCGAGACGAACGAGTTCGGCACCGACGAGTTCGCCGCCTGGTGCCGCGCGGCGGGCGTCGAGCCGATGCTCGCCGCCAACCTCGGCCTCGGCGACACCGCGTCCGCGCTGCAGCTGCTCGAATACGCGAACCATCCGAACGGCACCGCATTTTCCGACGAGCGCGCGCGCAACGGTTCCCCTGATCCCCACGATGTGCGGCTGTGGTGCCTCGGCAACGAGCTGGACGGTCCCTGGCAGCTCGGGTACCGCACGGCGGAGGGCTACGCCGAGATCGCCGCCGTGACGGCATCCGCGATGCGCATGTTCGACCCGCATCTCGAACTCGTGGCGGTCGGCAGCTCGAACGCCGACATGCCGACCTTCGGGGCGTGGGAGCAGACCGTGCTGGAGCGCACCGCTGGTCTCGTCGACTTCCTGTCGTGCCACATCTACTTCTACGAGGACGACGACCTCGGCGCGTTCCTGCGCTCGGCACGCGTGCTCGACGACTTCCTCGAGAAGGTGGATGGGGTCATCCGCCACGTCAAGGCCACCCAGCCCGGCGCGCGCGACGTCAAGATCAGCCTCGACGAATGGAATGTGTGGGACCACCGCGAGTACGGCGGGATCGCGTCGCGACCGGCGTTCGAGGTCGCTCCGCGGCTGCTCGAGGTGGACTACACCGTCGCCGACGCCGTCGTCGTCGGCTCGCTGCTGCAGAGCATCCTGGCGCACTGCGACATCGTCTCCATCGCCGCGATGGCGCAGCTGGTGAACGTGATCGGTCCGATCCGCGCCGAACCGGGAACGCCCGCTTGGCGGCAGACCATCTTCCACCCGTTCGCCGCCGCCGCGCGCAGCGCGGGTCACACCGTGCTCTCCACCCGAATAGACGCGGTCGACGGAGCCGACACGGTCGCCACCGTCACACAGAGCGCGCACGGGGCGGCGATCGAGGTGATGCTCACCAACCGTTCGCCCGAGCGGTCGGCAGACGTCGAGCTCGACCTGCGCCCGCTGGCTCCGGACGTCGTGGAATCGGCGCAGCTGCTCTGGGACCCCGACGTTCATGCCTCGAACACCGCCGACGATCGCGACCGCGTCGTCCCACGCCCCATTTCCGCCGTGCTCGACGAGGGGCGCCTGCGGGTGACACTGCCCCCCGTATCATGGGCCGCAGTCCGCCTCGCCAGCCGACTGAACGGGGGATAGCGCGTGCAGAAGTCGATGCCGAGCGTCACAATGGCGGATGTCGGCGCGCTCGCCGGCGTCACCGCGCGCACCGTCTCGAACGTCCTGTCGGGCAGCATCGCGGTCCGACCGGAGACGCGCGACCGCGTGCTGCGCGCCGTCGACGAGCTCGGCTACCGGCTGAACACATCGGCGCGAAGCCTCCGCACGGGACGAACCGGCAGCATCACCCTCGCGATCCCCGACCTTGGCATCGACTACTTCAGCGACCTCGCCAGCCGAATCATGGCGGAAGCCGAGCGGCACGGCTGGGCGGTCGTGATCGAGCAGACCGGCGCACGCCGTGTCACCGAGCTCGCGATCCTTTCGGGCGCGCA